>JAGRPP010000007.1 GCA_019449415.1 Geothrix sp.
GTTTTGCGATGCGCTCACGCGTGGCTGGGCCCGGCCGGGCCGCGCGGGGGGGCCGGGGGGTGTTCGCGCAGCGATGGGGCGCCAACACCCCCGGACAGCCTCAATCCGCCAGGGTGCTGAGATCGCCCGGATCCTGGCCCAGGGCCTCGGCCCGGAGGGCCCGGCGGACGATCTTGCCGGAGCGGGTCTTGGGCAGGCTAGCCCGGATCTCGATTTCGCTGGGCATGGCGATGCCGCCGAGGTCCTCCCGGACATGATCCTTGAGGCTGGCGATGAGGCCCGGCCCCGTGGACACACCGGCCTTCACGACCACGAAGGCCATGATGCGCTCGCCCTTGATGGGATCGGGCAGACCCACCACGGCGCTCTCGGCCACGGCGGGGTGGCGGATGAGCGAACCTTCCACATCGGCGGTGCCGATGCGGTGGCCCGCCACATTCAGCACATCGTCGGCCCGGCCCAGCACGGCGATGTAGCCGTCGGAGTCCTTCACCGCGACATCGCCCGCGCTGTAGCAGCCGGGGATGTCCTTCCAGTAGTCCTCGTAGCGCTTGTGGTCGTTCCAGATCGTGCGGAGCATGTAGGGCAGCGGGAACTTGACCACCAGCAGCCCGCCCTGGCCGTCAGGCACGGGCGAACCATCCCGGTTCACCACCGCGAGCTGGGCGCCGGGAAGGGCCTTGCCGGCTTTGCCCGGCCGGGCCTCGAAGGTGGGCAAGGTGCCGATGACCGGCCCTGCGATCTCGGTCTGCCACCAGTTGTCCACGACCTGGCCATTGCCCTGCCCAACCAGGTGCTTCTGGGCCCAGCGGTGGGCCTCCGGATTCAGGGGTTCCCCGGCGCAGGCCATGAGGCGCAGCTTGCTGAGGTCGAACTTCCCGGGAGCCTCCGCCCCGTGGCTCATCCACATGCGGACGGCCGTGGGGGCCGTGAACATCACATTCACCCCGAAGCGCTCGCAGATCTCCCAGGTGACCTCCGGGCTGGGGTAGTCCGGCGCCCCCTCGCGGCAGAGGATCGTGGCGCCGATGCTCATGGGGCCGTAGACGATGAAGCTGTGGCCCACCACCCAGCCGATGTCGGAGGTGCTCCAGTAGATGTCGCGCTCCTGGATCTGGTAGAAGGCCCTGCTCAGGTAGTTCACCCCCACCAGGTAGCCGCCCGTAGTGTGGACGACGCCCTTCGGTTTTCCCGTCGTTCCGCTGGTGTAGAGGATGAAGAGGGGATGCTCGGAATCCACCATTTCCGGATCGCAGTGGATCTCGCGCCCCTGCTGGATGTCGTAGAAGTCCTTCTCGCGCTCACTGGCGAAGGTGACGGGGGCGTCGCCGGGCCGGGAGCCCCGCCGGTGCACGATGACATGGTCCACCGAGGACAGGTCGCGCACGGCCTCGTCGACGATGGGCTTGAGGGCGATGGCCTTGCCCCGGCGGTAGGTGAAGTCTGAGCAGACCACCACCTTGGCCCCGGCATCCTCGATGCGGGTGCGCAGGGCCAGCGCACCCATGCCCGCGTAGACCACGCTGTGGATGGCGCCGATGCGGGCGCAGGCCAGCATGGAGATGATGCCCTCGGGCGTCAGCGGCATGTAGAGGATCACCCGGTCGCCCTTCTTCACGCCCAATCGCTTGAGCGTGTTCGCGAAGCGGTTCATCTCCCGGTAGAGCCGGTTGTAGGTGTAGGCGCGCTCGTCGCCATCCTCCCCCACCCACAGCAGGGCCGCCTTGTTGCGGCGGTCGCTGTGCACATGGCGATCAATGCAGTTCACCGTGGCGTTGAGCTTGCCGCCGATGAACCAGGCGTGGTTGGGCGCCTTGAACTGGAAGACTTCCGTCCAGGGTTCATGCCAATCCAAGGCCCGGGCCTTGTCGCCCCAGAAGGCCGCGGGATCTTCCTCGGCCAGGGCGCGCTCCACCTCGTAGTTGATGGCGGCCTGCTTGGCCAGCCAGCCCCGCATGGGAATCGCCGCCTCGCCCTTCTGCAGCGCCTCGATGGTCTTCTGCTGGGTAATGCTGATTTCCACATCGCTCATGGAAGACTCCGAGAACGGGGTGAGGTGGATTGGATTGGATAGGTTGGGAGGGAAGGTAGCACGCCCCCGGGGCCGGAGGATGGGAAACGATGACGGTGATCACAGCTACACTTGCCCCGGAGTTCCCCATGTCCAAGCCAGCGAGCACCTCCGCCTTCTACGACCTGCACCCGAGCGTGGCCTATGTCCAGAGCATCCTGGCCAACCTGGAGGCGAAGACCGGGCACTCCCTGGAGGCCTGGGTGGCGCGGGTGAAGGCCGAGGGCCCAGGCGAGGCCAAGGCTCGCCTGGCCTGGCTGAAGGCGCAGGGCCTCGGCACCAACCAGGCCGGACTCGTGGCCCAGCGGGCCGCGGCCGCGCCGGGCCACGCTTTTGACGACACACCGGAAGGCTACCTGGCCTCGGCGCCCGGGTATGTGGACGCCCAGTACGGCGGAAAGAAGGCACCCCTCCGTCCCCTGTTCGAGCAGACCGTCGCGCGGGTCCGGAGCCTCGGGAAGGAGGTGAGGGTCTGCCCCTGCGAGACCCTCGTCCCCTTCTACCGGAACCATGTCTTCGCAGAGATCAGGCCCTTCGTCTCCCGCCTGGACCTGGGCCTCGCCCTGGGCGACCCGGCCACCGTGAAGGATCTCTCCGGCCGCCTCAAGGACACTGGCGGCTTCAAGAAGAAGGACCGCCTCACCCACAAGCTCGAGCTCTCGTCGGCAGCCGATCTGGCCGCGGCCCTGCCCTGGCTGGTGAAGGCCTTCGAGCGGGACGGGAAGTAGCCCGTGGATCGGCCTCCGCCCTCGCGGAAGCCTTCAATACCGGCTCGCGAGCTCCAGGGCCGCGACATCTTCGCCTGACAAGGCCAGCGATGCGGCCCGGAGGAGGCTGTCCAGCTGATCCAGGGAGGTGGCGCTGGCGATGGGGGCGGTGACCCCGGGTCGGGCCATGAGCCAGGCCAGCGAGACTTCCGCAGGCTTCGCCCCATGCCAGGAGGCCACTTCATCGAGCGCCCGGAGGATGCGGAAGCCCCGCTCGTTGAGGTAGGCCTTGACCCCGCCGCCCCGCGGGCTCAGCCCCAGATCGGCTTCGCCTCGGTATTTGCCGCTGAGGAATCCCCGGGCGAGGCTGTAGTAGGTGATGACCCCGAGCCCCTCGGCCATCGACAGGTCGCGCAGGGCGCCATCGAAGCTCTTGCGGTCGTACAGGTTGTATTCGGGCTGCAGGATCTCGTAGCGCGGCAGGCCCTTCTCCACCGCGACCTCCAGGGCCGCGCCCAGCTGGGTCGCATCGAAGTTCGAGGCGCCGATGGCCCTCACCTTGCCCGCCGCGATCAGCTTCTGGTAGGCCGCGAGCGTTTCCTCGTGCGGCGCCTCCGGGTCGTACTTGTGGGACAGGTAGACATCGAGATGGTCGGTCTGGAGGCGACGCAGGGAATCCTCCACCGCGCGCTCGATCCAGGCCGCCGAAAGCCCCTTCCGGCCCGGCCCCATCTCCATGCCGACCTTGGTGATCAGGATGATTCGGTCGCGGCAGCCGCGGGCCCGCATCCACTCGCCGAGGATGGTTTCCGACTCGCCGCCGACATTGCCGGGCTTCCAGGCCGAGTACACATCGGCGGTATCCACCGTCTCGAAACCCGCGCCGGTGAAGCGGTCGAGGAGATCGAAGGAGGTCTGCTTGTCGGCGGTCCAGCCGAACACATTGCCGCCGAAGACCAGCGGCGAGATCGAGAGGCCGGTCCGGCCCAGGGGTCGCTTGGCGTGCGTCATGGAAACCTCCGAAGGTCCGCGCTGAACGGCGGGGCGGATAGGGGAAAGGTCAGGCTCAAGCGGAGAGCACGCGGCCCAGGCGGTCGGCACCTATGGAATCGCCACATTCACGCGGACGATCTTCAGCACGCGGTCCAGGTCCTCCGGATCCAGCCCCACGAGGAAGCCCCGGCTGCCGCCGTTGAGGTAGATGCGGTCCAGGTCGAAGATCGTGGCTTCGGCATGGATGGGCATGGCCTTTTTCGTGCCGAGGGGGCTGGTGCCGCCCACCAGGTACCCGCTGTGGCGGTTGGCCACCTCCGGCCTGCAGGGCTGCACGGCCTTCGCGCCGATCTGGCGCGCCAGCTCCTTGGTGCTCACCTCGCGGTCTCCGTGCATGAGGATGATGAGCGGCGCAGCGCGGTCATCCTCCATCACGAGGGTCTTGATGACGGCGTGTTCCGCCACGCCCAGCTCCCGGGCGCTCAGGGCCGTCCCGCCGTGGTCCTCGTAGCGGTAGAGGTGCTCGGTGTAGGCCACGCCGGCCTGCTTCAGGAGCCGGGTGGCGTTCGTTGACGGGGCCTTGGACATGGCTCCATGATTCCACGACTCGGCAGGCGGCGACCGGTCCCTGCACTGGAGGCGGCATGAGCGATGCGGGACTTCGTGGCGGCACCATCCTCGTGACCGGCGCAGGCCGCGGGCTGGGTCGGGAGGTGGCCCTGCGGCTGGCCGCCCGGGGGTTCACCGTGATCACGGGCATGCGGCGGCCGGAGCCCCTCCATGACTTGGAAGTGCTGGCTTTGAATGTGGCGGACGAGGCCTCGATCCTGGCCGCGGCGGCCGAAGTGAAGGCCCGCCACGGCCACCTGGACGCCCTGGTGAACAACGCGGGCATCCTCCTGGACGGGGCCACGGGGGTGATGGAGCTGGAGGCCGACACCCTCCGCCGCACCCTGGAGACCAATGCCCTGGGTCCGTTGCGCATGGCCCAGGCCTTCGCGCCGCTCATGCCGAGGGGGGGCCGCATCGTGAATGTGAGCAGCGAGGGCGGCTCGCTGTCCGCCCCCGCCGCCTGGGCTCCGGGCTACTGCATCTCCAAGACCGCCCTCAACGCCGTCACGGTCCAGCTGGCCGAGGCCCTCAGGCCCCGCGGCATCGCCGTGAACGCCGTCTGCCCCGGCTGGGTGCGCACCGACATGGGCGGCGCCGAGGCGCCCCGCAGCCTCGAGGAAGGGGCGAACAGCATCCTGTGGCTGCTCCTCCAGGCCGGCCCCGACCTCACGGGCGGGTTCTGGCGGGATGGGGAGCGGATCGCCTGGTAAAGCCCGGGGTAATCGTTCCTATCCTTATGGACCTGCTGGGGTTTTGGGACCCGCAAGCTGGACAGGCCCTCTCCCGGAACGCATATTGGGGCGTGCTTGGTTTCCCCGGCACCCGCCCCGTCCCATGCGCGGCATCGGTTCCAGAGGAGGGCGCCTTGTGAGCTTCACGGCCTTCGCCGTGAAGCGGCTGGTCATCCACCCGTGGAGGCATCCGCATGGAACGCTACGGCCAAAAGCTCGAACCCAGTGGCAGGAAGCGGGTGAATGTGCCCTTCCGGGGCGTGCGCCTCCTGCGGAATCCCATGTACACCAAGGGCACCGCCTTCACCCAGGAGGAGCGCCTGGCCCTCGGCCTCGAGGGACTGCTGCCCCACGCGGTCACCACCCTCGACCAGCAGGCCCGGCGGGTCTATGCCAGCATCCAGTGCAAGCCCGATCCCCTGGAGAAGTACATCGGGCTGGCGGCCCTGCAGGATCGCAATGAGCACCTGTTCTACCGGGTCCTGATCGATCACATCCAGGAGTTCCTCCCCATCGTCTACACGCCCACGGTGGGTCGGGCCTGCCAGGAATTCAGCCACATCTTCCGGCGGGCCCGGGGCATCTGGATCACCCCGGAGCATCGCGGCCATATCGCCGAGGTGCTGCGGAACGCGCCCTTCGAGGACATCCGGCTGATCGTCGTCACGGACAACGAGCGCATCCTCGGCCTCGGCGACCAGGGCGTGGGCGGCATGGGCATCCCCATCGGGAAGCTGGCGCTCTACACGGCGGCGGCGGGCATCCCGCCCTGGCAGACCCTGCCCGTGAGCCTGGATGTGGGCACGGACAACCTCGACCTGCTGGAGGACGAGTTTTACCTGGGCTGGCGGGCGCCGCGACTCCGGGGCCCGGAGTACGACACGCTGGTGGACGAGTTCGTCCACGCGGTGAAGCTCTGCTTCCCGAAGGCCCTCCTCCAGTGGGAGGACTTCAAGAAGTTCAACGCCTTCCGCCTGCTTGAGCGCTACCGCAAGACCCTCACCTCCTTCAACGATGACATCCAGGGCACCGCGGCCGTGGGCGTGGCCGCCCTGATCGCCGGTGCCCGGGCCACGGGGATCCCTCTCCGCCAGCACCGCATCCTCTTCCTCGGCTCCGGCGCCGCCGGGATCGGCATCGCCCGGCTCATGCGCACGACCCTCCGGCGCGAAGGCCTGGATGGAGAGGACCTGACCGCGGCCATGGCCAACCTCGATGTCCAGGGCCTCCTCGTGGAGGATGACCCGGGGCTCGATCCCCTCCAGCGGGAGTTCGCCTGGCCGGTGGACATGGCCGAGAAGATGGGCCTGGGCCGGGGTCAGAAGCGGGATCTGCTGTCGGTGATCCGCGCCTTCAAGCCCACCATGCTGATCGGGACCTCAGGAACCGCAGGAGCCTTCACCGAGGAGGCCATCCGGGAAATGGCCTGCCATGCCGAGCGCCCCATCGTGCTGCCCATGTCGAACCCCACGAGCAAGTGCGAGGCCAAGCCGAAGGATGTGCTGGCCTGGACGGATGGCCGCGCCCTGGTGGCCACGGGGAGCCCCTTCGACCCGGTGATCCATGCTGGCCGGGAGCATCGCATCGGCCAGAGCAACAATGTCTTCGTCTTCCCGGGCGTGGGCCTGGGGATCCTGGTCGCCGAGGCCCGGGAGGTGACCGACGGCATGTTCACCGCCGCCGCCCGGCAGCTCGCGCAGGAGGTCCATGCCGACGATCTCGAGGCTGGGAGCCTCTTTCCGCCCGCGGGCCGGATCCGCGAGGTGACGGCCCAGGTGGCGGCGGCCGTGGTTCGCGAGGCCCGCGAAGCGGGCGTGGCCAACCGCATCCTGGAGGACGCCCAGATTCCCGGGGCCATCGCCGAGGCGATGTGGAACCCCGCCTACCTTCCCGCCGATCCGGCTCCAGTCGGTGCAGCGGAAGCCGACCGCTCGATGCCCGCGCTGGTCTGAGCGGTCACGCCCCCTCGAAGGCCCGGAACCGCGTGCCGTCAGGCACCTCGATCCCGAAGGTCTCCCGGAGGGTGGGAATCACTTCCTCCGGCGCCAGTTCGCGGCCCTCCACGCGGGGGCCGCGGATCTCGGCGTAGGCGCGGTTGCGGAGGATGCGCCGGACCTCCGGACCCGGCAGCTGGGCGGTGAGGGTCTTCACGAAGCGCGAGTCGGGATGGGTGGAGGTGAAGTGGTTCGCCATCTCGAAGTCCACGGGGAACTGGGGCTCCGGCTGGAAGGCGTAGAGGTCCTCCCAGGCGTCTTCATGGCGGGACTGGAGCACGCGGAGCCCGCCCTCCTCGGCCACCCGGTAGGCATTCTGGAACTGGTCGTGCTGCTCGCCATCCATGGCCACGGGCCAGAGCAGGCCCTCGCCGCCGAAGCCCACATCGCAAAGCCAGAAGTCTCCCTCCAGGCGGATCACCAGCAGCATGTGGGTGCGGGGCAGCACTCCAGGCGCGCCCAGCCGCACGCGGGCCTCGCAGGGGATGGCCTCGAAACCGAGGGTCTTCAACACAGCTAGGAACAGCGTGTTGTGCTCGAAGCAGTAGCCTCCCCGGCGCCGCCGCACCAGCTTGTCCTGGAGCGAGGCCAAGTCGAGCCGGATGGGCAGGCCCATCTGGATGTCCAGGTTCTCGAAGGGGATGGCCGTGGCGTGGGCGAAGTGAAGGCCGCACAGGGTGTCCAGGCGCGGGGTCGTCTCGCCGCCGAATCCGATGCGCCGCAGGTAGGCGTCCAGGTCGAAGTCAGTGGCCATGTCCGGCCTCCCACGCCGCCAGGTTCCGCCGGATCTGGGCGGCATGGATCTCCAGGTGCTCCCCGTAGCTGCGCAGCCAGTCGTCGGTGCCGTACGGGCCACTTTGAGTGTGCCGGCCCATGCGCCCCCAGGCTTCCTCCGGGAGCGCGGCCAACATGGACGCTGTGTGGGCGCGGACGGTCCCGATCAGGGTCAGGGCCAACGCCGGGTCCGCCGCATGGTAGTCGAACCGGCGGGCCCAGGCGTTCTCGTCGTAGCCCACGATCAGGGGATCCGGCTCCGCCAGCAGGAGGCGGATGCGGACGGCTGCGTAGGTTTCCGAATCCGCGCAGTGGATCAGGACCTCCTGGGCGCTCCAACGCCCCTCCCCCGGCCGCCAGATCCGGGCCTCTTTGGACACCTCCTCCCAGGCCCGCCGGAGGAGGGCGGGTCCCTCCGCGTAGCGGCGGAGGAAGGATTCCCGGGCAGCAGCATCGAAGGGCATGGGACACCTCGTCCCCAGCATGGCGCGATGGTAATGAAATTTGGCCCGGGACGGCGAAATTGAAGCCTCAATTTGCGAGGCAATCGTGTTTTCATGGGGGCCTCCCCCGGAGGTCCCATGCGCATCCCGACGGCATGCCTCGCCCCATCTCTGGTCGCCCTGTCCCTGGCGGCCCTGCCCATGCTGGCCGGCGACCGCGTCACGGGCCGGGCCTTCGCCACCCGCTCGGAAGTGGCGGCCCAGCACGGCATGGCCTGCACCAGCCAGGCCCTGGTGACCCAGATCGCCCTGGATGTCCTCAAGCAGGGCGGCTCGGCGGTGGATGCGGCCATCGCGGCGGACGCGGCGCTCGGATTGATGGAACCCACGGGCAGCGGCATGGGCGGCGACCTCTATGCCATCGTCTGGGACGCGAAAACCAAGAAGCTGCACGGCCTCAACGCCAGCGGTCGCTCCCCGAAATCGCTCGGTCTCGAGCACTTCAAGAAGCTCGGCCTCAAGCACATTCCGCCCCATGGCCCCCTGCCCGTGAGCGTACCGGGCTGCGTGGACGGCTGGTTCGAGCTGCACCGGAAGTTCGGCAAGCTCCCCATGGCCCAGGTGCTGGCGCCGGCCATCCGCTACGCCAAGGAGGGCTTCCCGGTCAGCGAGCTCATCGCCTACTACTGGGACCGCAGCGTGCCCGTGCTCGGGAAGTTCCCGGGCTTCACGGAGACCTTCACCGTGGACGGCAAGCGAGCACCGAAGAGCGGCGAGATCTTCCGCAATCCGCGTCTGGCGAAGACGCTGGAGACCCTCGGGAAAGAAGGTCGCGACGCCTTCTACAAGGGCGAGATCGCCCGCAAGATCGACGCCTACATGAAGGCCCAGGGTGGCTTCCTCAGCTACGAGGACCTGGCCGCCCACCATTCAGAGTGGGTCGAGCCCGTCAGCGTGACCTACCGCGGCTACGAGGTGTGGGAGCTGCCCCCCAACGGCCAGGGCATCGCCGCCCTCCAGATGCTGAACATTCTCGAAGGCTACGATTTCTCGAAAATCCCCTTCGGCAGCCCGCAGCATGTCCACCTGTTCACCGAGGCCAAGAAGCTGGCCTTCGAGGACCGGGCTAAGTTCTACGCCGACGCCGCCTTCATGAAGGTGCCGCTGGCCTGGCTGCTCTCGAAGGACTACGCCGCCCAGCGCCGGGCCCTCATCGGCGACCGCGCCTCGCGCCGCCTGGAAGCGGGCCACCCGCCCCTCAAGGAAGGCGACACGGTCTACCTCACCACCGCCGATGGCGAGGGCAACATGGTGAGCCTCATCCAGAGCAACTACCGCGGCATGGGCAGCGGCATGACGCCCGGCGACCTGGGCTTCTGCCTCCAGGACCGCGGTGAGCTGTTCAACCTCGAAGAAGGCAATGCCAACAGCTACGCGCCCGGCAAGCGGCCCTTCCACACCATCATCCCCGGTTTCATCACCAAGGACGGCCAGCCCTTCCTCAGCTACGGCGTCATGGGCGGCGAGTTCCAGCCCATCGGCCATGCCCAGATCGTGATGAATATGATCGATTTCGGCATGAACGCCCAGGAGGCTGGTGACGCCCCCCGCATGAGCCACGACGGTTCTCCCGAACCCACCGGCGAGAAGGGGAAGCTGCCCGGCACCATCCAGCTGGAGAGCGGCTTCCCCTACGAAACCGTGCGGGAACTCATGAACCGCGGCCATGGCGTGGGTTGGATGTTCGGCGGCTACGGCGGCTACCAGGCCATCCGCTGGGACCCCAAGCAGAAGGTCTACTTCGGAGCCTCCGAATCGCGGAAGGACGGGCAGGCGGCGGGGTACTGATTCAGAGGAAAGTCGCCGGATCCAGGCCCCAGGCCAGGGGCTCCTCGTAGTCCACGATCTGCTCCGTGGCGTGGGCCAAGTGCAGGTCCCGGGGCTGGAGGCGGAGCTTCCGACTCGCATCGAACACCACCCGCACGGTGGGCCGGAGCAGGTCCTCCCCCTGTTCCACCACCACGGCCAGCCGGCCCCCGGACAGGCGCACCAGCGACCCCACCGGGTAGATGCCCAGGATCCGGATGAAGTGCTGAACCAGGTCGCCATCCAGGTGCGAGCCGCTCCATTCCAGGAGCCGCTTCAGCACCTCGGAGGGCTCCTTCCCCTTGTGGTAGACGCGGTTGGAGGTGAGCGCGTCGTAGACATCCACGATGGCGGCCATGCGACCGATCTGGGAGATCTCCCCGGCGGCGATCCCTCGGGGGTAGCCGCCGCCGGACACCTTCTCGTGATGCTCCCCGGCGATGCGGATGACCAGGCTTGAGATCCCGGGCACGCCCCTCAGGATCGCCTCACCGAGGTCGGCATGGGACTTCATGATGACGAACTCCTCCTCCGTCAACTTTCCCGGCTTGTTGAGGATCTCGTTCGGGACCTTCATCTTCCCCACATCGTGGAGCAGCCCGCCCAGGCCCGCCTCCTCCACCGTGGAGGCATCCATGCCCAGGGCCTGGGCGAAGGACACCAGCAGGGCGCAGATGCTCACCGAGTGCTGGAAGGTGTACGAGTCGGCATCTTTGATGCGGGACAGGCTGATCAGCGCCCCGGGGTTCCGCAGCACGGAGGAGCGCATTGCCTTCACCAGGGGCAGGGCCTTGGCCGGATCCAGCTGCTTTCCGAGGCGCACATCCTGAAGCAGACCCTGCACCACATCGGCCGCTTCGCCCAGGATGCTCCGCGCAACGATCGCCTCCTCCCGCTGGGAGACCCGGGCCGGAGCCAAGGCGGCGCCGCCGGTGGCCGAGGCCCGGAGCCGCTGCCCCAGTCCCCGTTCGATCTCGGCCTTGGTGGGGGCACCCGCCACATCGTCCCCGCGGGCGGTGTCGATGTAGATTTCATTCAGCCCGTGGTCTCTGATCTTCTGGATCTGATCGGCATGCTTCAACGCAAAGCGCTGTCGGATAAATCCATGCTCGAGCCAGCTGCAATTGAGATCGTGGACATACATCCCCGCCTTGAGGTCCTCGACCTTCACCCGTTTGATGGTCATGCTTCGTGCGCTCCCCTTTCCCTGGATCGGTCCCGAAGGCCCCGAGAATGAGCAGGGAATGAGCAACAATCCCCTCTGTCCAGGATTCGGGGAGGCCGAGCGCGGCACCCGGGCGGCAACCCATGCGCCATCGGGTGCGCCATCGAGGAAGCAGCCTCCCGCCCAGTACTGGGCGGGATGTAGAATGAAGGTTCGCACCGCGCCCAACGGCGTTCTATGGGGAGTTGACCGTGCTGCAAGCCTATCGCCAACATGTCGCTGAACGGGCCGCCCTGGGCATCCCCCCCCTGCCTCTCACCGAAGCGCAGACCTCCGAACTCACCCTCCTGCTGGCCCATCCCCCCAAAGGCGAGGAGGCCTTCCTCCTCGATCTGCTGACCCACCGCGTGCCCGCCGGCGTGGACGACGCCGCGCGGGTGAAGGCCGCCTTCCTGGCCGCCGTGGCCAAGGGCGCCGAGAAAGTGGCCCTGGTGCCCCGCGAGAAGGCCACGGAACTGCTGGGCACCATGCTCGGCGGCTTCAATGTGAAGCCCCTCATCGACCTGCTGGACGATGCCACCGTGGGGGGAATCGCCGCCGAGGGCCTGAAGAAGACCTTGCTGGTCTTCGACGCCTTCGCCGAGGTGAAGGCCAAGGCCGATGCCGGCAACGCCCATGCCCAGGCCGTGCTGAAGTCCTGGGCCGAGGCCGAGTGGTTCACCAGCCGCCCCGAAGTGCCCCAGAGCCTCACCCTGACGGTCTTCAAGGTCACGGGCGAGACCAACACCGATGATTTGTCCCCGGCCCCCGACGCCTGGAGCCGTCCCGACATTCCGCTCCACGCCGTGGCCATGCTGAAGAACGCCCGCCCGGGCATCACCCCCGATGATCCCGGCAAGGTGGGCCCCCTCAAGCAGCTGGAGGGCCTCAAGGCCAAGGGCCACCTCGTGGCTTATGTGGGCGATGTGGTGGGCACCGGTTCCTCTAGAAAGTCCGCCACCAACTCCGTGCTCTGGTTCACGGGCGAGGACATCCCCTTCGTGCCCAACAAGCGCTTCGGAGGCGTCTGCCTGGGTTCCAAGATTGCGCCCATCTTCTACAACACCATGGAGGATGCCGGCGCCCTGCCCATCGAGCTGGATGTCAACGGCATGGACATGGGCGATGTCATCGAACTGCGCCCCTACGAGGGCAAGGCCCTGAAGAACGGCCAGGTCATCGCCGAGTTCAAGGTGAAGTCGGAGGTCATCTTTGACGAGGTCCGCGCCGGCGGCCGCATCCCCCTCATCATCGGCCGCGGCCTCACGGCCAAGGCCCGTGCCGCCCTGGGCCTCCCCGCCTCCACCGCCTTCCGCCTGCCCGCCGTCCCCAAAGACACGGGCAAGGGTTTCTCGCTCGCGCAGAAGATGGTGGGCCGCGCCTGTGGCGTGACCGGCATCCGCCCCGGCACCTACTGCGAACCCCACATGACCACCGTGGGCTCCCAGGACACCACGGGCCCCATGACCCGCGACGAGCTGAAGGACCTGGCCTGCCTGCAGTTCTCCGCCGACATGGTGATGCAGTCCTTCTGCCACACGGCGCCCTATCCCAAGCCCGTGGATGTGAAGACCCACCGCGAACTGCCGCCCTTCATCACCAACCGCGGCGGTGTGTCGCTGAAGCCTGGCGACGGTGTCATCCACTCTTGGCTGAACCGCCTGCTCCTGCCTGACACGGTCGGCACCGGCGGCGACTCCCACACCCGTTTCCCCATTGGCATCTCCTTCCCCGCGGGTTCGGGGCTGGTGGCCTTCGCCGCCGCCACGGGCGTCATGCCCCTGGACATGCCGGAATCCGTGCTGGTGCGCTTCAAGGGTGAGCTCCAGCCCGGCGTCACCCTGCGCGACCTCGTGAACGCCATCCCCTACTACGCCATCCAGCAGGGGCTGCTCACCGTCGAGAAGAAGGGCAAGAAGAACATCTTCAGCGGCCGCATCCTCGAGATCGAAGGCCTGCCCAAGCTCAAGGTGGAACAGGCCTTCGAGCTGTCCGACGCCTCCGCCGAGCGGTCCGCCGCCGGCTGCACCGTGCGCTTGGACAAGGAACCGATCATCGAGTACATGAACTCCAACATCGTGCTCATGAAGTGGATGATCGCCAACGGCTACGAGCACCGCGAAACACTGGAGAACCGCATCCGGGCCATGCAGACCTGGATCGCCCAGCCCGAGCTGCTGGCGCCCGACGCCGATGCCGACTACGCCGCCGTCATCGAGATCGACCTGGCCGAGGTGAAGGAGCCGCTGCTGGCCTGCCCCAACGATCCCGACGATGTGAAGCTCCTGTCCACGGTGGCCGGCGACAAGATCGACGAAGTCTTCATCGGTTCCTGCATGACCAACATCGGCCACTTCCGCGCCGCCGGGAAGCTGCTGGACGGCAAGAGCGACATCCCCACCCGCCTCTGGATCGCCCCGCCCACCAAGATGGACGAGTATGTCCTCACCCAGGAGGGCTACTACGGCATCCTAGGCCGCACCGGCGCCCGCATGGAGATGCCCGGCTGCTCGCTGTGCATGGGCAACCAGGCGCAGATCCGCAAGGGCAGCACGGCCATGTCCACCTCCACCCGCAACTTCCCCAACCGGCTGGGACTGGACACCCGCGTCTACCTCGGCTCTGCCGAACTGGCGGCCATCTGCGCACTGCTCGGCAGGATCCCCACCGTGGCCGAGTACATGGCCCAGATCGGCATCGTCGGAACCAAGGCTGGCGACATCTACCGCTACATGAACTTCGACCAGATCGCGGATTTCCGCGAAGTGGCCGACACCGTCCAGGTCTAGGATCTTCCCATCTCGGAAACGGCCCGGGACATCGCCCCGGGCCGTTTCCAAGTGACCGTCCAGGCAGTTTGTGTTAGCCTCATCAGTTCTTACACCACCTTTCGGGGGGTTCCCATGGGGATCTTTGAGGGCCACATCCGCGTGCACGAGGGCGATCGCTTCGCCCTGGTCGCCTCGCGCTGGAATGACTTCATCGTCGAACGCCTCATCGACGGCGCGAAGGACTGCATCCTCCGCCATGGCGGACGGGAAGACCAGCTGGACCTCATCCGCGTCCCGGGAAGCTTCGAGCTGCCCCAGGCGGCCAAGCTGGCGGCCCAGAGCGGCCGCTATGCGGGCGTCATCGTGCTGGGTTCCGTGATTCGCGGCGGCACGCCGCACTTCGACATGATCGCCGCCGAAGTCACCAAGGGCGCCGCCCAGGTGGCCCTGGACACCGGCCTGCCGCTGGCCTTCGGCGTGCTGACGACCGATAGCGTGGAGCAGGCCATCGACCGGGCCGGCGCGAAGATGGGCAACAAGGGCTGGGAGGCCGCCCAGAGCGTCCTCGAGATGACCGACCTCGCCCATACCCTGAAGGCTGCCGCGAAGGGGCGCAAGTAGATGGGTGTCCGTCGCCGGGGGCGCGAGTACGCCCTTCAAATGCTGTATGCCATGGACCTGACCGGCTACCAGCCGGATCAGGTGTTCGCCGGTTTCTACGCCATCCAGGATCTGAACCGGGATGCGTTCTACTATGCCCGACGCCTGGTGGACGGTGTGCACGGCCATCTCGACGAGATCGACGGGGTGTTGGCGAAGTACGCCGAACACTGGAAGATCCACCGCATGGCCGCCGTGGACCGCAACCTGCTCCGCCTGGGGCTGTTCGAGCTGATCTATGTGAAAGAAGTGCCCTTTCCCATCGTCATCAACGAGGCCCTGGAGATCGTGAAGGAATTCAGCGATCAGGAAGGCACGCAATTCCTCAACGGCATTCTGGATGCCGCCCGTAAAGAGTTCCGCCCGGAAGAAAACGGCCCCCGGATCAAGAAGAAGGTCGGGGCCGCAGAACCTCCTGAAGAATCATGACCTGATCCGCCCCGGCTGGTTTGCTATGCTCGATCCCTTCCCCAGCCCGATCCGATCGTTGGAGCTTTGATGAGCACTTCACGCAAGAAGCCCGCTGCCGACAAGAAGACCCCCCAGGCCCCCAAGGCCACCGCCCCCAGGCCCGCCGCCCCCCGCACCACCCCCACCTCCATCGGCCTGGAGGAGATCAAGACCCTCATCGCGCTCGTGGGCCGTGAACCCTTCCAGGAATTCGAGTTCGAAGCCGGGGACATGCGCTTCCGCATCCGCAAGGACGGCCCGGCCCCCGTGGTCCACGCCGCCCCGGTGGTGGTCGCCGCCCCCCTGGCCCCGGCCATGTCCTCTGCCCCCGCCGCCGCCCCGCAGCCCGTCGGGCCGGTGGATGAGCCCGGCATCCACTATGTCACCAGCCCCATTGTGGGCACCTTCTACCGCGCCTCCAACCCCAGCGCCGCGCCCTATGTGTCGCCCGGTGACTATGTGAAGCCCGGCCAGACCTTGTGCATCGTCGAAGCCATGAAGCTCATGAACGAGATCGAAAGCGATGTGGCCGGCGAAGTCGTGAAGGTGCTGGTGGAGAATGGCACTCCCGTCGAATACGGCGAGCGCCTCTACGCGGTCCGGATCGGCTAGCCATGGGCGCAGCCATTCGACGCAAGGTAACCCCGGCTGCGGCGGCTCCCGC
This sequence comes from Geothrix sp., assembly GCA_019449415.1. Lineage (GTDB taxonomy): Bacteria > Acidobacteriota > Holophagae > Holophagales > Holophagaceae > Geothrix > Geothrix oryzae. The sequence continues at coordinate 15,941 of JAGRPP010000007.1, forward strand.
CGACGCGCCGCCCTTCAAGAAGATCCTCATCGCCAACCGGGGCGAGATCGCGCTGCGCGTGATCCTGGCCTGCAAGGAGATGGGCATCCAGACCGTGGCCGTCTATTCGGAAGCGGATCGCAACGCCCTCCATGTGCGCTTCGCGGATGAGGAAGTCTGCATCGGCCCCCCGCCTTCCTCGAAGTCCTACCTGAACATCCCCCAGGTCATCGCCGCCGCCGAAGTCACCGGCGCCGAGGCCATCCATCCGGGTTACGGCTTCCTCAGCGAGAACGCCCATTTCGTCGAAGTCTGCCAGGCCTGCGGCATCACCTTCATCGGGCCCAGCGGCGAGATCATCCGCAAGATGGGCAACAAGGCCCAGGCCAAGGCCACCATGCTGGAGGCCGGCGTGCCCCTCATGCCGGGCAGCGACGGTCTCGTCGAAACGGTCGAGGAGGCCCTGGTGGTAGCCGAGCAGATCGGCTATCCCGTCATCGTCAAGGCCAGCGCGGGTGGCGGCGGGCGCGGCATGCGCATCGTCAACTCCCCCGAGGAGCTGCCCGATCTCTACAACACCGCCCGCAGCGAGGCCAAGAACGCCTTCGGCGACGACGGCGTCTACATGGAGAAGTACCTCCTGGAGCCGCGCCACATCGAAGTCCAGATCATGGGCGACCTCTTCGGCAATGTGGTGCATCTGGGCGAGCGCGAGTGCTCCATCCAGCGCCGCCACCAGAAGCTCATCGAGGAAAGCCCCAGCGCGGTTCTTGAACCGGCCCTGCGCCAGCGCATCTGCGACACGGCCGTGCGCGCCGCCAAGGCCGTGGGCTACTACAACGCGGGCACCATCGAGTTCCTCCTCGACAAGCGCGGCGACTTCTTCTTCATGGAGATGAACACCCGCGTCCAGGTGGAGCACCCCGTCACCGAGCTGGTCACGGGTATCGACATCGTGAAGGAGCAGCTCCGCATCGCCGCCGGGCAGAAGCTGAGCTTCCGGCAGGAGGACGTGGTCCAGAAGGGCCACGCCA
>JAGRPP010000008.1 GCA_019449415.1 Geothrix sp.
ACGGCCCCACCTGGCAGAGTTCAGACGAACGGAACCAGGCGCTCGCCGCCTGGCTCCACTTCTACAATCACCACAGGCCCCATTCGGCCTTAGGTGGTCAGCCCCCAGTCACAAGGCTGAACAACCTCGTTGGCAACGACACCTAGTAAGTCCAGGTCAGCGAGCAGCCCGTTTCCTTGGCGAGTTTTTCCGCCAGGTCGGGATCGTGCTTCAGGCGCAGATCCCGGCTGGCCCTCACGCGGGCCACGAGGCCCTCCTTGGAGCGGTATTCGAAGGTCACGGGGAGGTCGCCCTGGTGGTCACCCAGGAGGGCGGCCAGGCGCGGGGGGCATTCCCCCGGGGGCAGACGCACCAGGGCGCCCGTGAAGCCCTGGCCCTGGAAGCGTTCCAGGGGCTCGAGCAAGGTGGCGAAGACCTTCACCACGGTCTGCTCCTCCTCTTCTTCGGAATCACCGTTGCCATTGCCGTTGCCGTTGGCCTGGATCGTCTCCACCCGCAGTTCGCCCGTGATGCGCAGCATGGCCTCGGGCAGGGCGAGGTGGCCGTACTGCTCGAAGGGCCGCCGGCCGGGCTTCTTGGTGACGGGATCCCACTTGCTGGCCATGAGCAGCACTTCCATCTTGCCGGCGGGATCCTCCACCTGGAGGATGGCCCAGGGCTCGCCTTTCTGGTTGGTCTTGAAGGCCACGGTGGAGACCATGGCGCCCAGCGTCACCTCATTCCGGTCGCGCAGGCGACCCGAGGCCACATCCTCCAGGATCTTCGACAGGGTGCCGTGGGTGTGTACCTGGATGGCGTCGGCGAACTCCTCGAGGGGGTGCCCGCTGACGAAGAGGCCCAGCACCTCCCGTTCGGCGGCCAGCCGCGTCTTGCGGTCCCAGGGCTCGACATTCTCGGGCACGCGCCAATCTTCGCTGAGGCTGGCCAGCTCCGCATCGTCGAAGAGGCTGGTCATGCCCTCGTCACCGCCGCTGCGGGAGGCCGCGGACACGGCTCCGGGCAGGCCCTCGATGAGGGCGGCCCGGTTGGGTTCCAGGCTGTCGAAGGCCCCGGCCTTGATGAGGGATTCCCACACCTTGCGGTTGGCCTTCTGCAGATCGGTGCTCTTCAGCGCATGGAAGAGATCCTTGAATCCGCCCCCAGCCTCGCGGGCCTCAAGGATGGCCTGGAGCGCCGCCTCGCCGAGCCCTTTGACCGCGGCAAATCCGAAGCGGATCTGCCGTTCGGAGGTGGCGGTGAAGTCCAGCGCCGACTGATTGATGTCGGGGCCCAGCACCTCGATGCCCCGCTCCCGGCAGTTCTGCACATACTTCGCCACATCGTCCGTGCGGCCCGACTTGGTGGACAGCAGGCCCGCCATGAACTCCACGGGGTAGTTGGCCTTCAGGTAGGCGGTCTCGTAGGCCACCATGGCGTAGGCGGCGCTGTGGCTCTTGTTGAAGCCGTAGCCGGCAAAGTACTCGATGAGGTCGAACATCTCCGCGACCTTGGCCCTGTCGTAGCCGCGGGCGGCACCCTGTTCGATGAACTTGGTCTTCTCCTTCGCCATCTTCTCCTTGTCCTTCTTGCCCATGGCGCGGCGCAGCATGTCGGCTTCGCCCAGGGAGTAGCCGGCGACGAGGCTGGCGATCTGCATGACCTGTTCCTGGTAGAGGATCACGCCGTAGGTGGGGGCGAGGATGGGCTCCAGGTCCGGGAACATGTAGGTCACGGGCTCACGGCCGTGCCGGCGCTCCACATAGGTCGTGCCCATGCCCGCGCCCAGGGGGCCGGGACGGAAGAGGGCGTTGAGCGCGATGAGGTCGTCGAAGCGGTCGGGGCCCAGCTGGCGCAGCAGCTGCTTCATGCCCCCCGACTCGAACTGGAAGACCCCGTCCGTGTCCCCGGCGGCGAAGAGCTCGAAGGTCTTCCGGTCGTCGAAGGTGCGGATGGTGGTCATATCCTTGGGTTGGCCGTGGCGCCGGGCGATGACTTCCTGCGTCTTCGCGATCTGCGTGAGCGTCTCCAGGCCCAGGAAGTCCATCTTCAGCAGGCCCGCCCGCTCGGCCTCGACCATGGTGTACTGCACCATCACCTTCTTGTCCTTGTCCATGCTGAGCGGCGCGAACTGCGTGAGCTCGTCCGGCGCGATGATCACCCCTGCCGCATGGACGCCGGTGTTGCGAGACAGGCCCTCGAGGCGCGCCGAGATGTCGAGGATGTTCCTCACCTCGGGATCGCTCTCGTACAGCTCTCGGAGCTTGTCGCTCTTCTCGAGCGCTTCGCCGACGGTGATGGGCTTGCCGGGCTCCTGCGGCACCAGCTTGGTGAGGTTGTTGGCGAAGGCGAAGTCCTTCTCGAAGACCCGCGCCACATCCTTGATGACGGCCTTGGTCTTGAGCTGGTTGATGGTGACGATGCTGCTCACCTTGTCCTGGCCGTACTTCTCGGTGACATAGTCGATGACCCTCTGGCGGCCGTCCCGGCAGAAATCGATGTCCACATCGGGCATGGACACACGCTCGGGATTCAGGAACCGCTCGAACAGCAGGTCGTACTGCATGGGATCGATGTCCGTGATCTTCATGGACCAGGCCACGATGCTGCCTGCCGCCGAACCGCGGCCGGGGCCCACGGGCACGCCCATCTCCCGGGCCTTGCGGATGAAATCCCAGACCAGCAGGAAGTAGCCGGGGAACCCCATCTTGAGGATCATGTCCAGCTCGAAGGCCAGGCGCTCGCGGTACTTCTCCTCGGCGTGCTTCAGGGCGCCCTGCTGCCAGAGGGGACGGCACTCGGCGAGGCGCTGCTCGAAGGTCTCCTTCGCGATGTGCACGAAATAGGATTCCAGGTCGTAGCCTTCCGGCACGGGAAAGCGGGGCGTGACGGGCTTCCGCGTGATGGGGAAGAGGTCGATCTTGGCGGCGATCTCAAGGGTGCGTTCCAGGTATTCCGGGTGGTCCGGGAAAACGGCCCGCATTTCCTCGGGCGTCTTCACGAAGAACTGATCCGTGGAGAAGCGCATGCGCTTCTCTTTGGCCTTGGTGGTCTTGGTGCCGATGCAGAGGAGCGTGTCGTGCAGGTCGGCGTCCTCGTGGTTGAGGTAGTGGGCGTCGTTGGTGGCCACCAGGGGAATGCCCAGCTTCTTCGCCAGCTCCATCTGGTAGGGGATGATCTCCCTCTCCTTGTCGAAGCCCTGGTCCTGGATCTCCAGGTAGAAATCCTCTCCGAAGATGTCGCGGAAATCGCGGGAGACGCGCTCCGCCTGGTCCAGGCGGTTCTGGAGGATGCGGGCCTGCACCTCGCCGCCCAGGCAGGCCGACAGGGCGATAAGGCCCTCACTGTGCTCGCGGAGGATGTCCTTGTCGATGCGGGGCTTGTAGTAGAAACCTTCGGTGAAGCCCGCCGATACCAGCTTGGAGAGGTTCGCGAAGCCCACGGGGTTCTTGGCCAGCAGCACCAGGTGGTAGCCCGCGTCGCGCGATCCGCTGGGATCCACGCAGTCCTCCAGGCCCTCTTCGCCCGTGAGGTTCTTCGCCTCCAGCTTGCGGTCGAAGCGGGTCTTGGGAGCCACATAGACTTCGCAGCCCAGGATGGGCTTCACCGCCCAGTTGCCCTCGGCATCCTTCGTCTTTTCGCAGGCGTCGTAGAGCTTCATCATGCCGAACATGTTTCCGTGATCGGTGACGGCCACGGCGGGCATGCCAGAGGCCCGGCACTTCTTCACGAGATCGGGGATGCGCGTCAGGCCGTCGAGGAGCGAATGTTCGGTGTGCAGGTGGAGATGGGCGAAGCTCATGCAGCCATTCTCCGATGGATGGCCCGCTCCGGGGCAAGTGCCCAGGGCTCAACAGGCTTCCGGGCCTTCAGCCTGCTTTTCGGCGGTCCGCGGGCTTTCGGACTGCTCAGCGCCGGGACAGCAGATCTTGGAGGAGCTCCCGGAGGGGCCGCTCCTCCGTGGTCCCCTCCAGGCGGGCATGGGGGCCTTCAGTGGTGGGCCCCCCCACCTGCACCCAGCGGGGGCGGCGGCGCTGGATGTCGCCTTCCCGCCAGACGGCGAGGATGCTGGGCTCCCGGGCCCAGATGAGGACGCTGGGGTAGGGGCCTTCCCGCGGTGGCATGGTGCCCCAGAGCTGAACCTCGGCGCCCCACTCCCGCAGCCAGGCCTGGACCCGGGCGGCGGAGGCCGGATCGTCCATGCCCAGGGCCACGGTCCAGCCGGAGAGGAAGCCTCGGGCGCCGGGCTGGGTCTCGCCGTCGCGCTCGTACCACCCCAGCCGCTCCTGGTGGTAGAGGACGCGGGTCTTCAGCCGGTAGGGCACGCCGTCCACCGCCAGCAGCGGCAGGTCGGGGGACTCGCGCACCCGGTCGGCCCAAGTGGTTCCGAAGAGGTTCTCCATCAGGGCCGAGGGCCGGTCGGTGCGGAAGGCGTTGCCCGGCACCAGGCTGCGCCAGACCTCCACCTCCGTCTCGGCCCGGTGGATGCGCGATTCCATGGCGTGGACCACGAACCACTGCCAGGAAGTGCCGATGGCCATGGCGAGGATGACGAGGCTGAAACCCGAGAGGCGGATCTTCAGGCCGAAGAGGCTGTGGGCGGCGATCTCGATCACCACGGGCAGGGTGACCCCGATGAACCCCAGGAAGAGCCGGCGCCCCAGCGGATCCCCGTCCTGCTTGGCCCGCAGGGTCCAGTAGATGATGCAGCCGCAGCCCACGAGGTAGGTGGCGTTGTAGGCATGGTGGGCCCAGGCATCCGCCAGGCCGGGGTGGGGCAGCACCAGGTTGCGGACATAGTTGGGCACCATGCCCAGGGCGATCCACCCCGGAAACCGGGGAGGGATGTGGTTCGGGAAGAGCTTGGTGAGGGCCGTGCAGAGGGCGATGAAGCCGAAGACCACCAGCAGGCTCTGGGCCCGGTCCACCAGATCGGGGTTCATGCTGGGCAGGGTGCCCAGAGCCAGGACGCCATGCCGGCACCCCACCAGGAGGCAGGTGAGGGCCAGCCAGCCCATCATGCGGTCCCGCCGCGACAGGGCATCCGTGATGTAGCTGACGAACAGGGCCGCCAGAGCCCCGGTCTGCAGGGCATCGAGGAAGGGCCAGTCCAGGAGTTGCATGCGATTCCCTTGCGGGGGTGGGAGGATGGATGGGTCCAGCCTAATCCATCCTGGGTCCCGTTCGTAGCAACCAACATGCTGGAGAATGTCGTGACTGCCCTTGAGAATGCCGCGATCGTCATCGGGAGGCTTCCTTGATCGCCTTCGAAAACCTGGAAGTGCGCTACGCCGCCACGGCCGCGCCCGCCTTGAAGGGCCTGACCCTGGCCCTGGATCGCGGCATCGTGGGCCTGCTGGGGCCCAACGGCTCCGGCAAGTCCACGCTGCTGAAGACCCTGCTGGGCCTTTTGACGCCCTCCCGGGGTTCCGGCACGGTGCTGGGGGTTGGCCTGGGGGCGCCCGAGGCTGCGCGGTTGCGGGCCCGCATCGGCTACATGCCCGAGTACGATGCCCTCATCGAGGACACCTCGGCCTACGAGCAGGTGGCCTTCTGGGGTGAGCTGAGCGGCCTCGCGCCGGAATCCGCCCGTGATCGCGCCCACGAGGTGCTCTACTTCGTGGGGCTCGACGAGGCCCGCTATCGGCCGGTGAGCGGCTATTCCACCGGCATGCGGCAGCGGGTGAAGCTCGCCCAGGCCCTGGTGCACAGCCCCGAGCTGATCTTCCTGGACGAGCCCACCAACGGCCTCGATCCCGACGGTCGCCGCCGCATGCTGGACCTGGTGCTGCGGGTCCACGCGGAACTGGGCACGGGGGTCATCCTGGCCTCGCACCTGCTGGGCGATGTGGAGCGCGTGGCGGACCAACTGGTGATCCTCGACCAGGGCCAGATCAAGGCGGCGGGCTCCATGGCGGGATTGCGCAAGGCCCTGGCGCGCCGGGTGGAGCTGCGCTTCCTCGATCCGCTGGACGCGGCCCAGGAGGCCGCCTTGGCGGAGCTGGGTACCGTGCTGGAGGGCCGGAACGGCCTCTACGACCTGGAGCTGGTCGAGGCCGATCCCACGGCCGCCTTCCGCTGGGCCGAGGGCCACGGTGCCACCCTGGTGCAGCTCACGCCGCGCCACGACCGCCTGGACGAAGTGCTGCTGCGGGCCCTTCATGGGGCCCCGGCGGCCGCTGGAACGGGAGCCTGACGATGCCCATCTACGCCCCCACCCTTCCGCCGGCGCCGGACCTCAGCCACGGCCATCCCCCGGTCCTGGTGCTCCTGCGCTTCGATTTCGCGCGGCTCTGGCGCCAGAAGATCGGCCGCTTCTTCGGCTTCGCCTTCCTCATGCTGCTGATCTGGAAGGTGGCGCGCATCTATGTGGATCACCTGCTCCAGACGAACCAGGCCTTCAAGGCCATGCAGGACTTCGCCAAGACGATCCTCACCCAGGGGGCGGACTTCCAGGCGGACCTGCTGAATCCCGCCAGCTACCTGCTCTGGTTCCTGGTGGCCCTGGTGGGCGGCGGACTCGTGGCGAGGGACACGCTCTACCGCGTGCGGCCCCTGATGTACGCGCACCCCGTGGCGCCCCGGGACTACCTGCTCGCCAAGCTCGGCTTTGCCTCGGCCCTGCCCTTCGCCATTCTGCTGCCCTTCGCGCTGCTGCCCTGGCTGATGTCCCTGCTGCTGGCCGGCACGAGCGGGCCGGTGTGGGTGACGGCGCCCCTGCGCCTGCTGCCGGCCATGGCCATCAGCTCGGTGCTCATGGGCTCGCTGGCCGTGGGGGCCTCCAGCATGGCTGCCACGCCCCGGGCCGGCATCGGTTGGGTGTTGGGCCTCGTGCTGGGCGCGGGCACCCTGGCTTCCATGATCCACGGACTCACGGGCATCCGGGCCATCGATGGCCTGAACCCCGTCATGCTGGCGGAGGCTTGGCCCCAGCTCTTCGTGGGCGTGGCCCGCCCGCTGGTGGGCTGGGTTCCCGCGCTTCTCGGCACCGCCTTCCACATCGGCCTCTGGACCTTCGTGGCAGCCCGGCGGACCCAGCCCTCGGAGGCGGTGATTTGATGATCTCCCTCGACCGCGCCTCCCTCCGCTACGGCCCCATCCTGGGCCTCAGCCCCACGACCTTCGAGCTGCCGGATGGCGGCGGCATCACGGGCCTGCTGGGCCCCAACGGTGCCGGCAAGTCCTCGCTGCTGCAGCTGCTCTCCGGCCTGCTGCCGCCTTCGGGCGGCGAGGTGAAGGTCTTCGGCGAAGCCCCTTTCCGCAATCCGGCCGTGCTCGCCCGCCTGGGGCTCGTGCCCGAAGGCGATCGCCTGCCCTCCGGCCTGCGCGCTGATCGCTGGCTCCACATGATGGGTGAGCTCTCGGGGCTGTCGGGCGACGGGCTGAAGGCCGCGGTGAGCCGGGCCCTGGACACCGTGGGCATGGCCGACCGTGCCCACCTCACCTTCGCCCGCATGTCCAAGGGCATGCGCCAGCGCATCCGCCTGGCCCAGGCCCTGCTGCACGAGCCGCAGCTGCTCATCCTCGACGAGCCCTTCAACGGGCTGGATCCGGAAGCGCGCCTCACGCTCATGGCCCTGCTGCGGGATCTGGCCGCCAAGGGCGCGCGGGTCCTGGTATCGAGCCACATCCTCGGCGAGATCGCCCAGCTCACGGACCGCATCCTCCTGCTGTTCCGGGGCCGCCTGCTGGCCGAGGGCACGGTCACGGAAATCCGGCAGCTGCTGGATCGCCACCCGGTGGAACTGCGCCTCACGGGAGAGGCCCAGGTGCTGGCCCGCTGGGCCGTGGAGCAGCCGGAGCTGGCGGCCCTGCGCATGGAGGACGGCGCCGTGGTGATCTCGGTGAGTTCCCCCAGGGACATCCTGCCCCGCCTGCAGAAGGCCGCGGCCGAGGGCGGCATCCCGCTGCGCGCCCTGGATCCCCTGGACCTCAACCTGGATGCGGTCTTCCAATACCTCACGAAGGATCACGCCTAATGCTGTCCGGGGGTTCCTCGCTGCTCGAACATCCTCGGGTCTCCGCGCTCCGGGCGGGCGGAGCCCGCTCAGGGCGAGGCTTCTCCGATGATGCGACCCGACTCGATCCCACTTGGGGGAATCCATGATCACCACGGCACCCTCTCCCCTGGCGACCCTCCGCGCCACGGCCCGCGGCTACGCGCCCCGCGTCCTGCAGGGGCGCGGCTGGGTCCTGGCCGCGCTCGTGGCGGTTCCCGTGGGGCTCAGCCTGCTTCTGTCCGTGATCGCCCGCCTCAAGGGGGCGGATGGCGATCCGGCCGAGGTCCTGAAGGTCTTCCATGAAGTGCTGGTGAAGATGATGTTGCCCATCATGGCCCTGGTGGCCGCGCCCGCAGGCATCCGCGAGGATCTGGAACAGCGCACGCTGCCCCTGCTGCTGGTGCGGCCCGCGCCTGCCTGGGCCCTGCCCCTGGGCAAGGGACTGCCCTGGTTCGCCTGGGGGGCCCTCTGGCTGATCCTCGGTGCCCTGGGTCTCCAGATCGTCGGCGGGGATCCGGCCCTTCTGCCCGGCCGCATCCTGGCCCTGGTGGGAGCCTGGTGGGGCGAACTGGCCCTGATGACGCTGGCGGGCCTGCTCTTCAAGCGCGGCACGCTGTGGGGCGCTCTCTACTTCTTCCTGTGGGAGCCGCTGGTGCGGATCTTCCCGCCGTTTCTGCAGCGCCTCACCTTCACCCACCACATCGAAAGCCTGGCCGGCAGCCGCGCCGGCCAGGTGCAGGCCCATCAGTTGCTGGCGCAGGAGCAGGTGAGCACCCACCCGGCGCTGGCCATCCTCGCCCTCTTCACCTTCGGCGCCCTCTGCTGGGTCCTGGCCGGCTGGAAGCTCCACCGCACGCCCGTGGGGTTGGCGGGCAGCGAGGCGGAGGGCTGATTTCCACTTTGCCTCCCGCCAGGCGCCACCCGAAGGGAACCCTCAGGGGAGGAGCACCAGGGCACCCCGCGTCGCGCGGGATTCGAGCAGGGCGTGGGCTCGGGCGGCCTCGCGCAGGGGAAGCGTGCCGTGGATGTGGGCCCGGATGATCCCCTGCGCCTGCGCGGCGAAGACCTCTGCCGCGGCGGCGCGGAGGGTCGCGGGATCGGCGATGTGGTGGAAGATGCTGGGCCGCTGGATGGCGAGGGAACCGCGCTTTCCCAGTTCGGCGGGATCCACCAGGGGCAGGGGGCCGCTGCTCCGACCGAAGGAAGCCAGGAGGCCGAAGGGGGCCAGGCTGTCCAGGGAGGCTTCGAAGGTGTCGCGTCCGATCGAATCGAACACGGTGCCCACGCCGCGGCCGCCCGTGATCCGGCGGACCTCGGTGGGCACCTGGTCATAGGCGGCGCCCCGGGGTACGACGAGGACGGCTTCAGCACCTTCGGCCCGAACTGCCGTGGCCTTCTCCTCGCTGCCCACCACGCCGATGACCCTGCCACCTTCGCGGGCCAACCACCGGGTCAGCATGAGCCCCACGCCCCCTGCCGCGGCGTGGACCAGGACCCAGGGCCCCGCCCCGGCGTGCCACACCCGCCGGACCAGCATGTGCGCCGTCAGGCCCTTGAAGAGGAGGGCGGCCGCCACCTCGTCGGGCAGGCCCGCGGGCAGCGGCACCAGGCGGTCGGCGGGGTGGTTCCGCGCCTCCGAGTAGGCGCCCGTGGTCCCATCCACATAGGCGACCCGCTGGCCCACCGCCAGATCCGTCACGCCGGATCCCAGGGCTTCCACGACCCCGGCGGCTTCGAAGCCCGGCACTGCCGGCAGGGGCACGGGGTAGGCCCCGCTGCGGTGGTAGATGTCGATGTAGTTCACGCCGATGGCCGTGTGGCGCAGGCGGACCTCGCCTGGCCCAGGGGCGGGGAGGTCCGCCTCCCCCCACTGGAGGACCTCGGGGCCGCCGGGCGCGGTGAACTGGATGCGATGGCTCATGGGGCCTCCTATTGTTCGATTGTCATCAAACAATAGATAGGTATATCCACCGGGGGCTCGGGTCAATAAAAATAGTTTGAATACAATCAAAATATTTGATTGATGAATCCCGAAACCGGGCATCCTGGATCCATGCGGAACCTCCATCATCCTGAGCGCGAGCAACTCGATCTCCCGGCGGTGCTCTACGCGCTGAGCGATCCCACGCGCCTCGAGATCGTGCGAAAGCTGGCCGGAGAGGGGGAGCGGGCCTGCGGGACCTTCGGCCTGCCTGCCACCAAGGCCACGCTGAGCCACCACTTCAAGGTCCTGCGGGAGGCCGGGCTCATCCAGACCCGGGTGGAGGGCGTCCATCGCTACAACAGCCTGCGGAAGCCGGATCTGGACGCCCGCTTCCCGGGTCTGCTGAAGGCGGTCCTCAAGGCCTCCGCCTCCCGTTGAGGCGGGGCTTCGAGCCGCCAGGGCGATAGACTGGCTGAATGGCCGAACCCTTCCGCACCGTCACGCCTGCAGGCACCGAGATCCTGATCGAGCCCCTTCCCCATGTGCGGAGCTGCGCCGTGGGCTTCTGGGTGCGGCGGGGCTCCCGTCACGAGGCGGCCTCTGAGGAGGGCCTGGCCCATTTCCTCGAGCACACAGTCTTCAAGGGCACGGCGGCCTATCCCACGCCCGACGAATTGGCCGCCGCCACCGACCGTTTGGGCGGCCATGTGGACGCCTTCACGGGGAAGGAAGTGGCCTGCTTCTACGGCAAGGTGCTATCGGACCAGCTGCCGGAGCTGATCCACCTGCTGGGCGAGCTGGTGACTGCACCCCGCTTTGATGCTGAGGAACTGGTCCGCGAGCGCAGCGTCATCCTCGAAGAAATCGCGCAAAGCGAGGACCAGCCGGACGACTGGGTGAGCGAACTGTTCTACGGCGGCTTCTGGGAAGGCACGCCCCTGGCCCATCCCATCCTGGGCAGCCGGGAGCAGGTGTCGGGGTACGGCCCGGCGGAAGCCAGGGCCTTCTTCGATCACACCTACCGGGCGCCGAACCTGGTGGTGGCCGCCGCGGGCGCCCTCGAGGCGGAACCCTTCCTCGCGTTGCTGAAGCCGATCCTGGACCGCCTGCCCAAGGGTACGGACCACGCGCCCGGCACCCGGGCGCGGACCCGCCCCTTCCTGCTGAATGTGCCGCGGAAGGATCTTCAGCAGGCCAACCTCGTCATGGGCTTCCCCGCGCCGGACCACCACTCGCCGGATCGCGCGGCGGCCCATCTGCTGAGCCATGTGCTGGGCGGCGGCATGGCCTCGCGGCTCTTCATGGAGCTGCGGGAGCGCCGGGGCCTCTGCTATCAGGTGGGGAGCTACCTCAGCCCCTACGCCGACACGGGCGCCCTGCAGATCACCGCCAGCTGCGCCCCCGCCCAGCTGCGGGAGCTGGTGCAGCGGACCATGGCCGAATGCGCGCGGGTCCGCGACCGGGGCGTGGAGGCCGACGAGCTTGAGCGCGCCAAGCTCCAGGCCCGCACCAGCCTCGTGTTCAGCCAGGAAAGCAGCAGCAGCCGCATGTTCAGCCTGGCCCACCAGGCCGTCCACCACGGCGAGCTGCGCAGCCTCGATCAGCAGATGGCGGAGATCGAAGCAGTCACCCCGGCGGATCTTCTCCGGGTGGCGCAGGCCCTGCTCGACCCCGCCCAGCTCGGCCTCAGCGCTCTCGGCACTCGCCGCGGCTGCGACATCCGGCCCCAGGATCTGGTGGCCTGAGCTACAGCGCCCCCGCGAGGCGGCGCACGGCCTCCTTCAGCTCCCCCTCATCCAGCGCCGAGAACCCGAGGCGCAGGTTGGGCAGTGGTCGGCCCTGGAAGTCGAAGGCGCGGCCCGTGATGAGGGCCACGCCCGCCCGCCGCGCCCGGACGGTCCAGGCCTCCGCGTCGATCGCCGGATCCACGCGAAGCCAGAGGCACATGCCCCCGGCCGGGAGGTCGAAGGTCACGGCCCCACCCAGGTATCGGCGCAGGGCTCCGGCCAGGACCTCTCGCCGGGCCTGGTAGATCCGCCGCATCTTCCGCGCATGCCGCTGGAGCAGCCCGTCCTCCAGGAGCTCCGCCGCCGCCCGCTGGAGCACCTGGTCCCCCTGGCCGTCGGCGGCCTCGCGCCGGGCGGCCAGGAGCTCCACCAGGGCGCAGGGCCCCGCCACGAAGCCCAGGCGGAGCCCGGGGGCGAGGATCTTCGACAGGGTCCCCAGGTAGATCACCACGCCGCCCGGGTCCTCGCATGCCAGCGGCAGCACAGGGCGGCCATCGAAGTGGAACTCGTTGTCGTAGTCGTCCTCCAGGAGGGCGATCCGGTGGCGCGCGGCCAGGTCCAGGAGGCGCATGCGGCGGGCGGCGCCCATGGTCACGGTGGTGGGGAACTGGTGGTGGGGGGTCAGGTAGACCGCACGGATGGGTCCCTCGGCCAGCCTCGCCGCCAGGGCCTCCACCCGGAGGCCTGCCTCGTCCACCGGCACCGGCACGAGTTCAGCCCCCGCGGCCCGCAAGGTGGCCCAGGTGGCGGGATAGCCGGGATCCTCCACGGCCACCCGGTCGCCGGGTCGGATCAGGGTCCGCGCCACCAAGTCCAGGGCACCCTGGCTGCCGCCCGTGATCATCAGGCGGCCCTCGTCCACGGCCAGGCCGCGCATTTCGGACAGGAGCTTGGCCAGGGCGACGCGCAGCCGCAGCTCCCCGCGCGCATCCCCGTACCCGAGCAGCTCCCGGCTGCCGAGGGCGCGGCGGTAGGCCCGGGCCAGGAGCTCCGTGGGCACGAGGCGCAGGTCCGGCAATCCGCCGCCGAAGGTCAGGAGGCCCGGTTCCCGGAGGCTCTTCCGCGGGCGCGGCACCGGCAGGTCGTAGCCGGGCTGACCCGTCGTGTCGGCCCGCGGGCCGGCGGGGGGCTGGGGCAGGTCCCGGGCGATCCGGGTGGTGCGCTGCTCGGCCACGGTCCAGCCCTCGGCCTCCAGCTCCCGGTAGGCGGCCAGCACGGTGTTGCGGTGGACGCCCAGCGTGTCGGCGAGGGTGCGCGAGCCGGGCAGAGGGTCTCCCGGACGCAGGCGGCCGCGCCGGATGTCCGCCCGGATGGCCTGGGCGATCTGCTGGAAGACCGGTTCCCGCGAGGGACCGGCCTGGAGGGCGACGGGAAAGGTCCAGGGACGCATGGTCTAGTTGTAATGATAAAAATGGATCTTTTCAATGTGCCATGTCACCCGATCCTGGAGATGGCCACCCCGGCCCCGGAGGCTCCATGCGCACCTCGAAACCCCATCCCGAGCTCGCCCCCAAGGGCTACCAGGGCCTGCTCCAGGTCGTTCGGCATGTCAGCGCCTCGGGGCTGGAGCACGGCCTGCTGCATCTCCTCGAAGTGCGGGCCTCCCAGATGAACGGCTGCGCCTTCTGCATGGACATGCACGCCACGGCGGCACTGGAGGGCGGCGAGTCCGAGCGCCGCCTGAACCTCCTGGCCGCCTGGCGCGAGGCGCCCCTGTTTTCCCCCCGCGAGCGTGCGGCTCTGGCCTGGACCGAGGCGCTGACGGACCTGGGCCGGCACGGGGCCGACGATGCCCTCTACGCGGCCACCCGCGAGCACTTCACCGAGCAGGAGATGGTGGACCTGACCTACGCCATCGCCCTCATCAACGCCTGGAACCGCCTGGGCGTGGGTCTTCAGCCCGACCTCCCCGGGGTGTCCGCATGAGCGCCGCCCTCACCTACAGCCTGGATCGGCGGCCGGAGACGGAGGCGATCCGGGCCCTGTACGCCGCCGCGCCCCTGCGCCGTCCCATCCACGATCCCGAGCGCATCCGCCGCATGTTCGACGGCTCCAATGTCGTGATCTCGGCCTGGGACGGGGATCGTCTCGTGGGTCTGCTGCGCGGCTGGACGGACTTCGTCTACGACGGTTACATCTGCGACCTCGCGGTCCACCCGGCCCACCAGAAGGCGGGTGTGGGGCGCCGCCTGCTGGAGCTGGCTCAGGGGCTCGACGAGGGCATCCAATGGGTGCTCCAGGCCGCGCCCCTCGCCCGGGGCTACTACGCCCATGTGGGCTGGGAGCAGATCGGGAACGGCTGGAAGATGGACCGCGCGGGCTGGACGCCCGGGCCCTACGACGCCTATCAGGCGGAGCACGCGGACCTGGCGGCGAAGGCATGAGGGCGCCGTCTCGTCCGTCCCTGGCCCGGTGGGCCCTGCGCTATGCCCGCCTCGCCCTGGGGGCGGCCTTCCTCTCCGGTATTGCCTCCCGCTTTGGCCTCTGGGGCCCGGGCCGGGGTTACGGATCCTTCACGAATTTCATGAAGTACACGGCTCAGGTGAACAGCTTCATGCCCGCTTCGACCATCCCCTTCCTCGCTTGGGCGGCCACGGCCGCCGAGCTGCTCCTGGGTCTGGCCCTGCTGCTGCCGCTCCGCGGCGGTGCCGCCCGGGCGGTGGCGCTGGGCAGCGCTGCGCTCCTGGCGGTCTTCGGCCTCGCCATGGCCCTGTCCTTCGGCCTGAAGGAACCGCTCGACTATTCGGTCTTCTCGGCCTCCTCGGCGGCCCTGCTCCTGGCCCTGCACCCTTCTCCGGATTCCTGAGGCCCCATGAACGACCTGTCCCTCTACCTCGCGTCCGTGCTGATCTGGGGGTCCACCTGGATCGCCATCACCTTCCAGTACGGACGGGTGGCCCCTGAAGTCTCCGTGGTCTACCGCTTCGGCCTCGCGTCGCTCCTGCTGGCGGCCTGGTGCTTCCTGCGGGGGCTGAAGCTTCGATTCACGCGGCTCGAACACGGCTGGCTGGCCCTCCAGGGCGCCCTGATGTTCGGAATCAACTATGTCTGCGTGTACCTTGCGGAGCAGCGGATCCCTTCTGGCCTCATGGCGGTGGTCTTCTCCCTGCTGGCCATCCTCAACCTCTTGGGCGCGCGGCTCTTCTTCGGAACCCCCTTGGCCGGAAAGGCTCTCGGGGGCGTGGCCCTCGGCGTGGCGGGCGTGGGGATCGTCTGCCTGCCCGGGGCGGGATCGACCTTCGGCACGGCGTCCCTCCGTGCGGGGCTGGCCCTGGCGCTGGGCGGGACCGTGGCCGCCAGCCTCAGCAACCTGGTTTCTCAGCGCAATCAACGGCACGGCATCCCGGTGATGCAGGGCAACGCGGTGAGCATGGCCTACGGCGCGACCTTCGTGGCCCTCTATTGCGCGCTCTCGGGCCGACCCTTCACCTTCGACTCGTCTCTCCACTACCTGGGTTCCCTGGCCTTCCTGTCCGTGTTCGGGTCGATCCTGGCCTTCGGCGCCTACCTCACGCTCGTGGGCCGCATCGGGGCGGGGCGGGCGGGCTACGCGATGGTGGCCATCCCTGTGGTGGCCCTGGCCCTCTCCACGGCCATGGAAGGCCTCCGATGGCACTGGGGCCTGGCCCTGGGCGCGGGCCTCTGCCTGGCGGGCAATGCCCTGGTGTTGCCCCGACCGCCCCAACCCAAGGAGGCCCCTGTCTGAACTCTGGGGCTGTGCCCCGACGAGGCTAGTGGGGTGGCATCTGGGTTCCCCAGTAGCAATCGCGGAACAGGGGACTGAAATCCTTCCTGCCGGCCATGGTGGCGACCTGCTCGACGGAGGCGGTGGTCACGGTCTTCCAGCGGAAGTTGGCGATGATCGACTTCATGAAGATCGCGAAGGCCTTGTCGCCCATCTCCTTGTGCATGGCGGCGAGAATGAGCGCGCCCTTCTCGTAGAGGAGGGAAGTGCGCGCCATGAAGGAGCCTCGGGGGTCGTCGAGCCAACGGAGCCGGTTGGCGAAGGGGATGGTGCCCGATCCCGCGTAGGCCGAGGCCTGGTTCCGCCAGCGGCTCAGCAGGCCTTCGTAGGCGCTCGTCCCCTGGTTCTTCATGCTGCGCATGGCCAGGGCCGAGGCATAGTTCGCAAAGGATTCGGTGATCCACTGCTCTTCAGAGGAGGGCATCTTCACGAGGTGGCCCCAGTACTGATGGGCGATCTCGTGGGCGAAGCGCTGGTTGATGCCCTTCGTGAAGAAGCTGCTGATGGTGTCCATTTTCGAGTCGAAGGCTTCGTTGGTGATGATCATCATTCCGGGAGGGGCCTGGCCGTAGCCGAGGGAATTGACCTGGATGATGTCGAACTCCGGGAAGGGGAAGGCTTCGAACAGATCCTCGTAGAAGCCGATGGTCTGCCGGGCGATGTCGATGAGCCGCTTCTGCATGCTGCCGCCCTTGTTGCCGTAGGTGGCCACACGGATGGTCAGGCCGTCCTTGGTGTCTTCGACGAGGCTGTAGGCCCCTGCGAACATGGAGAAGAACTGCACAGGCTTGTCGATGCGGACTTCGAGAAGGTTCCCGGCCTCGCTCTGGATGCGCCGCAAGGTCCGCCCGGGAGCGACCGGCACATCGTCCTTGGGCGTCTGGATCAGGGCGTGGACCGTGTAGGCCTGTCCCTCCATGTCCGGTTGCGGGAACCAGGGCTCGACGCCGAGTTCCCAGTAGTTGTCGCCGCCGGGGCGGAGCAGGATCGGACCGCCGTATTCGAAGGTCAGGGTGAAGGGCTGTCCCGCCGGGTGGGGGTGATCGAGCTGGACGAGGAGGGTGTCGTTCCGGTGATGGAAGGCGAGGCTGCGGCCCTCGGTGTCGAGGACCCGGGAGACCTTGTAGATCCCCCGCTTGTAGGCCCGGTCCACCAGGTCGTAGAGGTTCAGCGACAGGACCGCCAGGCCTTCATCCCCGGCGGCCAGGGTCTCGGTGACCTTCAGGTCGGCTCCGCCCTTCCCGGCCTTCATGTCGATGTCGACGGCCGTGAGGTTGAGCAGCGGCGCCAGCGGCGCCTTCCAGGTCCAGCCGATGGGCTGCTCGGACAACAGGATCCGCCGCAGGCCATCGTAAATGGCGGGTCGATAAGGATCGGCGGTGGCCCAGAGCCACTCGCGCTGTGCGCCACCCTGATCGAGGATGTAGATGAAGGGGCTGTCCGCTCCGGTGATCTCGGCCCGCACCAGGGTGGCCTTCGGGGTGTTGGCCAGGTGGATGGCGAAGTCCTGGCCGCGGTCGCCCAGTCCCTCCCGCTGGAAGTAGGTCCAATCGGCGGCGAACGAATCCCTGGGTGCCTCTGCGGCGCTCCCTGAGGGAAAGGCGAGGTTCAGGCCGGCCTGCCAGAGGGTGAAGCTTCGGATCTCCTCCGTCAGGACCTGCTGTCCGTTCACTTCGCTGAGGATGGCCTTGGAGGCGTGCTTCTCGAGGTTGTGCTTGTGGTTGGAGGCGAACGCGCTGCGCTCCAGGGGCTCTTCGGAGCGGTAGCGGAAGGAGCCCTTTCCCTTGAAATGGAAACCGAGGGCCCGGCCCTGGGACACCAGGGGCACCACGGTGCCGGAGGCCATGCTGAAGGTCATACGACCCACGGGAAGCTCCCAGTTCTTCACCGCCAGGCCTTCTCCGAGCGTGGGCTGGGTGGTGTAGAGGGACACCCGGCGGCCCAGGTCCGAGGGGATCGGGGCATCGGTGGCGATCGCGGCCGTGGACAGGCCGGCCAGGCACAGGGACAGCGCGAGGCGCAGGGAGGGCAGGATGCGCATGAATCACTCCGGATCGGGGTGGGCTGAAGGCGGGTGACTCAGCTTACCGGATTCCAGGGCGTCGCTAAGCCGCGTTCCAGGAAGCGGCCACCGGAGTCCGGGGGTGGAATGCCGCTAGAATGAACAGGGGCTTCGGCCCTCTTTTTCGTAAGGACCGGTGTCCTCCCCCATGACCGATCACCACGCCATGCCCTGGGATCGTCCCGCCCCCGAGCGGGAGGGGTTACCGTCGGCCTGGTCGCTGTTTCCGGAGGAGCTGGCGGCGCTCGGCTGTCCGGGCAGCGCCCTCGAGACCTTCCGGCGCCTGCACCGGCCCTGGACCTGGAAGGGCGGTGCACCGGACCTGGGTTCGGGCATCCGCCGCTGGCTGGAGGGCGTGGCGGACCTGCGCCTGCCGCGCCTCGCCGAGCGCCAGCCATCGTCCGACGGATCGACCAAGCTGGCCCTGGAGCTGGCGGATGGCCGGCGCATCGAGGCCGTCCACATGCCTCGCCGGGTGCGGAACCCCCGCGTGACCTACTGCATCTCCAGCCAGGTGGGCTGCGCCATGGGCTGCACCTTCTGCGCCACGGGCAGCATGGGGATCCTGCGCAACCTGCAACCCGGCGAGATCCTGGGCCAGGTGCTGGCCTTGATGGCGGACCTGGGGCCCGACCGGGGCCACGAGCTGACGCTGGTCTTCATGGGCATGGGCGAACCGCTCCACAACCTGGACCACCTGCACCGCGCCATTCGCCTCATGTGCCACCCGGCGGGCCTGGGCCTGGGGAAGAACCGCATCACCGTGAGCACCTCCGGCCTGGTGAGCGGCATCGAGAAGCTCTCCAAGCTGGAACCCCGCCCCCTCCTGGCCCTCAGCCTCAACGCCACCACGGACGAGGCGAGAAGCCGCACCATGCCCGTGAACCGCGTGTGGAACCTGGCCCGGCTGCGGCGCGCCCTGGATGACTGGGCCCCCCGGCGCGGCGAGAAGTTCTGCTTCGAGTATGTGCTGCTGGCGGGGGAGAACGACACCGAGGCTGACGCGGAGCGGCTGGCGGCCTGGCTGGGCGATCTGCGGAGCGGGCACAACCTGAACCTCATCCCCATGAACGAGCACGCCGCCAGCGCCTTCCGCGAGCCGGGCGAGGACCGCGTGCAGCAGTTCTCGGAATGGCTGAAGGCACGCGGCTGCTTCGTCACCGTCCGCCGCAGCCGCGGCCGCGATGTGCAGGGCGCCTGTGGGCAGCTGGTGAAGGAAAGCTGAAGGCTGACGGCAGAACAGAACGACTGCAGATTGGCCACAAAAGGCACAAAGAACACAAGGTGGACAAGCAAGTTCTACCCTCTGGAGTGGCCATTCCAGGTGCCAGGTGCCCTTTGAGCCCCTTGTGTTCTTTGTGGCTTCGAATCTTTTTCTCTTTGCCTCTGTCCATCTTTGCGGTGAATCATTTCTGAATGCGCATCCCGGTCCACCAGCTCCCCCATGGCCTCGGCCTCGACCTGCCTGCCGCCGCCACGGCCCATGCGGCGGGCATGGACCTGCGGGCGGCGACGCCTGCGGGTGAAACCTGGACGATCGCGCCGGGCCAGCGGCGGCTCGTGCCCACGGGGCTGGTGCTCGCCATTCCCCAGGGCTTTGAAGGGCAGGTGCGGCCCCGGTCGGGGCTGGCCCTGCGCCACGGCCTCACGGTGCTGAACGCCCCCGGCACCATCGACGCCGACTACCGCGGCGAAGTGCAGGTGCTGCTCATCAACCATGGGGAGGCGGCCTTCGACCTGCGTCGGGGCGAGCGCATTGCGCAGCTCCTGGTGGCGCCCGTTGAGAGCTGGACCTGGGTCCCCGAGCCCAGCGTCGAAGCCCTGGGCGACACCGAACGGGGCGACGGCGGGTACGGCAGCACCGGGCGCTGAAGGGTTTTTCCTGGAATGGCGGTTGGAACAGCTATAGGATCGGTCTCCCACCCGGAGGCCCCATGCGCGCAGCCGCCCTTGCCCTGTCCCTCACCGCCCTTCCCGTGTTCGCAGGCCAGCCGCTCACCTATGCGGATGGCGCCACGAAGCTGGCCGGGTATCTCTCGAAGCCGGCGACCGCCCAGGGCAAGGTTCCCGGCGTGGTGGTGATTCACCAGTGGATGGGCCTCACAGACCATGAGCGGAAGGTCTCCGACGATCTGGCGAAGCTGGGCTATGTGGCCCTGGCCGCGGACATCTACGGCGAGGGTGTGCGGCCCGCGGATACGGCCGCGGCCGGCAAGCTGGCGGGCCAGTACAAGGGCGACCGGGCGCTCTACCGCCGCCGCATCGCCGCAGCGCTCGAGACCCTGAAGGCGCAGAAGGGCGTGGACGCTGGCCGCCTGGCGGTCATCGGCTTCTGCTTCGGGGGCACGGGGGCGCTGGAGGCTGCACGGGGCGGCCTGCCGGTGAAGGGCGTGGTTTCCTTCCACGGGGGGCTGGAGGTGCCCGCGGGCTTCACGCCGGGGCCCGTTACGGCGAAGGTGCTGGTCTGCCACGGGGCGGATGATCCCTTCGTACCCGCCAAGGATGTGACGGCCTTCCAGGACGAGATGCGGCAGTCCAAGACCGACTATGTCTTCGTGGCCTACGCCGGGGCCGTCCACGCCTTCACCCAGAAGGAGGCGGGCAGCGACAACAGCAAGGGTGCCGCCTACAACGAGGCCGCCCACCATCGCAGCTGGCAGCACATGAAGGATTTCTTCAAGGAGATCTTCTAGCGGTACAAGGCTGCGCCCCGCGGTGGCGGGGCGCAGTCGGGAAAATCAGTTGGCGCGGTTGGGGTAGGCGGGCTTGCGGGTGGCGGGGGGCTGCTTCTTGAGGGCGGCTTCCACTTCCTGGATGGCCCGGTCCAGCTGGGGATCCCTGCCCTGGGCCAGCAGCGCGGGATCGTCCATCACCTCGATGTCGGGGTCGACGCCGTAGCCTTCGACGACCCACTGCCCCTCCTTGGAGTAGATCCCGAAGGTGGGCACGGTCACATTGCCGCCGTCGATGAGGGCGGGGGATCCGCTGATGCCGATGAGCCCGCCCCAGGTGCGGCGGCCGATGAGCGGACCGAGGCCGGCCTTCTTGAAGTAGTGGGGGAAGAGGTCGCCGCCGGAGCCGCTCCAGCCGTTGATGAGCATAGCCATGGACCCGTCATGGGCCACGGCGGGCCACTGCCAATCCTTGCCGTCGCGCACGCCCCAGTAGTTGATGGTCCTGCGCCCCAGCATCTCGATGAAGCGGTCGGGGATCTGGCCGCCGCTGTTGAAGCGCTCATCGATGATCAGGCCGGCCTTGTCCCACTGGCCGCGGAACTGGCGGACCAGATCCGTCTGGCCGCCGACGCCCGTGTCGGGGACATAGACATAGCCGATGCGGCCATTGGAGGCCTTCTCGACGAAGGTCCGCTTCGCTTCGACCCAGGCGGCGTAGCGGAGGGCGTAGTCGCTGGCGAGGGTCTCCACGAGCACTTCGTGAGCGCCGTCCGCGATGGGCTTCTCATTGACGGTGAGGAGCACGGTCTTGCCGGCCAGGCCCTGGAACGCGGCCCAGGGATCCTTGCGGGCATCGAGGGGAATGCGGTTCACGGCCAGGAGGTAGTCGCCCTCCTTCACCTTGAGGCCGGGCTGGGCCAGGGGTGCGCGGGCCTGGGCGTCCCACTCCGCGCCCCGGAGGATCGTCTTGATGCGGAAGGCGCCGTTCTCCAGCGCGAAGTCCGCGCCGAGCAGGCCCACGCCGAGGCGGGCCGGCATCTCCTGATCGCCGCCGCCGCGGTAGGCGTGGGAGGCGTTCAGCTCGCCGATCAGCTCGCCGATGACGAAGTTCACATCCTCGCGGGTCACGCAGTCCTTGAGCAGCTTGCCGTAGCGGGTCCGCATGGCCTTCCAGTCCACGCCGTGCATGCCGGGATCGTAGAACATGTCGCGCTCGAGCCGCCAGGCGTCGTTGTAGATCTGCTGCCACTCGGCCTGCGGATCGACCGTCATCCTGAGCTCGGTGGTGGGAAGTTTCTTCTCGAACTTCTGATCGGGCTTGAGGTCCAGCAGGGCGTACTCCTGCTTGCGGTTCACGAGCACCTTCTTGCCGTCGCCGCTGAGGACGGCGCCGTCCACATCGGCCAGGACGGCCTTCTCCTCGCGCTCCTCGAGGTCGTAGGTGTAGAGGGTGGTCTTGGTCTCGCCCATGGGGTTCATCTGCGCGGCGCGCCGGTAAACCAGCTTGCCCTTCACCGCGGCGACATCGGAGTAGTAGCCGGCCGGGGGCGGCAGCA
Organism: Geothrix sp.; assembly: GCA_019449415.1. Lineage (GTDB taxonomy): Bacteria > Acidobacteriota > Holophagae > Holophagales > Holophagaceae > Geothrix > Geothrix oryzae. The sequence goes on from JAGRPP010000008.1 coordinate 21,726, forward strand.
GCACCATGCGGCCCTCCATCCCTTCGAGGTCGATGTCGACGGGCTTGGGGGCTTCCTTCTTGTCCGCGTCCTTCTTGTCGGCACCGCCCTCCTTCTTGTCGTCCTTCTTCTCCTCCTTGGCGGCGTCGGCATCATTGCGGGCGGCCAGGGGGGAGGGGACATCCCGGCGCAGCGGGATGGCGGCGAGCCTGGTGGTGCCGGCATAGACCCAGGTGTTGTCGAGATCGCTGTAGGTGGGGCTAAACTGCTGGCCCGAGGTGAGGAAGAGGTAGTTGCCTTCCGGGTCGAAGGCGGCGTCGCCGGCATTGAAGAAGGGCGAGGTCACCTCATGGCGCTTGCCCGTCTTGGTGTCGTAGAGCGCCACCACACTGTTGCGGTTGCCGGTATCCCGGGGATAGGCGAACCAGCGGCTGTCGGGGGACCAGGCGGCGTGGAAGTCATCCAGGGGGCCTTCGAACATGAAGAGGCCCTTGTCCACTTGCTGCACCTTGCCCGTGTCGAGGTCGCAGAGGTTGATGCGCATGGCCTGGTCGGCGAACACCACGCGCTTGCCGTCGGGGGACCAGGTGATGCGGTAGCGGAAGCCGGGGCCCATGTGGGTGACCTGCCGCTCGGCGCCGGACCCGTCCGCGGGGCGCACGCACAGCTCGTATTCGCCGCTGCGGTCGCTGAAGTAGGCCACCTGCTTGCCGTCCGGGGACAGGGCGGGGTGGCGCTCCGCCGCACCGGGGGTGCGGGTGAGGTTGATGACATAGCCCTTTTCCGCAGGCACGGAGAAGATCTCGCCCCGGGCCTCGAAAATCGCCCGCTTGCCCTGGGGGGAGAGGGCGGGATTCTTGATGAGGCGGCTGGCGTTTTCCTCCCGGGGCTTCAGGGTGGCGCCGTCGGTCACCACCTCGACCTTCACTTCCACGAGCTTCTCGGAAGGAAGCTCGATGCGGTGGAGGCGGCCGCCGGCCTCGAGCACGATGTCGGAAGGGCCGATGGCGGGGAAGTGGGCGTCGTAGTCCTTGAAGAAGGTGATCTGCTTGAAGGCCTTGCTGGCGAGATCGTAGGACCAGATATTCGCGCGCTTCGTGCCGTCGCGATCCGACAGGAAGTAGAGCTTCCCGCCATGCCACATGGGCTGCGAATCATTGGAGCCGGCGGCGCTGGGGAGGCGGCTGGCGGTCTTCTTCTCCAGGTTGTAGAACCAGATCTCCGAGGCCATGCCGCCGCGGTAGCGCTTCCAGGTGCGGAAGTCCGTGGAGACGGGCTGGTAGGCGAGCACCTTGCCATCCGGGGACAGGGCGCCGAACTCGGCGTAGGGCAGGGGCAAGGCCTGAGGCAGGCCGCCGTCCTTGGCGACCGTGAAGAGCTTGTTGAAGCGGTCCTTGCCGGACTCCATGCCCGAGGCGAAGAGCAGGGACTTGCCGTCGGGGGTCCAGTCCACCATCCGGTCGCCCATGGGGTGATGGGTGATGCGAGCGGGGATGCCACCCGCCACCGGAAGGGTGTAGAGGTCGGGGTTGCCATCGTAGAACCCGGTGAAGGCCAGCGTCTTCCCGTCCGGGGAGAAGCGGGCGAAGGACTCCTCGCCCTTGGGGGTGGACAGCCGCTGGGCCATGCCGCCGGTCTTGGGCACCAGCCAGAGGTCGTTGGCGTAGGTGAAGACGATCTGGGTGGCCGAGACATCGGGATAGCGCATCAGCCGGGCGTCGACCTGCGCGCTGGCGCTGATGGAGGCGGCCACGACGATGGCGGTGGAGAAGAAGGGGAGAAGGCGCATGCAACGCTCCGGGCTCGTGAGGGGTCCAGGCAGCTTACGCGGGAAGGATTCGGATCGTTGAGTCAGACCATGTGCTTGTAAATGACAATACTTTTGTCAAAAATGATCTCGATGGCATCTATAGTTCTTCGAAAGCGCCTCCATGGATACGCTCTTTACCGTCTGGCCCCTTGATGAACGCAGCAACCTGAACTGGCGCCTGGGGGAACCGGTGCCCCACTGCCATGCCTTCCACCAGGTCTTCTTCATCACGGAGGGAACCGGCACCCACTGGGTAGACGGTGAGGAGACCCGGATCCACGGTCCCTGGGTGATGCTGGTGCCCAAGGGGAAGAAGCACCTCTACCTGCCGGATGCTCAGGACGAGGGGTGGATGTTCGATTTCGACGAGGAGTTCCTGGACGCGGATGCTTCGTGGCTGTTCTCGGATTTCCTCGCCTCGCCGAACCTTCCGCTGCCCAAGGATGAGCTCTTCCAGCAGGCCTCCACCCTGGCGCGGCTCTTGTGGGATCTCGGCAAACTCAAGGCCGACGAGTCGCGTCCGGTGCTGCGCCATCTGCTTTCAGCCTTCCTCCACCTGCTCCAGGGGAGGATCCGCGAACAGGCCGCCCACAAGCAGGCCCACCGCAGTTCCGACTTCAAGCTCTTCCAGGCGTTCCTGCGGCAGCTGGACGAAAGCTTCGCCACGGAAAAGGAGGTGGAGTTCTACGCGAGAAAGCTGCGCTGCACCACGCGCCGCCTGAGTTCAGCCTGCAGGCTCATTCTCGGCAAGACTCCCCAGATTCTCATCCTGGAGCGCGCCATGCTGGAGGCGAAGCGGCTGCTGCTCCACTCCGACCTGAGCATCCAGCAGATCGCCGCCGAACTGGGCTGCGAGGACCAGTCGAACTTCACGAAGGCCTTCCGGAAGGTCGCGGGGGAAACCCCTTCCCAGTTCCGAAAGTCGCGGATCCTGATCCAGCCTGCGCCGGGAGCGAAAAGCCGAATCACGCGGTGATGCCGTCAGGGCCTCTCGGGTTCCTTGGGTACGGGATTTACCAATAATTGGTCGCCGGGTACCAAGGGGAAAAGGCGTTCCGGAGCTAATCTCTGGCCATGCCGTGGGCATTGAAAACCCATAGGTAGTCATTAACTCAAAATCATCTAAATGTTGCCTTTAAGCAACTTGACGGAGGTCTGTCGTGACATCGAAAACCCTTCTTTTCACCCTGGTGGGAGCGTGCGCGCTGCCGCTGGGTTTGGCGGCGCAGGCGAGTGATGTGCAGATTTACGGCACCTTCCTGCCGTTTCTGGATCATGTGAAGACCAGCGGGGCAACCGCGCCGGGCCTGTCCCCGGCCAATGGCGGCGCCACCCAAGTGGCGGCTTCGGCCTACACCGGCGACCTGGGCAACCTGCCGGGTCGGAACCGCATGACCTCGGGCACCTCGAACCTGGGCTTCAAGGGCAGCTACAAGGTGAACGAGGATCTGAAGATCATCTGGCAGATCGAGAGCGCCGTCAGCCCCGACGGGGATGCGCCCAACAGCCTCACCAGCCGCAACAGCGCTCTGGGCCTGGAAGGCAGCTGGGGCCGGGTGTTCTACGGGAACTGGGACACGCCCTACAAATACCCCCTGCTGTTCGTGGGTGCGCTGCGGGGCCTGAATCCCTTCGACAACGCGCTGACGGCCAATCCCGGCTTCAATGTGCCCGGGACCACCACCCAGAACGGTCGGGCGAACACCGCGGCAGACGCGGCCTTCAACCGCCGCCAGGGGAACAGCATCCAGTACTGGAGCCCCGTGGTGAACGGGTTCTCGGGCCGGATTGCCTACTCGGTGAACGAGGGCAAGACCACGGCTACGGCCACGGCGCCTTCGGCCAGCCCGGATCTGTGGTCGGCGCTGCTGAGCTACAAGGCCGGGGCCTTCAACATCAGTTACGGATTCGAGCAGCACAACGACTACTTCGGCCTGGCCCAGCTGGGCGGATCGGCCGGAGCGACGGCCACGAACACCGGTTCCAAGGATGTGGGCCATGAGCTGGTGGCGAGCTACGCCTTCAGCACGGGCACGCGGATGTCGGCCATCGTGGAGCGGCTGAGCTACGACACGGACGACGCGGTGGTAGGGAAGGTGAACCACTACGAGCGCGATGCCTGGTACCTGCTGGTGCAGCAGCGCTGGGGCGCCCATCAGGTGTTCGGGGCCTACGGCAAGGCCAACGCGGGCAGCGCCACGCTGGTGGGCGGCGGTCCGGCGACGACGAACGGGCTGGGCGGTGCCCAGTGGAGCGCGGGGTACACCTACAGCCTGGCGAAGTCGGCAGATCTCTATACCTCCGTCTACGGGATGACCAACGAGCGATCCTCCACCTACGCGCTGTTCCCGCCCGTGGGCAGGGTGGCTCCCGGCGCCTCCACCACCGGCTTCGGCCTGGGCATCCTCTACACCTTCTGACGGGACGACGGGCGCGGGGAGATCCACCAGGCGAGGGTACCTGCGCCCGCCTCCACGACGAGACACACCCTCTTTTGGAGTACGCCATGGGCAATCTAGGCATGACTGAAATTCTTCTGATCGGCGTCGCGCTGCTGGTCTTCTTTGGCCCATCGCGGCTACCTGAACTGGGCAAGTCGCTGGGCAAGAGCATTCAGGAATTCAAGAAGGCCGGCCGCGAGATCACGGATTCGGCCAAGGAACCCGTCGCCCCCGAGGCGAAGGCCAAGTAGCCAGGTCGCGGGGTGGGAGAACCAGCCTGCCCGGCGTCCTGTGACATGAACCCGTCCATCCAGGAGGAATGAGGCATGAGCCAGGAACATTTCCAGGAAGACAAGGAAACAGATCAGTACACGAAGCAGGTGATCGAGAACGGCCTCTCGCGCCGGAGCTTTCTGTCACGGGCGGCCGGAGGAGCCGCCGCCGCGGGCCTATTCGGACTTTCCGGCCTGCCGGTCGCGGCCGCAGGCACCACGAAAACCAAGGACCTGGAGTTCGCGACGAGTCCGGATGGTGGAGCAACGCTCTCCTTCCTGCCGAAACCGAAGCCCATCCGCGACCGCGAGATCGCGGAGACATTGACCTTTGATGTTGTCGTGGTCGGTGCGGGCGCCTCGGGCGTTCCGGCGGCCCTCTCGGCCGCCGAGAACGGCGCCAAGGTCGCGGTGATCCAAAAGGCGCCTTTCGCCCTCTCCCAGGGCAACACGGGATCCGGCGTCGACCTGGCCACGAGCGAGAAGGCCGGCGTCGAGGCGCTGGTCGCCAGGCTCATCGCCGACAGCAACCACCGCTGCAATCCCAAGCTCATCCGGCAGTGGGCCTACCACTCGGGCGAGGCCGTTCGGTGGGTCATCGACCGCGCCAAGCGGGGGGGCTCCCCGGTCGTGGATCAGGGCAGTCCCGCCCAGCGGGCGATCCTCAAGGTCAACGGCTACAGCATGGGCTATGTCACCTCTTTCTTCGGGCCGAAGCCCTACACCACGGGCGACGGCATGCGCCACCTGGCCAAGACCGCCGAGAAAGCCGGCGTCCGATTTTTCTACCTCATGCCCGCCGTCCAGCTGGTGCAGAACAAGGCTGGCGAAGTCATGGGCGTGATCGCCAAGGGCTCCAACGGCAAATTCACGAAATTCCTGGCCAAGAAAGGCGTGATCCTGGCCACGGGCGACTACCAGAACAACAAGGCCATGTCCGACTACTTCGTGCCCGATGTGAAGCACCTGGGCCGGAAGCAGCTCGACAAGACCGGCGACGGCTTCGCCCTGGCCTACTGGGCCGGCGGGGTCATCGAGCCCATCGGCCACACCAAGATGCTGCACGACTTCGACGCGGGTCCGGCCTCCATGTGCGACATGCCGTTCCTGGCGGTGGACCGGAAGGGCCGCCGGTTCGTGAACGAGACCGTCGAGATGTCTCTGCTGAACAACTACCTTCGCGATGCCGAGAACGCCGGGCACTACTCCCAGATCTTCGACTCGAACTACATGACCCAGGCTGCGACCTGGCCGGGCAAGCTGGTCCCGCCGGAGGGCCTGAAGAATTACATGCCCGATGATCCGAGCCCCAAGAAGGGCGTGTTCGAGTCGCAGGTCAACACGCACATGGCCGACACGATCGAGGAGCTCGCCCGGAAGATCGAGGCGGATCCGGCGACCCTGGCCGCCACCGTCAAGCGCTACAACGAGGTGGTCGCCTCGGGCAAGGACAGCGACTTCGGCAAGCCCGCCGACCGTCTGATCCCGGTCGTCAAGGCGCCCTTCTACGGCATCCACCGCCGGGTGCGCGTCTCGGCGATCTGCTCCGGCATGCTGGTGGACGAGAACCACCAGGCCCTCAACGCCGAGGGCAAGCCCATCAAGGGGTTGTTCCTGATCGGCAACCTCGGAGGCGGATTCTATGGCGGGGTGGACTATCCCCTCACCGTCTTCGGCCTCTCGTTGGGACGCTGCTACACCTTCGGGTACCTCACCGGAAGGCATGTCGCAAAGCTGTAAGCCAAGATCCGAACTTACCCAGGGGGCCCACCTCCTGGGTAAGTCCATCCAACGATCCATTTCAAGCTGGGGAATCGTCCCGACCGCTTCCCCAGAAGCCGCCACGATGGGAGAAGAAATGAAACAGATGACTGTTCCAAAGCCTGCTGCCGCACTTCTCGTTCTGCTCTTGACCGCCCTGTCCGGAGGCGGCCTGGCCGCCGCCGGGACCCCAGCGAAGGGCCAGGCTGCGCGCACCTCCAAGCATGCCGGCCAGGGGATCACCTGCGCCCAGTGCCATGGCAAGGCCGCCAAGAAGTCGGCGGTTGCGATGCAGCAGTGCCTCGGTTGCCACGGCGAGACGAAGGAACTCGCGGCTCGGACCGCCCAGGTCAAGCCGACGAATCCCCACGAAAACCGGCACTTTGGCACCGAGGCTGACTGCAACCGCTGCCACCACGAACATGTGGCGTCGGAAAACCTCTGCCTCCCCTGCCACAAGTTCAATTTCAAAGTGCCTTGATCCGGTCGCTCTTCCCCGACGCATGGGCCACTCCGCTCCGGCCCGAACCACCACCGCCCGGCCTCCCAGGGGGCCGGGCGCTTTTCTGATCGGACCCCATGCCCGTTCCGGCCGCGTCGCCCGACAAGATGAGCTTCTGGGAGCACCTGCAGGAACTGCGGGTGCGCATCGTGCGCTCGCTCCTCATCGTGGCCGTGTGCTTCACGGCGACCTACGCCTTCCGCTTCAAGCTCTGGATCTGGGCCCAGAAGCCCTTCCTCGACGCCATGGCCCGCCAGACCGGCAAGGCCGCCGCCGAGCTTCAGCCCTTCGCCTTCACGGACCTCACCGAACCCTTCTTCAGCATGATGCGGCTCTCCCTCTGGGCCGCCGCCTTCCTCGCCGCGCCGCTTCTCTTCTACCAGCTCTGGGCCTTCATCCGGCCCGGTCTGATGCCCAAGGAGCGCCGCCTCGTCATCCCCTTCGTGGTGGTGACCTCGGGCTGCTTCCTGGCCGGGTCGGCCTTCGCCTACACCCAGGCCTTTAAGTTCCTGGG
>JAGRPP010000009.1 GCA_019449415.1 Geothrix sp.
CAGGGGAACCAGGGGCGCTTCGGGCGGGTGCGGGGAAGCATGGACATGGGGGTCAGTCTACCGCCTGGAGGCGATGGTCTGGAGGGCCTGGAAGCCTCCTATATCCTCTAGGGTCTGTGAGGGTGCCCCATGGCCTCGATCGTCCCCGAAGGCATTCCGGAGTTCCTCGATTCCCTCTTCCGTTCGGAGTCGCGCCGAATCCTGGCCTCATTGATCCGACTGCTTGGGGATTTCGACCTGGCTGAAGACGGCATGCATGATGCGTTTACGGCTGCGTTGGAAGTCTGGCCCAGGGACGGTGTGCCGGACCATCCCCGCGCCTGGCTGGTGTCCACAGGACGCTTCAAGGCGATCGACCGCCTCCGACGGTCCGCACGCTTCAACACCTCGCTTGAAACCCTGACTGATTTGCCCGACGAGAGCTCGTCGGGATTCATGGAAGATGAGGGGGGCGTTGAGGATGACCGTTTGCGGCTCATCTTCACCTGCTGTCATCCAGCCCTTTCCCCGGAAGGCTGCACGGCGCTGACCCTCCGGGAGGTGTGCGGCCTGACGACGGAGGCCATCGCGCGGGCCTTCCTCACCGCCCCCTCCACGCTGGCCCAGCGGATCGTCCGGGCCAAGGCAAAGATCCGCGACGCAGGCATTCCCTATGAGGTCCCCAGCCGCGCCGACCTGCCGGACCGGCTGGACACCGTGTTGAAGGTCATCTATCTGGTGTTCAACGAAGGCTACTCCGCCTCCTCTGGGGAGGCGCTGACGCGTCCGGACCTCTCGGGCGAGGCGATTCGCCTGGGCCGGCTGCTCCTTGAATTGCTGCCCGATCCAGAGGTGATGGGCCTCCTCGCCCTCATGCTGCTGCAGGAGTCCCGAAGGGCCGCGCGGGTCTCGCCGGAGGGAGACCTGGTGCTGCTGGAGGATCAGGACCGCTCCCTGTGGGATCGAGCCTTGATGGCCGAAGGGAAGGCGCTGGTGGAACAGGCGTTGGCCTCCCGCCGGGTGGGCTCCTACGGGCTTCAGGCCGCCATTGCCGCCGTCCACGCCGAGGCCGCCGAAGTCTCGGCCACGGACTGGACCCGGATCATCGGGTTCTACACCCTCCTGGCCCGGGTGGCGCCTTCCCCCGTGGTGGAACTCAACCGGGCGGTCGCGCTGGCCATGCGGGATGGCCCCCAGGCCGGGCTGGACCTCACCGACGCCCTCCTGGCACGCCGCGAATTGGAGGAGTACCACCTGGCACACTCGGTCCGTGCGGACCTCTGCCGCCGCCTGGGACGAACGGAAGAGGCCCTCGCCTCCTACCGCCAGGCGCTCCGGCTGGTCCAGCAGGAGCCCGAACGGCGGTTTCTTGAGCGGCGGGTGGCCGAGCTTCAAAAATAATTTCCGGTCATCGGCGAGACTCAGCCTAAAAGATCTCCACGAAGGACACGAAGAAGAAAGCAGAGGCCGCGAAGGCAGGCCCAGCGCCCTGGCCAGGGCATCCGGGCCTCCGGCCCCTGGTCGCGCACGGCGCGATCAGCTTCTCGGGCGGCGGCCTCGGCGGCCCTTGGAAGCCGCCCGAAGCCGCCGCCCGAGAAGGGATGCCCGTGATGGGTCGAGCGCCATTCGTGTCCTTCGTGCACCCGCAGGGTGCCTTCGTGTCCTTCGTGGAAAGCTTGTCTGGCTGGGGCCGGTCGCCAACCGAAAAAAATTCCGGGCCCCTGTCGAAATGAGGCATCCCCGAACGACCAGGACGAGAAGGCGGTCAAAACGACCCCACTTAGGAGCCACCCATGAAATACATCTGCTTCGGGTACCTCGACGTCCAGCAATGGTCGACCCTTTCCCAAAGCGAACAAAACGCCAGGTTTGACGCGTGCTTTACCTACGATGAGGGCCTCAAGAAGGACGGCCACTGGGTCGGCGGGGAGGGGCTGCAGGGCCCGGATACCGCTGTCATGGTGCGCTATCAGAATGGCAAGGTGTCCGTGA
>JAGRPP010000010.1 GCA_019449415.1 Geothrix sp.
CTCCTTCGTCGCGGAGTCGGAGCCTCCCTGGAAGTGGCTCCGCGCCATGGCCGAGCACGAGGCCCACCACCGCGGCCAGCTCTACCTCATGGCCAGCCACCGCGGCCGCCCCGTCGCCCCCCTCTTCGGCCTCACCGAAGAACAGCTCGCCGCCGCCTCCAAAGCGAAAAGCTGAAGCAGCCACGGATGGACACGGATTGAAAAGATCTTTCAGCCATCGATTTCATTGATGGACGGTGATAGCGCGCTGCGAGCTTCCCGCCTGGGCCCGCCCCCGGCTCCGCCCAGGCTGCCTCGTCGCAGCAAATCACTGACATCACCAAAATCGGTGGCCACCTTCCTTATCCTGTTCATCCCCTCCATCCTGGCTAAAAAGGTCTTTTCTTTAGCCAGGATGAACAGGATTCACAGGATGGCTGGCATCCAGGCCCAGCCTCGGCACCCGGACCCCCCGGCACCCAGAGGAATCCTTGGCCCCCTGCGAGAACCAGGCCGGAGCCCAGATGGCCTCCGCCTGATGTGCCCCCCCCCCGGAGGGCACTCCCGCTCCTTCGTCGCGGAGTCGGAGCCTCCCTGGAAGTGGCTCCGCGCCATGGCCGAGCACGAGGCCCACCACCGCGGCCAGCTCTACCTCATGGCCAGCCTCCGCGGCCGCACCGTGGCCCCCCTCTTCGGCCTCACCGAAGAACAACTGGCCGGGAAAGCACAGCCCAAGATGTAGGCTCCTCTCCCAGGTCTTTCATCCTTTCCACCCCCTTCATCCAGGCTTCAAAAGCTTTTTTCTTTAGCCAGGATGAAGGGGATGCAGGGGACGACTGGGATCCGGGCCCAGTCCTGGCGTTTTTCCCGGCATCCCTGCGCCCGCGGGACCGCGCTTCCGGTTTCCATCGGTGTTCATCGCTCCGTTCTTGGTGTTCATCGGGAGTCTTCCCTGAAGCGGCAGCAGACCAGCTCGTTGGGTCGTGACAAAAATCGTTTGACAGGTTTCAAATTCGGAACCACCATGGTTACGAATTGGAATCCCCCATGAGCAACACCCGCTACACCGTCGCCATCCATGTGCTCACGCTGCTGGCCTATGCCGGTCCCGAGGCGCTGACCTCCGACTACATCGCCGGCAGCGTGAACACCAATCCCGTGGTCATCCGCCGCATCCTGGCCCGCCTGCGGGCCGCCCGGCTGGTGCGGTCCCAGGGCGGCCCCGGGGGCGGTTGGCAGCTGCTGCGGGCGCCGGAGGCCATCCACCTCCAGCAGGTGCTGGTGGCCGTGGGCGCCGACGCATCCTTCCCCCTGCACGCGGCGAGCCCCAATGTGCAGTGCCCCGTGGGCCGCTCCATCCAGGACCTGCTCACCCATCACTTCCGCCTCGCCCAGGAAGCCCTCGAACGACAGCTGGCGGGCGTCACCCTGGCCGATCTGGTGGCGGGCGTGAAGGCCCAGCCCGCCTGATTTTTTTTGCCTCTATCTGCAACCAATCCGGTTGCGATTTTCTCCCGGAGATCCCATGACCCCCCAATCTCTCACCGGCCCCATCGTCGTCACCGGCGCCACCGGTCAGCTGGGTCGCCTTGTGCTGGCCGCCCTCCTGAAGCAAGTGCCCGCCGCCCAGCTGGTGGCCGCCGTGCGCAGCCCGGAAAAGGCCCAGGATCTGGCCGCCCAGGGCATCCAGGTGCGCCGGGCCGACTACGACCGGCCTGACACCCTCGTCGAGGCCTTCCGCGGCGCCGCCAAGGTGCTGCTCATTTCGTCGAGCGAAATCGGCAAGCGGTCCATCCAGCACCGCGCCGCCGTGGACGCAGCCCGGACCGCAGGGGTACCGCTCCTGGCCTACACAAGCCTGCTCCACGCTGAAGCCTCACCCCTGCCCCTGGCCCTCGAACACAAGGAGACGGAAGCCTACCTCCATGCTTCGGGCCTGCCCTTCGTGCTGCTGCGGAATGGCTGGTACACGGAGAACTATGCGGCCAGCATCCCCTCGGCCCTTCAGCATGGCGCCTTCCTGGGCAGCGCGGGCGAAGGCAAGATCGCCTCGGCCGCCCGTGCCGACTACGCCGAGGCTGCCGCCGCCGTGCTGCTGCGCGACGGCCAGGCGGGGAAGGTCTACGAGCTGGCGGGCGACGCGGCCTACACCCTGCGCGAGCTGGCCGCGGAGATCAGCCGCCAGTCCGGCAAGGCCGTGGCTTACCAGAACCTGCCCGAGGCGGAGTTCCAGGCCATCCTCCTGGGTGCCGGGCTCCCCGGGGCCATCGCCAGCCTCCTGGCGGAATCCGATGCGGGCGCAGCCCAGGGTGGCCTCTTCGACGATTCCCGCACCTTGAGCCGCCTCCTCGGCCGGCCCACCACGCCCATGGCCGATACCGTCGGCGCCGCGCTGCGGGGCTGAGACCCCCTCACCTTCATGGCGCCCTCTCCTCCCGGGACCGATCCTTGTGCTGCGCCCGCCCGGCCTTGTGCCGCGCCCCTCCGGCGCCCCATCCGGGTTCGGCCCCAGGAGGCTGTCATGCCCACGACCTTGCTGAAGGATTTCCTCTCCCAGAACCGGGTGGCCCACCAGGTCATCCAACATCCGGTGGCCTTCACGGCCACTTCGGTCGCCGGGGCCGCGCACATTCCCGGCAAGGAGATGGCCAAGACGGTGGTGGTGAACCTGGATGGCCGTCTGGTCCTGGCCGTGGTGCCGGCCAACCGGAAGGTGGACCTGGAGCGCCTGCGCCAGGCCGCGGGGGCCATCCGCGCCGAGCTGGCCGACGAGCGCGAGTTCATCGCCGACTTCCCGGAATGCGAGCCCGGGGCCATGCCGCCCTTCGGGAACCTCTACGGCATGCCGGTCTTCGTGGAGCCGCACCTGGCGGCCGACAAGGAGATCGCCTTCAACGCCGGAACGCACACCGAGCTGATCCGCATGTCCTACCAGGATTTCGAGCGCCTGACGCACCCGAAGCTCGTGGACATGTAGCCGCCCCGGCGGCCTCGCCCAGGTATTCACGCCCGCCACCCGGTTTCACCGCCGGGTGAAGGGCTCCAGGTGGCGTTGCAGATCGCCCATGCTGAAGGGCTTGGCGAGCAGGGTGACGCCGGCATGGGCCTGCGTCAGGTCCCGCGCCGTCTCATCGGCCCGGCCCGTGGCCAGCAGCACGGGCAGATCGGGCATCAGGGCCCGCAGGCGCGGCAGGGTTCCGGCGCCGCCCAGGCCCGGCATGTTCATGTCCAGGATGACCACGGCGGGTCTCAGGCCCGCCTCGAGTTTGGCCAGGGCGTCTTCGCCGCTGGGGGCGAGGATGACGCGGTGCCCGAGCAGCTCGAGGACCGCCTGCATGGAGCTCTGGATCAGCTCGTCGTCGTCCACCAGGAGGACCTTCAGCGAGGGGAGGCCGCCCAGGATCTCCTGGGGCCCCGAGGGTTCCCGAGGTTCCGCGGAGACACCGGCGGCGGGGAAGCGCAGGATGACGCGGGTGCCCCGGCCGGGCTCGCTCTGGAGCTCCATCGTCCCCCCGTGGGCCTTCACGGTGCTGTAGACCAGGGAGAGCCCCAGGCCCGTGCCCTTGCCCACCTCCTTGGTGGTGAAGAAGGGATCCAGGGCCTTCTCCAGCACCTCCGGGGCCATGCCCGTCCCCGTGTCCTCCACGCGGGCCTCGACCCAACCCCCCTCCAGGTTCCGGGTGCCCAGGGTGAGCCTGCCGTTCTCCGGCATGGCATCCACGGCGTTCACGCAGAGGTTCATGAAGGCGTGGGCCAGGTCGGCGGCGTCCCCCCGGATGGGGTGCAGGTCCGGGGCCAGGTCGAGATGCAGCCGCACCTTCGCGAGGGTGGTGCGCTCCAGCAGGTGCACCTCCTCCCGGAGGAGGCCGTTCAGGTCCAGCTCCTGCTGCTCGGCGGGGTTCTGTCGCGCCAGGTTCAGCAGGCTCTTCACCATCTCCCCGCCCCGCTGGGCGGCCTTGATGATGGTGCCGAAGGCGCGGTGGGTGGGGCTGCCGGCCGGGTGGTTCTCGAGGTGGGCCGAGGCCAGGCCCAGGATGGCCCCCAGCACATTGTTCATGTCGTGGGCCACGCCGCCCGCCAGGCTGCCCAGGCTTTCCATCTTCTGGGACTGCTGGATCTTCTGCTCGATGAGGAGCTGCTCCCGCTCCATGCGTTTGCGCTCGGTGATGTCCGTGATCACCCCCACCAGGGCGTCCAGGCTGCCGTCCGGGTGCTCCAGGCGCCGCCCGGACAAGTGGCCCCAGAACTCGCTGCCGTCCCGGCGGAGGTAGCACCGCTCCACAGAGACCGAGGAGACCCGCCCCTGGATCAGCTGGCGCATGCGCTCGTCGCCCACCTGCTTCTCCGAAGGGTGCAGGTGGTTCGTGTAAGGGGTGCCGATGAGCGCCTGGAGGCTGACGCCGAACATCTCCGCCATGCGCCGGTTCGCGAAGGAGACCGTCCCGTCCGCCGCCACCAGGATGATGCCCGCCTCGGAGGTCTCGAAGATGACCCGCAGCTGTTCCTCGCGCTCTCGCAGGGCCTCCTCGGTGCGCTTGCGTTCGGTGATGTCGCGGTGGAAGCAGAGGATGGTGGGCCGGTCGCCCAGGGTGACGCGGCTGGCCGACACTTCCAGGGGAAAGAGGTGGCCGTCCTTATGCCGGTGCTCCACCTCGATGGTGAGGGCCTCACCGGCCAGGAGGCGCCGCATCCGGTCGCCCGCCAGGTGGGTGGAGGCGGGCGAGTCCAGATCCTTCAGGTTCATGGTCTTCAGCTCTTCGACCGTGTAGCCGTGCATGCGGGCGAAGGCCGCGTTGACCTCCAGGAGGTCGCCCTCCGAAGAGAGCAGGAAGATTCCTTCGCTGGCCAAGTCGAACTGGGCCCGGTAGCGTTCCTCGCTGGCCTTCAGGGCCTTCTCGGCCTGCTTGCGCTCGGTGATGTCATGGATGATCGAGTGCAGGACCTCGCGGTTCCCCAGCTGGATGCGGCTGGAGGAACTCTGCACCTCACGGATGGACCCGTCCGCCCGCCGGTGCTGGAACTCGAAGCGGCCTCCGGTGTCTACTCGGATCGAAGTCATGACCCCTGCGAGCGTCTCGGCGGGCAGGGCGTTGATCTCCGCGATGGGCATGCCGACCAGGCGCTCCCTCGGGTAGCCGTAGAAGGCGACCGCCGCGGCGTTGGCGTCGAGGATCTGCCCCGCGTCCGGATCGATCATCAGCATGATGGCGCTGCTGTCCGTGAACTGGCGCCGGTAGGAGGCCTCGCTCTCCTTCAGGGCCGCCTCCGCCTGGCGGCGCTCCAGTTCCCCGGCCGCGCGCCCCGCCACCAGCTTCAGCACGGATTCCGCCAGGGCCGGATCGGCCAGGGGGCGCCGCCCGATCACCGCGATCAGGCCCGCGGGGTGGCCCCGGTGATCCCAGAGGGTGACGCCGACATAGCTCTCCGCCTGCAGATCCTGGAGCATGGCGTCGTCCGGGAAGGTGCCCGCCACCCCGGCGGGAAAGCAGCAGACGGTTTCCCCCACCACGGAGCCGCAGGGGGTGTCCCTAAGGGCATAGGCCACATTGTCCTGGAAGCGGCCATCGCTCCACACGGTCAGCGTCTGGGCCGTCAGGCCGTCCCCTTCGAGCTGGTCGATGCAGACGAAGTCCATGCCCAGCTTCTCGGCGAGGAAGCGCGCCAGGGACTGGAAGAAGTCCTCGCCGGGGGTGCTGCCGCAGGTGGCGAGGAAGCTGTTCACCTCCCGGAAGGCCAGATCCTGCTTCTGCAGGGCCTCCTGGGCCTGCATGGCCTCGGCCAGGACGGCCTTGGACCGGTGGTGGTCCGACACATCGCCGAAGGTGATGAGCACCCGGCCCGGCACCCGGCCCGGCTCCCGGCCCGGCTCCAGGGGCGCCGCGGTGACGCTGAGCCAGACGACCTCCCCATCGGGCCGCCGCACCCCCAGCTCCGGCGCCACGACCCGGCGCCCCTCCCGGAGCGCCCGCAGGCCCGGCAGATCCTCAGCCGCCATCGGGGTGCCGTCTGCCTGGAAGAGCGTCCAGAGGGGGCTCTGGGGTGTGCGGAGTTCGAGTTCGGCCCGGGAGAGCCCCAGCAGGCGGCTGGCCTCTGCGTTGGTTTGAAGGACCCGACCCGCCCCATCGACGAGGATGATCCCCAGGGGGAACGCGTCCAGCGGCAGCCCGGGCAACCCGTCGGAGCCGGAGGGGCCGGGCAAGGCGCCTTTGTCATCGGGAGAGGGCATGGGAAGGCCAGAAACGGGGTAACTGAATCTTTTCGACAGCGGGGTCATAAAACCTGCGAATTGGCCCGGGCCGGAATCAGCGATACTCGGCTGATGCCGCCCCTCTCGCGCCCCGCCCTCCGCTGGACCGCCCTCATCGGCCTCTGGGCCTTGGTGGGCGCCGTGGCGTGGATCCTGGCGGTGCAGGTGTTCCTCATCGTCCTGAACCCCTTCTGCCATGTGCAGCGGCCCGGGGTCGCGTGGATGACGGTGCGCAGCGTGGATCGCGATCCCGACAGCCAGCTCACGGACTTCGTCACGGCCAGGCAGGGCGACGCGGAGCAGGTGCTCCGCATGGCCAAAGCCGAGGCGGCGGAGCTGCGCGTGGACGACGAGGTGTGGATCCTCGACGCCTGGTACGCCGACGGCCTGCGCCCCACGCAGTTCCGCCTCACGCCCCTGCGCCTGCTGCTGGAGTATCCGGCCCTGCTGCTGCTCCCCGCCGCCTGGGCGCTCTGGCGCGTGCGCCGGGCCCGCCAGGTGGCCGAGGCCGCCCCGCCGCCGCCCGTGCGCCGCACCTTCACCGACGACTTCCACCTGCGGGCCCAGCGCTTCGCCAAGCCGGAATCCGCGGACAAGGATCCCGGCGGAGACCCGCCGGACTGACCCGCCAGGCGAGGCGATTCAGCCCTTCTTGTCGCCGGGTTCCGCCTTCAGTTCTTCGGCCTTGGGGGCCTCAGGCTTCGGGGCCTCGGCCGGTTTCGCCTTGGGCGTTTCGGCGGGCTTGGGCTTAACCGCGTCCACGGGCTTGGGCTTGGCAGCCTCGGCGGGCTTGGTGGCGGCCTGGTAGGCCTTCCAGGATTCCTCGGCCTTGCGGTGGAGTTCCTCGGCCCGCTTCTTGTGGGCGTCGGCCCGCTTCTGGAGCCCCTCCGCCTGCCGCTTCGCCGCCTCGGCCTTCTTCAGGGCCTCGGTTTCGGCCCGCTTGTACGCGGCCTGCCGGGTCTTCTCCTGGGTCGCCCGCAGCTTCTGCTGGCGCGCCTCCTTGGCGAGCCGGTCGGCCTGGACCTGGCGCTTCTCCAGTTCCTGATCCCGGCGGGCGGGCGGAGCCACCTTGACCTTCTCGGGGGCCTTGACCGGGGCGGCGGGTTTCGGTTCCTGGGCGGACAAGGAGAGGGGCAGGCAGAGGGGCAGGAGCAGCAGGCTGGCGAGGCGCTTCATGGGAACTCCGGGGGGTGGGTGGGGATCCCCCATTCTGATCCCTCCGCGCCGGAAGCCTGAAGGCAAAGCTGCCAAGGGCGGTCGCCCACCCTTCGCGCCGTGTCGCCCTTGGGCCATCCAATAGCCACCCAAGGGCCGGGCGGGCTACTTCGCGCCTTCCTTCGGCGGCTTGACCGTCCAGAAGCCGGGGTCGCTGGCGACGACGCCGGGGCCGGGGTAGCTCAGCTTGGGGTTGAAGGCGAAGAGCTGGTTCTCCACGGCGTTCACCGTCTCGGCGAAGACCTTCTGCATGCTCTTGCGGCCCTCTTCGCCCAGGGCCCCCTGGAAGGCCTTCTCCGCGTCCGCCATGCCATCCAACTCGGCCAGGGACTTCAGGGGCCGCAGCACGATGAAGGTGGGCGAGCCGGTGCCGGCGGCCACTTCGTAGAAGGCGAAGGAGGCCGTGTAGTGGCTCTTCTCGTAGGCGGCCAGGGCCGTCTTGACGCCCTCCTCGAAGGCCCCGCCCTGCCCCTGCTTGATCCGGAAGGTCCGCACCCGCATGTAGCGCATCTTGCCGATCTCCACGGGCGGGCCGTAGCTCAGGTCCTTGCGGTGGGTGCCCAGGAAGGTGCGCGTGCCGGTGAGGTGGTCGCCGTCCTGCTGGGAGATCTTCTCGATCTCGTGCTTCAGCGCCGGGTTCTTGTCGAACTCGTTCTGCTTGGCCTCCCAGTCCGCGAAGCTGGCGTAGCCCATGATGAACCAGGCCTCGCTGGCCCCGGTGAGGGCGTTCATACCCAGGTAGTGATCCGTGGACTTGCCCTTGGTGAGCGTCCGCGTCCAGGCGGACTCCGTGACCGAGTGGGCGGCCCCATGGCCGGGCTTGACCTCCTCACGGACGAAGAGCATCAGCGGCGGCGGCGGCATGGGGCCGCTCTGGGCGAGCAGGGCCGGCGCCGCGAGGAAGGCCAGCCGGAAGCACAGGGAAGAGGAGAAGAGGGACTGCTGCATGGAAGCCCACCTCCAGAGGGCGGTCCCGAGCGTGGTCCTCATTCATTGTTTGTGTCTAGTATTTTTTATGTTGTAACATGATTGTTTAACCGTTTTAATCCAATAACAAACCTTGTGGTGCCTTACCTATTCACACCTCTCACGACTTGCCGACTTCCGACGCCTGGAAGCTGCGGTACAACAGCAGGTCGTATAGGAGCTTGAGGCCCCCCGCGATGAGGAAGGGCGCCCCGGCCAGGGCCGGGATGGCCAGGAGGGGCGTGGCCAGCACCGGGGAGATGGCGGCGCCGGTGGTGCGGGCGATGCCGGTGACGCCGGCGGCGGCGGACCGCTCATCCGGGGCCACCACGGCCATGGTGTAGGCCTGGCGCGTGGGCACATCCATCTGGGAGATGCTGAAGCGCAGCAGCAGCACGGCGATGGCCAGCGGCAGGTTCGGCATCAGCGGCACCAGGATCAGCAGCACATTCGAGGGGACATGGGTGAAGACCATGGTGCGGACGAGGCCGATCTTGCGGGCCAGCCGCACGGCGTAGAGGGCGGAGAGACCCGCCAGAATGTTGGCCGCGAAGAAGATGGAGCCCAGCGTTCCCGGCGCCACGCCGAACTTCACATGGAACCAGTAGGCCACGATGCTCTGGATGACGAAGCCGCCGGCGAAGGCGTCCAGCGAGAACAGCGCCGAGAGCCGCAGCACCACGCCCTTGGAGGCGTGCAGGCCCAGGCGGCTGGCGGGAGCGTCGGCCGCGGCGGGGGGCGCCTCCACCGCCCCGGACATCTTGGCGAAGAGCAGGGCGAGGATCAGCCCCACGGCGGCGTAGGCGAACACCAGCACCCGGTAGCTGGCCACGGGCGCCAGACCCGAGGCCTGGAGGGCCTGGGCGGCCCAGCCCCCGGCCAGCGCGCCGATGGCGGTGGCGAAGGAGCCGGTGAGGTTGTACCAGGCGAAGACGCCGGTGCGGCGGTCCTCGGGCAGCAGCTGGGAAAGGGCCGCCTGCTCGATGGCCAGGAAGGGCCCCACCTCGTTGCCCGAGGGGCTGATGACGCCGAAGGTGGCCGCCAGCACCAGCACCGTGAAATCCCCGCTGAGGGCGAAGGGCACCCCCGCCGCCACCATGAGCGCCGCCCCCAGGACCAGCATCTTCTTGCGGCCGATGCGGTCGGCATGGAGCGTGATCCAGAGCGAGATGAGCGTGTCGCCCACCAGGGTCAGCGTCAGCAGCAGGCCGATGCGCCCCTCGCCGAAGCCCAGGCCCGCTAGGTAGAGCACCAGCACCACCGACAGGAACCCGTATGAGAACATCCGCGCCGCCCGGCTGAGGAAGAGCAGCCGGCCGTCAGGACCGAGGGTCTGGCCGAGCGTCGGGCTGGGTTGGGTGGGCGGCATGGTGTCTCCCGGGCGGCGGCCACCGGCCGATCCACCGACAAGATAGAGCCATCGCGGGGGGCGCCGCGCGCCGAAGTGGCCGTTGTCCACCGTTTCCTCCCCCCGTCAACCGCAGCCACACTGGAACCCGAGGCGATCCGCGAGGCCCCCATGGACATCAAACTCTCCCCCGACACCGAGAAGCGCCTGCACGGCGCCATCCAGCGCTTCGTGGCCGAGGAGTACGGCGAGAGCGTGGGCGAGCTGGGGGCGGGGACCTTCCTCTCGTTCTGCCTGAAGGAGCTCGGCCCGGCCATCTACAACCAGGCCATCGCCGACGCCCAGGCCTGCCTGCAGGAGCGGGTCACGGACCTGGAGAACATCTGCTTCGCGGAGGAGACCAGCTACTGGGACCAGGGCGGCCGCAAGGGCGTCACGCGGAAACCCGGCCTCCGGCGCTAGACTGGCCCGTGCCCCACTGCCTCCTCGAACACTCCGCCAACCTCCTCGACGCGCCCGACTGGACGGGCCTGTTGCGGGAGGTCAACCGGACCCTGGCGGACACGGGCCTGTTCACGCTGGCCGACATCAAGAGCCGCGTGATCCGGCACGAGACCTTCGTCATCGGCGACGGTGCGCCGGACCAGGCTTTCGTCACCCTGAACCTGCAGATCCTCGGTGGCCGCCCGGACGAAGTGAAGGCCGGACTCAGCGAGGCCCTGCTGGCGGTGCTGAAGCCCGCCTTCCCCCTCACCGCCGGGAAGATGCGGCTCAGCCTCACGATCCAGATCTCGGACCTCCACCGTCCCAGCTACCGCCGACAGACCAGCCCCTAGGAGCCCCCGTGGCCGATGCCATCACCCCCCGCCAACTCACCCTGCTCCAGGTGGTGGCCAAGCACCCCGATGTGCCGCGGGACCACCTGGTGAAGGCCGGGGCCACGGACGCCGACCTGGCCTACCTGGAGCGCCACGACCTCATCCGGGAGCGGGCCATCGGCCGCTACCGCGTCTCCCACATGGGCCTGGAAGTGCTGAAGCGGAGCCTCTGACCCCGCCCCCAGGAGGCAGCGCCATGACTCGGCCCCTGTCCCTCGACGATCTCTGGCGCTCGGTCCCGCCGGGCGCCGAGGCCTATGATCCCTCCTCGCGGCGGGCCCTGCCCTCCGGGGCGCAGCGCTTCCTGAACCATGCGATGGCGCCGGGCACGCTGCTCCCGGAGGCCGTGCGCCTCACCATGACGGGCACGATCCGCCTGAAGGACTGGCATCCCTTCGAGGCCGAACAGGTCATCGTGCGGGGCCGGGGCATGATCTGGGCTGCGAAGGTGCGGATGAAGGGCCTGACCATCCGCGGCTCGGACCGCCTGCTGGAGGGCCGGGGGGCCATGCGCTGGGCCCTCTTCGGCCTGATCCCCTTCCTCAGGGCCGAGGGCCCGGACATCACCCGTTCGGCCCGGGGCCGCCTGCGGACGGAATCCATCTGGCTGCCCTCCCTCCTGGCGGATCCGGCCGTGACCTGGACCCAGGAAGGCGAGGACCGCCTCCGCGCCGAGGTGCCGGTGGACGGCGAGCCCGGGGACCTGCACCTCCACACCGACGAAGCGGGGCGCCTGCGCGAAGTGCGCCTGCTCCGCTGGGGGAATCCCGGGGGCGGGGGCTTCCGCGAGGAGCCCTTCGGCGGCCTCGTGGAGGCCGAAGCGACCTTCCAGGGCCTGACCATCCCCACCCGCCTCCGCGTGGGCTGGCACCCGGGTACGCCGCGCTTCGATGCGGAGGGCGAGTTCTTCCGCGCGGAGCTCCGGCAGGTGGCGTTCCGCTAGCCTGAAGCACGCGCCCCGAAGGCCCGAGCAGGAGATCCCATGGCTTCCACCCCGACCCGCATCCCCGTCGCCGCCCCCGGCTCGCCCGCGCCCATCGGGCCCTACTCCCGGGCCGTGTGGGCGGGCGACCTGCTCTACCTCTCGGGCCAGACGCCCATCGACCCGGCCACGGGCCGCCTGGTGCCGGGCGACATCGAGGCCCAGACGCACCGGGCCTTCGACAACCTCGAAGCCGTGCTGGGCGATGCCGGGCTGACGATGGATCAGGTCATCAAGGTCAATGTCTACCTCACGACCATGGCCCACTTCCAGGCCATGAACGCCGCCTACGAATCCCGGTTCCGGGCGCCCTACCCCGCGCGCACCACCGTCGCCGTGGCCGAGCTTCCCCTGGGCGCCGCCGTGGAGATCGAGCTCGTGGCGAAACGCTAGGGGTGCCCGCACGAAATGGCGAGTCACCCGGCCGCCGGTGGGCACCACTATGGCGGGGGTCCGGGGGCACGGCAGTGCCCCCGGCGGGGTGACAGTCCCAGCGCGCCTGCGCGATGGGGCGCCAGAGGGGCTATGCCCCGATGGAAGTGCACCTCGCCATCACCTCGTTGATCCAGGTATTTCAGGCGAGGTGCACTAGCAGCCTGGCCTCTCCGGCGAGAGAATGCCCAACCTCTTCCGGAGTCTCCATGTCCCTGCTCACCCGCGCCGAAGCCACCCGCTACGAGGAGACCAGCCGCCACGCGGATGTGATGACCTTCATCGCCGGGTTGGAGGCCAAGGGCGACAAGCGCCTGCATGTCACCTCCTTCGGCGTGAGCCCTCAGGGTCGCGAGCTGCCCCTGCTGGTGCTGTCGGCCCACGGCGTGACGACCCCTGAGGAGGCCCGGAGCCTGGGTCGGCCCGTGGTCCTGGTCATCAGCGGCATCCATGCCGGCGAGGTGGAAGGCAAGGAAGGTTGCCTGATGCTGGTGCGCGACCTCCTGGACGGCAAGCCCGGCCTGGATGCAGGGCAGATCCTCTCGGATCTCACTCTGGTGGTGGTGCCCCTCTTCAACCCCGATGGCAATGACGCCATCGACCCCGGCAACCGCAAGCTGCACCTGCCCAAGCTCACGGGCCAGCTCGGGCCCGACAGCGGCGTCGGCACCCGCGTGAACGCCGCCAAGATCAACCTGAACCGCGACTACCTGCGGCAGGAGGGCGTCGAGATGCGGCTGCTGCAGACCCGCGTCTGCCAACCCTGGGCGGCGGACCTCACCATCGACAACCACGCCACCAACGGCTCGGTGCACCGCTTTTCCATGACCTACGACATCCCCCACACGGTGGAGAGCGGCCGGGGCGAGCCCATCGAGTACATGCGGAACCGCCTGCTGCCGCCCGTCACCGCGGCCCTGAAGGCCAATCACGGCCTGGATGCGGGCTGGTACGGCAACTTCGTGGAGGACGAGCGGGCCCTGGATGCGGACCGCGACGCCGAGCCCGGCGCGCCCGTGCGCGAAGGCTGGATGACCTACCCGCACCACCCCCGCTTCGGCAGCAACTACCGGGGCCTCACCAGCCGCATGGACCTGCTGCTGGAGTGCTACTCGTACATCCCGTTCTCGGAGCGGGTGCGGACGGCCTACTCGTTCATGCTGGAGACGCTCAAGCATGTGGCTGCGCACCGGGACGATGTCCTGCAGACCGTGACGGAGAGCCAGACGCCCCGGGAGCGCATCGCCGTGCGCTACGGCCTGGAGCGCTTCGACCGGCCCGTGGAGATCCTCACGCGCACGCCCCGCACCCTGGAGGGCGCGCCCTCCACCGTGACGATCCCCCACCTTGGCCGCTTCGTGGGCACCACCGTGGTGGACCGCCCGGCGGCCTATCTGGTGCCCCCCTCTGTGGCGGCCCACCTACGCCAGCACGGCCTCTCCCTCCAGGAGGCCCTGGGCGCCTTCGAGGTGGAGGTGCCCCTGGTGGAGGCCCTGGGCTCGGAGGAGGGCCGCGCCATCCTGGAGGCTGCCGCCGTGGGCGAGCTGTCCGTCTCCTGGCGGCGGGGCCCCCGGAAGGCGCCCGCGGGGTGGTCGTTGGTGCCCACGGATCAGCCCCTGGGCGCCGTCGCCGCCTACCTCTGCGAGGCCGAGAGCGACGACGGGGCCGTGGAGAACGGCCTGCTGCCCCTGCCCGCCCTGGGCGAGGAACTGGCCCTCTGGCGCGTGCCGAACCTGGGTTGACCACCGCCAGTCTCCCTTTCAGAAAGGCGAATGAGTGCCTCCGGCTTCAGTCGGCCGGAAAGCCTGTGAATCGATTTGCAACAAACAAAAAACTTAACAATTAATCACAAAAAAAGTTTCAAAGCCTGTCGATTCCGCCGCCGCCCATTCGACGCATGAGTAGAATCCGGGGCCTGCCGCCATCCCGTGCGGAAGCCACCCCGCGGTTCCCATCTGAAGCGCGTCCCGCGGAGGCCCCCATGCCCACCAGCACCTCAGCTGTCCCCACCTCATCACCCACCCCAGCCCCCAGCTCAGCCCCAGCCCGATGGCTCTGGGCGGGGCGCATCCTCAGCGCCCTGCCGATCCTGTTCCTGACCTTCGACGGCGTCGCCAAAGTGATGCGGCTGCCGCCGGTCCTCGAGGCCTGCGCCAAGCTCGGCTACTCGGAGCATGTCGCGGGCTCCCTCGGAATCACCCTGCTCGTCTGCGTCGTGCTCTACGCGATTCCCAGGACATCCATGCTCGGAGCCATCCTGCTCACGGGCTACCTGGGCGGCGCGGTCGCCACCCATGTGCGGGTCGGCGATCCCCTGTTCTCGCACATCCTCTTCCCGACCTATGTGGCCGCGCTGATCTGGGGAGGGCTTTGCCTCCGCGAAGCGCGGCTCGGGGAGCTGCTTCCGTTCCGGAAGTAGCTCTGCTCCAGCAATCCCACCCACGAACCCCAAGCATGAGACCCAAGCATGAGACCCAAGCATGAGACCAGGAGACCCACCATGCGCTTTCTCTGCCTCTACAAGCCCGGCCGACCGGAAGGCACCCCACCCAGCGACCAGGAAATGATGGGAATGGACGCCTTGATCAAGGACATGTGCGAATCCGGCGTCCTACTTGCCACCGAAGGCTGCATGCCGAGCGCCCTGGGGGCGCGCGTCCGCCTCTCGAGCGGGGTGTTCTCCGTGATCGACGGCCCCTTCGCGGAATCGAAGGAGCTGGTGGGCGGCTTCGCGCTCATCCAGGTGGACTCCAGGGCGGAGGCGATCGAGCACACCAAACGCTTCCTCCGGACGGCGGGCGATGGAGAGAGCGAGATCCGCCAGATCTGGGAACCCTGATCTCCGCCCATGTTCCAGCTGACCGACTTTCCCAACCCCAACCATTCCAAGGAGAAATGAACATGCGCGTCATGGTCATGATCAAGGCGACCCCGCACACAGAGGCGGGCGTTCTCCCCGACGAGAAACTGCTGGCCGACATGGGCCGCTACAACGATGAACTGGTGAAGGCCGGCGTGATGCTCGCGGGGGAGGGGCTCCACCCCAGCTCGAAGGGCGTGCGGGTGCGGTTCTCCGGCACGACGCGGACCGTGATCGACGGGCCCTTCACCGAATCGAAGGAGCTGATCGCCGGCTTCTGGCTCTGGCAGGTCCGGTCGATGGCCGAGGCCGTCGAATGGATCAAGCGCTGCCCCAATCCCACGGGGGAGGCGGCCGAGATCGAGCTCCGCCAGGTCTTCGAAGCCGAGGATTTCGGCCCTCAGTTCACACCCGAGCTGCGGGAGCAGGAAGAACGCCTGCGGGCCCAGATCGCCCAGAAGGCCTAGACGCAACGGCCCCGTCCCAGCCCCACCACCAAGGAGAGCACTCGATGCAAAAAATGATTTTCGTGAACCTGCCCGTCACCCATCTCAAGAAGTCGATGGCGTTCTACATATCCCTTGGCTTCACCAACAATCCCGTGTTCTCGGACGAGACCGCGGCCTGCATGGTATGGAGCGAGGCCATCTATGTGATGCTCTTGACCCATGCCAAGTGGCGCACCTTCACGACACGGGCCATTCCCCAGTCAACCTCCAGCGAGGTGATGCTCGCCGTCTCCTGCGAGAACCGCCAGGCGGTGGATGCGATGAACACCGCGGCAGCCGAAAATGGCGGGGTGTCGGACATCAACCCCATCCAGGATCTTGGTTTCATGTACGCCCGCGAGTTCACCGATCCTGACGGGCATGTCTGGGAGGCTGTGTGGATGGATCCGTCCGCGATCCCCCCGGGGAACCAACCCAATTGAAACGATGCCGGCGGTCCAGATGAGAAAGCTCAAAATCATCGAACACATGTCGCTGGACGGCGTGATCCAGCATTCCGCCGACGGCGATGATTTCCCCTACAGCGACTGGACCGCGCCCTACCGGACACCCGCCGGCCGGGATGCCATGCTGTCGGCGTACGGCGGGAGCTTCGATCTGGTGCTTGGCCGTCGCACCTACGATATCTGGTCGGGCTTCTGGCCCAAGGCGCCGAGCAGTCCGATGGCCGATGCCCTCAATGCGGCGACAAAACATGTCGCGACCCATCATCCGGAAAGCCTTGAGTGGGGACCGTTCGAGGGCCTCGGACCGGACATCTTGGAAGGCATCCGCCGAATCAAGTCGCAAAACGGCCCGGACCTCATCCTCTCGGGTAGTTCCACGCTGACTTCCCCGCTCCTCGAGCATGGGCTCGCGGATGAACTCCTGCTGGCTGTCTATCCAGTCTTGTTGGGCACGGGGAAACGCTTCTTTGCGGAGGGAACCCCGGCCATTTCATTCGAACTTGTCAGCACGAAGGCATTTCCGTCCGGCATCACCTTCAATTCGTACAAGGCCGCTGGGCCTTTGAAGAATCGACAGGAGGCTTCCACATGAGCAAGAACACGATCTGTTTATGGTACGAGCGTGACGCGGAAGAGGCTGCGCGCTTCTACACGGAGACCTTCCCGCAGAGCCATCTCGGAGCCATCCACAAGGCCCCTTCGGACTATCCAGATGGAAAAGCTGGCGACACCCTGGTCGTGGAGTTTGTCGTCGCTGGCATACCGTGCATCGGCTTGAACGGCGGGCCTCAGTTCAAACACAGTGAGGCCTTTTCGTTCCAGATCACGACGGAAGACCAGGATGAGACGGATCGGTACTGGAACGCGATTGTCGGAAACGGCGGCCAGGAAAGCCAATGTGGCTGGTGCAAAGACAAGTGGGGCATCAGCTGGCAGATCACGCCCCGCATTTTGACGGAGGCGATGGCGAAGGGCGGCCAGGTCGCGAAGCGCGCCTTCGAGGCCATGATGCCCATGAAGAAAATCGACATCGCTTCCATTGAAGAGGCGATACGAGGTTGATATCCACCCTTCGAAAAGGCTGAGGCATCCCGGGAGGTTGCGGCCCATCGGCGAAGCTGGTCTGATTCCCATGTGACAACATCCGACGCCCATCGAGCCATCGACGCCGTCTGGCGGATGGAATCCGCCCGGCTCATCGCGGGGCTCCTGCGGCTGGTGCGCGACCTGGATCTGGCGGAGGAGCTCGCCCAGGATGCCCTCGTCGCCGCCCTTGAGCAGTGGCCCGGAACGGGAGTCCCCGGGAATCCCGGGGCCTGGCTCATGGCCACGGCCAAGCACCGGGCCATCGACCGGCTGCGGCGGATCAAGCTGATGGAGCAGAAGCACGAGGCCCTGGGCCGGGAGCTCGAGGCCCAGCAGGAGACGGCCATGGAGGCCTTCCACGCCGAGTTGGACGATCCCATCGGGGATGACCTGCTGCGGCTCATGTTCATCGCCTGCCATCCGCGGCTCTCGCCCGAGGCCAGAACGGCGCTCACCCTGCGGCTGCTGGGAGGCCTGACGACCGAGGAGATCGCCCGCGCCTTCCTCGTGCCGGAGGCCACCGTCGCGCAGCGCATCGTCCGGGCCAAGCGGGCCCTGGCCGAGGCGCGGATTCCCTTCGAAGGGCCCCGCGGGACCGAGCTCCGCGACCGCCTGGCCTCAGTACTGGAAGTGATCTACCTCATCTTCAACGAGGGCTATTCGGCCACCGTCGGCGAGGACTGGATCCGGCCCGGGCTCTGCGAGGAGGCCCTGCGGCTCGGCCGCATCCTGGCCGGGCTGGTCCCGCGGGAGCCGGAGGCCCACGGCCTGGTCGCCCTCCTGGAGATCCAGGCCTCCCGGCTGCGGGCACGCGTGGGGCCCGACGGCGAACCCATCCTCCTGCTCGACCAGGACCGCGGACGGTGGGACCAGCTCCTCATCCGGCGCGGCCTGGCCGCCCTTGAGCGGGCCTTGGCGCAGGCCCTGGCCCAGGGCGAGCCGCCGGGGCCCTACACGCTGCAAGCGGCCATCGCCGGCTGCCACGCGCGCGCCCGCGCGGCCGCCGACACCGACTGGGCGCGCATCGCCGCCCTCTATGAAGCGTTGGCCCGCCTCATGCCCTCACCCATCGTGGAGCTGAACCGGGCGGTGGCCCTGGGCATGGCCTCCGGTCCCGCGGCGGGCCTTGAGATCGTCGACGCGCTGGCTTCCGAGCCGACGCTCCGGGACTACCACCTGCTCCCGAGTATCCGCGGCGACCTCCTGGTGAAACTAGGCCGCGCCGGGGAAGCCCGGGCCGAATTCCAGCGGGCAGCCGGCCTCACGCGGAACGCCCGCGAACGGAAGCTGCTCCTCGACCGGGCCGCCGCCTGCGAGAGCGCATAAGTACGCCCAGCCCTCGAACCCCACCCGAAAGGAGCTCCCATGCCCTACATGTTGCTGATCCTGGAATCGCGGGCGCAGCGCCCGAGCCGGACTCCGGAGGAGGGGCATGCCGTCTACGACCGGATGGTGCGATTCTCGGAGGACCTGCAGGCCCGCGGCCTGCTCGTGGCCACCAACTCGCTCCGGTCCGACCGGGAGGGCGTCAGGGTGCAGGTGCGGGAGGGTCGATGCACCCTCCTGGATGGCCCCTTCTCCGAATCCAAGGAGATGGTCGGGGGCTTCTTCTACCTGAATTGCCAAACTCGGGATGAGGCTGTCGCCATCGCGGCGACCTGCCCTGCCGCGGAATGGGCCACCGTCGAAGTCCGAGAGGTCGGTCCCTGCTACGACCATTGAGGATCTGACCGCAGATTGTCTGCGATCGGCCGTGCTTTCGCCGATGCCCGCCTTCCATTCGCCGGTTCGCACCCCCAGGGCCGCCCCCGCTTCCTAGACTGGAAGAGTCACGGAGAAGCCATGTCCCTGCCGCAGCCCCATCCCGGTTTCTTCGAGATCCTAAGCTCACGCCGCGCCTACACCACCCTGCTCTACCTGCTGCTTTCCCTGGCCACGGGCATCCTCGCCTTCACCTATGCGGTGACGGGGCTCTCCCTGAGCCTAGGCCTGGCCATCCTGATCATCGGCATTCCTGTGGCGTTGCTCTTCCTGTCCGGCACCCGCCTCCTGGCCGTGGCCGAGATGCACTGGCTGAAGACCCTGGTGGGCGGCGAGGAGGCCGAGGTCCCGCCCCTGCTGCCCGTCGGCGAGGGCTGGGCCGCGCGGCTAGGGGCCCTGATCCGCGATCGCCGCACCTGGACCAGCCTGCTCTACTTCGTGCTGCTCATGCCCCTGGGCGTCGTCTACTTCACGGTGCTGGTCACCCTCCTCACCATGGGACTGGCGCTCGTGGCGGTCCCCGTCCTGAGCCTGCTCCATGCCACCGGCACCTCCAGCGTGGACCTCGGCGGCCCCGCCTGGCTGGCCGCCCATCCGACCCTGACGGCGGCCCTCTGCGGCCTGGCGGGGCTGACCCTCGTCCCCCTCACCCTGCATCTGGCCCTGCTGCTGGGCCGCTTTCAAACCTGGCTGGCCCGGCATCTGCTGGTCCGCGCCTGACCTCGGAGATCCCCCATGCCCACCGACACCACCTCCGGCCGCACCCGCACCGAGGAATTCAAACTCGAGGGCGGCAAGGTCCTCGACAAGATCAAAGAGCTCATCCACCAGGGCAACATCCGGCGGATCATCCTGAAGAACGAAGAAGGCAAGACCCTCATCGAGATCCCGCTGACCCTGGGCCTGGTGGGCGCGGCCCTGCTGCCGATCTTCGCCGCCGTGGGGGCCCTGGCCGCGGTGCTCACGCGCATGGTGATCGTGGTGGAGAAAGCTGAATAAACCTGCCTCCAGGTAGGACGGCCCAGGCCCTACACTGGCCCCACTGACCCGGAGCGCCCGTGCCCTACCCCCACCTGCTGGCCCCCCTCGACCTCGGGTTCACCACGCTGCGCAACCGCGTGCTCATGGGCTCGATGCATACGAACCTCGAGGAGGCCAAGGACGGCTTCGCCAAGCTGGCGGCCTTCTATGCCGAGCGGGCCCGGGGCGGCGTGGGCCTCATCGTCACGGGCGGCATCGCCCCCAACCTGCGGGGCCGCCTCACGCCCTTCGGTTCCCAGCTTTCCTGGCCCTGGCAGGTGGCCAAGCACCGGAAGGTGACCGAGGCCGTCCACGCCGAGGGCGGGAAGATCGCGCTGCAGATCCTCCATGGCGGGCGCTACAGCTACCACCCCCTGAGCGTGGCGCCTTCCTCTGTGAAGAGCCCCATCACGCCCTTCCGGCCCCGGGCCCTCTCGGAACGTGGTATCCGCGCAACCCTCCGCGACTACGCCCGCTGCGCGGCCCTGGCCAAGCAGGCCGGCTACGACGGCGTGGAGATCATGGGCAGCGAAGGCTACCTCATCAACGAGTTCATCGCCGCCCGCACCAACCGCCGTACGGACGGCTGGGGGGGCTCCTACGAGAACCGCATGCGCTTCCCCGTGGAGGTAGTGAAGGCCGTGCGCGCCGCCGTGGGCGCCGACTTCATCGTCATCTTCCGCCTCTCCATGCTGGACCTGGTGCCCGAGGGCAGCAGCTGGGAGGAGGTGGTGCGGCTGGCCCGGGCCGTGGAAGCCGCGGGAGCCACGGTCATCAACACGGGCATCGGCTGGCACGAAGCCCGCGTGCCCACCATCGGCGCCATGGTGCCCCGTGGGGCCTACGCCTGGGTGACGAAGAAGCTCAAGGGCGAGGTGGGCATCCCGCTCATCGCCACCAACCGCATCAACACGCCGGAGGTGGCCGAGGAGCTCCTGGCCGCCGGCTGCGCCGACATGGTGAGCATGGCGAGGCCCCTCCTGGCGGACGCGGAGTTCGTGAAGAAGGCGGCCGAGGACCGGGCCCCGGACATCAACACCTGCATCGCCTGCAACCAGGCCTGCCTGGATCATGTCTTCCAGCAAAAGCGGGCCACCTGCCTCGTGAACCCCCGGGCCTGCTACGAGACCGAGCTGGTCTTCGCCCCGGCCTATGCCCCCCGCCGCATCGCCGTGGCGGGCGGGGGCGCCGCCGGCCTGAGCTTCGCCTGCCACGCCGCCGAGCGCGGCCATGTGGTCACCCTCTTCGAGGCGGCCCCGGAGCTGGGCGGCCAGCTCAACCTCGCCAAGCGCGTGCCGGGCAAGGAGGAGTTCTACGAGATGCTGCGCTACTTCGGACGGCGCCTGGCCACCGCCGGGGTGACTGTGCGGTTGGGTGAGCGGGCCACTGTGGCGATGCTCTCGGACTACGAGGAGGTCATCCTCGCCACCGGCGTGCTGGCCCGCAGGCCCGACATCCCGGGCCTCGACCACCCCAAGGTGATCAACTACCCGGATCTGCTCTCCGGGCGGAAGACGGCCGGAAAGACCGTGGCCGTCATCGGAGCCGGGGGCATCGGGTTCGATGTGGCCGAGTTCCTGGTGCAGCCCGACGCCACCCCCCAGGTCGAGCGGTACCTGAGCGAGTGGGGGGTGGACGGCACCCACGACCTCCGGGGCGGCCTGCTCCCCGCGCCCCAGCCGCCGGAGCCCGCGCGCCAGGTCTTCCTGTTGCAGCGCAAGACCGACCGCATGGGCGCCGGGCTCGGCAAGACCACCGGCTGGATCCACCGCGCTGGCCTGAAGGCCATGAAGGTGAAGATGCAGGGGGGCGTCCACTACGAGCGCATCGACGACGAAGGTCTCTGGATCCGCGATGGCAAGGATGCCGGCTCCAAGTGCCTGGCCGTGGACAGCATCGTCCTCTGCGCCGGCCAGGTCTCCGAGCGCAGCCTCGCGGAGCCTCTGCAGGCCCTGGGCCGCTCGGTGCACCTCATCGGCGGCGCCGACCTGGCCGCCGAACTCGACGCCCAGCGCGCCATCCGGCAGGGAGCCGAGCTGGCCGCACGGATCTGAACAGAAAAGCATTCACCGCAAGAAGGCAAAGGAAGGTTTTCCTTTGTGCTCTTTGTGACCAGTTTTTTCTTTGACCACAAAGAACACAAAGGGCACAAAAACGGACCGATCCTTTTGCGGTTCTCCGGGTCCGGGCATCCTGGAATCGGTTTCCTTCCTCCGCGTTCTCTGCGGTTGGCGTTTTTCCTCTGTGGTGATCCGTGCTCCCTCTCGTCTCCGCTTCCGCCGCCCAACGCCTCTTCCTCGGGGCCCAGGGCCTGCTGGACGATCCCAGCCGCCGGGCCACCGTGCCCTCGCTCCAGGCCCTCGTCGAACGGCTGGGCTTCGTGCAGGTCGACACCATCAACATCCTGGCGCGAGCCCATGATCTGACCCTCTTCAGCCGACTGGATGGCTATAGGCCCGAGCAGCTGAAAAAGCTGCTGGAGGACAAGCGGAGCCTCTTCGAGGGTTTCACCCACGATGCCTCCGCCATCCCCACGGCCTGGTTCCCGCACTGGAAGCCCCGCTTCGAGCGGGACCGGGCGCGCATCCATGCCCATGCCTGGTGGCAACACCACTTCCGCGGCACGGAGGGCGGGCGCGTGGTGGCCGATGTGAAGGCCCGCATTACGCAGGAGGGTCCTCTGAAGTCCTCGGACTTCGAGCATCCGGAGAAGCGCGGTCCCTGGTGGGGGTGGAAGCCCCAGAAGGCCGCCCTGGACTTCCTCTGGCGCACCGGCGAGCTGGCGATTCCGCGGCGCGAAGGTTTCCAGAAGCTCTACGACCTCACGGAGCGCGTGCTCCCGGATCACCACGGCCGGCCCTGCCCCGGACCGGCTGAACACCTGGAATGGGCCTGCGCCACGGCCGCCGAACGGCTCTGGCTCTTCACGCCGAAGGAGCTGGCGGATTTCTGGGCGGTGGTCGAGGCACCGGAGGCCCGGGCCTGGTGCCGGGCCGCCGAGGCCGAGGGGCGCATCGTGCCTGTGACGGTGGAAGGGGCCGATGGCGAGGCCCGCCCCGCCTACGCGCTGGCGGACTGGGAGACCCGGCTGGCCCGGCTGCCGGAGCCCCCGGACCGCACCCGTCTGCTCTGCCCCTTCGACCCCATCCTGCGCGATCGGACGAGGGCGCTGCGCCGCTTCGGATTCGACTACCGCTTCGAGGCCTTCGTGCCCGAGCCCAAGCGCCAGTACGGCTACTTCGTGCTGCCCATCCTTGAGGGCGGTCGCCTGGTGGGCCGCCTCGATCCCAAGCTGCACCGCGACCGCGGCGTCCTGGAGATCAAGGGCCTCTGGTGGGAGCCGGGGATCAAGGCCACCAAGGCCCGCCGGCGCGGCCTGGATGAGGCCCTGGAGCGGCTGGCGGTCTTCGTGGGGGCCGGGGAGATCGAGCTTCCTGCTTGACCACGCTATTCTTGGCCCCATGTCCGCCTCGAAGACCCCCCTGCTGAACCGCCTGCATGGTGCCCAGGGGTTGTCCCCCAGCCAACGCCAGATCGCCGACTGCCTCATCGCCCACATGAACGAGGCGGCCCTCTGGGGCGTGGAGGAGCTGGCCGCCAAGTCGCAGACCTGCGTGGCCACCGTGGTGCGGTTCGCGAAGAAGCTGGAGTACTCCGGCTATCTGGAGATGCGGAAGGCCCTCGTCAGCGTCGCCAAGAAGCACTACGGCCGCGGCGAGCAGCTTCTGCAGGCCCCCCGGCAGGCTTCCGCCACGCTCCTGGAGGTGGCCCGGCGCGATGTGCGGAACATCGAAACCCTCGTCCAGGCCGTGAACGAGGACCTCCTCCAGCGCGTGGTGAAGCAGCTGAAGGGTAGCCGCATCCGCGTGGCCATCGGGGATGGCGTCTCGGCCCTCATGGCCCGGCAGCTGGCCTACCTCCTGATAAACACCGGGCTGCCGGTGGTGGAAGGCAACCCCGCCGATTTCGCCACCCAGGTGGGGATGCTCGATGCCAGGGATCTGCTCATCGCCATCAGCATCAACCCCTACACGCAGGAGACCCTCGACGCCGCCGCCTATGCCCGCAAGCGGGGCATTCCGGTCCTGGTGTTCACGGACAGCCTCAACTCGCCCCTGGCCAAGTCGGCCACCCTGGCCCTGCCCATCCCCGGCGAGAACCTCCTGTTCTCCCACAGCGTGACGGCCTTCGGCGTCCTGGCCCACGCCATCGCCACCTCCATCGCCAGCCAGGCCCCGCAGAAGGCCCTGAGCAAGCTGCGCGAGGTCGAACGGGTCGCCCAGCGGAAGTTTGCCAAGACCTGAGGCCTCCTTGGTCGATTGAACCCGCCCGGATCCCTGTCTGGCGGCGGGGGGTCAGCGGCCTGCAGGGTCGATGAAAAAAAACTTGACTCGCATTTAGCAAAAGCATTACTTTTTCGTCACCAATCCAAAACTTTTCGGGAGGCGTGATGGCTAGAGGCTCTGGCAATTCCAGATTCAGTGCGCTCGTCCTGGCACTGGTGGCGTGTCCCGCGGCCCTGATCGGCCAGAGCACCACCAGCTCGGCCCTCACGGGCACGATCCTGGATCAGAACGGCAAGCCCATCCAGGGGGCCGTGGTGCGCGTGACTTCCGAATCGCTGATCGGCGGCAGCCGGACGGCGGTCAGCTCCGAGAACGGGCGCTACCGCATCCCGATCCTCCCTCCGGGGCGCTACGCGATGACGGTGGAGGCCAAGGGCTTCCCCACCCGGAAGGCCGAGGAGGTCGCCGAGCTCGGCAAGACCACCGTGGTGGACTTCAAGCTGTCCCCCGAGGCTTCGGCGGTGGTCGAGGTGGTGGGGCGGTCCGGCGCCGAGGAGATGGTTTCCACGACGACCCGGAACTTCAAGGCCGAGGACATCGAGAACCTGCCCATCAAGCGCGACATCGCCGCCATCGCCGCCCTCACGCCGGGCGTCAACCTGACCGTCAGCTCCGGCGCGCGGGTGTCCGCCTCCGGGTTCGGCGGTGATCGCGACAACGCCAACGCCTACCTGATCAACGGCATCAATGTGGGCGATTCCTCCGCCGGCCAGGCCTGGGTGCAGGTCAACCCGGACTGGTTCGAGGAGGTCCAGATCGGCGGCGTCGGCGCCGGCGCGGAGTTCGGCGGATTCTCCGGTGCCTACTTCAACGGCATGATCAAGAAGGGCGGCAACCAGTTCTCCGGATCCCTGGCAGGCTACTACCAGAAGGACAGCTGGAGCGCGAACCGCAATGTGGCGGATCCCTCCCTACCCGACATCATCGTCCGGAAGGTGGGCGACACGGCCTCCGACCTCGCCCTGAACATCGGCGGCCCCATCATCAAGGACAAGCTCTGGTACTTCTTCTCCATCGAGGCGATCTCCATCGAGCGCACGCCCGTGGGAAGCCCCGTCTCCGAGAAGCGCTCCACGCCCCGGGCCATGGCCAATGTGACCCTGCAGGCGACGCCCACGGCGACCCTCTCCCTGTTCCTGGACTACGACACGGTGCAGACCGACCACCGCGGCGCCAGCCGCACCCTGGCGGCCGAGGCCACCCGCAAGCAGGACGGCCCGAACTTCACCTTCGGCCTTGAGTGGCTGCAGGCCCTGAACAGCAACATGGTGCTGACCCTCCGGGCCAGCGGCTACGACGGCATCGACGACCACAAGGCCTACAACGGCGAATCGTACTCGCTCTATGTCGACGGGGGCGTGCCCGCGAACGCCGCCATCCCGGGCTACGCGAAATACTTCGGCTTCGACCAGATGAACAACGCCTACCAGTCCTTCGAGAACTCCCGCAGCCGCCTGGGTCTGCTGGCCTCCCTCGATTGGTACATTCCCGCCGGCAACGGATCCCACGCCCTGAAGTTCGGCCTCGACATCGACCGCGCCAAGGACAAGGAAAAGGCCTGGTATCCCGGCGGCATCTCCCTGAATGCCATCGCGGATGGGGACACGGTCTACACGGACTATGTCCAGGTGGGCGGCGGCTACGACTTCGACACCAAGCTGGAGCGGAACACCTTCTATGTGCAGGATGTGTGGACCGTCAACGACCAACTGATCCTGCGCCCCGGCCTCCGCTTCGAGGAATTCAAGGGCGGAGACCTGTGGAAGACCACCACGCTGGCGCCCCGCTTCGGGTTCACCTGGACACCCAACGCCTCCAAGACCCTGGCCCTGAAGGGCCACATCGGCCGCTACTACGACGGGCTCTCCGGCGCCAACTACGATCGCGCGATCCCCGGCGCCTACCCCCTGGAGAAGCGCTACTGGTGGCCGAACTACGATGACGCCCAGGTGCTCAGCCTGACCAACCTCGGCAATCCGCTCGCCGATGTGCCGCTGCCCACCTTCACGCCGGACAACTACCGCAACGGCGTCTCGGAGCAGAGCATCCTCGATCCGAACATCAAGCACCCCTACTTCGACGAGATCCAGTTCGCCGTGGAGCAGCGCCTCGGCAAGAACTGGACGGCGGCGGCCAGCTATGTGCGCCGGAACGGAAAGGATCTGCTGGCCCGCTACGACCGGCTGCCCCTGTCCGCCTCCACCACCTCGGTGACCAACCCTCTGACCAGCCAGACCCTGACCTTCCAGCGGCCCGGCGTCAACGCGGACGGCACCCACGACTACTACATCACCAACGATCCGGACGCCAAGCGCACCTACTCGGCCACCACCTTCTCCCTGGACGGCCGCTTCACGCCGAGCTGGGACATGTCCTTCAGCGTCACCAAGGCCAGCAACAAGGGCAACCTCCTGAAGTCGAACGGGTACTCCTCGGGCCGGGAGTGGGTCGGCACGATGTACAACAGCGACGGCTACCTGCCCGGGTTCAACGACGACGAGCTCAAGCTGCGGACCTCGTACAAGGCCCCCTGGGGAACGCGGTTCAACGCCAGCTTCGTCTACCTCAGCGGCCTCCACTACACCCGGTACATGCAGACCTCCCGCCTGGGCAACCGCGAGCGCTACTACATCAACATCGAGCCGCTCGGGGCCAGCACCTACGACGCCCGGCGCCTGCTCGACCTCCGCGTGTCCCACAAGTTCAGCCTCGGCGGCAAGCGTGCGCTCGAGCTGTTCGGCGATGTGTTCAATGTGCTGAACGACGCGGCCGTGACCTCCCGCGGTGAGCGCTACGGCAGCGCCTACTACGGCATGGTCCTCGACCAGGAGCCGCCCCGGACCTTCCGTCTGGGCGCCAAGCTCCTATTCTGATCCTTCGGACGGCCAGCACGGGATTCAAGCGGCGGGGCGCGTGGACAACCGCCCCGCCGCTGTGTGATGGGATGGAACCATGAACCGACTTCTTCTCGCCCTCGCCTTCGCCCTGTCCAGCTCGATCCTGGCGGCCGGGGGCCCGGTCCCGGCTCCCCCGGCCCCAGCTCCCAAGGGCACCCTCGTCATCGTCGGCGGCGGCGGCATGCCCGCGGTGATCCTCGAGGCCTTCCTGCAGGCCTCCGGGGGAAGGGGCGGGGTGGTGGGCATCGTGCCGACCTCCACCAGCGATCCCGACGGCGCCCTCCGGGAGTGGAAGGCCGACCTGGAGCAGGCGGGGCTCACCATGGTCCCCCTCGACATCCGCACGCGGGAGGATGCCTCGGACCCGGCCCTCCTCGACCGCGCCCGGCGCTGCACCGGCTTCTGGTTCTCGGGAGGGGACCAGAATCTCGTGGGCGACAAGATCGTGGGCACCCCGTTCCAGCAGCTCGTGCTCGCCCGCTATGCGGCCGGGGCCGGTGTCGGCGGCACCAGCGCCGGCGCGGCCATCATGTCGAAGGTGATGCTCACGGGCGAGGACCGGAACGGCAAGGAGGCCCTCACGGAATTCGGGCCCGGGGCCTACCGCACCCGGGAGGGCATGGGGTTCCTGCCGGAGCGGGTGGTCGTGGATCAGCACTTCCTGCGCCGGGGTCGGGAGAACCGCCTCTTCAGCCTCATCATGGAGCGCCGCGACCACCTGGGCCTCGGCATCGACGAGGCCACGGCCCTGGTGGTGAAGGCCGGGAAGGCCGTGGTCCTGGGGGAGCGGGCGGTGATGGTCTTCGACCCTTCGGACATGACCGCCGACGGGTCCTCCTTCTGGGACCTCCGCATCCACCTCCTCCGCCCGGGACAGGCCATCGACCTGGCCACGCGCAAGGTCTACCAGCGATGACCGGCGCGGGCTTCTTGCGTTCCGTTCCGGTCCTCCTGCTGCTCGCGCTGCCGGGGCTCGCCGAGTCCCTTCAGGCGCCCTTCCCGAAAGACCACCGGGCCCTGCGCCGGACGGTGACCTATGGGGAGATGGTGGCGTTTCTCGAACGCGTGGCCAAGCCGGGCTTCATCACCGTCAGCGAGGAGGGCCAGAGCACCCAGGGCCGCAAGCTCCTGCTGGTCCGGCTCAACCGGGGCGGTGCCAAGGCCCGCTTCCGGGTGTTCTTCTACGCCCAGCAGCATGGGGACGAGGTGGCGGGCAAGGACGCCCTGCTCACCCTGGTGCGCGACCTGGCCGAGCGCCCCGACCTCCTCCCGGAGGATGTGGACCTCTACCTGATGCCCATGCTCAATCCCGACGGGGCCGAAGCCCACCAGCGGGTCAACGGGGCGGGCGCGGACCTGAACCGTGACCACCTCCTCCTGGCCCAGCCCGAAACCCGCACCCTCCACCGGGTGGCGCGCCGCATCCGGCCGCACCTCGCCGTGGATGGCCACGAGTTCGGACGGGACGGGGAAAGCTACGCCGCCAAGGGCTGGGAGGCCTGGCCCATCATCACCATGGATGCGGCGAACCATCCCCTGATCCCGCCGTACCTCAAGACCCCCGGGCTGGCAGCCGTGGCCTCCGCCGCGCCCCTCCAGAAAAAGGCCGGGCACCCCTACGCCCGCTACAGCGTGGGCGGGCCGCCCCCCGACGAGGAGACCCGGCCCTCCACGCCGGAAGTGGACGACGGCCGCAACGGCATGGGTACGCTGGGGGCCCTCTCCTTCATCATCGAAGCCGGCGTCCGCCACCGCGCCGCCGATCCCCAGGCCGACCTGGGCGAGCGGGTGGACGGCTATCGCATCCTCTACCGCCACCTGCTCGGTGACCGGGCCTGGCGCGACCGGGTCCGGGCGCTTTCGGAGCGGGCCCGCCGGGAGCCCCTGCCTCCCTTCATCGCCACCAATGTCTTCTGGGCCAACCTCGGCGGCCAGACCCGGTCGGTGCCGGTCCGCGAAGTGGCCACCGGCCGCACGGTGGAGGTGCCCACCGCCAACGCCATGACCGATCTCGTGGTGAAGGGCAGCGTGCCCACCCCCAGGGCCTACGCCATCGAGCCCGCGGCCGCCGCGCGCTTCATCCCGGTAATGGAGGCCCAGGGCCTGCACTGGGAGACCCTGGCCGCGCCCCGCCGGGCGCCGGGGGAACGGGTCCGCCTGCTCCGCCTCGAAGCACCCTACGACGACCTGTACCAGCGGTACAAGGACCGCCAGATCGTCCAGCGCCAGTCCCTCTCGGAGCTCGATCTGCCCGCGGGAACGCTCATCGTCCCCCTCGACCAGGACTTGGCCCGACGGGCCATCCAGGTGCTCGAGCCCTGCCTGCTCTATGGCCTCTACGGCTATCCCGGCTTCCGCGACCTGGCGGTCCCCGGCGCCGACCTGCCCGTCTCCCGTCTCTTCTGAACCCGCTGCCGGCCGCGCGGCCTGGCTGGAGTCCCCATGCTGCTCCTGATCAAGAATGCCGATGTCTACGCCCCGGAGCCCGGAGGGCGCTGCGACCTGCTCATCGGAGGCGGGAAGATCCTGCTCATGGAGCCGGACATCCGCATCCCCAAGAAGCACTGCGAGGTGGTGGACGCCCGGAACTTCAAGGCGGTGCCGGGCTTCATCGACGGCCATGTGCACATCATGGGCGGCGGCGGTGAAGGGGGATTCGCCACCCGGACGCCGGACCTGCCCCTCACCGACGCCATCTTCGGCGGCGTCACCACCGTGGTGGGCTGCCTGGGCACGGACGGCTACACGCGGAACATGGCGGGTCTGCTGGCCAAGGCCAAGGGGCTGGAAGAGGAGGGCCTCAGCACCTTCGTCTATTCAGGGTCCTACGGCCTGCCCCTGCGCACCCTCATGCCCTCTCTTGAGGAGGACCTCCTCTTCATCGACAAGGTCATCGGCGCCGGGGAAGTGGCCCTCTCCGACCACCGCTCCAGCCAACCCACCTTCGAGGCCTTCGCCCAGGTGGTGGCCATGGCGCGGCGGGGCGGCATGCTGTCCGGCAAGGCGGGCATCGTCAATGTCCACCTGGGGGACGGGCCCCGGGGCCTCGACTTCCTGCGGCGCATCCTCGCCGAGACTGAGCTGGCCGCCACCCAGATGTGGCCCACCCACATCAACCGCAACCCCCGCCTCTTCGAGGAGGGCATCGCCTACGCCAAGGGCGGCGGGTTCGTGGACTTCACCACCTCCACCCTGCCCTCGTACCTCGAGGACGGCGAGATCCCCTGCGCCAAAGCCCTGCGCCGCATGCTGGAGGCCGGCGTGGATCCCGGCCAGATCACCTTCACCTCCGACGGCCAGGGCAGCCTGCCGGACTGGGACCCCAGCGGCCGCCTGCAGGAGATCTCCGTGGGCCGGGTCACCTCCCTGTTCCCCGCCGTGCGGCAGGCCGTGCTAGAGGAGGGCATTCCCCTGGAGACCGCCCTCCGCATGGTCACCGCCAATCCGGCCCGCATCCTCAAGCTCCGGACCAAGGGGAGGCTCGCGGTCGGTATGGACGCGGACCTGGTCCTGCTCGATCCCAAGGATCTGGAGATCCGCACCGTGGTGGCCAAGGGCCGGCTCCTCATGAAGGGCGGGCGCCTCCTGGCCAAGGGGATGTTCCAGTGAACGCCCGGGAACGCGGCGCCCGGCCGAAGCCTCCGGCGCCGACGCCAGCGCCTTCCGCAGGGCTGAAGATGCCCCACACCCTCGTGATCGTGGGGGCCCTCATCGTGCTGGTGCTGATCCTCTCCTGGATCGTGCCTTCGGGCGAATTCCAGCGCATCGAGAAGGTGCTGCCGGACGGCGGCCGCCTGAAGGTGCCCGTGGATGGCACCTTCCAGCGGCTCCCCAAGACCTACCTGGGCCTGCAGACCCTCTTCCTCGCCCCCATCAAGGGCTTCCTGGACGGCGCGGGGCTGATCTCCTTCCTGCTCATCATCGGGGGCAGCTTCGCCATCTTCCAGGAGACCGGTGCCGTGGAGCAGGGCATCAAGCGGCTCATGGTCCATGTGCGGCGCCACCCGGTACTCGAGATGTTCTTCATCCCGGTGCTGATGACCGTGTTCTCCCTGGCCGGGGCCGTGTTCGGCATGGCGGAGGAACTGATCCCCTTCATCGTCATCTTCATCGCCCTCTCCCGCGCGCTGGGCTACGACTCCATCGTCGGCACCGCCATCCCCTTCCTGGGGGCCGCGGCGGGCTTCGCCTGCGCCTTCTTCAACCCCTTCACCGTGGGGGTGGCCCAGGGCATCGCGGGGGTTCCCATCTACTCGGGCCTGGCCTACCGGGTGGGGGCTTGGGTGGTGGCAACCGGCGTGGTCATTGCCTATGTGATGATCTACGCCGCCAAGATCAAGCGGAACCCGGAGCTGAGCCCGGTGCGCGACATCGACCTGGCCCGCGTCTCCACAGCCCCCGCGGGAACCGGAGACGCCTGGAACGCCACCCACATCCTCGCGCTCCTCACCTTCCTCGGCGCCCTGATCCTGCTGGTCTGGGGCGTCCTGAAATACCAGTGGTACCTGGAGGCCATCGCAGCCCTGTTCCTGGGCATGGGCATACTCATCGGGCTCATCAGCCGCATGGGCCCCAGCGCCATCGCGAAGCACTTCGTGGCCGGCGCCAAGGACATGGTGGGTGTGGTGTTCATCGTGGCCTGTGCCCGGGCCCTGCTGGTCATCGCCAACGACGCCCGGATCATGGACACCCTGCTGCTCTACGGCTCCACCGCCATCCGCGTGCTGCCCGCCGCCCTCACCGCCCAGGTGATGTTCCTGGTGCAGTGCGTCATCAACTTCTTCATCCACTCGGGCACCTCTCAGGCCGCCCTCACCATGCCCGTGCTGGCCCCCCTGTCGGATCTCGTGGGCATCACGCGCCAGACCTGCGTATACAGCTTCGCCCTGTCCGAGCTCATCAACCCGATCCTGCCCACCAGCGCCGTGACCATGGGCGTGCTGGGCGCCGCGAAGATCCCCTGGGAGCGGTGGGCCCGCTGGTTCCTGCCCCTCATGCTCATCCTCGTGGTGCTCGCCTTCCTGCTGCTGGTGCCGCCCACCCTGCTGTTCCACTGGGGCCCCGTGTGAGGCGTTCCCTCGCCCTTCTCGCCCTGCTGGGGAGTGCCCTCCTCGCCCAGGGCCCGGAGGGGGACTTCGTCCGCGCCCGGCGTCCCGAGCCCCTTCCCCCCGGCCTTCAAGCCGCGGTGGACGATCTGGACGCGACCCGCCTCACCCGCCACATGGCCTTCCTCACGGATCCCCAGCGGGAGGGCCGTGGCCTCGGCACCCGGGGTCTGGAGGCCGCCGCCCGCTACCTCGCGAGTCAGCTGAAGGCGGCGGGCATCCCTCCCGCAGGGGCCTCCTACTTCCAGACCGTGCCCCTGCGCGAGGTGCGGCCGGAACCCGGCGCCGTGCAACTGGTCCTTCATTCCCCGGCGGCTTCCAGAACCTTGGTCTTCCAGGGCGGCCAGGCGGCCGTGCTGCCGCCTACGGAGCCCGGCACGCTCGAGGGCTCCCTGGTCTTCGCCGGCTACGGCATCCAGGAACCCGCCCTGGGTCATGACGACTTCCGGGGCCTCGAGGTGCGGGGCAAGGTGGTGGTCTTCCGGGCCGGCTGCCCGCCTGGCGCGGCCTGGCAGAAGCCGGAGC
Source organism: Geothrix sp. (assembly GCA_019449415.1). GTDB lineage: Bacteria > Acidobacteriota > Holophagae > Holophagales > Holophagaceae > Geothrix > Geothrix oryzae. Next base: position 32,603 of record JAGRPP010000010.1, read on the forward strand.
TCGTGGCGAAGTACGCCTCCGAGTGGACGACGGATCGCTACGACAGTCGACTGGCCCTGCTGGAGAAGCTCGGCGCCCGGGCCGCCATCGCTCTGGAAGAAGATCTGGAGCGCCGACTGGCCGAAGGCCAGGAACCCGCCCGGCCCTACTTCCTCGCGGAGCCTGGTGCCCCGGCTCCCGGCGAACCGCCCCTGGCGCGGGTGGCGCTGACGGCGGAGCTCCGTGCCCTCCTCGCCCCCGGCCTAGAAGGCACGGCCACCCTCCTCACGCGCGGCCGGGTCCGGACCTTCCGATCCTTCAATGTGCTCGGGAAGCTCGCCGGATCGGACCCGGCGCTGCGCCCGGAGGCTGTCGTCCTGGGGGCCCACTTGGACCACCTCGGCCTGCAGGACGGCCGGCTGCATCCCGGCGCGGACGACAATGCCTCGGGCGTGGCGGCCCTGCTGGAGCTGGCCCGGTCCATCGCCGCGCGGCCGGTGCGGCCCCGGCGCACCCTCCTGTTCGCCTTCTGGACCGGCGAGGAGGAAGGCAAGTTCGGGTCGGGCCACTACACCCGGCACCCCGCGTGGCCGCTGGCCGGGACGAAGGCCTACCTGAACCTGGACATGATCGCCCACCCCTGGACGCCGGCGGAGCTCAACGCCCTGGCCGCCGGGTCGGGGCTGAAGGATCCCAAGGCCTTCTTCGATGGGCTCGATCCCGCCCACTTCGCGGAGCCGGGCCTCTCCCCGGGACCTGGGGACCTGGGCCCGGTGCTCGCCCGGGCCGGCCGCGGCACGGGCATGTCCCTGCACCTGGACTGGACGGACGGCCGCAGCGGCGGCAGCGACTACCGCGACTTCGCCCGCCTCGGCGTGCCCTTCGTCCGTTTCTTCGGGAGCTACTTCCCCGGCTACCACCAGCCCTCGGACACCCTGGACCGCCTGGATCCCGGGCAGGTGCGCCGCATGGGCCGGCTGGTCCTGGCCACGGCCTGGCTGCTGGCGGACCGTCCGTGATTTTTATCCGGATTTTATTGACGCATTTTTAAACCCGGATAAAAATAGGGGTCTCTTGAATGGAACCCCGTGGACGATCGGCTCCTGACCCCCTGCACCGCCTTCGACGGCCCCCGCCGGATGGCCGCCGGGCCTTTGCGGAGCGTGGCCCTGCGGGTGAAGACGCACCTGGAGACCCATGCCACGGGATCGGTCCTGGTGTTCGATGACGAGACCGGCCGCGTGGTGGACCTGGATACCCGGGGAACGCCCGAGGAGGTGGTGGCGCGCCTGTCCCCGGTCGCACCGCCCCAGCCCGGCGAACCGCGTGGACGGGGACGGCCGAAGCTCGGTGTCGTGGCCCGCGAGGTCACCCTGCTCCCCCGGCACTGGGACTGGCTGAACGCCCAGCCCGGAGGCGCTTCGGTCACCTTGCGCAAGCTGGTGGAAGAGGCGCGCCGGATCGGTGGGGCCGGCGAAGGCAAACGCCAGGCCCAGGACCGCGCCTACCGGTTCATGTCCGCCCTGGCGGGGAACGAGCCGGGTTATGAAGAGGCGCTCCGCACCCTGTACGCCGCAGACTGGACGGCCTTCCATGCGCACACCCAGGCCTGGCCTGCGGATGTGCGAGACCACGCGCGCAGGCTGGCCCAGCCGGCATTCCCTGGAGACACCTCCAACCCATGAGCGAAACCTTCGATCGGAAAGCGGCGCTCCGCGCCTACAAGGCCCGCAGGCCCCGGCCGGGCATCTACGCGGTGCGCCACCTGGAGACGGGCCGGGCCTGGGCCGACGCGAGCCCGAACCTCGACACCACCCAGAACGGCCTGTGGCTCCGGCTCCAGCAGGGGCGCCACCTGGACCGGGACCTGCAGGCGGCGTGGAACCGATGGGGCGAGGCCGCCTTCGACTATGTGATCCTCGAGGCCCTCGAGGAGGAGATGAACCCGCTGGTGCTCAAGGAGACCCTCAAGGCCAAGCGAGCCGAATGGATCGCCCTCCTGGCCGCCGCCGGCGAAGATCCCCTCACGGAAGTTCGACCTCCGCGTACCAGCCCCGGCTGACGATCTTCGTCCCGTAGGGTTCGGAGAGTTTCTGCATCAGGGCGATGATCTCGCCGCCCCGCCGGGTGCCCGCCAGCTTCGGCACGCCGTAGAGGGGGCCCTCGTCGTCGATGGTGACGGGCAGGAGCTGGATCCGCTTCAGCTTCCCCTGGTTCAGGGTCAGGCGGACCATCACGGTCTCCATGACTTCGCGGGAGTCGCGCCGGTCCCACACGGAGCCGTTGGGCACCTTGGGCATCTCGATGTCGCGCTGGTGGATGAGGTCCACGGGGATCCGGTCCGGGGTGCGGTACTGGTAGATGAAGTCGCCGAGGCTGTAGAAGATGGGCCTCCCCTTGTGGATCTCGATGCCCCGGAGCACATGGGGGCCCGTACCGATCACGAAGTCCGCCCCGGCCTCGATGGCGCGGCGGAACATGATCTCCTCGTTGGGCGGCGTCCGGTCCTGGATGCCGTAGGCGCGATGGTGGGTCACATCGTGGTTGTGGAGGGACACCAGCAGGACATCCGACCGGCGCTTGGCCAGGAGCACATCGTCCTCCATGGCCTTCACATCCGATTCCAGCAGGCCTTCCGCCTTCTCCACCTTGCCGTCCTTCGCCACCAGGATCACGGCCGGATCGATGGTCGCCAGGGAGGGACCGCTGGGGTCCTTGGTCCGGTACTTGGCGGTCCAGTACCGCATGTAGGAGAGCAGGGCGACGGAGGTCTTGTGCCCCGCCATTTCCGTCCGACCCGGCGCGCGGGCCTCGGCCAGTGTGGTGCCCGCGCCGGCGTGCGTGATGTTGGCGTGGTCCAAGGCCTGCAGGCACTCCCTCAGCCCTTCGGGGCCGAAATCCAGCGCGTGGTTGTTGGCCATGCTCACGAGGTTGATGCCGGTGCGCGCCAGCTCCCAGCGGAAGTCCCGCCCAGCCCGGAAGTTGTAGAAGGGGCGCTGGAGATCCGGCCGGTCATTGAGCGAGAACTCCATGTTCCCGTAGGCGAGGTCGGCCTCCTGCATGATGCGGAAGAGGCCCGCGCGATCGGGATCGGCAAGGTGGCTGATGGGCTGGTTGAAGATCATGTCGCCCACCGCCGTGATGACCAGGTCGCCCGGCTCCTCCTTCAGGAGCTCCCCGATCCGCCCCGGCCAATCGATCCGCTCGACGGGTTCTCTCGGCTGAATGCGACGCTGGTACACGGAGCGGGGATCGTCCTTGGCCGCCGCCGGGGGCGGAGCCGTCTGCGCCAGGCCCGGACTGGCGCCGACGCCAGCCGCGAGCGCCAGCAGGACTGCGGCCAGGGGCCGGTTCCAATGGGAGATGCCCGTCCTGGCCATGCTGCCCTCCTGAAGTTAGGTGATATGCACAATTTTGTTTCATTTATTGATTATTTGCAAAGTATTCCGAGCATATTTGGGGCCCTGGCGGAGCGGCTTATCCTGGTGCGATGACCACCCACCCGGACGATTGGAACCGCCTCTACGAGGACGAGGGACGCCCCGGCTGGGACATGGATGGGGCCACGCCCCTGGTGGCGGAGCTGCTGGGCCTGGCGCTCCCCCGGGGCCTGAAGGCGGGCGGAGAGATCGTGGTGCCCGGGTGCGGCTACGGCCACGATGCGGCCGAGCTGGAGGCCCGCGGCTTCGCCGTCACGGGACTCGATTTCGCCCCCTTGGCCATCCAGGGCGCCAGGCAGCGCTACAGCGACCGCGTGGCTTGGTCCCTGGCGGACTGGTTCACGACCCAGCTCGGCCCCTGGCACGCGATCTTCGACCACACCTGTTTCGTGGCCATGGATCCCGCGCGGCGGCCCGCCTATGTGGACGCCTGCGCGGCGCATCTGAAACCGAACGGCCTGTGGCTGGCCGTGCTCTTCCACGATGTGAAGGGCCGGCCGGGGCCGCCCCACGCCATCGGCATGGAGGACATGCGGCGCCTCGCCGAAGCCCGCTTCGAGGTGCTGCACCTGGCGGAGGCCGCTTCCAGCCACCCGCGCCGGGCGGGCCGGGAGTTCTTGCTGGTGGCAAGACGCCCTCCGGAATGAGCCCTGCCCCCGGCGGGGGCCATGACCTAGAATGGGTCCATACCCCCGGAGTGACCATGCGCGCGAAAGCTCTCCTTTCCCTGCTATGCCTCTCTTCCGTGGCGCTGACGGCTCAGGATGTCGTCCGCCTCGGCAATCTGAAGTTCGCCCACTACGGCGCCGTGTCCTACATGAAGGAGCTGGCCCCGAAGTACCGCCTGAAGGTCGAGGAGCGGATGTTCGCCAAGGGCATCGACATCAACCCCGCCATCGTGGCAGGTGAGATCGACGCCAGCGCCGCGGCCCTCGACGCCGCCATCGCGGGCCGGGCCGCCGGCGTGCCCATCGTCGTGGTCGCAGGTTTCGCCAGGGGTGGCGCCCGCATCGTGGTCGGGGCGAACTCCGGCATCCGCTCGCTGAAGGACCTCAAGGGCAAGAAGGTCGGCGTGGCCCGGGGCGGGGCCCAGGAGCTGCTGCTGCTGGCGGAGCTGGCCAAGGCCGGGCTCACCTGGTCGGACAAACCGGGCAAGGATGTGCTGGTGCTCTATCTCCCGTTCGCGGACCTGAACCAGGCCCTCATGGCCAAGAACATCGACGCCATGTGCCAGAGCGAGCCCTACAGCTCCCAGGCCATCAACCGGAAGTTCGGCGTGGAGCTGTTGAAGCCCTACGACACCCCCCTGGGCGAACCCATCCGGGCCCTGGTCATCACCGAGAAGCTCTACAAGGAACGCCGTGATGTGGCCCAGCGCTTCCTGCTCTGCTTCGTGGAGGCCACCAAGAAATTCATCGACGAACCCAAGGCCGCGGAGAAGTTCGTCCGCGAGGTCATGTTCAAGAACCAGATCTCCTCCGAGGACTACCAGGACGCCATCGGCAACTCACCCTTCAGCTACGACATCACCGTCTCCCATGTGCAGGTCACCACGGATCTCATGGCCAAGTACGGCGTGGGCAAGATGGCGAACCCGCCCAAGGCCGGCGACTGGGTGAAGCTCGACCTCCTGGCCGAGGCGAAGAAGCAGCTGAAGGTGAAGTAGGCATGAAAAAGTACAGGAACGCCGCCTCCGGCATCCTCGTCCCGCTGGCGGCCCTGGCCTTCTGGCAATTGCTGTCCACCATGGGATGGGTGAACGCCACCATCCTGCCCTCCCCCGGACAGGTGCTCATCAAGTGGTGGGCCTACCTGCGCCCCCTGGAGATTTTCGACCCCGCCCAGGGTTCGTACCTGAAGTGGTGCTTCTCTGGCGAGCTGATCCAGGATGCCCTTGGAAGCCTCTACCGCGTGCTGCTGGGCTTCCTCATCGGCGGCGGCCTCGCTCTGCCCCTGGGCCTGGCCATGGGGTACAGCAAGGTGGCCTACGGGCTCTTCAATCCGCTCATCCAGGTGCTGCGCCCCATCCCGCCCATCGCCTACATCCCGCTCTCGATCCTCTGGTTCGGTCTGGGTAACCCGCCGGCCGTGTTCCTCATCGCCATCGGTGCCTTCTTCCCGGTGCTGATGAATACCGTGGCCGGCGTGCAGAATGTCGACAGCATCTACCTCCGCGTGGGCCGCAACCTCGGCGCCTCGCGGCTGACGCAGTTCACCCGCATCATCCTGCCGGCGGCCACGCCCTACATCTTCACCGGCGCCCGCATCGGCATGGGCACGGCGTTCATCGTGGTGATCGTCTCCGAGATGATCGCCGTGAACAACGGCCTGGGCTACCGCATCCTGGAGGCCCGCGAGTACCTCTGGTCCGACAAGATCATCGCCGGCATGTTCACCATCGGCCTCCTGGGCCTGGGCATCGACACCCTCATGAGCCGCCTCAGCTCGCGCCTGCTGCGGTGGCATCGCGGTCTGGAGCAGGGATGACGGAGGCGGCCATGAAGTCCGGAACCCACATCTCCATCCGCGGAGTGCACAAGGTCTTCCAGAGCGGGGGCCAGGATGTGTACGCGCTGAAGGCCATCGATCTGGACATCGCCCAGGGCGAGTTTGTCTGCCTGCTGGGCCCCTCCGGTTGCGGCAAATCCACCCTGCTCAATGCCGTCGCAGGCTTCAGCCTGCCCACCTCCGGCGAGATCGCGGTCGAAGGGACCGCCATCACCGCCCCCGGCCCGGACCGCGGCATGGTCTTCCAGGAATACGCCCTGTTCCCCTGGATGACCGTGGAGCAGAACATCGCCTTCGGCCTCCAGATCAAGGGTGAGGCCAAGACCGCCATCCAGACCAAGGTGGACGGCCTGCTGGAGCTTCTGCACCTCCAGGATTTCCGCAAGCGCTACCCCAAGGACCTCAGCGGCGGCATGCGCCAGCGCGTGGCCATCGCCCGGGTGCTGGCCCTGGATTCGCCCATCATGCTCATGGACGAGCCCTTCGGCGCCCTGGACGCCCTCACCCGGCGCAACCTGCAGGACGAACTGCTGCGCCTGTGGACCGAACTGAGGAAGACCATCCTCTTCGTCACCCACAGCATCGAGGAGGCCCTCTACCTGGCGGACCGCACGGTGGTGATGACCTACCGCCCCGGCACCCTGAAGCGCGACCTGCGGGTGGACCTGCCCCGCCCGCGCGATGTCGCCAGCCCCGGCTTCAACGCCCTGAAGAAGGAGCTGAGCCACCTCCTGATGGAAGAGCAGAGCCGGCACAACCAGGACGAGTTCCGCGGCGCGGCGGTGGACTAAGGTCTGTTTTGGAAACAGACCCTAGGGCTGGTCGTCAGCCCTACAAATTCAGGGGTTCAGGATTTTGATGGGCGGCTTCGAGTTCCCGGAGGCGCCGGACCCGGACCCTGGCCCGCCCTCGCCGCGGCCCCGGGTGGCCAGCGCCACGGCCAGGGTCCAGAGCGGAGCCAGGTTCAGATAGGGGACCGCCTCGGTGACGAACGAGGGCAGGAAGGCCCAGTGGAAGCCCACCATCACCCACATCACGACCATGGTGATCAAGTCCAGCCCCGCACCCAGGAACCAGCCCAGGGGCCCCGAGGCGTCCATGGGCACCTGGATGGCATCCACCGCCAGGGCGATGGCCCAGGCCGCGCGGATGCGGGTTTTGCTGAGGGGCCGAAGCATGGGGGAAGTCTACGCCCCGGCAACCACCCTGCGGAAGGCGGAACTCAAGCCTCGAGGCGGATGTCCGCCAGCGCCTTCATCACCCGATCGGCACAGGCCTGATAGCGGGCGCGGCCGGTGAGCTCGGCGGGAAGCCCGGAGAAATCGACCGGCGGCCCGGCGACGAGGGTGATCCGGCCGGGTCTCGGCCATCGGGCCTCCCGGCCCCAGCACTCGAAGGCGCCGAAGATCCGGACGGGGACCACGGGCACTTCGCCCTTGGCGATGATGAAGCCGATGCCCGCCTCGGCCTCCTGGAGGGTCCCATCGGGCGAGCGTGTGCCTTCCGGGAAGATGAGCACCCGGTTCCCCTCCTTGAGCAGGCCCAGGATGCGCTTCATGCTGGCGAGATCGCCCTTGCCCAGGTCCACGGGCAGCACCTGGATCCGCGGGAGCAGCCAGCCCAGGAACCCCTGGAACAGAGTCTTCCGGGCCAGGTAGTAGATGGGCTTCCGGAAGGCAGCCCCCACGGCCGCCGGATCCAGGAAGCTCACATGGTTGGCCACGATCAGGGCGCCCCCGGCTTCGGGGAGGAATTCCCGGTGCAGGGTGCGGTGCCGGAAGAAGACGCGACCGGCGAGGCGCGACAGGCTGTGGGCCAGCCAGTAAATCACGGGCGAGCTGCCTTCACGGGGCCGCGAGCCTCCGTTCACCGGCGCGCCTTTCCCGTGGCCCGCTCGATGCGGATGCGCAGCACGGCCGTGCGGAAGAGGTCCTTGCCGATCTCCCGGTCCACCAGGTCGGGGTGCCCCGCGGCGAAGCGCAGGCCCAGGGCCCGCAGCACCGCGCGCTTTTCGGCTTCATCCGTCAGCAGCTCCGCCCGGCCAAAGACGATGACGCTGGCGTAACGGGTGGCCAGCTCCAGGGGCAGGGTCTCGGCCTGGGTGACGGCACAGTAGGACACCCTGGGGTTGAAGGCCAGGTTGGCCAGTTTGTGGCCCGCGGTGGCGCAGTGGATGATGAGGGCGCCGTCCACCACGGCGTGGTTCACAGGCACGGCGTAGGGCCAGCCGGCCTCGTCCACCGTGGCGAGAACGCCCCACTCGGCTTCCTCCAGCAGGCGCAGCGCCTCCGCGTCATCCAGGGCCCGGTCTCGCCGCCGGAGGGGGTGATGGGGTGCGCTCATGCCCGTTTCGATGCGATCCAATTGAGCGCCTCCAGGGGGGTCATCCGGTTCAGGTCCAGGGCCTCCAGCTCCGTCCTGAGGGCGTCCGGTTCCACTTCGAACAACGGCAGTGCGGGCTGGGAGGGCATGGGCGCCCGGGGCGGCGCTTCGGGCGCCTGGGCCAGCAGGCGCTGGGCCTTCTGGATGACGGTCCGCGGCAGGCCCGCCAGGCGCGCCACCTGGATGCCGTAGCTGCGGTCGGCGGGGCCCGGCGCCACGCGGTGGAGGAAGTGCAGCTGCTCCTCCCACTCCTGCACTTCCACATGGAGGTTCTGGATGCGGCTGTCGTCCGCCAGCTTCGTCATCTCGAAGTAGTGGGTCGCAAACAGCGTGCGGGGCGCGCCCCCCTTCAGATCGCGCAGGAACAGGGCGATGGCTTCGGCCAGGGCCAGGCCGTCCCGCGTGGAGGTGCCGCGGCCGATCTCGTCGAGGATCACCAGGCTGGCCGAGGTGGCCTGGTTGAGGATCCGGGCCGTTTCCGTCATCTCCACCATGAAGGTGGACTGGCCCTTGGCCAGCTGGTCCGAGGCGCCGATGCGCGTGAAGATGCGATCCACCAGCCCGAAGCGCATGAGCTCGGCGGGCACGAAGGAGCCCGCCTGGGCCAGCACCACCAGCAGGGCCGCCGTGCGCAGGAAGGTGGACTTGCCGCCCATGTTGGGGCCCGTCACCACGGCCATGGGCTGCGCCGCGCTGAACTGCAGGTCGTTGGGAATGCACTCGCGGCCGAGACGGGACTCCAGCATGGGATGCCGGCCCGCGGCCAGCGCCAGTTCCCGGTCCTCCCCCAATTCGGGGCGCGTCCAGCCCGAGAGCCGGGCCCGCTCGGCCAGCGCGGCGAGGACATCCAGCGCGGCCACGGCCCGGGCGAGGCGCGTGAGATCCGCGCGATGCTCCAGCACCAGGGCCAGCAGCCGCTGGAGCTGGACGGCTTCCAGCCGGGCCTGATCGCTCTCGGCGCTCAGCAGCCGCTGCTCGAAGGCCACGAGCTTCTCGGTGGTGAAGCGCTCGGCGTTGGCGAGCGTCTGCTTGCGCAGGAAGTGCGCCGGCACGGCGCCCAGGTTGGCCTTCGTGATCTCGAAGTAGTAGCCAAACACGCGGTTGTACTTGATCTTCAGGCTCTGGATGCCGCTGGCCCGGCGCTCCTCCTCCTCGAGCTCGAGCATCACCTGCTTGGCGTCCCGGGCCAGGCGGCGCACGGCGTCCAGCTCCGCGTCCACGCCTTCGCGGATGACACCGCCCTTCTCCAAGTCGAGGGGCGGAGCTTCAGCGAGGACTCGCTGAAGCTCCGTATGCAAGAGCGTGCAAAGCGGCGTATCCGTCGGCCAGAGGCCCAGCCCCTCCACTTCGCCCGCCCAGCTTTCATCCTGGATGCGGGCGGGCAGCTTTTGGAGCACGGCGAGCCCTTCCCGCAGCTGGGCCAGTTCCGGCGGCGTGGCAAGCCCTAGGGCCACGCGACCCAGCAGGCGGTCCAGGTCCGGCACCTGGTCCAGCAGGGACTGGATGGGCGTGCGGCGGCGGTCCTCCGTGAGCCAGGCCACCTGGGACCAGCGGCGTTCCAGGGCGGGCCGGTCCCGCAGGGGCTGTTCGAGCCAGGCCCTCAGCAGGCGCGAACCCATGCGGGTGCGGCACTGGTCCAGCAGGGCAAAGAGGGTGCCGGCGCGTCCCCCGTCCAGGCCGTTGGCGAAGACTTCGAGGTGCCGGGCGCTGGTGGCATCCAGCAGCGGGCCCGAAGCCCCCAGCTCCAGTGACACGCCCTGGAGGTGCGCGGGGCGGCCCTTCTGCGTGGCCTCCACATGATCGAGCAGGGCCGCCAGGGCGCCAAGGGCGGCCGGGTAGGGATCCAGCCCCACGCCTTCCAGGTGCTGCCAGCCGAAGAATGCCAGCACCTGCTGCTTCGCCCGGGAGGCCTCGAAGCGCCAGCCCGGCAAGCGCATGCGGGCGGCCTCCAGGTCGGGGATGTCCTCGGCTCCCTCGGCCAGAATCAGCTCCTGGGGGCCCAGCCGTTCCAGGGTGGCGCACAGGGCCTCCTCGCCCTCACCCGGCAGCACGCGCAAAGCACCGGAGGCCAGCTGCAGCAGAGCCAAGCCCCAGGCCGGTCCCGTCCGGTGCAGGGCGCAGAGCCAGCGGGCATCGTCATCCAGCCAGGTGCCGGGCGTGATGATGCGCTTGATGGCGCGGGGCAGCAGGCCCTTGACCTCCTCGGCCTTGGCCGTGGGCTCGGCGATGGCCGCGGAAAACCCCGCCGCCAGCAGCTTCGGCAGGTAGGACTCCAGGGCGAAGTGGGGCACGCCGCACATGGGCGTCTCGGATTCAGAGCCCTTGCCGCGCAGGGTGAGCGCGATCTCCAGCACCGGCGCGGCCCGGATGGCATCCTCGCCCAGGATCTCGTAGAAGTCGCCCATGCGGGTGAGCAGCACGGCCTCGCCGGCCTCGCGCTTGAGGCCGGCGATCTGCTGCAGCATGGGTGTGGACATTCGGCGGGTCGACTCGGAAAGGGTGGGAGAGGGCCAACCTCCGATCTTCCCACAGACCCGCTCAGACCTTGAACTGATCCACCAGATCCAGCAGTCCGTGGGCGATGCGGGCCTGCTCGCGGGTGGTGCGGGAGGTGTCCTCCACGGTGGCCGAGAGCTGAAGGGTGGAGGCGGCGTTCCGGATCGCCACCTGGGCGCCCTGCTCCACCTGTTCGGCGACCTCCGTGCTGGTCTTGGCCTGCTCCTCCGTGGCGCTGGAGATCTCCAGCGTGAGCGACTGGAGGATGCGGATGCGGTCGCGGATCTGATCGAGGGAGTTCACCGCGTCCTGGACCGTGGCCCGGCCACTCTGGACCGCCCGGTTGGATGCGTGGATGAGGTGCCCGATCTCTTCGGCGGCGGTGGCGGATCGTTCCGCCAGCTTGCGGACCTCCTCGGCCACCACGGCGAAGCCCTTGCCCACCTGCCCCGCATGGGCCGCCTCGATGGCGGCATTGAGGCTGAGGAGGTTGGTCTGCCGGGCGATCTCCTGGATGACCTGGACGGCCTTCACCACCTCGGCCGTGGCGGCTTCCACTTCCGCCATGGCGGCCATGGCAGCCTCGCCGGCCTGGTCCCCCTCCACGGCGGCCTGGACGGCCTCCTCGGCCTGCTTCTGACCCTGGCGGGCGTTGGAGGCCACCTGGGTCACCGACGCGGACAGCTCGGTGATGGCGGACGCCAGATTCTCGGAAGTGGCTCGCTGACCTTCGGTGCTGCGGGCGATCTCCTCGGTGGCGCCGGTCATCTGAGTGGTGGAGGCCGACAGGGCCTCGGCGCTGGAGGCCACCTCCGTGGCCTCGAACCGCAGGCGGTTCACCATGCTCTTGAAGCGCTGCTGCATGGCCCGGATGTGGGCGAGCACGCTGGTCACATCCCCTTCCCGGGTCGTGATGCTCGCCGAGAGGTCGCCTTCCGCCATGTTCTGCAGGATGGCCATGGCTTCGGCCGGATCGCCGCCGAACTGCGCCTCCAGCGAGTGCGCCAGCAGCCGGCCCAGGCCCAGGCCGGCAGGAACGCCCACCAGCAGGCCCAGCCCCAGGGCCCAGGCGCCGCCACCCATCCGCCAGCCCAGGGCCGCGGCCAGGAGCATGCCCCCCGCGGCCACCGCGAAGGCGACTTGGATCTTCGCGCGCAGGCCGAGATTCGGCAGGAGGATGAACGGCTTGTGGTAGGTGGATTCCAGCGTGCGGCCCTGGTTCAGGAGGCCGTAGGCGTGCACGGCCTGGTCGATCTGGGCCCGGGAGGGCCGGCTGCGGATGGAGACATATCCCGTCACCTGCCCCCGGTCGTGGATGGGCGACACGGCCGCGTCCACCCAGTAGAAATCGCCGTTCTTGCAGCGGTTCTTGACCATGCCGTGCCAGTGCTTCCCGGCCTTGATCGTCGCCCACAGATCCGCGAAGGCCGCCGACGGCATGTCGGGGTGGCGGACGATGTTCTGGGGTGCCCCGATGAGTTCCTGCTCCGTGAACCCGCTGATCCTCAGGAATTCGGAATTGACGAAGGTCATCACCCCCGCGAGGTCCGTCTTGGACACCACGAAGGTGCCCTCCTGGATGTGATGCTCGACGGCCGTGACCGGTAGGTTGGTGCGCATGGTGGGGTGGGTCTCCTGGGGGGGTGCCGGGCCCGTTCTCGCGAGGCGAGCGGCGACAGCATCTCAAAGTCCTATCGAGTCGTTTGAGGTCGGGTGTGAGTCGTGGAATTCCTGGTGGTTCGCCTTGATTCAAATAGCTGATTACAGAACCAATAAATTTCTTCACGGACGGGTGCGCGAGGGGCAGGCCCTCTCGGGTGCGGGGAGAAACCAACGCCCATGGTCCTGTTTTCGGTTTGTCCAAGGTTAAGTGTTAATAAAAAAACCTAGACATATTTTTCAATCATGGCGAGCGCCAGACCGGGTGCCCCGGCCCGGCCTGGAATAATCGTTTCCGCGGGGGCCGGTCATGGAACAAGTCCAATGCGTCGTCATCGGCGCCGGGGTGGTGGGGTTGGCCCTGGCCCGCCGGCTGGCCATGACGGGCCGCGAGGTGGTGGTCCTCGAGGCGGCGGATCGCATCGGCACCGGCATCAGCTCCCGCAACAGCGAGGTCCTCCACGCGGGCATCTACTACCCGACTGGATCCCTGAAGGCCCGGCTGTGCGTGGCGGGCAACCGCGCCCTCTACGCCTATTGCCGGGACCGGGGCGTGAACCACCGCCGCTGCGGCAAGCTCATCGTGGCCACGGAGGCCTCCCAGCTGGAAGCCCTGCGGCAGCTCCGCGCCCGGGCCGAGGTCAACGGGGTGCTGGACCTCCAGTGGCTCGACGCGGAGGCGAGCCGGCAGCTGGAGCCTCAGCTCCGCGCCGCCGCCGCCCTGAGCTCCCCCAGCACGGGCATCATCGACAGCCATGGGCTCATGCGCGCCCTCCGCCAGGATGCCGAGGCCCATGGCGCCGCCGTGGTGCTGAAGAGCCCCGTCCTGGGGGGCCGGCCGTGGTCGGCGGGGCTCGAGATCGAAGTCGGCGGAGAAGATCCGATGACGCTGCGGGCCGAGCGCGTCTTCAACTGCGCCGGACTCGGCGCCCTGGCCCTGGCCTGGGCTTTCGAGGGGATCCCCACCGCCGCCCTTCCGCCCCCGCCCCGGCGCTGGGCCAAGGGCAGCTACTTCTCCCTGTCGGGCCCCGCCCCCTTCTCGCGCCTGGTCTACCCCCTCCCCGACCAGAGCCACCTGGGCGTGCACCTCACCCTGGACCTGGCCGGGCAGGCGCGGTTCGGGCCCGACATGGAATGGGTGGACCGCGAAAACTACGAGGTGGATCCCCACCGCGCAGACGGTTTCTACGCCGAGGTCCGCCAGTACTGGCCGGACCTGCCGGACGGCGCCCTCCAGCCCGCCTACGCGGGCATCCGGCCCAAGCTGCACGCCCCGGGCGAGCCGGCCCCGGATTTCCTCATTCAGCGGGAGGACGCCCACGGGCTGCGGGGGCTGGTGAACCTCCTCGGCATCGAATCGCCGGGCCTCACGGCCTGCCTGGCCCTGGCGGAGGAAGCGGCAGGCTAGGGGTGCTCCCGCGGCCCCTCCCGCGGGGGACCAAGATCCGCGCGACCCGCGCGGCCCCTGGGCTCCGCTAACCTGGGGCATGCCCACGGCCGGATCGTCCAATTTCCAGGGAAGCCCCGAGGCGGCCCCGTCCCCTCCGGCCCCGTCCACGCCAGCGTCGGCGCCGCCGCCCCCGGAAGTGGCCCTCTGCCTGGAGCTGGGCCGCGCCTTCCAGGCCTACGGCATTCCCGCCCACCGCTTCGAGGATGCGCTGGAGCGGGTATCTCGGCGCCTGGGCCTGGATGGCCAGTTTCTTGGGCTGCCCACGGCCTTCTTCGCCTCCCTGGGGCGAGGGCATGAACGCTGGGCCTTCATCCAACGCAGCCCCTCCGGGGAAACGAACCTGGAAAAACTGTCCGATCTGCAGGAGACCACGGACGCCCTCATCGAGGGCCGCATCGGCGCCCCGGAGGCCCACGACCGGGTGCGCGGCATCCTGTCGGCCCCGGACCGCTGGGGCCCCTGGCTCACCGTGCCCTGCTTCGGCCTGGGTTCGGCCCCGGCCGCCATGTTCTTCGGCGGCGGCTGGCGCGAAATGGCGCTCACGGCGCTGCTCGGCGTGCTCGTGGGCCTCACGGCCCTGCTGCTGGGGCGGAAGGCCGGATTGTCCCGGATCGTCTATCCGGTGGCCGGCACGCTGGTGGGGTTCCTGGCGGTGGCCGCCGCCGCCCGATTTGCCCATGTCTCGCCGCAGATCCTCACCGTGGCCGGCCTCATCGTCCTCGTGCCCGGACTGCGCCTGGTGGTCTCGATGAACGAGCTGGCCACGGGGAACCTGGTGGCGGGGACGGCGCGGCTGCTGGATACGGCCATGACCTTCCTCTCCCTGGGCTTCGGGGTGGCCCTGGGTCAACGCCTGGCGGGCCCCCTGGTGGACCGGGCTCTCCAGGGCACCCCCCTGCCGCTGCCCGCCTGGACCGTGCTGCCGATCCTGCTGCTGGCGGCCGCGGCCTTCGTGGTGATCTTCCGGGCCCGCCCCCGGGATCTGCCTTGGATCTTCGCCGCCTGCATCCTGGCCTTCTATGGCACCCGGCAGGGCGCCGCCCTGCTGGGACCGCAGTTCGGCGTGGGCCTGGGGGCCTTCGCCCTGGGCCTGGGCAGCAACCTCTTCACCCGCCTCACCCACCGGCCCTCGGTGGTGACCCTGCTGCCGGGGCTCATGGTGCTGGTGCCCGGGGGCCTCGGGTTCCGGGGCCTGGAGTTCATCATCCAGAAGCAGCTGGTGGTGGGTCTCGACACGGCCTTCCAGGCCCTCTTCGTGGCCATCGCCCTGCTCACGGGGCTGCTCCTGGCCCATGCGGCCGTGCAACCGAGAACGGCCTTGTGATATTTGATTCATAAAATTTTAGTTGATCAGCATCAAATTTGACCTAATCTGGAACCCGTCGAGGTGTTCCATGTCCCTCCTCCCCTTCACCCAGAAAGCCAACGACGCCGTGGTGGCCGCCCGGCAGCGGGCCGTGCAGGATCAGCATCCCGAGCTGGTACCTCAGCACCTGCTCGGGGCCCTGCTCACGCCGGAGGTCGGGCTGCGTCCCCTGCTGGAACGGGCCGGCCAGAGCCCTGAGTCCATCCAGGGTCTGGCGGACGCCGCCGAAGCCCTGGTCGACAAGCTGCCCCGGGCCGTGGGCGGCTCGGAGCCCCAGGTCGGGGCGGCCTTCCGCCACTTCCTGGAAGTGGCCAGCGACACGGGCCGCGGGCTGGGCGACCGCTTCCTGGCCACCGACGCCCTCCTGCTGGCCCTGGCCAACGCCCACACGGACGCCAAGAAGACCCTGGAGCGCTTTGGCCTGGACCGGAAGACGCTGGAGGCTGCCATCCGCGAAACCCGCAAGGGCTCCCGCGTCGAGGACGAGACGGCCGAGGAGAAGTTCGCCAGCCTGGAGAAGTACGCCAAGGACTACACCGCCCTGGCCGCCGCCGGAAAGCTGGACCCCGTCATCGGCCGCGACGAGGAGATCCGCCGGGTGCTGCAGGTGCTCTCGCGGCGCACCAAGAACAACCCCGTGCTCATCGGCGAGCCCGGCGTGGGCAAGACCGCCATCGTGGAGGGCCTGGCCCAGCGCATCCACAAAAACGATGTGCCCGTAAGCCTCAAGGGCCTGCGGGTCATGGGCCTGGACATGGGTGCCCTGGTGGCCGGAACGCAGTACCGGGGCCAGTTCGAGGAGCGCCTGAAGGGCGTCATCCAGGAAGTCGAGAAGGCCGAGGGCCAGGTCGTGCTCTTCATCGACGAACTGCACCTGCTGGTGGGCGCGGGCGCCGTGTCCGGCGGCATGGATGCCGCCAACCTGCTGAAGCCGGCTCTGGCCCGGGGCGAACTGCGCTGCATCGGCGCCACCACGCTCGATGAGTACCGCAAGCACATCGAAAAGGATGCGGCCCTCGAGCGCCGCTTCCAGCCGGTCTTCGTGGAGGAACCCGGCGTGGAAGACGCCATCTCCATCCTGCGGGGCCTGAAGGAGCGCTACGAGCTGCACCACGGCGTGCGCATCCAGGACGCGGCCCTGGTGGCGGCGGCCCAGCTGAGCCACCGCTACATCGCCGACCGCTTCCTGCCCGACAAGGCCGTGGATCTCATGGACGAGGCCGCCAGCGCCGTGCGCATGCAGCTCGACAGCCGGCCCACGGAGATCGATGTCCGCGAGCGCCGCGAAATGCAGCTGCAGTTGGAGAGGCATTCCCTGACGAAGGAGAAGGATGCGGCCAGTCGCGCGCGGCTGGCGGAACTGGACAAGGAACTGGCGGAATTGAATGAGGAGCTGAGCAAGCTCCGGGCGCAGTGGGAGAACGAGAAGAAGGTGATCGAGGGGGCCCGCGCCCTCCAGAAGAAGCTGGACGACCTTCGCATCGAGCTGGAGCAGGCGAAGACGAAGGGCGAGTACGAGCGGGCCTCGCGCCTGGAATACGGCGAGATCCCCGCCCTGGAGAAGCAGCTGACGGCGACCTCCCCCAAGGAGAGCGCCATGCTGCGCCTGGAGGTGGGCGAAGCCGACATCGCGGCCATCGTGAGCCGCTGGACCGGCATCCCCTTGAGCCGCATCCTCGAAGGCGAGGTGGAGAAGCTCCTGAAGATGGAGGCCCGGCTGGGCGAGCGGGTGGTGGGCCAGGATCCGGCCCTCACGGCCATCTCCGATGCCCTGCGCCGGAACCGCGCGGGACTCAGCGATCCCAAGCGGCCCATCGGCAGCTTCCTCTTCCTGGGCCCCACGGGCGTGGGCAAGACGGAGGTGGCCCGGGCCCTGGCGGAGTTCCTCTTCGATGACGAGAACGCCATGGTCCGCATCGACATGAGCGAGTTCACCCACGAGGCCGATGCCACGCGGCTCATCGGCGCCGCGCCGGGCTACATCGGCTACGAGGAGGGCGGGCGCCTCACGGAGGCCATCCGCCGCCGCCCCTACGCCGTGATCCTCCTGGATGAGATGGAGAAGGCCCACCCCCGCACCTTCGACCTCTTCCTGCAGGTGCTGGAAGACGGGCGCCTCACGGATGGCCAAGGCCGGACGGTGGACTTCCGCAACACCGTCGTGCTCATGACCACCAACCTGGGCAGCCAGGCCATCTTCGATGCCGGCGGCGACGCCTCCAGGGCCGAAACCGCCGTCCAGGCCGCCCTGCACGATCATTTCCGCCCCGAGTTCCTGAACCGCCTGGACGAGGTGGTGATCTTCCGCTCCCTGAGCCGCGAGGACATGAAGGCCGTGGCCCGCATCCAGCTCAAGCGCGTGGAAACCATGCTCCAGGCCCAGCGCCTGGGGCTGGAGGCGCCGGAGGCGACCCTCGACTGGCTGGCCACCGAGGGCTTCGATCCCCTCTATGGCGCCCGCCCCCTCAAGCGCCTCATCCAGCAGACCGTGGTGAATCCCCTGTCGCGCCTGGTGCTCCAGGGCCGGCTCAAGCCCGGCGGGCTGGCCCGGCTCCGGATCGAGGACGGCCAATTGAAAGTAGAGACGGAGGCCGTGCAATAGGGCAGGCTGGAGGCCGGAAGGCGGGACTCCCCCCAAACTTGTCCCCCTCCCCCTCCCGTCCGATGAGGCGGGGATCCTTGGAGTCGGCGTGCCCCTCACCACCCCCATCCCCATCCTCATCGTGGACGACGAGGCGGATCTGCGGAACCTGCTGGTGGAGGCCCTGGAGGACCAGGGTTACGCCGCCGAGGGGGCCGAGGGCGGCGCCCAGGCCCTGGCGAAGGTGCGGACCCGGCATTTCCCGGTGATCTTCACGGATCTGAACATGCCCGGCGGGCTGTCAGGCCTGGAGCTGCTGCGGGCCATCCACGACGAGGACCCCCGGAGCCTGGGCATCCTCATGACCGGATATGCCACCACGGAATCCGCCATCCAGGCCCTGAAGCGCGGTGCCTACGACTTCATCCAGAAGCCCTTCAAGCTGGCGGAGATCGAGGCCGGCCTCGAGCGGGCCCTGGAGCACTACCGCCTGCTGCGGGAGAACGAGGAATACCAGCAGAACCTGGAGCGCATGGTGGAGGCCCGCACCCAGGAGATCCTGGGCCTGAAGAACGACATCGAGCGCCTCTTCGAAGGCTTCGTGAACGCCTCCGTGACCGCGATCGAAGCCCGCGACCCCAGCACCTCCGGCCATTCCAGCCGGGTGGCCGAGCTCACCGTGGGCCTGGCGGAGGCGGTCAACCAGACCCCCAACGGCCCCTACGGCGGGCTGCTGTTCACCCCCATCCAGATCCGTGAGATCCGCTACGCCAGCCTCCTCCACGACTTCGGCAAGGTGGGCGTCCGGGAGCAGGTGCTGGTGAAGGCGAAGAAGATCGAGGGCGAGCACCTGGAGAGCATCTTCCAGCGGCTGCACCAGCGCACCCTGGAAGCCATGCGCGACCGGATGCTGGAGGCCTGGAGCAAGGGGCAGACCTTCGATCCGGGCCAGGCCAGGGTCCTGCTGAGCCAGCAGGAGGAGGAAACCCGGCGCCTGGTGGACCTGGTGCGGCGCAGCAACGAGCCGACCGTGCTGCCCCAGGAGGTCGCGCACGAGCTGAATGTTCTCGAAGACCTCACCTACCAGCACTGGTCCGGAGATCGCCGGGCCCTCATGGGCCCTGGCGATCTGGATCTGCTGAAGATCCCCAAGGGCAGCCTCTCGGCCCAGGAGCGGGACGAGATCCAGAGCCATGTCACCCACACCTACCGGTTCCTGAGCCAGATCCCCTGGACGAGCGAACTGGCCGGCGTGCCCGAGATCGCCTGGGCCCATCACGAGCGCCTGAACGGGCGGGGCTATCCCCGCCAGCTGAAGGAGCCGGACATCCCTGTCCAGAGCAAGCTCATGGCCGTTTCCGATGTGTACGACGCCCTGACCGCCGCCGACCGTCCCTACAAGGCCGCCGTAAGCGTGGAGCGCAGCCTCGAGATCCTGGAACAGGAGGCCAAGGTGAACCTCCTGGACTCTGAAGTGCTGCGCATCTTCATCGACGCGAAGATCTTCGAGCGCACGCTGGCCCCGGCGAGAACGGCCCCATGATCCAGGAGCCCATCCTCATCGTGGATGACGAGCCCGAAGTTCGCACCGCGCTGCTGGAGGCCCTGCAGAGCCGGGGCTATTCCGCCGAAGCCGTCGCCGGCGGGGAGGCCGCCTTGGCCCGGATGGCCGAGGCCTCGTTCCCCCTGGTGCTGACGGACCTGCACATGCCCGGCGGGCTGTCGGGCCTGGAGCTCCTCGCCGCCCTCAAGGAGCGGCATCCGGACACCATCTGCATCCTGATCACCGCCTTCGCCACCCTGGATACGACCATCGGGGCGTTGAAACAAGGCGCCTATGACCTCATCCAGAAGCCCTTCCGCCTGGCGGAGATCGAGGTGGTCCTGGACCGGGCCCTGGATCATGCCCGCCTCCTGAAGACCGTCCGGGCCTACCAGGCCGAGCTGGAGGCCCGCATCCTCAGCCGCTCCCAGG
Organism: Geothrix sp.; assembly: GCA_019449415.1. Taxonomy (GTDB): domain Bacteria; phylum Acidobacteriota; class Holophagae; order Holophagales; family Holophagaceae; genus Geothrix; species Geothrix oryzae. Next base: position 52,439 of record JAGRPP010000010.1, read on the forward strand.
ATCTCCGGGCGGCCCACGAAGAGGCCCTCGAGCTCTGCGACCTGAGCCTCCAAAGCTTCGAGGCCCCCTCGCCGGAGGCGGCCCTCGGGCCGCTGCTGGACCGGCTCGTGACCCGGTGCGCGCCGGATGGCCTGGCCTGCTACCGCCACGACGCCGATGGCCAGCTGCGCGCCGTCGCCCGGCGGGGAACCCGTCCGCTCCCGGCCGCGCTTGAACGCCCCCTTCCGGGGCCGCTTGCCGCCCCGGCCCTGGGCTATCCCGAAGAGCACCTGGTACCCCTGGGGAGCGCGGGCTGGCTCTACCTGGGATTCGAGGACCGCTCGTCGTTCCAGGAAGCGAGCCCTGGATTCCTGCTCCTGGCCCGCCACCTGGAGCTGGCCCTCCGGGTAAGGTGAGGGATGCCCAGTGCCCAAGAGCTCCTCTGGACCGGCTTCCGGGGCCTCGATGCCGCGGAAGTGGACCTCCCCTTCCACCCCGGCGGTGTCATCCTCTTCGCCCGCAACCTGGATCCTGATCCCGCCCAGGGGCCGGCCCGCTGCAGGGCCCTGATCGACGGCCTCCAGGCCCGGTTCGGGACGGACCTGCCCCTGGCCGTGGCCCTGGACCAGGAGGGTGGGCCTGTGAGCCGCCTGCGCCCCTGGGTGGGCGTGACGCCTCCCCTCCGGCGGATCTGGCTGGGGGGTGGCGCCGCGGCCTGCGAATCCTGGGGCCGACTCTGGGGCGAGGGCCTGCGCCTCCTGGGCTTCAATGTGGACTTCGCCCCCGTGGTGGATCTCTGGGACGGCCATCCCGGAGCCGGCATCGGGGACCGGGCCGCCAGCGGGGATCCCGGCGAAACCGCAGCGGCGGCGGGCGCCTTCCTCCACGGCCTCGAGTCCATAGGCGTCCGCGGCTGCCTGAAGCACTTCCCCGGCCTGGGCGGCACCACCCTCGACAGCCACCTGGGCCTGCCCGAGCTCGCCAGCGCCGCCCTGGTGGACCGCAACGCCGCCGCCTTCACGGCCCTGGCCCATCCCGACCGCCTGGTGATGGTGGCCCACCTCCGCACCCCGGCTTCCGGCACCCTGCCCGCCAGCCTGCACCGAGGATCCGTGGCCGCGAATCCCTGGGGCATCCAGGGCCGCTTCCTGCCCGATGACCTGGAGATGGGGGGCTGCGCGGATTGGAGCTGGCCCGAGCGCGTGCGGCTGTCCCTGGAGGCCGGCCATCAGTGGCTGCTGGTCTGCCAGACGCCGGAAGGCTGGACCGCCTGCGCCGAGGCCGTGGGCACGATGCCTGATGCCCTCTGCCGGGGTCCGCTCCAAGCCACGCGGAGCCTGCGCCGGAACCTGCCCCCCCCGCCCGGGACCTCGTTCGACCCGGCCGCCTGGCAGGACTGGCTCATGCGACTCCACGCCGCCGCCGAGGAGGTCTGATGGGCGCCCGCATCCTCATCGTCGATGACAACACCATGATCCGCAGCGAGATCAAGGCGGTGCTCATGAAGGACGGCGGGTTCTCGCACTTCATGGAGGCCGCGGACGGCCTCACGGCCTTCAAGACCATCATGGAGACCCCGCCGGACCTGGTGCTCTGCGACCTCGTCATGCCGGGCTTCGACGGCCTGAAGTTCCTGGGCCTCAAGGCCAGCCGCAAGGAACTGGCGCAGATCCCCGTGATCATCCTCACCGCCGAGGACGACCTGGACCGCAAGGCCGAGATCCTGGAACGGGGCGCTTCCGACTATGTCACCAAGCCCTTCCACGAGAAAGAGCTGCTGGCGCGGGTGCGCATCCACACCAAGCTGAAGCTGCTGCAGGATGAGCTCCGCGAGATGAATGTCCAGCTCGAAGCCCTCTCCGTCACCGATGTGCTCACGGGGCTGGCGAACCGGCGCCGTCTGATGACGCGCCTGGAGGAAGAGGTCCAGCGGGCGCGGCGCTACAAGACGCCGCTGTCGGTGGTGATGATCGACATCGATCACTTCAAGCAGGTCAACGATTCGTACGGGCATGCCATGGGCGATGAAGTGCTGCGGAACATCGGCACCATGCTGAAGGCCAGCCTCCGGGCCACGGACCTGGCCGCCCGCTACGGCGGCGAGGAGCTGACCCTGGTGCTGCCCCACACGGACATCCCCGCCGCCCTGCAGGTCGCCGAGAACCTGCGGCAGAAGTTCGCCGAGATGGACCATACCCTGGATGGCGTCACCATCCGGAAGACCGCCAGCATGGGCCTGGCGGCCCGCGATGGCCAAGGCGAGATGCCCGATGCCGAGGATCTCCTCAAGCACGCCGACGAAGCCCTCTACCGCGCCAAGCAGGGCGGCCGGAACCGCGTGGAAGTGGCGGGGTAGGGATCAGTCTTCAGTCTTCAGTCTTCAGGTAAGGATTCCTGATGCGCCCTAGCGCGGCGCGACAGTGTTTGGGTACGGCGCCGCTCCCTCTGAGAGGCCCAAAAGCAAACAAAGGAGCGGCCCACCGGGCCGTCCCAACGCTGTACCTGAAGACTCAGGACCGAAGACTGGAGACTTACTTTGCGGCCTTGCGGAGCGCTTCCACCTTGTCTGTCTTCTCCCAGGAGAATTCGGGGCGGCCGAAGTGGCCGTAGGCGGCGGTGGCGCGGTAGATGGGCTTGCGCAGGTCCAGGGCCTCGATCATGGCCTTGGGCGTGCAGCTGAAGACCTCGCGCACGGCGCGCA
>JAGRPP010000011.1 GCA_019449415.1 Geothrix sp.
CCCCGCCAAGACCTGGCTGGAGAGCGCCCACCGCTTCGAGCAGATGCAGGTGGCCGACGACTACGGCATCGACGGCGTGGACGCCAAGGCCCTGAAGGCCAACCTCGGCACCATCGTGAAGCGCAAGGGCCGCATCGTCCTCAAGAACGCCAAGGGCATCGAGTTCCTCATGAAGAAGAACAAGGTGACGGTGCTCAAGGGTTTCGGCAAATTGCTGGGCGGCGGCAAGGTGGAGGTGGCGGGCGAAGTCCACGAGGCCAAGCGCATCATCCTGGCCACGGGCTCGGCCCCCAAGCCCATCCCCGGCCTGGAGACGGATGGCGTCCGGGTGCTCAACAGCGACCACATCCTGGACCTCACCGAGCTGCCGAGCCACCTGGTGATCCTGGGCGCCGGGGCCATCGGCGTGGAGTTCGCCTCGGTGTTCAGCCGCCTGGGCTCCAAGGTCACCCTGGTCGAGTTCATGGACACGATCCTGCCGCTCGAAGACGAGGAGATCGGCGTCGAGCTGGCCAAGATCTTCCGCAAGACCTACAAGATGGATGTGCGCACCAAGACCAAGATCACCCGCATCGAGAAGCGCGATGATGGCGTGGTGTGCTTCCTCGAAGGCGAGACGCCCGGCGAGGTGGTGGGCAGCCACCTGCTGGTGGCCGTGGGCCGCGCGCCCATGGTGGAGGGCATCGGCCTGGAGAAGACCAAGGCGCAGGTGGACCGCGGCTGCGTCGTCATCGACAAGTTCATGCAGACCGGCGAGCTCGGCCTCTACGCCATCGGTGACATCGTGCGCACGCCCTGGCTGGCTCATGTGGCCAGCGACGAGGGCATCGTGGCCGCCGAGCACGCCGCCCAAAGCCTGGGCAAGGATGTGCATCCCCACCCCGTGCGCTACGACCGCTTCCCCGCCTGCACCTACTGCGATCCCGAAGTGGGCACCATCGGCCTCAACGAGAAGGCCGCCAAGGCCAAGGGCTACGAGGTGCAGGTGGGCACCTTCCCCTTCGCGCCCATGGCCAAGGCCAACATCGTGGGCGAGCCCCACGGCTTCATCAAGATCGTGGCCGACAAGAAGTACGGTGAGATCCTCGGCATCCACATCCTGGGTCCCAAGGCCACCGAGCTGGTGGCCTCCAGCGTGGCCCTCATGGGCGGCGAGTTCACGGTGGACGAGCTGATCAACACCATGTATCCCCACCCCAGCCTCAACGAAGTGTTCCCCGAGGCGGCGCGGGCCGTCTACGGGCGTGCCCTGAACATGTAGGGTTGAGCGCGGAAGACCTGCCGGGTCTCTGCCTGCCGGGGCCCGGTCGGGAATCGGCCGGGGCAGGTAGTCCTTTATACCTAGAATTCCCTGCATCATTGGGTGGGACTCCCCATGGGTTGGAAAGGGATGAGCTCGTAACTTAAGGCTCCATCCCCCGAGGAGGCTGTCGTGAATATGCCTCAACCCCAATCCATTCTCCGGACCGCCCTGCTCGTGGCAGGCCTTGCCGCGGGACCCTTGGCCGTCCCCCTGAGGGCGGAGCCCCCCATGCTGGGGGTCAGTCCCGTCCTGACCAAGTATGTGGATCCTCTGCCGGTTCCCCCCGCCGCAACACCCAAATTCGTGCGCGGGTTCTCGGAGCGGGCGGATTTCTACGAGATCGCCATGACCCAGCACCAGCACCAGTTCCACTCGGAACTCGGGCCGGCGACCGTGTGGACCTACGGCATGAAGGGCCAGCCCGGCGTCTACCTGGGGCCCACGATCGTGGCCCACAAGGATCGCCCGGTGATCGTGAAGTGGATCAACCAGCTTCCCAATGACCCGAACACCTTCCCGCTCAAGGACTCCATCGACCCGACGATCATGGGCGCGGACCTGCCGACCGGCCGTGCCATCCCCCACCTTCACGGCGGCAAGACCGCGGCCCGCTTCGACGGCACCCCCGGCCAGTGGTGGACCGCCTCGGGACAGAAGGGACCGGATTTCGTCACGGACACCTTCACCTACACGAACGAGCAGCCCGCAGCCCTCCTCTGGTACCACGACCATTCCATGGGCGCCACCCGGTTCAACCCCTACCTGGGGCTTGCGGCGGCGTACCTGATCTTCGACAAGGTCGATACGGGGACGACCATCAACGGCCAGAAGGTCCCCTCCGGCAACTACCACCTTCCGATCGTCCTCCAGGACAAGGTCTTCAACGGGGACGGCACGCTGTTCTATCCCACCCAGGGCAACAACTCCGTCCACCCGATCTGGGTGCCCGAATTCTTCGGCGACACCCCCGTGATCAACGGCAAGGCCTACCCGCGCCTGGATGCCGAGCCGCGGCGCTACCGGCTCCGGCTCCTGAACGGCTCCCAGGCCCGCTTCTACGACCTGACCTTCGACCACGACGGAACCGCGCTGCCCTTCCATGTGATCGGCTCCGAGCAGGGCCTGCTGCCCGCGGCGGTCCCGAAGACCAACCTGCTGATCGCGCCCGGCGAGCGCTTCGATGTCATCGTGGATTTCACAGGCCTCCCGCTGGGCACCAAGATCACGGTGAAGAACTCGGCCCTGGCGCCCTATCCCGACGGCGGGATGTCCGACATCCCGGAGCTGATGCAGATCGCGATCAACACCCCGCTGGCGGGCGCTGATCTCAGCGTACCCGCGGCTGCCCTGAAGCTGCCGGCGGTTCCCCGCCTGATTCCCACCCCCCACCTGGCCCACCGGGAAGTGGTGGGGGAGGAGACCGCCGATCCCGCCACGGACACGCCAGTCGGGGTGAAGTTCAACGGCTACGGCTCCATGGATCCGACCACTGATTTCATCAAGGCGGGATCGACGGAAACCTGGGAGTGGATCAACCTCACCGGGGACGCGCACCCCATGCACATCCACCTGGTGTCCTTCCAGGTCCTGGACCGCCAGCCCTTCGATGTGGATGGCTACGAGGCCGCCTGGGATGCCTATCTGGCCTCGGGACGCCTGCCCGCCCTGAAGCCGGCCCTCAGCACCTTCCTCACCCTGGGCCCGCCCATCCCGCCGGCTCCCGAGGAGATGGGCGGCAAGGACACCGTGAAGGCCTACCCGGGTTTCGTCACGAGGGTCCGGGCCAAGTTCGACCTCCCCTGGACTTCGGCGCTGGATATGGATTTCAGGACCCGGTCCTTCGGCACCTATGTGTACCACTGCCACATCCTCGAGCATGAGGAGAACGACATGATGCGGCCGTTCGAGATCACCTTCTGAGATCTCGAGGCTGAAGACCGGGGGGCCGCACCAGCGGCCCTCCGGTCGTTCGGGGAGGGGCGGGCCCAGGGGCTGCGCCCGTCGATCAGACCCTCAGCACCGCGCACAGAAATGGGGCGGCGCGGGCAGCTGCGCCAGCCGCTCGAAGGCCAGCTCCCAGGCCCCCACGGGCCCGCGGAAGGCGGTGGCCTCCGGCGTGAGGCTGCGCAGTGCAAGCAGCGGGGCGGGGTCTCCCGGCAGGGGCAGGACGGGGATGGGCTGGCCCAGGGCCGTCCGCAGCGCGGACCGGAGGGCCTCGGTGAGCGGCGTGGATTCCGGCAGCACCAGGGGTGGCACGCGGAGCTCCGCTCCGGCGGGCACGGGCACGCCGGACCAAAGGTCCACCTCGAAGCCGCCGTGCTCGGCGTGATCCGGCGCCTCGCGCCACTCCGGCCGCCGGAAGGTCATCTTGCGGCGGGCCTTGTCCCAGTCCGGCAGGAAGAGCTTCAGCTCCGCCTTTTCCAGGGGGCCCATGGGGGCCTTTTCCAGGGCCACCGGGACGGGCCGCGCCAGACGGCCCGGCAGGCGCCGCACGAGCATGGGCTTTCCCGCCAGCCAGGGCAGGCCCGCGTCGAGGGCGCAGACCAGGGCGCCCAGGCGGCGACGGTGGAGGGCCAGGGCCACCGCCAGGTCCGACACCCCCTGGTCTGAATCCGACAGCAGGAGCAGGCCGAGGACATTCAGGGCCACGCCCCGGGCCTGGACGACATCCGCCGCCTCCAGCGGCTCCCGCAGATCGGCCGCCGACCGCCCCAGCACCAGGACCTGGGGCAGGCCGTGGCCCTGGATCCGCTCCGCCAGGACGAGACTCCCTCCCGGGATGGTGAGCAGGGACCCGCCCAGGTCGGCGGCGAGTTGCAGGGCCTGGGGGTTCATTCGGGGGCCTTTGGGGGGGGCTTCTCGGGGCCGAGGCGCCCCTCCCGCTGGAGGGCCTGCCGCAGCAGGAATTCGATGTGTCCGTTGAGACTCCGCAGATCCTCGCTGGCCCAGCTCTGCAGCTTGGCCAGCAGCTCCGGATCCATCCGGAGGAGGAAGGGTTTGCGTTCGGCCACTTCGAAACCTCAGTGGTACAGAGTGCCCGCATTCACCACGGGATTGGCCGCGCGCTCGCTGCAGAGCACCACCAGCAGGTTGGACACCATGGCGGCCTTGCGCTCTTCATCGAGGCGCACGGTGCCTTTCTGCTCGAGCAGTTCCAGGGCCATCTCGACCATGCCCACGGCCCCCTCCACGATCTTCTGGCGGGCGGCGATGATGGCCGAGGCCTGCTGGCGCTGCAGCATGGCCTGGGCGATCTCCGGCGCGTAGGCCAGGTGGCTGATGCGGGCGTCCTGCACCTCGACGCCGGCCTGCGAAAGGACGCGCTGGAGTTCCTGCTTCAGCTTGGCGGCCACTTCGTCCATGCTGCCGCGCAGGGAGCGTTGCCCTTCCTCGTGCGCATCGTAGGGGAAGTGGGAGGCCAGGGCGCGCAGCGCCGCCTCGCTCTGGACCGTCACATACTTCTCGCAGTCCTCCACCTCGAACAGGGCCTCCGCCGTGTCCACCACCCGCCAGACGACGATGGCGGCGATCTCCACGGGGTTGCCGTCCAGGTCGTTCACCTTCAGGCGCTGGCTCTCGAAGCTGCGCACCTTGGTGCTGATCTTCCGCTTGGTGAGGAAGGGATTGGCCCAGGCCATGCCCGCCGAGCGCACGGTGCCGCGGTAGGCTCCGAACAGCTGCAGGGCGGCCGCTTCGTTGGGGTTCACCACGAACAGGCCCGTCAGGACGAAGAGGCCGAGCACCAGCACGGGCACGGTGTAGAAAAAGCGGCCGGGATCGTTCTGCAGGCCGCCCTGGATCGTCAGGGCCAGGGCCCCCAGGACCACCAGCAAATCCAGCAGCAGGATGGGCAGGCCGGGAAAGGCAAATGCCGGGCGTTCCTTGAGCATGGGGTCCTCCAAGAGCGCTCAATGTGATATCATATTGGTATCGTGTCAAGCCCTGCTCTGGAACCCGGTCCCCTTCCTTCCGGCCCGGAGGCCGCAACCCTCCCGTCCGCCTATGCTGGGAGATCAGGAGGACGACATGGATCTGGGCATTCGCGGCAAGGTGGCCATGGTGGCGGCGGGCAGCAAGGGACTGGGCCGGGCCGCGGCCCTGGCGCTGGGAGCCGAGGGCTGCGCCGTGTCGATCTGCGGACGCAGCGCCGAGGCCCTGCAGGCGGTGAAGACCGAGCTGGAAGCGCTGGGGGTGCCTGCCCTGGCGGTGGTGGCCGATGTCGCCAAGGCTGAGGACCTGGCCCGGTGGCATCAGGCCACGGCCTCGGTCCTGGGCGCGGTGGACATCCTGGTCACCAATACCGGCGGTCCCAAGGCGGCCACCTTCGAGGGGCTTTCCGATGCCGATTGGGCCGATGGGGTGGAGTCCACCCTCATGAACGCGGTGCGCATGACCCGCTTGGTGCTGCCCGGGATGAAGGCCCGGAAGTGGGGGCGCATCATCCACATCACCAGCCTGGTGGCCAAGCAGCCCTATCCTCTGCTCACCATCAGCTCCACCCTGCGGGCGGGGCTGTCCGGCCTGACGCGCACCCTCGCCATGGAAACCGCCGCCGATGGCATCACCGTCAACGCCCTGCTCCCGGGCCACATCATGACGGACCGGCAGCACCACCTGGCCGAGGTGAAATCCAAGGCCGAGGGCATCACCGTGTCCGAGCACTTCGCCCGCCAGGCCGCCGCCATCCCCGCGAAGCGCATCGGGGAACCTGCCGAGATCGGCGCCGTCATCGCCTTCCTGTGCAGCGGCCCCGCGAGCTATGTCACCGGCCAGAGCCTGCTGGTGGATGGAGGGCTGGTGCAAGGGACCTTCTGACGCAAAAACGCCGGCCCGAAGGCCGGCGCTTTCGCGAAGGGGATGGGCTCAGCGCTTGATTCCGCTCACCGTCTCGAAGTAGTGGGCGAAGGCCGCCATGCCGCCGCTGGCCTGCTCCCAGTCGTAGTTCTCGTTGGGGGCGTGGTAGCCGTGGCTGGGGAGGCTGAGGCCCAGGAAGAACACCTCGCAGCCCAGGATGTCCTCCATGGTCTTCACGGCACCGATGCTGCCGCCCTCGCGGGTGAAGGAGCAGGGCGCGTCGAAGGCGAAGCGGTAGGCATCCTTGATGGCTTCGGCGTAGGGGCCCGTGACATGGCCCTTGAAAGGCGCCAGGCCATGCTCCTCGTGGAACTGCACATCCGGGAAGTGCTTGGCCACGAAAGCCCGGATCAGGTCGATGGTCTTGTGCTCGTCCATGTCGGGCACCAGGCGGCAGCTCATCTTCACCTCGGCCCGGGGCGGCACGGCGCTCTTGATGCCGGGGCCCGTGTAGCCGCCCACCACGCCGTGGACTTCCATCGTGGGCCGGCCCCACACGCGCTTCATGACCTTGATGGGGTCCTCGGTGCGCATGCCGGTGATCATGTGGTCCTTCTTGAAGGTCTCCACACTGAAGCCCGCGTGAGCCCACTCCTCCAGTTCCTGCTTGGAGGGCTTCACCACATCGTCGTAGAAACCGGGGATCAGCACCTTGCCCGTCTCGCCGTCCATCATGGTGGCCACCACCTTGATGAGCTCGGCCAGGGGGTTGCGGGCCGCGCCGCCCACCACGCCGCTGTGCAGGTCGTGATCGGCGGTCTCCAGGGTCAGGCGGAAGCCCTTGAGGCCGCGCAGGCCCGCGGGGGTGCTGGGCTTGCCGCGGGTGATCCAGACCGTGTCGCTCACCACGATGGCATCGGTCTTCAGGCGGTCCTTGTGGCGGTTCAGGCCGCCCTCGAAGCTGGGAGATCCGATTTCCTCTTCCAGCTCCCACAGGAAGTGGATGTTGAGAGGCACGCCCGCCCGCCGGGCGGCCAGGGCGCCGAAGAGGGCCGTCACCGCCGGACCTTTGTCGTCCGTGCTGCCGCGGCCGCGGTAGGTGTCGCCGTCCACGACGAACGAGAAGGGCTCCGCTGTCCACTCGGGCTCGTTGGCGGGCTGGACATCCATGTGGTTGTAGACGGTGATGGTGGACTGGCTGGGATCCTCGCCGAACCAGCCGTGGATGAGCGGATTGCCGCTGGTCTCCAGGATCTCGGCCTTGCCGCCGTGCCGCTCGAAGAGGGCCCGGGCCGCCTCGGCGCAGCGCCGCACATCGCCCTGGCGGGCCGGGTCCGCGCTGATGGAGGGGATCTCCACCAGGGTTTTCAGCTCCGCCTCGAAAGCCGCGCGGCTTTCGCGGGCGAACTGGCCCAGGGCCTCGCGGGTGAGAAGGGAAGGATTCATGGGTGCTCCGGAATAGGGATCCCATCATCCCACGGCCCGAAGTGTTGTCTATAAATGGACCTACGGGTCGCTCATCCCCTGCCCGTAGCTAGCCGGGGTAGCCGCCCGCCACCTTCAACCCCGTCCATTCCGGCAGGCCCAGGGCCAGGTTGAGGTTCTGCACGGCCTGGGCCGCCATGCCTTTGCCGAGGTTATCCAGGGCGACCATCACGGCGCCGTGGCCGTGGCGGGCGGCGACGCCGATGTCGGCGAAGGCGCTGCCGGTGGTGGCGGCCACGCGGGGGGACCCGTCCACCATCCGCACGAAGAAGCGGTCTCGGTAGAACGCCTCGTAGTGGGCCCGAAGGTCCCCGGCTTCCATACCCGCAGGAAGGGGGAATTGAAGGGTGGCGAAGATGCCGCGCACCATGGGCGCGCTCTGGGGGATGAAGCTGAGGGGGGCCTCCCAGCCTTCTGCCGCAAGGGTGCGCAGGACCTCGGCCTCGTGCTGGTGACCGAGCATCTTGTAGGCGCGGAAGTCGTTGGCGCGGGTGGGATGGTGGGTGGTGTCCGATGCGGCGGCGCCTGATCCCGAGGAACCCGTGGCGGCGGTGACGGCTACGAAGGCAGGCTTCCACCCGGCCAGCGGCAGCAGGGCCAGCTGCAGGGCCGTGGCGAAGCAGCCCGGGTTGGCGATGCGACGGGCGCCCTTCATGCGCTCTGGCTTCCAGTCCACCAGCCCGTAGGTCCAGGCGGGATCCAGGCGGAAATCCGCCGAGAGGTCGATGACCGTGAGCCGGTCCGTCAGTCCGTGGGCCTTCCATGCCACTTCGAGCTCGGACCACTGCTTGCCCAGTTCGCCGTGGGGCAGGGCGGAAAAGAGCACCGGATGCGGGCTCTTGGCCAAGGCCGCCCAGTCCGGCGCGGCCTCGAAGGTGCCCTCGACGAGCCCCCGCAGGTTCGGGTGCTGGGCGTGGAAGGGCTTGCCCGCATGGCTGCGGGCCGTGCCGTGGATCGTCGTCACGGCCGGGTGGAGGGAGAGCCAGCGCAACAGCTCCCCGCCGCCGTAGCCCGATGCGCCGAGAATCAGGACATCCACCGATTTCATAGGAACTCGCAGGAAAAATGTTTATCCACAGATTTCACAGATTCACACAGATTGAAAAACAGAAACGAGGCCTTTGAATCTGTGAAATCTGTGGAATCCGTGGAATCTGTGGAATCTGTGGACCGAAATTCCTTAGGCCTTGGCCCCGATCTTAGGCTCGACGAGGCCGAGCACGAACTTGCCGAGGGCATCCGCGTCGGCGCGGGCGTTGCGGGCGGGAAGGCCCAGGGTGGCCACGAAGCGTTCGCCCACCCGGTTGTCTGTGGCGGGGCCGGCGATGAGATCAGCCTGGATGCCGAAGGCAGCCTTCAGGTTGGCCACGCCGCCCGCGGCCCCGACGGGATCGTTGGCGCAGAGGATGAAGGTGCCGCTCAGTGCCTTCAGGTCGGGATCCTGGAGGATGGCCTGGACGCCGTACTCACCCATGATGCCGTCGCCGGTCTCAGCCACGATGACATCCACACCGTGGGCCGCCAGCTCCGAGAAGATGATCCGGGACACGCCCGCGGCGCTGCCCGCGTCCGTGCACACGATGCCCGCATCAGTGAAGTCGAGGGCCACTTCCGCGCCGTAGTCGCGCATGGCCAGGGCGTCGCGCATGAGCGAGACCCCCGTGAGCTTGCAGGCGCCCACCCGGTAGCCCGCGCGGCTCAGCTGGCGGATGACGGCGCAGGCGGCGGCGGTCTTGCCGGCGTTCATGCAGGTGCCCGCCACATAGACCACGGGGCAGTGGGCGGAGAGGCCCGTGCCTTTGAGCGCGCCCATGCGGATGTGGGCGGGCTGGCCGGCGCGCGACTGGAATTCCGGGAAGACCAGCACCTGGCCCAGCACCTCGAGGTCGAAGGGCTTGCCCACATCGGGATTGTGCGAGAGGCACTGGCCGATGACGCCGCCCATGTTCAGCAGGTTCACAGTGTCGCCGGGCTTCAGGGCCTTGGGCATGACGCCCTCGTAGCCCTGCAGCGCGTTGCGGTGACCCAGGGCGCCCACGAGGATGTCGCCGTCGTGCAGGGTGCTCATGCGGCCGTGGGGATCCTCCAGCTGGTTGTAGGTGCTCTTCTCGCCCTTCACCCGGCAGGCGAGGACGGAGCCCTCCTCCAGCAGGATCTCGGGAGAGAGGGTCAGCGTGCGGCCCAGCCTCAGGTTGCGGGTGACCGAGGCCAGCTTGTCGACATGGATGCGCATCATGGGAACCTCAGATCAGTTGGACTTGGCTTTGAGGGTGAGGGTCTGCTGGACGCCGAAGACCTTGGCGAAGCCCGCGGCTTCGGCGCCGGTCCAGAGTTTGTTGGCTTCGCCGTAGGTGGCGATGCGGGGATCCATCAGCGAGTAGGGGGACTGCACACCCTCCACCACGAAGGCCCGGGGGTGCAGGGTGAGGCGCACCTCGCCGCGGACGCGATCCTGGCTGGAGGTCAGGAAGGCTTCCAGGTCGCGGGCCAGGGGATCGAAGAAGTGCCCTTCATGGAGCAGGCTGCCGTAGAGGTTGCCCAGGCTTTCCTTCCAGAAGAGCTGCTTGCCGCTGAGGACCAGCTTCTCCAGCTCCCGGTGGGCGCCGATGAGCAGGTGCGCGGCCGGGGCCTCGAAGCCCACCCGGCCCTTGATGCCGAGGATGGTGTCACCCAGGTGCACGCCGCGGCCGATGCCATAGGGTCGCCCGAGGGCATTGAGCTGGGCGATGAGGGTGACGGGGTCCATGGCGTTGCCGTCCAAGGCCACGGGCACGCCCTGGTCGAAGCTGAGGGTGAGGCATGTCGGCGCGACGGATCCGATGACGCCGCCAGGGAAGGCCGCTTCCGGCAGGGTGGTCCAGGCGTCCAGCGTCTCGCGGCCGCCCACGCTAGTGCCCCACATGCCTTCGTTGATGGAATAGTCCTTGGTCTTCTCCGGGAACACCACGCCGCGCTCGGCACAGTAGGCCATCTCCTCGGCGCGGGATAGCCCCAGATCGCGGATGGGCGTGAGGATCTCGAGTTCCGGCGCCAGGGCCCGGAAGGCCACATCGAACCGCACCTGGTCGTTGCCCGCGCCCGTGGAGCCGTGGGCAATGGCCGCCGCCCCCATCTCCTTGGCCAGTTCCGCCACGGCCCGGGCCTGGCAGACCCGCTCGGCCGAAACGGACAGCGGGTACATCTGGCCGCGCAGCACATTGCCGTAGACGAGGTAGCGCAGGTAGCCCTCGAAGAGACCGGCGCGGGCGTCCACTGTGGTGTGGCTCACGGCGCCCAAGCGTGGCGAGGCGGCCTCGATGCGGGCCAGTTCCTCAGGTGAGAAGCCGCCGGTGTTGACGGTGACCGTGGCCACCTCGTAGCCCTGCTCCTTGAGGTAGAGGACACAGAAGGAGGTATCGAGGCCGCCGGAAAAGGCGAGAACGGCGAGCTTGCTCATGGGAGGCCTTTCATGTTTGAGGCAGGGCGAACGGATTTGAAACCACAGAGATCACAGAGTTCGCAGAGAAGAGAGGTTTTTTCTCTGCGCCCTCCGTGTCCTCCGGGGTGAATCGTCTTTGGCATGTTCAATGGGCCCACAGGCTCTCCTCGGCTCGGGCATGGGTCTGCTGCTTGGCCTCGATCCAGCCGCGAGCGGCGGCGAGGTCGGCGGCCAGGTCGTCCAGGGCCAGGTTGCCGGCGCCACCGAGATGGGTGGCGGTGAGGGCGGCGCGGTCGGGCGCGAAGGTCCCGTCCTGGAGCTGCTGGGCGACCTTGCGGTAGGCCTCGCGGAAGGGCAGGCCCTCCTGCACGAAGACATAGGCCTGGTGCGCGGCGTAGAGGTCATCGCTGGAGGCTGCGGCCGCCGCCTCGGCCTGCACCTGGAGGGCGGGCAGGAGGGGCTTGAGCACGGCGAAGAGGTCGTCGGCGCTGCGCAGCCCGTGGACGAGGGGCCGCTTCAGCAGCTGCAGGTCGCGGTGGTAGCTGGAGGGCAGGCCCGCGGCGATCTGGTCGATGAGGGCCGCGGTGCCGCGCAGCTCCCGGCAGCGGCCCCGGGCCAGCTCCACCACATCGGGGTTCTTCTTCTGGGGCATGATGCTGGATCCGGTGGTGAAGGCGTCCGGCAGCTTGAGGAAGCCGAATTCCTCAGTGCTGAAGAGCGAGACATCCCACAGGAACTTCTCGAGCACGCCACCGGCGGAGGCCGCCCACTGGAGCACGGCGGTCTCGTGGCGGCCCCGGCTGTTCTGAACATCGATGGGGCTGCGCTGGACCTTTGAGAAGCCCAGCAGGCTGGCGGTGAGCTCGCGGTCGATGGGCAGGGGCACGCCGAAGCCGGCGGCCGATCCCAGCGGGCAGCGGTCCAGGCGGCCGTAGACGCCCTGCAGGGCCTCGAGCTCCTCCAGGAGGCCCTCGGCGAAGGCCGCGCCCCAGAGGCCGAAGGTGCTGGGCATGGCCCGCCGCAGGTGGGTGTAGCCCGGCAGGGGCGTGTCCTGGTGGGCGCGGGCGAAGGTGAGGAAGCCCTCGGCCAGGTCGGCCACGCGGAGGCCGAGGGTCACCAGGGCGTTCCGCAGGTAGAGGCGCAGGGCGAGGATCACCTGGTCGTTCCGGGACCGGCCCAGGTGGATGCGCGCGCCCGCGGGCCCCAGGTTGCGCGTGAGGTCGGCCTCGATGGCCGTGTGGCCGTCCTCCATGTGGGGTGGGATGGGGAAGGCGCCCTGACGGGCCAGGTTGGCGATGCGCCGCAGGCCCCGCACCAGGGAGACGGCGTCGGCCTCGGGGATGAGGCCCTGGGCCGCCAGCATCTTCGCGTGCGCAGCGCTGCCCAGGGCATCCCAGGCCAGGAGGGACAGGTCCGTATCGGGGTCCTCGCCCACGGTGAAGCGGTGGATGGCCGCGTCCAGGGGCAGGTCCTTGGCCCAGAGGGTGGTGGCTTCAGGCCTCATGCGGCACCTGCATCTTGAAGAAAGCCGGGACGAGAGAGGCGTAAAAGGCGGCGCCGGACTCGAGTTCGGGGAGGGTCAGGTATTCGTTGGGCCGGTGGCTGCGGAAGGTGTCGCCGGGCCCCGCCTTCACGGCCGGGATGTCGCCGAGGAAGGCCCAGTCCGAGGTTGTGCCCGAGCCCACGGGCCCCGCCTTGCCGGCCGCCTGCAGGGCCGCGCGGACGATGGGATGGGCGGGGTCGGTGCCCTTGGGGAGGTAGCGCTTGGAGTGCAAGGTCACTTCGCTTTCCAGCTGCCGCTGGAAGTCGGCGGCCAGCTCGTCGTGGTCCTGGTCGGGCCCCGTGCGGAGGTCGATGAAGAACTCGCAGGCGTCCGGCACCTGGTTGCGCCGCAACCCGCCCTGGATCTGCGTGACCTGGGCCTTCTGGGAGCCCAGCAGCGGATGGGCCGGGAAGTCCATGGCGGCGATCCTGGAGATGTCCCGGGCCGCCTTGTGGATGGCGTTCTCGGCACCCAGCATCTGGGCGTGGGCCACATGGCCGCTCTGGCCCCGGGCCGTGCACTTCAGCACCAGCAGGCCCCGCTGGGCGGCGCAGATGCGCAGGCCCGTGGGTTCACCCACCACGGCGCCATCGAGGGGGCCCAGCTGATCGAGGATGGTGGCGATGCCCTGGCCTCCGGTTTCCTCTTCGGCGCTGAGCGCCACCACGACTTCGCCTTCCAACGGCCGCTTCGAGAGCTCGAAGGCCGCCAACAGGATGGCCGCCACGCAGCCCTTGGCATCGTTGGCGCCCAGGCCCTGAAGCCGAGGACCGTGCCAGACGGGCGTGAAGGGATCGCCCTCCCAGCCGGTGCTGGGAGGCACCGTGTCGAGGTGCGAGTTGAGTAGCAGGCGCGACCCGCCGGGCTTCCCGAAGGTGAACCAGAGGTTGTTCCCCTGGCGGTGGACCTCGAAGCCCTGCGCCGCGACCAGGCTCTGCACGAGGTCGGCCAGGGGGCCCTCCTCGCCGGACACGCTGGGCGTGCCGACCAGGAGCGTCAGCAGTTCGGCGGGGCTCATGGCTTGGCTCCGCCGGCGGGCGCGGCCAAAGATCCGGTGGCGGGCTGGGCGGCCACGATCATCGTCCCGCTGCCCTCGTTGGTGAAGACCTCCGCCAGCAGGGCGTCCGGCGCGAGGCCGCTGACCAGGTGGACGCTGGGAACGCCGCCCTGGATCGCCGCCTTCACCGCCGCCGCCTTGGGCCGCATGCCGCCGGTGATGATGCCCTTGGCCTCGAAGGCCGTGAGCTGATCCAGGGTGGCGTGGGGAATGAGGGAGGAGGTCTTGGCGACATCCTTCAGCAGGCCCGGCACGGAAAGCAGGAAGAAGAGCTTTTCGGCGCCCAGGGCCGAGGCCAGGCTCGATGCGATGGTGTCGGCATTGGTGTTGTAGATGGCGCCGTCCTCGCCGCCGGACAGGGGCGCCACCACGGGGACGAAGCCGCCGTCCAGCAGGTGGCTGAGGACATGGGGATCCACGGCGTCGATGTCGCCCACCAGGCCGAAGTCCACCAGCTGGGGTTCGGTGGCACCGTCCGGCACCACGGCCACCGGCGGCCGCTTGCTGGCTTTCAGCAGGCCGGCATCGAGGCCCGTGAGGCCCACGGCCGGCACGCCCGCGGCCTGCAGGTCCGCCAGGAGGTCCATGTGGACCTGGCCCGCGAAGACCATCTTGGCGGCATCCAGCACCTCGGGGCTCGTCACGCGGCGACCTGCCACCTTCTGCACGGGGATGTGCATGGCCTTGCAGACGGCGTCCAGCTCGGCCCCGCCCCCATGCACCACCACCACGCGGATGGAGAAGGACCAGAGCAGGGCGATCTGCTCGCAGAGGGCCTTGCGGATCTTGGGTTCCGTCAGCACCTCGCCCCCGACCTTCACCACGAAGGTCTTGCCGCGGAACAGGCGGACATAGCGGGAGGCTTCCTTGAGGGCGGCGTAGGGATTGGGGGACAGGGGCATCACAACCTCGGGGATCGATGACTGAAGACTGGGGACTCAGGACTGCGACAGCAGGGAGTGGATGGTGGCCCGCTGCACATGGAAGCGGTTCTCGGCCTCGTCCACCACGCGGCTCCAGGGCCCGTCGAGGACGCTGTCGTGGACTTCGAGGTTGCGGCGCACGGGCAGGCAGTGGATGAAGATGGCCTCCCTCGAGGCCTTCTGCAGGTGGGCGGCGGTGGGCATCCAGGCCGCCAGATCGGCCATGGGAGCCGCTTCGATTCCGGAGCTGGTGGAAGGCCCCCAGGCCTTGGCGTAGACGGCGGCGCTGCCCTCCAGGGCGGCATCCTGGTCGTTCGTGTAGGTGATCTTCCCGCCGGTGGCCGCGGCATAGGCCTCGGCCTCGGTGCGGACCTCCGGCGCCAGTTCGTAGCCCTTGGGGTGGGCTACGCGGATCTCGGCCCCGCAGGCCGCGGCCGTCAGGAGGAAGGAGTTCGGCACGGCCTTGGGCAGGGGCTTGATGTGGGGCGCCCAGGTGAGGGTGACGGGCACCTTCGTGCTGCCGTGGGTCTCCTGGATGGTGAGCAGGTCCGCCAGGCCCTGATGGGGGTGCTCCCGGGCGCTCTCCATGCTGAGCACGGGCACCGTGGAGAAGCGCCGGAAGGCGTTGATGACGGGATCGGTCTCATCCACTGCATCGCCCTCGCCGCCGCTGAAGGTGCGCACGGCCAGCAGGTCGGCGTAGCGGCCCAGCACGGGCACGCCCTCGCGCACATGCTCCGCCCGGTCGCCGTTCATGACGGCGCCGTCGCGGTCCTCCAGCTTCCAGGTGCCTGCGCCCACTTCCAGCACGATGGCGTGGCCGCCGTGGCGCAGCATGGCCGCCTCGAAGCTGGCCCGGGTGCGCAGGCTGGGATTGAAGAAGACCATGCCCAGGATGCGGTCCGTGAAGATGGCGCCGGGCCGCTCGCGCTTCCAGGTGGCGGCCTTGGCCAGGATCTGCTGGACCCCTTCAGGTCCGAGATCCGAGATGCGGGTGAAGTGCTTCATTTCTGCTCCGGCACGAAGGACTGGATGGCGGTGATGAGGGCGATGAGAGCTTCGCCGCTGACATTGAGGGGCGGCATCAGGCGCAGCACCGTGGGGTCGCCCGAGCCGCCCACGAGGATGTGGCGGGCCAGCAGGTGCTTCTTGAGGGCGGCGGCGTGGGGGCTTCGGAGACCCAGCAGCAGGCCCTCTCCGAGGACCTCCGTCACCACGGAGCCCTTCAATTCCTGCCGTAGGCGCGTGGCGGCGGTGGTGGCGTTCTTCATCAGGCTCTCGCCCTCGATCACACCCAGTGTGGCGATCAGGGCGGCGCAGGCCAGGGGGCCCCCGCCGAAGGTGCTGCCCAGGTCCCCGCCCTTGAGCCTCGATGCCACCGCGGCCGTCATGAGCAGGGCGCCCATGGGCACGCCCGACGCCAGGCCTTTCGCGGAGGTGATCAGGTCGGGGCGGACGCCGTAGAACTGGGCGGCGAACGGGGTGCCGAGGCGACCCATGCCGGTCTGCACTTCGTCGAAGATGAGCAGGGCGCCGGCCGCATCGCACTTGGCCCGCAGGGCCCAGAACCAGTCGGCGGCCGCGGTCTTCACGCCCGCCATGCTCTGAATGGGCTCCAGGATGACGCCGGCGATATCCGAGAAGTCGGCCGTTTCGAGCGCGGCGAGGTCCCCGAAGGGCAGGCGCAGGCAGGGCACGAGCTGGTCGGTGAAGGGCGCGGTGATCTTCGGATCATCCGTGACGGACAGGGCCAGGAGGGTGCGCCCGTGCCAGCCGCCCTCGAAGGCCGCCAGCTTCTTCCGGCCCGTGAGGAGCAGCGCCATCTTCAGGGCGTTCTCGTTGGCCTCGGCGCCGCTGTTGCAGAAGAAGACTGAATCCATGCCGGCGAACGCGGTGATCTGCGCGGCGGCTGCGTCCCGCACCGGCAGGGCCGCCGCGGCCGAGTAGAAGAGCAGCGAGGCGGCCTGATCGGCCACGGCCTTCACGACGGCGGGGTGGCTGTGGCCCGTGGCGCAGACACAGTGGCCGCCGTAGAAGTCCCACCAGGCCTGGCCCTGGTCGTCGAAGACCCGGTCACCCTCGCCCCGGATCAGGAGGAAGGGATAGGGGGCGTAGGTGGGGAGCAGGGCGGGGACCGGAAGGGGGGTGGTCATGCGGGAATCCTGTGCATATGCGCGCATGGGGTATGCATATCCAAACGCTTGAATGCATAATATGCAAGATTCGCGAATTTGAATCAAGCATTATTTCTAGGAATTTCAGAAACATGTTTGTGAAGAGCTTGCAAATTCATGCAAATTCATGCAGTCTTCATGCATGGAATTGGACCAACTCATCCTGCGGCTCCTGGAGGCCCACCCCATCGCGGATCAGACGGATCTGCTGCTGCGGCTGTCCGCCGAAGGCCACGAGCTCACCCAGTCCACCCTGTCCCGCCGGCTGAAGCGCCTGGGGATCCTCAAGGTCCAGGGCCGCTACCGCCGGGTGGAGGGCTCTGCCCAGATCCTGCCGGAGGTCACCCTCACCGAGGTGCCGCCCAACCTGCTGGTGCTGCGCACGGCCCCGGGTTTCGCCCAGGCCCTGGGGCTCACCGTTGATGCGGAACCTGTTGCGGGGCAGATGGGCACCCTCGCCGGCGACGACACGGTGTTCGTGGCGGTCCTGCCGGAGCGCCTGGCCGAAGTGAAGGCGCATCTGGCGCAGGTGCTGGCGGCACGCTGAGACCGCTACACTCGAAGGGTCCTCGGGAGCTTTCATGGATCGTTTCGGGAGTTCGAAGCTGCGCATCGGCTGGACGCTGGTCTGCCTGTTCCTCGCGGGGCTGGTGGCCATGGGCGTCCGGGGACAGCAGGGGGCGGAGGGCTCGCAGATCATCGCCTTCGGGACGCAGGTGCCCCTAGGTGCGGACTCGCTGAGATCCTATGTCCTGGGCAACCTCCAGGGCGTGATGTACTGGGTGGTGTCGCTGGTGGTGCTGCTGGGCGCCTTCGGCCCCGTGAGCCAGTGGACGGCGGCCGCCGCCCGGGGGGAGCGCCTCAAGGGCTTCTTCGCGGGCACGGGCCTGGGGTTCGTCCACGGGCTCTTCCTGTCCCAGGTGGCGCTGATCCCGGTGTGGGTGCTGAGCTGGCGCCTCATCGGCGAGGCCTGGCCGCCGGAGCTGTTGCGGGCGGATCTGCACGGCCTGCTGCTGGGCCTCCAGATGCTGCTGTGGGCGGTGCTGCTCTCGCGGCTGCTGAAGTCCAGCGCGGGCCTGGCCCTGCTGCTCACGCTGCTGCTCCGCGAGCTGGGGCCGAAGCTGAGCTTCTTCCTGGATTTCGGCCAGGATCTGGGCTGGAGCGCCGGCCAGGTGAAGGTGCTGGAGGTCTTCGTCCGCCTGCTGCCCATGGCCCAGCTGCCGTCGGATCCCTTCTCGCCGCTGGCCCTGCCCCTCTCCATCGGCGGTCCGCTGGTGCTGGGTGCGCTGGCCATGCTCCTTCCCGCGGGCGGTGGGCGGAAGTAGATCCGTGCGCCGCAGCCTCGGGCTCCTTCTCCCGGCGCTCCTCGTGGCGCAGAGCGCCCAGGACCCGGCGGAGCTGCGCCAGAAGCTGGCGGCGATCCAGGGCCGGCTGGGACAGGTGGACCGGCAGCTGGAGGTTCTGAAGAAGCGGCGCAAGGGCGTGCTGGTGGAGATCCAGGGCATCTCGCTGCAGCGGGACCGGGCGAAGGCCCAGGTGGAGGGTGCGCGGCTGCGGCGGGACCAGGCCCAGAGCGAGGTCCAGACCATCAGCCGGGAACAGACGCGCATCCAGGGCGAGGTGCTGAAGCTCCAGGGCGATCTGCGGAAGCAGGTGCGGTGGATGCAGGCCCTGGGACCCCTGGGGGACCTGGGGTTCTATTCGACCTTCCGGGACCTGGAGGCGTGGCTGGTGGAGGGCCGCATGCTGGCCTGGGTGCGCCTGCAGGAGCGCAAGCGCCTGGACCACATCCATCGCCTGCAGGGGGACCTCAGCGCCAAGGAAAAGGCCTTGAAGGAGGTCCTGACGCGCCTGGCCAGCGAGGAGCGCGAAGCCGCCCAGCTCCAGGCCGCCCTGCGGCTCCAGGAGGAGAAGCTCAACGGATTTCTCGACGGCCTGCAGAAGGACGAGGTCGCCCAGAAGCAGGCCCAGGCAGAGCTGGCAGAGGAGGCCGTGCAGCTGGAGCGCCTGCTGGCCGGCCTGCTGGCCAAGCCCAAGGGCGAGGCCTTCGAGGCGGCCGTGGCCTTCGCCAACCTCCGCGGGGAGTTGCCCCAGCCCGTGGAAGGAACTCTGGCGCTGGGATTCGGCGAGCACCTGCATCCCCGCTTCCGCACCAAGACCCTGCAGAGCGGCCTGCTCATCGCGGCCAGCGGCGGCGCGCCGGTGAACGCGGTGGCCGATGGCAAGGTGGCCTTTGCCGACTACTACCAGAGCTACGGCCCCATGGTGATCCTCGACCACGGCGGCGGCTGGTTCAGCCTCTACACCCACCTCCTGGGCCTCCAGGTCGCCAAGGGCCAGGTGCTGAAGGCCGGCGAGGCCGTGGGTGCCGTGGGCGACACGGTGGATGGCCCCCGCCTCGGCTTCGAGATCCGCCACCAGGCCCAGCCCCAGGACCCTCAGAAGTGGCTGAAAAGGCGGTACCGGTAGTTAGTCCGGGGGTTCCGCGCTCGATGCGGCCCAGCCGCGCCCCGCTTTCATTCCCCTGAAGGTTTCGCCCTGCGCGATATCGATGGGGCTACCGCACCACGCTGCTGGCGTTGAAGAGCGGCACATAGATGGCGAGCAGCAGGGCGAGGACGACGACGCCCATGAAGAGGATGAGCACGGGGCCGATGAGGCTGGTGACCACCGTGGTGGCCTTCTCGACCTCCTGATCGAAGAAGTCGGCCACATGGTCGAGCATCTCGGGCAGGGCGCTGCTCTGCTCGCCCACCCGCACCATCTCGACGGCCAGGGGATCCAGCAGCTTCGCCTGCTCCAGAGCCTGATGCAGGCTGCTGCCCGCGCGCACCTTGTCGGTGACCAGGCGCAGGCCGGTCTTCATGCGCTCGCTGGGGCTGGTGCGCTGCACCACCTCGAGGGCCTGCACGGCGGGCATGCCGCCGGCGAGCAGCACGCCCAGTGTGCGGGAAAAGACGCTGGAGCTGTACATGCGGTACAGGGTGCCGATCTTGGGCAGCATCAGCAGCAGCCGCTCCGCCAGCTTGCGGCCGGCCTCGGAGGCCACCATCCAGCGGATGAGCACGACGAGCCCGATCACGGCCAGGCCCTGGAGCCACAGGGTGGAGCTGATCACCTTGCCCATGTTGAGCAGCACGCGGGTGAACAGGGGCATCTCGATGTCGCCGCCCGCATAGAACTCGGCGAAGCGGGGCAGCACCACATTGAAGATCACGCCCATGGCGAGGACCAGCACCATCACCAGGAAGGCCGGGTAGAACAGGGCCTCGATGATGCGGCGGCGGCTGGTCTGCGCGAACTTCTGGAAGGCCAGCCAGCGGGCCAGGACTTCGGGCATGGTGCCGCTGCGCTCGCCGGCCACCACATTGCTGCGGTAGACCGCCGGGAAGGTGCCGGCCTGCTCCAGGGCGTCGGAGAAGGACATGCCCTCGCGGACCAGCTCCACCACTTGGGTCAGGCTGCGGCGCAGCAGGGGATCCTTGCCGTGGCCCACCAGCAATTCCAGGGACTGGAGCAGGGGGATGCCCGCCTTCAGCAGGGCCAGCAGTTCCTGGTTGAACAGCACCAGCGATTCGGTCTTCAGCTGGGCGCGGCTCCGGAAGGCCGTGTCCGTGCGGGTGATGTCCAGGGGGAAGCCCCCTTCGGCCAGCACGCGGGCCCGCAGGGCTTCGGCGTTATCGGCCTCGAAGTCCCGGGTCAGGACCTCGCCGTTGGAATGGGTGAGCCGGACCGTGAATCGCATGGGCACCTGGACAGACTTTGAGGATAGCTGGAACTCCGCCGGCCCCCCTAAGGCGAGTTCCCTGGGAAAGTAGTCTTGGTCATCACCTGGAGGCCGCGTGCCGCGCCGTTCGTTCACCTTGTTCCCTGTCCTCGCCTGCACCCTGGCGTTTCCCCTCGCCGCCCAGGCGCTCCCCCAGAACGCGCCCGGGGCGCCCCTTCGCAGCGCGGTGCCAGAGCCCGTTTCCCTCGACCTCCGCGGGGTGGACGGCACCCAGCTGGTGCCGAAGGACAACCGGGACGCCGCCCAGGTCGAGGCTGTCCGCCAGCGCTGGGTACCCCTGGTCGCGGGGCTGAAGGGGGCTCCGGCGGTGCGTCTGCTGCTACCGACCGGCGAGGGGCGCCTGCCCCTGTTGCTGGCCGCGGCCCAGGCCCTGAAGGCCCAGGCCCCGACCCAGCGGCTCTATGTCGCCTTCGATCCCCAGGCGATGCCCCTGTTGGAGGAGACCGCCTGGGGGGCCGTGGATGGCGGCGCCCTGGTGGCCGCGGACCTGAACCCGGATCCGGAGGCCTGGCGGGGTCAGCTCACCCGGGCCCAGGACACCTTCCCCGGGCGCCCCTGGACCCTGTGGCTGCCCTCGGACCCCGGGCCCCTGCTCTCCGTCCTCATGGGCGATGGCGGGCGCGTGGTGGTGCCCGCCGGGGGCCCGGCCGCCCGGCTGGCGGAGGCCCTGCCGCCGGGCTTCACGGAGGTGGAAGGAGGGCCGGGCGACCTGACCCTGCGCAACCGCAAAGGCGAATCCCGGCGTTGGGTGTTCGCAGAGGGGGCCTGGTCTCCGGCCCCCCTGCCGAAGGACCGGCATGAAGTGGCCGTGACGGCCGCCGAAGCCTACGATGTGGGCGCCCTGCTGGCGAAGGTGCGGGCGACTCAGCTGCGGTCCCGGGCCGCCGTGAAGACCGTGCAGGCCAAGGCGGATCTGGATCTGCACCTGCAGGGGGGCCGGGGGCCGGGCGGGGACCTGGGCTTCCGCTTCGCCTACTTCGAGAAGGCCGGGGAATGGCCCGAGCTGCTGCAGAAGGAGGTGCGCTTCAACGGCGTTACCGCGAAGCTCGATGGGGAGGTGCAGCTGCCCCTCATCGAGAGCCGCCAGTCCATGTCCCTGCCCGTGGCGCTGGGCCTGACGGAGCGCTACCGCTACCGCGACGGCGGCCCGGCTGGCCCCGGACGCCGTCGACTGCGCTTCGAGGCCGTAGGGGCGGATCCCCTGCTGTATTCGGGTGAGCTGGAGGTGGATGAGGCCACCGGACGGATCCTGATGGAGCGGCGCGAGCGGACCAACCTGCCGGGCACGGTGAAGAGCGAGCGGGAGATCCTGACCTATGGCCAGGTGGCGCCGGATGCCTGGCGGCCGACCTCGGTGCAGACCTTCGAGCGCTGGGTGAGCGCCGATGGCGTGGTGCAGGTCCAGCGGCGCTTCACCTATCGCGATTTCGAAGTGAACGGCGGCGGCTTCGAGACCGCCCGCACGGCGGCACGGACCTCCGGTTCCACCATGCTGAAGGTGACGCCGGAGGGGGCCCGCTACTTCACGCGGCAGGGTGATGGCACGCGGAAGATCGAGGAGAAGCCCAAGAGCAGCGGCCGGGCCCTGGCGGCCGTGGTCCTCGTGGATCCGGGCCTGACGCCGCCCGTGGCACCCCTGGGGGGCTTCCTCTACTTCGACTACAACGCCTTCGGCAAGGGCATCCAGCTCAACGCCCTCACGGCGATCCTGTTCAACACCGCGAGCCTGGCCATTCCGCGGGGGCTGGGCAGCTTCGATGTGAGCGCCGACGCCACGGCCCTGCTGATCAAGGGCACCGAGCGCCCGGTCGAGAACGGGCGGCTGGCCGACAAGGACGGCGTGGGCCGGCGCTTCGGCAAGGTGGGCCTGGAACTGGGACGCGATCTGGGGCTGGGCTTCCGCTTGGAAGGGCGTGGGGACTTCGAATACGACGACTTCAGCGAAGGCGACAGCAAGTACCGCACCCCGGGCTATCTCCTGCCGCCCTCGGGCCTGACGCGCGTGGGCACCCTCCAGGGCTCCTGGCTCTACCGGGGCTTCCAGGTGCGGGCCTTCCATGGGTGGGGCCGGCGCCCCGATGGCACCTACGGCCTGGCCACGGATCCCCAGCTGGTTCCCGAAGGGGGCGACTTCCGGCGCTGGGGCGGCAGCCTCGGCCTGGATCGCGAGGTGCGGCCGGGGTACTGGTTCCACGGCGAGGCCGGCTGGGCTTCGGGCCGCGCCTTCGACCGCTTCAAAGCCCTGGATGTGGGCGGTCTCGGGGGGGCCGTGCGCATCGCGGGCATCCGGGCCAACGCCATCACCGCGGATCGGCTGGTCTATGCGAAGACGGCCCTGGCCATTCCCACGGGGCCGAACCTGCGCCTCTCCGTGAGCCTCGAGCATGCCCGGGCCCGCAGCCTGGACGACCAGAAGACCTATGGCGTGAGCGGCGTGGGACTCGCCGGGGACCTGCCGGGGTTCTGGGTCTTCACCGCCGTGCGCGTGGACCTGGGCGTCGGCGTCCAGAGCGACATCGCGGGGGTCAAGACGGTGAACGGCTTCATCGCGTTGCTCAGGGTGTTCTGAACGACCTTAATCCGATGGATCTACATAAAAAATAAACACTTGGGAATTGTGTCGGGTCGAGAGGCGGTCGCGGCCGGGTGCTACTGCAAGCATGGCTGCGGTTGGGCCCGACGGTTGCGGGCGGCGGCGGGGAAGCTATGGTTTCCTCCTCTTGCCAAGGAGGTCCCATGCTTCGATGGCGCACCGCGCTTCTGCTCGCAGCCACGCTCGCAGTCACGCTCGGAGGGATGCTCACCCTGGGTTGCGGCGGGTCTTCCTCGGGCTCGGGTTCCGGCACTGGAACCATGACTGTGCACCTGGTCGACGGGCCCATCTCGGGCTACCAGGAGATCAATGTCAACCTCCAGACCGTGGAGATCGCCGGCAACGGCGGCTGGATCACCCTCGGCACGCCCCATAAGACCTTGAACCTGCTCAGCCTCGTGGGTGGCGTGGACGAGACGCTGGCGGCCGGCGCGACGCTGCCCGCGGGCCACTATGGGCAGATGCGCCTGATCCTGGGCGCGGGCAACACCGTGAAGCTGGCGGATGGCACCGTCCATGACCTGACCGTGCCCTCGGGCCTTCAGACGGGCATCAAGCTCATCGTGAACTTCGATGTGGCCGCGGGTACCACGAAGGATGTGTGGATCGACTTCGATGCGGCCCACTCCATCCAGGTGGTGCAGGCGGGGATGTCGGGCCAGTATCTCCTTCGCCCCACGGTTCGGGCCTGCGACAGGCTCGTCACGGGCTCCATCCACGGGACGCTGACGGATGCCGCGACTTCGGTGGCGCTGCCGGGGGTCCTGGTCCATGCCGAAACCCTCGATGGCTCGGGCCATGCGGTCCTCGCGCGCAGCACCGTGACGGATGCCGCCGGCGCCTACACCCTGGATCTGCTTCCCGTGGGTGCGACCTACTTCGTGGTGAGCCAGCCCGTGACGGGGGCGGCGCCCACCCTCAAGGCCTATGATGCCAAGGCCAGCGACGGCCTCGCCCTCACCGCGATGACCCCCGTGTTCACCTACAGCGCGGCCTTCACCGCCAACGCCGCTCTCGGCGGCGTGGCGGGCGGCCTCACGCCCGTGGCCACCAGCAACCAGAGCGACCGGGTGGACCTGCTCCAGTCGCTGACCACGCCGTCGGGGAGCCACTCCTTCATCGTGCAGACGACCATGGCCACCGTGGGCACGGCCGCGGAGACCTACGGCTTCACGACCGTCCCGGCGGGCGCCTACAGCGTCCAGGGCCTGCGCTTCACCGCGAACGCCGACGGGACCACCACCCAGTCCACCTCGGCGGTCCAGACGGTCACGGTGGCTTCGGG
The DNA here is from genome assembly GCA_019449415.1 of Geothrix sp. Classification (GTDB taxonomy): domain Bacteria; phylum Acidobacteriota; class Holophagae; order Holophagales; family Holophagaceae; genus Geothrix; species Geothrix oryzae. The sequence continues at coordinate 24,363 of JAGRPP010000011.1, forward strand.
TGCGACCGTGACCGTGAACCTGGGGCTCTGAGCCCGTCCGCAGCCGGGATTCGGAAGGCCGCTACTTCGGGGCCTTCCGGATCTTCGCCTTCTCGCGGTGCAGCACCTGGAAGCGGATGGGTCCGAGCTCCAGGCGCCGGTAGGTGTGGAGCTTGGCTTTCATGATCCGGAAGGCATCGGTCATGGTGTCGCAGATGGCAAGTTCGTCGGCCTTCCCATGAATGCCGCCGCGCGCGAAGACCTCCCGGGCCTGGCCGTGGAGCCCCACGATGATGGCCTTGATCCCCTGCCGCGCCATCTCCCGGAGCACGCCTTCCATGGCCACCAGGCCCGTCACATCGGCGCTGGGGACCTGCTCCATGCGGAAGATGATGACGCGGACATCCGCGCCGATGGCCCGCATGGCGCCCATGGCCCGCTCGGCCGCACCAAAGAAGAGGGGGCCCGCCAGGTCGTAGATCACCACGCCCTCAGGCAGGGGACCCGGCAGGGCGCGGTGGTCCGGGTGGGTGACCTGGCCGCCGGACAGGCCGGCCATGCGGCGCATGAAGAGCAGCGAGGCCAGCATGATGCCCACGGTCACGGCGATCACCATGTCGAAGACCACGGTGAGGAAGTAGCAGGTCAGGAGGACCGCCACATCGCTCTTGGGGGCGACCTTGAGGGTGTGGAGGAAGTGCTCGGCCTCCGACATGTTCCAGGCCACCAGCAGCAGGAGCGCGGCCAGGCTGGCCATGGGCAGGAAGCGGATGAGGGGGGCCAGCAGGAGGATGGCCAGGAGGATCGTCAGGGCGTGGGTCATGGCGGCGATGGGCGTGCGCCCGCCATAGCGGAAATTCGTGGCCGTCCGCGCGATGGCGCCTGTGGCCGGGATGCCGCCGAAGAAGGGGGCCAGCACATTGCCCACGCCGAGGGCCATCAGCTCGGCATCGGGGTCGTGGCGAGTGCGGGCCATGCCGTCGGCCACCACGGCCGACAGCAGCGACTCGATGGCGCCGAGCATGGCCACGGCGAAGGCGCTGGGGAGCAGCATCCGCAGGGTGCCCAGGTTCATCCCCAGGGGCTGGCCGCCGGGCCCCGGCGCGTGCCAGGGCCACATGGGCAGGGGGGGGATCTGGGGGATGCCGTCCACCATCCGCCCGCCGATCAGGGTGTGGAACCGGGTGCCGATGGTATCCACCGAAAACCCGGCGAGGAGGTGGGGAAGGGCCCAGCCGGCCACTGCCGCCAGGGGCAGGGCGATGAGGGGCGCCGGGATTTTGCGCAGGGGGCGGGGCAGCCGCACCAGCCAGCGCTTGGGCAGCCTCGGGAGGAGGAGGATCGCCAGGGTGCCCAGGCCCACCAGGAACTCCCAGGGCGAGGCCGTGCCCCGGGCCTGGATCATGGCGCCGAGCCGCTCGAAGAAGTGGTCGGGGTTCCCTTCGAGTTTCAGGCCGAAGAGATCCTTGAGCTGGAGGGCGGCGATCACCGTGGCGATGCCCGTGGTGAAGCCGGTGGTCACGGGGAAGGGGATGTATTCGATGAGGCGGCCCAGGCGCAGGGCGCCCATGCCGATGAGGATCAGGCCCGCCATGAGGCCGGACATGAGCAGCCCGGCCAGGCCGAAGCGGGCGTACAAGGGGGCCAGCACGACGATGAAGGCCGCGGTGGGCCCCGCCACCTGGATGCGGGATCCCCCCAGCAGCGCCGTGAAGAACCCGGCGACGATGGCGGTGTAGAGTCCCTGCTGGGGCGGCACGCCCACGGCGATGGCCAGGGCCATGGCCAGGGGCAGCGCCACGATGCCCACCAGGAAGCCCGCGGTGAGGTCCTGCCGGAACTGCCGCCCCGAATAGCCCTCGGCCAGCACCGCGCGGAGCGCGGCGGCTGGAAGGCCGGTCAGCGGGACACTGTCTCCCGCGTCCTGGAATCGCGTTCTGGCCATGGGAGCCCCGACGGACGATCAGCGATGGAGGTGCAGACCCCCATCCTACCCCAGGGCGGGCGGCCGGCTAGGCGTAGAATCCGCGGTATCTCATGGCCTGGGCCACGCGATCGAGGGCCAGGATGTAGGCGCCGATGCGGGGGTTGGTCTTGTACTTGTCGGTGGTGGCGAAGGTGGCCTGGAAGGCGTGGGTCATGTAGTCCACCAGGCGCTCGTTGACTTCGCGCTCCCGCCAGTAGAAGCCCTGGCGATTCTGCACCCACTCGAAGTAGCTGACGGTGACGCCGCCGACATTGGCCAGGATGTCGGGCACCACGAGGACGCCGTGCTCCAGCAGGATGGGATCGGCCTCGGGGGTGGTGGGGCCGTTGGCGCCCTCCACGATGACCTTGGCGCGTACCTGGGCGGCGTTGGCCTCGGTGATCTGGTTCTCCGACGCGGCGGGCACGAGGATGTCCACCGGGTGGGTCAGGAGGGTCTTGGGGTCCATGGGCTCGGCGCCCCGGAACCCGGCGACGGTGCGGGCCTCGGCCACATGCTTGAGCAGGGCGTGGATGTCCAGGCCGCGGTCGTTCTTGACGGCGCCCTGGATGTCGCTGATGGCCACGACGCGGGCCCCGGCCTCATGCAGCAGCCGCGCGGCCTGGCTGCCCACATTGCCGAAGCCCTGCACGGCCACGGTGGCCCCGGCCAGGGGCTTGCCCAGGCGCTGCATGGCCTCGCGGGCGGTGATGAGGATGCCGCGGCCCGTGGCTTCGGCGCGGCCCAGGCTGCCGCCCAGACCCAGGGGCTTGCCGGTGACGACGGCGTTCTCGGTGCGGCGGACATGCATGGAATAGGTGTCGAGGACCCAGGCCATGGTCTGGGCATCGGTGCCCATGTCCGGGGCGGGCACATCGCGATCGGGGCCGATGATGTCCATGATCTCGGCGATGTAGCGGCGGGTGAGCCGCTCCTTCTCGCCCAGGCTCAGGCGGGTGGGGTCGCAGACGATGCCGCCCTTGCCGCCGCCGAAGGGCACATCCACCACGGCGCACTTCCAGGTCATCCAGGCCGCGAGGGCCTTGACCTCGTCGAGGGTGACATTGAGGTCGTAGCGGATGCCGCCCTTGGCAGGCCCGCGCGCCACATTGTGCTGAACGCGGTAGCCGGTGAAGACCTCCCAGTGCCCGTTGTCCATGAGCACGGGCAGGCTGACGATCATGGAGCGGCTGGGCGCCATGAACACCTTGAAGAGCGCATCGTCCAGTCCGTAGAGTTGGGAGGCGACCCGCAGACGGGCCTGCATGGCCTCAAAGGCGTTGGTCTGGTCGATGGGCATGGAGGTCATCTCCTACGGGCGGGCATCGGAGGCGGGGGGGAGCTCGGCGGGCAGTTCCAGCTCGCGGCCGGCATTCCAGAGTTCCTCGAGGTTGTAGTGGCGGCGGGTCTCCTCGTCCATGACATGGACGACCAGGTTGCCGAAATCGAGCAGCACCCAGTTGCCGTTGGTCTCGCCTTCGCGGGAGATGGGACGCTCTCCATCCGCCAGCTTCAGGGCGTCCTCGATGGCCTCGGCGATGGCGCGGTTCTGACGGTCGCTGCCGCCGCTCATGAAGGCGAAGGTGTCAGTGAAGCTGGCGATGTCCTTCACATCGAGGAGGCGGATGCGGAAGGCTTTCTTGGACCGGGCGGCGTCGACGACGGTCGCAAGCCGGGAATCAAGGGTCATGCGGGCTCCAGAGCAGGCTAACGATACAGGTTTTCGGTGCGGATGGCAGCCATAACTTGGGGCGGAATGCCCCCCGGATCCTGGGCAGGATCCGCCGCCAGACAAAGGCGGAGATCCGTCGAGGCCAGGTCCAGCTCCGTGGCGGGAAGCCAGACCAGCTCCCCGGGGCGGCCAGACCAGGACGCGGCGGGATGCAGGCCCGGGACTTCAGGGACCGCGCCCGGCGCGCCGGGCCGGAGGGCCACCGCGGCGGAGGCGAGCTGGAACACCCGCTCGGGCTGCCGCCAACGGGGCAGGCCCGGCAGCTGATCGCTGCCCATGACGAGGATCCAGGCCGCGCCGGGCTCCCGAACCGCCAGGGTCTCCAGGGTGTCCACGGTGTAGCTGGTGCCGCCGCGATCCAGCTCAAGGCGCTCCACCCGGCAGCGCGGATCGAAGGCCCGGAGGGCCTCGGTCAACAGGTGCAGGCGGGCCTCGCCACCGGGACCGCCCGGATCGGGCTTGTGGGGGCTGACGAAGGTGGGCACGAAGCGCAGCTCATCCAGACCGAGATGATCCAGTGCCAGTCGGGCAAGTTTCAGGTGACCCTCATGTGGGGGATTGAATGCCCCCCCGAGCAGGCCGACGCGCACTACCGGGCCTTTCCGGGAGCCGCGGAGGGCTCCGTGCGAGGGGCGTCCTCCCAGTCGTTCCGCGGCTGAATGGCGAAACCCGGTCCGCCCTTCAGCGCGGCATCCACGGCGAAGGCGAGATCACGCAGGCCTTCGCCGGTCACACCGGAGATGAAAACGGGTTTCTGTCCGCGCTCGGCGCAGAGGGCTTCGAAGGCCTCGCGCCGCGATTCGTCCTGGAGGGCGTCCAGCTTGGTGCCCACCAGCCAACGGGGCTTGGCGGCGAGGATCGGGCTGAAGGCCAGCACTTCGCCCTCGATCACGCGGATGGCCTCGGCGGGTTCGGTCATGGGGTCGGAAAGATCCACCAGGTGCAGCAGCATGCGGGTGCGCTCCACATGGCGCAGGAACTGGATGCCCAGACCCGCACCGTCCGCGGCGCCTTCGATGAGGCCGGGGATGTCGGCGATGACCCAGCTGTCGAGGAGGTCGCCCCCGAAGCGGTCGAGGCTCACGACGCCGAGCTGGGGCTCCAGGGTGGTGAAGGGATAGTCGGCGATCTTGGGCCGGGCGGCGCTGAGGCGGCTCACCAGGGTGCTCTTGCCCGCGTTGGGGAAGCCCACCAGGCCCACATCCGCGATGAGCTTGAGTTCCAGGTCGAGGGTGCGTTCCTCGCCGTCCTCGCCGGGCTGATGATGGCGGGGGGTGCGGTTGGTGGAGCTCTTGAAGTTCGTGTTGCCCAGGCCGCCGCGGCCACCCCGGGCCACACAGACATCCTGGCCGTGCTCGAGCAGCTCCGCCAGCACCTCGCCGGTGTCGCCGTCCTTCACGAGGGTGCCCAGGGGCACCTCCAGGAGGACATCCAGCCCGTCCTTGCCGTGGCGCATGCAGCCTTCGCCCTGGCGGCCGCGTTCGGCGGTGAACTCGCGCTTGTTGCGGTAGGGGTTGAGGGTATTCAGCGCCCGGTTGGCCCGCAGGAACACCGAGCCGCCCTTGCCGCCATCCCCGCCATCGGGGCCGCCCTCGGGGGCGAACTTCTCGCGGCGGAAGCTCATGGCGCCGGAACCGCCGTGGCCGGCGGCGACGCGGAGCTGGATGTGGTCAAGGAACATGGTGGGGGGTCACTTCAAGAAGGGGGGTGGAATGATCACAGGCCGGGCTTGGCCCGGCCTGTGATCGGGAGTCCCGGGGGTGTGCGCGTAGCGCGGAACCCCCGGACAGCATTCATCCTTCGATGGGATCGATGTGGATGAAGCGGCCGCTCTGGCCCTTGTCCTGGAAGCGCACCTTGCCGTCGATGAGGGCGAACAGGGTGTGGTCCTTGCCCATGCCAACATTGATGCCGGCCTTGAACTTGGTGCCGCGCTGGCGGACGAGGATGGAGCCGCCGGGGACGACTTCGCCGCCGAACTCCTTCACGCCGAGGCGCTGGGAATGGGAATCACGACCGTTGCGGCTGGAACCGACGCCTTTTTTATGAGCCATGGAAGTACCTCTTAAGCTTGATGTCGAATGGAATGAAAAGGCTTTGCTCTACCTGTTTTCGCCTCAGGCGAAAACAGCCGGACTAGGCCTTAATGCTCTTGATCCGAACTTCCGTGTAGCCCTGGCGGTGGCCCTGGGTGCGCTGGTAGGTGGTGGTCTTCTTCTTCTTGAAGATGATCACCTTCTTGGCGCGGTCATGGGTGATGACCTCGGCCTCGACCTTGGCGCCGGCCACGGTGGGCTTGCCCACCTTCAGGTCGCCGTCGTTGTCGATGAGGAGGACTTCCTCAAAGGTCACGGCCTGCTTGGGATCCTTCTCGAGCAGCTCCACGCGGAGGATATCGCCCTCGGCGACGCGGTACTGCTTCCCGCCGGTCTTGATGATTGCGAACATGAAAACCTCTTCAGTTGGGGCGTGTGGGCGGCAGTCCATCGGACGCGCTTGGGAGCCCACGGCCAGGGCAAGGCCCATCAGTATGCGGGGAAAGCCCTGTCACCTCAAGGGAAATTCCTGAAGCCAGGGGCGGTTGGACTGCGGTCAGGGGACATTGGGTTCCAGGGATCGGCCCGGGGATGGGATGATCGGGATCCGGAGATTCCCATGGGCCGCGATTTCCAGACCTTCCTTAAGCAGCTCGAGGCCGCCGGCGACCTGAGCCGCGTGGCTGCCGAAGTCGATCCATTCCTGGAGATGGGGGCCATTGCCGACCGGATCTCCAAGGAGCCCGGGGGAGGCAGGGCCCTGATCTTCGACCGGCCCAAGGGCAAGGCCATGCCCGTGGCCATGAATGCCTTCGGCAGCCTGAAGCGCATGGAGATGGCCCTGGGTGTGGACCAGGAGCCCCGCGGCCTGGACGCCATCGCCGACCGCATCGAGAAGCTGGTGCAGGAGGCCATGCCCAAGCCCGGCACGGGCTTCTTCGAGAAGCTGGCCAAGCTGCCGGTGCTGGCCGAAGTCTCCAACTGGATGCCCAAGACCGTGCGCAAGGGCCTCTGCCAGGAGATCGTGCTGAAGGGCGACCAGGTGAAGCTCACGGACCTGCCCGTGCTCACCACCTGGCCCGAGGACGGCGGTCCCTTCATCACGCTCGGCATGAGCCACACCCGCAACAAGCAGACCGGGCACCGCAACACCGGACTCTACCGGCTGCAGGTCTACGACGACCGGACCCTGGGCTTCCACACCCAGCTGCACCACGATGGTGCCCGCAACCGCCACGGCTATGGCAAGGACGAGCGCATGCCCGTGGCGGTGAGCTTCGGCGGCGACCCGGCCCTCACCTACGCCGCCACGGCCCCCCTGCCGCCCTTCCTCAGCGAAGTGATGTTCGCGGGCTTTCTGCGGGGGGAGGGCATCGAGATGGTGTCCTGCGTGACCAACGATCTGGAAGTGCCCGCCGATTCGGAGCTCGTCATCGAGGGTTTCGTGAACCCTGGCGAGCTGCGCCGGGAGGGCCCCTTCGGCGACCACACGGGCTACTACTCCCTGGCCGACGACTATCCCGTGCTCCATGTCGAAGCCATCACGATGCGGAAGAACCCCGTGTTCCCCGCCACCATCGTGGGCCGCCCGCCCCAGGAGGACGCCTACCTGGGTCTGGCCACGGAGCGGATCTTCCTGCCCCTGCTCCGCATGGTGCTGCCCGAGATCCAGGACATGCACCTGCCCGCCGCCGGCGCCTTCCACAACCTGGTGATCCTCTCCATCAAGAAGGAATACCCCGGTCACGCCCAGAAGGTGATGAACGCCATCTGGGGCACGGGCCAGATCATGTTCACCAAGGGCATCGTGGTGGTGGACGAGGACATCGATCCCCACGACCTGAACGAGGTGCTTTTCCGCCTCACCAGCAATGTGGATCCCAAGCGCGACATGCTCTTCACGGAGGGCCCGCTGGATGTCCTGGATCACTCCGCCGACCGCTTCGCCTTCGGCTCCAAGGTGGGCATCGACGCCACCCGCAAGAACCGCCCCTGGGACGGCTTCACCCGCGAATGGCCGCGGGACCTGGTGTTCCCCGACGAGATCCTGGACCGCCTCGGCAAGCGCTGGAAGGAATACGGGCTCTGACCCGCGTCAGGTCCGGGGGTGTGCGCGCAGCGCGCCCATAGATCCCCGCCACGCATGCGTGGCGGGGGAACCCCCGGAGAGCAAAGCGATGCCCGGCTATGCCGGGCATCGCGCGGGGGTCTGGGGGTGTGCGCGCAGCGCGGAACCCCCGGAGAGCATTAAAACCGGACGGTCACACCCGCCTGCAGGGCGTTGGCCTGGAAGCCCTTGGTGATGCGGGAATGCAGGAAGCGGGCTTCGGTGCCCACGGTGGCATTCCACTGGTAGCCTACGCCGGCGGCCAACCCGAACTTGGTGGTGTCGCTGGTCTCCTTGAGGGCGCCGAGCTTGGATTCAAAGGACCAGCGCACGGCCGCGAGACCTCCCGTGAGGTAGAGCCCCTCCGGTTTGCCGGCGACGAAGTAGAGGTAGTCGCCGCCCAGGCTGAGGTTGGAGGCGGTCTGCTTCACGGAGCCGAAGGTGGCCTCGGGGTAGATGCTGTAGTCCAGCCGAGGCCGCACCATGTGGCCATCGCCCAGGTCGAAGGTGCCGTGGACGCCGATGCCCGGGCCCGGCTTGTTGTCGACGAAGTCCTTCAGGTCGCCCAGGGGGAGGTTCACCAGGCCCTGCACGCCGTAGCGCGGGGCCTCGGCCCCGAGGGACAGGGCGGCAGCGGCCAGCGTGGCCAGGGTCAGACGGGGCAGGGTCAGCATGGTTCCTCCCGGGGGCCGGTCGACCTGGGGGGTCGGCCATGGTACGGGACCATGTTCGCATGACCGCGACCTGGCCGCATCCTGCGCCGGATCCAAAAGAAGAGATAGAATTAAAGGACCAGCTTAGGTTAGATCGTTCGTGGTAGCGCTATTCTTTCTATGAAAAAGGCGCCCGGGTGGGCGCCTTTCCAAAGGGAAGGATTCGACCTACTGGGCGCTGTCCGCGCGGCGCTCCTTGAGGCGGCCGGCCTTGCCGAGCTTCTCGCGCAGGAAGTAGAGCTTGGCGCGGCGGACCTTGCCGTGGCGCACGACTTCCAGCTTGTCGATGGTGGGGCTGTTCAGGGGGAAGATTCGCTCCACGCCCACACCGCTCGCGACCTTGCGGACGGTGAAGGAGGTGCGCATGCCGCCGCCCTTGATGCCGATGACGATGCCCTGGAAGAGCTGGATGCGCTCCTTCTCGCCTTCCTTCACCTTGACATGCACCTTGACGGTGTCGCCGGGGGCGATGCGGGGAAGGTCGCTGCGAAGCAGGCTGGCTTCGAGTTGATCGATGATGTGGCTCATGTGGGCTCCTGGGCCAGCGGTCCCAAGCCTACGATCAGGCGGACATGGCTCGAAAGTCCCCGGATGGGGAGTCAGTCAGTGTATCCGATGGGCCGGAAAAGGGAAGGGGTCATTCAGGGCGATAGCCCTTCCAGCCCTTCGGTTTGGGCCGCTCCCAGTCCCCCGGATGCTCCACCTGCCAGGCGCACCACTGGGCGGGGCGGTCCAGGTCCCGCAGGCGGTCCCTCAGATAAAGGGCCCACAGGTCGGGCCGCAGGCGCTTCGTCCGGGCCATGGCCTCCCGCAGGCGCCAGAGCCGGATGGCCCCGTGGTCGCCCCCCTGGAGGACGGCCGGCACCTCCGCCCCTTCAAAGGTGGCCGGGCGGGTGAAGTGAGGATGGTCGAGCAGGCCGGTGGCAAAGCTGTCCTCCTCGGCGGAGGCTCCGTTCCCCAGCACGCCCGGCAGCCAGCGGCAGACGGCATCGATGAGGAAGAGGGCCGGGAGCTCGCCGCCGCTGAGGACGGCCTCGCCGATGCTGAGCTCCTCGTCCACGAGGGCCTCCACCGCCCGCTGGTCCAGGCCCTCGTACCGGGTGCAGACCAGGATCAGCTGGTCGAGCCGGGCCAGCTCCAGCACCTTGGCATGGGTGAGGGGCGGGGCCGCGGGGCTGAAGTGGATGATGCGCCCCGCGCCCTCCCGGGGCACGGAGGCCAGGGTGTCCCGCAGCACCTCCGGCCGCAGCACCATGCCCGGGCCGCCGCCGAAGGGCGCGTCGTCCACATGGCCAAAGGCATTGCCGGCGAAGGGCCGGTAGCTGTGGGTGTGCAGCCCATGTCCCAGCTCCCGGAAGGCCCGGCCGGTGATGCCGAGGCGGGCGGCCTCGAAGAACTCGGGGAAGAGGGTGAGGGCATCGATGCGCATCACTGCACCAGGGCGTGGAAGGCCTTCAGGAAGCCCCGGGCGATGAGGCCGAAGCTGGAGGCGAAGTAGACCGTGTTGCCGAGGGAGGCCGCCGCGCCGATCCAGGCCCAGGTGGGCCGTTCCTCCAGGAGAGCGGCGCCCAGGAGGCAGAGGATGGCCGCGGGGAGCTGGTTCCCGAAGGGCAGGGGCACGGGGATGGCCAGCAGGAAGCCGGTCCAGGTGATGCAGGCGCCCACCCAGCGGTGGTTGAGGGGGCGCCGCTCGGCGCCGCGCCAGCGGAAGCGGTCCAGCTGCGCCTCGAGCTTGGCGAGGGCGTTCTTGATGCGGCCCTTGTGGATGGCCTGGTCCTGCACCCGGCGGGGCACCCAGGGATGGGCGGTCCCCCAGGCCAGCTGGGAGCCCAGGGCGATGAGGCCGATGCCGCCCACCGGGGCCAGCCCGATGTTCAGGCCCGGGACCAGGCTCGGCAGGGAGAGCAGCAGCGTCAGGAGGCCGTAGGTCTGCTCGCCCGCGGCATCCAGCAGTTCGCCCAGCGTGATCTCACCCTCCGCGTCGAGCAGGGCGTGGAGGGTTTCGAAGAAGGGTTTCGGCGCGGGCTGCACCCGTCCAGCATGACCGAAGTCAGCGCGGTTTCGGGTGCCGGCCTTGGCCTTCCCTTACCAGCTGGCCGCAGGCTCCGGCCACATCCTGCCCGCGGCTGCGGCGGACGCTGACGGGCAGCCCCGCATCCGAGAGCAGCCGGCAGAGCGCGCCGACGCGGGACTCCTCCGGGGGCTCGAAGCCGCTGCCCTCGTGCGGATTGAACGGGATCAGGTTGATCTTGGCGGGGAAGCGACGGGCGAAGGCGGCCAGACGGCGGCCATCCTCCAGGCTGTCGGTGACGCCCTTCAGCAGCACATATTCGAGGGTGATGCGCTCGCCGGACTGCAGGGGGAAGGCCGCGAGCGCCGTCGCCAGGGCCTCCAGGTTCCACATCCGGTTCACGGGCATGATCAGGGAGCGGTGGATGTCCGTGGTGGCATTCAGGCTCAAGGCCAGCCGGGGCCGGCGGGCGAAGGCGCCCAGGCGCTCGATACCGCTCACCAGGCCCGAGGTGGAGAGGGTGATGCGCCTCGGCGGGATGGCCAGACCCTTGGGATCCGTCAGCGGACCGAGGGCGGCCATCACATGATCGAGGTTGTGCAGGGGCTCCCCCATGCCCATGAACACCAAGTTGACGGGGCGCTCCGCGGGATGGCCGTGGTGGTTCAGCATGGCCACGACCTGGCCCACGATTTCCGCCGCGCTGAGGTTGCGGATGATGCCCATCCGGCCCGTGGCGCAGAAGGTGCACCCCATGGCGCAGCCCACCTGGCTGGAGAGGCAGAGGGTGACGCGGTCGAGGTCTTCAGGGTCCAGGACCGAGGGTGCAGGTCGCAGACCGGATCCCCGGACGGAAAGGCCGGGGACAGGCTCGGCCTGGCCCGGGCGCGGGGGCTCCGGGGGTGTAGGTCGCAGACCGGATCCCCGGACGGAAAGGCCGGGGACAGGCTCGGCCTGGCCCGGGCGCGGGGGCTCCGGGGGTGTAGGTCGCAGACCGGGCCCCCGGACGACATAGGGCATGTGGACGCCCTCGACCTGCTTCCCGTCGGCGAGCTCGAACACATGCTTGGTCGAACCATCGGAGGAGGGCTGGCTCTGCGCGATGGTGGGCCAGGCGAGCTCTACCTCGGCCGCCAGGCGGGCCCGGAGGGCCTGCGGCAGGTGGGTGAACTGCTCCCAGCGGGTCCAGCGCTGCCGGTAGAGTCCCTCGAACAGCTGCGCCCCCCGCCAGGCGGGCTCGCCGAAGGTCGCGACCAGGGCCTTCAGGGCCGTCAGGTCCAGGCCCGCGGCGTTGGGACGCGGCGCCGAGCCGGCTTCGGGGGCCGGGAGATCCCAGGGCTGAACCATCGCTAGTCCATCCGGATCTTGAAGGACTTCATCAGGCGCTTGTCGTCTTCGGAGAAGGGCAGGTCGGCGTCCTCGTCCCCCGGGGCCACGATCTCCCGCGACCGGGTCCCCACCGGCGAGGCCTCGAGGATGAGCATGAGGCCGTAACCCTGGGCCTGGATCTGGAAGGTGAGATCCCGGCAGTGGTCATCCTCCGCCAGGGCCTTGACCAAGGAATCCCCCAGCTCGCTCACCAGATGGTGAAGGTGCTCTGGCAATTCCATGGGACCTCCGCCCCTCCAGGATACCAGTCGTTCCGGGCAGACCCTACAAGCCGAACCAGGCTCGGATCTGCCGCGACCACTGGGCCCGGCGGGACTCCTTCGGCGTCGAGGCCCCGGACTCGCCGAGGGCCCGGTGCTCGATGAGGTCCAGCAACCGTTCCAGCAGTTCCGGCTCCCGCTTGAGGGAGGTCTCGAAGGCCTCTTTCGGGAGCTCGGCGACCTCGGCTTCCGTGAGGGCGACCACCGTGGCGTTCCGCGGGGCGCCTGTGAGCAGACTGGCTTCGCCGAACCACTGGCCCGGGCCGAGCTCCGCCAGGGGTTTCCAGAAGATCCCGGTGTAGGGCTCCAGCCGCTCCTCGGCCCGCACCACCTGGAGGGTGCCGCGGTGCACGGCGAAGAGCGAGTGGCCGGGATCGCCTTCCCGGATGACGCCCTCCCCCGGGGCCAGCACCCGCAGGCGGAGGTGGCCGCGGAGATCCTCGGCCCAGTGGTCCGGCAGACCCAGCTGGCGGACGAGATCGTGCATCAGGGCCGGTTCCGGCAGCGGCTCCGGCCGCGCCACCAGCGGGGTCGGGCCGTGGGGGCCCATGAGCCGGAAGCCCTCCCGCGGCAGCACGGTGGCGGCCAGGCGCGTGGCCTGGAACGCGGCCTGGCGCCCGTGACGGAACCCCAGGGCCCAGAAGCGCATCTCCAGCACGGCGCCGCCCAGGTCCGAGCTGTGGACCACCACCTCGGGCCGGTGCTGGGCCGGGTGGGGCAGGCCCGCGAGGGCCCGGGTGAGGTGGTCCAGGGCGACATGGAGGTCGGGGCGCGGCTCGACGATGACTTTGGCCGTGCGGCGGTGCAGGCCCGAGGGCACATAGAGGTTCGTCACCACGGCCTGGGCGATGGCGCGGTTGGGCAGGATGTCCATGTCGCCGTTCTCGGTTCGGAGCTGCACCGTGCGCCAGGTCATGCTTTCGACCTGCCCGATGAGCGTCTCCCGGCCGGGGCCGCCCCGCAGGGTGCCCGTGATCTCTACCCAGTCGCCCACCTGGAAGGCCGGATCCAGGTGGAGGGAGATGCCGGCGAAGAGGTTGCCCAGCACCTCCTGGAGGCTGAGGCCCACCACGGCCGCGGCGATGGCGCCGGTGCCCAGCAGCTGGCCGAGGCTCACCTGGAGCACCTGCCGCAGGATGCCGCCCGCCGCCACGAGGTAGAGCACCACCACGAGGAGATCCCGCGCGAAGCCTGGCGTGGCCGTCTTCCGCTGGCTCAACAGAGGGTCGAGCAGCAGGAAGGAGACCAGCCGGATGGCCCCGTAGGCCAGGACGGACCAGAGGATCACATCGGCCGCGCGGTGGATGATGGGGTGGGAGCTCGTGCGGGGCAGGACGAAGGCCGCCGCCAGCAGCAGCAGACCGAGCAGCACCCAGGCGGCCACCCGGCGCGGCGCGCTGACCTTCTCCCTCAAATCGCGAAACATGGGGAAGAGAATACGCTCATCGCTCCCGGAAACGCGCCACGGCCCGCGCGGGATCGCCCTCCCAGAAGGGCCGGATGGCGGCGAGGCCCGCCAGCCGAGGGTGCGAGAGGGCGGGGGCGTTCCGCGGATCCACGCCGCCCAGGGCCAGCAGCCGGGGACCTCCCGGGGGAAGCGGATCGAAAAAGCGGTGCAGCCGCTCCGGGCCCCAAGGTTCGCCCTTTCCGGGGCTGGGGAAGATCGGTGACACCAGCAGCTGGTCGGAACCGCGCCGGGCATCCCACTGATCCTCGTGATGAAGGGGGCGCGAGAGGGGCACCAGCCCCGGCTCCACCTCGGGATGGGCCCCGGGATAGGCCTCGGGGGCGTGGAGTCCGCACCCCGCGGCCAAGGCCACATCCAGCCGTCCGGCCACCCAGAGCTCGACGCCGGGCGCCTCGTCCTGGCACCACCGCGCGGCGTCCAGCAGGGCGCGGGCCTCCAGCTGCTTCTCGCGGATGAGGAAGGCATCCACCCCGGAGCGCAGCACGGCCGACCAGCGGTCGCGGTCGAAGCCCAGGCCCGGGGTGATGGCGAGGAGGATCATCCGAAGAGGCTCTCCAGCGCGGCGCGATCGAGCTTGGGGGCGGCCATGACCGCCGCGTTCTCGACCGCATGCTCCGCCCGCCCCATGCCGCAGAGGGCCGTGGTGACGCCGGGGCAGGAGCGGGTGAATTGCAGGGCCGCCTGGGCGGGCGTGCGGACCCCCAGGGCTTCAGCGAACCCATCCGGCAGCTGCCGCAGGATGCGGGCCTGCATGATGGAGGCCGAAGTCTGGACGGAGAGGCCGCAGGCCTGGGCGGCCGCCAGGGGCGTCATGGCCGTGCCGTCCATCAGCTGCGTGGGGGCCAGGAAGGCCTCCGGCAGGGCCAGGTTGAGGGGCAGCTGGATCCAGCGGAAGTGGTGGTCCCGGCCCCCGGCGGCCTGGGCGGCGGCCAACAGGCGGGCGAGGCTCAGGTGCCCATCCTGCCCGGGCGGCACCCGGAAGCCGTTCCAGGTGGCCACGCCGTAGGCGCGGATCTTTCCGGCGGCCACGAAGCCTTCGCAGGCCTCGAAGGCCCGCCCGATCATGGCGTAGAAGGCCTCGGGTCCCAGGTGGGGCAGCTGCTGCTCGGGGTTGTGCAGATGGAACAGGTCCAGCGTCTCGAGACCCAGGGCGCTCCGGCTGATGTCCAGCTGATGACCCAGGTACCTCGGCGTCAGGGCGTGGCAGCCGTCCACCAGATCGTCCACGGAGAGGATGCCCGGCTCCTCCAGCGCCCGGTGGAACCAGGCCCGGGGGCCCTCCTCGGTTCCCCCTTCCGGCATGGGGAGGTAGCCCGCCTTGGTGGAGATGAAGAACGCCTCTCGGGGAAGGTGCCGGAAGGCCGCGCCCAGGGCCCGCTCCGACCGCCCGCCGCGGTAGTTGGCGGCCGTGTCGAAGACCGTACCCCCGGCCGCATGGAAGGCCCGGGCGGCCTCGGCGTAGGCGGCATCGGCTGC
The DNA here is from genome assembly GCA_019449415.1 of Geothrix sp. Taxonomy (GTDB): domain Bacteria; phylum Acidobacteriota; class Holophagae; order Holophagales; family Holophagaceae; genus Geothrix; species Geothrix oryzae. The sequence continues at coordinate 39,500 of JAGRPP010000011.1, forward strand.
ATCCGTGGACGGGCCCAGATAGGTGCCGAGGCCGAGGGTGCTCAGCTGCATGAGGGGACCTCCGGCTCCAGTCTGGCAGCGTCGGATCAGGGGCCCACCACCACCGTGGCGATGGCCCGGATCCGCATCTCCGCCAGGGGGGTGGCCACCACATGGTATGTTCCCGGCGTGGCCGGGGCCGTGTAGCGGCCGTCACTGGTGAGGATGCCGCCGATGCCCCGGCCCTCGAGGATCCACCACTCCACAGGCCGCTGGCGGGGCGGCAGGCCCCCCACGGTGGCCGTGAAGGTCGTGGTGGCGCCGGGTGCGAGCGAAAGGGTGGTCGGACTGATCTGGACGGTGGCCTTCACGGGGGTCGTGGCGGCGAACACCTCGATGGGGGAGGTCTGAACCAGCGCCGGGGCCGCAATGCTGCGCATCTGGACCTGGACCGTGCCGGGCTGATCGGGAAGGGTCACCACGCCATCGGGGTTCACGCTCCCTCCGCCCGTGATCGTCCAGGCGAGCCGGGTGTCGGAGATGCCCGAAAGCCCCTGGGTGAGCGCCACCGTGGTGGCACCGGGGAACCTGCCCCCTCCGAACAAAACATGGAAAGCCGGCTGGCTCGGGGCCTCCACGATCACTTGCACGGTCTTCTTAAGGCTCGGGTCCGCCAGGCTGGTGGCGGTGATCGTGCTGGTGCCGGGAACGGACGGCGCCGTGAAGAAGCCGTCCGCGTCCAGCTGGCCGGCGCCGCTCAGGCTCCAGGCGACCGCGTGGTTCCCCAGGTTGTTGAGGGGGGCCCTGAACAGCTGGGAGCCGCCCACGGCCAGGTGCAGGGGGCCGCTCGGGGTGATGAAGATCTCCGGCGTGCCGGCCACCACCTGGATGGCCGCCGTGGCCTGGTTCTCCCCTCGCCGTGCGGTCACATGGTAGGTGCCGACGGTGGCGGGGGCCGTGTAGTAGCCCTGGGCATCGATGGTGCCCCCGGGGGCGCCCTCGACCACGGCCCAGCTGACGCTGAGGGGCTGCCCGGCGTCGTTGGTCGCGGAGAACTGGAAGCCGTCCTCCGTGAGCATGGTCGTCATGGTCTGGCTGAGGTGGAGACCGCCCCCGTCGTTGGAGGAGCTGCCGCCGCCACAGGCGAGGCTCCCCAGGAGCGCGAGCAGGGACAGGGCGCGGAGGAGGAGCGTCATGGCGGGCATCCTAATCAGGGACTTTCACCCGCATGGTAAACCATCCCGTGGCCCCCTCCGGGCTGCCGGCCCAGATGGTTAGCTGTCCAGCTCCTCTTTCACGCCGGCGGTACCCATGGTCACCAGGCGATCGGCCGCGCGGCGGGCCCACTCGGAGCCGGGGTAGCTCTCCACCAGCTTCTGGTAGTAGCTCTTGGCCTCGGCGCGGAAGACCTTGATGCGCTCGTTGCTGAATTCCTCGGAGTCCTTGGAGTACTGCTTGATCTGCTCCTTGGTGAGGTCCTTGAGGTCCTCCTTCTGGAGCTTGACGGCGTAGTCCTTGTTGAACTGGGTCAGCTCCTCCGGAGTCAGCAGGCGCTGACGCATGGCCTCGCCCAGGTAGAAGTAGGCGCGCTCGCGGTCCACATAGTCGGGGTAGGTCTCCAGCAGGGACTTCAGCCGCCGCTCGGCACCCGGGTAGTAGTAAGTGTTCACATAGAACACGCCCACGATCAGTTCGTGCTCGGCGATGCGCCGCCAGCACTGCAGGATCTTGGCCCGGGCCTCGCCGGCGTAGGGGCTGCCGGGGGCCTCCGCCAGCAGCACCTGGAAGCCGTCCAGGGCCTTGCGGGTCTCCGCCTGGTCGCGCTCGGCCCCCTCGATGGAGGAGAAGTGGCAGAGGGCGCGGTGATACAGGGCGTAGTCCCGCAGCTCATGGCGGGGGAAGTAGTTCAGGAAGCTCGCGTACTCGACCTCGGCCTCGGGGTAGCTGGGGCTGGGCTGGAAGAAGTAGCTGTCGCCCAGCATGAGCTTAGCCTTGGGGAACTCGGGGGAGCCGGGCAGGTACTGCTCCAGGTGGCGGAGGGTCAACCGGGCGTCATTGAACTTCCCCTGCTTCAGCTGTTTGTCCGCCGTGGCCAGCAGTTCCGAGGACTGGATGGTCTTGTCGATGCCCTTCGGCTTGCGGCAGCCCAGGCCCAGGCCCGCCAAGGCGGCGGTCAGGGTGAGGGCGATGAGGATGCGCTTCATGCGGACTCCGGGGACAACACTTCAGACATGGCGGGACGATGGGAAGGGTTCCAGGGGCGGTGGGAAGGATTCCAGGCCTGGTGCAGCTTCTCGAGCCAGGGTTCGGCCAGGGCCTGGGCCTGGGCCCGGTGCCGGTCGTGGAACACTTCGTGGTAGAAGGCCGGCAGGCGGTGCCGTTCCAGCAGCCCGGGCTTTACGGCGGACCAGAGTTCCTCCGAGGCATCGGGATCCACCACGGTGTCCGTGCCGGACTCCAGCAGCAGGATGGGCCGGTCCAGCTCGTGCCCCAGGGGCAGCAGCTCGGCCCGGCCCTCCTCCAGGGCGGCGCCGAAGGCGGCGGTGGCCCAGCGGTGGCAGAGGGGGTCGGTTTCGTAGCGCTGAACGATCACCGGGTCGGAGCAGACCTGGCTCTTGTCCCCGTGGAGCTGGATGGGGCGGTGGGGCATCACCCAGCGCAGCACCCGGGAGAGCAGGATCAGCATCTTGGAATTGGACCTCACGGCCACGCTGGGGCTGGAGAGGATCAGGCCGTCGAGGGTGTCGGCATGCCAGAGCAGCGTCAGCAGGGCCACCAGACCCCCGAAGCTGTGGCCCAGGACCACCTGGGGGCACACGGGCAGGGGCGGCATGGGGACGCCTTCCACCACGCGCGCGGTGGCCCCGGTGCGCTCCGCATCGTGGCGGCGCTCCTGGCGCAGGAAGAGGGCGAAGTCGTCCACGAAGGCCCGGATGCCGCCGGCGGCGTCGCCCCGGATGCCGCCGGAGCGGCCGAAGCCGCTGTGATCCAGGCTGGAGACGGACCAGCCGAGGTCGTGCAGCCAGTGCGCCGTGTGCCGGTACCGTTCGCCGTGTTCGCCATACCCGTGGGAAATCACGACCCGCCCCTTGGGCTCCGGGTGCTCCCAGCGCGCCCAGGCCAGGGGCAGGCCGCCGTGGCCGGTCAGGACCCCACGCAAGGTGGGCTCCAGGTCGGCAGGGATCACGGGGATGAACTCGGGCATCCCCCCAGAATACCGTGAGCCTGGAATCCCACGGATTGCATTAAAGTTGAAGGTTCCCCGGCGCCGAACCTGGGGCCGGAGAGGCGGATGATGGATTTCGAGACCCTGGTGCGAGCCAAGAACGAGCTGGAACCCCGCGTCCAGCAGTTGGTCGCCCACCTTGATCCGGAGCGCAAGGCCCTGGAGCTGGAACAGATCGAGGAGCGCACCACGGCTCCGGGCTTCTGGGACGACCCCGACGCCGCCAAGCCCCTCCTCCAGAAGCGGGGCTCCATCACCAACGACATCGCCCTGGCGAAGCGCCTGTCCGGCGGAATCGAGGACCTGGACACCGGGCTGGAGCTCGCCCGGGAAGACGCGGACATGCTGGCGGAAGTTGAGGCCGTCGAGGCGGACCTCCGCAAGGCGGTGGAGGATGCCGAGCTGCGCATGATGCTCAGCGGTGACCTGGACAGCAACCACGCCATCGTGGCCATCGCGCCCGGGGCCGGCGGCACCGAGAGCCAGGACTGGGCCGCCATGCTGTTGCGGATGTACCTGCGCTTCTGCGAATCCAAGGGCTGGGCCACGGAGATGATCGACTACCAGGACGGGGAGGAGGCCGGCATCAAGGGCGCCACCTTTATCGTCGATGCGCCGTTTTCGTACGGCTACCTGCGGGCCGAGGCCGGCGTCCACCGCCTGGTGCGCATCAGCCCCTTCGATTCGGCCAAGCGCCGCCACACCAGCTTCGCGGCGGTGTATGTGAGCCCCGAGTTGGACGACACCATCAATGTGGACATCCCCGAGAAGGATCTGAAGATCGATGTCTTCCGCGCCAGCGGCGCCGGCGGCCAGCATCTGAACCGCACCGAATCCGCCGTGCGCTTCACCCACCTGCCCACGGGGATCGTGGTGAGCTGCCAGAACGAGCGCAGCCAGATCAAGAACCGCGCGACGGCCCTGAAGGTGCTGCAGGGCCGGCTGTACGAACTCGAGCAGCGGAAGTTCCTGGACAAGGTGGCCGCGGCCAGCGGCGACAAGGCCGATGTGGCCTGGGGCAGCCAGATCCGCAGCTATGTGCTCCAGCCCTATCAGATGGTGAAGGACCACCGCACCGGCGAGGAGACCAGCCAGACCCAGAAGGTGCTGGACGGCGACATCGATGCCTTCATCCGTACCCAGCTGCTGGCGAAGTCGCTTAAGGCCGAAGGCTAGGCAGGTCGCGGAAGAGAACTTACTTCTTCTGTGTTTTCCGCGTGATTTCGCGTCGTTCGCGACCCGCTTGTTATTCGCCCTTGGCGATCCGGGCCTGCTCGTCCTTCGGCAACCGGAAGACCCAGCGGCCGGTGACGCGGTCCCAGAGGTCGAAGCAGCAGAGCCAGTTCAGGAGGCCGGCGATCATCACATAGGTGGCGCCGTATTCCTGGGTGAGGGTGCGCACGGGCTCGGTGCCCGCGCCGCCGAAGGCCCACGCGAAGGCCCCGTAGATGGGGCCGATGCCCCCTGTGGCGAAGGCGCCGAGGGTGGGCAGCCAGGCCCCGGCCACGGGCACGAAGACGCCGCCCTTCACGCCATCCACGGCCCCGTACTGCATCTGGAGGGCGCCCAGCACGCAGAAGAGCAGCCAGACCCCGAAGAAGGTCTTGGCCCGGCCCTTCTCCCCGATCATCCAGTAGCCGGCCCCCGGCACCAGCCACTGCATCAGCAGTGGCTTCCAGGCAGCCTTCAGGGCCTTCTGCTTGCGGAGGGGCATGGGCAGTCGCAGGGCGGGCTTTTCGTCGGTCATGGCCCCAGATTACCCCAGAATCGGGCGGCCTCCCGCCACCTGGAGGCTCACCTCCCGGGCACCTTCCGCCCTAGGATGGTGATTGACCATGCCGCGACTCCGTCCCATTCTCCCGCTCAGGGCCAGGATCACGCTCCTGGTCACCCTGATCCTGGGTCTGGCCCTCGTCGTCACCGCCGTCATGGTGGATTGGCGCATGGCCCGCCAGACCCGGGAGACCCTGGGCGACAAGGTCATCCTGCTGTCCCGGATCACGGCCGAGGCCGAGGTGGTGCGCGATGGCCTGGTGGGCCTCCGTCCCCCGGACGAGGTGCAGGCCTACGCCGAGCGCATCCGGACCGAAGCCGGCGTGGACTATGTCGTGGTCATCGACATGAACGGCCTGCGGCTCTCGCACCCCAACCGCGCCCTCCTCGGTGCCCGGTTCGCCGGGGGGGATGATGCGGGTGTCTACCTGGGGCGTTCCTACCTGTCCGTTGCCAAGGGCACGCTGGGCATCTCCCTGCGGGCCTTCACCCCCGTGTGGAAGGGGGACCGGCAGGTGGGGGCCGTGGCCGTGGGCATCCTCCAGTCGGGGGTGGACCGCACGGTCGTGAGCGTGCGGAAGCGCATCGTCCTGGGGGGGGTCATCGGCTTCGCGGCGGGGATCCTGGGCGCCATGTATCTCGCGGGCCGGATCAAGAAGATCCTCCTGGGGATGGAGCCCCAGGAGATTTCGACCCTGCTCCAGCAGCGCAGTGCCATGCTGCATTCGGTGCGGGAGGGCATCATCGGGGTGAACCGGGATCTGGTGGTCACCATCGTCAACGAGGAGGCGCTGCGCCTCTTCGCGCTGGCGGGAAGCCACTGCGAACTGGTGGGCCATCCGGTGGAGGAGGTCCTCCCCAGCTCGAGGCTCCGCACCGTGATCGAAACGGGGCAGGCGGAGTACGACCAGGAGGGCGACATCCTGGGACTGAAGATCCTGACGAATCGGGTCCCGGTGGTGGTCGAGGGGCGCATCACCGGGGCCCTGGCCACTTTCCGCGACATCACGGAGATGAACCGGCTGGCGGAGCAGCTGACGGGGGTCCGCTTCTATGCCGACGCCCTCCGGGCCCAGACCCACGAATTCATGAACAAGCTGCATGTGATCCTCGGCCTGGTGCGGCTGGAGGAGTACGAGCGGCTCAAGACCTTCATCACCGGGGTGGCCGGCCGACTGGATGACGAGGTGGGCTTCGTGGTCCAGCGGATCAAGGACCCTGTCGTCGCGGGCTTCCTGCTCGCCCGCTTCTCGTCGACGCGGGAGCAGAACATTCTCATGACCTTGGATCAGGACGCCTCACTGCCCCCCTGCCCGGATGATTCGGTCTCCCATGACCTCGTCACGGTCCTCGGCAACCTGCTGGAGAACGCGGTCGAGGCCATCGGAGAAGGGCCCCGCCGGGAGATCCAGGTTTCCCTCCGGCCCGAGGGCACCCAGCTGCACCTGTCCGTCCAGGACAGCGGCCCCGGCCTGCCCGAGGAGGTCCTGGCCCGGGCCTTCACGCTGGGGTTCTCCACCAAGGGCGAGAACCGCGGCTTCGGGCTGTGGCAGGCCGCCCGGACCATCGAGGCCCGGGGTGGCCGGCTGGTGGGCCGGAACCGGGAGAAGGGGGGCGCGGTCTTCACCGCCTCGCTGAACCTGTTTCCGGGGGAGGAACCATGATCCGGGTGCTGCTGGTCGAAGACGATCCCATGGTGGCGGAGCTGAACCGGATGTACCTGAGCCGGATGGGCGGCTTCGAGATCGTGGCGTCCGTGCGCAGCGCCCCCGAGGCGCTGGCGCTGCTCCAGGAGCGGCCGGTGGACCTGCTGCTGCTGGACATCTTCATGCCCGGGCAGAGCGGCATCGACCTCATGCGCGAAATCCGGAGGCAGGCCCTGGATGCGGATGTGATCTTCGTGACCGCCGCCCGGGACACGGCGACCATCGACCGGGCCCTGAAGCTGGGCGCGGTGGACTACCTCATCAAGCCCTTCGAGTTCGAGCGTCTCAAGCAGGCGCTCGAACACTACCGCGAGACCCGGCACATGATTCGGCGCGGGGAGAGCCTCGACCAGAGCGCGCTGGACCGGCGCCTGGGCCGACGGCCCCTGGAGGACCGGAAGGCGGAGGGGCTTCCCAAGGGGCTCGACCGGAACACCCTGGACAAGGTGCTGAAGGCGATCGGCGCGTGGCCGGAGCAGTCCCCCTGGTTCACCGCCGAGGAGATCGGCCAGCAGGTGGGCATCTCCAGGGTTTCCGTGCGGAAGTACTTCGAATTCCTCGGCACGCTGAAAGTGCTGCGCATGGAACCCGGGTATGGCACCGGCGGGCGCCCGGTCCACCGCTTCCTGCTTCAGAAGGCCTACCTGCGGGAGGCCCAGCGGTTCTTGTGAGCCGCCTTCCAGGCTTCGCTTTCAAAAGTTCCAATTCCCGGAATCAACTTCCAGAACGGCCGTGCCGCGTCCGGGCCATTCAGAATTGGGAAACCTACCCGTCGGTCATGTGAGCAGTGCGCCTGCTCGGCAATCGGGGCCCTCCCCGGTTTTCGCCTCGACCTCCGGCATCTTTCCCACCGCGTTTCCATCCGGCTCCATCGGGGCCGCCTATCACCCATGCCTGGATCTTCTGAAAGGACCATCCACATGTTCAAGCGAGCTGCCTCAAAACTGTACAACTGGGTCGCGCTCATGATCGTTCTCGGCGCGCTGCTGGGGCACTTCTACCCCAGCGTGGCCGTGAAAATGCAGCCCCTGGCCGACGGCTTCATCGCCCTCATCAAGATGCTCATCCCGCCGGTGATCCTCTGCAGCGTGGTGCTGGGCATCGCGGGCTCCGGCAGCATCAAGAAGGCCGGGCGCGTGGGCGGGAAAGCCATCCTGTACTTCGAGATCGTCAGCACGCTGGCGCTGGTGATCGGCCTCGTCATGGCCAATGTGTTCGGGCCCGGACGGAGCTTCCACGCCGACCCCTCCAAGCTCGATCCCAAGCTGGTGGCCGGCTATGTCGCCCAGGCGCAGCACCTGACCATCTCGGATCACCTCCTGAAGATGATCCCCAAGACGATGTTCAGCGCGTTCACCGATGGCGACATCCTCCAGGTGCTGCTGATCTCCGTGCTGCTCGGGTTCTCCGTCGCGGCCCTCAGCGAGAAGCACAAGGCGCCCCTCATCGGCTTCCTGGAGAATGTCAGCAAGATGTTCTTCGGCGTCATGCACCAGATCCTCTACCTCGCTCCCATCGGCGCCGGTGCCGCCATCGCCTACACCATCGGCAAGTTCGGCCTGAAGTCGCTGATCCCCATGGCGCAGCTCATCTTCCTCTTCTACGCGACCTGCGCCGTCTTCATCTTCCTCGTGCTGGGGCTCATCGCCCGGCTGGCGGGCTTCAACATCTTCAAGGTGGTGGGCTACATCAAGGACGAGCTCCTGCTGGTCATGGCCACCAGCTCTTCCGAGTCCGCGCTGATCCCCCTGATGGAGAAGATGGAGAAGCTGGGCCTCTCCAAGTCCATCGTCGGGCTGGTGATTCCCACCGGCTACTCGTTCAACTTGGACGGCACGAACATCTACATGACCCTGGCGTCGCTGTTCATCGCCCAGGCGCTGGGCATCGAGCTCACGCTGGGTCAGCAGATGGGCATTCTCGTGGTGGCGATGATCACCAGCAAGGGGGCCGCTGGCGTCACCGGCTCCGGGTTCATCACCCTGGCCGCCACCCTGGCGGTGGTCCCCGGCATCCCCGTGGCCGGCATGGCCCTCATCCTCGGCATCGACAAGTTCATGTCCGAGGCCCGCGCCATCACCAACCACATCGGCAACTGCATTGCCGCCGTCGTGATGGCCAGCTGGGAGAAGGAACTGGACTGGGACACCTTCCACGCCACCCTGGGACGGTCCAAGGTCGCGGCTCCCGTAGCTGAAGTGCCGGTCCTTGCGAGCGAAGTGGAGTGACACCTGCGGGTGGAATCGGAAACGGGGGCTCAGGCCCCCGTTTTGATTGAGGCCCTCACCCCTCGGTGGTCCGCCAGGAAATCGCGGTGAGTTTCTGGGGCGCAAGGACGGACCGGATCCAGGCGATGCGGCCCTGGTCGTCCACGTCGATCAGCATGACCCAGCGCGGCGCGCGCGGGCCGGCCTCGGGGACGTCCCATTCCCCGAGCTGGGCGGGCAGGCCGTTGACCTCGCGAAGGGCCAGCCGCATGGGAGGGCCCTGCTGGGCGATGTTGAGGAAGAACCGGGCGATGGCGGAGGGCCCCAGGATGGGGATCCCCGCGGAGGCGTAGACTCCGCCGCCATCGCCGCAGGCCGTGGCCTGTGGGGTGAACAGGGCTTCCAGGGCGGGCAGGTTCTGGGCGGCCAGGGCCTCCTGGAACCGCCGCAGCGCCCGCTCGGTGAGTTCCCGCTTCCGGGCGGCCGGGTAGCTCGGCCGTTTGAGGGCCTTGCGCGCCCGGTGCAGGGTCACCTTCACGTTGGATTCGGACAGGCCCAGCACCCGGGCCGTTTCCTCCACCGAATGATCAAAGACCTCGCGCAGCAGGAACACCGCCCGCTGCTGGGGGCTGAGGTCTTCCAGCGCCACGAGGAAGGCGTAGGAGCCGGCCTCCAGCAGGTCGAAGCGCTCCTGCGGGGCCTCGACCGCTGGGTCCGCAGCTTCCCACTCGACCGGCCCCGGCAGCCAGACCCCGGGGTAGGCCCGTGATCTCCTGCGCCGCAGCAGGTCCTTGGACAAATTGACCGCGATGGTCACCAGCCAGGGGCGGAGGGTGGAGGCCTGGTCCGCCGGGGGGCGCTGGATGGCGCGCAGGAACGTCTCCTGCACGACGTCATCGGCATCCGCGGGCGACCCCGTCATGCGATAGCTGACCCCCCAGAGCAGCTTCCGGTGATGCTCGAACGCGTGGGCGAGGGTGGCTGGATCCACGGATTCCTCGGCGGGCAAGGGAAGGGGCCGGAGCGGCAGGCGCCGGTCCTCCCCCATTGGCAGGCTCCGGTGTCGCGAGCTGGTTGGCATGATGATCCCCTTCACGTCCCTTTGAAACCGTGAACCCACCTGGACCCAGGGGGGACATGCCCTCGGTGCAACGGCCCCCTCCTGGCGGCGAGTCCAGGAGGGGGCTTCAGGAAAACCGAAAGCCGTGGGCCTAGGTGCCAGACACCAGGGCAGCCACGCTGTGGGCGACATAGGTCCCGGTCGGCGTCTGGAAGCCGATGTTCAGCCGGTTCCAGCCGTTGATGGCGACGATGGCCAGGGTGAGGTCGACGAGCTGGGCCTCGCTGAAGTGGGCCCGAACCCGCTCGAATACCTCGTCGGGTACCCCGCCCTCGGGGAGGCGCGTGAGGGCTTCGCCCCAGGCCAGGGCGGCCTTTTCCCGGTCGGTGTACATGGGTGCCTCCCGCCAGGCGCTCAGGAGGTAGAGCCGCTGCTCGGTCTCCTCCGCGGCCCTGAGTTCCTTGGTGTGCATGTCGAGGCAGAACGCGCAGCCGTTGATCTGGGAGACCCGCAGCTTGACGAGTTCGACCAGCGAGGGTTCCAGCCCCGCCTTGTGCCCATGCATTTCCAGACCCAGCATCGCCCTGAGGGCGCCCGGCGAGGCCTTGGCGTAGTCCAATCGAGGTTGCATGGTAGCTCCTTGGTGGTGGCATCCGCGGCGCGACGTGCGGTGGATGCGGGTGGTTGATCGGGCACACCCCGGATCGGAACCCGGCTGGGACGGCCCTGCACCCCATGACACGCATCGAGGTGCGGAAGGGTTACAGGGAACCTGATTGGATCCCGTCCGTTCGCCGGCCACCCGGGTCCACCGGAGCTCCGCGACGGTAGAATGGCCGCCTTGAACCCATACCATCCCTCCCTCCATGAGCTTGTGGCGGTGCTGGAACGCACGCCCGCCAGCCTGCCGGCGCTATCGGCAACTGCATCGCCGCCGTGGTCATGGCCAGCTGGGAGAAGGAACTGGACTGGGACACCTTCCACGCCACCCTGGGACGGTCCAAGGTCGCGGCTCCCGTAGCTGAAGTGCCGGCCCTCGCGAGTGAAGTGGAATAGCGGCCGATCCAACTGACGCGCAAAGGGCGGGGGCTGCGGCCCCCGCCCTTTGCGTTGGTGCAGTTCTCAGGGTGAGGACCCGAGGTGGAGCTTGCGACGGGAGGCTTTCGGGCAAAGCAAAGGGGGCCATGCGGCCCCCTTTGCGCAAGGCTACCAGCGCTTGCGAACTAGCCCCAAACTTCCTGCGGAAGTTCGGGATAAGGCGCTGTAACGACCGAGCGAGCTCGGCCTAACAGTGCCTAATCCGTGGCGAAGGGCAGCAGCGCGATGTTGCGGGCGCGCTTGATGGCTTCCACGAGGGCGCGCTGGTGGACGGCACACACGCCGCTGGTGCGGCGGGGCAGCACCTTGCCGCGCTCGGGGGTGAAGGCCTGGAGGGTCTTCACATCCTTGTAGTCGATCATGAGGGACTTCTCGACGCAGAACTTGCAGAACTTGGCGCGTCGGCCCCCAAAGGCCTTCTTCTTCTTGGGCTTGCCCTTCTTGGCGTCGCTGCGGCGCTTCATCCCATCACCTCTTCAGCGGAGCGTTCCTTGATGCCGGCCTGGGCCTTGCGCTTGGCTTCGCGCTCGATGCGCTGCTTGGCGCGACCCGCGGCCTTTTCAGCCTCGTCCATGCGGACGCTCAGGTACTTGATGACCGAATCGTGGTTGCGGAAGCGGCGCTCCAGCTCGGCGATGAGGTCGGGTCCGGCGTTCATCTCGAAGAGCGTGTAGTAGCCCTCGCTGAACTTCTGGACTTCGTAGGCCAGCTTCTTGCGGCCCCACTTGTCGGTCTTGAGCAACTCGCCACCCTGCTCGGCAATGATCCCCTCGAACTGCTTGACGAGCTCATCGCTCTGCTCGTCTGTCAGCGTGGGGGAGGCGATGAAGATGGTCTCGTAATGACGCATCTGTCCTCCTTGTGGATGTGAAGCCCCCTATGGATTCCAGGGAGCAAGGAAGAGCCCTCCAGCGGAGGACGCGAAGGAACAGTTTCGCGTGGAAAGGCTTGGAGATCAATGAAAAGTCTGGAATCAGGCCCCCCAGAACTCCGCCGGATTCACCTGGTTCGCGAGACCGCCCAGGTCCTCGGTGGCGCCCAGCAGCTCCAGGAAGCGCGCGAAGGGTGCGTCCTGGGCCTCCAGCCGCTCCCATTCGGGGTCGGTCCAGTGGCCCAGCACGAAATCCACGAGGGGCCGCTGGAAGGGGCCGATACCGAGACGCAGGCGGGCGATGTCCTGGGTGCCCAGGCACTCGAAGACCGAGCGCAGGCCGTTGTGACCGCCATCCGAGCCGTTCAGGCGGAAGCGGCCCGTGCCCAGGGGCAGGTCCTTGTCGTCATAGAGCAGGATCAGGCGGCGGGGGTAGATCCCGGCGCCCTCCGCCTGGGCGCAGGCCTCGCCCGAGAGGTTCATGTAGGTGTTGGGGACCAGGGCCTGCAGGCGGTCCGTCAGGGGGTAGAGGGCCCCGGAGGGGAACCGTCTCGTGGGCGCCGGCGCCAGATTCCGGTCCGCCATCCAGCGCTGCAGCAGCAGGCGGCCGAGGTTGTGACGGGTGTCCTGGTAATCAGGGCCCGGATTTCCGAGGGGTACCAAGGTCCACATGAGCTGATGCATCCCGAGTCGTGAGGTCCCAGTCTTCAGCAAACGCGGTGGGCGCCGCAAGGCGCCCACCGGGGGAAGGGACCTTCACACTCAGTGCTGGTGGTGGGACTCGGCCTTGGGAGCCTCGGCGGTCCCGGCATGGGCGCCGCCGGCCGCCGCGCGGTAGACGCCGTCCACATAGTGGAGGAAGTCCACATAGGCGGCCACGGCCCGGCGGCCTTCGGCCAGGTCCACGGATTCCTGGGCCCGGGTCGCGCGGGCCTGCTTGAAGCGGGCCTCGAGCCCGGGCTTGAGGACGCCGTGCATGAGATCGAACACGGGCTTCAGGTCGCCGGAGGCCAGGGCCTTGTCGGCGGCGGGGATGGCAGGACCCAGGTCCAGGCCCGCAGGCTTGAGGCCCGTGTAGGGGGCGCCTTCGCCCGCACGGTGGACCCGGACGAGGGTCTCGAAGAAGTAGGCGTCGGCCAGGTCCTTGGCCTCGGTCCCGAGGGCGCGGACGGCGAGGGTGCGCGCGAAGGCGGCGCGGATCTGGGGCTCGTCGTCCGGTTTCACCCAGACCAGGACTGGGCCCGCGTCGCCCTTGGCGAGGGCTTTCCGGGCGGCCACGACCACGGGGCCGTCGAGGGCGTCGCAATGGGCCTGGAGTGGCCAGGCGGAGAGGCCCAGCAGGGCGGCGGCCAACAGCGCGGGAAGAGGGGATAGTCGCATGGCGTTCCTTTCGTGCGGAGGACCGCAGGGGCTCAAGGGACGGGCGGGGGACTCAGGAGGGCGAGGAGGGTGTCGCAGGCTTCGTCGGCCTCGGCGCTGCGGGCCCCCCCCGTGGCCTGGGAGAAGACCAGGTTCATGAGGACGCCGAAGACCACGGGCAGCAGGGCCTTGGGGGTGAGGTCCGATCGGATGGCCCCCTGGGCCTGGGCGGCCTCCAGCGCCGCGAGGAGAAAGGCCCGGGTTCGGGTGACGAGGCTCCGGAGGCGCCGGGCGGCCGGATCCGGCAGCGCCATGGCGAACTGCTCCGAGAGCATGAGCCGTCCGATGCCCTGGCGGCCGCCGATCACCTGCGCTCGGGCCCGGAGCAGGGCCAGCAGTCGCTGGAGAGGCGGGTCCCCCTCGGGGGGGAAGGTTTCGAGGATCAATTCCTCCACCCGGAGGGCCACGGCCTCCAGGATCTCGCTGCGGCCCGCGAAGTGGCGGAAGGGGGCGCCGCTGCTCACGCCCAGTTCTTGGGCCAGGGCATTCGTGGTCAGGGCGGCGATGCCCCGCTCGCCGATGATGCGAAGGGCGGCATCCGCGATTTCAGTGCGCTTGGGGGTGAGCTCCAGGGGCGATCGAGTCATGGGTTGAATGTAAGTAAGTAATTACTTTCGGTCAATCCCAAAAAAACGGGCACCGCGAGGCACCCGTTTTTGGGGAGTTCGGAGCTACTTCTTCTCTTCCTTCTTGCCCTTCTTGGCCACTTCGGGCTCGGCGGCGGCGGGGGCGGCGGCGACTTCCTCCTCGGGGGCCTTGCCGCGGACGGAGCAGACCGTCTGGTGGGCGTCGCCGATGAGGACGATGTTCGGCACGAGGGTGATCTGCTCGAAGCGGATGCTATCGCCGATGTTGAGGTTGCTCACATCCACATCGATGTGGCCGGGGATGATGCTGGGGAGGCACTCGATCTCGATCTCGCGGTGGGTGAAGTCGAGGACGCCACCCATGCTCTTCACGCCGATGGAGGTGCCGACCAGGCGCACGGGCACCTTCACGCGCACCTTGTGGGTCATGTCCACGCGCATGAAGTCGACATGGCGCAGGCGGCTGGTGATGGGATCGCGCTGCAGATCCTTGATGATCACATGGCGCTTGATGTCGGTGCCCTCGCGCTGGAGGAACATCACGGAGTTCATGCCGGCATCGCTGGCCAGCACGCGGGCCACGGCCTTGGGGCTGATGGCGATGGCGATGGGGGGCTCATTCAGGCCGTAGACCACGGCCGGGATCATGCCGCTCTTCTTCAGGTCGCGGACGGCGGCCTTGCCGAAGGTTTCGCGCTTGGGGACGATCAGGACTTCCTGGGACATGGGTTCCTCCTACCTGGCAGCCCCGGCATGGGCCTGGCTGCCCTCTCGTTGGTGGTGGGTCCGGGCGGACCGTACGGGTCCTCCCGGTGGAGGGCCGAACCATCGATTCTGCCCGAAAAAGCCTCGAAAACAAAGGAAGTTGTTGGAGCGGGACGATCCATCGCCTGTACCATCAGGCCGTTACACCCAGGCTGTACCCTCCTGGATCAGAGGTCTCCTGTGTTCCACCCCATCCCCCGCCCCGAGGAACTGCTCAACCGCGAGCTCAGTTGGCTGGATTTCAACGCCCGGGTCATGGAGGAGGCGGAGGATCCCACCGTGCCGCTGCTGGAACGGGTGAAGTTCCTCAGCATCGTCTCCAGCAACTGGGATGAGTTCTTCATGGTGCGGGTCGCGGGCATCTGGCGGCAGATCGACGCCGGCATCACCCAGCCCGGACCCGACGGCCTGACCCCCCGGCAGCTGCTGGAGCGGGTGTCCTCGCGGATCCACGCCTACTCCGCCCGCCAGCACGAGCTCTTCCACGCCATCCTGGAGCCGCAGCTGGAGGCGGCGGGCATCGCCATCCTGGATCCCAGGAGGCTGGACGAGGCGCAGAGCGCCTTCACCCTCGACTACTTCGAGCGCAGCCTCCTGCCGCTCATCACGCCGCTGGCGGTGGACACGGGCCACCCGTTCCCCCGCCTGGGGAACCGGGCCCTGGTGCTGGTGGTGGAGCTGGAGCCGGACGAGGATCTGCTGGATGGGGATCTGCCGGCGTCGGAGCTCTCCTTCATCCATGTGCCCACGGGCCTGGCCTCCCGCTTCCTGAGGGTGCCGTCGGCCCCGGGCACCCACGCCTTCGTCATGCTCGAGGATGTGGTGCGGCACCACCTGTCGCGGCTCTTCCTGGGCTACACGGTGAAGTGCTGCCACGCCATCCGCGTCACCCGGGATTCCGACCTGCCGGTGGAGGAGGATCCCTCCGAGGACCTGCTCAAGACCGTGGAGGAGAGCCTCCGCGACCGCCGCCGCGGCGCCGTCGTCCGCCTCCAGTACGAGCACGGCCTGTCCTCCAAGGTGCTGGACCTCATCATCGAGGAGATGGAGCTGAGCCCCGAGGATCTCTACCCCTGCTCAGGCCTCACGGCCTTCTCGGACCTGATGCAGCTCTACGGCCAGCTGGACCTGCCGAGCCTCAAGGACACCCCGCTGCCGCCCCTTCCGGTGCCCCAGCTCGACCAGGCGGGCAGCGTCTTCGACGCCATTTCCCGCAACGACATCCTGCTGCACCACCCCTATCAGAGCTTCGACGACAGCGTGGTTCGCTTCGTGCGCGAGGCCGCGGAGGATCCCAAGGTTCTCGCCATC
Organism: Geothrix sp.; assembly: GCA_019449415.1. Taxonomy (GTDB): domain Bacteria; phylum Acidobacteriota; class Holophagae; order Holophagales; family Holophagaceae; genus Geothrix; species Geothrix oryzae. The sequence continues at coordinate 55,502 of JAGRPP010000011.1, forward strand.
AAGATGACCCTCTACCGCGTGACGGCCAACAGCCCCGTGGCGGCGGCCTTGGAGCGGGCCGCCGAGCGCGGCAAGCAGGTGGCGGCTATCGTGGAGCTGCGGGCGCGGTTTGACGAGGCGGCCAACATCGCCTGGGCGCGGCGTCTGGAGAAGACCGGCGTGCATGTGGTCTACGGCCTGCCCAACCACAAGATCCACTGCAAGGCCTGTCTCGTGGTGCGCCAGGAGGTCGGGGGCATCAAGCGGTACTGCCACCTGGGCACGGGCAACTACAACGAGCGCACCAGCCGCCTGTACTCGGACCTAGGCCTGCTCACGGCCCGGCCCGAGTTCGGCGAGGACCTGTCGAACCTCTTCAACATGCTCACGGGCTACACCCGGCCGCCCCGTTTCCATCGGATCCTGCTGGCGCCCCAGCACCTGAAGAAGGCCCTCAAGGCCCGCATCCAACGGGAGATCGGCCACGCGCAGGATGGGCGGCCGGCCCGCATGGTGCTGAAGATGAACGCCCTGGTGGACCCCCAGATCATCCAGATGCTCTACGAGGCCAGCCGCGAGGGCGTGAAGGTGGACCTCATCGTGCGGGGCACCTGCTGCCTGCGGCCCGGCGTGCCCGGACTGTCCGAGAACATCCGCACCCTGTCCATCCTGGATCGCTTCCTGGAGCACACGCGGATCTACCATTTCGCCAACGACGGCCAGCCGGAGACCCTCCTCTCCAGCGCCGACCTCATGCCCCGCAACCTGGATCGCCGCGTGGAGCTGGCCTTCCCCCTGGTGGATCCGATCCTGGCGGCCCAGGTCATGGAGATGGTCGAGATGCAGCTGCACGACACCCTGAAGGGCCGCGTCCTGGGCCCCGAAGGCGATGTCCTCCGGCGGGGATTCGATGACCAGGATCCGCCCCTCCGCAGCCAGCTCCGCATCTACGAGCACACCCTGCTCGCCAGCGGCGTGGGCGCCCTCACCCAGAAGTTGGGGCCGTTGGATCCGGATATTTGATGTTCTTCTCCGGGGGTCCCCCTCGCAACGCATGCGTTGCGAGGATCTAGGGTCGCGCTGCGCGCCTCCACCTGACGCCACGCAGGGCGTGGCTCCCACTCGCCCTTTGGGCTCGTGGAGATGGAGACTCCCCCCGGAACCCCGCGCTCAGCCCGGCAAAGCCGTGCCTCGCTGAGTCTTCTCCGGGGGGCTCGCGCTGCGCGGCGGAGTGTCGGGCATTCATTCCCCGTGGCAGACTAATGGGCTGGAGATCCGCATGACGAAGATCAGCCGCGCCGCCCTGTTCGAAGCCCTGAACGCCTATACGGTCCCGGGGACCAATGCAACCCTGACCACCCTCAAAGCCGTGAAGGGGATCGATGTCACCGAGGGCAAGGTGACGGTGCTCCTCCAGCTCATGGAGGCCTACCGGGACCGCGTGGCGGTCATCAAGGAGGCCCTGGAGGGGCTGATCCGCCAACAGCCCGGCGTGACCGGGGTGGACATCGAGATCGGCTGGGAGAAGACCGCCCAGGTGGAATTCAAGAACCTCATCCCGGGCATCAAGCGCTGCGTGGTGGTGGGCTCGGGGAAGGGCGGCGTCGGCAAGAGCACCGTCACCGTGAACCTCGCCATCGCCCTGTCCCAGCTGGGCCTCAAGGTGGGCCTGCTGGATTCCGACATCTACGGCCCCTCCATCCCCATGATGCTGGGCCTCAAGGACTCGCCGCTGGGCACGCCGGATGGCCAGATCCTGCCCCTCGAGAAGTTCGGCATCAAGATCATGTCCATGGGCCTGCTCATCGAAGAGGATCGGCCCGTGATCTGGCGCGGGGCGATGCTCAACAAGGCCCTCCAGCAGTTCCTGAAGGATGTGGCCTGGGGCGACCTCGATGTCCTGCTCATCGACCTGCCGCCCGGCACGGGCGATGTCCAGCTCACGCTCATCCAGAACGCCCAGGTGGACGGCGCCGTCATCGTCAGCACGCCCCAGGATGTGGCCTTCCTCGACGCCAAGAAGGCCATCGGCATGTTCGGCACCGTGAAGGTGCCCGTGCTCGGCATCATCGAGAACATGAGCAGCTTCATCTGCCCGGGCTGCGGCCAGGAGACCCAGATCTTCGGCCACGGGGGCGTGAAGGCCGCGGCGGTCCGCATGGAGCTGCCCTTCCTGGGCGAGGTGCCCATCGACCTCGCCATCCGCGAGGGCGGGGACAGCGGCAAGCCCTTCGTGGCGGAGCATCCGCAGAGCCCCCAGACCAAGGTGTTCCAGGACATGGCGGACACCCTCAAGGGCGTGCTGAAGCTCTGATCAGTTGAGCTTGCCGACGCTCAGGGCGGCGAAGTCACCGGGGATGGCGACGGCGCCGAAGCTTGCCACGCCGGCCTGCCCCTCCTTCGAGAGTACGAAGCGGAGGAACTCCTTCACCGTGGGATCCAGAGCCCGGCCCGGCGCTTTGTTCACATAGATGTAGAGGAACCGCGTCAGCGGATAGGTGGCCTTCTGGATGTTCTCCAGGGTCGGCTCGATGAACCGGTCGCTGCTGAAGGAGGCGATGGGAACGCCCTTCACCATGCGGTTGGCGTACTGCAGGGGGCCGTAGCTGATACCGCCCCCATCCACCGCCGGAGCCTCCACCACGGCGAATTGATCCATGAAGGCCTTCAGGGTGGGCTTGAACTCGCCCTTCTTCATCACATGCTCGCGGAAGAAGGCCCGCGTGCCGGAGTTCTCGTCGCGACCATAGGTCTGGATCTCCCGCTGCTTCCAGTCCCCGCCGAGGCCGAGGTCGCCCCACCGCTGGAGGTCGCTCTTCGCTCCGCCCTTGCGGGTGGTGGAGAAGATGGCATCGACCTCCTGCATGCGGAGCTGCTTGATGGGGTTGTTGGCGTTCACATAGACCACCAGGGCATCCACCGCCACGGGGATGCGCGTGGGGGCGTAGCCGAACTGGGCCTGGAAGGCCGCCAGTTCCTGGTCGGTCATCTCGCGGCTCATCTGGCCCATCAGCGTGCTGCCCTCGATCAGCGCCTTGGGGGCGGTGCCCGAGCCCTTGCAGACGAACCGCGTGGAGATCCGCGGATGGAACCGCTTGAAGTCCTCCCCCCAGAGCACCATCAGGGGCTCCATGGAATCCGAACCCACGCTCTTCAGCTCACCGGCGACGGGGTGTTCCGGCGTGTAGGCCTGGAGGGTGGTTTCCCGCGGGACCGTGGGAACCTCGTGGACCGGCTTGGCGGGCGTCTCCTCGGGAGGTCGGCACCCCAGGCCCAGCAGAAGCGGGGCGCTGAGCGCGCCAGCGCGAAGGGCCGTGCGAAAGGTGGTACGAAGGGACATGGCGGAGCCTCCCGCTTCATTCCCCCACGGGGCGATGACGAGGCGATGAAGGTCCGGGATCTTCGCCGTAACCCTGCGCGGGGAGCCGCGAGGCTGGACATGGGCTATCCTGGACCATGCCTAAGCCGCAGATCCCCGAGACCCTCGCTCCGGATCTCCTGGAGCGTCTGCGCGCAAGGTTCCACCCGTGGCCGCTCATCAGCGGCTGGGGACTCACCATCGAATCCATCGACCCCGGCCTGGCCGTCATGGTGCTCGTGCCCACCAAGGCCGTGATCAACGGCGGCCGCGGCAATGTCAACGGGGGCGTGCTGGCCACCATGGCGGACATGGTGAGCGCTCTGGCTCTCAGCACGGCTTTCGACGGGGCCATGCCCTTCGCCACCTCTGACCTGCACATCCGCTACCTGGAGCCCGCCCGCGGCGAGGTGCGCGGAGAGGCGCAGGTGGTGCGGATCTCCGGCCGCAGCGGCATCCTGGAATGCCGGCTCACCTGCGGCGACCACCTGGTGGCCCTCAGCACAGCCAACTTCGCCATCAAGCCTGGGCTCGGGGGCTGAGATGAGGGCCAGCACGCCGTTCCCCATGAGGCCGGACGACCAGCAGAACGGGCCGGTGAAGCGCCTGCGCTACACCCTGGCGCTGCTGGCGGCCGTCATCGCCTGCGGGGGGCTCGGCTACCACTGGCTGTCGCACCTGAACCCGCTGGACAGCCTCTACATGGCGATCACCACCCTCTTCACGGTGGGCTTCCGGGAGCTGGGCGAGGTGAACGCCCGGACGAAACTCTTCACGATCTTCTACCTCGTCGTCGGATTGGGCGTCGCCACCTACGCCCTGTCGAACCTGACCGCCCTGCTCCTGGAGGGTGACCTCAAGGGCTACATCATGGAGCGCCGCATGCAGAAACGCCTGGACGACCTGAAGGACCACATCATCGTCTGCGGCTTTGGGAAGATGGGCTTCCAGGCCGCCTGGGAGCTGAAGAAGGCCGGCATCCCCTTCGTCATCATCGAGCAGGACGATTCCAAGGGCCGCAGCCCCCGCTTTGCCGGAGAGCTGATCCTCTACGGCAACGCCATGGACGAGCTGATGCTGGAACGGGCTGGCATCCGCCAGGCGCGGGGCCTCATCACGGCCCTCACCACCGACGCCGACAATGTCCTGGTGACGCTCACGGTCAAGCAGATCCGCCCCGACCTGCCCGTGGTGGCCCGCAGCGCCAAGCTCGGCACCGAGCGCCAGCTGAGGGCCGCGGGCGCCGACCACATCGTGAGCCCCTACGAGATCGGCGGCCGCCGCATGGCGGGCTTGCTGCTCAAGCCGGAGATGATGAACTTCTTCGACATCGTGCTCCAGCAGGAGCAGCTGGAGCTGGGCCTGGAGCGCATCGCCATCGCCCCGCAGTCGGCCCTGGTGGGCCAGACCCTGCGGGAGGCTCGGCTGCGCCACGCCACCGGCTCTCTGCTGGTGGGCCTGGTGCACCCCGGCGCCGGCCTGCGCTTCAACCCCTCCGGCGACGAGCGGTTCCAGGCCGGGGACGAGCTGCTGGTGATGGGCCCCGCCGAGGCCCTGGAAAACCTCACCCGGCTGGCCAAGGGCTGAAGGGATGGAGGCCCACCACCGCCTTCTGCTCGACCTGGCCATGGTGCTGGGCGTGGCCGCGCTGACCTCGGTCCTGTTTCAGAAGCTGAAGCAGCCGGCGGTGCTGGGCTACCTGCTGGCGGGCATGATCGTGGGGCCCCATGTGCCGGTGCCGCTGGTGGCGGATCTCGGCAATGTCCGGATCATGGGCGAGCTGGGCGTCATCCTCTTGATGTTCACCATCGGGCTGGAGTTCAGCCTCCCGAAGCTGCTCCACGCGGGTCCCCCGGCGCTGCTCACGGGCACGCTCCAAGTGGGCACCCAGCTGGTGGCGGGCTTTCTGGTGGCGCGGCTCCTGGGGTGGGCGCCGCTGGAGAGCGCCTTCTTCGGGGCCAGCCTCTCCATCGCCTCCACCATGATCCTGGCCAAGCTGTTTGAAGAGCGGGGCCTCCGCGGCGCGCTGAAGGACACGGTCCTGGGCGTCCTGCTGGTGGAGGATCTCCATGCCGTGCTGCTGCTGGCGGCCCTCACCGCCGCGGCCTCCCTCGGCGGGCCCAGCGCCGGGGCCATTGCGGGCACCCTGCTCAAACTGATGCTCTTCCTGGTCCTCCTCGTGGGCGCCGGACGGCTGGTGGTGCCGCGCGCTCTGCGATGGGTGGCCGATCACGCCCGGGACGAAGTGCTGCTGGTGGTGGCGGCCGGGCTCTGCTTCGGGCTGGCCCAGCTGGCGGCCTGGGCCGGCTTCTCCGTGGCCATGGGCGCCTTCGTGGCCGGCATGTTGATCTGCGAATCCGGCCGGGGACGCAAGGTGGAACACCTGGTCCATCCCCTGCGGGACCTCTTCGCGGCCATGTTCTTCGTGGCGGTGGGCATGATGATGGAGCCCGCGGTCCTGATGCGGGATTGGCCTCTGGTGCTGCTCTTCACGGCCCTGGTCATCACCGTGAACGCCGTCTCCGTCACCGTGGGGGCCACCCTGGCGGGCCTGCCTCTGGCCCTGGCCGTGCGGGCGGGCCTGGCCCTGGGGCAGGTCGGTGAGTTCGGGTTCATCCTCCTGAGCGCCGGCATCGGCCTCGGTGTGGTGGATCCTTCCCGCTACGCCCTGCTGGCCGCCATCTGCGTGGCCACGGCCCTGGCCACCCCGGCCCTGCTGACCGCCGGGGAACCCGCGGCCCGGCTGCTGGAGCGGCGACTCTCTCCGGCTCTCAAGACTTACTTGGGCCTCTACCAGTCCTGGGCCGCGACCCTGCGCGCCCCGGCCATCCGGAAGGCCCCGGGCGCGGCCGTCCGGCGGACCTTCCTGTTCCTGCTGCTGGACAGCATGCTCATCGGCCTGGTGGCCTCGCTGGCGCCCCGGGTGATGCGGATGGGCACGGCCTGGCTCGAAGGCCGGGGTACTCTGGGGCACACCCTGGCCCAGGGTGCGGTCCTGCTGGCGGCGGCGGTCGTGGTGGTCTTCGTGGTGAGCCGGATGGTGCGCCGCAGCCGGATCCTGGCCGAGGGCCTGCTGGACCTGCCCGGCCCCGGCGACCTGGGCACCCGGCCCGACATCCGGCGGGCCTTCCGCACGGGCCTGCGGCTGGCGGTGCTGCTGCTGGCGGGCCTTCCGGTCCTGGCGGCCGTGCTGGCGCTGGTGCCCCTGGCCTCTCTCGGCGCCCTCGGCGCCGCCACGGCCCTGGCCATCCCCCTGCTGCTGTGGCGGCGGGCCCAGCGCCTCCAGAGGGACCTGGCCTCGGACTCCGGATGGATGGGTGCCGACGCTCGGGACCCCTGGGATGCGGATGAAGAGATCCCGGCCCCGCCCGTCCCGGGGGGCTGGCGCACGCTGCGCATCGGGGCCCGCTGCCCCTCCCTGGGCCGCAGCCTGGGCGAGCTGGATCTGCCCGGCAGCGCCGGGGTGGCCCTGGTGGCCCTGCTGCGGGAAGGCCACCTGCTGGAACCCAAGCCCGAGGCCCTGCTCCAGCCCGGCGACCTGCTGGCCCTCAGCGGCAGCGCCTCCGCCCTGGACGAGGCGGAGGCGCTGCTGGGGCGCGAGTCGACGGCCGGACCTGCCTGAGATCCCCGGTCGAACGGGTCAGGCCTGTCAGGGCCGTCCGGAAGGAGCCGCGGGGCTGGCCGGCCGGACCGGGCGCCCATGGGGCAGGCGGGCCTCCATCTCCGCCAGCTCCCAGGCGGTGACGGTCAGGGCCTGGGCGCCCTGCACGAGCTGCTCGGGCACCACATGATCCGGGAAGTCCATCTGGCTGTGATGGGTGCCCAGGAAGTAGTCCACGGGCTCCTGGATGGCGGCGAAGGCGGGCACGCCGGCCCGGTCGAAGGGCGCGTGGTCGGTGCTGTTCATGGTGCGGAGGGACAGCTCCTTCACGCCCAGGTCGTTGAGGGGCGCGATGGCCTGGGCCATGAGGCCACGGCAGTTCTCACGGCCCTGCAGCGTGAAGCCCTTCACCATGCCCGTGCCCATGTCGTGGACCAGCACGGCCTGGATGGCGTCCAGGTCCGCCTTGTGCGCCTCGGCGTAGGCGCGGGAACCCAGGAGGCCCTGCTCCTCGCCGCTCCACAGGACCACCCGCAGGGTCCGGCGGGGCTTCAGGCCCGTGGCCTGCAGGGCCCGCAGCACCTCCAGGGCGACCGAGCTGCCCGTGGCGTTGTCCGTGGCGCCCGTGCCGAGGTCCCAGCTGTCCAGGTGACCGCCCACGATGACGACCTCGCCGGGCTTCTCGCGGCCGGGGACCTCGCCAACGAGGTTGTAGGCCTGGACCGGCGCCGCGGAGTAGGTGCCGCCCAGGGACAGCTCCAGCTTCACGGGTTCCTTCCGGGCCAGCAGGCGGACCAGCATCTTGTAGGGCTCCTGCGGCACATAAGCCGCGGGGAGCGCGGGTTTTTTGGGGTCGCGCCCGGGGCCGCCGCTGGCGAAGCCCAGCCCATTCTTCCGCCCGGACATGGCCAGGGTGGCCAGGGCCCCCTCGTCGAGGAGGAACTGCATCATGCTCGCCTGTTCCGCCTGGTAGGCCTCCATGTCGCCTCCCCGGCGGCCCAGGGGCGGGCGCTTGTCGTCGGGGTTGGTGCGCAGCAGGATCTTGTTCCTCAGCTGGCCCTTGAAGGCCTGGAGCTCCTGAAGGGTCCGGGCATCCACCAGGATCAGCTCACCCTTGACGGCTCCCTTGGTGGCCGGGGTCCAGGCCAGCTGATCCACCCGGAAGCGCAGGCCGTTGTGGGTGAGCAGCCGCGCGCTGTCCACGCCGCGAGTCCAGGCCAGGCCGAAGTCGTAGGCTTCCTCGTGGACATTCACGGCCCCGAGCCGCGTCATCTCGGCCTTGGCCCAGGCCTGGGCCTGGCGGAGCTTCTCCGAACCGGTGAGGCGGGGGCCGATCAGATCCGAGAGGTATTCCACCCGCGCCACCACCTCGGCGTGTTCCTTGATCTCCCGCAGCAGCTTCCCGGCCGGGGTATCCGGGTACTCCTTCATCACCGGCACGGGCGAGGGCGCGGGGGCGGTCGGCGGGAAGGGGGCCTGGGCCTGGAGGAGGGCGCCCAGGGACAGGGCGAGCAGGACGACGGGGGTCCGCGGCATGGGAACTCCAGATTGGAAAAGGAAAGGGCTCGTGCCAGCAAACATCAAAAAACGAGGTATGGCAAGACCTGTCTCGGGCGGTATGATGACGATGTTTCGGGAAATAGCGAAATGACCTCCGACCCCCTCCGTCCCCTCGTGGATACCCTCAAGACCCTCGCCCACCCCGTGCGCCTGCGCATCCTGGCGCTGCTCCATGCGGGCGAGCTCTGCGTCTGCGAGGTGGCCGAGGTGCTGGGCCTGGCGCCGTCCACCGTATCCGAACACCTGACCGGCCTGCGCCGCACAGGCCTGGTGCGCGAGTGGAAGGTGGGCCGCTGGGTCCATGTGGCCTTGGCCGACGCCGCCGCCACGGCGCCCCTGCTGGAGGCCCTCTGGCCCCTCATGGCCGGGGCCGAAGCCGACCTGGCCCGCGACCGGGCCCAGGCCCTCGCCCTGCGCTGCGAGACCTGTGATCCCTCTGCCTGTCCCCCCTCACGAACCCCCAAGGAGCCTGCATGACCGCCCAGCCCCAGACCGAAGCCGCCACCGAGGCCGGCCTCGGCGAGACCACCCTCAACCTCATCGCCCTGGGGGCGGCCATCGGCGCCAACGCCGAGCGGGCCTTCCGCGCCCACCATGCGCGGCTGACGGAGCTCGGCGTGTCCAACGACGACATGATCGAAGCGGTGAACATGGCCCTCCGCGTGAAGGGCGACCCCCATTCGCAGATCATGGCTCTGGCCCAGACCGCGTTGGTCGGCGAGAGCGGCGGCGGCTGCTGCGGCGGCGCCTGCGCCTGCGAAGAGGCTGGCGGTCAGAAGGGCGACTGCGGCGACGACTGCGACTGCAAGTAGGCCACTGCAAGCAAGGAGGTGTCCATGTCCACGGGCCGGCTGTCCTTCCTCGATCGGTACCTCACCTTGTGGATTTTCCTGGCCATGGGCCTCGGCGTGCTGCTGGGCTTCGCCGCGCCCGGTTTCAACCGGGCCATCAACGCCTGGAATGTGGGCACCACCAGCCTGCCCCTGGCCGCGGGCCTGATCCTGATGATGTATCCGCCCCTGGCCAAGGTGAAGTACGAGGAACTGCATCTCGTATTCAGGAACAAGAAGGTGCTGGGGCTCTCGCTGCTCCAGAACTGGATCATCGGGCCCCTGCTCATGTTCGGGCTGGCCGTGCTGTTCCTGCGGGACCGGCCCGAGTACATGCTGGGCCTCATCCTTATCGGCCTGGCGCGCTGCATCGCTATGGTCATTGTGTGGAACGACCTGGCCAAGGGCGATACGGAGTACTGCGCGGGGCTGGTGGCCTTCAACTCCATCTTCCAGGTGCTCTTCTTCAGCGTGTACGCCTGGTTCTTCGCCACGGTGCTGCCGGCCAAGCTGGGCCTCCAGGGCGCGGTGGTCAACATCACCATCGGCCAGATCGCCGAGAGCGTCTTCATCTACCTGGGCATTCCCTTCATCGCGGGCTTCCTCACGCGGTTCATCCTCGGGAAGCTTAAGGGCCTGGACTGGTACCACCGGGTCTTCGTGCCGAAGATCAGCCCGCTCACACTCATCGCGCTGCTGTTCACCATCGTGGTGATGTTCAGCCTCAAGGGCGACACCATCGTGAAGCTGCCCTTCGATGTCATCCGCATCGCCATCCCGCTGCTGATCTACTTCGTGGTGATGTTCCTGGTGAGCTTCTGGCTGTCCAAGAAGGCCGGAGCCGACTACCCCCAGAGCGCCACGCTGAGCTTCACGGCCGCCAGCAACAACTTCGAGCTGGCCATCGCCGTGGCCGTGGCCACCTTCGGCATCGCCCATGGCGCCGCCTTCGCGGCGGTCATCGGGCCGCTGGTGGAAGTGCCCGTACTCATCAGCCTGGTGGGCGTGGCCTTCTGGTTGAAGCGGAAGTGGTATCCGGAAGCCGCGGAGGACATCGCCTCTGCCGGTTGTTGTCCCGCGGTGGATCCCGCCAAGAGGTAGGCCATGGGCATCTTCGACGGCAAGGGCATGGTGATCCAAGGGCTGCGCTTCCTGGCGCCGAAGGACGCACTGGCGGTGCTGAACGAAGGCGCCGTCCTGGTGGACCTCCGCCTCGATGAACTGGCGGAGATGAAAGCCTTCAAGGTCCCCGAGACCTTCCGCATCCCCCACGAGGAACTCTCCGGTCTGCTCTCCGAGCTGCCCGCGGACCGGCCCCTGCTCCTGGCCGACAGTGCTGGCGTCTATACCAAGGAGGCCGCGCACCTGCTGCTGGACCGGGGCTTCGCCCAGGTGGCCTGCCTGAATGGCGGCATGCTCCTCTGGGACCAGGAGGGCCTGCCCGTGGCGACGGACGCGGCGGCCCTCCTCCACGGGGCATGCCCCTGCGTCCTGCGCCCCCGGAAAGGACATCGATGATCCGCCCTGTGCAGCCCACCGACGCCCCGGCCCTGGCCGATATCTACAATCCCTATGTGCGGGACACCCTCATCACCTTCGAGGAGGAGTCCGTCTCGGTGGCAGAGATGGGGGCGCGCATCGCCAAGGTGACGGCCACCTATCCTTGGCTCGTGTGGGAGGAAGATGGCGCGGTCCTGGGCTACGCCTACGCCTCCACCTGGCGGACCCGGCACGCCTACCGCTTCGCCGTGGAGACCACTGTTTACCTGGCCCAGGGCCACCACGGGAAGGGCCGAGGCGCGGCGCTCTACGAGGCGCTGCTGGCGGAGCTGAAGCAGCGCGGCTTCCACTCGGCTCTGGGCTGCCTGGGCCTGCCCAACGATCCCAGCGTGCGCCTGCACGAGAAGCTCGGCTTCAGGAAGGTGGGCCACATGACCGAGGCGGGCTGGAAGTTCGGCGCCTGGGTGGATGTGGGCTTCTGGGAGCGGATGCTGTGAAGGAGCCGCGGTGACCTCGATCCTCTTCCTCTGCGTGGCCAACAGCGCCCGGTCCCAGCTGGGCGAGGGCCTGGCGCGCCAGCTGTTCCCGGGTTTCCGCATCCAGAGCGCCGGCAGTCGGCCCAGCCGCGTGAATCCCTACGCCCTCGAGGCGCTGGCAGAGCGGGGCATCGACGCGGCGGCGCACACTTCGAAGCCCGTGTCGGACATCGATCCGGCCACGGTGGATCTGGTGATCACCCTCTGTGCCGAGGAAGTCTGCCCCGCCTTCCTGGGCCGGGCGGAGCGCCTGCACTGGCCCATCCCCGACCCGGCCAGCGAGGACCCTTCGCTCACGCCTGAGGATCTGCGGGCCCGCTTCCGTGCCGCTCGCGACGAGATCGCCCGCCGACTGGAAGCCCTGGGCAGGGAACGGGGCTGGATTTCATGAATTTCGAAAAAAATCGAAATTAGATCTTGCATGCTATTTCGATAAAATTAGAATTAAGTCAGGAGGAAACCATGACCGGGCGTGTGGAACAGGCGGCAGAACGGCTGAAGGCCCTCGGGCACCCCGTCCGCCTGTCCATCCTGCGCCGCCTGGTGCAGGGCCCCGAGGCGGGGACGCCCGCCGGAGAGCTGCAGTCGCGCCTGGACATTCCGGCCTCCACCCTCAGCCATCACCTGGCCACCCTCGCCGACGCCGGCCTGGTGCTGGTGGCCCGGGAAGGCACCACGCTCCGCTACCGCGCCGACTATGGTGTGCTGCGGGCGCTGACCGAATACCTCTGGCAGGACTGCTGCGCCGGTGGCGCGGCGGACGACCCCCAACCTTCGCCCTGCTGCCGCAGGGACTGACCTTCCACTTCCCTGGGATCTGGATGCCACTGGCATCCCGGGAACCGTCCATCCGAAAGGCCCCACCATGGAACCCGAAACCCTCAAATCCGCAGTGCGCGACCGCTATGCCGGCTTCGTGAAGAACAATCAGAGCTGCTGTGCTCCATCCACCTCCTGCGGCTGCGCGCCCGACGACGCGAGCCTGGATGTGGGCTACGACGCGAAGGACCTCGCCGCCGTGCCCGAGGGCGCCAACCTGGGTCTGGGCTGCGGCAATCCCGTGGCCCTGGCCGCGCTGAAGCCCGGCGAGACCGTGCTGGACCTGGGCTCCGGCGCGGGCTTCGACGCCTTCCTCGCCGCCCAGCGCGTGGGCCCCGAGGGCCGTGTCCTCGGCGTGGACATGACGCCGGAGATGATCGGCCGGGCCACCACCCTGGCGAAGACGCATGGCTACGCAAATGTGGAGTTCCGCCTGGGCGACATCGAAGCCCTGCCTGTGGCCGACGCCACCGTGGATGTCATCCTCTCCAACTGCGTCGTGAACCTCACCACGGACAAGGCGAAGGCGTTTCGCGAGGCCTTCCGCGTGCTGAAGCCCGGCGGCCGCCTCCAGGTATCCGACCTGGTGCTGGCCCGGCCCCTGCCCGAAGCGCTCCTAGAGGATATGGATGCCTACGCGGCCTGCGTGTCCGGCGCCATGCTCAAGGAGGACTACCTGGCCGCCATCCGCGCCGCGGGCTTTGACGGCGTGACCATCGCTTCCGAGCAGCGCTTTGGCCTGGCGGAGCTGTCGCCGGAGCTGATGGCGTTGGCCAAGCGCCGCTACCCCGGCATGAGCCCCGAGGAGTTGGAGCGCCTGGCCAGCTCGGTGCTCAGCGTCCAGGTGGAGGCCACCAAGACAGTGAAGGCCTGCTGCGCGCCCAGTTGCTGTGGATGAGGAGGAGATGACCGTGGACTCGAAAGGCTGTGCCTGCGCCGCGCCCACCCCGGCTCCGGGGGGCGGGTTCTGGAAATCGGGAGGGTGGCTGCTGGCCGCCCTCCCGGCTTGGATCGTCCTCTACCTCGCCCTCAAGCCCATGGCCGATGGACTGGCCTTCCGGGTCCTGGGCCTGCAGGCCGGCAGCCGCCTGGGGGAGGCCGTGGCTTTCTTCGCCTATGACGCGCCCAAGGTCTTGATGCTCCTGGGTGCCGTGGTGCTGGGCGTGACCTTCGTGCAGACCTTCCTCAGCCCGGAGCGCACCCGCGACCTGCTGGCGCGGCGCACCGGGGCCTGGAGCAACCTGCTGGCGGCCCTGCTGGGCATCGCCACGCCCTTCTGCTCCTGCTCGGCGGTGCCGCTCTTCATCGGCTTCGTGCGCGTGGGTGTCCCCCTGGGAGCCACCTTCAGCTTCCTGGTCTCGGCGCCCATGGTGAACGAAGTGTCGCTGTTCCTGCTGCTGAGCCTCTTCGGCTGGCGCATCGCGCTGCTCTACGCGGCGACGGGCGTGGTCGTGGCCTTCCTATCGGGCTGGATCATCGGCAAGCTGCGCCTGGAGCGCCACCTGGAGCCCTGGGTGATGGAGATCCCCTTCGAAGCTTCCCAGGCCTCGGCGGCTGCCCTGGGCTTCTCCAACCGTCTTGAGCTGGCACTCCAGGGGACGAAGGACATCGTCGGGAAGGTGTGGCCCTTCGTGCTGGCGGGCATCGCCGTGGGCGCCTTCCTGCACGGCTACGCGCCGGCGGAGCTGCTGGCCCGCTTCATGGGCAAGTCCGCCTGGTGGAGCGTACCTCTGGCGGTGCTCATCGGCGTGCCCCTCTACGCCAACGCGGCCGGCATCATCCCCATCGTGCAGGTGCTGCTGGCCAAGGGCGCCGCCCTGGGCACCGCCCTGGCCTTCATGATGGCCGTCACGGGCCTCTCGCTCCCGGAGACCGTCATCCTGCGGAAAGTGCTGAAGCCGCGGCTGCTGGGCGTCTTCCTGTGCATCGTTGCCGGGGGCATCGTGCTGGTGGGGTTCCTGTTCAACGCGTTGCTGTAGGAGGTTCCATGAAGATCGAAGTGCTGGGCAGCGGCTGCGCCAAGTGCAAGCTGTTGGCGGAACGGGCCGAGGAGGCCGCGAAGGGGCTGGGCGTGGACTTCACGCTGGTGAAGGTCACCGAGTACCCGGACATCGTGGCCCGGGGCGTGATGTCCACGCCCGGCCTCGTGGTGGATGGCGTCGTGAAGAGCCAGGGCCATGTGCCCACGGTGGCGGCCATCCGGGACCTGCTGCGGTAGGATCTCCCCACACCACGAGGGACTCCCATGCGCATCGGCATCCTGGGTTATGGCCGCTTCGGGAGGGCTCTGGGCGAGCTGCTCCACGAGGCCGGCCACGCCTATCGGGCCTGGGATTCCATGGGCGCGGTTCCCGCGGAATGCCGGACCGCCAGCCTGCAGGAGCTGGCGGCGGCCTCCGAGGCCCTGGTGCTGGCGGTGCCCATCGCCGCCCAGGCGGCCGCGCTGGCGAGTCTTCGGCCCCACCTGCAGCCGAGCCAGGTGGTCTTCGATGTGGGCAGCGTGAAGGCGGGGCCCTGCGCCCTGCTGAACGCGCTGCTGGGGGAGGAGATCCCCCACGCGGGCACCCATCCGCTCTTCGGGCCCGTCAGCCTGGCGCGGGCCGAACGGCCCCTGCGCGTGGTGCTCTGCCCCTCGGCGAAGCATCCGGCGGCCGCGGACCAGGTGGAGCGTCTGTTCCGCAGCCTCGGCTGCGAGGTGCTGCGCCAGAGTCCCGAGGACCACGACCGCGTGATGGCCACTACCCACGCCCTGACCTTCTTCGTGGCCAAGGGGCTGCTCGCGGTGGGCGCGGGCGCCGAGCTGCCCTTCACGCCGCCCTCCTTCCACGCCATCGCCCGCACCCTGGAGTCCGTGCGCGAGGACGCGGGCCACCTCTTCGCCGCACTGCAAAACGAGAATCCCTTCGCCGCCGGGGCCCGGGAGGGCCTGTTGGAGGCGCTTTCCGCCATCCACCAGAGCCTGGCCGAGGCGGCGGAAACCGGGGGCGGCGAACAGCTGTCCATCCCAGACCTGGGCACGCGGTCTCCGGTGCTGCAGGAAGCCCGCGACCACATCGATGCCCTGGACCAAGAGCTGGTGGCCCTGCTGGCCCGCCGCACGGAGCTGGGGCTCCGCGCGGGTCGCGCCAAGGCCGAGTTGGGCCTGCCCGTGCACGACCCCGAGCGCGAGGCCTCGCAGCTTCAAGCCCGGCGCGCCTGGGCCGCCGCCGCAGGACTGGATGCCCAGGGCGTGGAGGAAGTCTTCCGCGCCGTGCTGCGGGCGTCCCGGTCGGCCCAGGGGCGCTAGCCGATCAGTAGGGCAGATCCAGCGCCTTGCACAGGAAGGAGACGAGCGGAGAGGCCTGCCGGCAGGCGGCGGCCACCTGGTCGACGAAATCGGGCGCCACCACCTCTGCGTTCGTGAATCCGGTGGAGGTATAGAAGTCCTTGAGCTTGAGATCCTCCGCGCAGGGATGGGCGGGGTCGAAGCCCTGGGGCACCCGCTTGAGCGCCTCCCCTTCGATCTCCAGCCCCGACTTCCGGAGGGCCTTCCAGGCCGCGGGCTTGGCGACGATGGCCTGGCGGACCTTGAACAGCGAATCGGGGTCCGGGTGCCAGAGGCCGCCGCCGGCGAAGCTGCCGCCGGGCTCCAGGTGGAGGTAGAAGCCGGGCCCGTGGACGCCGCCCGCCTGCATGGCCCGATGGGGGAAGTGGGCCGCGAGGTGGGTCTTGTAGGGCGTCTTGTCCTTCGAGAACCGCGTGTCGCGGTAGATCCGGAACATGGAGCCGCCCGAGGGCCGCGGGTCGGCAACGAAGTGGCGGCTGACAGAGGCCAGCGGGCCGCTGAAGGCGGCGATAAGGCGCAGCATGCCGTCGCGGGCTTCGGTCTCGTACCGCGCCTTGTTCTCCTGGAACCACACGCGGTCGTTGTGCGCCTTCAGGTCCTTCAGGAACCGGAAGAGGGCGGGTCCCAGCGGGTTCTCCAGCCCAGAGGGAGTCGTCTTCGCTGCCATGTCGCCTCCTGCGGGGACCTCCAGGGTACGCCCAAAACGAGGCGGGCCCCCGTGCGGGGGCCCGTTCGCAGGCGATGGATCGCCCGTGCGCCTTACTTGCCGAAGCGCTTGCTGACTTCGCTCCACTTGATGTTCTCGGGGATGATGTCGAGGTACTTCGGGCGGGCGGTGCCGTAGTCCACCATGTAGGCGTGCTCCCAGCTGTCCACGACCAGGAGCAGGTCCTGCTCGATGGGCATGCCCAGGTGGTGCTCGGCAACGAAGTAGGTGTGGAGCTTGCCGTCGCGGCGGTTGCGGGTGAGCAGGGCCCAGCCGGGACCGCCCAGGGCGCAGGCCTTGAGGTCGGCGAGCACCTTCTCCTGGCCGCCGGCGGCATCCAGGGCGGCCTTCAGGCCGGCGCTGATCTGGTTGTCGGCGCCCAGGTTCTCGAAGTAGAGCTCGTGGAGGAAGGAGCCGTTGAAGGCCACGGCCTCGCGGCGCTTCAGCTCGCTGTATTCGTTGTAGGAGTAGTTGGGCTTGGTGTTGTCGACCGTCGCCAAGCGCTCCTCGATCTCGTTCAGCTTGGTGACATAGCCCTTGTAGAGGCCGAAGTGCTGGTCCAGCTGGGAATCGCTGAGTCCCTTGAGGGCGCCACCCTTCAGGTGGTCGTAGTTCTTGGCGGTGTAAGCCATGGTCATCTCCTTGGCTGCGCAAAGCGCGGATTATTAGTTTACCAATAAAGTCGGAAATCAGAGAAAACAGGCACAATGTTCAGGCCCGGGTCCGGTATCAGACGCGGTGGCCGGGCTTGGCCCGGACACCGCGTGGGGGCGCACGAGGGGGGACGCAGAGGACGCGAAGCGTCCGGGCGGTCCCCCCTCGTTTAGATCAGCCCAGCATCTCCCGCAGGAACCAGGCTTCCTTCTGATGGACCTGCACGAAGCGCGTGAGCAGGTCCGCAGTGCCAGGATCGCCAGCGCCGTTGGCCAGCTCGATGCCCTCGTGCATCAGGGCGACGGTGGCCTCCTCGTTGGCCAGGGCCTCCTTCAGCATGCTTTCGGGATCCAGGCGGGTGGCGGGGTTGGAGATGGCCGCCTTGGTCTGGGCCTCGATCTGGGCCGGGGCGTGGAGGGGCACGCCGCCCAGCATGCGGATCCGCTCCGCCAGCTCATCCACCGTGCCGTCGGCCGCGGTGTAGAGATCCTCGAAGCGCAAGTGGTAGTCGCGGAAGTGGGGGCCGGTGACGGTCCAGTGGTAGCGCTTGGCATTGAGGGCCAGCACGAAGGCAGTGGCCAGTTCGGCGTTCAGGTGGTCGATGACGGTGCGGTTCATGGTCTCTCCTCAGGAAGGCCAGGCGGTCCATGCGGCGGGCGCGGGCCAGCGGCCGGACACCTCGGCGTGGTTGGAGACGAGGGCGGCGATGGTGCGGCCGTCCGGAATGAGATAGCGCAGCGCCAGCACGGAGGGCAGGCGATCGTCGGGCCCGGCGGCGCCGCGGTCCACCGCGGGTAGCGCGAAGGAGCCATCGCTCAGTTCCAGGCGGAGCTGATCGGGGAAGCGCTGAAGGGCGCTCAGGCGCGCGTCGCGCACCTCGTCGGGGAAGCCCAGGAACAGGGTGGCGACGAGGCTCAGGCCGCCAGGTTCGCGGCGCGGCGCCAGCACCGCGAAGGAGGCACGGGACTCGGCCACATCCTCCGCGGGGGCGGTTTCCAGGGTCATGCCCTCGGCCCAGAGGGTTTCCACCACCTGGTCCTCGACGCTTTCGGCGGTTTCGGGCTGGAAGGTGATCCCTTCCGCCAGTTCCAGCCGCAGGGCGGCCTGGCGGGCCAGGAAAGCCTGACGGGCCTCGAAGCGGGCGCGTTCGGAGGCGGGGTCGAAGGCGAGGTGCATGACCACCTCAGATGTGCTTGGCGATGTCGGCGTCGGGGGCGGCCATGCCGCCGGACTGCAGCTTCGTCAGCGCGTCCTGGAAGCGGCCGGCGTGGAAGCGCTCCACCTTGGCCAGGGTCTCGAACCAGGCGGCGATCTCGACGAAGCCCTCTTCCCGGGCCAGGCGGGCGAACTCGGGGTACATGTCCGTGTACTCGTAGGTCTCACCGGCGACGGCGGACTTCAGGTTGGTCAGGGTATCGCCCAGGGGCAGGCCCGTGGCCGGGTCGCCGGCCTGCGCCGCCAGGAACATGAGGTGCTTCAGGGCGTGGCCCGTCTCGCCGTCGGCGCTGTGCTTGAAGAGCGCGGCCACTTCCGGGAGACCCTCTTTCTCCGCGACCTGGGCCATCCAGGTGTAGCGGCGGTTCGCCTGGCTCTCACCGGCAAAGGCAGCCTTGAGGTTCTGGTGGGTCTTGGATTCGGGGAAGGACATGGTGTCTCCTGTGGCCGCGATCGGCGGCATCAAGGTAGAGCTATCTCCATGCCAATGCAATAAGTCAAATCATTGAATGGATTCAGGAAAATCCAAGGGCCGCGGCCCGGGACGATTCCCGACCGGCCGGGAGCCGGATTCACGAGATGTCGAGAGGTGAGGCCGGGTCAGGGGGCCGGGGACAGGGCGCCCCGGATCTGGGCGGCGTCCAGGCTGAGGGCCCGGCCGAAGCCCAGGACGAGGCGCCCGGTGGCGGGCCGAAGGCGGAAGAAGGAGAAATCCCCCAGGCCGAGGGTCAGCTCCGCCTGCGGAAACCGGGCCAGATAGGCCTCGGCCGCCGAGTCGTACTCGCCCGAATCCGCCGCGATCGCCTCGGCCGCGCCCTGCAGAGTCACCCGGGGCAGGGCCAGGGGATCCGGGTTCTCCTCCAGGGGGGCGGTGAACAGCAGGCTCATCCGGGCGTCGCCCACCAGGTCGCGGGTGTGCTGGGCCAATCGGCTCACATGGATGAGAAGCCCAGAGCCGTCCGGCGCCGGGACCACCGGCACCATGGAGACGAAGGGCGCCCCCTCGTGCAGGGTGCCCAGGGCGGCGATGGGCATGGCCAGCAGGGCTTCGAGCATGGCTTCCGTGGTGGGTTCCATGGGGCCTCCGTGCGACTGCCATCATGCCCCTTTCGGAGCTCGGTGGGGGGGCTTTGCGGGGATTCAGTTCCCGAAGGCCTGTACGACGATCCGGCCCACCTCCGCCAGCGTCGCCTCCCGGTGCTGCGGGGAGGCGGATGAGCCGGTGGTGTAGGCGGCCACCAGGATGGGTGCCCGGCCCGGCGGCCGCAGGATGGCCACATCGTTCGTGGTGCCGCGGGCTCCGGAGCCGCTCTTGTCCCCGGCCTGCCAGCCCGCGGGCAGCCCGGTGCGGAGCCGGTTCCGGCCCGTGGTGCTGGCCCGCATCCAGGTCTCCAGGCGCTGGCGGGTGTCGGGCCTGAGCGCGGGGCCCACCAGCAGGGCCTGCAGATCCTTCACCATGGCGGCGGGGGTGGTCGTGTCCCGGGGGTCCCCGGGGCGGGCCTCGTTCAGCGCCGGCTCGAAGCGGTCCAGGCGCGTGTGGGGGTCGCCCAGGCTGCGCATGAAGGCGGTGAGGGCCGCGGGTCCCCCGAGGTGTCGGAGCAGCAGGTTGGCCGCAGTGTTGTCGCTGACCTCCACGGCGGCCGCGCAGAACTCCTCCACGGTCAGCTTCCCCTCGGCCACCCGCGCCCGCGTCACGGGCGCATGGTCGAGCAGGTCCGCCGGGCCGTAGGGGAGGGTCCGGTCGAGGGTCTCGCGGCCCGCATCCACTTGGGCCAGCACGGCCCCTGCCAGCAGGACCTTGAAGGTGCTGCAGAGGGGGAACCGCTCGCCGGCCCGGTAGTCGAGCCAGCGCCCCGAGCCCGTGTCCAGGGCGGCCACGCCGAGACGCCCCCCGCTCTGCGTCTCCAGGGCGGCCAGGGCCGCGACCGGGCGGGCTGGATTCGGGCGCGTCACGGGTCTGGATACCGGGGCCGGCGAGGCGCCCTGAAGGGACAGGCCCAGCAGGATCACCACGGCCGTCGGGCGGAGGATGGGGCTCATGGGGCCACGGGCTACGGGTTGGGGTCTGGCGATGGCCTCTTACTCGGCGGCAGGCTGGCCTTCGCCGGAGCCGCCCTCGGTGCCGCCGTCCTCATCCCCCTCCGACTCCGGGATGTCGTTGCCCAGGGCGTCCTTCTTCAGCGCCTTCTTCTGCAGCTTTTCTTCTTTCTTCTTCTGTCGGGCCAGGTCCTTCTGCCGCTTCTCGAAGTTGTAGTTGGGCTTTCTGGCCATGGCGAGTCCGATCACGAAAGAGGTTGCAGCTGATCCAGCCTGAAGCCTTAGTCTACCGCCTCGTCCGCCGAAGCGCCTGGATGAGGTCGTCCAGCCGCTGCAGGAAGGTGGAGCGGTCCCGGGTCGTGAACGGGGCGGGGCCCGTTCCCATCTCGCCCATGGCCCGCAGGTGGGTCATCAGCTCGCGGCTGGCGAGCGCATCGCCGATGGATTCGGGTGAATAGACGCGGCCCTTGGCGTCAAGGGCCCGGGCCCCCTTTTCGAGGCAGCGGGCCGCCAGGGGGATGTCGGCCGTCACGGCGATGTCCGTGGCCGTGATCTGCTCGACGATCCAGTCGTCGGCGCCATCGAACTGGCCCTTCGCCACCACCACCGACTCGAACAGCGGGTTCCGCGGCACCCGCAGGGGCGAATTGGAAACCAGCAGCACCTTCAGCCCGCACCGCGTGGCCACGCGGAAGACCTCCTCCTTCACGGGGCAGGCATCCGCATCCACGAAGATGCGGATGGCGGGGCCAGACGCAAGGTTGGGTGCGGGGTTGGGCGTCGAACCGGGCACGGAACTGCCCGGGACATCTGTCGGAACCTGGCTCATGGCTGCCGCCCCGCGGCCGCGAGGGCCACCAGGGAGGCCTGCAGCCGGGCGACCTGGACCGGGTCGAGCAGCCGGCCCTGGACATCCAGCCCCGAGCGGGCCAGGGGCAGGGAGAGCGAGGCCTCGGGCACGACCTGGGCCGACATTACCTCCAGAGTGTGCACCAGGGAGGCGTGGGCCCGGGCTCCCCCCTCGAGGGAGGGCGAGGCGCTCCAGGCGGCGGTGGGCTTGCCCACGCAGTCGCCCGAGGAGACCACCCACTCCAGCAGGTTCTTCAGCACGGCGGGCATGGCGTGGATGTACTCCGGCGTGCAGATCAGCAGGCCATCCGCTTCGCGCAGGCGCTCCCGCAGGTCCACCACGGGCGCCGGCAGGGGCTCGGCATCCCGCTCCGGGCTGTAGTGGGGCAGGTCGTCCAGGCCCTCCCAGCGCTGGATCTCCAGATCAGGAGGCGCCAGGCGGGCCGCTTCGTGCAGCAGCAGCGTATTGAGGGACTGGGTCCGGAGGCTTCCGGACAGGGCGAGGATGCGCATCGGTTCAAGCCTTCCGGCGCCAGATCAGGCCTGCGCCCACGACCACGGCCACCAGGCCGACCCAGACGGGGATCCGCACGGTCTCCTTCTCCTTCACCGTGAACTCCAGGGGGCCCAGCTTGGCGTCATGGCTGTCCTTCGTGTAGCTGAACTCCGGCCAGGCGAGCGACGCCGCGCCGAGGAGCAGGAGGATCAGGCCGGCGAGGGATTTCAGCCGCATGGGTTCACTCCGCCTTGTCCAGGCTCCACTTCCCGGCGCCCCGGCAGGCCATGAAGAGGAAGAGGAAGCAGAAGACCACCGCCAGCTCGCCCTTGTTCACGGCCGGCCAGAACGCGGCGCCGAACTGGAACTTCCAGTGGAACTGCATGTAGGCCACGGCCATCATGCCGCTGCAGAGGAAGGCCGCCAGGCGGGTCTGGAAGCCCACCAGGATGGCCAGGCCGCCCACCAGCTCGAGGACGCCGCCGATCCAGATCTGCGATCCCACTGGCGGCCGGTACTCAGCCAGCAGGCCCAGGACCTTCTGGGCGCCGTGGAAGGCGAACAGCAGGCCCGCTACGATCCGCAGCAGCGCATAGGCCTCATCCGAATACTTGCCGAGCCACTTCATGAGGATCTCCCGAGGAAGTTGTGGGGACATTCTCGCAGCTTCCTCCTCCCCGCCCAGCGCAGACGGAAATCTGAACGCGCCCGCAGGGGAGAGCCCGTTTGGTCAGAACGCCTAAGGATGGTCAGAGGCCCGGGTGCACTGGGGCGCCGGCCTCGGTCCCCACCACCGTGATCCAGGGGCGCACCCGCCAGTGGCGCACCAGGCCGTGCAGCACATAGGGATCCGCCGCCGCGAACTTCTGGGCCGCCGCGGCCGAATCCCCCTGGAAGAGGAGGAGAGCCGAATCCACGGGCTCGGCCAGGGCGCCGCCCAGCAGCAGCTCGCCCCGGGCATGGGCCTCCCATGCGAGGGCGAGGTGTTCGTCCCGGAATTCCGCCCGTCGTTCCAGGTATTCCGCGCCGACCTCGTAGACCAGAAGGAAATGCATGATGGACCTCGGGGGAGAAAGACCGATCCGGGAATGGGCGACATCTAGCCGATAAAGATGGGGCCATGGGTGCCTTGGTGCCCGGGGGATGGAAGGATTTTTCCGGGCGCCTCCGAATCGCCGCCCCCCCCTCAGCGAATCCCCCGTCAGCGAATCAAGGGGCGGTTGAGTTCCGTGCGCCAGGTGGCCGGGTCGGGCCCCGATTCGGGGCCGGCGACATAGCACTCCCAGAGGTCCGGCGCGGGCGTGTGGCCTTCGGCGGCGATCCAGACATCGAACTCGCGCCAGGCGGATCCCAGGCCCTCGTAACCGCCCTGGTAGGTCGTCCGGGCCACCGTCGCCGTGGGCAGGTGCCCGGGCATGACGCGGCCCGCCGGGACCACGGTCCCCTTGATCGGCACCCCGAGCTCGAAGTCGAAGCGCTCGGGATCCATCCGCAGATGGTGCGAGAAGAGGGGCCCGGTGGGGGCGAGGCCCTGATTCGCCACCGTGGCCATCAGCTCGGCGATGCCGGGGCCCATGACGGCCTGGATCTCCGCCCGGGGGATGGTGAAGCGGATGATGGCGGCGGACTGGGCCACGATGTGCAGGATCCTCGGGGCCTCGAGCATGGGTCCTCCCTGGGTGGACTGAACCATAAGGCAACGGCGCCATCGCGCCTGTAAATTCTGCCAAGGGGAGGCGGCCTCGTTCGTATAAACAATTGATTGTGAATATCTTGATTGGTTCAAAAAAAGAGAAGAATGGAATGATGCAACTCCTTGATTGCGCTTGATGAGGTGCGGATCAACCTGCCATCCGGAGGCCGCCGATGGGCCCATCGAGCCTCGATCGCATCGAGAAAGAGATCCTGCTGCGGGTGCCGCAAGCGCGTCTGGCAGGCGCTCGTGGACGCCGAGACCTTCGGCACCTGGTTCCGGGTGAAGCTGGAGGGCCCCTTCCTGCCCGGCCGGCGCACCCGGGGCTCCATCACCTACCCGGGCTACGAGCACCTCACCATGGAGGTGTGGGTGGAGCAGATGGTCGCCCAGACGCTGTTCTCGTTCCGCTGGCACCCGGCTGCGGTCGATCCGGAGGTGGACTACTCGGGCGAGCCCACCACGCTCGTCGAGTTCCGGCGCGAAGCGGTGGCCGAGGGGACGCGGCTCACGGTGGTCGAATCGGGCTTCGACCAGATCCCCGCGAACCGGCGCGAGGCGGCCTTCCGGATGAACAGCGGAGGGTGGGCCGAGCAGCTGGGCAACCTTCAGCGCCATGTCGCCGGGTGAGGGCGGCTTGAACGCCCCCGCCAGGGGGCGCGAGTGTATCTGGGAGCTCGAACCCAAGCGGCTCGACGATGCGCATCGGTACCTCGAGCGCATTTCGCGGCAGTGGGACGATGCCCTGAGCCGCCTCAGGGCCTTCGTCGAGCGCCCGTAAACGATCCCAGCTGCCGGGCGTAGCTCAACTTCCACCCGGAGACCCCCATGAAGACCCTCTTTTTCAATGAAGACAAGGGCCTTCGAAACGGCTGGTGGGCGCTCATCTACCTGGCCCTCCTGGCGGGCTGCATCGCCGGCTTCCAGCTGCTTCTGGTCCCCGGGCTCAAGCGGCTCGGCGTCCGCAGCGGAGACTGGGTGGTGGGGCTGCTCTTCGGGCTGTCTCTGCTGGTGGCCTGGATCTGCACACGGCTGCGCAAGGAGTCCCTCGCCAGCACCGGGTGGCGGCTAGGCGGCCGGTGGGCCCGGGAATTCGCCTGGGGCACCCTGCTGGGCCTCGGCGTGATGGTGCTGGCGGCCGGCCTGCTCTGGGGTGTGGGCGGCGTGACCTGGGAGTTGGATCCCGCCCGCAGCTTCCGGGCCCTGAGCCGGGGGTTCGTGGTGTTCGCGCTGGTGGCCTGCTGGGAGGAGAACCTGTTCCGAGGCTTCGTCTTCCAGCGCCTGCTGGACGGCGTGGGCGCCTGGCCTGCGCAGGTGATCCTCGCCCTCTTCTTCGGGTTCGCCCACTGGGGCAACCCCGGCATGCACGGCGCGACGAAGCTCTGGGCCACCCTCGACATCGCCCTCGCCGCCGTGTTCCTGGGCCTGGGCTACCTCCGCACCCGCAGCCTGGCCCTGCCCATCGGCATCCACCTGGGCTGGAACTGGACTCAAGGCACGGTCCTCGGCTTCGGGGTCAGCGGCACCACGGCCCAGCACGGCTGGGTGCGGCCGGTCTTCCATGGCCGGCCGGAGTGGGTGAGCGGCGGGGCCTTCGGGCTGGAGGCCAGCGTCTTTGGTGTGATCGCCGTCCTGGTGGGCATCGTCCTGCTTTGGCGCTGGAAGGGCCGCGGCGGGGCTCCCATCGGCGTCGTGCCGGAGCCCTGGCGCCCCGAGTCCGCCTAGGCGGACTTGGATCAACCTTTGGGGCCGGGCTCCTTCTTGGGGGGCTTGCGGCGCCGTTCAGGCTTCTTGGCCTTGGCGGCGGGCTGGGTGGCGCTGTCGTACAGGCTCTCCAGGCGGATGGCCTTGGCTGAGGTGTCCGCCGCCTTGTGGATCTCCTTCAGCACCGAGGCCACCAGCTCCAGGTCCGCCCCCTCGCCTTTCAACAGCTCCTGGAAGGCCGCGGATTTCAGCGCCTCCAACCGCTTGGACTGGCGCTTGCCCGCCGCCCAGGTCAGCAGCTTGGAGAACAGCTCGTAGCCGAGCCTGAGTTCCGGGGTGGGGAGGGACATGGGGCCATGCTACCGGAAGCGATGCGCCAGGGCGTGTCCACTCCCTGGGCCTCCGAGCTTCAGGAGGGCGGCGCGCCGGCGGGCCGGACCGTCGAGGGCAAACCCGAGGAGGCGTCCTCCGCCAGGACCGACCAGGCCAGGGCCCCGCAGTAGCCATGCTGGCGGGCCAGCGCCACGATCTGGGCCGGGCTCAGGCGGGAATTCCGGGTGGGGTATTCCCCCAGCAGCAGGGGCCGGTCCAGGCCCAGGTACGCTACCGGGCGGTCCAGGGGAGAGGCCGCATCGTGCTGGTCGTACCAGTGGATCTGATAGAGGTCCAGGCCGATGCCGCGCACCAGGGGCAGGCCCCGGGTGGTGCCGAGCCCCACGGTCACGGGCCGGTCCCCGTGGCGATGGGCCAGTGCGGCCATCTGCCGGAGGCGGGCCCGGAGCGTCCAGGGCGGCACGCCGGCCCCCTCCCATCCCATCCCGAACGCGGCCCACTCCGGCTCGTTGAAGAGGTCCCAGGCGAGGAGGGCGGGGTGCGCTCCGTACCGCTGGAACACGGGCGTCAGCACCTGGTCTTCCAGGGCCTGCCATTGGGCGGGATCGCGGAGCCATTCGCTCCGGCCGCCCAGTTGCACGCCGTCCGTCCACTGCTCTGGTCCGCACAAAAGAAAATCGAAGCAGACGGGCAGGAGGCGAAGGCCGTGGTCGGCGGCCAGGGCGAAGGCCAGGTCGAGGTCGGGGAAGACGCGGGAATCCAGGCCCAGGGGCCGCCCGGCCGGATCCGTGGCGATGCCCGAGCGCCCGTCCGCGAACAGGAACCAGCGGAGGCAGGTGATCCCGTCCCGCTGCAGCGCGGCGAAGGCCTGCCGGGTTCGCGCGAGGTTTCCCGGCGCCGCGATCCCCCCCTCGGGGTGCCAGGCATTGCTTCCGAAATCATTGCCGCAGGAGAGCCAGGGGAGGTTCGCGCCCAGGAGGAAGCCCTCTCCCAGGCCCGTGTCTGGCGGGGTTTCCAGTGGTGTCACCTCAGGCTGGAGCACCCGGAGCCTCTGGAGCCACGCCCAGCCCCATCCGGCGGCTCCCCAGGCGACTCCCCGGGCGGCCCGCATCAAGACCCGTCGCCTCCGGCGCCCGGAAGCGGCAGGGGGCGCAGCTGCTCGGCGAGGGTGCGGGTCCTCTCCGTCGTCACTTCCCCGGTGTGCAGGGTCGTCTTGCGCTCGACGAGCAGGACATGGCACTCCTCCTCGGCGACCGGGTTGTGGCGCGTGCCCTTGGGCACGATGAACAGGTCGCCCTCGCCCAGCTCCACAGCCCCGTCCTCCAGCTCGATCCGCAGGTGCCCCTTCAGGATGAAGAACAGCTCGTCCTCGTGCTCGTGGCTGTGCCAGGTCAGGGAGCCGTGCAGCTTGGCCACCTTCACGAACGCATCATCAAGCTCGCCGATCACGCGGGGCGACCAGAACTCGGTCAGCGCGTGGGCGGCGGTCCCGGGGGAGAGGCGGGTCAGCATGGGGGCTCCAGGAACTCGGTGAAGGCGCGGGCTCGGACCGGGCGCCGCGGCTCGGACTGGGAGATCAGAACACGACCTTGTAGAGGTTCGACCGATTGTCCTTGGCCACGCCCAGGATTTGGGAACCCCGCCCCTCGCCGGGCGTTCGGTAGAAATCCATCCACAGGATGGTGCCCTGGCTGCCCCTTAGTTCCGTGACCGCGTGGTACATGCCCAGGACATGCGCCACGAAGTAGCCCGGCCCGTAGACCTGGTCCCAGGCCGCCGAAAGGGTGTTCTTGTCCAGCGTGGCGGGGTTGGGTTCCATGAAGGAATAGGGGCCCCGGCACACCTCGCCCGCGGCCACCGGCACCGTGACCGTGCCCGACTTGCCGAGCCCGGCGAACACCAGCTCCGCGACCAGGGGCTGGGCGGACGGCTCCGGCGCAGACACCGGTGCGGTCTGGACCGGATAGAGCTTCGCCGTGACCGAACAGCCCACCATCAACCCCACGCCCAACCCCAGGCTCAGTCCTGCCGCCATCCCTCTCATGTGACCTCCAGTCCTGCAGAAGAAGAGAACGATGCAGAAAGCCATGGTTGAAGGGCGACTTGCAACGGCGGAAGGGGGAATGGGGGTGATTAGGGTGTGAAATCAAGCCGTTGCGGGCACATGAACAAGATCAGTGCCAAACGACTGAACTTTGGTCGACCTAGCCTTAGGAGTGAAACGAGCCAGCCTGTGTCGAGGCGTTGATCGGAGTTGACGGGCAGGGAGATAAGAGAGAACGATAACAATATGGGCGGTGTTCGAGTTGGTTAAATAGTCGACTATTATTGTAGAATAAATTAGCATTTTATTGTGTAAGTTTTGGAATTCGGGTAAGTGCAGATATAAATTCCCTCGTGTCGAGGAAATAATTTGGATAAGCCCTACGAAGTGAACCCACTTTATCGGTTGCCACTAAAACGGTCTGAATGTCCTCACCACGGACTGAACCCGATAGTTCAGCTTTGGCATAGGCTTCATTTGCCTCTACCAGTCTTCGTTTACCAAATGATTCTATAAATACAGTTCGATCAGTAGGATTTAGCACAATTAAATGATAGCTTCCCTTTGCCTTACTCGAATTAATAGCCTTCGCTGCAACTGCAAACGCTTGAAGTTTTCGTCGAACATCTAAATCTCTTTCAAGTCCGATACATGTTTGAACGATTCGTGCTGGAGTCCAAACTGAGAATTCATCGGGCAATGATGTTTTTTCAATCAGGGCAAATGCAGCGCTCACTATTTTAAAATAGTACAACCATTCTGCCGGGCCCTCATTAGATTTTAGTGCTTGGTTGAGAAAGGTTCCGATTGTTTCTACTGCAGTTGCCCAAGCATGTTGGAGGCGAGTTCTGATTTGTAATTCTAAGTGAAGTCCATCGTACGGAGTTGCGACGGGATTTTTATATTTATAAATTAAATGTACACTTCGATAGCCGGACTCCTTAGGTATCTGAATGTAGTCGTCGGTATCGATTAATTCATGGGTAAGTGATCCATCTGAATACATGGCTTGTAATTTTCGAACTTGGGAAACAGTATCCACGACGGCTCTCAATCCGCCAACATCTTGCATGCGAACCAATTGCATTCCTTCGATAATTCTAAGCTTTTTCTCCATAGAAGAAATTCGTTTTAGCCGCTGTGCGACTAATGCACCCTCACAAACCTTCCTTACTCGACCACGAAGTGTCGCCTGGAATGTATTTACAGGATATGCATGGCAAGAACGCCAGTGAGTAATCAATGCTAAAGCTTCAGTTCGCTTCTGTTGGGATGCCGATTCATCAACCAGAACTTGCCCGGCTCGGTTTATGCTTTTTTTTGAGCAATTCGGGACTGCGAATGACATAAAGCCTCGCGATGTGGGCTAATTGGGATTAGATCTCACTGTTATGGCCGCCCTGAATAAGGGCAGTTAATTCTTGCCCAAGCCACGCGGCGGGCAGGTAGGCCAGCACGAGGTCGAGGGTGCTGAACCAGGCGGGGGCCGGGAGCATGAGGACGCTGGCCACGCCGCCTAGCAGGAAGAGCCCGCCCACGGTGTAGGCGGGAAGGGCGGATCGGCGGGGCGCCAGCAGGCCCGCCACGAAGGCGCCGGAGAGCGTTCCCAG
Organism: Geothrix sp.; assembly: GCA_019449415.1. Taxonomy (GTDB): domain Bacteria; phylum Acidobacteriota; class Holophagae; order Holophagales; family Holophagaceae; genus Geothrix; species Geothrix oryzae. The sequence continues at coordinate 84,351 of JAGRPP010000011.1, forward strand.
CGCGTGGGCCAGGAAGGGGAAGATGAAGTGCTTCGCCTGGAAGAGGTGCAGGGAGGCCTTCAGCCCTTCGGTGGTCGCCACATCGGCCCCGGCCGGTGGGGGGATGACCTTGCCGCTGAGGAGGATGAGGCCCCCGTTGACGAGGCTGCCGACGACGAACCCGAGCAGCACCGCGAGGAGCAGGCGAAGAACCTTGGCCATGGGGGGCCTCCAGGGGGCAGGAGCCGAGGGTTCGGCCCGCGGGCGGGGGCTGATCCTCATCGGGCCCTCATGATCCGTCCACTGCGACGCGCGCCTGGCCCAGGCGGAGGCCCGCCCAGCAGGCGAAGGGGCACGCCAGGAGCATGGCGACCTTGAACCACGGCGCATACGGCAGCATGGCCAGGTTGAAGAGCAGCGCGCAGGCCAGCAGGCCCCCGACGACCGCCCCCGTCATCCGGTTCCCGATCCGGGAGGCGACCCAGGTGGCGAGGACGAAGGTCGCCCCCCAGGCGAAGACCACCCCACCCAGCACCCAGCCCGGGTAGCGCCGCACATGGGCGGGGATGTCGCCATCGAAGGGAATGGGAAAGGGGTGGACCACCGAGCTGAGCAGCTCGACGCCGATCACCAGGACGAAGGCCAGCGCCAGGCCGGCCGCCACCGCCCCCAGAGATCGCAGGATTGCTTTCATGCGCGCGCCCATCCATGAATCGAGGTTCGTTTGGACACTATGATGCGCCCAATCCCCCAGTGGCCGGGGGTCAAGCCTCGGGACCCGATCCGGCCTGCAGGGCATCCAGGTGCCGGTCGGCGGCTTCGAGGCTGTCCACGCTGTGGGCTTCGTACCCCGCGGCCTCGGAGACGCGGGTCACCTGCAGGCGGCTGAGGGGGATCTTCACCACGCGGACGATGGGGCCGACGCCCCGGAGCTTCAGGGCGGACTTGGCGCGGAGGAAATCCTTGAAGCCCTCCTGGTCGGAGGGATGGAGGGCGGAGATGTCGGTGACCACGCCGAAGCCCGGATCCAGACGGCTGGCCTCGGCGAGGATGGCCTTCAGGCTCTCCTGGCGCTCGGTGCCTTCGAGATGGCCCGACAGCGTAATGTAGAGCCGGTTCCGGTGGGGATCGGAGGTCACGCGGAACATGGCGGCGCTCAGAGGCGGAAGGGGACGGGAGGCTGATGCTCCCAGGCGCCGCCCATGAGGGTGGTGCGCACGGGCACGCCGGGGGTCTTCACGCCGCGGTGGCCCATGCAGGTGTGCACGGCCACGAGCTGCACGCCCCAGGCGGCGGGGCGCAGGTGGGTGCGCAGGGCGTCGGCGATCTGCTGGGCCATGCGCTCCTGCACCTGTAGACGCCAGGCATAGGCCTGCACCACGCGCACGAGCTTGCTGAGGCCCACGGTACCGCCTTCTCCCGGCAGATAGCCGATGGTGGCGTGGCCCTCGAAGGGCGCCAGGTGGTGCTCACAGGTGCTCACGAAGGGGATGCGCTCGAGGATGACGGGCACGGGGGAGAGGTCGCCGGGCAGGGGCTTCAGCTCGGTGGCCAGGTCGATGCCGTAGCCCGCCAGCCGCTCGGTCCAGAACTCGGCCACCCGGGCGGGCGTGTCCTTCAGCTCCGGCGCGTCCGCATCCTGGCCGAAGCTCCGCAGCAGCGCGCGGACAGCGGCCTCGGCGGCGGCACGATCGAAGGATGGGGGCATGAGATCGGACGGCATGGGATCGGACATGATCCGGTCAGTCTACGCCCAGCCGGGCCCAGCCCGTTCAGGCCCAGCCGGGCCCAGCCAAGTCCGGCGAGGCCCCGCCAGACCCGGTCAGGGGTCTTCACCCCAGCAGGTTCAGGCCGGAACTCAGTAGCGCCTGCTGGCCGGCGGTGATGGCCTGCTGCTCGGCGGCCTTGGGATCCTGGCTCTGGTCGTAGGCGTAGCGCACCAGGGCGGCCGTGGCGGAAGCGGGCGTCAGGGCCGCCGCCGACACCGGCAGGCCGTCCGTCGAGGGGGCCAGCAGCGCGGAGGTGCCGCCGCCCAGGGAGGCCAGCATGGCCTGCACGGCCTCGGGGCCGTTCCCGGACGAAGCCGAAGCGCCATAAGCGAGGGACACCAGGGCGGAGCTGCTGGACCCTCCGCTCAGGGCGGAGGCCGGATCCACCGTCCCTGCGCTGCTCAGCAGGGTCGCGGCCTGGGCGGCCTGGGACTGGCCCACGGCCATGCCCTGGCTGAGGGCCTGGCTGGCGCTCCCGGTCCGGGCGAGGGTGTTCTGGTAGGCGTAGGCGCTGAGGACGCCCGTGACACTCATGTCCATGCCTTCCCCTTCCCAGCGCCTCATCGACCGGCGCACCCGCAAGGATGAGGCGCCCGGGAGGCCGGGACAAGATCGGTAAATACAGCCGGGTCAGGCTGTGAGATCCAGACCCACCGAGGCCTCGGCGGCCGGGACGACCTGGTAGCTCCGCAGCACCTGGTGGAGGGGGGCCTGGGGCCGGGCGAAGGCCTCGGGACCGGGGCCGCCGGCGTGGGGCTGCAGGTTGCCCGTGCGCAGCACCGCCGCGGCATCGCGCACCAGCTCGGCCCCCGGCATGGCCGCCAGGGCGGGCGCCGCCGGGGCGCCGACCCCGGCCCCGAAGCGCAGCGCGGTCTGGAGGGCGAACTCCAGGCTCGAACCCTGGGCGAAGGCATCCTGGGTGGCCGGGACTTCCGCGGGGACGGCCGCGGGCGGGTTGGCGGGAGGGGCCGTGGTGGTCGCCTCAGGGGCGGCCGCCGGTTGGGTGATGGCCCCACGGGTGGCATCCGCCGCGGCGGTGGAGGTCGCGGCCGCCTGGGGGGCGGTCAGGGCCGCCAGCAGGGGGGCGGCGGTCTCCTGCACCAAGCCGAGGCTGCCACCACTGGGCTCCGCCAGGGGCGACAGGACGGCGGTCTGGAGGGCCCGCTGGAACAGGACCTGGGCCAGATCCTGAACAGAAAGGGTGGCTGCGGAAGCACTTCCATCCTGAACGGGGGGAGCGGCCACGGGCGGCACGGGCCGCAGGGCACCCAGCGCACCGAGGGTGGCGGGGCCGAGGGCATTGACCGAGAGGGCATCCATGGCACCCCCCAAGATAGGCCGTTTCCGCCGGGAGGTTTGGCGTCGGCCGGGAAAGGCCCCTGTGGGATCATGGTCGATTGCGGAGGGGTCATGAGCGAGAAGGTCAGTTACGCGTCCAGCGGCGTGGACATCAACCGCCAGGACGAGGCCCTGAAGCGCATCAAGCCCCTGGTGAAGGCCACCAAGACCCCCGGTGTCCGCAGCGACATCGGCCTGTTCGGCGGCCTCTTCGACGCCCGGTTTCCCGAGGCCAAGCCCATCCTTGTCAGCAGCATGGATGGCGTGGGCACCAAGATGAAGGTGGCCCGGCGCGCGGGCATCTGGGACACGGTCGGTCAGGATCTGGTGAACCACTGCATCAACGACATCCTGGTGCAGGGCGCGCGGCCCCTCTTCTTCCTGGACTACATCGCGGCCCAGCAGCTGGAACCGGAAGTCATCGAGCAGATCGTCAAGGGCATGGCCACGGCCTGCAAAAATTCAGGCTCGGCCCTCATCGGGGGCGAGCTGGCGGAGATGCCCGGCGTTTATGCCGAGGGCGAGGTCGATGTGGCCGGCACCATCGTGGGCGTGGTCGATGAAGCCGACCTGCTGCCGCGCCTCGACGCCATGGGCGAGGGCGATGTGCTGATCGGCCTGCCCAGCTCGGGCCTGCACACCAACGGCTACTCCCTGGCCCGCAAGGTCTGCTTTGAGCTGGAGAAGCTGGATGTGAGCGACAAGCTCCCAGGGACGGACCGCACCGTGGCCGACGCCCTGCTGGCCATCCACCGCAGCTACCTCGCCCCGGTGATGCCCCTGGTGAAGGCCCACAAGCTCGTGGCCATGGCCCACATCACCGGCGGCGGCCTGACCGACAACATCCCCCGCGTGCTGCCCAAGACCCTCGACGCCGAGATCGACACCGCCAGCTGGGAGATCCCGGTCCTCTTCCGCTTCCTTATGGCGAAGGGCGGCCTGGGCATCGACGACGCCCGCCAGGCCCTGAACCTGGGCGTGGGCATGGTGCTGGTGGCCAAGGCCGACCGGGCCGAGGAAGTGCTGGCCGACCTCCACGCCGCCGAAGAGCCCGCCTGGGTGCTGGGGCGCCTGGTGAAGGGTTCGGGCGTGGTGGCCTACCGCTAGCGACACCCGAGCGGAACGCCGATCAACACCGCGAATGGAATGATGACCGCCGAGAATGAAGGGGCTGAGCTGTGGTTTTGGGCCCTATCCTGATCGGTGTTCATCCGCTTTTGATCGGTGTTCCGCGTTTAGTGCCCATGACGGTGGAGGATCTTTGGCCGAAGTGCCTGTGAAAGCGCCTCCCCGCCTCGGCCTGCTGGATCCCCTGCGCGGCATCCTGGCGCTCTGCGTGGCGGTGTACCACCTGGGGGTGTGGTTCGACATCTCGCAGTCGGGCGGCGGCGCGAACATCGCCATGGCGCGCCTGGGCAACTACAGTGTGTCGGCCTTCTTCGTGCTGAGCGGCTTCGTGCTGTTCCGCACCACGCCTTGGCCCCGCCTCCAGAAGGAGGGCCCCGCGCGCTTCTGGCTGCGTCGCTTCCTGCGCCTGGCGCCGGTGTTCTATGTGGTCTGCGCCCTGAATGTGGCGTTCCATCTGGGCATGGGGCCGGAGCCGTCCTGGCGGTTCATCGCCGAGAACCTGTCGTTGACCTTCGGCGCCATCCACCCGAACCATGCGCTGGTGACGGGGGGCTGGTATGTGGGCCTCGTGGCCCTGCTCTACTCCGCCTATCCGGCCCTGGCCTGGTTGCGGGAGAAGGGCGGCCTCACCTTCCTGGTGGCCCTGGCCCTGGGCCTGTGGGCCTGGAGCCTGCCCTCGACCCTTCACGGCGTCATGGCGCAGGAGCCGTGGAACCGCTTCCACACCTATGTCATGGCCCCCAACCAGCTGTTCCTCCTGGCCTGGGGGGCCCTGCTGGCGGGGGTGCACGCCCGCACGGAGCAGCGGCTTGATCCCAAAGTGGCCCTGCTGCTGGCCCTGCCGCTGGTGTGGCTGCTGGTCAAGCCCACGCCCCAGTTCTTCGATCACCTGGCGGCCTTGACGGGCTGGCTCCGCTACCGCTACCTGCTGGTGGTGACGGGCCTCGTGGCCCTGGCGGCCTTCACGCGGGACGGCGATCCGGGGTGGTTCGGGAAGGGCCTCGCCCGGCTCGGCGCCTGGAGCTACGGCCTCTACCTGCTGCACCCCTTCACCATGAAGCTGGTGGCGCCGCACTGGACGGGCCGCCTGGGATTCAGCCTGGCCCTGGCGCTGGCCATCCTCGCCGCGGCCGGGGCGCACCGCTGGCTCGAAGAACCCCTGGGGCGCCTGGGGCGGCCCAAAGAAAAGCGCTGACCCGCAGGTCGATCTGCAGGTCAGCGCCTTTCCTCGGGTTCAGGGCCTCAGCCCTTCTTGTAGATGCCGGTGCCGAACACCAGGCCGTCATGCAGCTCGAAGTACATGGCCTTCGGGGCGGGGCGGCCGGTCCTGGGATCCTTGTACTGGATGTCCTGCCAGCCCTTGCCCTTGGCCTTGGCGGTCTCGATGCGCTCCCGGATGAAGGGCTTGCCGTCGGGATCCTTGGAATTCAGGGCGTCCACGCCCACCTTGCCGGGCTCCTGGCCATGGGCCAGGCACTTCCCGCTCTGATCGTAGACCGTGATGTACAGCTCGCCACCGGCGCGCCGGAACTTGCCGCTGGGGAGGGTGAATTCGCGCAGGGCCGCCGCCCGTCCGTGGGTCTGGTAGTAGGCGACGGCTTCCTTCAGGAACGCCACGGCATCTTCGTGCTTAAGGGTCTGGGCGCCAAGGGTGGAGACCAGGGCCGGGGCGGCGAGAAGGATGATCAACTTGCTTGGATGCATGGCATCTCCGGGGGGCGCCGTACGCGGCGCATACCTGGGAGATCGGTCGGCCCTGGCCGTGGTTTAGATGCAGCGGGCAGGTCTTGACGGGGGTCAAAAGGGCCGGTGCTCGGGAACCTTCGCTGGGAGGGCAACCCCTCAGGCCCCGTCGGGGATGACCGGTTCCACCAGCAGGGCCAGCTGGGCCAGGGACTCCTGCCAGCCGAGGACGCAGAGCTCCGGGGGAATGACGGCGGGGATGCCCTCCTGGACGATGTCCACTTCCGTGCCGCAGCTCACGGGACGCAGGTTGACGGTGACCTGCATGTCCCCGGGGAGGTTGGGATCGTCGAAGCGGTCGGCGTAGCGCAGCCGCCGGGCGGGCACCAGCTCCAGGTAGGTGCCCCCGAAGGCATGGGTGCCGCCGGTGCCGAAGTTGGTGAAGGACATGCGGTACCCGCCACCCACCCGCGCATCCATCTGGTGGACCTTCCCTGTGAAGCCATAGGGGGGCAGCCACTTCGCCATGGCGTCCGGGTCGAGGAAGGCCCGGTAGACCTTGTCGGGCGTCGCGCGGAGCACCCGATGGAAGCGGACGGTGGAGGGGGCATCGCTCATGGCTGGCTCCGGGAGAGGGGTGCGGAATGGGATGCCGGTCGGGGGAGGGGCGTCGCGGGTCCTCAGCTCCGAACCTTTAGCTTCGGGTTCGGCCCTCTCCTTCGATCCGCGCATAAAAGCTGGTGCGGCGCAGGTTCTCCTCGACCTTGAAGGCCTGCTGCAGGGGCGGGAAGGCGCGCTGCTCGCAGTCGGTGCGCTCGCAGAGCCGGCAGGTGACGCCCACGGGCACGGGCGGCTGATCCAGGCGCAGGCCATCGGCGTAGATGAGATCCTTGGCGTGGCCCATCTCGCAGCCCAGCCCCACGGCCTGCATGGCGTGCTGGCCCCGGTAGCCGCCGGTGTCCTTCTGCAGGGTGCGGGCGATGCAGAAGTAGCGGCGGCCATCGGGAAATTCGCTGATCTGGGTGCGGATCAGGCCCGGCGTGAGGAAGGCCGCGTGGGCGTTCCAGCGGGGGCAGGCGCCGGAGAAGCGCGCGAAGCGGATGCCCGAGGCGGAGAAGCTCTTGGAGATGTTGCCGGCGATGTCGATGCGCAGGAAGTGGAAGGGCACCCCCTCGGCCCCAGGGCGGCGCAGGGTCGTGAGGCGGTGGCAGACCTGCTCGAAGCTGGCCTGGAAACGGCGGGCCAGGATCTCGATGTCGTAGCGCTCGGTCCGGGCCGCCTTCAGGAAGCGGTCATAGGGCATGAGCACGGCGCTGGCGAAGTAGTTGGCCAGCGCCACCCGGGCCAGGGCGCGGGAGGCGCCCGTGCGGAGCAGCGGGTGGGTGGTGAGGCGGTCCAGCAGGTCGCTGTGGTCGAGCAGGGCGAGCTGGTGGGCCAGTTGGAAGGTGCGGCTGCGCTGGGGCAGCAGCTCGGACAGGCTGAGGATGCGGCGGTCCGGGTCGAAGTGGCGCAACAGGCCGGGACCTTCCGATACGCGGTGGATGCGGACGGCGATGCCCCGGGCCTCGAAGCAGGCCGCCAGGCCGGGGTAGGGTGCATCGGCCTCCAGGCCGGCGCTGATCCACAGGGTCTCGGCGGCCAGCTCCAGCTCCGGGAAGTGGTTCATGGCCTGCTGGATGAAGTCGCCGACCTCCTCGGAAGGGAGCCGCGTGGCCTCGGGATCGAAGCCCTGGCCATCGCTGAGCTTGGCGGCCAGGGTGCCGAGGCCGTCCTGGGCGTGCTGGTAGGCGCGATACAGCTCGAAGACGCCCCGGGCCAGCTGGGGGTTGTTCTGGACGAGCTCGCGGACATCCTGCGCCTGAAGCCCCAGGGGCTCGAAGAGGGGATCCCCGAAGGCCTCCATGAGGTCGTCGGACAGGCGCTGGTCCTCCTCCGGCGCCAGGGCCTTGAGGTCGAGCTTGAACTGCTGGGCCAGCCGGATGAGCAGGGGGGCCGTGAGGGGGCGCTTGTTGCCTTCGATGAGGTTGAGATAGCTGGGGCTGATGCCCAGGGCCTCGGCCAGCTGGACCTGGCTGAGGCCCTCCTGGCGGCGGAGGAGGCGGATCTTGGCGCCGAGGCGGGCGGCGGGCTTGCTGGGGGCGGCAGAGGGCATGGGACCTCGTTTACATGAATTTACAAAATCCAAAGAGATGATTGACTGAAATTTTCAATTCAACCCCTATCAAATCAGCTGTTCATTGATTTTCTAAAGAATAAGTCAATCTTTGACACAACGCCACTCCCCAACTTCCCTGAGGTGATTCATGACCCCCAAGTTCCCTGTCCCCCCCATCGAGGACGACTTCTCCGCCCACCGCTGGGAGGGCATCACCCGGCCCTACACCGCCGAGACGGTGAAGAAGCTCCGCGGCAGCCTCCGCATCGAGCACACGCTCGCCCGGCTGGGCGCCCGCAAGCTCTGGAAGCTCCTTCAGAACGACGAGCCCACCCGGGCCCTGGGCGCCCTCAGCGGGGGCCAGGCCGTGCAGATGGCCAGGGCCGGGCTCAAGGCCATCTACTGCTCCGGCTGGCAGGTGGCGGCGGACGCGAACCTCTCGGGCCAGTCCTACCCCGACCAGAGCCTGTATCCGGCCAACTCGGTCCCGGCCCTGGTCAAGCGGCTGAACAACGCGCTCCAGCGCACCGACCAGGTCGAGCACGGCGAGGGCGGCATCAGCCGCGACTGGTTCCTGCCCATCGTGGCCGATGCCGAGGCGGGCTTCGGCGGCCCCCTCAACGCCTACGAGCTCATGAAGGGCATGATCGAGGCGGGCGCGGCCGGTGTCCACTTCGAGGACCAGCTCTCCAGCGAGAAGAAGTGCGGCCACCTCGGCGGCAAGGTGCTCATCCCCACGGGCCACTTCATCCGTACCCTCGTGGCGGCCCGCCTGGCGGCCGATGTCATGGATGTGCCCAGTCTCATCATCGCCCGCACGGATGCGGATTCCGCCCGCCTCATCACCTCCGACATCGACGAGCGGGACCGGCCCTTCCTCACGGGGGAGCGCACACCCGAGGGCTTCCACCGCATCACCGGCGGGCTGGCCATGGCCATGGCCCGGGCCAAGGCCTACGCGCCCTACGCCGACCTGATCTGGTGCGAGACCTCCACGCCGGACCTGAAGGAGGCCCGTGCGTTCGCCGAGGGCGTGCACGCCGAGTTTCCGGGCAAGCTGCTGGCCTACAACTGCTCGCCCTCCTTCAACTGGAAGAAGAAGCTGTCGGACGCCGAGATCGCCACCTTCCAGAAGGAGCTGGGCGCCATGGGCTACAAGTTCCAGTTCATCACCCTGGCGGGCTTCCACAGCCTCAACCACGGCATGTTCGAGCTGGCCAACGCCTACCGCACCGAGCACATGACCGCCTACTCCCGGCTGCAGGAGGCCGAGTTCGCGTCCGAGGAGAAGGGCTACACCGCCACCAAGCACCAGCGGGAAGTGGGCACCGGCTACTTCGACGAGGTGGCTCAGGCCATCAGTGGCGGCCTGGCCTCCACGCTGGCGCTGGCGGGCTCCACCGAGGCCCAGCAGTTCCACTAGGCACTCGAAGCAGAAGAGGCCGCGGGTGCGCTATTTCGAGGCGTCTGCGGCCTTCTTGTCGGCGAGGGTCTTGTCGTTGATGACGGTCCCCACCGGGGCGGCGGGCTTCGCGGCAGCGGCGGCATAGGCCTGCCCCGTGTGGTGGTAGATGAGGTATTCGCCGAAGAAGACGGCCATGAGGTCGGCCCGCTCCTTGAAGTAGGCGAAGCCGTGCTCGTCGCCGTCCTTGATGTTCACGGCCACGCCCGGCAGGCCCTTCACGGCCTGGGCGTTCTCGAAGGCGTCCTTGTCGCCGGCGGAGGCCAGCACCAGGGTGGAGGCCCGGCCCCGCAGCAGGGCGGCCTTCAGCTTTTCCCGGGAGCCTTCGCCAAAGGCGCCGGTGCCCGCGGGGCTGAGGCTGAGGATGGCGACGGGTTTGACCTCGGGCGCGGCCAGGAGCACCGAGAAGGCGCCGACGCTGGAGCCGGCGAGGCCGAGGCGGCGACCATCCACGCCGGGCTGTTTCCGCAGCCAGGCCGCGGCCTGGGCCAGGTCGGCGGGGATCTTGTCGAAGCCCACGGCCTTGGCGGAGGCCATGAAGTCGCCGGTGACCTTCACTTCGGTGCCGTCTTTGAAGGTGCTGGCGCCGTGGCCACGCAGGTCCAGGGCCAGGGTGCCGATGCCTCGGGCGGCCAGGCGCTCGGCCAGGGGCGCCCAGCCCGAGCGGGCCGCGCCGAACTGGTGGGCCAGGATCACCACGGGGGCCTTGCCCTTCGCGGCTGGCAGGGTGAGGGTGCCCTTGAGAGCGAAGCCATCGGCGCTCGTGAGGGCCATCTCCGTGGAGGCGGGGGCGGCGGCCAATGTCAGGGCCAGGGATGCCAAGGGGGCCAGCAGGCGGAGCATGCGCATGGGTACCTCGGGAAAGTGCCCCACTCTAGCACGCGTGGAACCGGTCAATTCATGGGGTATAAAGGAAGGCTTCCCGTTCTTTCGAGGTGCTCATGACCGCCCAGACCCCCGATGCCATCCTGCAGGAGACCAAGCGCCGCATGCACGCGTCCGTGGAGGCGCTGAAGAAGGAGATGGCCACCATCCGGACCGGCCGGGCCAACGCCAGCCTGCTGGACAATGTGCATGTGGAGTACTACGGCTCGATGGTGCCCCTGAACCAGATGGGCACCGTGTCCGTGCCCGAGGCGGGGATGCTGGTGGTGACCCCCTTCGACAAGAGCGCCATCAAGGCCGTGGAGACGGCCATCCTCAAGTCCGAGCTGGGCATCAACCCGGGCAACGACGGCAATGTGATCCGCCTGCCCATCCCCATGCTCACGGAGGAGCGGCGCCGGGAACTGGTGAAGGTGCTGCATCGCCTGGGCGAGGAGATCAAGACCGGCGTGCGCAACATCCGCCGGGATGCCAACGAGGATGTGAAGAAGCTCGAGAAGCTCAAAGAGGGCCACATCTCCGAGGACGCCGCGAAGAAGGCCCTGGACGATATCCAGAAGCTCACGGACGCCCACATCAAGGAGGTCGATGAGGCCATGAAGCACAAGGAAGCGGAGATCCTCAAAGTTTGAGCCGGTGCTGAGCCTCCCCAAACTCCTCCTCCTCATGCTTGCCGCCCTGCTGGCAGGCTTCATCGACGCGGTCGTGGGTGGAGGCGGGCTGATCACGGTGCCGGCCCTCATGCTGGGGCTGCCGGCGGGCACGCCACTGCCCACGCTGCTGGGGACCAACAAAGTGGTGGCCGTCACGGGCACCACCATGGCCGCGGGGAAGTTCCTGCGTTCGGGGACGCTGGCCTGGCGCGAGATGGTGGGGCCGGTCCTGGCCTCGGCCGTGGGGGCCTCGGCGGGGGTGTGGCTCACCTACCGGATGCACGGGGACTTCCTGCGGCCGCTGCTGCTGATTCTGCTGGTGGCCATGCTGGCCTTCACGCTGCTGAAGCCCGAACTGGGCAGCCTGCACGCGCCCCGCTACGGCCTCAGCCACCAGCGGGGCCTGGCGGCGGCCATCGCACTGGCGCTGGGCTTCTACGACGGGTTCTTCGGCCCGGGTACCGGCTCGCTGCTGATCTTCCTCTTCGTGGCGGTACTGGGTTTCGACTTCCTGCGGGCCTCCGCCCTGGCCAAGAGCGTGAACTGGGCCTCCAACATCACCTCCATGGGCCTCTTCGTGTGGCACGGCAGCTGGATTCCCTCCGTGGCTCTCGGCATGGCCGCGGCCAACGGGGTGGGGGGCTACCTCGGGGCCCATGTAGCACTGAACCGGGGCAGCGGCTGGGTCCGCGGCCTCTTCATCGCGGTGGTGGGGGCCCTCATCCTCCGCCTGGGCTGGCAGGTCCTGTTCTCCTGATCGAGGGGAAGATATTGCAGCTTTGAAAGGGGCCGGAGCGCAGGGCATACTCCCGGCACGAGGCCACCGTGGAAAAAGGAAAGGAAGGGCAGGGGAAGGCGGGCTTTTTCGCGGCTTCCGGACGAGCGGCGCCCTTGGAGCTGAGGGATCAGGCGAGCCTCTGCGTGGATGAGCCTCTCGTCCACGCGATGCTGGAGGCCGTGGACAGCTACGCGGTGGTGCTCAATGCCCAGCGTCAGATTCTCGCCGCGAACCCCCTGCTCCTGGAAGGAATCGTGAAGGAGAACCCCGGTGATTTCCTCGGCCTGAGGGTGGGCGAGGCCTTTCACTGCGTCCACCGGGCCGAGGGATCGGACGGCTGCGGCTCCTCCCGGGCCTGCCAGGGCTGCGGGGCCCTCCTCGCTGTGCTGGCCGCCCAGGACTCGCAGCAGCCTTCCTCGGGGGAATGTCTCCTCAGCCTCCAGCGGGAGGGCCGCTGGGAGGCCCGGGAGTTCTCGGTGCGGGCCCGCCCCCTGGTGGTGGCGGGGCACCGGCTCGTCCTGCTCACGCTCAAGGACATCAGCGCCCAGAAGCGGCGGGAATCCCTCGAGCACATCTTCATCCACGACCTCGTGAACTCCCTGCACGGGCTGCAGGGATGGACGGAGATGCTGCAGGGCAGCGGTTCCGACGCGACGGCCATCGCCGCGCGGATCCTCGAGATGACGGATTACCTCACGGAGGAAGTGGAGTCCCAGCGGCGCCTGCTGTTGGCCGAGCGGAACGAGCTGCTGCCGGATCTCCGTGAGACCACGCCCGGGAGGCTCCTCGAGGCATTCGTGGGGTCGCTGGACGCGGATTCCCTGGCGCGCCTGATCCACCTGATGCCGACCCCGGACGCCCCGGCCCTGCGGACGGATCCGGCGATCCTGAACCGGATCCTCACGAACATGGTGCGGAACGCCCTGGAGGCGATGCCGGCGGGAGGACAGGCGCGGCTCTGGTTCGAGCTGCGGTCGGGCCAGCCGACCTTCGTCGTCCAGAATCCGGGGTTCATGCCGCCAGAGGTGGCGGACCGGGTGTTCCAGCGCTCCTTCAGCACCAAGGCGGCCCGCGGACGAGGGCTGGGCACCTACGGGATGAAGGTGCTGGGCGAAACGGTGCTGGGTGGGAAGGTGGGCTTCACCACCGGCTGGGAGGAAGGGACGCGCTTCTTCATCACGCTCCCGGGTGGATGATCCCCGACCCAGGTTATGCTGGTCCCTCCATGCCCGCCTCTCGCCCTCGTCCCTTCGCCTGGGACATCCTCTTCCGAGCCTTGCGATTCTTTTACCTGCTCTGGGGCGGGATGCTGTTGTCAACCCTGGCCTTCTACGGCCGCCTGAAGCTGCCGCCTGCATTCTGGCACTGGCCGGAGCTGTGCCGGGCGCTCATGGGCCCCTGGGGACGCGCTCTGGCGCTGGGCTTCGGCCTGGTCATGTGCCTGGCCGCGCTGCTGGAGGTCTGGGAACTGGTGGATCGGGTGCTGGTGCGCTTCATGGGGGAATCGGAGCGGTAGGGTTCCGTTTCGGACCGGCCCCGGCCGGAAACGCCTCTTGGTGAATCGGGCGCTTTTGGTGATCCTGGAGCCTTGGGCTTGAACCCTTTCGGGGTTCGGGCCATTCAAGTAGCGTGTCTCGGAGGCGTGGCGATATGGCGCAGGCGGTTCGTGGTGTGATGGCGGGACTGATGCTGGGCGCGGCCGCCCTGCCCATGGCGGCGCAAAGCCTAGCCCTTCCAGCCGCGGATCCCGTGGGGATCGCCCGCAGCGGTGCCCAGGTGGCCTACGGCTACAGCCTGGAGGCGGCGTCGACCAATCCCGCGCTGCTGGCCTCCCTGCGGGAGAACCGGGGCTTCTACCTCGCGGCCGGGCTCGACCTCGCCTCCACCCAGCAGAGCCTGGAATCCAATCAGCGCACCACCTTCAGCACGGACCGCAACCGGGGCATCGGCGCCTTCGGCGCGGCCTTCCGCCTCTCGCCCGCCTTCAGCCTCGGCCTGAAGCTGGATGAACCCTTCATGCGCCACGGACGCCTCCGGGACGACGCGCCCAGCCGCTTTCTCGGGGATGGTCTCGACCTGTCGGCCCGCCGTCTGGAAGGCCAGATGGCCTGGGCTCTCAGCCCGAATCTGTCCTTCGGCCTGGGACTCGGGGCCGCGCGCCTGAGCTTTGAATCCAGCAGCGTCATGCGGTTCGGCGTGCCGCTTGATCCCTCGCAGGCCGCCTCCGGAGCCAATCCCGTGCAGGGACTGGTCGAGCAGCGGGTCGCCCAGTCGGGGAACAAGACGGTCCCCAGCTATTCGCTTGGATTGCGCTGGGCCATCAATCCCCGCTGGACCCTTGGCGCGGCGCACCAGTCCGGGCTGAAGGGCGACCTGAAGCTCAGCGCAGGCTTCCGCGACGCCAACCTGGGCCTCTACGCCAATGACGGACTGAGCCTCGCGCCCCTGGGCACCGCCCCGCGGGCCACGGCGCTCCTGGGCGCCTCGACCCCCGTGCAGGCCGGCAGCCGGACGCTCGAGCTGCCCTCGCAGACCTCCGTGGGCTTCCGGCATCGCGCCACGCCCATGATCACCTGGGAAGCGGACCTCCGCTGGACTTCCGCCGGCCTGCGCATGCCGGCCTTCGCGGCAGTCTCGACCCCCAGCGGACCCGTGTCGGCCCCGTCGGAGCTGCCCCAGGGCAAGAGCCACCTGGGCCTCGGCGCCTCCGTGGAAGTGGAGCTCGGCAAGTTCTGGACCGTGCGGGGGGGCCTCTCCCTCGATCAGCGCTCGGTGGAAGAGTCGACTGCCGAACCCCTGCTGGGGGGCTCGCGTACGGCCGCCTTCTCCATCGGCGCGGGGTACCGGACCTGGGGGGGCGAGCTGAGCCTCGGCTACCAGTACCGCCAGAGCGAGGACCAGGACACCCGTCGGCTCGACGGCGTCTGGAGTGCCGCGGGCTTCCGCGCCACGGGCACCCGTGTGCGCATGGAGGGCATGGGACATCTCCTGGCCCTCGGCTTCAAGAAGACCTTCTAGCCATGCGCTATCTCGGTCCCCACGCCTGCGAGGAGGCCCTGGTCCGCGGCGAGCTGCACACGGTCTGGATCGCGCCTGCGGCCTTCGGGCGGCTGGCGAAGTTCGTGGGCGAGGCCCGCGCCGCGGGCGTGGTGGTTCACCGCGAACCCATGGAGGGCATCGACCGGCGCAGCCAGGGGCAGCGCCACCAGGGCGTCCTGGGCGAGGGCGGCGCCTTCGCCTACGCGGAGTTCGAGGATGTGCTGGCCACCGTGAAGGAGAAGGGCGACGCCGCGCTGATCCTCGCCCTGGATGGCGTCACCGATCCCCACAACCTGGGCGCCATCCTGCGCTCCGCCGCCGCGGCGGCGGTGGACGGCGTGATCCTTCCCGAGCGGCGTTCGGCGGCGGTGAATGACACCGTGGTGCGTGCCAGCGCCGGCACAGCGGGCCGCGTGCCGGTCTGCCGGGTGGTGAACCTGGGCCGCGCCCTGGACGACCTGAAGGAGGTCGGGGGCTGGATCTACGGCCTGGCCGCGGGCGAGGGCAGCCGCGATTATCTGAAGGAATCCTTCGACCGCGCGACGGTGCTGGTGATGGGGGCCGAGGGTGAGGGCCTGCACCAGAAGATCCGGGAACGCTGCGATGGGCTGCTGCACATCCCCATGCCCGGCGGTATCGAGAGCCTCAATGTCTCGGCGGCCGCTGCGGTCACGCTCTTCCGCGTGATCGCGCGCCGCGGGCAGGCCAGTCCCGAAGTTTCCCCTTGAGGGGGCTCTGGGGGCGTGATATCTTTCGAGTTCCCTGTCAGGAAAGCCCTGCCTCGCAGTGACCCTGACACGCGGCTCCGCAAGGAGCTTCGAGGGACGCCTCCAGGGGCGCTCCAGGGATGATTGACAAGCCCCGGGAGGGGCGCCGGACAAACATGCCGAGATGGCCGAGTGGTTAATGGCAGCAGACTGTAAATCTGCCACGCAACGCGTTACGGAGGTTCGAATCCTTCTCTCGGCACCAGTCCAACTGGAACCCGTTCCAGATCGCTGGATCCTATTCTCGGGATTCCACCGCGGGAATAGCTCAGTTGGTAGAGCGTCAGCCTTCCAAGCTGAATGTCGCGGGTTCGAACCCCGTTTCCCGCTCCACCCTCCCCGTCTGCCGAACCCCGGCTGACGGCAAGGCCCCCCGCCTCGCGGCGGGAAGGTTCAAAGCCCACATAGCTCAGTGGTAGAGCACTTCCTTGGTAAGGAAGAGGTCACCGGTTCAAGCCCGGTTGTGGGCTCCACCCTTTCGCACAGTTCCCCTTCATCTTCTCTCCCACCTTTCAGGAGGCACCCGTGGCCAAAGAGAAATTCGATCGCTCCAAGCCCCATGTCAACATCGGCACGATTGGCCACGTGGACCACGGCAAAACCACGCTGACCGCGGCCATCACCTTCATCCTTGCGAAGAAGTTCGGCGGCGAGACGAAGTCCTACGATCAGATCGACTCCGCGCCCGAAGAGAAGGCCCGCGGGATCACGATTAACACCGCCCATGTCGAGTACCAGACCGAGAAGCGCCACTATGCCCATGTGGACTGCCCCGGTCACGCCGACTATGTGAAGAACATGATCACCGGCGCGGCCCAGATGGACGGCGCGATCCTCGTGGTCGCCGCCACCGACGGCCCCATGCCCCAGACCCGTGAGCACATCCTGCTCGCCCGTCAGGTCGGCGTGCCCTACATCGTGGTCTTCATGAACAAGATCGACATCGCCGATCCCGAGCTCGCCGAGCTGGTCGAGATGGAGATCCGCGACCTGCTGTCCTCCTACCAGTACCCCGGCGACGAGATTCCCATCATCAAGGGATCCGCCCGCCTGGCCCTGGATCACGCCGACACCCCCGAGCACGCTGACTGCGCCTGCATCCTCGAGCTCATGGATGCCGTGGATGCCTACATCCCCGATCCCGTCCGCGCCATCGACAAGCCCTTCATCATGCCCGTCGAGGATGTGTTCACCATCACCGGTCGCGGCACCGTGGTGACCGGCCGTATCGAGCAGGGCATCGTCAAGGTCGGCGAGGAAATCGAAATCATCGGCCTCAAGGACACCGTCAAGAAGGTCGTGACCGGCGTCGAGATGTTCCGCAAGTCCCTGGATCAGGGCCAGGCTGGTGACAACGCCGGCATCCTGCTCCGCGGCGTGGAGCGCAAGGATGTGGAGCGCGGCCAGGTGCTCGCCAAGCCCGGCAGCATCACCCCCCACACCAAGTTCAACGCCCAGGTGTATGTGCTGACCAAGGAAGAGGGCGGCCGCCACACCCCGTTCTTCAACAAGTACCGTCCCCAGTTCTACTTCCGCACCACCGATGTGACCGGCTCCATCGAGCTTGAGGCCGGCCGCGAAATGGTGATGCCCGGCGACAATGTCACCCTGACGGTCGAGCTGATCCAGCCCATCGCCATGGACAAGGGCCTGAAGTTCGCTATCCGCGAGGGTGGTCGTACCGTGGGCGCCGGCAATGTGGGCGAGATCCTGGCCTAAAAACCAGTCCGCCCTCCGACTTAGGAGGTCCCAATGCGCGACATCATCCACTTGCAGTGCCAAGACTGCAAGCGCAAGAACTACAGCACCACCAAGAACAAGAAGACCACCACGGGCAAGCTTGAATTCAACAAGTTCTGCCGTTTCTGTGGCGGTTACCGGGTTCACCGCGAGGCGAAGTAGCCTCCGGTCCCGAGGGTTCCCGCCCGGCTCCCACCAGAAGCCGGGCGGTCCCACAGGGGAGTAGCTCAGCTGGTAGAGCAGCGGACTCCAAATCCGCAGGTCGCGGGTTCGAACCCTGTCTCCCCTGCCATTCCGGCCCCGGCGATCTCGCTCGGGGCCGGGTTTTTCAGACCGAATCCTTTCCACGGGGTCCATCGTGATCGGAGCCATCAAACAACAGGCCAGAGATCTGTTCGCAGAGCTCGACCGGGTGGATTGGCCCAGCAAGGAGAAAGTGCTGACCTCCACCTGGACTGTGGTGATCGTCTCGGTGTTCGTCGGGGCCTTCCTGTGGTCCGTGGACTGGTTCCTCTCCAAGGGCTTCGCGTACTTCTTCCTGAAGGCCCGTTGAGCCGGAGGCAGCCATGACCGATCTCGTGAGCACCCCACAAGACACGGCGACCCCGGCTCAGCCGCAGGGGCGCGAGTTGAAGTGGTTCATCATCCACACCTACTCCGGCTACGAAGCCAAGGTGATGGAGCACCTGCGCCAGCGCATCAAGATGGAAGAGCGCGAAGCCAGCTTCGGGGACATCCAGATCCCCGAGGAGACCTATGAGGAAATGAAGGTCGATGCCAAGTCCGGCAAGAAGGAGCGCGTCGTCAAGAAGCGCAAGTCCTTCCCGGGCTATCTGCTGGTCCAGATCCAGGTGGAGAGCAAGCCCGAGGGTTCCGTCGAGATGGCGGACGCGGACTGGCACCTGGTGCGGAACACCCCCAAGGTGACCAGCTTCGTGGGGGCCAACAAGAAGCGGCCCACGCCCCTGACGGACGACGAGGTCCGCCAGATCATGCACCACACGGAAGAGACCCAGGAGAAGCCCAAGCCCAAATACCACTTTGAGAAGGGCGAAAAGGTCCGTATCATTGATGGCCCCTTCGCCAATTTCGAAGGAGATGTGGATGAGATCCACGAAGAACGCTCCACCATCAAGGTGATGGTGACGGTGTTCGGTCGCAGCACCCCCGTGGAGCTCGACTTCATCCAGGTGGAGAAGCGCTAGCTGATCCACCCTTCAAGGCGGCCGTCGCCGGCATGTGCCGGAATCAGTCGCGGGAGAACAAGACATGGCAAAGAAGATCACCGGCTACATCAAGCTGCAGTTGCCCGCGGGCGAGGCCACCCCGGCTCCTCCCGTCGGTCCCGCGCTGGGCCAGCACGGCGTCAACATCATGGAGTTCGTGAAGCAGTTCAACGCGAAGTCCGTGGGCGCGGTCGAGAAGGGCACGACCCTCCCCGTCGTCATCACCGTCTACGCCGACCGCAGCTTCAGCTTCATCCTGAAGACCCCTCCCGCCGCCGTGCTGATCATGAAGAAGCTCGGCCTGGAGAAGGGCAGCCCCACGCCCAACAAGCAGAAGGTCGGCAAGATCACCAAGGCTCAGCTCGCTGAGATCGCCAAGGTGAAGATGCCCGATCTTACCGCCGGCAGCCTCGAGGCCGCCGTCCGTTCCATCGCCGGCTCCGCGCGCTCCATGGGCGTCGACGTCATCGATTAACCTTCCCTTGCGCGGGCTTCGGCCCGCGCAAGTCGTTTTTTGTTGGAGAGCTGCGTCGTGCGGCAATCCCGGCCACCGCGACCGTCATCGCGGGAGATCGTTCGGATGGAGCCAATATGGCAAAACCTGGAAAGAAGTACCGGGCTGCCGCGGCCAAGATCGAAGATCGCCCCTACGAGCTGAAGGACGCCCTCACCGTCGTCAAGGACACGGCTTACGCCAAGTTCGACGAAACGGTTGAAGTCCACATGCGGCTCGGCGTTGACCCCCGTCACGCGGACCAGATGGTCCGCGGCACCATCGTACTGCCCCACGGAACGGGCAAGACGATGCGGGTGGCGGTCATCGCAGGCGGCGAGAAGATCAAGGAAGCGGAAGCTGCGGGCGCCGAGATCGTGGGCGGGGATGAGCTGGTCGAGAAGATCGCCGGTGGATTCCTCGACTTCGATGCCCTCGTCGCAACCCCCGACATGATGAAGGGCGTCGGCCGGCTTGGTAAGGTGCTCGGCCCCCGTGGCCTCATGCCCAACCCCAAGACCGGAACCGTGACCTTCGATGTGGTCAAGGCCATCAAGGAGATCAAGGCCGGCAAGGTGGAGTACCGCGTCGACAAGACCGGCATCATCCACGCGCCGGTCGGCAAGCTCTCCTTCGGCGTCGAGAAGCTGGAAGAGAACGCCAAGGCGCTCATTGATGCCGTCCACAAAGCCAAGCCCGCTACGGCGAAGGGTAAATATGTGAAGACGATGTACATCGCCTCCACCATGGGCCCCTCGGTCACCCTCAACACCACAAGCGTTGAGAAGTAGGAGGCTGACCATGGAAAAGAATCAGAAGATCGCCGAAGTCGCCGAACTCAAGGAAACCTTCGCGTCCGCCACCTCGGCTGTCGTGATCGAATTCAAGGGCCTCGTCGTCACCAAGGACACTGCCTTCCGCAAGAGCGTTCGGGAGAGCAAGGCCCAGTACCGTGTCAGCAAGAACACCCTGCTCCGCCTGGCCGTGAAGGACACTTCCTTCGAGGCCCTGGGCGATTCCTTCAAGGGATCCAGCGCCATTGCCACGACCAGCGAAGATGTGGTCGCCCTGGCGAAGGCCGTCAACGGCTTCCTGAAGGACAACCCCGCCGCGACCTTCAAGGCCGGCGTCATGGATGGCAAGCTGATCAACGCCCAGCAGCTCCAGGTTCTTGCCGAACTGCCGAGCCGCGATGTCCTGATCGCCAAGCTGCTCTATCTCATGACCTACCCGATCTCCGGTCTGGCGGTCGCCCTCGAGGGCATCCGCAAGCAGAAGGCCGGCGAGTAGGACCAGCTGCTCAACCCCGAACCCAAAACCCATTTTCGAATTTTTGGAGGCCATCATGGCTCTCACTGCCGATCAGCTCATCGCTGAAATCGAAACCATGACCGTCCTTGACCTGGCCAACCTGGTCAAGGCCCTCGAGGACCGCTTCGGCGTGTCCGCTGCCGCCATGGCCGCTCCCGCCGCCGGCGGTGCCGCCCCGGCCGCCGCTGCCGAAGAGCAGACCGAGTTCAATGTCATCCTGACCGAGGCCGGTGCCAACAAGCTCAATGTCATCAAGGCCGTCCGCGAGATCGTCGCCGGCCTGGGCTTGAAGGAAGCCAAGGACCTGGTCGACGGCGCTCCCAAGGCCGTCAAGGAAGGCATCTCGAAGGACGAGGCTGGCAAGATCAAGGAAAAGCTCGAGGCCGCCGGCGCCAAGGTCGAGGTCAAGTAGTTTTCCTTACAGCACTAACGCAAAGCGTAGGGTGCGTTTCGCACCTTGCGCTTTGCGATTTTGTCTGGACATGGTACGATTATTCCTTCCGCCCGAATCCCGGGTGGTCGATGCCTCTTCAAAGGCTCCTGGTTGCGAACAACCTCCCGCCGCAGCGCCAATCACCTTGCTGGGCCGCTCCTTCCGCCGATGGGTGGAGGAGGGGCCATCGGTGCGCCTGCGGGTGGCGTTCCTCCTCAGACCCTTTACTGATCCCCTTCTCCGGAGCCGAGGTTCCGGAGGCTCTACCGTCTTTGCTTAGGGCACGCAGCATCGTCTCACATCGCCGCGTGTCGTCCATAGAAGGTTCCGCCAACTGCATCTGGAGCGAACCATGAGTGTTCAGCAGAACATCTACCGCCAGCGCCACAACTTCTCGAAGATCCGGTCCCTGGTTCCCATCCCCAACCTGATCGACATCCAGAAGCGCAGCTACGACGAGTTCCTCCAGATGAACCTGCTCCACAGCGAGCGGGAGACGCGCGGCCTCAAGGCCGTGTTCGAGTCGATGTTCCCCGTGCAGAACGGCAAGAACCCCGACGGCAGCGACGCCACGCTGGAAGTCGAGTTCCTCGACTACACCGTGGGTCACTGGGCCTGCAAGTGCGAAAAGTACCTGGGCCTCGAGCACCTCCGCACCCAGTGCAAGCAGTGCGGCCACAACATCGTGTCGGACCACCCGAAGGATCCCACGGTGGACTGCCCCAAGTGCGGCACCCGCAACAAGAACGCGGCGACCATCTGCGATGTGTGCCAAGAGCCCGTCTCGATGAAGCAGAAGATGGGCATGGACGAGTGTGTCGAGCGCGGCGCCACCATGGCCGCGCCTCTGAAGATCCGCGTGCGCCTCAACCAGTTCGACCGCGACGACAAGGGCAACCGTCGCTTCAAGCAGAGCCAGGATTCGGAAGTCTACTTCGGCGACCTGCCGATCATGACCGACCGCGGCACCTTCATCATCAACGGCACCGAGCGCGTGATCGTGAGCCAGCTGCATCGCAGCCCCGGTGTCTTCTTCAGCATCGCGCCGGACAAGAGCCTCTACAGCGCCCAGATCATCCCCTATCGCGGCTCCTGGATCGAGTTCGAGCTCGATTCCAAGGGCCTGCTCTACGCCCGCATCGACCGCAAGCGCAAGTTCCTGGGCGCCACCTTCATGCGCGCCCTCGGCCTGTTCAGCGAAGACCTGAACTCCAATGAGCCCATGCTGCGGCACTTCTACACGCCCGCCACCTTCTTCCTCAAGAAGGGCAAGCTGAGCGTGGCCCTGAGCGACATGCTGGCGGGGCGCAAGCTCGGCGAGGCCGTGAAGCACCCCAAGACCAAGGAAGAGATCCTCGCCAAGGACAAGAAGATCACCCGCCGCGTCCTCGAACAGATGGAGAAGGCCGGCATCAAGGATGTGCCGGTCGAGCGCGAGATGCTCGATGGCGCCGTGCTGCTGCAGGATGTGGTGAACATGGGCACCGGCGAAGTGCTCATGGAGGCCAACGAGCCCTTCCTCCAGACGCACCTCGAGATGTTCCTGGCCAATGATGTGCAGTCCTTCGATGTCTTCTTCCCCGAAGCGGACGCCACGGGCAAGGTCTTCTCCGAGACCCTGGCGAAGGACCACACAGAGGACAGCGAAGAGGCCGCCAAGGAGCTCTTCAAGAAGATCCGTCCCGGCGAGCCGGCCACGCTGGAATCCAGCAAGAAGCTGCTCTACGGCATGTTCTTCGACGGCCAGAAGTACGACCTCAGCAAGGTGGGCCGGCACAAGATCAACGCGAAGCTGGGCCTGAACACCGACCTGGAGTTCCGCACCCTGGGCACGGACGATTTCATCCGGACCGTCCACTACCTGCTGCGCCTCAAGAAATATGACACCACCCGCCAGGACATCGGCGAGATCGCCCCCGTGCGCGCGGACGACATCGACCACCTGGGCAACCGCCGCGTGCGGTCCGTGGGTGAGCTCCTCGAGAACGGCTTCCGCGTGGGCCTCGTGCGCGTGCAGCGAGCCATCAAGGAGAAGTTCAGCATCGCGCAGGATCCCAACAGCCCCCTGCAGGCCCACGACCTGATCAACAGCAAGCCGGTCATCGCGGCGATGAAGGAGTTCTTCGGCAGCAGCCAGCTCTCCCAGTTCATGGATCAGACCAACCCGCTGTCCGAGATCACCCACAAGCGCCGCCTCTCGGCCCTTGGACCGGGCGGCCTCAGCCGCGACCGCGCAGGCTTCGAGGTGCGCGATGTGCACACCTCGCACTACGGCCGCATCTGCCCCATCGAGACGCCTGAAGGCCCGAACATTGGCCTCATCAGCTCGCTCTCCTGCTATGCCCGCATCAACGAGTTCGGCTTCATCGAGAGCCCCTATCTCAAGGTGGAGAACGGCCGCATCGTCCACTTCGCCAAGGTCACCAGCGTGGGCGACTCCAAGTTTGGCTACATGGATGTGGTGCGCCTCGAGGATCTGGAAGACGAGAACAAGAAGCTGGCCAAGGGCGGCAAGCGCCCCGCGAAGTACGAGATGCACGCCTTCTATCTCTCCGCCTGGGAGGAGGACGAGCATGTCATCGCGCAGGCCAATGTGCCCGTCGACAAGGACGGCGCCATCACGGAAGAAGATGTGACCGTCCGCGTCGCCGGTGAGACCAAGATCGTCTCCCGCGACAAGGTCACCCTCATGGATGTGAGTCCCAAGCAGGTGGTCTCCGTGGCCGCTTCGCTGATTCCCTTCCTTGAGAACGACGACGCCAACCGCGCCCTCATGGGTGCCAACATGCAGCGCCAGGCCGTGCCGCTCATCCGCACCGAGGCCCCCATCGTGGGCACCGGCATGGAGTATGTCGCCGCCAAGGATTCCGGCGCCTGCGTGGTGTGCCGCCGCTCCGGCATTGTCGAGACCGTGGACGCCAACCGCATCGTGGTGCGCGTCGAGGACGATCCCGAGACCGAGGGCATCGAATCCGGCGTGGACATCTACACCCTGGTGAAGTTCGCCCGCAGCAACCAGAACACCTGCCTCAATCAGACCCCGCTTGTGAAGAAGGGTGAATATGTCACCGAGGACCAGATCCTCGCCGACGGCCCCTGCACCGACCACGGCGAACTGGCCCTGGGCCGCAACCTCGTCGTGGCCTACATGCCCTGGCGCGGCTACAACTTCGAGGACGCGATCCTGATCTCCGAGCGCGTGGTGAAGGAAGACCTCTACACCACCATCCACATCGAGGAGTTCGAGGTCCACGCC
>JAGRPP010000012.1 GCA_019449415.1 Geothrix sp.
ACGGCCCCACCTGGCAGAGTTCAGACGAACGGAACCAGGCGCTCGCCGCCTGGCTCCACTTCTACAATCACCACAGGCCCCATTCGGCCTTAGGTGGTCAGCCCCCAGTCACAAGGCTGAACAACCTCGTTGGCAACGACATCTAGGGAGCGGGGATCGCGGATCGGGTGTGCGCCGCGACCCAGGCGTCGATGGCCTTGCGGATGGCCGGGGCGGCCTGCTTCGTGGCCTCGATACCGGCCTGCATGCAGCGCTTCTTCTGCGTGAAGTCGAGCATCCCGACATCGCCGATGCCCGCGGGCGCGATGAGGATGTCCGCCTCCCGCTTGGCGTGCTCGACATTGAGGGCAAACATGATGTTGGTGGCCTGGAGCGAGACGCCCAGGAGGTTGGTGATGTTCGTGTTCCCGACATTCCCGCTGATGTCGACGGCGATCACGAGATCCGCGCCCTTGGCCTTGGCCACCGAGATGGGGATGTTGTCCACCACGCCGCCGTCCACCAGGATCTTCCCCTGGTGCTGGACCGGCGGGAACACGCCCGGGATGGCCGCGCTGGCCCGGATGGCGCGGGCCACGGGGCCCTTGTCGAGGACCACTTTGTAGCCCCAGTTGAGGTCGGTCGCCACGGCAGCGAAGGGCAGCTTCAGGTTCTCGATGTTCGTGGTCTTGATGTGGCTCTTCACCCAGGCCTCGAGCTTGTCGCCCTTGGCGAAACCCATGCCCGTGACGGCGTTCAGGACGCCGAAGTCGAAGAGGTCGTCCTTCTCGAGCTGGAAGGCGGTCCATTCGAGGTCGAAGCTGCTGAGATCGGAGGCGTAGATCGCGCCGATGAGTCCGCCGACGCTGGTGCCGACCACCATGTCGATGGGAATCTTCTCCTGCTCCAGGGCCCGGATGACGCCCACATGCGCGAAGCCCCGGGCCGCGCCCCCGCCCAGGACCAGGGCGATCTTGGGCTTCGGCGGAGGCCCCTGCGGGACCTGGGGGGCTTGGATGACGGGGGCCTGGGGAACGGTGATGGGAGGCGTGGTCTGACAGGCAAAAAGAAAGGTCAGACCCGCGATCGCAAGGGTGTTTGCCAGACGCATGCGGCCTCCTTCATGAACAGGAACGGGCTTTCCGTGACCGGAATCCGGCCACTGGTGCGGCCGGGGCGGTGCCTACCGGATCGGATTCGGTATTAGACTATCCGCTACATCCGGCATTCTTCTTCCTCTTCGCGCCTTTTCAGGAGCACCGATGCAACCCTTTGTCCCCTCTGACCAGAACCTGCGGGAGTTCTCCCTGCGGGCGGTGCTCATCGGCCTCGTCATGGCCGTGGTGCTCGGTTCGGCCAACGCCTACCTCGGACTGAAGGCCGGCATGACCATCGCCGCCACCTATCCCGCGGCCGTCATCGGCATGGCCCTCATCAAGCTGATGAAGGGCACCATCCTGGAAGAGAACATGGCCCGCACCGTGGGCAGCATCGGCGAGTCCGTGGCCGCCGGCGCCATCTTCACCGTGCCCGCCTTCGTCATCAGCGGCATCTGGCCCAAGTTCTTCACGGCCGGCAACTATGTCACCAGCTCGCTCATCATGTTCGCGGGCGGCGTGCTCGGCATCATGTTCGTGGCCCTGCTCCGCCGCGTGATGGTCGAGGACGCCGAGCTGCCCTACCCCGAGAGCGTGGCGGCCGCCGAGATCCACAAGGCCGGCGCCCGGGGCGGCAGCGGCACCAAGTTCCTCTTCGGCGCCATGGGCATCGGCGCCGCGGTCCAGGCCCTGGTCCAGATCTCCGTCTTCGCCAGCACCTGGGAGAAGTTCGCGGCCTTCAAGACCACCACCATCAACCTCGTGGGCACCTGGAAGGCCAAGGTGGCCGGCGGCATGCTGCTCAGCTCCCCCGGCATCAGCCCCGCCTACATGGGCGTGGGCTACATCATCGGGCCCAAGCTCGGCGCCCTGAACTTCTCCGGCGGCATTATCGCCTGGGGCCTGCTGGTGCCCATCATCACCTACTTCCTGGCCCCGGGCGTCCTGCCCGAGGGTGCGCCCGAAGGTGACTGGATCGCCCTCTCGTACTCGGTCTGGAAGTTCATCGTCCGTCCCATCGCCATCGGCGGCATGCTCGTGGGCGCCGGCTTCACCCTCTTCAAGATGCGCAAGAGCCTCGCCACGGGCCTCACCCGCTCCGTCTCCGATGTGAAGAAGGCCGCCGCGGGCGACCATGTGGTGGACCGCGTCAACAAGGACCTGCCCTTCACCTATGTCCTGGGCGGCATCGGCTTTGCCGCCGCCGTCACCTTCCTGGTCACCTGGAAGATCTTCCATGTGGGCGGCCTGGTGTCCTTCGTCGCCGCGCTCGTGATGGTGATCCTGGGCTTCTTCTTCGCGGCCATCAGCGGCTACCTCGTCGGCATCATGGGCTCGAGCAACAACCCCATCTCCGGCCTGACGCTCACCGCCCTCGTCGTCACCGCCCTGGTGATGGTGATGCTGGGTGTGAAGGGGCAGGAGGGCGTCGCCGCCGTGCTGGGCGTGGCCGCCATCGTGTGCGTGAGCGCCGCCGTCGCCGGCGAGATGCTGCAGGACCTCAAGGCCGGCCACATCCTGGGCGGCACCCCCTGGCGCATGGAGATGGGCGACATCCTCGGCGTGGCGCTCGCCTCCGTGGTGCTGTTCATCCCCCTCATGGTCCTGCACGAAGGCGACATCACGGCCCAGGGCACCAAGCGCATCGCCGAGCTGACGGCCCAGCAGGTGCAGACCGTCACCGCTCCGGATGGCAAGACCTACACCCTGGATCAGGTCAAGCAGCTGCCTGCGGACCAGAAGAAGGCCGTGCTCTCCCTGGATGCCGGCTTCGGCTCCAAGCAGCTGGCCGCGCCCCAGGCGGGCCTGATGGCCCTCCTCAGCCGCGGCATCGTGGAAGGCAAGATGGCCTGGCCGCTCATCATCGTCGGCATGATGATGGGCCTCGCCTTCATCCTCATGCAGGTGAAGAGCCCCATGCTGGTGTCGGTGGGCATGTATCTGCCGCTGGAGACCACCTTCGCCATCTTCCTCGGCGGCCTCATCAAGGGCGCCGTGGAGATGTTCGGCGCCAAGCGGGGCCTGAACGAGGCGCAGAAGGTGCGCGTGGAGAACAACGGCGTGTTGCTGGCCGCGGGCCTGATCGCGGGCGAGGCCCTCGTGGGACTCCTCTTCGCGTCCTTCGCCTTCTTCGAGGTGAAGTACAAGATCTTCGCCAACCCCGGCATGTTCTGGATCAGCCTGCTGATCCTGGCGGGCATCGCCATCTACCTGGTGAAGGTGCCCCTCGACAACGCCGGTGAAGCCGATGAGCCCGCGCCGCCCAGCGCGAACTTCTAGGTATATGTGAATCGAAGCGGGGCGCGGGAAACCGCGCCTCGCTTGTTTAGAACGGTTCAACCGTAGAGAACGCAGAGGGTGCAGAGACAAACCCACCCAAACCTTAAGGGGCCGCATTCCTGAATTCCTTTTCGGATTTTTCCTCTGCGTGCTCTGTGCTCTCTGCGGTTCCATGCTTTTTGTGGTCATTTCCGGCCACCCCTCGTTGCGTGATCCATGACCCCATTCCCCGATGAGACCTTCCTGGCCCTCGTGCCGGTGGCGTCCCTGGCTTCCGAGCCCTCCGAGGGCGGCAACCTGACCCTGATCCGGCCGAAGATCCTGTCCCCCCGCTGGGCCTGGCTGCTGCGGATGATGAAGAAGCCCGCCTTCCGCGTGAAGCTGGATGCCCGAGGCACGGCCGTCTGGCGGGCCTGCGACGGCCAGCGCAGCGTGGCGGAGATCGCCCAGGTCGTGGCCGAGGCCTTTCCCGGAGAAGCCGACACCACCCTGCGCACGGCCCTCTTCATCCGCGAGCTGGCCCGGGGCAAGTTCCTGAACCTGTTCCACCGGCCCGACCCGCTATCCTGATGCCCTGGAGGCATGCCCCATGGCCAGGCAGGTGAAGGAGGAGAGCCAGGTCCTCACCCGCAAGCGAGCGAAGCTGCGCGAGCCGGGGATGTGGAAGGTGCTGCTCCACAACGACGACTACACCACCCAGGAGTTCGTGGTCTGGCTGCTGAAGACGGTCTTCCACAAGGCGGAACCCGAAGCCACCGCCATCATGCTGGCGGTGCATCAGGCGGGCGTGGGGGTGGCGGGAACCTACACCAAGGATGTGGCCGAGACCCGCGCCGAACGGGGTCGTCAGCTGGCGGAACGCGAAGGATTCCCCTTGCTGCTCACGGTGGAGGCGGAAGATGCCTGACGCCCCGCAACTGAGCGCCGAACTGAACCAGGGCTTCCAGCGGGCCTTCGAGCTGGCCAAGGCCCGCCGCCATGAGGATGTGACGCTGGAGCATCTGCTTCTGGCCTTGCTGGACGACGCGCATGCGGCCAAGGCCCTGAAGGGCTGCGGGGTGAAGCTGGACGCCCTGCGCCGGGACCTGGAATCGGTGCTGGAGAGGCAGTTCGAGCCCGTACCGGGCGACGAGGCGATCCAGCCTCACAGCACCCTGGGCTTTGTGCGGGTGGTGGAGCGGGCCCTGGTCCACGCTTTCAGCTCCGGCCGGCGCACGGTGCAGGGGGGTGAGCTGTTGCCGGCCTTCCTGGAGGAGGAGTCCAGCCCCGCGCGACACCTGCTGGAAAAGCACGGCGTGCGGCGCCTGGCCCTGCTGAAGGTGCTGAGCCACGGGCCCGCGGCGCCGAAGGCCACGGCCAAGAAACAGGCGGCCCCCGAGGAGGAAGAGGAGGACGGCACCATCGCCGAGAATCCCCTGGAGGCCTATGCCACGGACCTGGTGGCCCGGGCTGCGGCGGGACGGCTGGACCCCCTGGTGGGCCGGGACGCGGAGATCACCCGCATGGCCCAGGTGCTCTGCCGGCGCCGCAAGAACAACCCGCTTCTGGTGGGCGAGCCCGGCGTGGGCAAGACCGCCATCGTCGAAGGCCTTGCCCGCCGCATCCACGAAGGCGCGGTGCCGGAGCCCCTCAAGGCCGCGCGCATCTTCGCCCTGGACTTGGGCGCCTTGCTGGCGGGCAGTCGGTACCGCGGTGATTTCGAGGAGCGGCTCAAGGCCGTGCTGAAGGCTCTGGACAACGAGCGGGGGGCCATCCTCTTCGTCGATGAGCTGCACACGCTGGTGGGTGCGGGTGCCACCAGCGGGGGGGCCATGGACGCGGCCAACCTGCTGAAGCCCGCCCTGGCTTCGGGGGACCTGCGCTGCATCGGCGCCACCACTTTCCAGGACCTGAAGGGCTCCCTGGATCGCGACCGGGCCCTGTCCCGCCGCTTCCAGGTGGTGGAGGTGAACGAGCCTTCCGCCGCAGACGCCCTGGCCATCCTGCAGGGCCTGAAAGCCTCCTACGAGACGCACCACGGCGTGAGCTATTCGAAGGAAGCCCTGGAAGCCGCGGTGCGTCTGGCCTCCAAGCACCTGCCGGATCGCCGTCTGCCCGACAGTGCCCTCGATGTGGTGGACGAGGCCGGGGCCGCCCAGAAACTGCTGCCGAAGAAGGACCGGGTGAAGAAGGTGGGCCCGGCCGAGATCGAGGCCGTGGTGGCCCGCATGGCACGGGTGCCCGTGGCCAGCGTGAGCGCCGACGACCGGGAGGCTTTGCATACGCTCGAAGCGCAGCTCCGAGCGCAGATCTTCGGCCAGGATGCGGCCTGCGAGACCGTGGCCGGCGCCATCAAGCTGGCGCGCTCGGGCCTGCGCGATCCCTTGAAGCCCATGGGCTGCTTCCTCTTCGCCGGGCCTACGGGCGTGGGCAAGACGGAGCTGGCCAAGCAGCTGGCGAAGGCCCTCGGCATCGCCTTCCTGCGCTTCGACATGAGCGAGTACCAGGAGAAGCACGCCGTGGCCCGGCTCATCGGCGCGCCGCCCGGCTATGTGGGCTACGAGGAGGGCGGTCTGCTGACGGACGCCGTTCGCAAACAGCCCCATGGCGTGCTGCTGCTGGATGAGCTGGAGAAGGCCCACCCGGATCTCTTCGGCGTGCTGCTGCAGATCATGGACCACGCCGCGCTCACGGACAGCCACGGCCGCAGCGCCGACTTCCGCCACACGGTGCTGGTGATGACCACCAATGTGGGCGCCCGGGAGCTGTCGGCCCGGCAGGTGGGCTTCGCGGAAGCCGGCGGCCGGCGGTCCGCCACCGGCACCATCGAAAAAGCCTTCAGCCCCGAGTTCCGCAACCGCCTGGACGCCATCCTCCAGTTCGCACCCCTGGGCCGGCCGGAGATGGAACGCGTGGCCGACAAGCACCTGCGGGAGCTGGATACTCAGCTCGCGGAGAAGGGCGTCACCCTCACCTGCACGCCCAAGGCCCGGGCCTGGCTGGCGGAGAAGGGCTACGACCCGGCCTTCGGCGCCCGGCCCATGGCGCGACTCATCGAGCGCGAGCTGCGCCGCCCCCTGGCGGAAGCCATCCTCTTCGGGCCCCTGATGAAGGGTGGCAAGGCCAAGGTGGACCTCAAGGACGGCCGGCTGTGCCTGTCTTTCGGCTGACCAAGGCCCTGGTTTTTCCCGATCCAGAGCTGGCGGAGGACGGGCTGCTGGCCATCGGCGGCGACCTCAGCGTGGAGCGTCTGCTGCTCGCCTACCGCAGTGGCATCTTCCCCTGGTACGGCGAGGACGATCCCCTGCTCTGGTGGTCGCCGCCGGAGCGGGCCCTGTTGCGGCCCGGCCACCTGCGCCTGTCGGCCCGCACGCGCCGGAGCCTGCGCCAGCATCCCTTCGAGATCCGCTTCGACACGGCCTTCGCGCAGGTCATCGGCCACTGCTCCCAGGTGCCGCGACCCGGCCAGGACGGCACCTGGATCACGCCGGAGATGCGCGAGGCTTATGCTGCCTTGCATCGTGCGGGCCACGCCCACAGCGTGGAGGCCTGGCGGAACGGGGAGCTGAGGGGCGGCCTCTATGGCGTGTCGCTCGGTGGGGCTTTCTTCGGGGAGAGCATGTTCAGCCTCGAACCCGAGGCGAGCCGGGCGGCCCTCCAGGCGCTGGACATGCGGCTCGCAGCCTGGGGCTTCACCCTGATCGACGGCCAGCTGCCCCACGAGGGGCTGATGGGGTACGGCTTCCAGACCGTGTCGCGCGGCCTGTTCCTGGCGGAGCTGGCGGAAGCGCTGCACTCGGAGAGCCGTGTGGGGAGCTGGTCCGCCTGACTTAGAGGTCGTAACAACACCCCGCGCCACCGCGATGAAGCCAGGCGGGATGCACCGCAGATATCTGTTTGTCTCGTGTATCGCCGCAGGCGATACCGAGAAGGAAGCGCCCGCAGGGCGATGCGGGACATCGTTCAAGGGCGGTGACGCCGCGGAGCGCCCGCCCGGCGCCCCTCGCGCGGTGTCGTGGGGTCTTGTTACGACCTCTTACTCGATGGGCAGCCGCCCCTGGCCCAGCCGGATGATGGCGGGGACATGGAGGTCGTCGTTGCCGCCGGGCAGTTCGCCGCTGGGGGTGGGGGCCTGGGGCAGGAGGCGGGTGGGCGTGGGGCCCTGCTGCTCACCGGCGGGCACCTCGCCGTAGACGCGGCCGCTGACCACGGTCGTGGGCAGGGGCTGGCTGATGGCCGCCACGGAGGCGATGGGGGCGTAGGCCGCGCTGGGCATGCCCTCGGTAGTACCGCTCAGGTGCAGGCTGTTGCGGCGTTCTTCCAGGAGCTGTTCCTCCTGATCGAACCCGCTGGCCAGCACGGTGACCAGCACGCGATCCTCCATGCCCTCGCCTTCCACGGTGCAGGCCTTGATGTCGGGCCGGCCGCTGTAGTGGTCCTGCAGGTAGTGCATGGCGGTCTCGATGGCCGAGGCCTCCATCACTTCCCAGTCCGCGGTGATGGACACCATCACATTGGCGGCGGCGCCGCTCTGGGCGCGTTCCAGCAGGGGGCAGGCCAGGGCCTTGCGCAGGGCGTCCATGACGGCCTCTTCGCCGCGGCCCGCGCCGGTGCCGATGAGGGCCTCGCCGCCGTTGCGGAGGACGGCTTCCACATCCGCGAAATCGCCGTTGATGATGCCGGGCTTGAGGATGAGATCCGCGATGCCGCGCACGCCCTGGATGAGCACGCCGTCGGCCACGCGGAAGGCCTCTTTCATGGTGACGCGCGCGTCGCAGACGCTCTTCAGCCGCTCGTTGCTGACCACGATGACGGTATCGGCCGTATCGCGCAGGTTGGCCAGGCCGGAGAGGGCCAGGTCACCCTTCTTGCGGCCTTCCCAGGCGAAGGGCGTGAGCACCACGGCCACGGTGAGGGCGCCCAGTTCGCGGGCGTAGCTGGCCAGCACGGGAGCCGCGCCGGTACCTGTGCCGCCGCCCATGCCGGCCGTGATGAAGATCATGTCGGCGCCCTGGAGGGCCGCCAGCACTTCCTCCCGGCTCTCCTCGGCCGCCACGCCGCCGCGCTCGGCGCTGCCGCCGGCGCCCAGGCCGCGGCTGCTCTGGGGCCCCAGGGGCAGCTTCAGGTGCGCCTTGCTCTGGGCCAGGCTCTGCTGGTCGGTGTTCATGGCGATGAACTGCACGCCGGTGACGCCGCTGTCGATCATGCGGTTGATGGCGTTGCAGCCCGCACCGCCCACGCCGATCACCTTGATGTTGGCGCCGGGCAGGCTGTGGGGGCAGGGCAGGAAGGGGGTCTCAGACATCGGGGCTCCCGAATGGGACATCGCAAAAACGGGGGTTCAAAACATCTTCTTGAATCGGCCGAGGAAGCCATCGCCCCGGTCCTGTTTGCCGCGGGTTTCGCTCATGTCCCGGGCCAGGGCCTTCACGGCGCCCAGGGCGTTCACGAAATAGGGGTTGCCGGTGGCCTGGGGCAGGCCGGTGACGCCCAGGATGCGGCCCAGCACGACGCGGGGACGACCCAGGAGGGTCTGGGCCAGGATCGCCAGGTGCGTCAGCAGCGCGCCGCCGCCCACCAGATGAACGCCACCGTGGATCTCGTGCATCAGCCCCGTGCGGCCCATCTCGGCCAGCACCAGGTTGAGCAGCTCCGCGGCGCGGGCCTGGAGGACCTCGGCGATCTCGCGGCGGGAGACCAGGCGGCCCTCCTCCTCGAGTTCGACGGATTCCTCCGGGGGCACCTGGTTCGGCAGCACGGTGCCGAAGCGGATCTTGATGCGCTCAGAGGCGGCGATGCCGCCCAGGTGCTTGGTGATCTCCAGGTCGCGGGTGAAGTGCATGCCGCCGATGGGGATCACGGCCGAGTGGAACAGGGTGCCGTGGAGGAAGATGCCCAGGTGGGTGAGGTGCTCGCCGATGTCGACGACCACCGCGCCGTTCTCGCGGTCCTCGCGGCTCAGGATGGCGTCGGCGCTGGCCAGGGGCGAGTACATCAGCTCGGCGCCGTGGAGGCCGGCGTTCTTGAGTGCCAGCTGGATGTTCATGATCACGGGGCTCGGGGCCACGATGATGCGGACCTCGGCCTCCAGCGATTCGCCGAACATGTTCACCGGGTTGCGGATGTCGCGCTGGCCCTTGATGTGGAACATCTGCGGGATGCGGTGGAGGACCAGCTCCTCCTTGGCGAGCTTGCAGCCGTTGGTGGCCTGCTCCAGCACGCGGTCGCGGTCCCCGGCGGTGATGATCTTGTCGCCGCTGGAGATGGTGATGGAATCGCGGAGATTCTCGCCCTTGAACTGGATGCCGTCCACGGCCACGCGGATGCCGTCGACCTTGGTCTGGCCGGCGGTGCTC
This sequence comes from Geothrix sp., assembly GCA_019449415.1. Classification (GTDB taxonomy): domain Bacteria; phylum Acidobacteriota; class Holophagae; order Holophagales; family Holophagaceae; genus Geothrix; species Geothrix oryzae. The sequence continues at coordinate 9,692 of JAGRPP010000012.1, forward strand.
ATGGCCTCCTCCACGGCCCGCACGATGGCGCGGGTGCAGAGATCCATGTCGGTGATCTGGCCCTGGGTGAAACCGCCCTGGGGCGAGGCCTGGCCGGTCCCGGTCACATTGAGGGTCCCGTCTTCCTCCTGGACGGCGACCACCGCCACCACTTTGCTTGCACCGAGGTCGAGCCCGAGAAGAACGGCACGCTGAGGCATGAAGATCCTTTTCCTTGCTCTAGGTGTACACCAGTTCCGCGCCCGGTTCGAGTCTTTGCGCGCGGAAAAAACGCCGCTTTCTTCCGCCGCAGGTCAGCGCGGGGTCTTAGCCGGGGCGGGGGCCTCTTCCGGCTCGCCCACGGCCACCTCGTCGTCCCAGCGCAGATCGATGTACCGGAGGCGGGCCAGATCCGGGCGCTGGGAGAGGCGGTCTACGAACAGTCCCTGGAAATTGGGAACATTTTTCGTCACATCCTGGCGGGAGAGGTAGATTGGTGCCGGAAGGCCCTCGATGTAGGCCACAGGCCCCCTGGGGCTCCAGCGCAGCTCGATGACCCGTTCATAAAAGCCCTGCTGCTTTTCCCGCAAAGCCCGGGCAGCACTGACGAGCCGGGCCAACCCCTGATCCGTCTGGCTGGCGGCATCCACCACCACGGGAATGGGGCTTAAGTTGGCCTGATTCACCCGATCGAGCAGAATCCCGTCGTCCGACACGAGGAATACCCCGTTGCTCCGTACCAGCCAGAGGACGGGCCGGCGTTCCTCCACCACGAGGCTCAGGCGGTCTGGGGGGTCCTTGCGGATCTGCAGGCCGCGCACCCAGCGCTTGGCCTCGATGCGGGAGCGCAGTTCCTCGGCATCCACCCAGAAGAGGGGCTTGCCCAGCACCAGCTGTTCGGCGAGCTTCTGGATCTCGCCCTGGCGCTCACCCCGGCAGCCGCTCACGCTCACCTGCTCGATGACGAGCTTTTGGAGTCCCAGGTACCGCGTCGCCAGCTCCAGCAGACCCCAGCCCGCCGCCCCCAGCACCACCACGGTGATCCCGGCCCGGGCCCAGGGGAGCCAGGGCCGCTTGGGGCGGGTGCGGGGGAGCATGGACATGGGGGCCAGTTTACCGCCTGAAGGCGGCGATCCGGTGGGCCTGGAAGCCTCCTTTATCCTCTACGGAGCAGAAGGGAGCCCCATGGCCTCGACCGCCCCCGGAGGCGTTCCGGATCTCCTCGACTCCATCTTTCGTTCGGAGTCGCGCCGCATCCTGGCCTCCCTGATCCGACTGCTCGGGGATTTCGACCTGGCCGAAGACGGCATGCACGATGCCTTCGCGGCCGCGCTGGAAGCGTGGCCCCGGGACGGCGTGCCCGATCACCCCCGCGCCTGGCTGGTGTCCACGGGACGCTTCAAGGCGATCGACCGGCTGCGACGGGCTGCACGCTTCAGCACCTCGCTTGAAACCCTGGCCGAGATGCCTGATGTTGGCCCGTCGGAAGGGGTGGAAGAGGAAGGTGTCGAAGATGACCGCCTGCGGCTCATCTTCACCTGCTGTCATCCGGCCCTGCCACCGGAAGCCTGCACCGCGCTGACCCTCCGGGAAGTGTGCGGCCTGACGACGGAGGCCATCGCGCGGGCCTTCCTCGTCGCCCCATCCACGCTGGCTCAACGGATCGTCCGGGCCAAGGCGAAGATCCGCGACGCGGGCATTCCCTATGAAATCCCCGGCCGGGCCGAATGGCCGGGCCGACTGGATGCGGTGCTCAGGGTCGTCTACCTGGTGTTCAACGAAGGCTACTCCGCGTCCTCGGGGGAGGCCCTGACGCGCCCGGACCTCTCGGGTGAGGCGATCCGCCTGGGGCGGTTGCTCCTTGAACTACGGCCAGATGCAGAGGTGATGGGCCTCCTCGCCCTCATGCTGCTGCAGGAGTCCCGCAGGGTCGCGCGGGTCTCGCCGGGGGGGGACCTGGTGCTGCTGGAGGACCAGGATCGTTCCCGGTGGGATCGAGCCTTGATCGTCGAAGGGAAGACCCTGGTGGAACAGGCCTTGGCGTCCCCTCGGGTGGGCGCCTACACCCTCCAGGCCGCCATTGCCGCCGTCCACGCCGAGGCCGCCGAAGCCTCGGCCACGGACTGGGCCCAGATCATCGGGCTGTACACCCTCTTGGCCCGGGTGGCGCCTTCCCCCGTGGTGGAGCTCAACCGGGCGGTGGCAGTGGCCATGCGGGACGGTCCCCAGGCGGGGTTGGACCTCGTCGACGCCCTCCTGGCGCGCCGCGAATTGGAGGGTTACCACCTGGTGCACTCCGCTCGTGCGGATCTCTGCCGCCGCCTGGGGAGGACGGAAGAGGCGCTCGTCTCCTACCGCCAGGCCCTCGGGCTGGTCCAGCAGGGGCCCGAGCGGCGGTTCCTCGAGCGGCGAGTGGCCGAGCTTCAAACATCCTTTTCCGATCCCCTGTCGAAATGAGGCCTCCCCGAACGACCAGGGGGTGAAGGCGGTCAGGACGACCCCATAGGAGCCACCATGAAATACATCTGTTTCGGGTACCTCGATGTCCAGCAGTGGGCGACCCTCTCCCCAGGCGAGCAGAACGCCATGATCGACGCGTGCTTCGCCTACGATGAGGGCCTGAAAAAGGACGGCCACTGGGCCGGCGGGGAGGGGCTGCAGGGCCCGGATACCGCCACCATGGTGCGTTACGAGAAGGGCAAGGTGTCCGTGACGGACGGCCCCTACGCTGAGACCAAGGAACTGCTGGGCGGCCTCCTGATGCTGGAGGCTCGGGATCTCAACCACGCCATCCATCTGATCTCGAACCACCCAGGCGTGAAGATGGGGCCCTGGGAGATCCGGCCGGCGGCGGACCTGACCCAGATGATCCGCGACAGCGAGCTCCGGCGTTCCGCGTCCAAGTAGCCGGGCCATACCCAAAGGGATCCTCCAGCCTGCGCCGTGGTTCATCGGCGCGGGCTGGAGGGCGGCCCAGGGGCGATCCCCAGGGTTGATCTCCAGGCTCAGCCTTGCCAGATCTCCACTTCGGGTTCCAGGTCTACGCCGTGGACCTCCCGCACCTTCGTCCGGACTTGCTCCATCAGGTCCGCGAACTCGGCGGCGGTGGCGTGGCCGTGGTTCACCAGGAAGTTGGCGTGCTCGGGGCTCACCTCGGCATCCCCGATGCGCAGCCCCTTGAGGCCCGCCTGGTCGATGAGACGGCCGGCACTCAGGCCTGGCGGATTCTTGAAGATGCAGCCGGCGTTGCGCTTCGAGAGAGGCTGGCTGGTGCCGCGTTTCCCGCGGTACTCGGCCACCTGGGCGCGGATCGCGGCCGGGTCGCCTTCCGTGAGTGCGGCCGTGGCCGACAGCACCACGCGCCCGCCGGTGAGAAAGCTCCAGCGGTAGCTGAATTCGCCCGGGTCCGGGGCCTTCTCCACCAGGTCGCCTTCGGGCGTGAGGAAGCGGTAGGACGACAGCACCTCCACCCATTCACGGCCATAGGCTCCGGCATTCATGCGGATGGCGCCGCCCAGGGAACCGGGGATGCCGCTGGCGAACTCCAGCCCCGAGAGGCCCGCCGTTGCGGCGGCTTCGGCCAGGGCGATGTGGCCGTGGCTGGCGGGGGCCGTGAGGCGCGTGCCCTCGCGGCGGATCTCCTTGGGGAGGGCCAGCCGCAGCACGGGCAGATCGAGGTCGCCCAGCACCACGAGGTTCGAGCCGCCGCCGAGCACGCGCCAGGGCAGGCCCTCCCGGGCGCAGGCACGGACGAAGGCCTGGGCCTCGGCTTCCGTGGTCGGCTCGAAGAGCCAGCGGCAGAGGCCACCCACCCCCAGCGTGGTGAGACGCGCGAACGGCACATCCCGGCGGTGCGGGACCTTCAGCAAGTCATCAGGCAGGGGGCGCGTCATCGGGTTCAGTATGGCCTGAGGAGGTCTCCCATGAAGATCCTGCTCTTCGGTGCCACGGGCATGATCGGCCAGGGAGTCCTGCGCGAATGTCTGCGCGATCCTCGGGTGACGCAGGTGCTCATCGTGGGGCGCCACGCCTCGGGCCAGGCGCATCCCAAGGTGCGGGAGCTGCTCCACCAGGACTTCTTCGACTTCTCCGCCCTCGAAGGCGAGCTGTCGGGTCTGGATGCCTGCTTCTTCTGCCTGGGGGTATCCTCCGCCGGCCTGGACGAAGCGGCCTATCGCCGGGTGACCCACGATCTGACGCTGGCGGCGGCCGGGACCCTGGCCCGGCTCAATCCGGCCATGACCTTCATCTATGTGTCCGGCGCGGGGACCGATGGCACCGGCCAGGGCCGCACCATGTGGGCCCGGGTGAAGGGGCAGACCGAGAACGCCTTGCGAGGCCTGCCCTTCAGGGCCGTGCATCTCTTCCGCCCGGGGGTCATCCAGCCCCTGTCCGGCATCACCTCCCGGACCCGCTGGTACCGCGTCTTCTACGGCGTGATGGGCCCCTTCTTCCCCTGGCTGAGGCGGCTCTTCCCCGGCGCCATCATCACCACGGAGGAGCTGGGCCGGGCCATGATCCGCGTGGCTCTGGAGGGAGCGCCTGCGGCCGTTCTGGAGGCCCGCGACCTCATCGCCCTGGGGGGGGCTCCAACGCCAGGAGTCGCGCCTTGACCCCGGGGCTGCCGAAGGCGCTCCAGCCGCCGGGACCGTCGGCGGCCACCACGCGATGGCAGGGCACGAGGATCAGCACCGGGTTGGTCTTCACGGCCTGACCCACGGCCCGGGCCGCGCCGGGGCGGCCGACCAGCAGGGCCACTTCGCCGTAGCTGATCGTCTGGCCCGGCCGGGTGGATCGCAGCACCTCGGCCACGCGCTGCTGGAAGGGCGTCCGCTCCGACAGGTCCAGCGGGATGCCGCCGAGATCCTGGGGCTGGCCGGCGAGATGGGCCATGAGGCGACGCACGGCCTCCAGAATCCATGCAGGAGCCCGTGGCGCCTCTTCCTGAGCCAGGCCCTCCACGAAGCGCAGGGTGCAGATGCCCTCCGCCGTCCAGGCCAGGCGGAGCCGACCCAGGGTCGTGGCGAAGGTGAGGGAACGGATGGGCATCGGGCTAGGATGGCAGGATGCGCTGGCTTGCCATCGACCACGGCACGAAGAAGATCGGCCTCGCCTTCTCGGACGAGCTGGAGATCCTGTCCTCGCCCTTCGAGGTGTGGCCCCAGGAACAGGAACGCACCCTCGACCGCCTGGCCCGGCTCTGCCGGGAGGAGGGCGTGCAGGCCCTTTGCGTGGGTCTGCCCCGCCACAAGGACGGCGCCGAAAGCGCCACCGCGCCCGCGGCCCGGGCCTACGGCGAAGCCTTGGCTGCCCGCACGGGCCTGCCTCTGCGCCTGGTGAACGAGCACCTGAGCAGCGCCGAGGCCGAGCGCCTGCTGCGGGAGCGGGGTGTGAAGCCCGAGAAACGCAAGGCCATGCTCGACGCCGCGGCGGCGGCGGTGATCCTGGCCGAATTATTGGAGGATCGGCGGGGCAAGGGGATTCCGGCGGATCGATTGGATTGAGGCCACCTGATCCACGCGCCATGCGCCATCGGTGCATCAGCAGCCTTTTTGGGTTCGCTCCCCCAGGATGAGGGGAGTGCAAGGGATTGGAAGACGCCCTCTTCATCCCCTGCATCCTGGTTCAGCGGGTTAGCCCTCCAAGGTCCTACTGCGCTTCTGTCTGAAGCTTCCGGATGCGTGCTTCAAGTTCCGGCAGCGTGAGCCCTTCGAAGATCGCATCGACTTTTGGACCCGCGAAGGTATCCGACGCGCGATCGAAACCCATCACGCCTTCTTTCACCTCGGCACTGGTGACCACGCTCTTGGCCGTCGTCAGCAGCCGGTCGAGAAAGCCCCGGCTCACTTGCCGGGCATGGAGATCGAAGCAAATCCGGCCATCCTTCAGCGTGTGCTTGGTCACCTGGAAGTTCTGCAGGTCGGTGCCAGCCGGTGCCTGATAGGGGGCTTCGCCGAACTTTTCCGCCAGGCGATTCAGGGTCGCCAGAACATCTTCTGGTTTGGCCCCCGTGAGATCAATATCCACCCGCGGTCCGACGACCCTCTCATCGCGGCTGTCCCAGGTTTCACTCCCGATGTAGGGCCCTCGGACACGGGCCACTTGGTCAAAGATCTTCCAGACCTGGTTCAGGGGCACCTGATCGGCCTTGATGTCCAGGAGCTGCGTGTACGGGATGTCTTTCCCCTGGGGATCCTTGGCATTCCTGGAATGGATGTAGAGGGCGGCGTTTTCGTTGCCCACCTTCCCGCCCGACGGAAGCGGGCGCCATTTGGGAATGGCGAGAGGAACCGGTGGTGTTGGTTCTGGCGCCTGGGCTGCCAACCGGAGGCCGGATACCAGAAGCAGCGCCAGAACCGCCATGGCGCCAAAAGCCGGCGCGCTGGAGGTGCGGTGAGGGGGAAGAAGCAGGTGGGAAATGCGTTCCATGAGCGAGCCTCCGTGGGCTGCGGGTGCGGGTTCGAGGAGGGCGTGGCCAAGGCCACGGCGTTCCAGCGTGGTGAGCGCCTCGGCCAGGGGAAGGGGATCCCCCATGAGGCGCGCGGCGAAGGTGTCGCAGGCGAGTTCCCGTTCCGCGCGGATTCTGCGGGAAAGCCACCAGACACCGGGGTGATAGAACAGCACGACTTCCAGCAGGGATTGCAGAAGGTTGACGGCGTAGTCGTGACGCAGCACATGGGCCAGTTCGTGGGCGAGCAGCGCTTCCAAATGAGCCGGAGGCAGATTCAGGAACCAGCCCGCGGGTACGAGGATGGCTGGCCGGAGAATGCCGACCACGCTCGGGCCGACGAGTCCCTCGCACATGAGCAGCGTGACCGCCCGCTTCAGACCTGCGCGGCGGCAAAGATCCAACAGTCGACCTTGCAGAGCATCCGGTGCCAACTCCGAGTGGCGCCAACGCAAGCGTTGAAGCCAGACCCAGCCGCCCGCCAAACGCAGCAGGCTGACGGACACTCCCATGGCCCAAACCGCCACCACCCAAGGCATCGCCCGCTCGAGACCCGTGGCCATGCGCGTCCGCAGGGCAGGAACCGGCTCGGGAACGACTTGGCTGAGGGATGGCCCCTCAGGCTTTGGATGGCCCTGGGCTAGAAGGACCGGCGAGGCGCCCGAGGGAGGCGGCACCAGATGACGGAGGGGCAGTCCCGTCATCAACAGGAGGGCGAGAACGGCTACGGTGTAACGCAGGCGGGGTGAAGCGCCGCGCAAACTGCGCAGCACCAGGGCCGCTGCCAGGACCACGAGCGTTCCTTCCCAAAGGGAGTGCAGAAGCGCCCATCCCACCACCGGGAGCCAGGAGGCGTGCAGGAGGCCGCTCATGATCGGCCCCGGCGCGCTTCATCCAGCAGACGCTGGATGGCGTCCAGTTCGGCGGGGTTGGTCTGCCCCGCCTTCAGGGCGTGGACCAGCAGCTCGCTGGCCGACCCGGCGAAGGCCTTCGCCATGAGGTCGAACACCAGCTGCCCCTTGGTCTGTCCTTCGGCCACCGCCGCCCGGTACACATGGCTGCGTTCGGAGTCGTCCCGGTTGACCAGCCCTTTTTCCAACATCACCTGCACGGCCTTGAGGACCGTGGTGTAGCCCAGGTCGCGTTCCTGGGACAACGCCTCGTGCAACTGGCGCACGGTGGAGGGACCCTTCGCCCAGAGCAGGCGGAGGACCGACAGCTCGGCATCGGTGGGGATGGGAAGACCCTCGGAGGGATGGGTGGGCATGGGGGCGCTCCTGCGCTACGGTGATCATCGTACGGCGATTGCCGTGATAGTCAACGGCAATCGCCGTACTTTATAAAATATTTATATAAATAGCTATTAATCAATTATTTGCATGAATATCTGGTTCCGCCCATCCAGGCTGGAACCTACCCCAGCCGCACGGTTCGCATGCACCGTTCGGCCAGGCCCGGGTTATGGGTGACCAGGAGGGTGGTGGGACGCAGCTCCGCGTGGAGGCTCAGGAGGAAGCCGAAGACCTCCTCGGCGGTGGCGGGGTCGAGGTTGCCGGTGGGCTCGTCCAGCAGCCAGAGGGCGGGCTTGCGCACCAGGGCGCGGGCCAGGCCGGCGCGGGCGGCCTGGCCGCCGGAAAGCTGGCTGGGCAGGCGCTCGCCGAGGTCCCCCAGGCCCACGGTGGCCAGGAGCTGTCCGATCCAGGCTTCGCCGCCGCCGGAGACTTCGCCCTCGATGAGCAGGGGCATGCGCAGGTTCTCCCGCACGGTGAATTCGGGCAGCAGGTGGGGCTGCTGGAAGGCCAGGCCCACGCGGCGGCGGCGGTAGAGGGCCCTGGCCTCCGCGCCTTCGGGCACGGGATCTCCGCCCACCGTGATGCCGCCGGCTTCCCAGTGATCCAGTCCCGCCACGCAGTTCAGCAGGGTGGTCTTGCCCACGCCGGAGACGCCCACGATGGCGCAGAGGCTGCCGGCCTCCACCTCGAGGTCGAAGCCGTCGAAGACCGGATGCGCGTTGCCAGGGTAGGTCTTGTGCAGGCCTTGAATGGAAAGGGGCTGTCCGATCATTCCGCCCTCAGCGCATCGACGGGGTCCAGGGCGGCGGCCTTCTTGGCCGGGTAGCGGGCCGCCAGCCAGGAGACCAGCAGGGGGAAGACGGCCACCAGCAGGAGGTCCACCAGCTTGAGGCGGAAGGGCATGTAGGTGATGAAGTCGTAGACGGCGGCTGGGAGCTTCAGCAGGCGGAAGTGGTCGAGGACCAGGCAGAGCGGCACGCTGACGCCCAGGCCCCAGGCCGTGCCGACGACGCCGATGCGCAGCCCCTGCAGCTCGAAGAGCCGCTGGATCTGCTTCGGCGTGGCGCCCAGGGCCAGCAGCACGCCCAGGTCGCGGCGCTTCTCGGTCACGAGGAGGACGAGCGAGGCGACGATGTTGAAGGCGGCCACCAGCACGATGAGGCTGAGGATCGCCGCGAAGGCCCACTTCTCCACCGTGAGGGCGGCGAAGAGGGACTTGTTCGATTCGCGCAGATCCGTGGCGTGGTAGGCGGGGCCGAGGGTCTCCAGCACCCGGGGTTTCACCTCCGCGATGGCGTCGATGCTCTGGGCACGGACCTCGATCATCTCGGCGCGGCCCTCGGAGCGGGCGATGCGCATGGCATCGCCGAGGTGGATGAAGGCCCAGGCCTTGTCGTATTCGGAGCTGTGGCTGTGGAAGGTGCCGGCCACCCGGAAGGCAGCTACCTTGGGCTGCTGGCCGCCCAGTCCCAGCTCCAGCCGGAAGAAGGCCAGGGCCACGGTGTCGCCGACCTTCAGGCCAAGTCGCTGGGCCAACTCCTTGCCGACGACGATCTCTCCTTCCTTCAGCTGCTCGATGGGGGCGGGCTGCATGGAATCAAAGATGCTGGAAGTGCCGTGGGCCGTGGCGGGGTCTACGGCCTTCACCACGACGGTCTCCGGCGGCATCTCGCTGTCGGGGCGGCGCAGCAGGCCCTTCTCCAGGCGGATGGGCGAGGCGGCCTGCACGCCGGGGATGGCGCGGATGGTCTTCAGGGCGCCTTCGGTATCCGGGATGTCGCCGGCCAGGTGGAACACCGTGAAGTGGGCCGTGGCGCTGAAGAGCGTGGCCTGGATCTCCTCGCGGAAGCCGTTCATCACGGCCAGGGTCACCACCATGGCGAAGACGCCCAGGGCCGTGCCGCCGCGGGCGAAGCGCACCATGGTGCGCACGAAGGCCCCCTTGCGGTGGGTCTTGAGGTAGCGCTCAGCGACGGTGCGTTCGAACAAGGCCATGGGACCAGACTAGCCGATGCCCAGGTGCTCCTCGATCATGCGGCGGAAATCCTGGTCCAGGGCGTAGGGCTTCACGAGGATCTGGGCCACCCCGGTCTCCTGGGCGCCCAGCACCAGGTCCGCATCCACCGAGGCTTCGGCCAGGATCACGGGGGGCATGTCCTCTTCCATGCGGTGCTTCAGCAGGGAGGCCAGGCCCAGGCCCTGCACTTCGGCCACGCCGCCATCCACCAGCACCAGGTTCAGGCCGGGGCGGTCCAGGTGGTCCAGCAGGTCCGTGAGGGTGGCGGCGCAGAGGACGCGGCCGTAGCCGTCCTCGGTGAGGAAGGCCGCCAGCTGGTCCCGGTCGGGGCCCTCGGGCATGGCCAGGAGGATGCCCCGCGTCCGCTTCTTCACGCGGAGGAGGGCCTGGGAGCGTTCATCGATGGGCGCAGCCGGTGCGACCGGCGCGGCGGCGGGAGGCGGCTCGGGGGCTGCCGGGGCCGGCGCAGCGGGGGGCGCCGAAGCGGGGGGCGCCGAAGCGGGCGCGGGGGCCGCTTCAGGCTCCTTCTTCGGGGTGGGCCGATGGATGGGCTCTTCCGCCTCCCGGTCGGCCTCGGCCTGGCGGCGGGCCTTGGGGGGGACGCTGGTGGGGATGGCGGTGGTCCGGCTGGCCACCAGGGCCCGCACGGGGGCCAGGATGGACTCCTTCCCGGGCTCGAAGGCGATCCCCACAAGCAGGCCCTGGTTGCTGGCATCGACATAGGCCACGGTGCCGGCCAGCTCGATGGTGGGGCACTTGGGCAGCTTGGAGAGCTTGACCAGCATGAGGGGCTGGCCCACGGGCATCAGGTTCGGCCCCAGGTGCATCTTCCGCTGGGTCTTGACCTCCATGGCCCGGTCCACGCGGACGCACACCCCGGTCTCGCTGATGTTCTCGACGCTGCCGTTGATGCCCACGCCATCGAAGAGGCCCGTGAGCACGGTGGCGGTGGCGCCTTCCCGGGCATTCAGGCGGGCCCGGGGTTTCTTCCGCCGCTCGGCCAGGCTGATGGCGGCGGGAAGTTCCAGGGCCGCCGAGCCCGGCTTCATCTCCAGGAGGCGGCCCACCGCCTTGAAGCGCAGGCCATCCAGCACGAAGAACAGGCTCAGGTTCACGCCCTTGTCGGCCATCAGGGGGCCCTGGAGGTTCAGGCCGACCCGCTCCTCGGACACGGAAGCCAGGGTGGCCGCCACGCTCCGGCCATTGCCGTCCATCAGGGTGATCGCCGTCCGCACCCGCTGGGCTTCTTCCAGGTAGGCCAGGACCACCTCGGATCCCTCCGACGGCTTGGATTTTTTCAGCCCGAACATGGCCATGCAGACTTGGCTCCCGCTTCTCTGCATCGTCCAGAGTGGCGGGGGCTTGATTATTGCCGCCCGGCACGGCAGCTTTGCCACATGACCGAATCCCTCCCGCGCTGTCTGCTCATCGCCCGCCAGGGCCCCGAAGACCGGGAGGACCGCATCGAGGACCACCTCCTGGAGCTGGCGGAACTGGCCCGCAGCTGCGGTTTCGAGGTCTGGGCCCGGCGACGGCTGAAGCGGCCCCAGATCGCCTCGAGGACCTTCTACGGCTCGGGGCAGCTGGAGGCCCTGGCGGACGAGGCGGCCCGGCAGGGGGTGCGCCACCTCATCTGCGACGACGAGCTGAGCGGCAGCCAGGTCAACGCCATCGAGAAGCTCACGAACCTCATCTGCCTGGATCGCACGGGTCTCATTCTCAGCATCTTCGAACAGCGGGCCCAGACCCGGGAGGCCAAGGCCCAGGTGGAGCTGGCCCGGTGCGAGTACGAGCTGCCTCGCCTCAAGGGGGCCTGGACCCATTTGGAGCGCCAGGGCGGCGGCGTGGGCCTGCGCGGCGGCCCCGGCGAGACCCAGATCGAGGTGGACCGCCGCATGATCCGCACCCGCATCAGCCAGCTCAAGCGGGAGTTGACCCACCTGGAACAGGTGCGGAAGACCCAGCGGGAGGGGCGGCCCAAGGGCATGCCCCGCGTGGCCCTGGTGGGCTACACCAACGCCGGGAAGACCAGCCTGCTGAAAGCCCTGACCGGGGAAGGCGAGCCCCGGGACCTGCTCTTCGCCACCCTGGACACCACCACCCGCAAGGCCTGGCTGGGCCAGGACTTCGACCCCGAGACTGGCGAGGGCGACGCCGAGCCCAAGCACTGCCTGGTGGCCGACACCGTGGGGTTCATCCGCAAGCTGCCTCACCAGCTGGTGGCGGCCTTCCGCAGCACCCTGGGCGAGGTGCGCACCGCCGATGCCCTGCTGGTGGTGGCCGACGCCGCCCATCCCGACCTGGAGGATCACCTCAAGGTCGTGGGGGCCACCCTGCGCGAGATCGGCTGCGAGCCCGAGGACATCGGCGCCCAGCCCCGGCTCCTGGTGCTGAACCAGGTGGACCGCCTTCACCGGCCCCAGAAGCTGGAGCTGAAAAAACGCCATCCCGGCGCGGTCCAGACCTGCGCCCTCCAGGGCGCCGGGATCGGGGAGATCCGGAGCTGGCTCCGGGAGCTCATTTCCGGCCCCCCCAAACCCCGGACCCTGGAAGCCTGGGAACTGGCCGAGCCGGTTTCCGCTCCTGCTCCCTAAGGGTGGGCGGGCCAGGCCTGGACCGTGGTGCCGTGGCTCAGGCTTCGGGCGCCGGGTCCTTCCGGGGCAGCATGCCCACGGTGGCCGCCAGGCCCATGGCCAGGAGGATCCTCAGGAAGAACAGGTTGCGGCTGAGGCCGTGGGCCTTGTTGTAGGCCACGCGGTCGGCATGGTCCGGCGCCAGAGTCTCGATGGGGGCGTCGATGCGGGCGCGGATGGCCCGCACCTTGGGCGTGACCACGAAGGTGCTGGCCAGGCACATGAGCAGGGCCACCAGCCAGGCGGCGCTCCAGAGGCGGATGGGACCGACGATCTCCTCCTTCACTTCGGCCACCCAGCGGGCGCCCCAGCTCAGGCCCGCGAGGCCGAAGGCGACCCAGGCCGCCCAGTCCAGGCGCCCGATGGTCAGGCCCGCCAGGCGCCCCGCCACATCCCGGCTGGGCAGTTCCTGGAAGAGGAGGGGGGCCGAGAAGGCGCCGAAACCCAGGGCCGCCCCCGCCCACAGCAGCAGCAGGGCGACCGAGACCTGATCAAGACGGCGAAGGGTGCTGGGGCTCATGCATGTCCCGGGAGAGGAAGGGTGAAGGGTGAGGCAGCCCCTACCACTCGTTGTAGGGGATTCCGTCCTCGCTCTTGTCCGTGGAGCCGCTGCGCACCCGGAAGATGCCCACTTCCGCATCGGGATTGTCCGGATCGGGGGGTTCGAGCTCGGTCTGCCAGGTGTCCTTGGAGCGGGTCATGGGATCGACCGGGATGTCCCGCAGGTAGTGCAGCTCCCGCAGGGCGCCGAGGTTCGAGGGGTACTTGCCCCGGTCCGCCCGGAACTGCTCCAGGGCGTGGTTGAGCTGGAAGAGGTTCTCCTTGAGCACCGCCTCCCGGGCCATCTGCGTCTTGTGGCGATAACCCGCCAGGCCCACCGTGGCCAGCAGGGCCAGGATGGTCATGACCGCGACCAGTTCGATGAGCGTGAAGCCGCGCTGGCGGGAGGGGGTGAGGCGCATGGAATTACCTTACCTCAGGTGGCCGGCGGGCGGTTGAAGGCGGGCGTTCCGGCTTCGGACCTTCCGGCCTCGGGGCGGCTGGATCCGGGCGCCTCCACCGTAGAGGAGGTGGCATGCTTGGGGAATCTCCGGAGGCGCCATGTTGCGCAAGGCCAACCTGCTCCTAGCAGGCCTTTTGATGGTCCTGGGCGGCGCCTGCAAGCGTCCCGAGACGGCCGTGCGGGAGCGCCCGGTGCAGCGGATCGAGCTGGTGCAGACGGTCCCGGGCATGACCCCGGACGAGGAAAAGGCCCTGGTGGCCCAGCTGTCCCAGGGATTGGGGATTCCGGGCGACACCCCGGAAGAGGGCCCGGGCCCCGTCAGGATCTTCCGCCTCACCTTGAAGGGGGGGCCCAACCCCAATGTCGGACGAGGCCTCGGAAAGACTCTGCTGGTCTCGACCGGTAGTGGGGCGCTGGTGGGGTTGCTCATTCCGGCCTTCGGGTTCACCACCTGGGCCACCGTGCGCTCCGCCGCCCTCGCTACCGGTGCCGGAGGCCTCTTGGGGCTCGCCTACGGCCCCTTCTGGTTCAAGGACAACCAGAGCCTGGAGCGGGAGATGGGCTATCTCCCCTGGTACTTCATCGCCGAGTGGGATGTGCTGGAACGAAGGCCGCGCTTCGGTGAAGAAGTGGTGGCCCACAGCGGGAGCCCGGGGATCTTCTTCGGCCGCCGCACACCCCATTTGGATCTGCGGTCCACGATGAAGCCGCTGCCCCCAGAATCCCGAAGCGAGGCCGAAGTCCGCCAGGCCAGCCTGAAGGCCTACGGCGAAGCCCTGGTGAAGCACTTCCGCAAGAAAGGCTGAAGTGCGGCGTTAGAGAACGCCTCGCTTCTTCTGATCCAGCTCGATGGAGTCGTACAAGGCCTGGAAGTTGCCCTCGCCGAAGCCCATGTTCCCCCGCCGCTGGATGATCTCGAAGAACAGCGGTCCCAGCTGGTCCTCGGTGAAGATCTGGAGGAGGTAGCCGCTCTCGTCGCCATCGATCTGGATGCCCAGTTCCTGGGCCTCGGCGAGGCTTTCCCGCACGGTGTAGCCGCCCTTGGCGATGCGGCCCGGCAGCAGCTCGTAGTAGGTGTCGGGCACCCGGAGGAACTTGAAGCCCTGGGCCTGCAGGGTGCGCAGCGTGTGGAAGATGTCATTGGTGGACATGGCGATGTGCTGCACACCCTGGCCCTTGTGCCGGTCCACATATTCCTGGACCTGGCTCTTCAGGTCCGTGGGCTGGTTGATGGGGATGATCACCTGGTTGTTGGCGCTCTGCACGACCTTGGAGTCGAGGCCGGTGCCCAGCGCGCCGCGGATGTGGAACTCGCGGGTGACGACGAAGCCGTAGACGCGCTCGTAGAAATCCACCAGGGCTTCCATCTCGGCGGGGCCCACATTGTTCGTGAGGTGGTCCACCCGCACCAGGCCCGGGTCGCAGAGGGCCTCGGCGGGGTCCGGCACGAGACCTGGCCAGAAGGCGCCCAACTCGCCCTTGCGCTCCACCAGGAAGTTCCAAACATCGCCCACGCCCTGGATGGCTGCGAAGCTGAGGGTGCCGTCCCCGAGCGCGTGGGTCTGGGGCTCGAGCATCACATGGGCGCCCTGGGCCCGAGCCTGGGCGAGGGCGAGGTCGAGGTCCTCCACCAGGAAATTGAGGGCGCAGACGCCCTCGCCGTGGGCCTGGAAATAGTGCCCGGCCGGGTGGGAGGCGTCGGCTTCGAAGATGAGAATGTCCATGCGCTGCTGCCGGAGGTGCACCAGACGGCCCCAGGGGTGGCGGCCACTGGCGATCCGGGCGAAGCCCAGGCGCCGGTACAGGGGCTCCAGGCGGTCGATGGAGCCGGTCAGCTGGAAATGGTCGATGCGGTGCAGCCCCATGGGATTGCTGGCGGGCTTCGACTGCGTGGGAGAGGTGAGGGCGAAGCTGGGACTGGACATGGAATCCTCGTCGGGGGGATTCCTCAAGTCTGGCGCCGAAGGCCCGTGACGGGGATCACACCACGGTCGTTTACATGAGTGTAATCAATAGTTTAAACACCATTGGGTCAGATATGGAAATCAATGAAAACGGGCCCGCAGAGCGGGCCCGTTAGAGATCAGCACTTGGTTCAGATCGTCGTCAGCTGAGGCTGGTTGCGATGACCTTCTCCTTGCTGAAGAACTCGAGGAGATCCCCTTCCTTCAGCAGGTCGAAGCCGTCGATGGCGATGCCGCAGTCGAGGCCGTTCTTCACTTCGGACACATCTTCCTTGAAGCGCTTCAGGCTCTTCAGGGCGCCCTCGAAGAGGGTCTCCTCGCCGCGCTTCACGCGGACCTTGTGGCTCTTCTGGACCTTGCCCTCGGTGACGAAGCAACCGGCGATGACGGTGCGGCCGATCTTGAAGAGCTGGCGCACCTCCGCCTGACCGTGCACGGTCTCCTTCTCGGTGGCGTCCAGCATGCCGACCATGGCCTGCTCGATCTCCTCGGTCACCTTGTAGATGATGTCGTGGAAGCGCAGATCCACGCCCTCTTCGCGGGCGAGTTCCTCGGTCTTCTTCTCGGCCTTGGTGTGGAAGCCGATGATGGTGGCCTTGGAGGCTTCGGCGAGCAGCACATCGTTCTCGGTGACGGTGCCGGCGGCGCTGTGGATGATGCGCACCCGGACCTTGTCGGTGCTGAGCCGTTCGAGCTGGCCCACCAGCGATTCCACCGAGCCCTGGGTGTCGGCCTTGATGATGAGCGCGAGCTCCTTGACCTGGCCGTCCTTGATGGTGCTGAACAGGGTCTCCAGCGTGGCGCGCTGCTTGAGGTGGGCCGCCTGCTTGGCCTTCTCCTGGCGGAACGACACGATGGTGCGGGCCTTGGGCTCATCCTCGACCACCTGGAAGTTGTCGCCGGCGCTGGGCACTTCCTCGAAGCCGAGGATCTGCACGGCGCTGGAGGGACCGGCCTCGGTGACGCGCTGGCCCAGGTAGTCGAACATGGCGCGGACGCGGCCCATGGTGGCGCCGGCCACGAAGATGTCGCCGGCCCGGAGGGTGCCCCGCTGTACGAGGACCGTGGCCACGGGACCGCGGCCCCGGTCCAGGCGACCTTCGATGATGGATCCGGCGGCGGGACAGTCGTAGACCGCCTTGAGTTCCTTCAGATCCGCCACGAGGAGGAGCGTCTCGAGCAGCTCGTCGAGGCCCTGCTGGGTCTTGGCGCTGACGAGGACGGCGGGCACATCGCCGCCGTAGGCCTCGGTCTGGACGCTGTGCTGGAGCAGGCCCTGCTGGACCTTGTCCGGGTTGGCGCCGGGCTTGTCGATCTTGTTGATCGCCACGACCAGCGGCACATCCGCGGCCTTGGCGTGGTTGATGGACTCCACGGTCTGGGGCATGACGCCGTCATCGGCGGCCACCACCAGGACGGCGATGTCCGTGACCTTGGCGCCACGGGCGCGCATCTTCGTGAAGGCTTCGTGGCCCGGGGTGTCGAGGAAGACCACCTTGCGCATTTCGCCGGTGTTCGGATCCTTCACATTCACATGGTAGGCGCCCACATGCTGCGTGATGCCGCCGGCTTCGCCCGCGGCCACCTTGGTCTTGCGGATGGCGTCCAGCAGCGAGGTCTTGCCGTGGTCGACATGGCCCATGATGGTGACGACCGGGGGCCGGGGCAGCTTCTCGCCCACCACCTCGCCGGACTCGTCCGCAGCGATCTGGACATCCTCCTCGAAGGACACGATGTCGGCGAGGAAGCCGAACTCGCGGGCGATGTCCTTGGCCATCTCGGTGTCGAGGGGCTGGTTGATCGTGGCGAAGATGCCCCGGTGAAGCAGCTTGGCCACCACATCCTTGGCGGGGCGGTTGCACTTCTCGGCGAGTTCCTTGACCGTCACGCCCTCGGAGAGCATGACGATGCCGATCTCTTCCTCGATGTACTCGCTGGCCACCTGCTGAGCGCGGGAGCGGGGCTGGCGGAGCTTGAGGTCGAGTTCCTCCTCCTTGCTCCGGACATAGCCGCCCTTCTTCTTCTTGCCACCCACATGGGCGCCGCGGCCGGGACCCTTCTGGCTGTTGGGATCGATGGGACCCGAGGCCGGGATGGAGGGACCGCGACCGGGGCCGCCGGGACGGGAGCCCATGCCGGGACGGCCGGGGCCGCCGGGACGGGAGCCCATGCCGGGACGGCCGGGGCCGCCAGGACCGCCGGGGCGGCTACCGGGACCGCCGGGGCGGCTGCCGGGACCGCTGGGCCGGCTGCCGGGTGCAGGGCGGGCCTGGGGCAGCTGGATGTAGCGGGCGGGCTCCGTGGACCGGGGCGCCGGGGCCGGAGTATCCGAAGTCTTGATGCGGCTGAAGCCCTGGTCGGGCCTCATCTCCGTGATGGCGGGCGGGATGTAGGGACGCCGCGAGGGGGAGATCGGCGCGGGCGCCTCATGACGCACTTCGCCACGGCCCGTGTTGGTGGCCATCGGCAGGACGGCCTTCTCCTTCTGGGGCATGCCGGAGCGCTGCACATTGCCGGGCACCGAAGCCTGGCCGGGCCGCTGCACCATGGGGCGGGCGCCTGCCTCGGGGCGGGGACCCGAGCCGGAAGGCGTTCCGGCCGGGCCGGGCTGGGCCGGGCGCGGCGCCGCCGGGCCTGTGGGACGCGCGGGGGGCAGCTGGATGTAGCGGGCAGGCTTCTCGTCCCGGGGAGCCTGGGCGGGGGCGCCCGTGGACACCTTCAAACGGGAGAAGGTCTCCTGCGGAGCTTCCACCTTGGCCGGGGCCGGGGCAGGCTCCGAGGCAGCCGGAGGCTGCGGGGCTGCGGGGGCCTCGGAGGGGGCGGCCGCTGAGTCAGCTCTGACGACCTTGGCTTCGGCCTGCGACACGGGGGCCGGGACGGCGGAAGGGGCCGCGGGCGCCGCGGGCTCGGCCTGAGGCTCGAGGCGGGGCTCCGGCCGGGGCTCGGCCTTCTTCACCAGCACCGCGGGGGCGGGCTTGGCGGGTTCGGGACGGGGCTCGGCCTCCGCCTTGGCGGGCGGCAGGTTCGGCGCCTTGACCACCTTCACGGCGGCGGAGGGCTTGTGGAGGGCGAGCGGCGGGGCCTCGGACTCTCCCTTGTGCTTGCCCTGGAAGGCCCGGCGGATCTGGTCGGCCTGGTCATCAGTGAGGTTGGAGCTATGGCTCTTCCCTTGGAGGCCCAGGCGCTTATCGGCGGCCTCGATGACCTCCTGATTGGCGACTCCGAGCTCTTTGGCGAGTTGGTTGATACGCAGCATGTAAGCGGACTACCTCGGCCTGGGGGTGGGGAACGGGAAGGGCTGCAGGACTACAGCCTACTCCCCGAAGTGAGCCTGCACGGCATCGATGAGACGGAAGGCCAGATCCTGATCCATGCCCTCCACCTGCATCAGCTGCTCGGCAGTAACAGTGTAGAGGGATTTGACATCGGGGTAGCCGGCGGCGGCCAGACGGTCCGCGAGGGCCGCATCCAGACCCTCGACCTGGATCGTGTCCTGGAGGGTGGAGGCGGGCGCGGCGGCCTCGGCGACCGGGGCGGCTTCGCTGCTGGCATCCGGCAAGGCCAGACCCATGGCGATCTCGGCCTCGCGGCGCTTGTCGGCCTCGCTGCGGACATCAATGTTCCAGCCCGTGAGCTTGGCGGCCAGGCGCACATTCTGGCCTCGCTTGCCGATGGCGACGCTGAGCTGCTCGTCGTCGACGACCACTTCCACCCGGCGGCCCTCGGGATCCACCAGGTTCACGCGGATGGCCTTGGCCGGGTTCAGCGCATTGGCGATGAACTGGGCGGAGTCGTCGGAGTAGCGGACGATGTCGATCTTCTCGTTCTTCAGCTCGCGGATGATGGCCTGCACGCGGCTGCCCTTGAGGCCCACGCAGGCGCCCACGGGATCGACATCGGGGTCGAGGCTGTGGACGGCCACCTTGGCGCGGTCGCCGGCCTCGCGGACGCAGTTGCGGATGACCACGGTGCCGTCATGGATCTCGGGGACTTCGTTCTCGAAGAGCTTGATGAGCAGCCGCGGATCGGTGCGGCTGACCTGCACCTGGGGATCCTTGGCGCTGCGGTCCACGCTGACGATGACGACCTTGATGCGCTGGCCCTTGTCGAAGCGGTCGCCGCGCAACGCCTCGCTGCGGCGCAGCATGGCCTCCACGCGG
This sequence comes from Geothrix sp., assembly GCA_019449415.1. Classification (GTDB taxonomy): domain Bacteria; phylum Acidobacteriota; class Holophagae; order Holophagales; family Holophagaceae; genus Geothrix; species Geothrix oryzae. The sequence continues at coordinate 29,188 of JAGRPP010000012.1, forward strand.
TCGATCTCGAGGATGATGGCGCTCTTCTCGAAGCGCTTCACCTCGGCCACCACCACCTCGCCGATGCGGTCGGCGAACTCGGTGAAGATGCGCTCGCGCTCGGCCTCGCGGACCTTCTGCACCAGCACCTGCTTGGCGGCCTGGGCGGCGATGCGGCCCAGCTGGCTGGTGTCCTGGGGCAGCCAGAGCGTGTCGCCCTCGGCGGCATCGGGGTTCAGCTGCTGGGCTTCCGCCAGGCTGATCTCCAGATCCTCTTCCTCGACCTCGGCCACCACCTGCTTCAGGGCGTAGACATGGAACTCGCCGGTCTCCCGGTCCATCTGGGCCTGGAAGTTGCCGTAGAAATCCTGGGCATTGAAGTACTTGTCCGCGGCCTTGGCCAGGGCCTCCTCCACCGCTGCGAACACATCTTCTTCGGGAATCCCCTTTTCAGCGGCGATCATCTTCACGCTGTCGAAAAAGGTCGTTGCCACATTCGCCATCTCAGGCCTCCTCGTCCTCGACGGCGCTTGTCTCTACGCCATCGGCATCCGGTAGTTCAGTCAAACGGGCGGCCAGGTGCTTGGGCCGCGGGGTCTTTTCCTCGTCGAAGGGCGCCAGCCGGGCCTTCTGGATGGCCTCAACCGGAATGGTCTTCAGGACGCCGTCCTCCTCGAGGGTGACGCTGCCATCGGCCACGGGGCCGATCCAGCCCTTGAAGCGCTTCTGGCCATTGATGGGGGCGGCGGTCTGCACGCGGCAGAGCCGCCCGGCAAAGCGGCGGAAGTGGTCGGCCTTGACCAGGGGGCGCTCCATGCCGGGGCTGCTGACTTCCACGCCGAGCTTCTCGCGCAGGTCGGGAAACTCCACATCCATCCAGAGAGCCAGGCCTTCGTGGGCGGTGGTGCAGTCGTCCAGGGTGACCTTGCGCCGGCTGGTCTCGGCATCCAGGTGATCGATGTAGAGCCGCAGCACTTCGTCCCGGCCCTCGCGGGCGGTCTCCAGGTGCACCAGCTCGTAGCCCAGCAGGGCCAGCTGGCGTTCGAGGGGAGGCTGGACTTTCTTCAGATCCACTGAGGCTCCGGTTGAACAACAAAAAAGGTGGGCCGAACCCACCCAGTCTTGGCACCCGAGACCGGGAGGCCATGGCCGAATTGAATGGCAAGTCTAGCGCTCATTCCCAGGAATCTCAAGGCGAGTTAATGGGGCTGCGCTCTCCGGGGGTTCTCCCCGCCACGCTCGTGTGGCGGGGAGAACCCCCGGACCCCCGCGCCTTGGCTCGGCGGAGCCGTGCCAAGGCTTGATCCCTCGAGGGGCCCCGCGGCGCGAATCTGCGAGCCGGCCTTGGCAAGCTGTGACCCTGCTTAAATTCTTGATGAGGGCCACAGGCACGCTGGGCTTCAATGGAGGCTGGGGGACTCATGGCCACCATCCTGGACGGCAAGGCGCACGCGGACCGCATGCTGGAGGCGGTGCGCCTCGGGGTCGAGGCCCGAAAGGCGGGGGGGCTCCGGGCCCCCGGGCTGGCGGTGGTGCTGGTGGGCGACGACCCGGCCAGCCAGGTTTATGTGCGCAACAAGTCCGCCGCCTGCGCCAAGGTCGGCATCACCTCCCTGGAGCATCGGCTACCCGCGGAGACTCCCCAGGCGGAGCTGGACGCCCTGATCGACCGCCTGAACGCTGATCCGGAGGTGGACGGCATCCTGGTGCAGCTGCCCCTGCCCAAGGGGCTGGATTCCAAGCGGGCCCTGCACCGCATCAGCCCGGCTAAGGATGTGGACGGCTTTCATCCCGTGAACCAGGGCCTGCTGCTGGAGGGCCTGCCGGGCCTGCGTCCCTGTACGCCCAGCGCCTGCATGTCGCTGCTGGCCCACCATGGCGTGGACCTCAAGGGCCTGCGGGCCGTGGTGCTGGGCCGCAGCGAGATCGTGGGCAAGCCCATGGCCCTCATGCTGCTGGAGCAGCACGCCACCGTGACCATCGCCCACAGCCGAACGAGGGACCTGCCGGCGGTCTGCCGGGAAGCCGACCTGCTGGTGGCCGCCGTGGGCCGCCCCGGTCTGGTGGAGGGCTCCTGGATCAAGCCCGGCGCCGTGGTGGTGGATGTGGGCATCAACCGGATCGAGGATGAGGCCTTGGGCGCCCGGATTTTCGCGGCCGAGCCGAAAAAGCTGGAGACCCTCCGGGCCAAGGGCGCCGTGCTCTGCGGCGATGTGCGCTTCGGCGAGGCCATGCAGGTGGCTTCGGCTGTGACGCCGGTGCCGGGCGGCGTGGGGCCCCTGACCATCGCCGGGCTCCTGACCAATACGCTGCAGGCGGCGAACGGCTGAGGCTTCAGAACCGCCAGACCAGGTCCAGGTTCACCATCCGGTCATTGGCGGGAAGGGGGGCGTGGGCGCCGTAGTAGGGCTGGAGGATGGGGTAGTTGGCGGCTCCCAGGTTGCTGGCGGACAGCCGCGCCTCGGTGCCGGTGCCCAGCCACTCCTTCCAGGTCAGGGCCAGGTTGACGATGACCCGGCCTGGCTGGGGGGCGCTCTCGACCAGGTTGGGCAGGAGGTCATCCGGGGCGATGCCGGACTGGGCCGAGCGGGCGGTCTGGCCCTCCCGGGCCGAGGCGTAGAGCAGGCTCGGGGCCACCTGCACGGGGCCGAGGCGGAGGTAGGCGCCCACATTCACCTTCAGGGGGGAGATGCCCAGGAAGGCGTTGCCGCCGCTGCCGAGGAAGAAGGGATCCACCTGCCCATCGGGGCGGGTGTAGCTGAGGTTCGCGAAACCGCCCCAGGTCTGGTTCCGGACCTCCAGGCTGGCCTCGAGCCCCTTCGAGTGGGTGGAGCCCGCGTTCACATAGTAGATGTTGTAGTTGTCCAGGCCGAAGGAGATGGAGCGGGTCACGCTCATGCGGTAGAGGTTCAGGCGGACGACGGAGCTGCCATTCAGCCGCCAGCCCAGTTCCAGCTCGCGGCTGCGGATGATCTCGGGTCGCAGGTAGCCCTTGAAGGCGAAGAAGGTGCTGTAGGTCTGGAAGAGGGTCGGGCTCCGGAAGGCCTCGCCGTAGAGCAGCTTCGCGTTGAAGCGGCCCTGCACGAAGGTGAGTCCCAGCCTGGGCGCAAAGGCGTTGGACAGGTCGCTGTCCTCGTAGCGGCCCCCGGCCGTCAGCCCGAAGGCGCCGGCCTGCTGGGTGTACTGGAGATAGCCGTACCGAGTCTGGAGGGTCTGCTGGGGCAGGAGGACCGTCGGATCCTTCGGATCGCGGAGCGCGCCCTGGTTCTGGAGATCCACGCTGCGCTCGCGGTCCTGGATCAGGCCGCCGCCGGCGATGAGCACGCCGGGGTAGGGCAGGTTCCAGTGCAGGGAGGCGTCCAGGATGAAGCGGCTGCGCTCCGTTCCCGAATGGTTCACGCCGTTGGAGTTGTGATCCTGGGGGAAGACCGAGCCGCCGGTGTTCTCCAGGAGCTCGCCCCGGGTCTCGAGACTGAGGCCATGGTCGAAGGCGAAGCTGCGCTGGACCCGGATCCCCTGGACGATCCGTGAGGCCGTCCCCAGCGTTCCCGGGGGCAGGCCGGGCAGCACGGGGTTGCCGTTGCCGGATCCGCCCCCGTCCACCTGCGCCTCCTGGAAGGCGGCCCGGACCAGATGCACCGAGGTGCCCAGGGCGCGCACCTCACCGAAGAGGTTGGTGACCTCCCGGCGGGTGTTGCCCTGGTCCTGGCTGAAGCTCCGGCCGGTGAAGAAGGTATCCACATAGGGCTGGCGGCTGAAGGGGCTGGACTGGTACCCCACATTCAGGGAGATGGCCGCCCCATTGGAGAACTGGCCGTTGGTGACCAGGAAGCCCCCGCCACCGAAGTTGCCGGCGCCGAGGCTGCTGCCCCGCAGGGTGAACCGGCCGGCCTCGGGATCCTCCGCCGAGCGGGTGATGAGGTTGATGACGGCGGCGCCCGCGAACTGCCCGTAGATGGCGCTGCCGGGACCCCGGATCACCTCCACCCGTTCGATAAGTTCCGCGGGGTAGCTGCCGTAGTAGTTCACATTCCCGTTGTGGAGGGGGCTCACCTGGATGCCGTTGACCATCAGGAGGGCCTTGCCCTCGTGGGCCCAGATGCCGCGCTCGGCCAGCCCGATGAGGGCCGTGCCGTCGTTCCCGAAGTCGAAGCCGGGCAGCGTGCGGAGGATGTCGGCCAGCTCGCGCCACCCGTACCGCTCGATGTCCGTCCGCGTGACCACGGAGACCGCAGAAGGGGCCTCCTCCTGGTTCTGCTGGAGGCGGCTGGCGATGATGACGGGGGTGTTCAGCAGGCGGGCCATGTCGTCGGGCTGCTGGCCGGGCGGGAGCGGGTCCTGACCCAGGAGCGGCAGCGAGAGCAGGGGGAGCAGGCGGGCGCGCGGCACCAGACCTCCGGTCAAGGGATTCATATGGATCTCTTTCGGTAGTTCAACATGGAATCCATGAATCCCGACGCCGAATCCCGACATCGGGGGCTGGAATCAAGTCCGGGTCCGGGCCCGCCGAAACAGGGGGGAATCCCGGTTCCATGCAGGCCACCCGAAGTCTTTTCCGGGCAAATCCTGCGATCCGGTCTCAGGCACTTCCCTAACTTTTATCCAGCAGCCCACCCCATGCGTCCATGGACCGATCCCATGAACATGAAGCCTGACCGTGCCCGGGCGGTTTCATGAGACGCACCTCCGCCTACCTGGCGCTGACGACCGTGGTGGTCGGAACTCCCCCGCTCGAGGCCCAGGCTCCCGTGCCGGAGTACGCGCTGAAGGCCGAGGTCCTCCTCAAGGTGCTCTCCTATGTGCAGTGGCCGGCGGGCCCGGAGCCGGCGGGGTGGCCCATCGACATCGTGGTGGTGGGGAAATCGCCATTCGGGACTTACCTCGATGACTACGCCCGCGCCCGCACCATCCAGCGCCGCCCGATCCGCATCCGCTACCAGGCGAAGGCGGCCGATATGGGGCCCTGTCACGCGATCTTCATCTGCCGTTCGGAGGCGGGCCGCGCCGATGCGGTCCTGGCCTGGGCGAGGAACCACCAGGTGCTGACGGTCTCCGACGACGAGGGCCTCGCCCGGCGCGGGGTGATGGTGAACCTGGTCCTGGAGGGCCACCTCGTCCGCCTGGCCGTGAGTCCCAGCGCCGCCGCCGCCGCCGGGATCACCCTCACCCGCCTGCTCCCGTACACTCGGATTCTTCCCCCGGCCCGACCCATCCCCTGACACTCCTCGACGCGCCACGCCACCGGAGCCGTTTTTGACCGCACCGACCTCCTCCATCCGCCGCAAGGTGATCACGCTGGTCCTCGCCACGACGACCACGGCCCTGCTGCTCTCGGCCCTGGCCTTCCTGGGCTATGAGGGCTACGCGTTGCGGCGGGTGGCGGCCCAGGATCTGCAGGCCCTCGGGGAGATCATCGCCTACAACACGGCGCCCTTCGTGGCCTTCCACGACGGGGGGCCGGCCACCCAGATCCTCGAGAGCTTGAAGACGCACGGCCACATCACCCGGGCCCAGGTCCACATGGCTTCGGGGGAACTGCTGGCCTCGTACCCGGCGGATGGGCGCCCCGTGGTCATCCACCCGCTGGACGCCGCCCGCGACCGGGTCTGGTTTTCCGGGGGCCACATCGAGTTGACGAAGCTCGTCCACAATCCGGAAGGACAGCCTACCGGCTTCGTCTACCTGGCCTCGGACATGAGCCATCTGAATGCGCGCCTGGTCCTGGCGAGCCTGTTCCAGGCGGGCATGCTGCTCCTGATCGGCCTCGTGGTCACGGCCTTCGTCCGGCGCTGGGCCCGGGTGATCACGGAGCCGGTCCTTGAACTGGCGGGGGTCGCCTCGCGGGTGTCCACCAGTCGGGACTACAGCCTGCGGGCCCAGTCCCGCTCCGATGACGAGCTGGGGGCCCTGATCGGGGCCTTCAACGGGATGCTGGAGCGCATCCAGGAGCAGGACCGCCACCTGGCCGAGCACCGCGGCCAGCTGGAGGAGCAGGTGGCCTCGCGCACGGGCGAGCTCGTCCGGACCAACAACGAACTGCTCATCGCCAAGGAGCGGGCCGAAGTCTCCAATCGCGCCAAGAGCACCTTCCTGGCGAACATGAGCCACGAGCTGCGCACGCCCCTCAACGCCATCCTGCTCTACAGCGAGCTGGTGCGGGAGGATTCCGAGGCCGCGGGGCACGCCGAGATCCTGCCGGATGTGCGCCGCATCGAATCCGCCGGACGCCACCTCCTGAGCCTCATCAACGACATCCTGGACCTTTCCAAGATCGAAGCCGGGAAGATGACCGTCTCCTGCGAAACCTTCGATGTGCCGGGCATGATCCGCGATGTCCTCGCCACCGTGGAGCCCCTGGCCGCCAAGAATGGCAATACGCTCCATTTCACCTGCGCTCCCGATGTGGAGGAGATCCACTCAGATGCGGTCAAGGTGCGGCAGTCCCTCTTCAACCTGCTGAGCAACGCGTGCAAGTTCACCCGGGAGGGCCACATCGAAGTGCGGGCGGCCGTGGATCCCCTGCCGGGTTCTGAAACGCCTTGGCTCCACCTCTCCGTGGAGGACACGGGCATCGGTATCAGCCCGGACCAGCTGCAGCGGATCTTCAGCGAGTTCATCCAGGCGGAGGAAGGCACCAGCCGCCAGTTCGGCGGCACGGGCCTGGGCCTGGCACTCAGCCGCAAGTTCTGCCAGATCCTGGGCGGCGACATCCGCGTCCGGAGCGAGGCGGGCAAGGGCTCGGTCTTCACCATGCTCCTGCCCCTGTCGCCTTCGAAGGCCCCGTCGGTCCCCGAAGCGCCTTCTGTGCAGGGCGCCTTGGCGGCCGGGTTGTCGAAGGCGGTGCCAGAGGGCCCGGTCCTGCTCATTGATGACGACCCGACACTCCTGGAGGCCCTGTCCCGGCTGTTGGCCCGGGACGGCTACGAGGTCCGGATGGCCCAGAACGGCGCGGAGGGTTTGCGCATGGCCCGGGAGTTCCACCCGGGGATCATCGTGCTGGATGTGATGATGCCCCTGATGGATGGCTGGGAGGTGCTGAAGGCCCTCAAAGCCGATCCGGTCCTGGAGCCCATCCCGGTCGTGATGCTCACGATCCTCGATGAGGTCGAGCGGGGCTTGGCCCTGGGGGCGGCGGAATACCTCTTCAAGCCCATCGACCGGGCCCAGCTTTCGGGGGTGCTCCTGAAGTTCCAGCCCGCCTCGCCCCCCTTCCAGGTGCTCGTGGTCGAGGACGACCAGGCGACCCAGCACACCCTGCGGCGGATCCTGCTGGCCGAGGGCTGGGAATCCCGCTCGGCCTCCGATGGCGCCGAGGCCCTCGACCTCCTGCGGGAGGGGGTTCCGAACCTGATCCTCCTGGACCTGATGATGCCGGGCATGGACGGCTTCGATTTCCTGGCGGAGAAGCAGGCGAATCCCGAGTGGGCGGGCGTTCCGGTGGTGGTCCTCACCGCCCGTGAACTCGGGACCGCCGAGCAGGAGCGGCTGCGCCGCGGCCAGGTGGCGGCCGTGATGCAGAAGGGTCTCTACACCAAGGGGGAACTGGTCGAGGAGGTTCAGCGCGCCATCCGCCGGAGTGCCGCCCTGACGCCGGAAGGGGGGCGACCATGAGCCGGATCCTGCTGATCGAGGACAACGAGATGAACCGGGATGCCATCTCCCGGCTGCTGGAGCGCCGCGGGTTCACCCTGCTGACGGCGCCGGATGGCGAGGAGGGGGTGCGCCTTTGCGGCGAAACCTTGCCCGACCTGGTGCTCATGGACCTGGGGCTGCCCGGCATCGATGGATTCGAGGCCACCCGCCGGATCAAGGCTGATCCCGCCACGCAGGGGATTCCGGTGGTGGCCCTGACGGCCCGGGCCCTGACCTCCGACCGGGAGGCGGCCTTCGAGGCCGGATGCGACGATTACGACACCAAGCCCGTGGATCTGACCCGGCTGGTGGCGAAGATCCGGCAGCTGCTGGGACGCGAGGGGGATGCGCCATGATCCACGGAAATCCAGCCCGCCTGCTCGTGGTCGATGACGCGGACTCCAACCGCGAGGTGATGACCCGCATCCTCGAGCGCGACGGCCATGAGGTGGCCACGGCCGTCGATGGTGCCGAGGGGCTGGCGAAGCTCCGCAGCGGGACCTACGACCTGGTGCTCCTGGATGTGATGATGCCGGGCATCGACGGCATCCAGGTGATCCAGGTCATGCACGAAGATGAGCGGCTCAAGCGCATCCCCGTGATCATGCTCTCCGCCCTCCACGAACAGGAGACGATCCTGAAGTGCATCCAGCTGGGGGCCCAGGACTACCTGCCGAAACCCATCAATCAACAGCTCCTCAAGGCCCGCATCGCGGCCTGCCTCGAGAAGAAGCGGCTGCAGGACCTGGAGCAGCAGTACACCCAGCAGGTGGAATCCATCAGCGCCCAGCTGAAGGCGGCCAATGAGCAGCTCCTTCGCGCCAACCAGCTGAAAAGCCGCTTCCTCGCCACCGCCGCCCACGACCTGAAGAACCCGCTCGGCGGCATCGTCCTGCTCTCCGACGGCATCCGCATGGAGGCCGAGGCGGGAGGCTCCTACGCCCGCATCGCCACCCAGGCGGGGCGGGTCCACGATGTGGTCCAGAAGATGGTCCACATCATCAACGGCCTGCTGGATGCCACGGTCCAGGAGGTGGGCGAGGTGAGCCCCTGCTTCGAGATGACCGACTTGGGCGACCTGATCCATCGCGTGATCCAGGAAAACGAGCTCTATGCGGCGAGCAAGGACATCCGCCTCCATGGCCCGGCATCCACCGCGAGATGCCAAGGCTCCGTGGACGGTACGCGGCTGGCCCAGGTCATCGACAACCTCGTGAACAACGCCATCAAGTACTCCCCCAGTGGTCGCGAAGTCCGGGTGGAGCTGGGCCTCCAGATGGCCGGCGCCGGACGCCGGGCCCGCATCGAAGTGCGCGATCAGGGGCCGGGTTTCACGCCGGCGGACCTGGAACGGGCCTTCGAGCCGTTCCAGCGGCTCTCCGCCCTTCCCACCGGGGGCGAATACAGCACCGGGCTCGGGCTTTCCATCGTCAAGCAGATGGTCGAGCTGCACGGTGGCCAGGTCTGGATCGAAAGCGAACCTGGCCAGGGGGCGGCCTTCGTGGTGGAGATCCCCCTGGTGGAGGAGGGATCTAGGGACAGAGGCCCCCGTCCACATTGATGATCTGCCCGCTCATGTAGCTGGCCCAATCGGAGCAGAGGAAGGCCACCACGCCCGCCACCTCCTCTGGTTCGCCCTCCCGCTTGAGGATGGTCGGGGCGAGCATCTGCCGGCGGGCCTCTTCGGGCACATCCTGGGTCAGCTCGGTGTGGATGAGGCCGGGATTCACCGCGTTCACCAGCACGCCGAAGGGCGCCATCTCGCGGGCGAGGCTGCGGGTGAGGGCGATGACCGCGCCCTTGCTGGCCCCGTAGTTGGTCTGGCCCGCCTTGCCGATGATGCCCGTGGGGCTGACGATGTTGACGATGCGCCCCCACTTGCGGTTCATCATGCCCCGCACGAAGGCCTTGGTGGCGTAGACGGTGCCGCGGAGGTTCACATTCATGACCTCCTCCCACTTCTCGTCGCCCATAAGGATGAAGGGGCCATCCTGGCGGGTGCCCGCATTGTTCACGAGGATGTCCACCGGGCCCAGCTCCGCCTTCACGCGGTCGGCGGCGGCTTCGAGCTCCGCCTTCACGCGCACATCCGCCAGCACGGCCATGGCCCGGCGGCCCGTGCCGCGGATTTCCTCCGCCACGGCCTCGGCCAGGTCCAGGTTCTTGTGGGCGTGGACCACCACATCGGCCCCCCAGCGGGCGAATTCCACGGCAATGGCCCGCCCGATGCCCCGGGAGGACCCGGTGACGAAGGCGATGCGGCCGAGCAGGGGGGGCTGGTTGAAGGGCATGGCAAGATCCAGATGCAACGAATTAGGATGCCGCAGGGGGGGAAGCATGTCCAAGGATCTGGTGAGTCCCGACGCCATGGAGGCCTTCCTGAAGGCGCACCCCGACTGGGTCGCGCAGGGGGACGCCCACGGCCTGACTCTCCGCAGGCGCTATGTGTTCTCCGCCTATCCTCGCGGCCTCGGGTTCGTGGTGGCAGCCGCCGAACATGCCGAGAAGGTGGATCACCATCCTGACCTCACCCTCGGCTACCGCTGGGTGGTGGCCGTCCTCACTACCCATGTCAGCCTCGGGGTCACCCAGCGGGACCTGGATCTGGCCGAGGCGCTGGACCGGTTGTACCAGGAGCACATCTAGGGTCCGTTTCCCGGGCCGTTCCCCAGCTACCGCACCGGCGATCCGTGGGGTGGCTGCCGGTTGAAGCGCTCCTGGAGGGACCGCACCTTGACCGAGTCCAGCCACTGAGGTTGGCTGGGGTCGCTCATCATGAATTCGCCCAGCTCGATGGCGCCGTGGCTGAACGGGGGGACCGCCAGGGCCCGGTTCAGGCGGGCCCGGAAGTCCCCGAGGAACAGGCGGAAGGCCCGGTGGCGGGGAGGCTCCTGGAGGGCGATGTCCCACACCTCCACCGTGGCTTCGGGGGCAAGCCGCGAGACGGGCGGCAGCGGCCGGGGAGGGCTCCCGAGCAGCAGTCCGTCCCAGCAACCCCGCGGGGCCAGGTGGATCCCCGCCATGGGGTCGCCACCCAGCTCCGTCCGCACATCCAGGGCCAAGCTGAGGGCCGGCGGTTCCTGGGCGGCCAGGGCCAGCGGGAGCAGAAGGCAGGACAGGGCGTTCATGGGATCAAGGAGATCACGAACGGGGTGAGGCGGGGCTTCCGGGGTTAGGGTTTCCGCGGCTTGGGCTTTCCCGTCCGGGGCGCGGGCTTGCGCGAGGGACGGTCGGCGGGGCCTTCCCGGCGGGGGCTGGAAGGACGGTCCGCAGCGCCGAAGGTTCGCCGGGGCCGGGCCTCGCCGTCCTCACGGTGGGGGCGGGCGGGACGATCATTCGGGCCGGAGGGCCGACGGGGTCTTGCCTCGCCGTCCTGGCGCCGAGGCCGGGCGGGACGGTCCGCGGCACCGAAGCTGCGGCGGGGGCGTTCGTCTTCACCCTCGCGGCGGGGCCGGGCGGGGCGGTCGTTCGGGCCAGAGGGCCGGTGGGGGCGGGCATCGCCATCCTCGCGCCGGGGGCGGGAGGGACGGTCTGCGCTGCCAAAGGTGCGGCGGGGGCGCTCGTCGTCGCCATCGCGGCGGGGCCGGGCGGGACGGTCGCTCGGGCCGGAGGGCCGGTGGGGGCGGGCATCGCCATCCTCACGCCGGGGGCGGGAGGGACGGTCTGTGCTGCCAAAGGTACGGCGGGGGCGTTCGTCGTCACCCTCGCGGCGGGGCCGGGCGGGGCGGTCGTTCGGGCCGGAGGGCCGATGGGGGCGGGTGTCGCCGTCCTCGCGCCGGGGGCGGGAGGGACGGTCTGCGCTGCCAAAGGTACGGCGGGGGCGTTCGTCTTCACCCTCCCGACGGGGCGCAGACGGCCGGTCCCCGGGGGTGAAGGGCCGGCGGGGCCGGGCATTGCCATCCTCGCGCCGGGGGCGCATGGGGCGGGCGGGCGCACCCTCCTGCTCGTCGTAGCGCTTGGCGCGGGCCACGCGCTTGAGCTTGTGGTCGCGACTCTCCGTGGGCTGGAAGATGCCCTCCTCGCCCTTCACGCCGGTGCTGGCGCGAACGATGCGGGCCTGGTTGCGCAGGGCCTTGAGGGCGGCTTCCATGTCCGCGGGCATGGGGGCGGTGACAGTGACCTGCTCCTCGGTGACGGGATGCTTGAAGCCCAGCAGCTCGGCATGCAGGGCCTGGCGGTCGAGCAGGGGGCTCTCCACACCGTAGACCTGGTCGCCCAGCAGGGGATAGCCCCGGTCGGCGAACTGCACGCGGATCTGGTTGCGGCGGCCCGTCTCCAGCTTCACTTCCACCACGGTATGGCCCGGCAGGCGCTCGATGACGCGGTAGTGGGTCACGGCCTCCTTGGCGCCGGCGGGCATGCGCTTGCCGCCGCCAGGACCCTTGCGGACCGTGGCTACGGACATCTTCAGGGACTTGGCGTGCTCAATGAGATGCCCCGCCAGGGTGCCGCTGTTCTCGGGCAGTTCACCCACGAGGATCGCGAAATAGACCCGCTGGAGGCGGTGCAGCTCGAAATGCTTCTTCAGGCCGTGGAGGGCCTCGGGGGTTTTGGCGAAGACCAGCACGCCACTGGTGAAGCGGTCGAGGCGGTGCACGATGTAGAGGTTGAAGCGCTTGAAGCCGCGGCGGCGGTAGGATTCGGTGATGGCCTCGGCCAGGCTGGGTTCGCCCGGCTTTTCCGCCGGCACGGTGAGCAGGCCCGCGGGCTTGAACACGAAGAGCAGGTGGGTGTCCTCCCACAGCGCTTCATAGGGGCCGGCCTGGAGCTTGCGGGCGGGGGGCAGCACTTCGTAGGTTTGTTCGGGATCGAAGGCCACCTTGACCTTGTCGCCGACCTTGAGCCGCTGACCGTGCTTCTCGGCCAGCTGGTCGTTCACGGTCACGCAGCGGCCATCGATGAAACCCTTGGCCTGGCGGTGGCTGATCACCATCACCTTGTGCAGTTCCGAAGCCAGGGCCGCGCCTTCGTGCTCCGCCTGCCATTCCCGTTCGATGCGTGCCATGGCAACGCCCTCCGTCATCGCCCAGCATCCTTGCAAACGCCAAGCGGACACCTAGCAGATCACGGAAAGGCCTTGATGCCTAACGAAAAGGGAGCGGCATGGCCGCTCCCTTTTCGACGGAACGAGGGCGCTACTTCTTGGCGCCCTTGGCGAAATCGCCCGCGCGGACCACATTCAGCTTGGCGGGATCGAGGTGCTTCCTGAGGGCGGCCAGGATCTCGTCGTTGCCGAGGGCCTGGACCTTCTTCTCGAGGTCGGCCTGGAAGGCCTGCGTGCGGCCGTTGAACAGGTCGGCGTTGAGCCGCATGCAGAGCTGGCGATCCTGGGCCCGGCCCGTGGCCTGGGACTGGAGCCAGCTGGTCTTGGCGGCGGCGATCTCCTCGGCGGTGAAGCCCTTCTCGTTCGCCAGGGCCAGCTCCTGCCGGAAGGCGGATTCCAGCCGCTCCAGGTTCTCGGGGGCATAGATGGCATAGGCCATCCACTGGCCGACCGCGTCCAGGGCGCTGGCCTGGAACTGGGAGCCCGCGCCGTAGGACAGGCCTTCCTTCTGGCGGAGGCGGTTGGCGATGCGGCTGTTGATGGAACCGCCGCCCAGGAGGTGGTTGCCCAGCACCAGGGCGGGGTAGTCCGGATCGCTGTCCTTCACGGGCATGGGGAGGGCCGCGATGAAGAAGGCCTGGGCCTTTTCCGGAGTCTCGAGCTTGGCGCTCAGGGGCTGCAGGCCGGCCTTCAGCCGCTGGGGCATGCGCTGGAAGGGCTCATGGGCCTTCCAGGCGCCGAAGAGCGCCTGGACCTGGCCCTGGACGGCGGCGGCGTCGAAGTCGCCGACCACGGACAGCTCGCCGGCGGAGGTGCCGTAGAAGGCCTGGTGGAAGGCCTTGGCCTCGTCCAGCTTCGCGGCCTTAATGGCGGCGATGCTCTCCTCGAGACCCATGACATGGCGGAGGTGGCCCTGGGGGTAGGGATCCAGATGCATCCGCAGGGCGGTCTGGGCCAGGAAGGCGGGTTCCTTTTTGTTGGATTCGATGGAGGCGGCCGTCTCGCTGACCAGCTTGGAGAACTCCTCCTTGTCGAAGGCGGGCTCCTTCACGATCTCGGCGAGCAGATCCAGCACCGCGGCCAGGTTGGGCCGGGTGGTGGTGACCACGGCCCGGACATTCTCCCCGTCTCCGAAGAGGGAAACTTCGGCCTTCAGCTTGTCGAGCGTGTCCTGGATCTGCTGGCGGGTGTGCTTGACGCTGCCGCGCATCAGCATCTGCGCGGCCATACTGCCGGGGATGTCCTTGTCCTTCAGGCTGGCCTCACTGCCCAGGCGGAGGACCAGCTGCAGGTTGACGCTCTCGCCGCGGGTTTTCTTGGGCAGCAGGGCGACCTTCATGCCCGCGACCGTGGTGAACCTCCGGGTGCTGGCATCGATGTTGGCCGGCGAGGCCTCGAAGGCATCGCCCTTCGCCACGGCGGCCTGGCCCTTGTAGTCCTTCACGAGGGCGGTGGCGTCCACCATGGCCGGAATCTCAGCGCGGTCAGGCTTTTCCGTGGGAATGAACTGGCCCAGGGTGCGGTTTTCGCGCTTCAGGTACTTTGCTGCCGCGGCCTGGACCTGGGCCACGGTCAGCTGCTTGTAGCGGTCCCGCTGGAGGAAGAAGAGGCGCCAGTCACCCTCGGCGATGTACTCGGAGAGCGCCACGCCCAGGCGGTCGCTCTCGTTCAGGTGCAGGTCCACCTGCTTCAGGATCTGCTGCCGGGCCCGATCCACCTCTTCCTGGGTGAAGGGCTGCGCGGCGGATTCCTCCAGCGTCTTGAGCAGGATGGCCTTGGCCTCCTCTGCGTTGCTGTCCTTGGGCAGCTGGGTGCCGAAGATGGCCAGGCCGGGCTCCTTGGTGCCATTGACGAAGGGGAAGACGAAGGTGGCGCGCTTGGTGTCGACCAGCGCCTTGTGCAGGCGCCCGCCGGGCGTGTCTGCCAGGATCTGCCCCAGGACCTCCAGCGCGGGGAAGTCGGGATCGGTGCCCGCCGGAATGTGGTAGGCGGCCATCAGCATCTGGACATCGCCGACCCGGCGGATGATGACGCTGCGCTCGCCGTCCTGGGTGGGATCCAGCGTGTAGGTGGGCTCGAGGGTGCGGGTGGGCTTGGGGATGCGACCGAGCCGCTCGTTGATCTCGACGAGTGTCTTGGCCTCGTCGAACTTGCCGGCCACCAGGAACACGGCGTTGTCCGGCTGGTAGTAGTTCCGGTAGAAGGCGCGCAGCCGCTCGATGTTCACATGCTCGACATCGCTACGGGCGCCGATGGTGGACTTGCCGTAGTTGTGCCACTCGTAGGCGGTGGACATGGTGCGCTGCAGGGTGATGCGGAACGGGCTGTTCTCGCCGCCCTCCATCTCATTGCGGACCACGGTCATCTCACCCTTCTTCTCGACGGGATCCCAGAGGTCCTTCTGGTCGATGTTCGCGTGGACCATGCGATCCGCTTCCAGATCGAGGATCAGCTTCAGGTTCTCGTCCGTGGAGGGGAAGGTCACGAAGTAGTTGGTGCGGTCCAGCCAGGTGGTGCCGTTGAAGCGGGCGCCGACCTTGTTCAGGGCCTGCACGGGCGTCATCGTGCCGTCCTTGCCGCTGAAGTTCTTGCTGGGCTTGAAGACCAGGTGCTCCAGCAGGTGGGCCATGCCGGTCTCGCCGTAGTTCTCGTGGCGGCTGCCCACCAGGTAGGTGATGTTGGTGGTGATGGTGGCCTTGCTGGCATCCGGGAAGAGCAGCACGCGCAGGCCGTTGGCGAGGCGGTACTCGGTGATGCCCTCCACCGCCGTCACCTTGACGGGGGCGGGCAGGGGCGCCTGGGCCGCGGTGGCCTTGGGGGCTTTCGACCTGGAGGTGGCCTTTGTCGCGGAAGTGGCGGGCTTGGGGGCGTCTCCCGCCACCAGCGCGAAGGCCAAAGCCCCGCACAAGGGCAAGATGAGTCGACGGGAGAAGGGCATGAGACCTCCAGGTTGGGAAAGATTCCGCAGGGGGAAGGCCCCAGCATACGAGGGGTCTTGGGCCGCCGGGCTGTTAAGAATTGTTAAGAAGGGGCCAGCAGGGTCTGGAGCCGCATCTGCCAGGCGGTTCTCAAGTCGTCCAATTTCATTCCTTTGCCCCGATTGGGTGCTCCCTGCAGCAGGCCCTGGGCACTGGGATGCGGCAGGGCCTGGAGGTCAAAGGTGGGGGCTTCGGGCAGACGGCTGAGCACCCACTCCGCACGCTTGCCAAAGGCGATGACCCGCAGGGGGGAAGGGCTTCCTGCCGCGGCCCGGGCCAGTTCCGCCGCCAGCCGGGCGAGGTTGGCGGGAGCCAGCAGGTCCTTATTGGAAGGCGCATGGAAGTGCTCGCCATCCTTGGTGGGGCAGGCCGGGTAGGCGTTGCTGAGGGCCGTGCCGAGGAGCCTCGGTCTCAGGCCCAGGGCCTTGAAGCGGGCGCCGTCCCAGTCCTCCCAGGCCGCCCCGGGCACCTCGGCCCGGCCCGTGGCGGCCAGGGCGCGGTAGACGGTGATGCCCGCGCCATCGCCCCAGAAGGGGATGCCGGACTGATCCGCCCCCCGCGGGCCCGGGGCCTCGCCGAAGAGCATCACGGACACCGGACCAGCCTCAGGGAAGAGGGCGGGAACCGCATGACCACGGATGCGAGCCGGGATCAACCCGGCTGCCCTTCCTTCATCAGCGCCGACAGCGCCTTGAACTGGGGGTGGTTCTTGTCGTGGGCCCACTCGAAGGCCACGGACTCGTGGTTGGTGATCGTGGCCCCGGCGGCGGCCATGCGGTCCAGGGCGTGCTTCCGGTACTCCTCTCCCCGGCCGCTGATGGCATCCCAGCAGAGGTGCACCTCGTGCCCTGAGGCCAGGAGTTCGAGCACGGTCTGCATGACGCAGACATGGGCCTCGATGCCCGCGACGACGATCTGGCGCTTCGGGGGAGGAAGCCCCGGCCGGGCTTGTTGAAGGAGGGACTCGAAGCCCGCGTCCCCGCAGCAGCCGAAGGCCGTCTTCTCCAAGAAGAAGGTCGGGGTGGACAACCCGTCGTAGGCCTCGCGGATGCTCGTTTCCGTGGGGCCGATGCCCTTGGGGTACTGCTCCGTCAGCACCACCGGCACCGAGAAGAGGTCCGCCAGCCTCAGCAGGCGCCGGGTGGTCTCCAGCACCAGGGCCGGTCGTTGCACCATGTGGACGAGCTTGCCCTGCAGGTCGATGACCACGAGGATGCTGCGGCTGGAATCGAGAAGGGGCATGGGGATCCTCCTACCAGATCTTCACGCGGTCCGCGGGAGCCAGGTAGAGGGCCTGGCCGGGTTTCACCTGGAAGGCCGGGTACCAGGCATCGAGGTTCCGCGCGGTGGCAGGCCGGAAGGGGGCGGGGGCATGACCGTCCGTGAGGATCTGCTGGCGAAGCAGGGGCTCGCGGGCCTTCTCGCGCCAGCTTTGGGCATAGCTGAGGAAGAACTGCTGATCTCCGGTCAGGCCCTGCACCACCGGCGCCTCCCGGCCCCCCAGGGACAGGCGGTAGGCGTCATAGGCGGCGGCGAGGCCCGCCACATCCGCGATGTTCTCGCCGAGGGTCTGTCGTCCCTTGATGTGCAAGCCGGGGAAGGGTTCGTAGGCGTCGAACTGCTTGACCAGCTGGTCGGCGGAGGCCTCGAAGTGCTTCAGGTCCTCCGGCGTCCACCAGTTGTTCAGCTTGCCGGTGGCGTCGAAGAGGGAGCCCGAGTCGTCGAAGCTGTGGCTGATTTCGTGGCCGATGACGGCCCCGATGGCGCCGTAGTCCATGACCATGGGGCGCCTGGGATCGAAATAGGGGGGCTGCAGGATGGCCGCCGGGAAGTTGAGGGCGTTCATGACGGGCAGGTTCACGGCATTCACGGTCTGGGGCGTCATCACCCACTCGGTGCGGTCGATGGGCCGGCCCAGCTTGCGCAGGTTCCGGGCGTACTCGAAGCGCTCGGCGCGCTCGGCGTTCCCGAAGGCATCGCCAGCCACGATCTGGAGGCCGCGGTAGTCCTGCCAGCGGTCGGGGTAGCCGACGCCCACCTTGAGGGCGTCCAGCTTGGCCGAGGCCTTGGCCTTGGTGGCGGGCGACATCCAGGTCAGCGCCTCGATGCGGGCGCGGAAGGCGTCCTTGATCTTGGCCACCATGTGCTGGGCCCGGGCCTTCTCGGAGGGCGGGAAGTATTTGGCCACATAGGCTTTGCCGACGGCCTCGCCCAGTGCCTGGTTCGTGAGGGCCACGCCGTAGACCCAGCGCTCCCGAGGTTTTGAAGCGCCGCTCAGCACCCGGCCGTAGAAAGCGAAGGACTGGTCCGCCACGGCCTTGGGGAGTACCCGGGCCCGGTGCTGGAGGGCGTGGAAGGTGAGGTAGTCCTTCCAGGTGTCGAGGGGCACCTCCGCGGTCAGGGCGGAGAGGCCCGTGAAGGCGCCGGGCTGCCAGACCACGAACACTTCGGGCTGCTTCAGCTCTGCGGCAGCGAAGAAGGTCTCCCAGTCCAGGCCCGGGGCCTTGGTGCCGAAGTCGGCCCGCTTCCAGTGGTTGTTCCCCTTCAGCACATCGCCCGAATCCTCCCGGCTGGCGTGGACCTTGGCCATGCGGGTCTCCAGGTCCATCACGGCAGCGGCGCGCCGCTCGCCATCGGGCAGGCCTGCGAGCTTCAGCATGGCCGCCACATGGGCCTGGTACTGGGCGCGGACGGTCGCCATGCCTTCGGCAGGATCGAGGTAGTAGCTCCGTTCGGGCATCCCCAGGCCGCCCTGCAGGAGGAAGGGGGCATAGCGGGTGGGCTCGTCCAGATCCTGGGCCACCCACAAACCGAAGAGGTTGGCGGTGTCGATGTGGGTGGCGTTCAGCACATCCACATCGGCCCGGAGGGTGGTGCCGAGGTAGCGGGCCAGGTCCTTGCGGTCCTGGATGGCGCCGATGGCCTGGAAGGTGGGCTTGAGAGGGCTGAGCCCCTTCGCCTCGATGGCCTTCTCGTTCATGAAGCTGGTGTAGCAGTCGCCGATCTTGCGGAGGTCCGACCCGGCGGGGGCCTTGGAGGCCGTGGCGGTCTTGATGAGGGCGGCCGTGCGGCGGTCCGTGAGATCGGCCACCTCGTGCCCGATGCCGTAGGAGCCCCGGTCCGCGGGGATCTCCGTCCGCTTCACCCAGGCGCCGTTCGCATAGGCGAAGAAGTCATCGCCGGGGGCCACTGTGCGGTCCATGCCTGCCAGATCGAGGCCGTGGACTGGGTCAGCCTTGGGCGGAGCCGCCACGAGGGCTGAGACCGCGAGACACAGGGAAAGGAGGGGCAAAGATCTGCGCATGGAGTACCTCAAGACCCTCCAGGGTGGACCGAAAGGCCCGCCACGGGAAGATCCTGGGCCGGAAGGGGCGAATCCACCCCTTCCGGCCCGGGAGTCGAGGATCATGCGGATGCCCCGGTGGCGGTCAGCCGGGGCCGATGGAACCTCAGTCGAGCGGAACGCGGAGCGTCTGGCCCACCTGGATCTGATTGGGATCGCTGAGCTGGTCCTGGTTCGCCTCGAAGATGCGCATGTAGGCGCTTGCGTCGCCATAGAAGCGCTTGGCGATCTTGGAGAGCGAATCCCCTGGATGGACTTCGTAGGTGGCTTCCTTGGGCGCCAGAGCCGCGTTCACATCGATGTCGCAGGTCACGTCATCCACGTTGGGGTTCACGGTTTTCAGGGCGTCCCAGACCGCGTTCTTCAGCTGCTCAGAGCCTGCGGTCGCCTTCAGGAACAGCTTGTCGTCCTGCAGGTGGAGGTTGTGGACCTGGAACCCAGGGCCGTTCACGATGCTCAGGGCCGGCGAATAAGCGGACTTCAGAAGTTCGAAGCGATCCATGGTGTGCCTCCTTGGGAAGGGTTGGGATGGGACGCCAAGTGTAGTCCCGGAAGATCGCCACGGGTCCACTACTTGTGAAGGATCAGGCTCAGGAGGTGGCCGGAACGGCGGGAAGCGCGTGGCGCCAATCTCGTCCCACGAGCAGGAGCTGGGGCTTTCCGTCCAGGAGGAACACGGCGGAATCCCACAGGAACCCTGGGAAGGTGCGGGCAGGGCCGGGAGCCGGGTCGAAGGGGAGGCTGCGGGTCCGGAACCAGCGCCGGTAGACCAGGTGCCAGCGGCCCTCGGCGCCTACGAGGAAGGCGCCGTGGAACCGGGGCAGCCCCTTCACCCGGCGCGCGAAACAAGGCAGGATCTGGCTCGTGTTCGTCGGCGCCAATTCCAGTGCCTTCAGTTCCACCCAAGGAGGAATCTCATCGCGATCCCCGCGTCCGAACAGGGAGCGCAAGGCGCCGCGGAAGCCCGTGAGCACGAAGGCCAGGGCCCGCATCAGCAGCGGCAGGAGAAGGGCGGTGGCCACCAGCACCGCACCGAGCACGGGCAGGGCGATGGCGGGGTGGCTGTAGGCCAGGGCCAGCAGGGCGGCCACGCCCACATCCTCCGCCACGCTGAGGACGCTGTGGCTAGCGGGTTCGGGCGCGGTGTGGGCCAGGAGCCGCACACCCATCTTGCTGCCGTGGGTGCCCAGGGCGATGGTGCCGCCGGCCAGCATGGCCACCACCTTGGCTGCGGGATGCAGCTCGCCCGCCGCGCCCAGGGCCAGCAGGGCGCCACCCAGAGGCCGGATGAAGGTGTGCAGGCCGTCCCAGATCGGGGTGATGAAGGGCACCTTGTCCGCCGCGAATTCCAGAAGGAACAGCAGGGCTGCGGCGCCCAGCACCACCGGGTGGCTCAGGATCGCCAAGTCCACTGGTAATCCGTGGATCCAGCCAAAGCGCTGCCCCGCGCCCACCAGGAGCACCGTGAGGTAGAGGTTGATGCCGGAGACGGTGGAAAGGCCGAGGATGGCCGCCAGGGTCTGCAGCGGTCCCATCAGGCGGTAAACCGCTTGTAGAGGTGGTAGATGCCCAGCAGGATCACCGCGCCCACCACGGACACGATGAAGCCGGCGCTGGCCCCCTCCTTATAGAAGCCCATGGCACGGCCGATCCAGGTACCCAGGAAGGACCCGGCGATGCCGAGGACCATGGTGATGATCCACCCGCCCGGATCCTTGCCGGGCATGACGAGCTTCGCCACGGCGCCGGCGATCAGACCGATGATGCAGGTCCAGATGAAGTGGAGCATGCAAACCTCCTGGTTGGGTTGGGGTTGATGCAGCCACCTTAGGCTTCGGATCGGGCGGGGTCAATGCCTGACAGATCCCCTAAGTTTCGGCCGGGTGGACCGGGCATCGCTTTGAGAGGCGTTGAATTGAGGCCTTGCGGGAAGGCGGCAGCGGATGGACCCTGGGGCTCAACTTCTCAAGGAGGATGTCATGGGTCTGATGGACATGGTGGGTGGCCTGCTGGGGCAGGGCGGCCAGGGGCAGGGAGGCCAGGCGCAAGGCAGTCCGCTCATGGGCGTGGTCATGGGCCTCATCCAGAACCATCCCGGGGGGATCCAGGGCCTTCTGGGCCAGCTCCAGGAAAAGGGGCTGGGGGACCAGGTGGCCTCGTGGATCGGCACGGGCGCGAACCAGCCCATCAGCGCCGAGCACATCCAGAATGCCCTGGGCTCGGACCAGGTGCAGCAGCTGGCCGGTCAGCTGGGCGTCTCCAACGACGAGGCCGCCTCGGGCCTGGCCAGCGTTCTGCCCCAGGTGGTGGACAAGCTCAGTCCCGAGGGCAACCTGCCCGAGGGGGGGAATGTCATGAACCTCTTGAAGGGGTTCCTCGGCTGAGGGCCGGCTGACCCCAGCCGGGGGTCATTGACCCGGGAGAAGGCGAGAGGCATGGTGGAGGGGTCTTCCCATCATGCCTCGTCTTCTTATGGATGGACCCATGACCCGTCGACCTTCCTCCCTGAACCCCCTGGCCTTGGTGATGGCCGCGGCCCTCGTTCAGCCGCTCCCGGCCGTGGATCTCCAGGACACCCGGCTGGTGGCCCAGCCTGCCCTGAGCGCCCGGCAGGTGGCTTTCCTCTACGCGGGGGACCTGTGGACCTGCGCCCCGGACGGTGGGGCCGCGAAGCGCCTCACCACCCGCGGCGGCTGCGTGGGCACGCCCCGTTTCAGCCCCGATGGAACCTGGATCGCCTACACGGCGGCGCTGGAGGGGAATGCCGATGTCTGGGTGATACCCGCGGCTGGCGGCGAGCCCCGGCGCCTCACCTGGCACCCTGGCGCCGATGTGGTGCAGGACTGGACGCCGGATGGCCGGGCCGTGCTGTTCACCTCGGGCCGCTCGGTGCACACGACGCGCTACACCCAGCTCTTCACGGTGCCCCTCGCCGGGGGCATGCCCACCCAGCTGCCCATCCCCAATGCGGCCCGGGCCTCGTACTCGCCGGACGGCAGCCACATCGTCTACAACCCGCTGTCCGATGCCTTCCGCCAGTGGAAGCACTACCGCGGAGGCACCGCCTCGCGGCTCTGGATCTACCGGGTCAAGGACCATGAGGTCGTCCAGATCCCCCAACCTGAGGGCCGTTGCAACGACATCGACCCCATGTGGATCGGCGGGAAGGTCTACTTCGTGTCCGACCGGGCGGGCGAATTCAACCTCTTCAGCTACGACCTGGCCACGAAGGCGGTCGCGCAGCTGACGACGCATACGGACTTCCCCATCCTGGCCGCTAGCCACGGTGCGGGCCGGATCGTCTATGAGCAGGCGGGCTGGCTCCATCGGTTCGATCCCGCCACCGGCCAGAGCACCCGTCTGAAGGTGGCCGTGGCGGCGGACCTGCCCGAGGCCCGGAGCCGCTGGGCCACCGGTGCGAAGTGGGCGAGCAACCTGGAACTCTCGCCTTCCGGCAGCCGGGTGGCGGTGGAATACCGGGGCGAGATCCTGAGCGTTCCGGCGGAGAAGGGGGATGCCCGCAACCTGACGAACGCGCCGGGAACCCACGAACGGAACCCCGCCTGGTCCCCGGATGGGAAGTCCCTCGCCTACCTGTCGGACGCCGGGGGCGAGTACGCCCTCAAGGTGCAGGCGCAAGATGGCAAGGGCGAGGTGCGGTCGTTCGCCCTGAAGGGGGCGGGCTTCTACGACAACCTCAAGTGGTCGCCGGACGGGAAGAAGATCGCCTACACCGACAACGCCCTCGCGCTGCGGATCCTCGACCTGGGCACCGGCGCCGTGAAGGCCGTCTCCAGCGAGGTGCTCTACACGCCCGCGCCCACCCTCAACCACAGCTGGTCACCGGATTCCCGGTTCCTGGCCTACACCCGCAACACGGAATCCGGGATGCTGCGCATCCATGTGTACGCGGTGGAGGAGGACAAATCCACGGCCCTGACGGATGGCCTGGCCGACGCCAGCGACCCGGTCTTCGACCGCAGCGGCAAGTACCTCTACTTCACCGCCAGCACCGACGCCGGGCCGGTGCGGGACTGGTTCGCCCAGTCCAATGCCGATGCCCTCATGCGGGGGAACCTCTACCTGATGGTGCTGGCCAAGGACACCCCTTCGCCCCTGGCCAAGGAGAGCGACGAAGAGGGCGGGGCCACCAAGACCGAGGAGAAGAACGCCAAGGCCGAGGAGAAGAATGGCAAGTCTGAGGACAAGAAGGGCGTCAAGGCCGAGGTGAAGGTCCGCATCGATTTCGACGGCCTGGCCGAGCGCATCGTGCCCATCGAGGTCGCCAAGACAGCCTTCTTCACGGACCTGCAGGCCGGCGAGGCCGGCACGCTCTTCTACCTCCGCCAGACCGGCGGCGCGAACCGCTTCAATCGGAGCGAGTCCATGGCCCTCTGCCGCTTCGATCTGAAGAAGCGGGAGGAGACCGTCCTGGTGGAAAAGGCCGATGGCTACGGTCTCTCCGCCGACGGCAAGAAGGCCCTCTACCGGCTGCGGGACGCGGTGACGATCATCCCCACCGCCGGCAAGCCCGAGCCCGGCAAGGGCAAGGTGGCGCTGGAAGGCCTGCAGGTGAAGGTGGAGCCCCGGCAGGAATGGGCCCAGATCCTCGACGAGGTCTGGCGCATCAACCGCGACTTCTTCTATGCCCCCAACATGCACGGCGCGGACTGGAAGGCCATGAAGGCCAAGTACGCGGCCTTCCTGCCCGACCTGGGCACGCGGGCCGACCTGAACCGGGTCATCCAGTGGATGTGTTCTGAGCTGGCGGTGGGCCATCACCGCGGCGGCGGCGGCGACCTGCCCGATGCCGGCAAGCCCGTCCCGGGCGGCCTGCTGGGCGCGGATGTGGAGGTGGCCAACGGCCGCTACCGGTTCGCGAAGATCCTCGGCGGCCTGAACTGGAGCCCCGAGCTGCGCTCGCCCCTCACGGAGCCGGGCGTGAATGTGAAGCCGGGCGACTATCTGCTGGCAGTGAACGGCCGCGACCTGAAGGCGCCCGAGAATCTCTACGCCCGGTTCGAGAACACGGCCGGCAAGCTGGTGGAACTCACCGTGGGCGGCGATCCCGCGGGCAAGGATGCGCGGACGGTCAGCGTGGTGCCGGTGGGAAGCGAAGCGGGCCTGCGCAACCGGGACTGGGTGGAGGGGAACCTCCGCAAGGTCCAGGCGGCCACCGAGGGCCGCGTGGCCTATGTCTATGTGCCGAACACCACCACCCTGGGCCACACCTACTTCAAGCGCTACTTCTATCCCCAGGCGCAGAAGGAGGCCGTGATCATCGACGAGCGCTACAACGGCGGCGGCCAGGTGGCGGACTACTACATCGACCTGCTCCGCCGGCCCTTCACCGCCATGTGGGCCATGCGCTACGGCCAGGACCTGAAGTCACCCCAGGCCTCCATCCAGGGCCCCAAGGTCATGCTGGTGGACGAGACCGCCGGCTCCGGGGGCGACCTGCTGCCCTGGATGTTCCGCAAGTTCGGCCTGGGACCCCTGGTGGGCCGGCCCACCTGGGGCGGGCTCGTGGGCATCCTGGGCTTCCCCACGCTCATGGACGGCGGCACCATCACCGCCCCCAACCTGGCCATCTGGACCGAGAAGGGCTGGGTGGTGGAGAACGAGGGCGTGGCGCCGGACATCGAGGTGGAGCAGCTGCCCAAGGACATCATCGCCGGCCGCGATCCCCAGCTGGAGAAGGCCATCGAGCTCATGAAGGCCGAGTTGAAGAAGAACCCGCCGCAGAAGCTGCAACGCCCGCCCTATCCGGTGCGGACGAAATAGGCCGTTCCCGTCGCGACCGATCCCCCCTCAGGCCCCCCTCCGGAGGGCCCGGGAGGGGCGGCCGGGCTTGATCTCATCCCCTCACAGCCGCAGCGCAGTCTCCGCGGCCATGGCGTCGCGTTCCTTCTGGTGGTCGAAGAGGACCAGATACCAGCCGAAGGCCGCGAGCAACGCGTGCCTGAACCGGGCGAAGGAGGTCAGGTTCAGGTCCACATCGCAACGCTCCAGTCCCGCGGGCGAGGTGAGGTCCCGCCCCGGGTAGGCATGGAGCCGGACCAGGGCGATGCCCCCGGGATCCAGGAAGGCTCCGCCGTCGGGGTGCCAGGTCCAGTCGAAGACGGCCCCGTCCAGGAATTCGAGCTTCCCGTGCCGGAGGGCGTGGGGATGGAAGGTGGCCAGGTTCGTCTTCTCGCCCTCCTCGCGCAGGGTCACGGCCGGGGCCAGAAGACCCAGGTGCTTGAGGGTCCAGGAGCCTTCGGCCGTTTCGACGCGGGCCAGCGTGCGTTCCCCATCGAGGAAGGTGAGGGTGGCGAAGGTCTCGCCGTTCGCCTGCAACGCGAAGTCGGGCGGCGAGTAGCCTCCCCGCCGCCAGGCCAGGGAGGCGGCAGGGCATTCAGAGAGCGATCTCATGGCATTCCCCTGTTCTCGCGGGGATGCATCCGCGCAGGGGGAATGTACATTCCACGGGGCGGTCGCGTCAGAGGCGCCGCCGAAAAAGTCACACCTGGATCACGCCCCCATCGAGGTTGAGACACTGACCCACCTGCATCGTGTTGGCGGGATCCAGCAGCCAGGCGATGCCGTGGGCGATCTCCTCCGGTTGGAAGAACCGCTTCACGGGCACGGCCGCCTCGGCCTGGGCCCGCGTCTGCGCTTCGGTCTGACCGGTGGCGGCGGCGATCTGGCGGAGGCCGGTCTGGGCCATGTCCGTGTCCACCCACCCAGGGGCCACGGCATTCACCACGATGCCCCGGTCGATGAGCTCGAGGGCCAGGGCCTTGGCGAGCCCGTGAACGCCATGCTTGGCGGCGCAGTAGGCCCCGTAGCCCGGCACGCCGAAGCGGCCCAGGACGCTGGCCACCAGCACGATGCGCCCGCCGGGCCCCATGCGGGGGAGGAAGGCCCGCACGGTGTTCCAGGGCCCCGCCAGATCCGCGGCGAGGATCTGATCGAAGAGGGCATCGGAGTCGCCGTCCACGGGCGTCATGCCCGAGATGGCCGCCGCGGCCAGCAACCCATCCACCGGGCCGAGATCCTTGGCCACGGCCGCCAGACGGGTGCGGTCCGTCACATCCGCCTCGTGGGTTTCCGCCGTGCCGCCGGCCTGCCGGACGGCGGCGGCGGCCTCGGCGAGCGCCACGGCGTCCCGTCCGAGAAGGATCAGATGGGCCGATTCCGTGCGGGCCAGGTGCAGCGCGCAGGCGCGACCCAGGCCGCGGGAACCGCCGGTGATGAGGATGGTGCGGGTCATGGGACCTCCCTTGCAAGAGGGTGCCAGATCCGGACAGGACCGTGTACCGCCTGGTGGCGCGGGGGAACTGGAGGCCTATCTTTTAGGATTCACAGGAGAAAGCGATGGGCTGCGAGGCGCAGGGCGACCGGCGGCAAGCGTCGGAGCTGAGGGAGGGTGAGGGCCGGGGGGCCCTCTGGTCCCTGCCGGATGGCCATCGCCTGCCCAACCTGGTGGATGCGATTCCGCTGGTGCTGGCCGATCCCGCCCATCCGGCCCGCCTGCGGGAGACCGACTTGGAACATCCCGAGGATTTCCACCTGCGCTTGACGGCCTGGCTGCTGCGGCAGGGCTAGGTTTTGTAACGACCTTTGGGCCCGATCAGCCGGTCTTCTGGGGCTCGGGGATCCGGAGCGGGGACGGGCCGTCCACGCAGCGGTCGTGCAGGCGGGGGATGAGGTCCCCCAGCCGGGATTCGGGCACGAGGAAGGCGATGGAGACGGTGCTGCTGCCCGTCAGCAGGCCACCCACGGGCTCCGGACCCAGGGCCGCGAGGTGGCGCAGGGCCGCCAGGGGATCAGCCCGCAGGCCCTCGCCCACCAGGGCCACGACGGCCCAGCCGGATTCGCAGGCGAGGCCGGACGCGGCGAGGGTTCCCAGCACCTCGGCCGCGGCCGGGGTCTCCGGCCGCACCGCCAGCAGGGTGCCTGCGGGGCTGGCGATCAGCCCGAAGCGCAGGGCGCCGGCTTCCTCCAGGCTGTGCGCGGCTTTGAGGGGCGGTTCGAGCCCGGCCGAGGCGGGGAAGCGCAGCAGGCTGATCCCCTCCTTGTAGGCTACGGAAGTGACGGCGCCGGGGGGGCGGAGCGGCGCCACCGGCAGGATCTCCGTGCGGGAGGCCCCGGGCCGCAGGGTGTTGGCGACCACGAGGCGGAATCCCGCCCGCGCGCCGGGGGCCAGGGAGTCCGCGTGGAGGACCTTCGCCCCGAAGGCGCTGAGGGCCTCGGCCTCGCCCAGGCTCATCTGGGGGATGGGGCGGGCGCCGGGAACCAGGCTGGGATCCGCCGTCAGCACGCCATCCACATCGGTCCAGATCTGCACCTCGTCGGCTCCCAGGGCCTCGCCCAGCAGGGTGGCGCTGGTGTCGGATCCCCCCCGGCCCAGGGTGGTGGTGTGGCCTTCCGCGGTGACGCCGAGAAAGCCCTGGGTGACCCAGAGGACCCCGGCCTCCAGGGCCTCGCGCCAGGTGGCCGCCGCCGTGCGCAGGGCCGCCAGGTGGGGCCGGGCCTTGCCGAAGCGGGCGTCCGTCCGCAGTAGCTCGCGGACCTCACGGAAGGCACCGCCGAAGCAGGCGGCCGCAAGGTGGGCCGACAGCGTCTCACCCACGGCCAGGGCGGCGTCCCGGCCCCGGGGCGTGGGCTCGCCCAGCATGGCCATGCCCGTGAGCAGCCGGTCCAGCCGGTCGAAGAGGGGCGTCCAGGCCGGCCGGACCTCGGTCCAGAGGCCCAGCTCGGAGGCCATCTGGCGGTGCCGGTCCCGCAGGGCGACCAGATGCTCCCGCGCACTGGGCAGCTGACCTCCCCCCGCGGCGGCGCACGCCTCGAGGATGCGGTCCGTGGTGCCTCGGAGGGCCGAAACCACCACGAGGCCGCCCGTGGGCAGCTCCTCGGAGACGATGGTGGCCGCGCGCCGGAACGCCTCGGCGCTGCCCACGGAACTGCCGCCGAATTTCAGGACCTTCAAGCTCATGCCTGCCCTCCTTCCGCGGGGAGGGTGCCCAGGTCGTAGGGCGCCTCCTGGTAGACGCAGTGGTTCAGCCAGTTGGAGAAGAGGAGGTTGGCGTGCCCCCGCCAACGGACCAGGGGCTCCCGGGCGGGGTCGTCGTCCGGGAAGTAGTTCCGCGGGAGGCCGATGGGAAGGCCTTTCCCGAGGTCGCGCGCGTACTCGCCCTGGAGGGTGCCCGAGTCGTACTCCGAGTGGCCCGTGACGAAGACCTGGCGCCGATCCGCGGACTGAACCAGGTAGACCCCGGCCTCGTCGGACTCGGCGAGGAGGGCCAACCGGGGTTCCGCCAGGATGTCCTCCCGGCGGGTTTCCGTGTGGCGCGAGTGGGGTGCGAAGAAGACATCGTCGAATCCCTGCACGATGCGCTCATGGCGCACCTTCAGCCGATGGGGGAAGACGCCGAACTTCTTCTCGGGGAGGGGGTGTTTCGGAATGCCGTAATAGCGGTAGAGCGCGGCCTGGGCACCCCAGCAGATGAAGAGGCTGGAAAAGACATGCGTCCTGGCCCAGTCCAGCAGCTCGGTGAGCTCGGGCCAGTAGTCCACCGCCTCGAAAGGCAACTGCTCCACGGGTGCGCCGGTGATGATGAGGCCGTCGAAGGCCTGGTGGCGCACCTCCGCGAAGGATGCGTAGTGTTCCAGCAGGTGCTCCGCCGGCGTGTTCCTGGCCTCGTGGGAGGCCATGTGGAGCAGTGTGACCTCCACCTGCAGAGGGGTGTTGCCCAGCAGGCGGAGGAGCTGGGTCTCCGTGGCGATCTTCGTGGGCATCAGATTGAGGATGGCGATGCGCAACGGGCGGATGTCCTGATGGAGGGCGCGGGGCTCCTCCATCAGGCACACATTCTCCGCCTCAAGAACACCCCGGGCGGGCAGGGAGGAGGGGACTTTGACGGGCATGGCTAGGCTTTCGCGAGGGCCTGATCCAGGTCCCCGATGAGGTCGTCGATGTGCTCGAGGCCCACGGACAGGCGGATCAGGTCGTCAGTGACGCCCGTGGCCGCCCGCTCTTCGGCCGAGAGCTGCTGGTGAGTGGTGCTGGCGGGGTGGATGATGAGGCTCTTGGCATCGCCCAGGTTGGCCAGGCGCGAGAAGAGCTGCACGGCATCGATGACCTTCCCCCCAGCGGAGAGGCCCCCCTTCACGCCGAAGGTCAGGATGCCGCCGAAACCAGCGCCCTTGCGGAAATAGCGGGCCGCCGAAGCGTGGTTCTCGTTGCCGGGCAGCCCGGGGTAGTTCACCCAGGCCACCTTGGGGTGCGTCGAAAGCCACTGGGCCAGGGCCAGGGCGTTCTCGCCGTGGCGTTGCAGGCGCAGGTGCAGGGTCTCGATGCCCTGGAGGATGAGGAAGGCGTTGAAGGGGCTCAGGGCGGCGCCGGTGTCGCGGAGGCCCTCGATGCGGGCCTTGGTGATGAAGGCCGCGGGGCCCGCCAGGTCGGCCAGCACGGCGCCGTGGTAGGCGGCGAAGGGCTCGGTGAACTCGGGGAACTTGCCGCCCTTCCAGTCGAAGGTGCCGCCATCGACGATGAGGCCCGCCACGGAGGTGCCATGACCACCCAGGTACTTGGTGGCGCTGTGCACGACGATGTCTGCCCCGTACTTGAACGGGTTCAGCAGGTAGGGACTGGGCAGGGTGTTGTCCACGATGAGCGGGATACCCGCCACGCGGGCGATGGCGGCGATGGCCTCGAACTCGGGCACATCCAGCTTGGGGTTGCCCACGGCTTCGATGTAGATGGCGCGGGTCTCGGGCCGAAGGGCGGCGCGGAAGGCCTCGGGCTTCGTCGAATCCACGAAGGTGGTGGTGATGCCCGTGCGGGGCAGGGTGTGGTGCAGCAGGTTGTAGGTGCCGCCGTAGAGGTTGTTTCCGGCGACCACATGATCACCGCCCCGCAGCAGGGTGGTGAGGGCGAGGGTGATGGCCGCTTGGCCGGAGGCTGTGGCCAGGGCCCCGATGCCGCCCTCCAGCAGGGCCACGCGCTGCTCCAGCACGGCCGTGGTGGGGTTCATGATCCGGGTGTAGATGTTCCCCGGCACCTCCAGGTTGAAGAGCTGGGCGCCATGTTCGGTGCTATCGAACACATAGCTGGTGGTCTGGTAGATGGGCACGGCCCGGCTCTTCGTATCTGAGTCCGGGCTGTGGCCCCCGTGAAGGGCGATGGTTTCGAAGCGGGGGGCGGGGGTGGCGCTCATGGCGTCTCCTGGAGGAGGAAGGTGAGAAGGCCGAGGCCTCGTCTGTCCAAGCAAGTCCAGGAAAAGCAAAAGGGGCCCGATTTCTCGGGCCCCTTCGATGATTGCGTCAGCTCGACACAGCTCGACATCTCTCCGCGGTTGATTGCTCAATCGCGGCAGGAATTGGCACCTTGCTTTCGCAGGTTGCCAAGGTTTCACAGGGCCCGTCCCTCCACCTTTCTGGATAACTCGCTATGGAACTGACAAGGATCTCGTAAGAGAACGGCCCCGAAGGGCCGGTCAGAAAAGGTAGCGCCGGGGGGGCCTCCTGGCAAGGGGCATCGTCGCCTTCGCTCAAAAAGGGAAGGGCTGGGGCCAGCCGGGATCGGAACGGGGCGCCTCTTCCGGGACGGCGGCCTCTGGCACACTGCTCTTACCAGGTGCCGCCTCCCGGGGCGGATGACCTGCCCTGATTGGAGCCGTGCCATGCAACGACACCTTGCCGCCCTGATGATCGGGATTCCCGCCGTTGTGTCCATGGGCTGCACCAAGCCGGATCTGGATGTGTCCAAGCTCAGGGTGGGGATGACCAAGAAGGAGGTGATCGAGCGGGTGGGGAATCCAACCCGAACGACGGCCACCAACGACACCGAAGTGCATGAATACGAAGCCTACGATCGGTACGGAGCCATCAAGATCAACAGCCGCACCCAGTACATCCGTTTCGTGAACGGTCGGGTGGACGCCTTCGGAACGCTTGAGGATCTGAAGGCCGGGCGGTCTTCCTGGCGTTCTTCGGAGGCCCGCGCCAAGGCGAACCCGGAGGCACGGGAAGCATCTACCCAGAAGCAGCCGGCCACCCCTGCCGGGCCGGCGTTCGACCTGCGCGTCGAGCTGGAAAAGCTGGAGAAGCTGAAGAAAGATGGGCTGATTACCGAGGTCGAGTTCCGGGAGCTCCGCCAGAAGGTCATGGACAAGGCCCGCGCTCAGTAAGAGCGCCCAGAGCTTTCGCCTACGCCGAGAAGTACCGCGCCTGGGGATGCCAGGCCACCAGGGCGCTGGTGGTGTATTCGGGGTCCATCTGGTGGCTGTCGGAGAGGTGGACGCCGATCTCCTGGCCACGCAGCAGGTCCAGGATGGGCCCGTTGCCCTCCAGGTCCGGGCAGGCCGGGTAGCCGTAGGAATAACGAGAGCCCTGGTAGCCCTGCGCGAAGAGGGCGCGGCCCGGCAGGTCTTTGGCCGCGATGCCCAGTTCCCGGCGGATGCGGGCGTGGATCCGCTCGGCATAGGCTTCCGTCAGTTCCGTGGCCAGGCCGTGGAAGGCGAAGTAGTCCGCGTAGCCATCGTCCCGGTAGAGCTTGGCCGCATGGTCCGCGGCGGCCTGGCCCAGCGTGACGAGTTGAAGGGTCAGCACATCGGTCCGGTCGGCGCGGAAGAAATCCGCGATGCAAAGCCTCCTGCCTGTGCCTTGGCGCGGGAAGCCGAGCACCGCGAGCGTCCTGGCATGATCGACCGGATCGAGCACCCGCAGCGCATCCCCCTCGGCGCGTACGGGGAAATAGCCGTAGCGGGCCTTCGGGTGGAAAAGCGGGTCCGCGGCCAGCCGCTCCTTCCATCGCATCAGCTGGGGCACGGCCTTGTCGCGCAGCACGGCGGCGAAGGCCTCATCGCTCTGGCTGCCCTGGCTGAAGCCCCAGCGGTTGCGGATCAGCGCGAAGGCATCGAGGTGCTCGAACAGGTCCACCGGCGCATCTGCGAGCTCTCGCACGCCCCAGAATGGGGGTTCCGGCGTCGGCGCGTCGTGCCGCACCCAGCTGCTCTGTTGGAGCGGAGTCAGCGGCACGGCCGCGCCTCCCCGCTTCAGGATCTTGATGTCACCCGCCGCAGAGGCGGATGGGGCAGGAGCCGGGACGCCGGTCTCCCCCGTCACCAGCGCCTGCATGTGTCGCAGGCCCTCGAAGGCATCCTCAGCGTAGAAGACCGGGCCTGAGTACGAGCGCCGGCAGTCGCCCTCCACATAGTCCCGGGTGAGGGCCGCGCCGCCCAGGATCACAGGCACCTTCAGCCCCTGCTCCTCCATGAAGTGCAGGTTCTCTTTCATGATGACCGTGGATTTCACCAGCAGGCCCGACAGCCCGACAGCATCGGCGGGCCAGGCTTCGAGCTCCTTGAGGATGGCTTCGATGGGCTGTTTGATGCCCAGGTTCTTCACCTCGAAGCCGTTGTTGCTGAGGATGATGTCCACCAGGTTCTTGCCGATGTCGTGGACATCGCCCTTCACGGTGGCCAGCAGGATGCGGCCCTTCTGGTAGTTCGATTCCTTGGGCAGATGGGGCTCGATGCGCTTGATGGCCTCCTTCATGGCCTCGGCGCTCTCCAGCACGAAGGGGAGCTGCATCTCCCCAGCGCCGAAGCGCTCGCCCACCACCTTCATGGCCCCCAGAAGCACTTCGTTGATGAGGACGAGCGGATCGTGGTCCTTCAGGGCCTCGTCCACATCCGCGAGGATGGCCTGCTTCTCGCCGTCGAGGATGCCGCGGTGCAGCCGCTCCAGCACCGGGAGATCCTCGCGATGGTCATCCACAGCGATGGCTTTGCGATCGCTGAATCGGGCCAGGACCGCCTTGAGGGGATCGTAGCCTTCCGCGCGGCGGTCGAAGATCAGGTCCTCGATCATGCGGCGGTCCTCGGGGTCGATCTTCGCCACGGGGATCACCTTCGAGGCGTTGAAGATGGCCATGTCAAGGCCAAACTTCACGCCGTGGTAGAGCATGAGGGCGTTGAGCACATGGCGGGAGGCGGGATTCAGGCCGAAGCTGACATTGCTCACGCCGAGGATGGTCATCACGCCGGGCAGCTCGGCCTTGATGAGCTTCAGGGCCTCCAGGGTCTCCACGGCGGAACGGCGGAACTCCTCGTCGCCACTGCCCAGGGTGAAGGTCAGCGGGTCGATGATGAGGTCGCCGGGGTCGAGGCCGTACTCGCCCACGGCCAGGGTGTGGAGGCGCTTCGCCACGGCCAGCTTCTGCTCGCGAGTCTTGGCCATACCCCGCTCATCGATGGTGAGGGCCACCACGGCGGCGCCGTAGGTCTTGCAGAGGTCCAGGATCTTGCGGGTCTTGGCGTCGCCATCCTCGAAGTTGATGGAGTTCACCACGCACTTGCCCGGGGACCGCTGCAAGGCCCGCTCGATGACGGGCACCTCCGTGCTGTCGATGACGAGGGGCAGGGTGATCTGAGAGACCAGACGGCTCAGCAGCTCGTCGGCGTCGCGGACCTCATCCCGGCCCACATAGGCCACGCAGAGATCCAGCAGGTGGGCGCCCTCCCGCTGCTGCTCCTTGGCCAGGGTGATCATGCCGTCCCAGTCCTCGGCCGCCAGCAGGTCGCGAAACTTCTTCGAGCCGTTGGCATTCGTCCGCTCGCCCACGATGAGGGGAGCCGGTTCCTGCCTCAGGGTCACGCTCTGGTAGAGGCTGGCGGCGCTGCGTTCCAGTTTCGGCGTGCGCTTCGGCGGGTTCAGCCGCTCGACACCCGGGGCCAGGGCCCGGATGTGATCGGGCGTGGTGCCACAGCACCCGCCGACGATGGCCAGGCCGAATTCCGAGGCCGCGTGCAGGACCTTCGGCGCGAAGGCCGCGGGATCCAGCGGGTAGACCACCTGCCCCCCCACATTCTCCGGGAGGCCGGCGTTGGGCAGGCAGCTGATGCGGAAGGGACTGGCTTCCGACAGGGTCTGGAGGTGCGAGTGCATCTCGTCGGGGCCTGTGGCGCAGTTGAGTCCCAGCACATCGATGCCGAGGGGCTCCACGCTGGTGAGCACGGCGGAGATGTCCGAACCCACCAGCAGGGTGCCTGTGGTCTCAACCGTGGCCTGCACCCAGAGGGGGACCTTCCGCTTTTTGGCGGCCATGGCCTCGCGGGCGGAGCGGACGGCCACCTTGATCTGCCCCAGGTCCTGGCAGGTCTCGATGAGGATGGCGTCGGCTCCGCCATCGAGCAGGCCGTCCATCTGCACGCGGTAGGAGGCGAGCAGCTCGCGGTACCCCACATGGCCGAGCGTGATGAGCTTGGTGCCGGGGCCCACGGAGCCGATGACGAAGCGGGGTCGGTCGAAGCTGCGGGCGACCTCCTTGGCGATGGACGCGGCCTGCACATTGAGGTCGTAGGCTCGGTCCGACAGTCCGAAATCGCCCAGCACCAGCGGATTGGCGCCGAAGGTGTTGGTCTCCACGGCGTCGGCGCCCGCGCGGAAGTAGCTTTCGTGAATCTCCCGGATCCACTGGGGCCGGCGTTCGGTGAGCAGGTCCACGCAGCCTTCCAGGGCCGCGCTGCCATAGTCGTCCGCCGTGGGCTTGCGGGCGAAGATCTGGGTGCCCATGCCGCCGTCCAACAGCAGCACCTTGTCGCGAAGGATCGTCTCGAGGGTCGTCATGTCAAAGCCCCAAATACTCGATGTCCACATCGCCGGTGACGACCACCTGGCAGGCGAGGCGCTGGTCGCCGGGGGCGTCCAGGCCCTTCAGGAAATCGCGCTCCTCAGAGCCGGGTTCGCCACAGTGGTGGAGCCCCTCGGCGATGCGCACCCGACAGGTGCCGCAGGAACCCGTGCGGCAGCCGAAGGTGATGTCGGCGCCCGCGGCATCCGCGATGCGCTGGAGGGGTGTCCCTGCCGGCGCTTCGACCAGCAGATCCTCTAGCAGGAAATGGATCTTCACGGGCATGACGGATCCTGAAAAAGATGGTTAACCGCAGAGGACGCAGAGAGCACAGAGAAGAACGATCCCTGCCTTTCCTCTGCGTCCTCTGTGTTCTCTGGGGTGACTATTTTTATCAGTCCCTTCATGCGTCCTCCCGCTTGGGCAGCAGCGGGGCCACGAGCTCGACCTGGCCGAAGGGGGCGCTGAGCTGGAGGCCCCGGACGCGGGGACGGATGATCTCGATGACTTCCTGGGCGATGGCGAGGCCCTCCTTGACCTGATCCTCGGCGCTGCTCCACTTCGCCATGCGGGTGAGCACGGAGGGCGGCACGAAGGCGCCGGGCACTTCATTGGCCATGAATTCGGCGTTGCGCACGCTCTTGAGGGGCCAGATGCCCGCGATGATGGGCAGGCCGCCCTTGCCGTCCAGGGCTTCGGTGAAGTCGAGGAAGCGGAACAGGGTGTCTGCGTCGAAGACGGGCTGGGTGATGGCCCACTGGGCGCCGGCCTCCACCTTGTAGCGGAAGCGGGTCTTCTCGCGTTCCAGATCCGCCGCCACGGGATTGGCCCCCACGCCCACGCTGAAGGAGGTCGGCTTGCCGATGCCCGCGCCGCCGAGATCGAGCCCCGTGTTCAGGCGCTTGAGCATGTTCACGAGGCCGATGGCGTCCACATCGAAGACAGCGGTGGCCTGGGGGTAGGGCCCCAGCTTCGGCGGATCGCCGGTGACGGCCAGGATGTTGCGCAGGCCGAGCCCCGCGGCGCCCAGGAGGTCGCTCTGCATGCCCAGCAGGTTCCGGTCGCGGCAGGCGTAGTGGAGGATGGTCTCGAGCCCCACCTGCTGCTCGATGATGAGGGCCGTGGCCAGGGCGGACATGCGGGCCATGGCGCGGGGGCCGTCCGGCACATTGATGGCGTCCACGCCCAGGGCCCGGCACTGGCGCGTCTTGGCCACAAGCTTGTCGTATTCCATGCCCTTGGGCGGCACCAGTTCCACGGTGTGGGTGAATTCGCCCTGGGC
Source organism: Geothrix sp. (assembly GCA_019449415.1). Taxonomy (GTDB): domain Bacteria; phylum Acidobacteriota; class Holophagae; order Holophagales; family Holophagaceae; genus Geothrix; species Geothrix oryzae. Next base: position 65,068 of record JAGRPP010000012.1, read on the forward strand.
CAGCTTGAGGCTGAAGCGGCTGCGGTAGGCGAAGGGCACCTCGGGCTGGGGCTGCTCGTGGGGCTTCAGCTCGAAGCCTCCGCCGGCCTGGACGAAGGCCCGCTCCTGGCGGAAGGCCCCGCGCATGGCGCGGATGTGGGCGGGCGTGGTGCCGCTGCACCCGCCCACGCCCCGGGCGCCGGCGGCGAGGGCCCGGGCGGCGAACCCGCCCAGGTACTCGGGGCTGGCGCCATAGATGAGGCGGCCATCCACCAGATGGGGCAGGCCGGGGTTCGGCTGGAGGACGATGGGCTTGGCGGTGACGGCCTTCAGGCGTTCGAGCAGGCGCAGGTGGGGGGCCGGCCCGTTGCCGCCGATGAGGCCCACCAAATGAGCCCCCCAGGTGTCCAGCTGCTTGATGAACCAGTCCGGTTCGGCCCCGAAGAGGGCCTGGCCCTCGTCATTGGTGGTCATCAGCGCGGCGATGGGGAGGTCGCCGAGCTCCTGCACGGCGAGGATGGCCTGGTGGATCTCATTGAGGTCCTCGAAGGCCTCGAGGACGATCAGGTCGGCCCCGGCCTCGATCAGGGGCGTGGCTTGTTCGCGGAACAGGGCGCGGGCCTCGTCGAAGGAGGTGGGCCCCCAGGGCTCGATGCGCACGCCCAGCGGGCCGATGCAGCCGGCCACCCAGGCGCGGGCGCCTTGCTGGGCGATAGCCTGTTTCGCGAGGGCCACGCCCTCGCGGTTGATGGCGTCCATCTGCCCATCGAGGCCCCGGGCCGCGAGCTTCAGGCGTCCGGCGCCCCAGGTGTTGGTGGTGAGCACCTGGGCGCCCGCCGCGAGGAACTCCCCGTGGATGGCCAGCAGCAGATCGGGCGCCTTGAGGTTGCATTCCTCGAAGCTGCGCTGGAGCGTGATTCCGCGGTCGTGCAGGGCCGTGGCGGTGCTGCCGTCGAAGAGGAAGCATTCGCCCGCGTCGAGGGCCTGCTGGAAGGTGGGATGGGTCATGGCTGCGCCTGGGAGGGCAGTCCGTTGATCGGCATCCAGGAGGTCTCGGGTCAGTCGGGACGGTTCGGTATCTTCCCCCCGGCGATGCCGGAGGCAGGAGTTGGCACCTTGCTTTCGCAGGTTGCCAAGGTTTCACAGGGCCTTTCCCTCCACCTTTCTGGATAGCGCTATCGGACTGCCAAAGATCGAGGGGACAGCATGCGCTGCGGAGATGGCGACCGTCAAGCCTCGGGGGGCTTCGGGGCCGGGTGTGTGGTGAGGCCCAGGCGCTTCAGGTGCCCCCATTGATCTTTCCCGCGGATCCAGTCGAGGGTCCCCCGCAGCCGCCACCAGAGGGTCAGCTGGCGGTAGCCGAAGTTCTCGGCGACGGCGAGGAGCAGCAGGATGCTCCAGGCCTTGAGGCCCTGGTAGCGGTGGCTGCTGATTTCGTGGAGCACCACGGACACCACGGAGTTCAGCACGCCGAGCAGGAGGGCGACATAGAAGAACAGGAGGGCGAAGGTGCCACCCACGGAATGGGTCCAGAGGGATCCGGCGAACACGAGGTAGCCGGCGACCTCGATGATCGGAGCCAGGGCCTCGAAGACGAGGAAATAGGGCATGGAGAAGATCCCGATGCGACCGTACTTCGGGTTGAAGCACATGCGCCGGTGCCGCCAGATGGTCTCGAGCATGCCCCGCTGCCACCGGTTGCGCTGGCGTCCCAGTTCCCTGAAATGTTCGGGGACTTCGGTCCAGCACACGGGATCCGGCACCAGGGCGATGTGGTGGGGGCGCTTCCAGTCCCTCAGGCAGCGGTGGAGCCGCACGACCAGCTCGAAATCCTCGCCGATGGTGGCCGTGTCGAACCCGCCTGCGGCCACGACCAGGTCCTTCCGGAAGACGCCGAAGGCGCCGCTGACGATGAACAGGGAGTCCAGCGAAGCCAGACCCACCCGGGCGAAGAGGAAGGCCCTCAGGTACTCCACGATCTGGAACCGGGCCAGCCAGGAGTCCGGGAGGTAGATGCCGCGGATGCCCATGGGTGTGACCTTGCAGCCGTTCACGGGCCGGACCACGCCGCCCGAGGCGATCAGGTCCGGCCGGTCCATGAAGGGCCGCGCGATGCGGAGCAGGGCGTCGTTCTCCAGGAGGCTGTCCCCATCCATGCAGCACACCAGGGGATAGCGCGCCAGGTTCACGCCGCAGTTCAAGGCGTCCGCCTTGCCGCCGTTCGCCTTGTCCACCACCACCAGGTTGGGCACATAGGCACTCTCGTAGACGCCAAGCACCTCCTGGGTGGGAAGCAGCTGGCGGATCACCCGGTGGCTGGGCTGGAGCTTGAAGGCGGTGATGAGCCGCTGGAGGGTGGCGTCCGTGCTCCCGTCGTTCACCACCACCACCTGGAACTCCGGGTAGCGGAGGCTGACCAGGCTGTTGATGCTTGCCACCACGCCCGCTTCTTCGTTATAGGCCGGGCAGATCAGGGACATGGGCTTGAAGTGGCTGGATTCGAAGGCCGTGTCGAGGCGGTCGGTTTCGGCCTCGTCCAGGTGCCGCCGGATGGAGATGAAGGCCCGGAGGATCAGCCCCAGGTGCGTGAGGTTCATGGCCAGGAAATAGGCGAGGATGCCCCACTGGGCGAAGGCGGTGACGAACACGCGGAAGCTCACAGGTGACCCCGCTCATCCGCCCATTCGAGCCGCTCCCGGGCGATGTCCCGAGCGAAGCGGTCCGCCGAGGCATCCTCGGCGATCCAGGTCAGGGCCGAGACACCGCCCCGGCCGAGATCCACGAGGCTCTGAGCCGCGTTCCGGCGTACCTCGAACACGCGATCGGCCAGCAGGGGGAGGAGGGCCGGAATGGCGGAGGGCCCCCCGAGCACGCCCAGGGCCCGGGCCGCCTGGGTGCGGATCTCCCAGATGGGGCTGGAGGCGAAGGGCAGCACCTTGGGATAGCTGGTCGGGTCCGCGAGGATGATGAGCGACTTCAGGACCGAGACCCGGAGGTTCACATGGGGGACCTCCAGCAGCCAGAGCAGGCGGGGCTGGGAGTCCCGGTGCCGGTGGGAGCCGACCAGCAGCGCGAAGAGAATCCAGGGTTCCGGGTTCTGATCCGGGGACTCGAGATGGTCCTTCATCCAGGGCAGCAGGCCGGGACCGAAGCCCTCCAGGACCCGCAGCAGGCGCTCGCGCTGGTAGACCTCCTCGCGCATGACCCAGGCCAGGACGGGGTTGGCGAATCGCAGGTCCTGGCTGTGGGTGAGGGTCCGGGCCGCCACATGCGCCACATAGGGGACGGGATCGTCCAGGAGGGGCAGCACCAGGTTGAGGTAGCCCTCGATGCGAATACCCGGATTCCAGCGCCAGGGCCGGTCGGCGACGGGTGGGGGCGGAGTCTCGGTGAGTTCATCCAACCGGAAGGCGCCGATCTCCTGGGCGGCCATGGCCCGGACCCGGGGGTCCCGGCTCCGGAGGCGGCGGGGGAGGGAGAGGTGGATGTCCAGGCCCAGGTAGAGCTGACGGAGGACTTCGGACTCCTGTCCGGCGAGCGTGGACTGGTAGCGGGCCAGGAAATTCCGGAAGAGCCAGCGGTCGGCGTGCGGAATGGGCCCGAAGGAGCCGCGCTCGTAGCCGCCCTTGAAGAGGTAGTCCGTCAACTGGACTTCCCAGGCCTGGTAGCAGGCGATGCGATGGCGGTTCTGGCGGTCTCGCCGCACCTGCAGAATGGCCCCGACCAGCACCAGGCCAGAGACCAGGGCCAGCAGGATGACGGTGGCCCAATGCAGCGCGGGAAGGAAGAGGTCCTGGGACAGGGGAAGGATGGATCACCCCGCCCGACGGGAGCGTTCGAAGAGCCGCCACAGCCGCTCCATGAGTACCTGCACGGAGATCGGCTTGGTCATGTAGTCGTCGGCCCCGGCCGCGAGGCAGCGGACCATGTCCTGCTCATTCTGGTTGCTGGAGATGAGCAGGATGGGAGTACGACCCTTGGGGGGCGGGAGGTCCCGCACTTCCTGCACCAGCCGGAAGCCGTTCATGGACGGCATCATGAGGTCGGTGGTGATGAGGTCGATGGCTTCGCGGTTCAGGATCTCAAGGCCCTCCATGCCATTGAGGGCCACGAACACCTTCAGCCCCTCCATCTCCAGGCGCGCCTGAATGATCCGGGCGGTCGTGAGGTCGTCTTCGACCACCAGGACCGTGGTATGTTCTGGCCAGCGTCGGCTCATGAAAAAAGTCTAGCAAGGTATGAATCAAACCTGTCGATTTCCATGGATTAGGAGCACCTGGTTCCCCCATGACACGAGGATTTCACGCCCCCGTCCAGGACCGCACCCGCCCATGGGACGGAGTCGCACACCCATGAATTTTCTGTCACCCATCCGAGCGATCGCCTGGGGTTTCTGCTGCGCGATCCTGGCCGGCCAGTCGCTGACCATCACCTTGGACGATGGTCCCAACCTCAGTTCGACTCCGCGGCTTTCGGGCGACGAGCGGAACCGGCGCCTGCTGGAGGCCTTCCGGGAGAAGGGCGTGCGCGTGGTCCTCTTCGCCAACGGCATCCGCGGCGGGGACAGCCCGGAGGGGATCCGGTGGCTGGAGGCCTGGGGCAAGGCGGGCCACCGCATCGGGAATCATACCTACGGCCACTCCAACCTCGAGGAAGTCGGCCTGGCCCGCTTCAGGGAGGATGTGCTTCGCCTGGACCGCCTAATCCACGGCATTCCCGGCTACTGGCCCATGCTGCGGTTCCCGTACCTGCTCGAGGGCAGGGCGGGGGTGGAGCGGAGAGCCGCCCAGGCCATGCTGAAGGAGCTGGGATACGGCGTCGCGCCTGTGAGCATCCCGACCTACGACTGGCTCTTCAATGAGCGCCTCCAGCAGATGTTGCAGGCCCGGCCCGACGCCGACATCGCGCCCATCCGGGCCCTCTACCTGCGGCACCTGGACGAGGTCCTCCAGGGCTACCGCGACCTGGGCGACCGGCTCCTTGGCAAGGATCCCATCCATACGCTCCTTCTCCATCACAACCTCCTGAACGCCCTCGTCATGCCGGACCTGCTCCGGATGCTGGATGCGAACGGCTGGAAGGTGGTGGGCCCGGAAGAGGCCTACCAGGATCCCATCTACGCGGAAGACCTGTCAGCCGTGGGCTACAGCGAAAGCCACCTCGGCTCCATGGCGCGGAAGCGCGGCATGCTGGTGGCGGAGGTCCAGCGGTTGGAAGCCCTGCTAGAGGGCGGGAAGACGGCCCTCAAGGAGGTCGCGCCATGACCCTGACCTGGCTGCCCCTCTGCCTGGCCCTGGCCGGGCTCGTCCAGGATCCGGCCGAGGGCCACCGCCTGCTCCGGGAGAATCGCCTGGAGGCGGCCCGGAAGGCCTTCGACGCCGTCCTGGTCAAGGCTCCCCAGGATGTGGACGGCCTGGTCGGGGCCGGGTTCACGGCCCTGCGCCAGGAGCGCATCCCGGAAGCGCTGGCCCATTTCCAGCGGGCGCTGTCGCTGTCGCCCACCTATGCGGATGCCGCCTACGGCTTGGCGCTATGCCAGGAACGCCTGGGCCGAACCGCCGAGGCCTGGCGTCTGGCCAAGGAGGCGGTGCGCCTCGACCCGGCCCGCGAGGATTTCCAGGCCCTTCTGGCCCGGGTCTCCCCGATGGAAGACTCGATTCCCCCGCCTCCGCCCCTCCCCGCGGAATTGCGGGTGCCCTTCCGCACCGTTCCGGCCGGCTTCCAGGTCCGCGACGGGGCGGGCTGGAAGACCGTGTACCTGAAGGGGGTGAACCTGGGCGCGGCCCTGCCGGGGCGGTTCCCCACGGAATTCCCGGGCAAGGAGGTCTATGCCGGGTGGCTGGCGGAGATGGGCCAGCTCGGGATCAATGCCCTCCGCCTCTACACCATCCACCCTCCCGCCTTCTACGAGGCCCTGCGGGAGCACAACCTCAAGGCGGCGCACCCGATCTACCTGCTGCACGGCGTCTGGGTGGAACCCCCGCCGGGGGACGACTTCGGCGATCCCGCCTGGTTCGCGGCCTATCGCGAGGATATGCGGCGCGTGGTGGACCTGATGCACGGCCGCGCCAGCTTCCCGCCCCGGCCGGGGGCCGCCGGGGGCCATTACCGCGCGGATGTGAGCCGCTGGTGGATCGGGACGATTTTGGGCCGGGAGTGGGAGCCCTTCAATGTCATCGCGTACAACCGGCGGCATCCGGGCGATTCCGACTGGAAGGGGCGGTTTGTGGAGGTGCCCCGGGCCCACGCAACGGAAATCTTCATGGCCAAGGCTCTGGATGCCTTCATCGGCCTTGAACACGACACCTACCATGTGCAGCGGCCGGTGGCCTTCACCAACTGGCCCACGCTCGACGCCATGACGCATCCCAGCGAGACCTCGTTTCTCGAAGAGCAGCGGATCCTGAAGAAACTCGGCCTGCCTTACACGGAGGAGGTGAAGTCCGAAGTCTTCGATGACGACAGCGTGGCCATCGACATGGAAAAGTTCTCGGATCTCCCTGCGTTCCAGGGGGGGCTGTTCGCGAGCTACCATGTCTACCCGAACTATCCCGAGTTCATCAACCTCGACGCCGGGTACGCGAAGGTCCGGGATGAGGAGGGGCCCAACAACTACCTGGGGTATCTCAAGGAGCTCCGGGCGTACCACAAGAGGCACGCGGTGCTGGTGTCCGAGTTCGGGCTCAGCTCCTCCCGCATGCCGGCTCATTGGCAACCCCAGGGCATGACCCACGGAGGCCTGGAGGAGAAGGACCAGGCCCGCCTGATGAAGCGCCTGATCCGGAACATCTACGACACGGGGTACGCCGGGAGCATCGTCTTCGCCTGGATGGACGAGTGGTTCAAGAAGACCTGGCAGGTCTCGCCGCTCGAGCTGCCGCCCGAGCGGAAGCCCCTCTGGTTCAACGCCATGGATGCGGAGGAGAACTACGGATTGATCGGGCATCATCCCGGGGCCAAGGGGCCGAACATCCTCATTGACGGCCGGGCCGACGACTGGAAGAACATCCCCACCTACCTCAAGAACGAGAATCTGGAGATGAAGCTCTTTGCCGACGAGGGCTGGTTCCATGTGGGCCTCTTCTGGAAGGGGGCCGTCGACTGGAACCGCGACACCTTCCTGCTGGGGCTGGACACCCTGGGGACGGACCTGGGCAACCACCGCTTCCCCTTCGGCGTTCCCGTGCGGAACGGTGCGGGAATGGAGTTCACCCTCGAGCTGTCCGCGAAAAGCTGCGGCGTCTGGGTGGACGCCCCCTACGAATTCTCCCCCCACCGCCACCCGGGCCCTTCCCGCACCATCGCCCACGAAGACGGCCCCTGGCGTCAGATGCAGACGGAGACCAACCGCCTGCGGGTGGGGCAGGACCTGACGGTCTATCAGGCCCGCCGCTACGACATCGGGGCCCTGCACAAGGGGACTCAGGACCGCCGCGACCCCGCCTTCGATTCGCTGGGCGAATGGATGGACGGCCCCGGGTTCCTGGAAGTCCGCATTCCCTGGACGCTGATCCATGTCACCGATCCAAGCTCGCGCCGCGTGCTCCAGGATCCGGCGGACCTGCTGTCGATGGAGGACCACGGCTCGGTGACCACCGACGGATTCCGCGCCAGCCTGGTGCGGACGCGCCGGAAAGGGCCCGAGGGGCCGGCGGAGGTCCTCGAAACCCTGCCCGCCGCGAACCGGAACGGCATTCCCATCCCCCCCCTCTTCACCTGGCCTACCTGGGAGCAGCCCCGCTGGCATCCTTTCCGGAAGAAGGCCTTCGATGCCGTCCGGGATGCCTTCGCCGCCCTTCCGGCCCAACCCAAACCGAGCGCGCCATGATCCTCCTCTTGTCCCCAGCCACCCTGCAAGCGGCTCCGACCCCCAGCGACGCCGAGATGGGTCGCCTGCTCATCCAGGCCCGCCAGGCGCGAAACCAGAGCCGCTGGGACGAGGCGATCAAGGGCTACGACGCCCTGCTGGCCAAGGATGGCTGGCACGAGACGGCCCTCTTCGAGCGGGCGCAGACCCTGGGATGGGCCCAGCGGTATCCCGAGTGCGTGGCGGCCTGGCGCCTCTTCCGGGAGCGCGCGCCCTGGCGGGCGCGGGAAGCGGATCAGAACCTGGCCATGATGGCGAGCTGGGGGCGGATGTTCGAGGTGGCCCTCACGACCCTGGAGCCCTATGCCCAGAAGGGCGAGCGCTGGGCCATCCTCGACAGCGCCAAGTACCTGAGTTGGGCCGGCCGCTACCGCGAGTCGCTGGCCCGCACCTCGGCCTGGATCGCCGCGCACCCGAAGGATCGGGATGCTCTCCTTATGCAGGCCCGTGTGCTGAGTTGGGACGGCCGCCTGAAGGCGGCCCACGGGGCCTTCCAGCAGCTGGTGGCGCAGCATCCCGATCTGGGAGACGCCCGTCTGGGGCTGGCCCAGGTGTCGCTGTGGAGCGGCCGGGTCGAAGAGGCCCGGGTGGAAGTGGACCAGCTGCCGAAGGAAACCCGCGAGACGCCCGAGGGGAAACTCCTGGAAGGGCAGGTCCGGCTGGCGGAAGGCCGCCGGCGGGCGGCGCTGGCGCAGCTGACGCCGCTGGCCCGGCAGGGCAGCCCCGTGCAGCGGGATGCGGAGGACCTGATCCGGGCCGCCGCCGAGGCGAACGGCCCCTCGGTGGAGATTGGTCAGAGCCGCACCCTCACCAGCGAGCCCCTGCGCATGCTGGACAGCTCCGTGCGCGCCCGGGTGCCCCTCGGGGACGGCAGCGTCGGTCTGAACCACACCCTGCACCATGCGGAACTGAGCGGCGCGGAATCCGACGCGCACGAGACGGCCGCCACCGTGGCCTATCCCCTGGGACCGCTGCGCCTCTCGGCCGATCTGGGCCGCATCACGGGGCTGGACGGGGATCCCGCCGGGTTCCACCGCCTGGGCCTCCTCTGGCGGCTGGGGCATGGCGCGGAGGTGAACCTGACCCAAAGCCGGAGCGTGATCGTCTTCACGCCCCAGGCGGTGGCGCAGCGGATCGGCCTCCAGAGTACGGACCTGGCCTTCACGCTGGCCGGCTTCGCGGATGTCCTCCGGCTCCAGGCCGGCACCGCCTCGGTCTCGGCGGGGAACCGCCGGACCACCTGGAGCGGCGCCTACGAGCACCGCTGGCGCCTCTCGCCCATCACCCTGTCCGCCGGGCTCACCAGCCGCGGGATGGGCTATTCGGAAACGCTGCCGCTCGGCTTCTGGAACCCGAGGCACTACCTCTTCCATGGCGCCACGGGCAGCGCGGCCTTCGAGCATGGCCGCTTCGCCTTGTCGGTAGAGGGGCGCTGGGGGCGCCAGGTGACGGATCAGCAGGCCTGGACCACGGGCAAGGGCTACGCCGCGAACCTGAGCTGGGGCCTCGGGCGCAGCCCCGTCACGCTGCTGCTGGGCTGGTCCGACAGCACCTCGGGTCTGAACGCGGTGAGCGTGACCGACCCGAACACCTATCGGGAGCAGAGCTTCCGCTGGGGCCTCCGGGTGGCCGGCCCCTGGCGCTGGTAGCGCGCTACCAGGCCAGCAGCCGCTCGAGCGCCGAGGCCACGGCGGCCGGGCCTGGCAGGAAGGCCGCCTCCAGCGGCGGACTGGCGGGGGTGGGCGTGTCGGCCGCGCCCAGGCGCATGACGGGGGCGTCGAGCCAGCTGAAGCAGGCTTCGCCGATGCGGGCGGCCAGCTCGGCGCCGGGGCCGTAGGTGAGGCTGGCCTCGGTGAGCACCAGCACCCGATGGGTGCGCTTCACCAGGTCTGCGATGGCGGCGTCGTCCAGGGGCCAGAGGGTCCGCAGGTCCAGCACGGCGACATCGAGGTCGGCTGCGGCTTCCAGGGCCGTGTGCTGGGCCGCGCCGTAGGTGATCACGCAGGCGCGGGTGCCGTGCTTGCGCAGGGCCGCCTCGCCCAGGCGCGCCGTGGGGGCCTCGTTCCACTGGTCTTTGAGGCGGCGATAGAGGTGCTTGTGCTCGAAGACCAGCACGGGGTCTGGATCGTCAATGGCGGCGCGGAGCAGGGCGTAGGCGTCGCGCACGGTGCCGGGGGCCACGACCTTGAGGCCCGGGCTGCCCAGGAAGTGCCCTTCGGGGTTCTGGCCGTGGAAGGGGCCGCCGCCGTTGCCGCCGCCCGAAGGTCCGCGGAAGACGGCGGGCACGGACTGCCCCCACCGCCAGTGGGCCTTGGCGGCAAAGTTCACCATGAGATCCGACGCCAGCAGCGCGAAGTCCATGAACTGGAACTCCGCCACGGGCCGCTGCCCCATGAGGGCCGCGCCGATGGCCGACCCGGCGATGGCCTGCTCGGAGATGGGCGTGTCGATGACGCGGTCGGGGCCGAAGCGCTCCAGCAGCCCCTCGGTGGCGCGGAAGGCCCCGCCGTAGACGCCGATGTCTTCGCCCAGGCAGCAGACCCGGGCATCGGCCGCCATCGCATCGAAGAGCGCCTGGCGGATGGCCTCGAGGTAGGTGCCGGAGAAGGCGGTCATTCCGCCTCCAGGAGGCCCCGTTCCGCGAGCCAGGTGTCGTTGAAGATGCTGCTGAGGTAGCGGCCCGCACCGTCCGGGAACACGGTGACGATGCGCGCCGGACGACCCAGGGCGGGCAGGTTCTTCGCCACCTGGAGCACGGCCCACAGGGCCGCACCGCTGGAGCCGCCGCCGAGGACGCCCTCCTCCCTGACGAGCCTGCGCGCCTGCTGGAAGGCGTCGTGGTCGGATACCTGGTACATCTCGTCGATGAGCTCGAACTCCATGGTGGGGATGAGGAATTCGTCGCCCAGACCCTCGATGCGGTAGGGGCCGGCCTTGGGGTTCTTCTCGCCGCGGAAGTGGGGCGTGAACACCGAGCCCACGGGATCCACGGCCACGATCTTGATCTTCGGATCCTTCTCCTTCAGGTAGCGGCCCACGCCGCCGATGGTGCCGCCGGTGCCGGCGCCGGCCACCAGGTAGTCGATGCGGCCCTCCATCTGCTCCCAGATCTCGGGGCCCGTGCCCTGGTAGTGGGCCGCGTTGTTCTCGCGGTTGCCGTGCTGGTCGGGGAAGAAGCAGCCGGGCGTCTCCCGGGCCAGGCGCGGCGTGATGTTGTTGTAACTGTCGGGGTGTTCCGGCGGCAGGCTCGTGTCCACCTTGTGCACCTGGGCGCCGAGGGCCAGCAGCTGGTTCAGCTTCTCCTGGGAGATGGTGTCGCGCACCACCACCTTGAGCCGGTAGCCCTTCTGGATGGCCATGAGGGCGAGCCCCATGGCCGTGTTGCCCGAGGAGTTCTCGATGATGAGGCCGCCGGGCTTCAGGCGGCCGTCGCGCTCCGCGGCCTCAATCATGTGCTTCGCAATGCGGTCTTTGCTGCTCCCCATGGGGTTCAGGAACTCGAGCTTGGCGAAGGCCTCCACCGGCAGATTCTCGACGACGCGGCGCAGTTGGACCAGGGGCGTATTGCCGATGGCTTCCAGCACGCTTCCGCAGGGCTTCCGGTAGAGCATGGGGATCCTCCGAAGGCCAGTATGACCGCTGCACCGGTCTCAGATCCGAGCCACAATGGGGACTTCAAGTTCCCTCCATCCGCGCGCAAGGCTGCTCCGGTGGGGGCCCTCGGAGTTCCATGCCGCACCGATTCAAGGCCATCGTCGATCACCATTCCCATGTGAGCCTCTATGCCGCCCTGAAGGGCACGCCGGATCTCTCGGCCTGCGTGGATTCGGATGCGGCGCTGGACCTCATGCGGGGGCTCCCGGAGGACCGGCTCTCCCTGGTCATGGGCTGGCACAGCGGGCGCCTGCCCCTGTCGAACGCGGATCTGGCCGGTCTGCCCCCGGTGCTCCTGGTGAACTTCAGCCTGCACGGGCTGAGGCTCAGCCCAGAGGGAGCCCGGCTGCTCCGGGACACGGATCCCGAACTGGTGGAGCGATGCGCCGACGCCGACTGGAGCGAGCGGAACCTGGGGCGCCTCCTGGGCCTGTACGGTCGTACCGCAGGGCTCACTCCCGCCAAGCTGGAGACCTGGATCCAGGGCCTGGAGGCCGTGGGCATCGGTGCGGTGGAGGATATGCTGCTGACGGGGACGGAGGCCTGGCGGACGATGCGCGCCTCGCGCTGGGCCGACCGGATGCCCTGGTGGACCGTCCCGGCGATCTTCGAGACCCTGCCCGCCGAGGCCCAGGCCGAGTGCGCCGGGCTGAAGTTCTTCACCGACGGGGCCCTGGGCGCCCGGACGGCGGCTCTGGATTCACCCTTCCTCGGCGGCGAGCCGGGCCTGCTCCTCCACGCCGACGAGGCGCTGCGGCAGATGCTGGCGGCCGCCCATCCCCATGGCAAGGCCATCGCCATCCACGCCATCGGCGACCGGGCCATCGGGCAGGTGCTGAACGGGCTGGAGGACCTGGAGCGGCAGGGACTCCGCTTCCCTTTGGTCCGCCTGGAGCATGTCCAGTTCATCACCCGGGCGCAGGCCAGGCGGGCCCGGGACCTGGGCCTGGTGCTCTCCATGCAGCCGAACTTCTCCAGCGACAGCGCGGACTATGCGGACCGCCTGGACGGGCCGCGTCTGGCGCGGAACAACCCTTTCCGGATGCTCATCGATGAGGTGGGCTTCAGGCCGGGCCGGGACCTGATCTTCGGTTCGGACGGCATGCCTCACGGCCTGGCCTACGCGGCCCAGTGGGGCCTCCTCCCGCTGTTCGAGGGCCAGCGCCTGGCCCTGGAGGAACTGCTGGCGGGCTATGGCCACGCACCGGGGAATCCAGCCTGGAGAGAGCTGGTCGTGGACGAGGCGGCTCGAAGCGTCCGGTTGCTCTAACCGACGATCGGCAAGAAACGCCGCCCAGGTCCCTGGTGAATCGATACCTAAATCACTGGTCTTGTTTCACCTGGATTGAGATCAAAATGGGAGGCAGGGGCCACGCCACCCCTGGGGAGCCCATATGCCCAACATCGCCTCACTGCTGAAGGCCGAGATCCTCCGCCTCGCCCGAAAAGAAGTCCGCAACGAACTGGAGAGCCTCAAGAAGGCCCTGAGCAACTCGCGCTCGGAGATCACTCAGCTGAAGCGGCGGACGGATCAGCTCGAGAAGCTGCAAACGCGGGTTTCCAAACAGGTTCTGGGAAGGCCGGCTCCCCCGAAAAACGAAGAAAGCACCACCGGCATTCGTTTCAGCGCGAAGCGGTTCGCCGCGCAACGCCAGAAGCTCGGCCTCTCTGCCGCAGACATGGGTCTGCTGCTCGGGGTCTCCGGCCAATCCATCTACCACTGGGAGGCCGAGAAGAGCCGTCCCCGGCAGGCCCAGCTGGCGGCCATTGCCGCCTTGAGGAAAATCGGGAAGCGAGAGGCGAAGCGCCGACTGGAGCAGCTGGAGAACCAGGGCGCCTCGAAATAGCCCCGCAGCGACCTGAGCCAGAGCTTACTGGGGTCCGGCCTCTTCCCATCCTCCCGCTAGACTGGTCCCATGCTTTCATCCCTGAGAATCCAGAACCTGGCCCTGGTGGAGGATCTGTCCCTGGACTGGGGCCCGGGCTTCACGGTGCTCACGGGCGAGACGGGGGCGGGCAAGTCGCTGCTGGTGGATGCCCTGTCGTTGTTGGTGGGGGCCCGGGGCGATGGGGAACTGGTGCGCCATGGCTCGGAGCGGGCCACCGTGGAAGCCGTGGTGGAAGGGCGCTTCGAGGCCTGGCGGGCTTTTCTCGCCGAGCGGGGCCTGCCAGAGGAGCAGCCCGTGGTGCTGCGCCGGGAGGTGGGGGCCGGCCGCAGCCGGGCCTGGATCAACGGGGCCAGCTGCGCCCTGGCGGATCTGCGGGATGCGGGCCGCCTCTGGATGCGCCTCACGAGCCAGCATGATCATCAGTCCCTGCTGGGCGAAGAGCGCCACTTGGCGCTGGTGGACGAGGTGCTGGGCCTCGAGCCCTGTCTGGAGGTCGAGGCGGCGGCGGTGCGCGCGGCCGAGGCCGCGCTAAAGGCTCGGCGCCGCAGCGAAGCCGAGCGGGAGCAGCGTCTGGAGCAGCTGGCCGAAGCCCTGGCCGACCTGGACAAGCTCGCGCCGAAGCCCGGCGAGTGGGCCCAGCTTCGGGCGGATCGCGAGCCCCTGCGTCACGCCGTGCATCTCGAGCAGGCGTTCCGGGAGGCCGCGGAAGCCCTGAATGCCGGACTGCCGAAAGTGGAACTGGCCCACAAGGCGCTGGTGCGGGCCGTGAACCACTGGCCGGACGCCATCGCCGAGCAGGACCGCCTGCGCTCCGTGACCCTGGAACTGGAGGATCTGCTGGCGCTGGTCCAGGACCAGGCCATCCGCTGGGCCAGCGCCGGGGCCGATCGCATCGAGGCCATGGAGGCCCGGCTGGCCCAGTACGAGCGCCTGGCCCGCCGCCACCGCTGCGAGCCGGAGGAACTGTCGACCCGGGCGCAGGCCCTGAGGGACGAACAGCGCTCTCTGCTGGCCGGGGATGCGTCGGTGAAGGAGCTGGAGGCCGTTCTGGCCAAGGTGGCGGAGGCCTACCGCGCCGCCGCCGAGGTCCTGCACGGGAAGCGGACCGCAGCCATCCCGAAGCTGGAGGCGGAGGTACAGAAGCGCCTGGGGCGCCTGGGCATGAAGGGGGCGCGCCTTCAGCTGCGGCTGTCGCTGGCAGAGGAGGCTGGCAGCCCGGTGCAGCAGAGCGGCCGGCCCGTGCGCGTGGCCGCGCAGGGCTTCTCGGCCCTGGCCATCTGGATCGAACCCAATCCCGGCGAGGGTTTCCGGCCCCTGGCCAAGATCGCCTCCGGCGGCGAGTTGAGCCGCCTCATGCTGGCCCTGGTGGGCGCCGGCCTCGCGCCGGGCATCGGCGTTCGGGGGGCCGGGGTGAAAGATGCCCTGACCCTGGTGCTGGACGAGGTGGATGCGGGCCTGGGGGGCGAAACGGCCCTGGCCGTGGGCAAGGCCGTGGCGGAGCTGGGGAAGGCCCACCAGGTGCTGGCCGTCACGCACCTGGCCCAGGTGGCGGCCCGCGCCGACCGGCATGGCCGTCTGCACAAGGAGACCGAGGGCGGCCGCACCCGCAGCGCCCTGGGCTGGGTGGCAGGCGAGGCGCGCAACCGCGAATTGGCGCGGCTCCTGTCCGGCCATCCCGACCGCCCCGAGGCCTTGGAGCACGCCAAGGTGCTGCTGGAGGGATGAAAAAGGGCCGCTCGGAAGCGGCCCTTTTTCCTGGATTCGTTCAGCCTACTTGACGCTCACATCGTCGACGACGAAGGAGGTCTGGAGGCTGCTGTCCTCCACGGCGTAGAAGCGCAGGCGGACGGTCTGGCCCTTGTAGGCCGCCAGGCTCAGCGACTTCTGCGTGTAGCCCGCGCCCTTGTTCAGGTTTGAGTAGGTCGCCAGGGTGGCGAGCACGGTGCCGGAAGTATTGAGGACCTGGACCTTCAGTGTGTCGTAGGCGGTGGTGGTGGTGGTTTCCGCCGAGTCGACATGGAGCCAGAAGGTCAGGGTGCCCGTGGCCGTGGTGGGGATGGCGATCTGCTGGTAGATGTAATCGGTGTGGGCGGAGCCGTAGCCGCACATCCAGGCGTCGTAGGAGCCGGTGTGGGCGGCCTGGCCGGTGAAGGTGCCGATGACGCCGCTGGTCTGGGTCCAGCTGGTGGCGCCGCTTTCGAACCCGCCGTTCAGGATCAGCTCGGCGCCGGAGGTGGCGTTGGACACGGAGAAGGTGGCGGTGGTGCTGGTGCCCACATTGCCGGCCGCGTCATAGGCCTTGGCCACCAGGCTGTGGCTGCCGTTGGTCAGGGTGGTGCTGTCGAAGGTCATGCTGTAGGGGCTGGTGGTGTCCGTGCCCTTCAGCGCGCCGTCCACATAGAACTCCACCCGGCTCACGCCGACATTGTCCGAGGCGGTGGCGGAGAAGGTGATGGTGCCGCTGGTGCCGGACTCGGTGGCCGAGACGGTGGGGGCGGTGGTGTCCGTGGATCCGCCCGACCAGGCGGCGCCCACATTGATGCCGTGGAAGGCATTCCAGACGGCCTGTTCCTCGGCGCCGCCGGCGCCGTAGAGATCCTTGGCGGAGCTGATGGCGGCCGTGCGGGCCGCGGCGTAGTTGGAGCTGGAGGTGAGGTAGGTGGTCAGGGCCCGGAACCAGATGGCGGCGGCCTTGTCGTTGCCGATGCCCGTCATGCCGCTGGGCAGGTAGGTGGTGCTGGTGTTGCCCGTGGTGGTGGCGCCCTGGCTCAGGAAGTAGAAGCAGCGGTTCATGGGGCCGCTGGAGTAGTGCACATCCAGGCTGCCGACGGTCGAGGACCAGGCATCGGGGCTGGAGCCGTCCAGGCTGGGTTTGTACATGTAGCGCAGGGGCGTGGACGCGAGCTGCTCGCCGATGGTCCAGTTGCCGCCGGTGTTGCCGATGGTGGCGCCGGAGCCGCCGCGGGCGTAGAACTCGATCATGGTGCCGAAGATGTCGGAATTGGATTCGTTCAGGCCGCCCGACTCGCCGGAATAGGTGAGGTTCGCCGTGCGGGCGCAGACGCCGTGGCTCATCTCGTGGCCGGCCACATCGAGGGCGGTGAGCGTGGTGAAGGACGAGCCGTCGCCGTAGGTCATGCAGAAGCAGCTGTCGGACCAGAAGGCGTTGTCGTAGCTGTTGCCGATGTGGACGCGGCTGTAGGTGGCGGTGCCGGCACCATCGATGCCGTTGCGGCCGAAGACGCTCTTGTAGAAGTCCCAGGACTTGACCATGCCGAACATGGCGTCCACCGCGGCGGTTTCGCCGTTGGCGGCCGTGGTGGAGGAGCCTTCCACATAGTTGGCGCCATCGCCCCAGGTGTTGTCGGCGTCCGTGTAGAGGGTGCCGGCAGCCGTGGAGGTGGTCGCGGCGTGGGCCGAGTTGGTCACCACATTGTTGCCGAAGGTGCCGCCGGTGCCGCGGGTCATGTCCCGCAGCTCGTAGGTGGTGCCGGTGTAATTCGTGGGCAGGGAGACGACGCCGTTGTACTGGCTGTTGCCGGTGCCGGTGGCGGCCGTGGTGTGGAGGGTGTTCCACTTCTTCAGGATGGCGCCGGTGTGGGCGTTCACGAGGTAGTCGGTGTGGCGGATGCCGTCGGCCTCGTTCTCGAGCTCGGTGTGGACATGGTAGGCCAGGGTGTGCCGGAGCACCTGGCGGGTCACATCATCGGCGTTCAGCTGGTCGAGCGTGCGCTTCCCGGGGCGGGTGACTTCCACCATCTCGGGATAGACCACCAGCTCCGTGGTCGGAGCGTAGGCGAAGGGGCCCTTGGGGGCCAGGTCGGACTGGGCCGCCGCCAGCGCTTCCCCCTCGCTCAGCGAAGGCATCACATTGATGGTGATGTTCCGGTGCAGGGCGTTGGTCAGCGGGAGTTCAGCGCCGTCCTTGCCGGTGTGAGTGATGGCGTCGCCGCCCCAGACCTTCACGCCCTTGTAGGTCTGCTGGAAGTGGCCATGGGTCTGGCCGAGCTGGTCCGAGTGCGAGTCACGGAGCCGGAAGGCATGATCGGCATCCAGGCCCAGCTGGGTGCGCTCCGCCAGGAGGCGGTCGGCGGCGGCGTTCACGCGCAGGGACTCCTGCGGGGAACGGGCGGTCAGGGAACCGGCGGCGAGGGCCGCGGTCAGGAAGGACAGGGCCATGCGGCCCTTAGTCGTTGCCATGGGCAACTCCTTCAGGAAGGGGAAGAGGGTTCGCGACCGCCCCGGCTCTTCCGGCCTGGACGGCGCCCAGGCTTCGCGAGCGAAGACCTTGGGATCACGGGGGGGAAGAAAGAACGGAAGTGAGACCGTCAGCTTCCCGGCCCGCCCAGGGCCCCACAAGTTAAGGCTTGTTAATTTTTATGAGAATCAATTCTATTTAATAAAATTTGATCTAACTATACTATTCAAAATAATTAATAACATATCTATGGATCGCAATTGGAGGTTTTGATCAATGCTCGCGGCGGACGATGCGGCCCTCGCGCAGCACGAACCGCACCTGTTCGAGCGTGGTGATGTCCTTCAGGGGGTCGCCGTCCACCGCGATGATGTCCGCGGTACGGCCGGCCTCCAGCGTGCCGATCTCCGCCTCGAGCCGCAGCAGCCGGGCGGCGGTCACGGTGGCGCTCTGGATGGCCTGCAGGGGCGTCATGCCGTAGCTCACGAGGTACCGGAAATCCATGGCCACCTGGCCGTGCTCGAAGACGCCGATGTCGGTGCCGTAGGCGATGGGAACGCCGGCCTCCAGGGCGGCCTTGAACCCGGCCCGGCGCAGGGGCAGGATGGTGCGGGCCTTGGCCAGGGAACCCTGGGGCACCTTGTAGGGATTGCCCGGCAGCAGGATGGATTCGAGGGCATAGAGCGTGGGCACGAGGAAGGTGCCGCGGGCCTTCATCTCCCTGGCGGTGGCGGGGCTCAGCAGGCTCCCGTGCTCGATGGAGCGGACGCCGGCCACCGTGGCCTCGAGGATGCCGGCGTCGCCATGGGCGTGGGCGCAGACATCCATGCCGCGCCGGTTGGCCTCGTCGACGATGGCCTTGAACTCCGCCGGACTGAAGCTGGGGGCGGCGGGATCGTCGTGGTTGGACAGCACGCCGCCCGTGGCGTGGATCTTGATAAGGTCCACGCCGCGCTTGCGCCATTCCCGGACGGTGTGCCGGGCCGCATCGGGGGAATCCACGATGTGCTCATCCTGGGTGTGGAGGTGGGGGGGAAACCCATTGAGGTCCCCGTGTCCTCCGGTGATGGAGAGGGCGGGGCCGGCCACGAGCAGGCGGGGGCCGGGGACATCGCCGCGGGCGATGGCTTCGCGCAGCGCCACATCGCCGAATCCGGCGGAGGCGCCCACATCCCGCACCGTGGTGAAGCCGGCTTGGAGGACCTTGCGGGCGTTCACCACGCCATCGAGGATCAGGGCCCCCTGGCTGCGCTTGAGGTAGCCCAGCTCGCCCAGGCCCGCGGGGATGAGCAGGTGGGTGTGGCAGTCGATGAGGCCCGGCAGCAGGGTGCGATCACCCAGATCGAGCGTTTCCGCGTCGGCGGGCGGTGCACCGGGCTGGATGCGGCCATCCTTCACCCAGACCTGGCCCGGGGTCTCGACCTTCCCGGTACGGACATCCAGCAGCCGCGCCGCCTTCAGGACGAGCGGGCGCTCCTGGGCGCAGAGCACGAGGCCGAGGAGGCTGACGAGGAGGCAGCGCAGGATCATGGGGGCTCCGGGGAGGTGGCCTACGATAGCCCAAAGCCCAGCCCCGCGCCCCCCGTTCCCATGACCTCAGGGACTTCGGGGCCCCTACACCTTCTTGGTGGACTTCTGCCGGATCCGCTTGGGCGGCGCGCCCTTGCCCCTCTTCGGCGCCTGCTTGGCGGCGGGCTTGGGGCCTTCCTTCTTCTTGGGGCGCGGCCGGGCCTTGACCTTGTCCACCCGCTGGGCCTGAAGGGACTCGTTGCTGCGGGAGGGCTTCAAGCCCTCGCCGGGATCCAGGATGCGGCGCACCGGGGCCACTTCCGGCTCCTCGCCCTCGCCGGTCTTCTTCTTCTGGACGCTGAGGCGCAGGGGCACGCCCGCCAGGCCGAACTGCTCCCGAAGCCGGTTCTCCATGTAGCGTACATAGCTGAAGTGCAGCCCGCGGTCCGTGTTGGCCTTCACCACGAAGCTGGGGGGCCGCACGCCCACCTGGGTCATGAAATAGAGCTTGGGGAGCTTGCCGTCGATGGCGTGGGGGCTCATGGCACTCACGGTCTCGCGCAGGAACCGGTTCAGCTCGCCCGTGGGGATGCGGCGGCCGTGGGCCTCGGCGAGGGTGTCGATCATGCCGAAAAGCTTGGACACCCGCTGTCCCGTGAGGGCCGAGAGGAAGATCATGGGCGCGTGGTGCAGGAAGCCCAGGCTACGGCGCAGGTCCTCCTCGGCGCCGTAGATGGTGTGGGTGTCCTTCTCGACGAGATCCCACTTGTTCACCACGAGGATGACGGCAGCTCCGGCCTCCTGGGCGTAGCCGGCGATGACCGCGTCCTGGTGGGTGGCGCCTTCCACCGCGTCCAGCAGGAGCAGACTCACATCGGCTCGGGCCATGGCCTGCTTGGCCTTGAGGATGCTGAGCTTCTCTGCACCCTCGTGGGTCTTGCCCTTCTTGCGGATGCCGGCGGTGTCGATCATCCGGTAGACCCGGTCCTTCACATGGAAGACCGTGTCCACGGTGTCGCGCGTGGTGCCGGCAACTTCGCTGACGAGGCTGCGCTCGTAGCCCAGCAGGCGGTTCGTGAGGGACGACTTGCCCACATTGGGCCGGCCGATGAGGGCGAAGCGCAGCTCGTCGGAGAGGGAGTGGCTGTCGGCCTCCTCCGGCGTGCGGTGGAAGGGCAGGCGGGCCCGCAGGGCGTCGATCAGCTCGGGCACGCCCGCCCCGTGGGCGGCGGAGATGGCCAGCACCTCGTCGAAGCCCAGCCCGTAGAAGCCGGCGTCGGGCGCACCGCCCTTCATGCCGTCGAGCTTGTTGATGACGAGGAGGATGGGCTTGCCCTGGCGGCGCAGACGCGCGGCGATCTCCTCATCGCCGGTGGTGAGGCCATCGTGGCCGTCCACCAGCAGGATGGCGACATGGGCCTCGCCCAGCGCGGCCTCGGCCATGCGGGTGATGCCCTGGGTGATGACATCGTCGCCCTCGAAGTCGAGGCCGCCGGTGTCCACCAGTTCGAAGACCTCCTCGGCCTCGCCCTCCTCGCTCAGGCAGGTGACGCGGCCGTAGCTGCGGTCCCGGGTCATGCCCGGCAGGTCATGGACCAGGGCCGCGCGGCTGCGGGTGAGCCGGTTGAAGAGGGTGGACTTGCCCACATTGGGGCGTCCGCAGAGGGCGACGAGGGGCAGTTTCATAGTTGTTCCAAGCCTTCCAGTCTATCGGGCATGGGGCGAAAGGGCACGGGCGGATTTCGCGGAGGCGGCTACAGTGGACCGATCTTCCCCGGGGTGTCCATGATCCGTCCTCTGTCCATGCTCATCGTCTCTTCGATTCTGGTGGCGGCTCCCACCCCGAAGATCCTCAGTCCCACCGCCACGGTGCAGAAGCAGATCGAGACCTTCAATGCCCACGACCTGGAAGGCTTCCTGGCCCTCTTCGCAGAGGATGTCGAAGTCTCCGAGATTCCCGCTACCTCTGCCCCCACCGGCAAGGCCCGGCTCCGGGAGCTCTACGCGGCGCGCTTCCAGGCGAATCCCGACCTGCACGCCTCCGCGGAAGCCCAGATGGTGTCCGGGGACTTCGTGATTCAGAAGGAGAAGATCAAGGGCCGGGCGGGCAAGGAGCCCCTCGTGGCCGTCACCATCTACCAGGTGAAGGCAGGGAAGATCGTGCGGATGTGGTCGTTGAGAGAATAGGGGGAAGGTGACCTTGGCTGGCCCAGGAGGACAAGGGGCTCGACCATTCGACTGCAGCGAAGCGGAAGGAGAATAGGACGGGATGACCGCAGGTCATGGCCGCCCGCAGGGCGAGGGCGGAGCCCGAGTCAGCGCGTCTCCGTCGCCCTTTGGGCTAGGATCCGCCGGTCTCGTTCGGCGCCACATGAAGTGGCGCCTCGGCGAGCCCACTCGACGATAGATCCTGGCAACGCATGCGTTGTCAGGGCGGGTTCGGGCCCCTCGGCCCCGCCGCAAAAAAAACGCGCCCAGGGGGCGCGTTTTTTGGCGGGGCTGACGGGGCTCGAACCCGCGACTTCCAGCGTGACAGGCTGGCACTCTAACCGACTGAGCTACAACCCCTTGCGTTTGTTGCATTTCACCAGGTGACTGGTGGGCGATGACGGGCTCGAACCGCCGACATGCTGCGTGTAAGGCAGCTGCTCTACCGACTGAGCTAATCGCCCGAATCGCCGAACCCTGATGTTCACACACGATGCGGGAGGGGTCAAGGCCAAAGCTCTGCGTTGAGGGATCCAGACTGGTCTGGTAAGGTTTTAAGACTTCCGTGCCAGGGGTTCCCGCGGACCAACGCTGGTGTCGGTGTGACCCTGGTCGACCCATCGGCCGTGGCCTAGGGATGTTTCTGGAGGGTGGCCTGTGGCGCTGCTGGAACTGGCGAATCTGACGCTCCGAACCCCGGAAGGGGACGGCCCTGTGGCGCGCATCCTGGCCCAGATGCCGGACCCCATGCGGCCGGACCTGCCGGCCATCCTGTTCGTGATCGTCCTGCTCGTGGTGCTCTACCTCTACCTCCGGGTGGTGTTCTTCCAGCCCATCACGAAGGTGATGGCGGACCGCGACCGGGACCTGAGTGCCGGCGGCGATGCCAAGGCCCAGGCCTCCGCGCAGCTTGAGGCTCGCCAGAAGGACTACCAGGGGCGCCTGAAGGATCTCCGCGCCCAGGCCTTCGAGCGGCGCAAGGCCCTGGCGGATGCCGCGAGCCGGGAGAAGCAGGGCCTGCTCGACGAGGCGCGCACCAAGGCCCAGGCCGAACGGCAGACGGCGGTGGCATCCCTGAAGGCGCAGCAGGCGGAAGCCCGCCAGAACCTGCTGGCCCAGGTGGATGCGCTCTCCGAGTCCATGGCCCAGACCCTTCTGAAGCAGGCCTGAGCATGACGATGTTGACCCGACTGACCCTCTCCGCCGCCCTGGCGTTCAGCCCCCTGGGGCTCGCGGCCCAGGCGCACGACGCCCACGCGGCCCCTGCCGCCGAGAAGCACGAAGCCCAGCCTGCAGGGCATGAGACCCAGCCCGCCGGCCATGAGGCTCAACCCTCTGGCCATGACGCCCAGCCTGCCGGTCACGGGACTCCCGAGGCTGGCCATGAGGCCGCCCCCGGGCACAGCGAAACCCACGGCGGGGCCCACCACGGCCCGGCCATGAAGCTCTTCGGCAAGGAATACGGCAACTTGGGCGCCTTCCTGGTCCAGCTGATGAACTTCGCCATCTATGGCGCGGCCCTGTTCTTCATGCTGAAGGGCGCCCTGTCGGTCATGTTCAAATCCCGCAAGGAAGAGCTGGAGACACTGCTTGCCCAGGCGGCGAAGGACAAGGCTGAGGGCGAGGCCCAGATGAAGGACATGGAAGCGAAGATGGCCGGGCTCGAAGGCGAGCTGGCGGGCATTCTCGCCAAGGCCGAGGCGGATGGCGAGGTCGAGAAGCAACGCCTGCTCGAGGCCGCCAAGGCCGAGGCCGTCCAGATCCTGGCTCAGGCCCAGGCCGAGATCGGCTTCCAGAAGCGCCAGGCCGAACAGGAATTGCGCGCCCTCGTGGCGGAGCTGGCCGTGGAAGGCGCCGCCAAGCGCCTGGAGGCCAAGCTGCAGGGACCCGAGGCCGCCAAGGCCGCCGGCGGGGTCATTGATCGCGCCATTCAGCAGATTGGAGGCGCCCAGTGAGCAGCCGCCTGACCGCCCGGCGTTACGCCAAGGCCCTTCTCCAGATCGGCGACCAACAGGGCAATGTGCCCCAGCTTCAGCAGGAGCTGGACATGGTGGCCGCCGCCGTGGCCGCCAATGCCGACCTCTCCCGTCTGGTGGCCTCGCCCCTGGTGCTCCCCACCAAGAAGGCGGAAGTCTTCGAGACCATCCTCGCCAAGGCCAATGTCAGCCAGACCCTGCGGCACTTCTTTCGCGTGGTGGCCGAGGCCGGCCGCCTGAACCTCCTGCCGGAGCTCCGCCGGACCTTCGCGGATCTGGTGGATGAGCGGGCGGGCATCGTGGAGGCGAAGGTGGCCAGCGCCCAGCCCCTCAGCGAGACCCAGGCCCAGGCGCTGGTGGCCTCTCTGGCCGCCCGCACGGGCAAGACCATCCGCCTCACCTGGAGCCAGGATCCCACCCTTCTGGGCGGCCTCAAGGTGCAGGTGGGCTCCACGGTTCTGGATGCCTCGCTCCAGGGCCAGCTCCGTCAGCTCAAGACTCAGCTTCTCTCCGCTTAATTCATTCGCTTTCAACTCGCAGGTTTGGAGGACTTCATGGACATTCGCGCGGAAGAGATTTCCCGCATCATCCGCAGCCAGATCGAAGGCTTCGACGCCCAGGTGGATGTGGCCGAGGTTGGCACTGTCATCAGCGTCGGTGACGGCATCGCGCGCGCCTACGGCCTCGAGAAGGCCATGGCCGGCGAGCTGCTGGAACTCCCCCACGGCGTCATGGGCCTGGCCTTCAACCTGGAAGAGGACAATGTCGGCATCATCCTGCTGGGCGACGCCGCCGCCATCAAGGAAGGCGACACCGTCAAGCGCACCGGCAAGATCATGTCCGTGCCCGTGGGCCCCAACTTCGTGGGCCGTGTGATCGACGCCCTCGGCAATCCCATCGACGGCAAGGGGCCCATCCAGGCTGCCAAGACCAACCCCATCGAGCAGATCGCCCCCGGCATCGTGGACCGCAAGAGCGTGCACGAGCCCATGCAGACCGGCCTCAAGGCCATCGACAGCCTGATCCCCATCGGCCGCGGCCAGCGCGAGCTGATCATCGGCGACCGCCAGACGGGCAAGACTGCCGTCGCCGTGGACACGATCATCAACCAGCGCGAGACCGGCGTCATCTGCATCTATGTGGCCATCGGCCAGAAGCGCTCCACCATCGCCCAGGTGGTGAAGACGCTCGAAGAATACGACGCCATGAAGCACACCATCGTGGTGGCCGCCTCCGCCTCCGAAGCCGCCCCGCTGCTCTTCCTGGCCCCCATGACCGGCGCCGCTCTGGGCGAGTACTTCATGTGGCACGGCAAGGACGGCAAGCCCGCGGGCAAGGACAATCCCGGCGGCCATGTCCTCTGCATCTACGACGATCTGTCCAAGCAGGCCGCGGCCTACCGCGAAATCTCCCTGCTGGTGCGGCGCCCTCCCGGACGCGAAGCCTACCCCGGCGATGTGTTCTACCTCCACTCCCGCCTGCTGGAACGGGCCTGCAAGCTCAGCGATGAGCGCGGCGCGGGCTCGCTGACGGCCCTGCCGGTCATCGAGACCCAGGCCGGCGATGTGTCTGCCTACATCCCCACCAATGTCATCTCCATCACCGACGGCCAGATCTTCCTCGAGAGCGACCTCTTCAACGCGGGCGTCCGCCCGGCCGTGAATGTGGGCATCTCCGTGAGCCGCGTGGGTGGTTCCGCCCAGGTGAAGGCCATGAAGTCCGTGGCCGGCACCATCAAGCTCGACCTGGCCCAGTATCGCGAGCTGGCGGCCTTCGCCCAGTTCGGTTCCGATCTCGACAAGGCCACCCTGGCCCAGCTGAACCGCGGCCAGCGCCTGGTGGAGATCCTGAAGCAGGGCCAGTACCAGCCCATGGCCGTGGAGAAGCAGGTGGTCATCATATGGGCCGCCACGAACGGTTACACGGACGACCTGCCGGTCGCCCAGGTGCGCCGCTTCGAATCCGAGCTGATGGCCTACCTCGATGTGAACGCCCCCGAGGTGCTGCGCGGCATCCGCGACACCAAGGTGCTGAGCGACGACGCCAAGGCCCAACTCAAGACCCAGGTGGCGGCCTTCAAGGAGACCTTCCAGGCCTCCCTGAACCAGACCGCGGGAGCCTAGTCCGATGGCCGGTCTCCAGGACATTCGCCGCCGCATCCGGTCGGTGAAGAACACCCAGCAGGTCACCAAAGCGATGAAGATGATCTCCGCGGTCAAGCTGCGGAAGTCTCAGGAGCGCCTGGTGGCCCTGCGCCCCTACGCCGGCAAGATGATGGAAGTCGTCCGCCGCGTCGTGGGCCGCATCAAGGGTGACGCCGAGATCCAGCCGGGCCCCGCCGCCCAGGCCTTCCTGTCCCCCCGCGAGGAGAAGCGCATCCGCGTGATTCTCGTGGCCTCGGACAAGGGCCTCTGCGGTGGCTTCAACGCCAATGTGCTCAAGGCCGCCAATGCCTTCGTGGCCGAGTGCCCCGCCGAGATCGTCCATCTGGATGTGGTGGGCAAGCGCGCGGCCGAATGGGCGCGGAAGCGCAACATGACGCCGGCCGGGGAGTATCTCGGCCTCCCGCTCACGGGCTTCCAGCGGGTGGTGACCGAGATCTCCAATAGCGCCGCCGCCCAGTACCATGCGGGCGAGATCGATGCGCTCTATGTGATCTACAACTACTTCAACAGTGCCGTGGCGCAGACACCCACGGTGTTCCGGGTCTTCCCCATGGAGCTGGACCGCCGCGCCGAAGGCCGCGATGCCGTCGAGGTGTCCCACCTGCTCGAACCCGATCCCAACGCGGTGCTGGAGACCCTGCTGCCCCGCTTCGTGGAGACGGAACTGCTCCGCAACCTGCTGGAGAGCAGCGCCTCCGAGCATGGCGCCCGCATGGCGGCCATGGACAAGGCCAGCAGCAACGCCGGCGACATGATCGCCAAGCTGACCCTGACCATGAACAAGATCCGCCAGGCCAGCATCACCAATCAGATCATCGAGATCGTGTCCGGCGCCAACGCCTAAGCTTTTCTGCCCATTCCTTCGTCGAGGTCCTCCATGTCAACCAACCTTCAAGGCCGCGTGATCGCCATCGTCGGTCCCGCCGTGGATGTCGAGTTCGGCAGCCACCTGCCCGAAATCATGAACGCCCTGCTCACGGACATCGCCGGGGTTTCTGTCACGCTGGAGGTGCAGCAGCATCTCGGCGAGAACCGCGTGCGCTGCGTGGCCATGCAGCCCACCGAGGGCATGGTCCGCGGCCAGGTCGTGACCGACACCGGCAAGCCCATCAATGTGCCCGTGGGTCCCGAGACCCTGGGCCGCATTATCAATGTGGTGGGCGATCCCGTGGATGAGCGCGGCCCCATCGGCCACAAGATGACGCTGCCCATCCACCGCGAGGCCCCTAAGTATGAAGACCTGAACACCTCGTCCGAGATGTTCGAGACGGGCATCAAGGTCATCGACCTGCTGGAACCCTACGCGAAGGGCGGCAAGACGGGCCTCTTCGGCGGCGCCGGCGTGGGCAAGACCGTGCTCATCATGGAGCTCATCAACAACATCGCCAAGGGCCACGGCGGTTACTCCGTGTTCGCGGGCGTCGGCGAGCGCACCCGCGAGGGCAACGACCTCTGGCACGAGATGATGGATTCCGGCGTCATCGACAAGAACGACCTGTCGAAGAGCAAGGTGGCGCTCATCTACGGCCAGATGACCGAACCGCCCGGAGCCCGTGCTCGCGTGGCGCTCACCGGCCTCACCGTCGCCGAGTACTTCCGCGATGTGGAAGGCAAGGATGTGCTGCTCTTCGTGGACAACATCTTCCGCTTCACCCAGGCCGGCGCCGAAGTGTCCGCGCTGCTGGGCCGCATGCCCTCCGCCGTGGGCTACCAGCCCACGCTGGCCACGGAAATGGGCGAGTTGCAGGAGCGCATCACCTCCACCAAGAAGGGCTCCATCACCTCGGTGCAGGCCGTGTATGTGCCCGCGGACGACTACACGGACCCCGCGCCCGCCACCACCTTCGCCCACCTGGACGCCACCACGAACCTCTCCCGCGAGATCGCGGCCCTCGGCATCTACCCCGCTGTGGATCCCCTGGCGTCCACCAGCCGCCTGCTGGATCCCCGCATCCTGGGCGACCACCACTACAACACCGCCATGCGCGTGAAGGCGATCCTGCAGAAGTACAAGGAGCTGCAGGACATCATCGCCATCCTGGGCATGGACGAACTGAGCGACGACGACAAGCTCGTGGTGGCCCGCGCCCGCAAGATCCAGCGCTTCCTCAGCCAGCCCTTCTTCGTGGCCGAGCAGTTCACGGGCATGCAGGGCAAGTATGTGAAGCTCGAGGACAGCATCAAGGGCTTCAGCGAGATCTGCGACGGCAAGTGGGACCACCTGCCCGAGCAGGCCTTCTACCTCGTCGGCACGATCGAAGAAGCCGTCGAGAAGGCCGAGAAACTGGCCGCCGTATAGCCTTGTCTTTCTCCAACTCGGAATCCGCGCAGGCGGATTCCGAGCCTTGAAAAGAGCCCGCCATGTCTCAGACCATCAAATTGGAAGTGGTGACCCCGGAGCGGCCGGTGTTCTCGGCCGAGGTGGCCGAGGTGCAGTTCCCCACCGCCACCCGCGGGTACTACGGCATCCTGCCGGGCCACACGCCGCTGATGACCGAAGTCGGCGACGGTCTCCTGTACTACATCCAGGAAGGCCAGAAACACTGGATCACGGTCTTCGGCGGCTTCGCCGAGGTGGGCCCCGACCGCGTCACCATCCTGGCCCGCGAGAGCGAGACGGTGGACATGATCGACCTGGAGCGGGCTGAGGCTTCCCGCCAGCGGGCCCTCACGCTCCTCAAGGAAGCCCAGACGGAGCACGACATCGCCGCCGCCCAGGCCAAGCTCAACGCCAGCCTCACCCGCCTGCAGGCCGCGGGTCATCCCGCCGGCCACGGCTTCTGAGCCTGGCCGCTGAGAGCGGGCGGACGATGCGGATCCGGGTGACACTGGATCCGCTTGTTTTCTGGAGACCTCTTGTCTGATCTGCTGATTCTCGATCCCCGGCCCCTGCGGGACCTCCTCGACATCGGGGCGGGACCGGAGCTGGTGCAGGAGCTGATCGGGCTTCTCAAGGAGGATGCGCCCCCCCGCCTCGCCTCCGTGCAGGCCGCCCTGGCCTCCGGAGATGCTGCGACGGTCATTCAGGAGGCCCATCAGTTGAAGGGGGCCCTCGGCAATCTCGGGCTGCAGAAATTCGCGGACCTTGCGGCCCAGATCGAGACCCATGCCCGTGAGGGCCGCCTTGACCCGGCGCGTGGGCTGGCAGGGCTCCTGCCGGCCGCCTACGAGGAGGCCCTGGTCGCGCTCGAGAGCGCCTTCCCGGAACCCTGACGACCGGCTTCTACCAGACCAGCCGCTCGTCCTGGGTCAGCAAGCGGACGCGGGCATCGCCCAGGGCCTCGAGCTGGGGCAGCATGGTGGCTTTGTCGCCGGGGGTGAGGTGATAGATCCGCACCGGCACGGCGCGGCTGAGCTTCGCGAGCTCGGCGCCCAGCTTGG
This sequence comes from Geothrix sp., assembly GCA_019449415.1. GTDB lineage: Bacteria > Acidobacteriota > Holophagae > Holophagales > Holophagaceae > Geothrix > Geothrix oryzae. Next base: position 93,894 of record JAGRPP010000012.1, read on the forward strand.
CGGGCGTGAGGTGCTTGGAGGCTTCCGCCAGCCACGCTTGCTCGTTGGGGAAGCTGGCTTCCGTGATGACCAGCCGCAGGTTCGGCGTGGCGTTGGCCACCTCCCAGATGCGGTCGGTTTCGGCGGTGTCGCTGGTGAAGATGAAGGCATCCTTCCCGTCGTCCACCTTGTAGCCCACGCAGGGCACCAGGTGGTTCACGCGGATGGGCGTGATGTGGAGGCCGCACACATGGTACGAGCACTCGGGCTCGATCTCCGTGTAGCGGATGGTGGGATCGTTGGGGCTGGGGATCACGCTGAAGTCGGGCCACAGTTCGTCGTTGAAGAGATGGCGCCGAAGCACATCGAGGGTTTCGGGCAGGGCGTGGATCTCCACGGCCTCGTGCGTGTGGCCGAAGATGTTCTTGGTGAAGAAGGGCAGCGTGCAGATGTGGTCCAGGTGGGAGTGGCTGAGGAACACATGCTGAATCTTCACCTGCTCGGCCACGGTCAAGGCGGCCGTGATGGAGCCCGCGTCGATGGCCACGCAGCCGTTCACCAGCAGCCCCGTCAGGCGCTCACCGTCGGCTTCCCCGCCACTGCAGCCCAGGATCCGGAGTTCCATCGTCCCTCGGAGAATGAGCCTCCATCATACGGAAAAGGGGCGCCGGGAAGCGCCCCTTTCACGCCCGGCAGCTCTGGATCAGAACCGGATGCCGCCGTAGACGCCGATCTGCACCTGGGGTGCCAGGGCTTCGGTGAGGTCCTGGCGCGTGTTGGTGGTGTCCTTCTTGGTGAGGGGCGCGGCCACCTCGAACAGGAAGAAGGGGCTCACCACGGGGGTGGGGATGCTGAAGCCCACATTCACCCGGGCCCAGGGACGGCCCAGGGTGCTGTCGGTGCCGGGTCCGGAGGTGGGGCGGAAGCTGAGCTTCTCGGAGCGGTATTCCACGCCGGCGCCCACATTGACGAGGAGCTTCCAGTTCACCATGGCGCCCGCGGCCCAGTACTGGTTCTCCAGCTCGCCGTACTTGGTGCCGCCATAGGTCAGGTCGCCGGTGGTCTTGTTGTGCCAGGTGGCATTCACCTGGAGGGCGGCCACCTTGAGGTCGAGCACATCGAAGCCCCCGCGGATGCCGAAACCCGTGGGGCTCACGGCGTCATATTTCTGGGTGCCGAGGGCACCCGACGCGGCCTGGGCCTTGCCCACCTGCTTATCGAGCAGGAGGCCCACCTCGCCACCGAAGGCTGGAAGTACGGCCAGCATGGGCACGAACAGCAGCGTCTTTCGCATGGGGAGCCTCCAAATCAGACGAATACTGCATCATCGGCCCGGAACCCCACCCGGTCAACCTCCTTTGGATCGAGGATGTACGGTCCGGGTGACTTTGCTACCCTCCAGGGATGCGGGCCCACCTGCGCTTCCTGATTCTGGACGATTTTGACCCCGATACCGGGGAGCTGGCGCTGCGCGTGGCCTTCCAGCCCGGCCCCGATCCCGGCCTGGAGTTGATTCGCCTCCGGCTCCACCTGGGTCGGGTGGGGAATCCGCTGGATCCCCTCAGCCGCGAGCTGCGGACCCATGTCCAGATGCCGGTGCCCCCCCTCTGGGAGCATGGCCTCAAGACGATCGTCCATGCCATCGAAGAAGAACTGGGCGCTCCCGAGGGACGCAATCCCCTGCGCTATCTGTGGGTGCGGACCCAGCTGCTCCATCCCGCCGACCCGGCCCACTCCACCCCGAACCATCCCGTGCCGCGGCAGGTGGAGGTGCTCCGGGACTGGGCCAACCGGCTGGATCAGGAGGGGCAGACCCTGCGCGCCGCCGAGATCCTGGACCGCCTGCTGCTGCTGGCGCCCAAGGATGTGGCCAGCCTCGCCTACCTGGCCAGCTTCTTCCGGGCCCAGGGCATGGCCGAGGAGATGGCCGCGGTGGCGGAGCGATGGATCAAGGCGGAGCCCGGGCGCGTCGAGGCGCACCTGCGCCAGGGGGAGGCCCTGTTGCGTCTGGGGCGCGCCCAGGAGGCCCGCGCCGCCTTCGAGGCTGTGCTGAAGATCCATCCCGTCCATCTCCTGGCCCACCTCGGCATGGCCCAGGCCCTCGGCCTGATGGGCGGGAATCCCTTCCCCCACCTGGATGCCGCCCAGGAGCTGGATCCGGCGGCCACGGCCTCGGTGCTGCGGGAGACCTTCGACTACCGGCTCCTCGCGCCTCCGGAAGGGGACCGGCTCCACGGGTTGGATGGACTGCCCTCGCTGCTGGGCATCTCCGGGGCCGAGGTCCAGGACTTCGTCCAGTTCCTCGGCCTTCCGCTCAGCGGACCCGAGGGGACCGTGCGCGAGTCGGAGCTGGCCCGCTGGGCGGGCGTGATGAACCGCTACGCCCTGCTGCCCGGCGGGCTGCACTGGTCCGCGCCCACGCCGCGGCATCTCCCTGAACTGGCCTGAACCCGGTGGACGACTCCGACGGGCGGAAGGTCCGGCCCGGTTCTGCAGGGAGTCTGCAGCGTCTGCTTGGCCTGGCGGTCCGGGTCTTGCGATGATGGGGTTTGCCCCAGGGAGTCCCATGTCCGTCCTGCTCAGCACCGACCTGCCCTTTCCCGTCTTCCGTCGGGGCAAGGTCCGGGATGTGTACGACCTGGGGACCGAGCTGCTCATCGTCGCCACGGACCGCATCAGTGCCTTCGACTGCGTGATGCCCGAAGGCATTCCCGACAAGGGGCGCCTCCTCACCGCGGTGGCGTCGTACTGGTTCACGGCCACGGAGGATCTGGTGCCGAACCACTTCCGCGGCCACCCCGGCTGGCCCGCGGCCCTGGAGGCCCACCGGAAGGACCTGGCCGGGCGCGCGGTCATCGTGGAGAAGACCCGGCCCCTGCCCGTGGAATGCGTGGTGCGGGGCTATCTGGCCGGCAGCGGCTGGAAGGAATACCAGGCCGGCGGCAGCGTCTGCGGCGTGGCGCTGCCGCCGGGACTCCGCCTGGCGGATCGGCTGCCCGAGCCCATCTTCACGCCCGCCACCAAGGCCGAGGAAGGGCACGACGAGAACATCAGCTTCGAGCGCATGGCCGGCATCGTGGGTGCGGAACTGGCGATCCGGCTGCGGGACCTCAGCCTGGCCCTCTACCGGCGCGGCGCCGAGCTGGCGGCCCGGAAGGGGATCCTGCTGGCCGATACCAAGTTCGAATTCGGCCTCAGCACCTCGGACGAACTGCTGCTCATCGACGAGGCGCTCACGCCGGACAGCAGCCGCTACTGGCTGGCCGATAGCTGGGTGCCCGGTCAGAATCCGCCGAGCCTGGACAAGCAGTACCTCCGCGACTACCTGGAGACCCTGCCCGATTGGAACAAGCAACCCCCGGCGCCGCACCTCCCGGAGGCCGTGATCCAGGGCATCCGCGCCCGCTACCTGGACCTCGCGGGACGCTTCGGCATCGATTAGCTCGATTAGCTCGACTAGCTCGAAACTAAATTTTCTTCAGGACCTCGGGGTCTCCCGTCAAGCCGATGCGCAGGCGGGCCGGCTCCAGCCAGCGCCGCAGGGCACCGTTCAGGGCCTCCAGGGTGAGCGCCTCCAGGCGGGCGGGGTGGACGGCCCGGCCGCGGATCTCCTTCATCGCCTCGGCGATCCGGGCCTCGGGATGCAGGGTGAGGAGGGCACGGCCCGCAGTCCACGCGGCGCGGGCGCGGCGCAGATCCGCCTCGGTGAACCCGCGCGACCGCAGGGCCTCCAGGCGCGCGCCGAGGCTGGCCCGGGCCACGCGGGCGGAGGTCTCGCCATCCAGCGTGGCCACCAGGCACGGCGGTTCGATCCGCAGCTTCGCGGGGAAGAGGGCGGGATCCCCCGGCAGCAGCAGCCTGAGCAGGGCTTCCGCCTCCGGCGCGAGGTCAGCGGGGGCGGCGGCCACGACCTGGGCCCGCAAGGGGGCGCCGGGTGCGGGGATCAGAAGCGGGCCCGGCTCCGTGGCGGCCGGACTGGGTGTGGCCGGAGTCGTGGCTGCCGGGGCATTGAGGGCCGGGGCGACGGAGGCCGGGGGTGCCGGGGGTGCGGCCGTCCAGGTGCCGAAACTCAGCAGCACGAGCCGCTTCGCCTGTTCCAGACCCAGGTCACCATGCAGGATCAGCACGGCCCGATCGGGGCGGAAGGCCCGGGCCCGGAAGGCCAGCAGATCCTCCAGGGTGACGGCGCCCAGACCGGCGATGGTTGGCGTGCGGAGCGACTGCTCCGGTTCGAGGGCGCGGCGTAGCCGCGCATGGGGCGAGGCGTCCAGGCGGCCCGCTTCCCGCCAGCAGGCGAGGCGTTGGAGTTCCAGGACAAACGGATCGAAGACCGCCCGGAGTACCCGGTCCGCCAGCAGGCCGAGAGCCCGGTCCTGATCCCGGCTCCGGGCTGCGAGGCGCCAGGAGATGCCCTCGTGGTCCAGCCCTTGGATCAGGCGGATGCCAGAGCCCTCCAGGGCCTCATCGATGTCCTGGGCCTTCAGGGAGCCCGCATCGGCCTGGTCCAGCATGCGCAGGGCCAGGACCGCGAGCTCGGGGCGCCCGGGCGGCCCGTCGCCGGGCTCCAGGTCCAGTTGGAGGCGGATCCGCACCAGGGGGCGCTCGTGATCCTCCAGGTGCACCACGCGGAGACCGTTGGGCAGGGTGAACCGTTGGATGCCGGCGGGACCCGCGGGGGGCTGGGCCCAGAGCAGGCCCGGGAGGGCGAGGGTCGCCCAGACGGTGGTCAGGGCCGCGGCCAGGGGTCTCATCGTTTCTCCGGAGCGAGCTGGGCCTCGAGCAGCTTGAGGGTGCGGAGGCGCTCGCTGGCATTGAGCATCCGGAGCTGCCGGAGGCCTTCGGCCACCAGGTGCTCGCGCTGGGCGAGATCCTCGATGCGCGTGGCGGCGAGGGCCTTCAGCACCCGGGCCATCTCGGCATCCAGCGGATCCTTGCCCTCGTCGGCGTCCGGTTGCAGCAGGACGGTGGTGCGGTGGGTGGGCCTCAGCCAGGTCCGTGCCGCGGTCTGGACGGCCTCGGGGCCGAGGGTCCGCAGGCGCTGGATCTCCAGATCCGAGAGGCGCCAGTCCCCGCCCTCGACCCAGGCGAGGCCCAGGCTCCGGGCCAGGCTGGCGGGGTCATCCTGGGCGACCAGGTGATCCACCTCCAGGCGGGCCAGGGCCTTCTGCCATTCGTCCAGGGGGATGGGCTCCTGCTGGAGGCGCAGGATCTCCGTGTGCAAGGCGCCTTCCACTTCCGCGAGGCTATGCCCCTCGGCCGGTGTCAGGTCGGCGACCAGGAGGCCCCGCAGCCGGCCGCCTGGCACATCCAGCTGGATTTCCGCGTGTTCGGCCAGGGCCTTCTGGGCTACGAGCTTGAGGGGCAGGCGGCTCGACCGGCCGCCCCCGAGCAGCTGGGCCGCCATGCAGAGGGCGAGGTGGTCGGCCTGGGCCCGGGGAGGGATGCGCCAGCCCACCAGCAGGCGGGGGGCCGCTCCCAGGGCGGCCTGGACCCTCCGATCCCCCAGGTCCGCGGGGATCTCCGGGAGGATCGGATCCTCGACCTCCTTGGTGGCCGGCAGGAGGCCGAAGTGGCGCTCCACGACGGGCCGTACCGCATCCATGCCGAGGCTGCCCACGACGACCAGCATGAGGCGATCCGGGCCGCAGGCATGGCGCGCCCAGGCCCGCAGGTCGGAGCGGCGCAGGGCCTCGATCGCGGGCAGGTTGTCGGCCAGGTCGCGGCCATAGGGGTGGCCGGGCAGGGCGGCGCCCCGCAGCAGGGCGATGCCCTGGCGCCCGGGCAGCCGCAGGTCCGCGATGAGCGCCGAGCGGGCCTCGGAAAAGCGGCTCAGCTGGAGCACGGCCAGGCGCTGGGCCTCGGTGCGGCACCAGAACTCGAAGGCTTCGGTGGGAAGCTCGGTCTGCACCACCAGGGCATCCGGCCCGGCGCTGGCGGTCTGGCGCCCGCCCCTGGCCGCGTAGGCGTCCGCCAGCGGCGAGGCCGAAAACCGGGCCCGCAGGGTGGCCTGCAGGGTCTGGAGGCTCGACTCCAGGGCCGGGGCCTGGGTGGCCGTGGCGGGATCCTTCTGCAGGCGCAGCCGCTCCAGGCGGAGGGCCTCCAGCAGGCCCTCCTCCTGCTGCAGGAGGGCATCCAGGGAAGCCGGCCCATGGGCGGGATCCAGGTCCTCGGGCCAGGTGGCGCCATAGAGGGCCCGGGCCAGCAGGTCCGTGGCGCCGGCCAGAGCCGGGGGTTCCTCGGCTCGGCCCCGGCGGAAGACCAGGGTCGCGTGGAAGGCCGTCAGGTCGCGCCGCTCGACGACCAGGAG
>JAGRPP010000001.1 GCA_019449415.1 Geothrix sp.
AGGCTGGCCACCAGTGGCTGCTGGTCTGCCAGACGCCCGAGGGCTGGGCCGCCTGCGCCGACGCCGCGGCCCGCCTGCCCGAATCCCTGTGGCGAGCCCCCCTCCAGGCGACCCGGGCCATGCGCCGAAACCTGGCCCGCGCCATCCCGTTCGATCCGCGGGCCTGGGAGACCTGGCGCGAGAGGCTGCATCTAGCTGCCAACCGAGACACCTGATGGCCGGCCGCGTCCTCATCGTCGACGACAACGCCATGATCCGCAACGAGATCAAGGCGGCCCTGCTGCGGGATGGCGAATTCACGCACTTCCTGGAGGCGGCGGATGGCCTCACCGCCTTCAAGATCATCATGGAGACCCCCCCGGACCTGGTGCTCTGCGACCTGGTGATGCCAGGCTTCGACGGGCTGAAGTTCCTGGGCCTCAAAGCCAGCCGCAAGGATCTGGAGCAGATTCCGGTGATCATGCTCACTGCCGAGGACGACCTGGACCGCAAGGCTGAGATCCTGGAGCGGGGCGCCTCCGACTATGTCACCAAGCCCTTTCATGAGAAGGAACTGCTCGCCCGAGTGCGCATCCACACCAAGCTCAAGCGGCTCCAGGACGAATTGAGGGAGATGAATTCCCGGCTTGAGGCGCAGTCCGTCACCGACTCCCTCACGGGCCTGGCGAACCGGCGCCTCCTCATCTCCCGGCTGGACGAGGAGGTGCGGCGGGCGCGGCGCACCATGGTCCCCCTCGCTTTGGTGATGATCGACATTGATCACTTCAAGGCCGTGAACGATACCTATGGTCACCCCATGGGCGATGTGGTGTTGCGGAATATGGGCGCCATGCTGAACACCAGCCTGCGGGCCACGGATCTGGCCGCGCGCTACGGTGGCGAGGAGTTCACCCTGGTGCTTCCCTACACCGACGGCACCGCGGCCCTGCGGGTCGCGGAAAACCTGCGGGAGAAGTTCGCCAGCCTGGATCACCTCCTCGGCAACGCGACCCTCCGGAAGACCATCAGCCTGGGGGTGGCTGCCCGCGGAGGCAAAGCCCTGATGCCCGATGCCGAGGAACTCCTGAGGCGGGCCGACGAGGCCCTCTACCGCGCCAAACAGGGTGGGCGAAACCGCGTGGAGCGGGCGGAGTAGGGTTCAGGTAGGAGACCGGAGGCCGGAGGCTGGAGTAGAGGCCGGAGTCTGGAGCCTGGAGCCTGGAGGTAATGATCTCTGATGCGCCGCTTCGCGGCGCGATGACGGGCTACTTCAGGGCCGCCCCAGGTGAACGGCCCAAAAGCAAAGAATGGCGCGGCCCCCAGGGCCGCCCAAAAAGCAGTACCTCCGAACTCCAGCCTCCAGCCTCCAGACTGAGCGCCTACTTCGCCGCCTTCTGCAGCGCCTCCACCTTGTCCGTCTTCTCCCAGCTGAACTCGGGGCGGCCGAAGTGGCCATAGGCGGCGGTGGCGCGGTAGATGGGCCGGCGCAGGTCCAGGGCCTCGATCATGGCCTTGGGGGTGCAGCTGAAGACCTCGCGCACCGCGCGGACGATCGCCTCATCGGACACCTTGCCCGTGCCGAAGGTGTCCACGGCG
>JAGRPP010000013.1 GCA_019449415.1 Geothrix sp.
CTACGCCTTCGTGATGTTCCTCGGCTTCCTCGTCTTCGCCTTCTGGAAATTCCTCGCCTAGCCCTCATTGGTTGGAGTCCCCATGTTCACCGCAAACACGACACTGATGCTGGTGGCGACCTTCCTGCCCCTCCTGGGGGCACTGGTCCTGCTTCTCGTGCCCAAGGACCAGCGCCGGATCTTCGAAATCGGCTCCCTGCTGGTGATGATCGTCAGCTTCCTGCTGAGCGTCGTCTTCTGGTTCGGCTATGACCGGGCCAGCGACGCGGTCCAATGGGCAGGGGCCTGGAACTGGATCCCCTCCCTGGGGGTGAAGTTCAGCGTGGGCATGGACGGCATCAGCCTCCTGCTCTGGCTGCTGACCACCTTCATCGGCCCCATCGCCATCGCCTGCTCCTTCAAGTCCATCGAGACCCGGCACAAGGAGTACTACATCTGGATGCTGGTCCTCCAGACGGCCATGCTCGGCGTGTTCATCACCCAGGACATGTTCCTCTTCTACCTGTTCTGGGAAGTCATGCTGGTCCCGATGTACTTCCTCATCGCCATCTGGGGCGGCCCCCAGAAGCTCTACGCGGCCATCAAGCTCTTCCTCTACACCCTGGCGGGTGGCGTGCTGATGCTGGTGGCCATCCTCGCCATCTACTTCCTGCAGCACAAGACCACGGGCTCCTACGACTTCTCGCTGGCCAGCTTCCAGGCCATGGCGCCGATCATCGCCCAGCAGTCCAAGACCTACCAGATCCTGCTGGCTCTGGGCTTCTTCATCGGGTTCGCCATCAAGGTGCCCATGTTCCCCTTCCACACCTGGTTGCCGGACGCCCATGTGCAGGCGCCCACCGCCGGTTCCGTGATCCTGGCCGCCATCCTCCTGAAGATGGGCACCTACGGCTTCGTCCGCTTCCTGCTGCCCATCCTGCCCAATGCCACCAAGGACCTCATGCCCTGGATGGTCGGGCTGTCCCTCATCGGCATCATCTACGGCGCGCTGGTGGCCATGATCCAGAAGGACATGAAGAAGCTGGTGGCCTACTCCTCCGTGAGCCACCTGGGCCTGTGCATGCTGGGCCTCTTCGCCCTCAACCCCTACGGCATCAAGGGCGGCCTGTTCCAGATGATCAACCACGGCATCAGCACCAGCGGCCTCTTCCTCGCGGTGGGCATCGTCTACGAGCGCCGCCACACCCGCATGATCGCGGATTTCGGCGGCCTCTCGAAGAGCATGCCGGTCTACGCCACGATCTTCATGATCATGACCATGAGCAGCCTGGGCCTACCCCTATTGAACGGGTTCATCGGCGAGGGCGTGATCCTCATGGGTTCCTTCCAGGCCTTCCCCTGGGCGGCCGTGGTGGCCGTGCTGGGCATCATCCTCGGCGCCGCCTACCTGCTGTGGATGTACCAGCGCGTGATGTTCGGACCCATCACCGCCGTCAACGAGAAGATGGAGGACCTGAGCCTCCGCGAGGTGCTCTACTTCGCCCCCTTGGTCGTGGTCGCCTTCTGGATCGGCATGTATCCCAAGCCGGTCATGGATGTGATGGACGCGCCGGTCCGCAAGCTCGTCGAGCAGGTCACCCCGGGCTTCCATGCCGCCCAGGCCCTGGCCGCCCAGCAGGCTGCCGCTGCCAAGATCGGGATGAGGGGCATGGTCGCCCCGGCCCTGCATGAGGCGGCTCCCGCCGCCGGCCATGAAGCCGCCCCGGCTGGCCACGAGGCCCCCGCCGCTCCCGCCCCCGAAACCCATGGCCACGGCGGAGGCCACTGATGACCGGCTTCGCGCAGGGGCTTCTGGGTGCGCTCCTCCGGGATACGCACCTGATCACGCCCCAACTGTTCCTGATGGTCATGGCCACGCTGATGCTCTGGCCCGGTGATCTGTTCTTCAACCGGAGCGAGAAGCACAAGTGGGCCCCGATCACCCTGGTGATCCTGGCCGCCACCGCCGTATTGGTGGGCCGCACCGTGGACGGCGAGGGCTTCTCCCGCATGTTCCGCATGGACGGCCTGGCCCGGGGCTTCCAGATGCTCTGCATCCTCGGCACGGCCGCCACGGTGGCCCTGAGCACCCGGCTCCTCAACAGCCTCAAGCAGCAGACGGTGGAGTACTACGCCCTGCTCCTGTTCTCCCTGGCGGGCATGCTCTTCCTGTGCGGCGCCTCGGACCTGATTTCGGTGTATTTCAGCATCGAGCTCATGGCCATCTGCATCTACATCCTGGTGGCCTACCTGCGGGACCGCGCCACCAGCGTGGAAGCCGGCATGAAGTACTTCCTGCTGGGCGCCTTCTCCAGCGGCATTCTCGTCTACGGCATCAGCCTCCTCTACGGCGCCGCGGGCGGCACCACCACCAACCTGGCGGACCTCAATCAGGCCCTGGCCCTCACGCCGACCACCAGCACCCTGCTGGTCTACAGCGGGGTGCTGATGGTGCTGGTGGGCATGGCCTTCAAGGTGGCCGCGGTACCCTTCCACATGTGGTCGCCGGACGCCTACGAGGGCGCGCCGACGCCCATCACCGCCTTCATGGCCACCGCCCCCAAGGCTGCGGCCCTGGCGGCCTTCCTGCGCGTCTTCGGCGCGGGCTTCCACGGCGTGACCAGCGAGTGGGTGCTGCCCCTGTGCTACATCGCCGGGGCCAGCATGATCCTCGGCAATGTGACCGCGGTGAGGCAGGAGAGCATGAAGCGGCTGCTGGCCTACTCCAGCATCGCCCATGTGGGCTACATGCTGCTGGGCGTGCTGTCGGGCGACCCCAAAGCCGGGGCCCAGGCCGTGTGGCTCTACATGCTCATCTACCTCGTGATGAACACCGGCGCCTTCGCGGTGGTGATCTACCTCCAGGGCAAGGGTGAAGGCGAGCGCATCGAGGATTTCCGCGGTCTGGGGAAGAAGCACCCCGTGCTGGCCTTCGCGATGATGATCTTCCTGCTCAGCCTCGCCGGCATCCCGCCCCTGGTGGGCTTCTTCGGAAAGTTCTACCTCTTCAAGCTGGCCATCGAGCAGGGCTTCGTCACCCTCACCGTCATCGCGCTGCTCACCAGCGTTGTGGGTGCCTACTACTACCTGGGCGTGGTGGCCCAGATGTACTTCCATGAGCCCGTCGAGGGCGAGGTGGCCCCCATGGGCGCCGCCCCGACCTTCATCGTGGCCCTGGCCTGCCTGCTGGTGCTGGTGGGGACGGCCTTCGGGCCCTGGCTGCTGGACTGGGCCGTCCGGATCTGAGGCGACGGCGTACACTGAAAGGCGCGGGATTTCTCCCGCGCCTTTTTTCTTGGGGAGCGGCCCGTGATCTTCAAGCGCGGCGACGGGGTCGACCCGGGTGAGCGGGCCCTGTGGGGCGACCTCATGTCGCTCGGGCTGACCTTCCCCCTCTGCATCGCCCTGGGGTTCTTCCTGGGCCGCTGGATCGGCAGCTGGTTCGGACACCCAGCCATGGGCCAGTGGGTGGGCCTCGTCTGGGGCATCACCGCCGCCTTCTGGGAGCTCTACAAGGTGAACCGTCGCATGACCCGCCGGGACGAGGCGGAGCTGAAGCGCCTCAAGGAAGGGAAGGGGCCTAATGAGTGAGGCCGGCCACGAGGGCGAGGACCACCTCCGCCGAGTTACGGGGGGCATGATCGTCCTGGGCCTGGCGGGGATCGCCCTCTGGGGGCTCCTGCGCTCCTGGACCGCCGGGCTGGTCTTTGGCGTGGGGGCCCTGGCCAGCCTCGCCTTCTGGACCCTCCACCGCTACCTGACGGCCCGCATGCTGACGCCCTCCGTGCGCCGGAGGTGGCTCTACGGCTTCCTCTCCTTCGGCAAACTGGCGTTGATCGCCCTGGTGCTGCGTGGGATGATGGGGAGATACCCGGCGGAAGCCCTGCCGCTGGCCCTGGGAGTGCTTCTCTTCGTGGCCGGCATCCTCCTGGAAGCGCTGCGCCTGGCCTTCCAGAAACCCGAAGCCACCCCGCCCGATTGAGGTTTGACCGAGATGGAACACCACGCATCGTTGCTCGCCCAGTGGCTCACCCAGGTCCTGCATCTGACCCAGCACCCCTGGCCCGGCTTCGCCCACGGGGCGGCCCTCTCTGTCCTGGAGCGCTATGACCACCTGCTGAATGCGGCCCTGGCGGCCCTCCTGGCCATGGCGATCACGACCCTGGTCCGGAAGAACCTGGCTCGCATCCCCGGTCCCCTGCAGCAGGTCTTCGAGGGCGTGGTCGGCGGCCTGAAGGACATGATCAACGACAACATCGCCCACCACGGGGAGCGCTACCTGCCCTTCATCGGGACCATGGCCCTCTTCGTCTTCTTCAACAACCTCTTCGGCCTGCTTCCGGCCCTGAGCCCCGGCACCAGCAACTGGAATGTCACCTTGGGCGCGGCCCTGGTGGTGTTCGGCTACTACAACTTCCACGGCATGAAGGAGCAGGGCTTCGTGAAGTACTGGGCCCACTTCGCCGGCCCCATCTGGTGGCTGGCACCCCTCATGTTCCCGCTGGAGATCTTGGGCCTGCTCAGCCGCATCCTCAGCCACTCCCTGCGTCTCTTCGGCAACATCGCCGGCGAGCATGTGGTGGCGGGCATCTTCTTCGGCCTGATGCCGATCCTGCTGCCGATCCCCATGATGTTCCTGGGCCTCTTCTTCGGGCTGATCCAGACCTTCGTCTTCACGATGCTGGCGACGATCTACCTGAGTGGTGCGGTTTCCCACGATCATTGAGCCTTCGGAAATCGCTGCGCGATTTCCGCTAGAAAAGCATTCAACCGCCTGCGGGATTCCGAACCCCAAGGGCACCACTTAGGAGCACCACCATGAAGAAGTTCCTCACCACCGCCTTCCTGTTCACCCTGGCCGCCGTCGCCTTCGCGCAGGGCGCCCCCGTCGCCGCCCAGAAGAGCCTCTTCGAAGGTCAGTTCGTGGCCCACCTCTCCCTCGCCATCGCGGCCGCCGGCTGCGGTCTGGCCCAGGGCAAGGCCGTGGTCGCCGCCTGCGAAGGCGTGGCCCGCAATCCCCAGGCTGCCGGCAACATCCGCACCACCATGATCATCGGCCTGGCCCTCATCGAGGCCCTCGTGATCTATGTGCTCGTCGCCGCCTTCGCCATCAAGTAGGACAAAACCGATTTTCGATGGGGCGCCCGATTTCCTGGGCGCCCCAATTTTTTATGATTCATGATGCGAGCCGATACACATGCTGGACGCCATGCGACAACATGCCCTCTTTCCCATGCCCCCGGAGGTCACCCAGGTGATCCTCGGTGGAGGCTCGCCCATCGACCTGGACGGGCTGCGGATCCAGTCCCATGACGAGGCCTGGACCTTCGCCCTCAACTACGGCTACGACATGAGCGTGCCCGCCCACCGGGCGAGGGTGCTCCGGATCTACGAAGACGCCATCGACTTCCTGGAGGGGGTGGTGCTCGAAGGGACGAACCTGCATGTTCCCAACGAGCTCCGGGCCCTGGGGGATCCCCTCGACCTCCTGGTCTGGGCCTCGGAACGGCCGCGCACCCTCAGCGGCCGCTGGGCCTGCGCCGTTCTGCGGGTGATGCACACGCTCTTCCATGTGGATCACAATGTGAACCTCCGCTTCCTCCCGGAGATCCAGAGCCAGGTTTTCGGCCGCTACGACCAGTACCTCGTGTGCGAGGAGGGGCGTTGGCTGCTGCGGGGGGCCTACGAGGTGCCGCTGGTGGCCGTGGAACGCAAGGAGAACAAGGACCGCGTGTCCATGCTCCTGAAGATGCTCCACAAGCCCGAGAATGTGGCGGAGACCATCTACGACCAGATCGGCATCCGCCTGGTGGCCGAGGACCAGCTGGGCGTGCTCATGGTCATCCGCTTCCTGCTGGACCACCATGTGCTGATGCCCACCCACATCAAGCCCAGCCGGAGCCGGAACCTGATGATCGACCTGAAGGCCCTGGCGGCCTGGACCGAGGCCATGCCGCCCCTGTTCCAGATCTACGACCTGAGCCCGGAGGAGCGGCGGTCCCTCAGCCACACCCTGGCCCTCAAATCGGGGGGACTTGAGCAGAACCCCTTTTCCAGCAAGGATTACTCGGCAATCCAGTTCACCGCGCGCACCCTGATCCGCCTGCCGGGGCCGGCCGCCGCGGCCCTGGAAACCGTCCAGAATCGCCTTCGGGGGCTCGGCCAGGCGGAGCTGGCGGACCTGGCGGGGATTCCTGAGTTGATCCAGGAACAGGAGGAGTTTACTTTCTTCTTCGCACATGAAGTCCAAGTGATGGAACAATCGGGGTTTCAAAGCTCACGATCAGGTCCGGCATCCCATTCGGAATACAAACAGCGCCAGCGGGACGCCGCCCGGCGGCGAGTGCTTCAGGGAATCCTTCAGGAGGAACCATGCTGAACATCCAGACCCGCCAAGAAGGCACCGCCTCGGTGGTGTCCATCCAGGGCAAGGTCAATTTCGAAGTGACCGCCCAGCTGCGGGATGTGATCCGCGAGACGGTGGCCACGGCGCAGCCGAAGCTCCTGGTGATCAACCTGGAGGGCGTCAGCTTCATCGATTCCTCGGGACTCGGCCTGCTCGTCGCCGCGCGGAACAGCGTCGACAAGTCCGGTGGGAAGCTGCACCTCTGCTGCCTTCCCGCGCCCGTGAAGAAGACCTTCGACCAGACGAACCTCACCAACTACTTCTCGATCTTCGCCACGGAGCAGGACGCCCTTCGCGGCGCCTGACGCCGATCGCCACCTGAGGAATCCGTATGGCCAAGGGCGTGGTCCTCGTGGTGGATGATGAAGCGCCCATCAGGGATATCCTCAGCTTCTACCTCAAACGCGCGGGCTATCAGGTCCTGACCGCAGGCCACGGCTTGGAGGCCCTGGACGAGATGGGCCGGCTGCGGCCGGACCTCATCATCTCGGACCTCCGCATGCCGGAGATGTCGGGCGACGAGCTGTGCAAGCGCGTCAAGAGCGATCCCGCCACCCGGGACATCTACTTCATCATCCTCTCCGCGCTGGACGGCACGGCCTCGCGCATCGGCGGCCTCTCCCTCGGCGCGGACGACATGATCCCCAAGCCGTTCCATGCCCAGGAAGTGCTGGCCAAGGTGGACTCCACTTTCCGCCTCATCGCGATGCAGAAGGAGATCAAGCGCCAGAACAAGGAGCTGATGGCCTTCCAGGAGCGCGTGCACGAGGAGATGGAACTGGCCGCGGCCCTCCAGATGGGCCTGCTGCCCAAGCTTCCGGGCGAGGCGCTCGGAACCCGGTACACCCACCGCTACCTGCCCGCCGCGGGCATTGGCGGAGACATCTATGCCGTGCTGCCCCTGGCGGACGGCAGCACCGCCATGATGATCGCGGATGTGAGCGGCCATGGCGTGACCGCGGCCCTGATCTCCGCCATGGTGAAGACCTCCTTCGAGAACCAGGTGCGGCTCGGAGGCGAGCCCCTGACCTGGGCCCACGGGATGAACGAGGACCTCTGCCGCTCCACCCTGGCGGAGCAGTTCGCCACGGCCTGGCTGGGCCGGCTGGACCCCGCCGAGGACCGCATCCGCTATGTGGTGGCCGGGCACTGCGCGCCGCTGCGTATCGTGCGCGGGGCCCGGGGCGGGCTGCAGCGATCCGAAGTCCTCCGGGGCAAGGGATTCATGCTGGGCCTGGATCCCCAGCTGCCCTTCGTGGAGCATCAGGCAGAGTTCCTGGCCGAGGACCGGCTGGTGCTCTACACGGATGGCCTGGTGGAAGTGGAGCGCGAGGACCGGGCCATGCTCGAGGAAGCAGGCCTCCGGCGCATCTGCGCGGAACTGCCCGCAGGGGCCGAGGAGGCCGCCGATGTGGTCGTGAACCAGGCCCGGGCCTTCAACCACCCCGCGCCCTTCGTGGACGATGTCACCCTGGTGATCCTGGACCGCAAGGCCTGAGGATCAAATCTCCGCCAGGGTCGCCGCGATGCCCGCTTCCAGCTCGGTGAAGGGGGCCGCGAAGCCAGCCCCGCGCAGGCTCCGCACATCCGCCTGGGTGAAGCTCTGGTATTTGCCGCGCAGCTCGTCGGGGAAGGGGATGTAGTCGATGCGGCCCTGTCCCAGGTGGGCGATGAGGGTGCGGGCGATGTCGTTGAAGCTGCGGGCGCGTCCCGTGCCGGCGTTCACGATGCCCTTCACCATGCCTGCGCCGCCGAAGTGGAGGTTGATGGCCACGATGTCGCCCACGAAGATGAAGTCGCGCTGCTGTTCGCCGTCACCGAAGCCGTCGGTGCCCTTGAAGAGCCTGCAGGCGCCTGATTCCTTCAGCTGGCGCAGCAGCTGGTGCAGCACGGACATCATGCGGCCCTTGTGGTGCTCCCGGGGGCCGAAGACATTGAAGTAGCGCAGGCCCACCACGGGACTCTGGATGGCCGGCAGGAGGCTGCGCACATGCTGGTCGAAGGCCAGCTTGGAGTAGCCATAGACATTCAGGGGGCCTTCGTTCTTCGGCACGGGCTCGAAGTCCGTGCTGGCGCCGTAGGTGGCCGCGCTGCTGGCGTAGACCAAGGGGGCCTTGCGGGCCAGGCACCAGTGGAGCAGCGCCTTCGAATCGCCGAAGTTGTTCTCCATCATGTAGCGGCCGTCGGATTCCATCGTGTCGGAGCAGGCGCCGTTGTGGAACACGGCCTCGGGCCGCAGGTCCAGCGTGCCCGCGTCCAGCCTCGCCCGGAACTCGCGCTTGTCCATGTAGTCCGAAAGCGTGAGGTCCGCCAGGTTGCGGGCCTTCTCCGCCCGGGCCAGGTTGTCCACCACGAGGATGTCCGTGTGCCCGCGGCGGTTCAGCTCCCGCACCAGGTTGCTGCCCACGAACCCCGCGCCGCCCGTGACGATGAACATGCCCGACTCCTCTTCGACCTTCAGGATACCGGCTAAGCCGGCTCCCCAAAAAACGGGGGGGAGGATCCCTACCCGATGGCCTCTTCCGGCTCCGGCCGCTGGAGCCGCCGGAGCAGCCTGGGCCCCAGCTCCGCCACGAGAGTGGCGGCGATGATGAGCAGGCCGCCGGAGAGCTGGGTCGGACTCAGGTGCTCCTTGATGCCCGGGACGAAGCCGCTGATGGCGATGCCCGCCGTCCACACGGGTTCAGAGCTGAAGATGATGGCGCACTCGGTGGCGCCCAGCTGGGCCTGCATGGTGCTTTGCACATAGAAGGCCAGGGTGGTCGCCAGCGCCGCCATGAAACCGAGCGAGACCCAGGTGCCGCCCCTGGCGAGCGCCGCACCGGCACCCTGGAAGCCGTGGGGAGAAGGCAGGGCCAAGGTGACGAGCAGGGAGATGAGACCCGTGACGGCCACCTGCATGAAGGCCAGGACCCAGCCCGAGGAGCGCCGCGAGAAGTGGGCGGTCATCACGATGTGGAATCCGCAGAGCACCGCCGCCAGCAGGGTCTCGGAATCGCCGCGGTTCCAGCCGCCCCAGGCCGCGCCCGGCTCCCGCACCAGCAGGGCCAGGCCCGTCAGGGCCACCAGGGCGCCCAGGCCATGGGAGAGCCGCAGGCGGTCCCCCGCCAGCAGGGCCACCATGGGCGTGAAGATCACATAGAGCCCGGTGATGAACCCGGATTTCGAGGCGCTCGTGAAGCGCAGGCCGTCGGTCTGGAGCCAGAAGAGGCTGGCGAGGACCAAGCCCAGCCAGAGGCCATCCAGGGCGGCCTGCCGCCGGATGGGCACCCGGAACAGGAGCATCAGCAGGCCGAGCCCCGCCGTGCCCAGGGCGAAGCGGATGGACAGGATGGCCCCGACGGACAACCCTGCCTGCAGGCAGTACTTGGTGGCCGGGAACCCGCCGCCCCACACGGCTGCGATGGCGGCCAGGGAGAGCACGGCCATCAGGTGGGAGGGGCGTGAATTGGGCATCTCTCCAGGCTATCGCCCTCCCGGCGGGCCGGAATCGAACAACACAAAATCTTGACGGACTGTCGCTATTTGAGGATCACAGCCAGGCGGACCGTCAACTCCGGTTGATCGGGATCGTCGGTGTTCAGGGACAGAACCTCGCTGTAGCGCCCGGCCTTCAGCGTGGCCGGCAGCACGACGGACACTTCCTGGGCCGCGGCCTTCGGCCCCAGACCCTCCACGCGGACGCCGTTCAGGGAGCAGCGGGTCGCGGTGATGCGGAAGGCGCGCCCATCCGCCTGCTTGAGGGAGAGCTTCTGGCGCAGCTCCTTGCCGGGGGCATCCTGGAACACCAGCTCCATGGGCGAGGTCTGGATCGAGGGTTTGAGTTCCCACTGGATGTTCAGGGGCAGCTGGTTCATCCGCGGATTGGAGAACCGCACCGTGGCCTGCTCGACGCCGCGGAAGCGGCCCGCCGGGACCTTCCGGCCGTCAAAAGCCACTTCCAGCACCACATCCTTGCCCTCCTGCCGGTAGCCGAAGGAGAGGAAGGGGGCGCCCGGAGCCTTCGCGTCCAGGAGCTGCACGGCCTCGCCATTGCCGCTGGCGTAGCGGACGGATCCGCGGGTGGTGGCGGACTTGGGGACCAGGTGGAAGTACACCGACTCCACCGAGGGCATGATTTCCTGCACGACTTCGGCCTCCAGGGTCAGGCTGACCGTGGGGGTCTTGGGATCGTTGCAGACGACCTCGATGGACTTCCGCACCCCGCCCTTCAGGCCCTTGGGGTCGAAGGTGGCCTCCAGGTCCGTGCCCTCGCCGGGGCCGATGGACCACTTGCCCAGCACCGTGGCCGTGCAGCCGCAGCTGGGCCGGACCTGGGTGATGCTGAGGATGGCGTTGCCGGTGTTGGTGACACGGTACTTCGCGGCGGCCTTGCGATCCGGGGTGATGCGGCCGAAATCGTGGTGGGTCTTGTCGAAGCTGATGACGGGCGCCTGGGCCACGAGGGTGACGGCGGCGCAGGCGAGGAGAAGGCGACGGACCATGCGGGACCTCGGAGGTGAATGCTGATTCTATCCGGTTATCAGGCCCTGGAGTTCCGCCCAGACCTGGTCCGGCCCGATGCCCGCCAGACAGGGGTGGCCCGGCGTGAAGCAGGCCGGCTTGAAGCAGGGCGCGCAGGGGACGCCCTCCTTCCGGAGGCCGCGGCTCTTCGGCCCCCAAGGGGTGGAGCCGCCGGGGTCCGTGGCGCCGTAGAGGGCCAGCACGGGTGCCCCGCAGGCGGCGGCCAGGTGGCTCAGGCCCGAGTCGTTGCCCAGCACGGCCGTCGATCCGCGCATCCAGGCCGCGGCCTCTTTCAGGGTGGTCCTTCCGCAGAGGTCGAGGCCTTCGCATCCAGCCACTGCCGCGCAGGTGGCCGCCTCGTCCGGCGAGCCCAGCACGGCCACGGCATAGCCTTCGGAGCGAGCCTTCAGGAGGAGGGTCCGGTAGTGGTCCACGGGCCAGGCCTTGGAGGGCCAGGTCGAGCCGGGCATGAGGCAGAGGTAGCGCTCCGCAGGCTTGTCGATGGCCACGGCCGGATCGAAGTCGGCATAGGGCATGGGGGGCAGGTCCGGCCAGCGCCGCTTCAGCACGGCGTGGTAGCGGAGCAGGAAGGGGCCCTCCGCCTCCCAGAAGGGGCCGCTGTGGGTGTTGAAAAGGCCTGCCAGGCTCTCGTCCACGCCGATGCGCTCGGGCACCCGGGCCAGCCAGGCGGCCAGGGCCGGCCGCAGGGACTTCGGGAAGTGGATGCTGCGGGCTGCGCGGTGGTTCCGGAGGATGCGCGCCATCTCGAAGGGACCGGGCTTGCCTTCGTCGGGCAGGGCCGCGTCGCAGAACCAGGTGTCCGCCACCAGGCCCACGGTGGTCTTCGGGCCCCAGACGACGATGGGGCCGAGATCCAGCTCCCGCAGCAGGCGCAGCACGGGCAGCTGCATGGCGGCATCGCCCACGAACCGCGGGAAGCGCACCCAGGTGGCGTGGTCGGGAATCACAGCCATGCGGCCACCGCCTCGCGGAACCGGGATGCGGCATCGTAGTCCCGGGTCAGGGCCGTTCCGAAGGCGTGGGCCCTGGTCCGCTGGGCCTCCCAGGTCGCGGAATCCGTCAGCAGGGGGGCGATCCGGGCCGCGGCCCGGCGCAACAGGGCGCCATCGATGGGCTTCCGGTCGTCGGGCTTGGGGATGAGGAAGCCGCCCTCGCCGTCCTTCAGCACGGTGCCGATGCCTCCCACGGTGGGGGCCAGCACGGGCACGCCCCGCTCCAGGGCCTCGATGAGGGCCAGGGGGAAGAAGCCCTCGTTGCGGCTGGTCATGACATAGAGGTCGAGGGCGGCGAAGGCGGGGGAAAGATCCCCCAGGGGACCCGTGCGGGTGCAGTGGCCGGTCAGGTTTTCATCCTCGAGGGCGTCCTGGATCTCCTGGGCGTAGCCCCGGTCCTCCCGGCCCGCCAGGAGCAGGTGCAGCGGATGGCCCAGGAGCCCCCTCAGGTGGCTTGCGAACCGGATCACATCGGTGGTCGCCTTCCGGGCGTCCATCTGTCCCGCGTATCCCACGACCACCGCATTTTCCGGTACGCGCAGCGCGCGCCGTGCCGCGCGTCGCGCCTCCGGATCCACCGGCTGGGCCTCGGCCCTGGGGTAGAGGGGATGGATGATGCTGCACGGCGTGGGGCCGAGGTGCTCCCGCACGGCGGCGGTGAAGTCGTAGGTGCAGAGCCAGCGGTCCACGAAACCGCGAATGCCCCGGTACTTCCGCAAGTGACGCTCGTAGTGCTCATGCAGGGTGACCACGGTGGGCAGGCGGAGGCCAGTTCGGGCCAGCCAGGGCAGGGCCCGCTGCACGCCCTTGTGGTTGCAGAGCACCAGCAGATCCGGGCGGATCCGCCGCAGCCACCGGAAGGCGCCCAGGGGGCCGGGCAGGTGGAGCACTTCCACGACCTTCGGATTCCGCGCGCGCAGCTCCGGCTCGATGTCGCGCTTCCCGGGTTCCTTGCGGAAGATCACCGAAACCTGGACCGGCAGATCCGCCAGCGCGGCCACCTGCTCCAGAAGCACCCGCTCCCCGCCTCCGAAGGACAGCTTCCGGTGGGCAAAGACGATGTGCTTCACGGGACTCCAGAAAAGGGTTCAAGATAGAATAACTGACCTAACGCGTCACTTCTTCAGGGTGCCATGTCCCTCGCCTCGACCCAACGGATCCTGCTGGTGGAGGACGAGCCCGGCCTCCGGGAAGTGTTGACCCTGGCCCTGGAGGGGGCCGGGTTCGCCTGTGAGGCGGTCACCGGCATCGAGGAGGGGCGCCGGGCTCTCCAGGAGGCCTCCTTCGATGGCGTCCTGTCGGATCTGAAGCTCAAGGACGGCTCCGGCATCGAGCTGCTCACCTGGATGAAGGAGCGGGGGGTGGAGACGCCGGTGGTGATCATGACCGCCTACGCCACCACGGAAACCACGGTGCAGGCCCTGAACCAGGGAGCGGTGGACTTCATCACCAAGCCCTTCAAGCACGAGGATCTCATCGGCACGCTGAAGGGCCTGCTGGCCGCCGCGGAGCCGGAAACCCAGCTGCCCCCGGACCTGGGCGAGCTGGTGGGCGTGGGGCCGGTGATGCGGAAGATCAACGCTCTGATCGGGAAAGTCTCCCGCGCCGACACCACGGTGCTGCTGACGGGCGAGAGCGGCACGGGTAAGGAGGTGGTGGCCCGGCTCATCCACCGCTACTCCGACCGGGCCAAGGGCCCCTTCGTGGCCGTGAACTGTGGGGCCCTGCCCGAAGCTCTGCTGGAGAGCGAGCTGTTCGGTTTCGAGAAGGGGGCCTTCACGGGGGCCAGCGCCATGAAGCGCGGCCTTTTCGAGGAGGCCGGCGGCGGCATCCTGTTCCTCGACGAGATCGGCGAAATGCCCCTGGCCCTCCAGGTGAAGCTGCTGCGGGTGCTCCAGGAGCGCCGGTTCCGGCGCCTGGGCGCCACCGAGGAGCGGGCCGTGGATGTGCGGGTCATCGCCGCCACCAACCGCGACCTGCGGGCCCGCGCGGAATCCGGGGCCTTCCGGGAGGACCTGTTCTACCGCCTGAACATCCTCCAGATCGAAATGCCCCCGCTGCGGGACCGGCCCGAGGACCTGCCCGTGCTGGCGGAGCACTTCATCCGGCGCTTCTGCCAGAAGCTGGGCAAGCCGCCCATGCAGCTCCACCCCGAGGCCATGGCCGAGTTGCTGACCTACCGCTTCCCGGGCAATGTGCGTGAGCTGGAGAACCTCATGGAGCGCTGTGTGGCGCTCAATCCCGGGGGACCCATCACCCGGGACCTCCTGCCCGAGGGGCTGGGCTCCCTGGCCACCAGTGAATCCTCCGATCGCCCCTCGCCTTTCAGCATTCCTCCGGAGGGATTCGACCTCGAGCCCTGGCTCACCGCGCTGAAGGGTTATCTCCTCCGGCGGGCCCTGGAAGAGGTGGGCGGGGTGAAGACCAAGGCCGGGAAGCGCCTCGGCATGAGCTTCCGGGCCTACCGCTACTGGCTGGCCGAACTGGGGGGCGTGGAAGCCCTCCCCAAGGCCTTCCCCTGGCCCGCCGACTTCCCTGCGTCCGCGGTGGATGAGGGCGGGGGAACCGAGGGTTCCAAGGACGCATGATGCTGATGGATCCTTGCTTTTTCGGCCATTCCTGGCACACTGGAACGCTCGGATGCGACGCAGACGAGCCCTTTCTCCGGACCTTCCCATGAACCCGACCTCCGCTTGCCGCGCGACCCGTCCCACCCACCGGGGCTTTTCGCTGCTGGAACTGCTGGTGGCCCTGATGATCATCGCCGTCATCAGCACGCTGGGGTTCAAGCAATATCAGAAATACAGCGCCCAGGCCCGCCATGTGAAAGCCCAGGACGACCTCAAGACCGTGGCCGAGGGCCTCGACCAGTACCACCTGAAGCATGCCCGCTATCCCGATTTCGGCAGCTTCGAGGCCATGGTGGAGGCCAACTCCCCACTGGTGAAGGAAAGCCTCATCAAGCTCGGCATGAGCCCCCTCGACCCCTTCAAGCAGCCCTACGAAGGGAAGTCCACGCGGAACAACTACGAGCTGAAGTCCGCGGGCGATCCCGACCGGCAGGATGAATTCGGGCCCATCACCCGGACTCCCGGCCAGGGCCAGGTGATCGGCGCCGGACCCACGACCGATGGCGCGCCCAAGGGCGAGGCCGCGGACGCCGGAGCCAAGAAGTGATCGACCTCTACCACCTGCCCCCCGAGGGCCTCCGCCTGAGTGGCACCACGGAACGGCTGGAGCTGGAGGGGGATATCTCCCTGCGCGACCTGGCCTGGTCCGTCTTCGCCCTGGCCTCCGACGGCGATGTCTTCCTCGAGGTGAAGGGCCAGGCCGTGTGGCAGGGGTTCTGCAGCCGCTGCCTGGCGCCCCTCGACCGGCCCCTCATGGTCGAGAGCCAGTTCCTGGGCAGCAAGGATGCCGATCTGGTGGGCCGGGGCTCCCATGCGCTGGGCTCCCAGGACTTGGATGTGGTCTTCCTGCCGGAGGACAACCTGGACGAGGCGGAGCTGGTGCGGGAGCAGTTCGAGCTCCAGGCCCCCATGCACCCCCTCTGTGCCGATGACTGCAAGGGGCTTTGTCCCAGCTGTGGCAAGAATTGGAACAAGGGCCCCTGCCAGTGCCAGCCCGACGCCGTGCAGGCCCCGTCCGCCCTGAACCAGGCGCTGGCCAAGGCCCTCGCGGGAATCAAGCTGGACCCGCAGTCCTGAACCCTTTAACCTGGAACATTGCGTTCTATCTGCTAGGAGCTTCTCATGCCGAATCCCAAGCGCCGCCATTCCAAGGCCCGCCGCGACCGCCGGCGCACCCACGACGCGCTGGAAGTCATGAGCGCCAGCACCTGCCCGAACTGCCAGACCCCCAAGCTGCCGCACCGCGTGTGCCCCAGCTGCGGGTTCTACCGCGGCAAGCTGGCCGTTCGCGTCGCCGAGACGGCTTAAGGGCCGGCCGGTGGACGGCCATCGCATTGCACTGGATGCCATGGGGGGCGACCACGCCCCCCATGTAACGCTGCAAGGCGCCCGGGAGGCCCTCGAGGCCTGGCCGGGGCTCTTCCTGTTCCTCGTCGGGGACGAGGCGGTGCTCCGCCCCGAACTGGCGCGGCAGGGGTTCACGCCCGCGCTGATGGCCCGGGCGGAGGTGGTCCATGCCTCCCAGACCGTGGTGATGGAAGACAAGGCCACCAGCATCCTGAAGGAAAAAAAGGACAGCTCCATCCGCGTCGCCGCGCAACTCGTGCGCGAGGGGCGGGCCCACGGCATGGTGTCCATGGGCCACACCGGCGCCGCCATGGTGGCCTCCAGCCTCGTCATCGGCAAGCTCGAGGGCGTGGACCGGCCAGCCCTGGCCAGCGTCCTGCCCAACATGAAGGGCAATCCCACGGTGCTGCTGGATGTGGGCGCCAATGTGGACAGCCGGGCCGAACACATCGCGCAGTTCGCCGTGATGGGCTCGGTCTACGCCGAGGAGGTGCTCGGCCTGGAGCGGCCCCGCGTGGGCATCCTCAGCGTGGGCGAGGAGGATGGCAAGGGCACGGATGTGACCAAGGATGCCTCCGCCATGCTCCGCCAGATGGACATCCGCTTCGAGGGCAACGCCGAGGGCCGCGACATCTGGAACGGCAACTTCGATGTCATCGCCTGCGACGGCTTCGTGGGCAATGTGGTGCTGAAGTCCAGCGAGGCCCTGGCGGAGGGCATCATCGGCGGCCTGCGCGAGAGCTTCATGGAGACCCCCATCACCAAGCTGGCCGGCCTGCTCGCCAAGCCCGCCATGAAGCGGTTCAAGAAGAAGCTGGACTATGCCGAGTACGGCGGCGCGCCGCTGCTGGGCGTGAAGGGCGTGAGCATCATCGGTCACGGCCGCAGCGACCACAAAGCTGTGCGCAATGCCATCCGTGCCGCTCTGCGGGCCGCGGAGCACCATCTGCACGAGCGCATCCAGGAGCGCGTGGCGCTGCTGCTGCCGCAGGACTGAGGCCGCTTCCAGGAAAGGAATCACCCTCAAGACACCAAGAACTGCAAAGGCTAGTTGGTTGTCTTTCTTGGTGCCTTCTCGGCATCGGCACTGTCGATGCACGAGGCAAACGGAAATCTGGTGCCTTGGTGATAAGCAGTTCAAGTTCGAGTGGCTGGGGAGGTTCTCTATGGGCAAAGTGGCTTGGCTGTTTCCCGGTCAGGGGTCGCAGGCGGTGGGTATGGGCGTGGCGCTGGCCGAGGCTGAGCCCGCGGCGCGCGCCGTAATCCAGGACGCCGACGCAGCCCTGGGCTTTCCCCTGTCGAGGCTGATGGCCGAAGGGCCCGAAGAGACCCTGAAGCTCACCGAGCACACCCAGCCCGCGATCCTCACCCACAGCGTCATGGTCGTGCAGGCCTGGGGCCATCGTCTGTCGAAGCCGGACTTCGCCGCGGGACACTCCCTGGGCGAATACAGCGCCCTGGTGGCCCTGGGGACCCTGAGCTTCCAGGATGCCGTCCGCACCGTGCGCGAGCGCGGCCGGGCCATGCAGGAGGCCGTGCCCGTGGGCGTGGGCGCCATGGCGGCGATCCTGGGCATGAGCCTGGGCGATGTGGAAGCGAGTTGCGCCGAAGCGGCCGCTACCACCGGCAAAATCGTGGTGCCCGCGAACTTCAACGGCCCCGGGCAGATCGTCATCGCCGGCCATGCCGAGGCCGTGGACGCGGCCCTGGAGGCCGTCAAGGCCCGCGGAGGGCGGAAGGCGATGAAGCTGCCCGTGAGCGCGCCCTTCCACTCCCCGCTCATGGAACCCGCCCAGGCGCGCATGGAGCCCATTCTGCGAGGCTTGGCCTTCCAGGCGCCCCGCTGTCCCCTGGTGAACAATGTGGACGCAGCCGCAGTCTCGGAACCTGAGGCCCTGAGAGATGGGCTGGTGCGCCAAGTTTCCGGCGCCGTGCGCTGGCAGGCCACCCTGGATCTGCTGCTGGATCAGGGCGTCACCTCGTTCCTGGAACTGGGGCCGGGCAAGGTCCTGGCCGGCCTCGTGAAGCGCCAGGCGAAGGAGCGGGGCCTCGAAGTTTCGGCCCTGAGCTTCGGCACGCCCGAAGACCTCGCCCAGCTGGGCTGACACAGCGCTGGCAAGGCTGTCTGGCGGGAAGGTGTGATGAAAAGCAATGCCCCCCGGGGGTAGGGTGGTGAGGACGACACTGCGTCTTCCAGTGTGCGGTGCCGGGCGGCTGGATGAGGCTCGGAGGCCGCCCACATCACCCTCAGTCCGAGGTGCCCATGCGCAAGGATCTTGTCTTCGGAATGGCCGGTTCAGGGGGCGATGGCATCGTCTCTGCCGGTGACTCCCTTCTCCAGGCTGCTTCGGCCGAGGGTTATCACGGCGTGATGACCAAGAGCTTCGGCTCCCAGATCCGCGGCGGCGAGTCCTCCTGTCGCGTCCGCATCAGCACGGATCCGGTCCTGAACCCCGGCGGCAACCTCGATGTGGCCGTGGCCCTGAACTGGGAGGACTTCCTGAAGTTCGGCGCCGAGTTGCCCGTGGCCGGCACCACCGTGGTGATCTACGAGGCCGCCACCGGCGTGCCCGAAAACCAGATCCCCCTGGTGGGCGTGACGCCCCTGCAGGTGATCGCGGTGCCCATCGCGGAGATGGCCAAGGCCCACGCCGGCACCGAGCGCGCCAAGAACACCGTGGTGCTGGGCCTCATCGCCGGCTGGTTCGGCATCGGCGCCGTGGCGGTGATGAAGGGCATTTCCAAGAAGCTGGCCAAGAAGAGCCAGGAGCTGGTCGACGCCAACCAGAAGGCCTTCGATGCGGGCATGGCTTTCGCGAAGGAACATCCCCTCAAGGCCGACATGACCATCGTGCCCTTGGAGAACAAGGGCGGCGTCAAGCTCCTGACTGACGGCAACGACATGTGCGCGGCGGCAGCCATCTTCGCAGGTTGCCAGTTCTTCGGCGGCTACCCGATCACGCCCTCCACCGAGATCATGCAGTTCTTCACCAACCATGTCTGGAAGTACGGCGGCGCGGTGCTGCAGGCCGAAGACGAGATCGCGGGCATCGGCGCGGCCGTGGGCGCCTCCTTCGCCGGCAAGAAGGCCATGACCGCCACCAGCGGCCCCGGCCTCTCTCTGAAGTCCGAGATGATGGGCCTCGCCAGCATCGCCGAGCTGCCCCTGGTGATCGTGGATGTGCAGCGCGGTGGCCCCTCCACGGGCTTGCCCACCAAGACCGAGCAGTCCGACCTCTTCGCGGCGGCCTTCTCCGCCCACGGCGATGTGATCCGCCCCGTGCTGGCCCCGACCTCCGTGGCCGACACATTCCGCACCACCATCGAGGCCTTCAACATCGCCGAGTACTACCAGACGCCGGTGATCATCCTGTCCGACCAGGAGATCGCCTCGCGCAAGGAGACCCTGGATCCCATCGACACCAGCCAGTTCAAGATCATCAACCGCCTCGTCCCCACGGGCTCGGACCTGCAGGACTACAAGCGGTTCAAGCAGACCGAGAACCACATCAGCCCCATCAGCCACCCCGGCATGCTCGGCGGCACCTACCTGGCTTCCGGCATCGAGCATGTGGAATCCGGCGCACCCACGAACAGCGGTTCCGTGCATGCGCGCATGAACGACAAGCGCACGAAGAAGTTCGATCCGCTGAAGGAGCGCAGGGACCTCTTCGAGATCACCGGCAATCCCGATGCGCCGCTGGCCCTGGTGGCCTGGGGCAGCGTGGCCGGCGTGTGCCGCGAGGCGCTGCAGATGGCCCGGGAACAGGGGCTGGATGTGAAGCTGATGGTGCCCTACCTGCTCTACCCGGTGGCTGAGCAGACCTACCGCGACTTCTTCGCCTCGGTCCAGAAGGGGCTCGTCGTCGAGCAGTCCCACCTGGCCCAGACCTTCAAGGTGCTGCGCATGCACCTCGACCTGCCCAAGGGCCTGCAGTCCCTGGCCCGCAGCGGCGCGAACCCGTTCCTGCCCGGCGAGATCGTCGCGGCCCTCCACCATCTCCTCGCGGAGCTGCAGCGCAGCCACGAGGGCAAGCTTCAGCCCCAGGAGTGAGGTTCATCATGAGCGCGACCATGACCCCCAATGTGAACACTCCGGGCGACTTCCAGGCCAAGGACTACAAGAGCGACCTGAAGCCCATCTGGTGCCCCGGCTGTGGTGACTATTCCGTGGTGCAAGGCATCTACCGCGCCCTGGCCGCCATCGGCCGCCCGCCCCACGAGATCGCCTTCATCTCCGGCATCGGCTGCTCGAGCCGCATTCCTGGCTACACCACGGCCTACGGCTTCAACACCGTCCACGGCCGGGCCCTGCCCATCGCCCAGGGCATCAAGCTGGCCAACCCCGACCTGCTGGTGCTGGCGGCCGGCGGGGACGGCGACGGCTTCTCCATCGGCGGCGGGCACATCGCCCACCTGATCCGCCGCAACATCGACATCACCTACATCGTGATGGACAACCAGATCTACGGGCTCACCAAGGGCCAGCTCTCGCCCACCTCGCAGAAGGGCCGCACCACCTGCACCTCGCCCCACGGGAGCCTCGAGAATCCCGTCAATCCGCTGCTCTATGTGCTGGCCTACGGCGCCGGTTTCGTGGCCCAGGCCTCCCCCACGGACCTGGTGGGCATGGCGGCCATCATCGAGGAGGCCATCCGCTACCCCGGCTTCGCCTTCGTGAACATCCAGTCCCCCTGCGTCACCTACGGCGAGGAGGCCCAGCAGATCAAGGGCCTCAAGGCCATCAGCGAGACCCTCGAGAGCCTGGGGCACGATTCGTCGGACCGGCTGGCGGCCATGAACCTGGCCCAGAACTACGGCACCAAGCTGAACCTCGGCGTGTTCTACCGGAACCCCGAGCCCGCGCCGACCTACGACGGTCTGGTTCGGGAGCGCCAGGCCCAGCTCTCCCAGGGCGCCCCGTCGAAGGAGCGTATCCTGGACCTCTTCATCAAGAAGTGACGGGAGCCCCAGCATGGCAACGCGAGGAATCGATTTTTCCAGCCTGAGCCCGGTGAATGCTCTCGATCTGGCGATCCTGATCGAGGAAGAGGCCCAGGAGCGGTACGAGGAGTTCGCGGCCCAGATGGAGCAGCACCGCACGCCGGAGGCGGCTGCGTTCTTCCGCCTCATGGCCGCCAACGAGGCCAAGCACGGCGAGGAGCTGGCCGCCCGCCGGCGAAAGCTCTTCGGCGACGCGCCCCGGATGGCCACCCGGGCCATGATCTTCGATGTGGAGGCGCCGGACTACGATGCCGCCCGCGCCTTCATGAGCCCCCGGCAGGCAATGAAGGCCGCCCTGGCTTCCGAGGTGAAGGCCCATGCCTTCTTCGTCACGGCCCTTCCCTCTATCGAGGATGACGGCGTCCGGGCCCTCTTCACGGAACTGCGCGACGAGGAGACTCACCACCAGAACCTCGTGAAGGCCGAACTGGCGAAGCTCCCGCCGGACAGCAACCTGTCCGACGAGGACTTCGTCGACGAGCCGGCGCCTCAGTAGCTCCGGGGTTCCAGCCAGAGTTCCTTCAGCACCACGGCTGCCAGCGCCAGGAAGGCGAGGCCCAGCAGGGCCAGCGCCAGCCACGGCAGGGTCATTCCGGAGGCCCACGGGGCTCCCGGGTGGCCCTGGCGCAGCCACCACTGGGCGGCATCAAAGGCCACGGCCGCCGCGCAGAAGCCCATGAGAAGACGGCGCCCTCGCCAGGCCGTCCGCCGCAGGTAGCCGAAGGCCGCCACAAGGAAGAGCAGTGGGAACACAATCAGGTGGAGCGTCCGGGCCCCGATGAGGGCGAAGAGGCCGCTCGAAACCGTCTCCACGGCCAGGGGACGCAGATCCTCGTAGCCGGTGATGGGGGGAAACTGGGCCCCGGGGCTGTGGCAGGCGCTGCACTTGTTGGCCACGATGGCCTCCACGGGAGCGAAGCTCTCCCGCGTGGCGCCGCCCTGCACCCAGATCCGGAAGGTCTCGGTCTCCGCCGGGCTCACATTGGGGGCCATGACGCCCTCCAGGACCGCGACCAGGCGCGACTTGGCGGCCGGCGGCGGGGCCGCTGCGCGGGCCCGCTCCTGGCGGAGGGCGAAGGCCAGGCCGCTGGCGAGGAGGGCGGCCAGGGCCAGGATCACGAAGGTGGCGAAGGCGCGTTCGGAAGAGGGCTGGTTTCGGAGGCTCATCAGTCCATGGTACCGATCCCGGGGGATCAGTCGATGGGGACGGCGCCGGTGGCCCGGCTCCGGCGCATGAGGAAGAGGAGGGGCATGAGGGCGAAGCAGAGCACCCCCATGAACCAGAAGGTGTCGGCGAAGGCCATCATGCTCGATTGCCTGACGACGGTGCCGTAGGCGGCGCCCTGGGCCATGTGGGCGGCATCCGCGGGGGAGAGGCCGCCGCGCAGGATGCCCAGCTGGGTGGCCCGGTCGAGGAGACCCTGATAGGCCGGGTCACCCGGGGACAGGTGGCCGACGAGGTTGGCCTGATGGACCTGGGCCCGGCGGGCCAGCATGGTGGTGGCGAGGGCGATGCCCGTGCTGCCGCCGATGTTGCGGACCAGGTTCATGAGCCCCGCGGCGTAGGCGGTCTTCTCGTGGGGGATGTGCTGGAAGGCCGAGACATTGATGGGGATGAAGAGGAAGGCGAAGCCGATGCTCTGGACCACCCGGGAGGTCATGGCCGTCTGGAAGTCCACCTGCAGGTTGAAGCCGGACATCTGGATGAGACCCAGGCCGCAGGTGAAGAACCCGAAGCCGATGAGCCAGCGGGTGTCCACCTTCTTCAGCAGCATGGCCACCACCGGCATCATCAGCAGGATGGCCAGGCCCCCGGGACTCAGCACCCATCCGCTCAGCAGGGCCGTGTAGCCCAGCAGGGTCTGGAGGAAGATGGGCAGGAGCGCCAGGCTGCCGTAGAGCACGAAGCCCAGGATGAAGAGCATGACGATCGACACCGCGAAGGTCCGGTCCTTCAGCAGCCTCAGATCCACGATGGGCCGTTCCTTCCCCAGTTCGTAGAGGACGGCGAAGACCAGGGCCACCACCGCGACGATGGCGAAGAAGACGATGAAGCCCGAGCTGAACCAGTCCTTGCGCTGGCCTTCGTCCAGCACGATCTCCAGGGAGGCGAGGCCCAGCGTGAGGATGCCGATGCCCAGGTAGTCGAAGCGGGCGCCTTCCTTGAGGGAGATGCGGTGGAAGGTCGGCGGATCCTGGACCAGGGCGCTGGTGAGCGAGAAGGACAGGAAGCCCACGGGGATGTTGATGAGGAAGATCCAGTGCCAGCTGAAGTTGTCCGTGATCCAACCGCCGAGCACCGGGCCGATGATGGGGGCCAGCACCACGCCCATGCCATAGACGGCCATGGCCGCACCGCGCTTCTCATGGGGAAAGGTCTCCACCAGGATGGCCTGGGAGATGGGCTGGAGTCCCCCACCACCCAGGCCCTGGAGCACGCGGAAGAAGATCAGCCAGCCCAGGGACGGCGCGATGCCGCAGAGCAGCGAGGCCACCGTGAAGACACTCACGCAGGTGAGGTAGAAGCGCTTGCGTCCCATGAGGCTGGAGAAGTAGCCGCCCAGGGGCAGCACCACGGCGTTGGCCACCAGGTACGAGGTCAGCACCCAGGTGGTCTCCTCCACCGTGGCCGAGAGGTCTCCCGCGATGTGCGGCAGAGCCACATTCGCCACGCTGGTGTCGAGGACCTCCATGAAGGTCGCGATCATCACCGTGAGCGCGATGACCCAGGGGTTGATGGCGCGGTGGGAGGAGGTCACTTCACGATCACCGTGGCTTCGACATTCATGCCGGGGCGCAGAATGACCTTCTGGGCTTCAGCCTCGTCGATGCGGATCTTCACGGGGATGCGCTGCACCACCTTCACGAAGTTGCCCACGGCATTTTCGGGGGGCAGCAGGCTCATGCGCGAGCCCGTGGAGCCCGCGATCGAGTCCACGCGGCCCTTGAGCACCGCACCGTTCATGTCCACCTTGACCTCGGCTTCCTGGCCGGGCTTCATGCGGGCGAGCTGAGTCTCCTTGAAGTTGGCCGTGATCCAGGTCTGGTGCAGGGGGATCAGGGTCAGCAGGCCCTGGCCCGGCTGGATGGTCTGGCCCGCCTCCACGAACTTGCGGGTCACGACGCCATCCACGGGAGCCAGGATGCGCGTGTAGCCGAGCTGCAGTTCGAGCCCTTCCTGGCTGGCGCGGGCCTGATCCACCTGGGCCTGGGCCGAGGCCAGGCGGGCCTCGGCGGCGCCCACGGCCACTTTGCGGATGTCCGCTTCGCGCTGGAGCGAACTCAGGCGCTGCTGGGAGGCGCGCCACTCGCTGTCGGCCACCTCGGCCTGGGTGCGGAAGCCGTCGTACTGGAGGGCGGAGATCTCCTCCCGTTCGGCCAGGGGTTTCATGCGCTGGAGGTCGGTCCTGGCCTTGTCCAGGCTGGCCTTCTTGGAATCGAGGGTGGCCTTGGCGGTCTCCAGGTCCGAGCTGCGGGCCTGCTGAAAGGCGACCTGGGCGCGCTCCAGATCGGCCTTGGCCCCTTCGACCTGGGCCCGGGCCTGGGCCTGGGCGGCCCTCGCCTGATCCAATCGGGCCTGGATGTCCCGGGGGTCCATGGCCACCAGCGGGTCCCCGGCCTTCACGGCCTGGTTGTCCTCCACGAGCACCTTGTCGACGGTGCCGTAGACGCGGCAGGAGACGGGCACGAGGTGGCCGTCCACCTGGGCATCGTCGGTGCTCATGCGGTTGCGGGAGTAGAACCACAGGCCGCCGCCGATGAGGAGCGCGATGGGCGTTCCGATCAGCAGCGCCCTCATGGCCTTGGCGCCATTGGCGGGTTCTTCGGCGGGAGCCGTCGGGGCGGTAGCTTCTTGATTCATAGGGGGCTCCATCAGCGGGCGAAGAGGGATTCGAGCTGGCCCGTGGCCCGGGCCAGGTCCGCGCGGGACTGGTTCAGCCGGTAGAGGGCGCTGATCTGGTTTTCGTTGGCGCGGGCCAGTTCATCCTGGGCGTTGATCACTTCGATGTTGTTGCTGACGCCGGCCTCGAAGCGGTGACGGGCCTGGGTGAGGGCTTCCGTCGAGAGGGTCACGGCGAGACCCGCCACCTCCACCTCGTGGGCGGCGGCCTCCAGCTCGGCCCGGGCCACCTGGATCTCGAAGCCGACCTGGGCGCGAACATCGCGCCGCGCCTCCTGGATGCGGACCTGCTCGGAGCGGGCGCGGGAGATGTGGGAAGAGACGAGACCCCCGGTGAACAGAGGGACACGGAGCCCCAGCGAGACCTGGTAGGTGGTGGCCCAGGGCTGGGACTGGAGGCCGGTGGAACTGTAGGCGCCCGTGGCGACGAGGGTGGGTAGGCGCAGGCCCTGGGCGGCCTGGCGGAGGTTCTCGGCCGCCTTCTCGCGGGCGTCGAGCGCGGCGAGCTCAGGGCGCTGGCCGAGGCCCGCCTGGTAGGTCTCCTGGAAACTGCCTCCGGGCAGCGCCGGGGCCACGAGGGTATCCGTCAGGTCGAGGCGGGTGCCGGGTTCCAGGTCCAGCAGGCGGCCCAGGCCCGCGAGGGCCGTGAACTGCTGAGTCTGGGCCTGGATGAGGCGCTGGCGCTCGGTCTGCAGCTGTACCTGGGCGCGCAGCGTGTCGAGCTTGGTGCCCACGCCCTGCTTCTGCTGGCTCTCCGCCAGCTTGGCCAGGGCCTCCGCCAGATCCACCCGTGACTCGCCGGCCCGCACGGAGGCGGCGGCCCGGAGGGCGCGCAGATACTGGCCCACCACCAGGGCGGTGATCTCCTCCCGCACCGCGCGGCCCTGGGCCCGGGCCGAGGTCTCCGCATGCTGGGAGGCCCGCCACTTCTTCCAGAGGCTCAGGTCGAACAGGGAGACCTGGGCCTCCACGCCCACCTGACCCCAGTTGAAGGGGCCCACCACTTCGGGGCCGTGCGGGGTGGGGATGCCGATGAAGGCATCCAGGTTGTTCTTGGCCCGCTGACCGGTGGCCTGGGCGGCCACGGAGGGCATGAGGGCCGCGGCGGCGGCCCGGCGATCATCCCCGCTTTCGGCGATGGCCAGCAGGGACTGCTGCACCCGCGGGTTCTGCTCGAGGGCCTTTCGGATGGCCTGGGCCAGGGTGAGCTGCAGGGCATCGGCGGGACTCGCCACCGGCCTGGTGACGGGCGCGGCAGGCGGAACCTGGGCCCAGGCGAGGCTGGGCGTCGCCAAGGCCAGGAGGAGCAGGGGGCCCCGTCCGAGGGCAGGGGCGGTGATGCGGGACATGGAAACCTCCACCGGTCGCGAAGAGTTGGCAGGACGGCTCATGCG
Organism: Geothrix sp.; assembly: GCA_019449415.1. Taxonomy (GTDB): domain Bacteria; phylum Acidobacteriota; class Holophagae; order Holophagales; family Holophagaceae; genus Geothrix; species Geothrix oryzae. The sequence continues at coordinate 26,178 of JAGRPP010000013.1, forward strand.
GGCTGTCCGCTGTTGGCGCGCATCCGGTTCAGGAAGCCTTTGAACAGATCCAGCTCTTCCCGCGTGAAGCCCTTGAGGTGCGCGTTCAGCACCTTGATGGCCACCGGCGGGAGATGGGGGACCAGGTTCTGACCCGCCTCCGTGAGTTCCAGGTGGCTGATCCGGCGGTCGAGGCTGCTCTTGACCCGGCGGATCAGGCCCTTCTCCTCCAGGCGGTCGATCATGCGCGTCATGGAGCCGGGGTCGTACCGGCTGAAGCGGCACAGCTCGGCGGCCGTGGAGGCGCAGCCCTTGGCGATGCGCATGAGGATCACCCACTGCGCCCCGCTGATGCCCAGGTCGGCCAGTTCTTCATCAAAGGCCGCCAGCAGCCGCCCGGAGACATCGGCGATCAGGCGGCCGAGGCTCTCTTCCGCCTCGTAGTTCTCGGGGGTGTACAGCGGCTCGGTCTCCGATGGATCGATGGTCATGCACAGGTCCTTGTTTGGTGTCTAAGCAATAACTGTCAAGGCAACAATTTAAAAATTTTTTGACCACCTGTCAACTTGAAGTTGGTGAGGAGTGGGGCGGGACGGCCCTGATCGGACTCCAGGCGCAGGTCCGTTGCGAACTTCGGACCCGTTCCCGTCATCCTGATTCCGGGGCGGATGTCCGCCGTGCCACCTGCGGGTTTCGCCGCCGACGGACCCAGGACGCCCACCCCGCTCCGGAGCCCCGATGATTCGCACCGCCCTGCTCTTCGCCGTCCTCATGCTGCCCGCCCATCCTCAGACGGCGGTCCAGACGGCCCCGGAACGGCTGGTCGGTTTTCCGGGCTTCAACGGCTTCCCCCTGAAGGGCAGCGTGAAGGCCAGCGGCGCCCACCCCTATTTCGCCGTGATGGTGGCCGGCTCCGGCCCCACGGACCGCGACTGGTCGAATCCGCTGATCCCCACCCCCAGCCACGGCGGGCGTGACTTGGCGGCCTGGCTCCAGGGGCAGGGGATCGGCAGTCTGCGCTACGACAAGCGCTTCATCGGGTCGAAGGATCCGAAGCTGGACATCTCCCTGGACGCCCAGGTGGGCGATATCAAGGCGGCCCTGAAGGCGGCCCGCGCCCTGCCTGAGGCCAAGAGGAAGAAGCTGCTGCTCGTGGGCCATAGCGAGGGGGCCCTGCTGTCGCTCCTGGCGGGCGGCGAGGCCGATGCGGTGCTGCTGCTGGCCCTGCCGGGCATGAGCATGGGAAAGCTCATCCGCGCCCAGGTGAAGGCCCAGTTAAACGCCGCAAACGCCCCTGCGGACTTCTCCGCGCAGAATCTGGGTTACCTGGACGAGGTTCTGGAGGCCATCCGGGAGAACCGGGACCTCCCGGCCGCAGCGGCCGGTGTGGCACCGGGCCTCACCACACTGGCCCGGGGCTTGGCGCGGCCTGAAAGCCGCGGTTTCGTCCGCGACCTCCTGGACCTGGATCCCTGGGGGACTGCCCAGCGTTTAACCGTGCCCTGCGCGGTGGTTTGGGGCGATCGGGATGTCCAGACCTGGAAACCGGAGGTGCTGCCTCCGGAGTTCAAGGGTGCGGTCATTCCTATCCCCGAGGCCAACCATCTGTTCAAGCGGGAGACGCGGGACCGGGCGGGCCTCTCCGGCGCCACCGCCGCCACCACCTATGGCGACGGCACCCCCCTGGCGGATCTGTCGCCGCTGGCAGCCTGGCTGAAGAACCTGAAGTAGCGTTCTCCCGGGTTGGTCGCTCGGGTTGGTCGGTCGAGTCGGCCGCTCGGCTAGGTAGACTGTCCCTTCATCCATCTGGAGGTTCCATGTTCCGCCTCGACGGCAAGATCGCCCTCGTCACCGGTGCCAGCCAGGGCATCGGCGAAGCCATCGCCAAGCGCCTCGCGGCCCAGGGCGCCACGGTGGTCTGCGCGGCCCGCACGCTGAGCAAGCTCCAGGCCGTGGCGGATGCCATCACCGCGGCGGGCGGGAAGGCCGATGTCATCGCGGCGGACCTGGCCGACGGCGCCTCCGTGAAGGCGGCGGTGGCGACGACCATCGAGCGCCACGGCGCCCTCCACATCCTGGTGAACAACGCCGGCATCACCCGCGACAAGCTGCTCATCCAGATGAAGGAGGAGGACTGGGACGCGGTGATCGACACCAACCTCAAGGGCGCCTGGACGGCCATCCAGGCGGCCACCAAGCCCATGATGAAGCAGCGCTGGGGGCGCATCATCAACATCGCCTCCGTGGTGGGCCAGATGGGCAACCCGGGCCAGGCGAACTATGTGGCCGCCAAGGCCGGCCTGATCGGCCTCACCAAGTCCGTGGCGCGCGAGCTGGCCAGCCGGAATGTCACCGCCAACGCCGTGACGCCCGGCTACATCGAGACCGCCATGACCGCGGGCCTGCCCGAGGATGTGAAGGCCGAGTTCACCAAGCAGATCCCCCTGGGCCGCATGGGCACGGGCGAGGACATCGCCGCCAGCGTGGCCTTCCTCGCCAGCGACGAGGCCAGCTACATCACCGGCCAGGTGCTGAGCGTCAATGGGGGCTTGTACATGTAGGACCGCGGCGGCCCGCCCCCCTCAGGCCCGCTTGGCCAGCACCGCCAGCACGGTCTGTTCGAGGGCGCGCAGGGTGTAGGGCTTCTGAAGGAAGGCGGCCAGGCCGCGTCCCAGGAAATCCTGGATGGATTCCTGCTCGTTGTAGCCGCTGCTGAGGATCACTGGCAGGTTGGGCCGGAGGCGACGGATGGCCTGGAAGGCCTCGCGCCCATCCATGTGGGGCATGGTGAGGTCCATGAGGACCACATCCACCCGCTCGCCTTCCCGCTGCACCACCTCCACCGCCTGGCGGCCATCCTCCGCCGTGAGGACCGACAGGCCGAGAGACTCGAGCACGGCCGCGGCGGCCTCCCGGATCATCTCCTCGTCGTCCACGAGCAGCACGGTGGATGTGCGGGCCAGGGCCGGGGCCACGGCCTGAGGCGTTTCTTCCACACGCTGGGTGTCGGTGACGGGAAACAGCAGCTTGAAGGTGGTACCCCGGCCGGGCTCGCTGTAGATGCGCATGCCCGCGTGGTGGCCCTTGAGGATGCCCATGGTGGCGGAGAGACCGAGACCCCGCCCCGTGACCTTGGTGGTGAAGAACGGCTCGAAGATGCGGGCCTGGACTTCGGGGGACATGCCGCAACCCGTGTCGCTGACCTCCAGCGTGGCGTAGATCCCAGGGGCGAGCTCCTGCCCCTGGAACACCTGCTCCAGGTAGGCGCGGTCCACCTTCAGCGAGTCTGTGGTGAGCCGGATGGTGCCTTCGGCCTCGCCGATGGCATCCGCGGCATTGGTCACCAGGTTCATGATGATCTGCTGGATCTGCGCGGCGTCCGCCTCCACCAGGGGCATGGACGGGGCGAGCTGGAAGCGGAGGGCGATCTTCTTGGGGATGGAGACCTCCAGCAGGTGCGTCACCTCCTGGACGACATGATTTAGGTCGTAGGGCCGGACCACGAACCGCCCCTTGCCCGAATAGGCCAGCATCTGGCGGGTCAGGTCCGCGGCGCGATGGATGATGCGCTCCAGGCTCTCCAGGTGGGGCAGGGCGGGGGATTCGGGGGCGAGCTTCATCTGGGCCACATTCATGTGCCCCAGCATGGCCGTGAGGAGGTTGTTGAAGTCGTGGGCGATGCCGCCGGCGAGGACGCCCAGGCTCTCCAGCTTCTGGGCATGCTGCATCTGGCGCTCAAGCAGGGCGCGGGCGCCTTCGGTGTTGCGGCGCTCTAGTTCGGCCGACGCACGGGCCGAGAAGATCCGCAGGAGCGAGGTGACTTCCACCGGCGAGGCGAGCGGCTGCCGGTGGAGCACCGCCAGCACGCCCAGGGCCTTGCCCTGGGAATCCACCAGGGGGGCGCCCACATAGCTTTGGGCCCGCATGTCGTGAAGCAGCGGACAGCGGGGGAAAGCCTCCTGGACGCCGCTGGCGACCACGCAAAGCTCGCCCCGGGCCGCCCGTTCGCAGGGGGTGCCGGACGGGTCGTAGGTGAAATTCTCGGCGGGGCCTCCTTCCGCGACCACCGCCAGGGTCCGCATCCGGGCCGCGCCATCCTCGTGGACACTCTCTCCGATGAAGGCCACATCCGCGGCCGTGGCCTGCGCCAGATGCTTGACCAGCTCCTGGAGAAAGGATTCCCCTGTGGCGACGGAGACTCCGCTGGCCACATGGAAGATCTGCTCCTCCACCCGTCGGCGCTGGGCCAGTTCCCGCTCGAGACCCGCATTCAGCGCGCGGATCTCCGCTGTGGCCGCCCGCACCTGCCGGCGGAAGACGAAGGCGATGGCGGTGGCAAGGGCCAGAAGGCTGAGGATGGCCAGGCCCGTGCGCCGGGCCCAGGGGGGGAGCCCGCCCTTCTCCTGGGGCGTCAGCCAGCGGTTGATGGCCCCGTGATAGCCCGAATCGGGCCGGGTTCGGCCCTCGCTCAGGTAGGTGTCGAGGGCCCGCAGCAGGTCGGGGTTCCGGCCCTTTGCCACCGCGAAGTAGAGGTCGAAAGGACTGAAGACCACGGGTGTGCGCTCGACCTTGAACCGGGCCTCCTGGGAATAGCCGAAGGTGCTGGAGGTCACGCCGCCCTCCACCCGGCCTTCAGCCACGGCGCCCAGCACCTCCTCGAAGCTGCCGTATTCGCGGAAGGTGCAGGGCAGGTTGAAGCGGCTGCACAGCTCGCGGAAGTGCTCGCCATTCACATCGCCGCGCATCAGCGCGATCTGCCGGTCGCGCACATCCAGGATCGTGTGGATCCCCGCGCGGGGACGGACATACAGGATGCTCCAGACCGTGAAGGAGGGCGTCCGGCCGTAGTCGAGGTAGGCCTCCCGCTCCGGGGTGTAGCCCACGCTGGTGAGCAGATCTACCTCGCCGGACCGGGCCCGGTCGAGCCCCTCCTGCCAGGTGCCCGGGACGAAGTGCAGTTCCCAGCCCTCCCGCTCGGCCACTTCCTTCAGCATGTCCACATAGAAGCCCTGGGCCTGGCCCTCGGCGTCCATGGAGATGGCCGGAACATGGGTGAACACCGCCACCTTGACCGTGCGGCGGGGGGCCGCCAGCAGGCCCACGGCACCCAGGACGGCCAGGAGGAGGGCCGCCAAGCGGTTCATGAATGGAAAGAGTGGAAAAGGGATTCGAGACATGGTCCTGCCCAGAACCCTATCGACGCGAGGCCTCGCCCGTTTGAACTTTGGGTCAGTCCAGCGTGGCGCGCCGTTCGCCGTCCTGCCATCGGAGGCGGAGGGCGGCGCCTGGAGGCAGGGCGCCCGCCACCGTCACGGGCCGGCCTTCAGGATCGAGGGCCAGCACGAAGCCCCGCTGGAGCGGGCCGGCCGGGTCCAGGCCGTGGAGGCGCTCGGCGAGCACGGCCAGGCGATGGTCCCGGCGCTGCAGGCCGCGCTGGATTGCCGGGGCGAGGCGGCGCTGGGCCTCCCGGACGCGGGGCAGGTCCGCCTCCCGGGCGGCGCGGGCGGCGGCATGCCGCAGGCGCTGGCGCAGCAGGGACAGGCGCGTGCCGGCCGCATCCACTCCCCGGCTGGGGTGGGCCAGGGCCAGCCGCTGACCCAAGGCGGCCAGCCGGACTCCCGGCCCGGCCAACGGTTCCGCCCGCTGGAGGCCGTGGTCCACCAGCAGGTTCAGCGTGGTCTCCAGGCCCCGCAGGCGCCAGGCAGCCTTGGCGGCCAGGGCCTCGGTCCGGCGCCGCAGCTCCGCGCCCAGGGCCGCGCGATCCGGCGTGGTCAGCTCCGCGGCCTGGCTGGGCGTGGCCGCGCGGCGATCCGCGGCGAGATCCACCAGCGTGGTGTCGATCTCGTGCCCCACGCCGGTGATGACGGGGATCTGGCACTCCGCCACGGCGCGCACCAGGGCCGGGTCGTTGAAGGCCCAGAGATCTTCGAGGCTGCCGCCGCCGCGCACCAGCAACACGGCCTGGCAGCCCCAGTGGGGGTCCTGGATTTCCTGCAGGGCCAGCAGGGTCTCCGGCACGCAGCGCTCGCCCTGGGCCGCTGCGGGAGCGATGAGGATGTCGATCCCGGGGGCGCGGCGGGCCATCACCTCCAACACATCGCGCAGGGCCGCGCCGCCCAGGGCCGCCACCACGCCCAGCTTCCGGGGGAACCGGGGCAGGGGGCGCTTGGGGCGGTCGAAGAGGCCCTGGGCGCGGAGGTCCGCCTCCAGCTGCCGCAGCCGCGCCTGGAGATCGCCCACGCCCGCGGGTTCGCAGTGGGTGACGGCCAGCGTGATCGTGCCGCCCGCCACATAGAGGTTGAGGCTGCCCTTGAGCACCACCCGCTGCCCATCCGCCGGCTTGTGCTGGAGGAAGCGCTGCTGCCCGGCCCATACCGCACAGGAAAGCGCCGCGCCCTCCTCCTTCAGCGTGAAGTACCAGTGCTTCCCCGACCCCCGGAAGTTCGACACCTCCCCCACCACGCACACCGCGGCGAAGGCCGGCTCCAGCCTGGTTTTGACCTGCTCCAGCAGGCGCTTGACGGAGAGAGGGGCGTCCATGCCCGAATGATCGCACAAGGTTAGCCCGCCGGAGTCAGGCCTCAGCCGATGACCGCCACCCATTCCGCGATGATCGACACCGCCTCGCCGTCCTCCGGTGACAGGACGATAGGCTCGAATCCTGCGTCAGTGGAATGCGGAAGAAGCGTGATGCGATTGTGCTGCCACCCCTCGTGGTCATCGCCGCGCTTCTCGCTCTGATACCGCTTGATCGTGTAGCTTCCGCCGGTCTCCGGATCCGAGATGTCGTGATGCTGGGCCAGGACGATCTTCCCCTGCCTGGAGCCCTTCGGGTTCGCACGGAACAGGCACCACGCACCGCTGGGGATGCGGCGGTTCATGGACTCGCCAATTACCTGGGCGACGAATAAGCCGGGGTCCGGGGCAAAGCCCTCGGGAAGCTGCACCCACTGGCCGGCGCTGTCATGGAGCGACTGCGATTCGGAGAATGCTCCGGCGGCGATCTTAAGCGAAATGAGAGGGACAGCCCGAGTCGCATGCTTCGCCTCTTCGGGCGTGAGGACCGGGAACGGTAAAGGAGCGGAATGCGGTAGCGCGGCCTCTGTCTGCGATGGTTGGGCTGCCACGCTGGGACCCGCGAGTCCGCCGAGTGTCCCCGTGAGGCGGGACCGGAAGTGGTCGGCCGTCTCCCTGTCCGTGAAGTAGACATAGCAGCCGCGCATGCCACGCGTCATCAGGGTGCGGTAGGTGTTCTTGATGATGGTGTCGGTCTGGGCGCGAGCGGCGTCGGGATCGCGGTCCGCCAGGGCCTTCCATCCTCTGATGGAGTTGTCGGATGGCGCGCGCTTCTCCGGTCGGGTGACGATGGCTCCGTCACGCACAATCAGATCGTCTCCGACGATCACACCGATGTAGTCCGCCTCCAGGCCCTGGCAGGTGTGGATGCAACCCACTTCATGGACCGAGGATTCAGCAACCATCCACAGCCCACCGTCCCGGGTGAGGTTCCAGCGGGCCTGAAAGGCGTGTTCCGGCAGCGTGATGTCGTACGCCTGCGGGTCCCTCTTGCTGGGCCATGTCCAGCAGTAGCCGGCCACCATGCGCGCCCGGTTGCGTTCCTTGTTCTTCGCCAGGATCAGGTCTCGAAGCTCCACGGGTGAGTCGAGGATGCGGAAATCGAACTCGGCCACATCGAGGCGATCATTGGCCGTCTCCCGAATCTGAAGCGTGTGATCCAGCCAGGCCAGATAGCCATCGGATCCATTGCAGCGGAACTGGGAGGACAACCCCATCTCATGAACGGTGGCTCCGAGTTCCTTCGCCCACTTGCGGATGGTGTCTTTGTCACCTACATCCTTCAGTGTGACCTTCTGCGATTCATCGACGAAGAACACCGAGCAACGCGCCGCTCTGATGATCTCCTTGATCTGGTGCTCGCCCTGGTTGCCATAGAGGCCTGACTTCTCGTTGAGCCGGTGGGCCTCGTCCACCACTAGGGCATCAAAGGTGTCCACCCCAGCCTCGGTGAAAGCTCCGGAGCCAGCAAACATGTTGGTGTAGCGTGTCTTGCGCGGAACGCCTGTGAGACGTGATTCGTATACCGCCCGCGGCGCGGCGTTCTTGGTCACATACTTGGCCACCAGGTCGGCCTTGGTCAAGCCCACCAGGAGGTTGACTGCCACGATGGACTTGCCCGTTCCGGGACCACCCTCCACGATCAGGACACACTTGCCCTTGTCGCGTACTTTCCGGGCCTGACTCAGTGCGGTCTCGTAGACCACCTTCTGGTCGTCCACCAGCACGAACTCGGGCTGACCCTTCAGCAATCCCACCAAGCCGTCGGCGAGGCTCTTCGACGGCCGGATGCGTCCGCCCTCAATCCGGAACAGGGCCTGCGCCTTGTCACCATAACGCACGTGCCTTTTGATGAAGTCCTGAAGACGACGGCGCTCATCCTCGCCCTTGAGGAACAGGGGCGCGCGCCGGATGTGGTCTTCATAGAACGGATCGCAGAGCTCGCCATGCACATCGCTGTAGTTGTGGAGGTACGCGCATGGGGACAACTGCATGCCGCCTTCGTAGACGGCCTCGTTATAGTCCTCCAGCAGCGCCGCATAGCTCCAGGCCTGGTAGGAAGGGTGGCTGGTCTCCTCGACCCCCCGTGCGAAGCGGGTCATCACAATGCCATCCTTCTCGGTCTTCTGTGCCGAATCCCACTGTTTCAACTCGATGATGATGACGCAATCCTTGTGCTCTGCCGTTTTCCCGGTCAGCAGAAAGTCCACCCTTTTGGCGGTCTGCGGAATGGTGTACTCGATGGCGACGCCACAGTCGTCCGGGATGGCCTCATCGACGAGCACCTTCCCCATGTAGGCGAGCGAGTTTGCCCAGGCCCGGAACTGGCCCTTCGCCACCTTCGCCCCAGTCTTTGCGTGGAAGGCATCGAGAATCACTTCTTCGATGTCCCGGTGGTGAAGGTCATGGAGGAAGGCGGCTTTCTCGGCCTGATAGATGATCATGGCTCACAGCTCCGTGTATTTCTTGCTGGAGCCGCGGGCTTTTTCGATCGGGTATTTCTCGGCGTTCTTGGCCAGTTTGGCGAGCAGGGCGCCCTCGAGATCAATGCCGAGGTCATGGGCCATCAGCAATGTGTAGTAGAGGACGTCGGCCAATTCGTCAGAAAGGTCGGCCTTCCGGTCGTGGCAGACCGCATCGACCTCGGCGCCGGACTTCCACTGGAAGACCTCGAGGACTTCAGCGGCCTCGAGGGAAAGGGAAAGCGCCAGGTCCTTCGGGTTGTGGAACTGCTTCCAGTCCCGCTCGTCGCGGAACGCGAGGATGTGTTCAGTCAGTGACTTCATCCAGGACCTCATAGTGTCCTCTCATGGCGGGGGTTCCAGGTTGGCACAATCGGGATAGGCAGAGCCTTTGGTTATTCCGATTGAATGCCCACTCCCCTGCCGCCGTGCTGGAGGCCAGCAGCTGACAGGGCCTGCTTTCATCCCATCCATCCCCTCCATCCTGGCTAAAAAGCCTTTAAGCCAGGATGAAGGGGATACAGGGGATTCAAAACACGAGGTGGTGTTCGAGGCCGAGGTTCTATCTTGGCTCGTGGCCCTGAACAAGGAGCGCGCCGCCGAGGAGGCCCGGGGCTTTGTGTGGCGGCTGCGCCCTGGTACCAGGCCCCCGAGCCTGCATAGCCCGTCGCCAAGGCCTTCAAGAGCAAGGGCCGCTACCGCGACAGCATCGCCGCCCACCTGGATCTCCTCACTGACCTCGGCATCCTAGCCCGCGTGGACACCCCCGAAGGCCCCCGCTGGCACCGGCCCCAGGCCATGGGGGCGTGAGCAGGGCTTGATGTGGGCCCGGCCCACGGGTGGCCGCTCGGAAGTTTCCGTTGGCCTGGCACTACCTCGTCATACAATGCCCGGGTCCCCCAACCTTGAGGTGAACCGATGCCCGGACGAACCCTCCTGCTTTCCCGGCTGGCCTTGGCCCTCGCTCTGGCGAGTACGGCGCAGGCCCAGACCAAGCTGCTCCGCTTCCCCGACATCCACGGGGACAAGGTGGTGTTCACGCACGGCGGTGACCTCTGGAGTGCACCGGCCACGGGCGGCACGGCCGCACGGCTCACGGCCCACCCAGGCCTGGAAGTTTTCGCGAAGTTCAGCCCCGACGGCAAGTGGATCGCCTTCACGGGCCAGTACGACGGGGACGAGCAGGTCTATGTCATTCCCAGCGGCGGCGGCATCCCGCGCCAGCTGACCTTCGATCCTGCCGCGGGCCCGCTGCCGCCGCGGGGCGGCTACGACCATCAGGTGGTGGGGTGGACGCCGGACGGCTCCAGCGTGCTGTTCCGCGCCTCCAGCGATGCCGATGGCGTCCTGAGCCGCACGGCGCTCTACACCGTGCCCCTGGGCGGCGGGCTGGCGAAGAAGCTGCCCATGCCGACTGCGGGGCCCGGCTCCTTCTCGCCGGACGGCAAGCGCATCGCCTACGCGCCGATGTTCCGCGACTTCCGCCACTGGAAGCGCTACCAGGGCGGCTGGGCGCAGGATCTCTATGTCTTCGACCTGGCCACGAATGCGCAGAAGAAGATCGCCGCCAGCCAGCGTACCGAGCGCGATCCCATGTGGATCGGCGACAAGGTCTACTTCGCGTCGGATCGCGACGGGACCCTGAACCTCTACGCGGTCGATCCGGCCACGGACGCGCTGAAGCAGCTGACCTTCCAGAAGACCTGGGATGTCCGCTGGCCCTCCAGTGACCACCAGTCGCGCATCGTCTACGAGCAGAACGGCGAGCTGCGCGTGTTCAATGTGCAGGACGGCAGCGACCGCGGGATCTCCATTTCCGTGCCGACCGATGGCGGCGCCTCGCGGCCCTCGCGCATCAGCGCCGAGCGCAACATCGAGGGCTTCGCCCTGTCGCCCAAAGGCGAGCGGGCCCTCTTCGTGGCCCGCGGCGATGTGTTCACCGTGCCCGTCGAGAAGGGCCCCGTGCGCAACCTCACCAACAGCTCCGGCGCCCACGACAAGCACGCCCGCTGGTCGCCGGACGGAAAGAAGATCGCGTTCATCTCGGACCTGAGCGGCGAGGACCAGCTCTACCTGGTGGATCAGGGCGGCAAGGGCAAGCCCGAGGCCCTGACCTCCGGGCTGGCGGTGATGCTGAATGCGCCCGTCTGGTCGCCCACGGGAAAGCAGCTCGCCTTCACCGACAAGGACGGCGTTGTCTATGTGGTGGGCGTGGCGGACCGCAAGCTGGTCAAGGCCGCGAAGGATCCCTTCGCCCGGGTGGGCGACCTGGCCTGGTCGGCGGACGGCCAGTTCCTGGCCTTCTCCCTGGCGAACCTGAACGGCACCCGCAGCCTCCATGTGTGGAGCCAGGCCGACCAGCAGCTGCACCGGGCCACCGGCGACCTGTTCCCCGTGACCGATCCCGCCTGGGATCCCGACGGCAAGTACCTCTATGCCCTCAGCCGCCGGGACTACGCGCCGCAGATCAGCAACCTCGAGTTCGACTATGCGGGCAACCGCAATGTGGATGTGGTGGCCTACACCCTGCGCAAGGACACGCCCCATCCCTTCCCGCCCGAGAGCGACGAAGTGGGGGCGGCGCCTGAGAAGAAGGAAGACGGCGAGAAGAAGGCCGACAAGTCGGTGGAGGGCGCCAAGGCCCCGGCGGCGCCCGTGGCCGTCCGCATCGACTGGGACGGGTTCGAGCAGCGGGGCGTCCGCGTGCCCGTGCCCGCCGACAACCTGGGCGGGCTGGAGGCCACCAAGGGCTACCTGCTCTACAGCAAGTCCGCGCCCTTCGTGTACGGCGACGCCAATGGCCGCCGGAATGCGGGCAGCAGCCTCTGGATCTTCGACCTGAAGAAGCGCCAGGAGAGCGAGCTGCTGCCGGAAGTCCAGGGCTGGACACTCAGCCAGGACGGGGGCAAGATTCTGGCCCGCGCCGGGCAGGGGCCCGCGGCTTCCTACCAGCTCCTCGACGCCAAGCCGAAGGCCACCGAGAAGAAGACGGTCTCCACGAAGGAGCTCTTCGTGGACCGCATCCCCGCCGAGGAGTGGCGCGAGGTCTACGACGAGACCTGGCGCCGTTTCCGGGACTTCTTCTATGTGAAGAACATGCACGGCTACGACTGGAAGGCCCTGCGCGAGCAGTACCGTCCCTGGTTGCAGCATGTGACGCACCGTTCAGACCTGACCTATGTGCTGACGGAGCTCATCTCGGAACTGAACATCGGCCACACCTACACCGAGGGGGGGGACCAGTTCCTGCCCGAACGGGCCAAGGTGGGCCTGCCCGGCGCCCGCCTCGAGCTGGACGCCGCCGCCGGCCGCTACCGCCTCGCCCGCATCTACCGCGGCCACAACGAGGAACCCAAGTACCGCAGCCCGCTGACGGAACCGGGTGTGGACGCCCGCGAAGGGGACTACATCCTGGCCATCGATGGCGTGGAGCTGAAGGCAGACGACAACCCCTACCGCCTGCTCCGCAACAAGACCTTCGCGGTGACGCTCACGCTGAACGCCAAGCCCGGTTTCGAGGGCGCCCGGCAGGTCACCTACCAGCCCATCCAGAGCGATGCCAGCCTGCGCTATCTGGACTTCGTGCTGCGCTCGAAGGAGGCCGTGGACAAGCTCAGCGGCGGCAAGGTGGGCTACCTCCACATTCCCGACATGGGCGGCCCCGGGCTCTATGAGTTCATCAAGTGGTACTACCCCCAGATCCGCAAGGAGGGCCTGGTGGTGGATGTCCGCGCCAACGGCGGGGGCAACATCAGCCAGATGATCCTCGAGCGCCTCGGGAAGAAGTTGCTGGGCACCCGGTTCGGCTATGCGGGTGAGCACCCCACCACCTACCCGGGCACCGTCTTCCACGGTCCCATGGTGGCGCTCACCAGCGAGACCAGCGCCAGCGACGGCGACATCTTCCCCTACCACTTCCGGTTCGCGGGCCTCGGTCCTCTCATCGGCAAGCGCACCTGGGGCGGCGTCGTGGGTGGCGGCAACTCGCCGCTCATCGACGGCGGCAGTGTCTTCGTGCCCCAGTCAGGCACCAACGCGCCCACGGGCGAGTGGATCATCGAGGGCGAGGGCGTCACCCCCGATATAGAGGTGGAGAACGATCCCGCCTCGCTGCTGGCGGGTCATGACCGGCAGCTGGAGCGCGGCGTGCAGGAGGTCCTGAAGCGCATGGCCGAGAAGCCCATGGCCCTGCCGAAGCGCCCGGCGGATCCGGTCAAGACGAAGTAGGCCTCACCCCGACGCCGGAAAAATCCCGGCCACGGATTGAAAAAACGAGGGTCAGCCCCCAAGGTGACTGGCCCTCGTTTTTTGATGCTTTTTTGGCTAGGTGGTCAGACCGTCTCCCGCTACTGTTCATAGCAATCGATCCGGAGGTAGATTATGTTGCTCGGCGCCCTTGCGGCCACACTGCCGCTCATCGTCCTGCTCATCGGCATTCCGCTGCTGATGAAGCCCGCCGCCAAGGTGGCGCCCGTGGCGTGGCTGGTGACCGTACTCACGGCCATCTTCGTCTTCCACTTCCCCGCGAAGGTGACCCTGCTGGCGGCCCTGCAGGGCGGCCTCACGGGCATCTTCCCGATCATGTACATCCCCTTCGGCGCGCTGGTGGTCTACAATGTGCTGAAAGCCACAGGCTGGATGGACAAGATGCAGGGCGCCATGGCGAACCTCACGGTGGACCGCCGCGCCCAGGCCCTGCTCATCGCCTTCGGCTTCGGCGCCTTCCTCGAGGGCATCTGCGGCTTCGGCGCCCCGGTGGCCATTCCCGCCAGCATCCTCATCGGCCTGGGCTACAACCCCATGATGGCCGCGCTGGTCTGCCTCGTGGCCAACACGGGCCCCGTGCCCTTCGGCTCCCTCGCCATTCCCACCGTGACCCTGGCCAAGACCACGGGCCTGGATGTGATGAAGCTCTCGCAGATGACCGGCCGCTTCATGGCGCCGCTGGCCCTGATCATGGCGTTCGCCACGGTCTATGCCATGTCCAAGTCCAAGGGCCTTAAGGGCGCCATCGGCACCATCCTGGTGGCCGGCCTCAGCTTCTCCATCACCGAGTTCCTGGTGTCGAACTACATCGGCGCGGACCTCACCTCCGTGCTGGCGGGTCTCGCCTGCCTCGTGGCCGTGGCCATCTACCTGAAGGTTCAGAAGCACGCCCAGCCCTGGCTGTTCGAGGGCGACGCCCCGGCTGACAACGCGCCCAAGGAATTCCACTTCAAGGAGCTGTTCCTCTCCTGGCTGCCCTACCTGCTGCTGGCCGTGCTGGTCATCGCCGTGAACCTGCCCAAGACCAAGCCCCTCTTCAACGGCAGCGCCGCAGGCTGGAACTGGGTGCTGCTCAAGGCCCAGATCTACAACCCCGGCAAGCTCTACTCCTTCACCTGGCTGCAGAGCCCCGGCACCATCATGCTCATCGCCGGCCTCATCGCCTTCCCCTTCATGGGCATCAAGTACTCGGTGATGGGTGAGCAGTTCGGCAAGACCTTCAAGCAGATGATCCCCTCCTTCATCGCGGTGGCCTGCATCCTGTCCATCGCCGAAGTGATGAACCTGGCCCTGCCCATCATCGACCCCAAGACCAAGCTGGCGGTCGTGGGTGACCTCGCCACCAAGCAAATCTCCATGGTGGCCACCATGGCCAACGGCATCGTCGCCCTGGTGAGCAAGCACATCTACCCGCTGCTGAGCCCGCTCTTCGGCACCATCGGCGTGTTCCTCACGGGTAGCAACACTTCCGCCAACGCCCTCTTCGGCAACCTGCAGAAGCTCACCGCCCAGGGCATGGGCCTCTCCGACATCCTCATGGCCTCGGCCGGCAGCGCGGGCGCCTCCGCCGGCAAGATGATCTCGCCCCAGAGCATCGTCATCGCCGCCACCGCCGTGGGCCTGGCCGGCAAGGAAGGCCTGATCATGCGGCAGACCATCAAGTACACGATCCCCTATGTGATCCTGCTGGGCCTCATGGTCTGGGGCTTCGCGTTCCTGTTCCCGGGCCTCGTCCCCTGATCTGACGAAACATGACCGCCAAGACGCGCGAGCGTCTTGGCGGTAGTTTTATCCATGACTGCACTCGAGGTGGGTTTCATGCGCATCATCGTGGCTCCGGATTCGTTCAAAGGCAGCCTGTCTGCCCTGGGAGTGGCCGAGGCCATGGAGCGCGGCATCCGGGCGGTGTTCCCGGAGGCGGAGATTCTCAAGGTGCCCATTGCCGATGGAGGCGAAGGCACCGTCGAGGCCCTGGTGGCCGCCACCCAGGGGCGCCTCCTGCATGCGGCCGTGCGGGGGCCCCTGGGTGAGCCCGTGCGCGCCCACTGGGGCATCTCCGGCGACGGCACCACAGCCTTCCTGGAGATGGCTTCGGCCTCGGGCCTGCCCCTGGTGCCGAAGGAGCGGCGGGACCCAAGGATCACCAGCACCTTCGGGACCGGGGAGCTCATGAAGGCCGCCCTGGACGCGGGCCTTCGCAAGCTCGTCATCGGCATCGGCGGCAGCGCCACCAATGACGGCGGCACGGGCATGGCCCGGGCCCTGGGCGCCCGCTTCCTGGATGCCGAGGGCCGCGACCTGCCCGAGGGCGGCGCGGCGCTGGCGCGCCTGGCCCGCATTGAGCTCGCGGGCCTGGATCACCGCCTCGCCGAGGCTTCGGTCCTCGTGGCCTGCGATGTGGACAATCCCCTCTGCGGCCCGCGGGGGGCTTCCGCCGTCTACGGCCCCCAGAAGGGCGCCACGCCAGAGATGGTGGCCGAGCTCGATGCGGCCCTGGGCGTCTTCGCCACGGTGGCGGCTGCGGCCACGGGGCGCGACATTGCCCTGCTGCCCGGCGCCGGCGCCGCCGGAGGCCTGGGCGCGAGCCTGCTCTTCTTCACCCCGGCCAGCCTCCGGCCCGGCGTGTCCATCGTGCTGGAGACGACCCGATTCGAGGCCCTGATCCAGGGCACGGATCTCGTCATCACCGGCGAGGGCCGCACGGACTTCCAGACGGCCATGGGCAAGGCGCCCGTGGGCGTAGCGGCGGTGGCCAAGCGCCACGGCGTGCCCGTGGTCTGCATCGCGGGCGGGCTGGGCGACGGCGCCGAGGAGGTGCTGGCCCACGGCATCGATGCCCTGGCCTCCATCGTGCCCCAGCCCATGAGCCTGGAGGCCTGCATGGGGCAGGGCGGGGCTCTCGTGGAGTCTGCGGTGGCGGGCGTCTGCCGGATGCTGCGCGTGGGCAGGTCGCTGAGCCGGTGAATCAGGACGGTGACTAGGCCGCCGGCAGCGGGGATCTAGGCCGTCGGCAGCAGGGCGTCCCGGACATGCTGCAGGAAGGCCTTTTCGGCAGTCCCCATGTGCCGTTCGGGATTCCATACGAGGTAAGTCGAGATCTGGATTTCGGGGCCTTCCCAGGGCACGGCCACCAGCCGCCCTGTGTGGAGTTCCGCCTCCACGGCCATCCGGGGCAGGGGCGCGATGCCCAGGCCCACTTCCACACAGCGCTTGATCGTTTCGACGCCCTGGAATTCGAGGAAGCGCCCCGGGTGCGCCCCGGCGTTGATCAGCTGCCGCTCGAACTGGTTGCGGTAGCTGCAGCCGAGCGCCTTCAGCAGCACATCCTCCCCGATGAGGTCCTGGGCGGAGATCCCGCGGGACCCGGCGAACCGGTGGGAGGCTGACGCGACGATCAGGATCTCCTCGTCCCGGATCTTCTCCACGGCCAGGGTCTTGGAGGGGAAGGGCTCCTCCAGGATGAAGGCGAAATCCACGATGCCTTCCAGCACCTGCCGCTTGAAGTCGCGCACGAAGCCCGGAAGGAACTGCAGGTGGACCCGCGGGAACGCCTCCTTGAAGGCCTTCAGCACGGGCGGAAGCAGGTAGGTGCAGACGGTCTCCGGTGCCGTGAACCGGAGGGTCCCGACCCCGGCTTCATCCTGCAGGGAGGCCTTGGCCTCGTGCGTCAGGGCGAGGATCCGCTCGGCGTAGATCAGGAAACGCTCGCCGGGTTCGGTGAGCTCGAGCCGGTTGCCCACGCGATTGAAGAGCGCCGAACCGAGATCCTCTTCCAGGCTCTTGATCTGGGCCGTCACACTCGACTGGGCGTAGCCCAGGGACAGCGCGGCGTTCGTGAAGTTCAGGGTGCGGGCGGCCACGGTGAAGGTGGACAGGGTTCGGACATCCATGGGGCCATTGTACCGGCGTCCCTCATGTCACCTGGAAGGCCCTTGAGTCTGAGCGGTCGCAACACCTCCCCGTGGACCGCACCGGCCCCTCGATCGGTGATTTCGATTCCAGGGATCGAAAAGATTCTCTGGTTTCCGGAGCGCGATGACCTGAAATTAAATGTCTAGGCAGGCAACCGCACGGGCATGACGCAACGCCGTGGTACACGCAGGCTTCATGGGCGCTTGAACCGGCCCTTCTCAATCCGCACCCACCTGGAACCCCCAAGGGCCTAGCCCCTGGGGCCGCCACCGGAGGCTTCGATGACCCCTTCTCTCGAATTCCGCGCAGGGATCCTCGCCCGGTACGAGGATGTCTACACGCCGGAGGCCCTCCACGCCCTGGAGGCCCTGGCGCCCCTCGATCAGCGCCGACGGGAACTGATGGCGCAGCGGACCGCGCGCCGGAAGCGCCGCGCCGAACAGGGTGAGCGGATCACCTTCCTCGATCCCGCCGCGCTGATTCTGGGCACCCAGATCACCGTGGCCGATGCCCGGGCGGGCAACTTCGACGGCGCGGTGATTCCGCCCGATCTTACGCGCCAGTGGATCCAGGGCACGGGACCGGCCACCAAGCCGCGCTCCGATGTGCGTTCCGGCATCCGCAATGTGGCCTATGCGCTGCTGTCCGGCGCCGACGGCTGGATGTTCGACGGCGAGGACGCGCTGGGCCAGGTGGATACGATGTCGCTGGACAACCACCGCAACCTGAAGCTCGCCATCGCGCGGGATCCGCTCTTCATGGAAGTGGCCGAGGAGGTCGCTTCGGAGATGAACCGCTGGGCGGAGGGCTTCCTCGGCCACCCCATCATCGCCGACTGGCGCGCCCAGCTGGACTTCACCACGGTGCTCTACCGGGCCCGGGGCCTGCATCTGGACGACCGGCACATCCGCTTCCAGAGCCACGGCTTCTCCGCCTCCATCGCGGATCTGGCGCTCTATGTGGCGAACAACCATGAGCGGCTGCGGGCGGCCGGCCGCAGCGTTGTCCTCTACCTGCCCAAGATCCAGACCGCCGAGGAGGCCGCCTTCTGGAACAGCCTGCTGCTGGCCCTGGAGGGCCACCTGGGCCTGCCGGTGGGCACCCTCAAGGCCTATGTGCTGGTGGAGCAGATCGAGCAGTGCTTCCAGCTCATGGAGATCCGGGCGGCCCTCTCGCCGCATTTCGTGGGCTTCAACACGGGCCGCTGGGACTACATCAACAGCGTCTCGGACGCCCTGGCCTGGGACCAGTCCTTCGTGAACCCCAACATCCAGTCCATCACCATGACCTACGGCTACATGCGGACCTACGAGGACCGGGTGCGCCGCGCCGTGAACACGCCGGACCGGAATGGCCGCTTCGCCCTATGGCAGGGCGGCATGGAACCCAACATCCCCGTGGGCTCCGAGGCCGGCGTGGCCGCCAGCATGAAGCGGGCCGTGGCCGGCGCCGAGCGGGAGCAGCGCGAGGGCGCTTCCGGCAAGTGGGTGGCCCACTGGAAGATGGTCCACATCGTCCGGCCCGTCTGGGAGCGCGTGGGCCAGGACAACCAGGCGGGGAGGGCCTTCCCGGCCCTGACCTACGGCCCCGAGGATGCGGCGGGCCTGACCCGGCTCGAAGATGCGCCACGCACCATCGCCGGGGCCCGCGACCTGCTCTCGGTGGCCCTGCAGTACGGGAATGCCTTCCTCCGCGGCTTCCAGGCCGCGGCCCTGAAGCCCGCCGACTTCTTCGGCAATGACGATGTGCTCTACCTCATGGAGGACATGGCCACCGGCGAGATCCGCCTGTCCATCCTCTGGGAGTGGCTCCACAAGGGCGCCACCTTCACAGAGGCCGATGCCGCCACCGGCACGGCCGCCGGGGATGCCTTCACGCCTGCCCTGTTCGCCCGCCTCCTCGACGAGGAGTACGCCAAACTCCGCCAGGCTGGCAACCGCGATGTCCACGACGATTCCAAGGAAACCACGCTGCCCATCGCGAGGGCCATCGTCCAGACCTATGTCCAGAGCAACACGAAGGCCCCCTGGTATGTGGATCTCCTGAACCTGAACCTCGGCGTGGAGGAACTGGCCGTGGCCGAGGCCCGCATCGCGCGGTTCCTCGAGGCCTTCGCGAAGGACGGCACCCGGATGACGGAGAATCAGGACTTCTGAGGACGGCGCCGGCCTACCCCTGCTCGGCCCCCGGCTGTTCTTTGGGGAAATGATTCCGCGCGCACTCGGGGCACATGCCGTGGGTGAAGGCCACATCCGCATGCTGGACCAGGTACTGTTCCACCTGGGTCCAGAGTCCCGCATCGTCCCGGATCTTCTTGCACCAGCTGCAGATCGGCAACAACCCCTGGAGGGTCCGGATCTCGGCCAAGGTCTGCTCCAGCCGCGCATTCATGGCGCCGAGCCGCTCCCGCTCGCGATCGTAGGCGGTCAGCACCACCCGCAGCACGAGGACGCAGGCGAAGGTGCTCACGACGAAACCGGCCATGAGGTCCCAGGGGCGGTCGCCAGCGTGGGCGTAGGGCACGACGAGTTTCGGGAAGGCGCGTTCCACCCACAGGAGTCCCAGCCCGTTCACGAGGAAGATGGCCAGGAACAGCCAGCGGGTCCGGCCCCGGAAGAAGATGTTCAGGACCAGGACTCCGGCGAACATGAACATGGTGATGCTGCCCTCGGAACCGGCGTTCATGAACCAGCTGAAGTTGAGCAGCAGGCCCAGGCATCCGCAGAAAGTCTTCATGGCATGCACGCCGCGGAGGGAGGCCTGGTACAGGCCGTAGGAGAGAAAGCCGAAGACCGTGACCGCGAGGTTCAGGCTGGCAGGAAGGTCCTGGAGCAGGTTCGTCGGGAGGATGACGAACAGCGCCAGGCAGGCCGACACCAGGCAGGCTTTCCGGAACAGGCGGATTTCCAGGGCGGCCTGATCCTCCCAAGGGATCAGCCGCGGCCAGAGCTGGCTCAACCTGCGGATCATGGCAGTACCCCCGGGGGATGGCGCGAAGAACGGGACCTTGGCATCGATATTCCAGGGGATTATCGCCGAAGGCCCGCCCCGGCCTCCGTGATGCGGGACACGGATTCCGCGTTCATCTCGACCGTTTTCAGGGGCAAACGATGCCTATGCGGCGCCTATGCGGCTTCGTGCGGAGGCTCGTGCTTCTGCGCGAGGAGTTCCTGGGCGCAGTCCGGGCACACGCCATGGGTGAGGGTGACGCCCGCCCCTTCCAGGAGGCTCGGCTCCACCGGGGTCCAGGTGCCCGTACCGGTCCGGGCCTTTCGGCACCAGCTGCACACGGGAACCAGGCCGTCGCGGGAGCGGAGCTCCGCGAGGCGGGCCGCAGCCGGGCGCCGTGTCGGCATCCGCCGGGCATCTCCACCGGGCTTCAGGCCCGTACAGGCAGCCGCCGGCTGCCTCATGCTGTGACTCATTGGAGGACTCTCCCGGGCTCCGGATGATCAGGATCGTTCAGTCCTGAAGCCCAGTCCTGATGGTGGACTCATGAAAATGTTTTGACAGTGATTTTTGACACGATCCCGGGAGCTACCTCGGGTCAAGCCTTCAGCTGCGCCGCGAAAGCCTCCAGCGCGCGGTAGTAGGGGTCGATGCTGGGGATGTAGTGGCGCTCGCCGGCCGCATGGGGACCGATGCCGGTCTGCCCCCAGACCACGCCCTGACCGCCGGGGGCGAAGCGGGCGGAGGTCCCGGCGCCCTTGCGGCCCAGGCGCACTTCGCCGCCCGCCGCCGCGATACCCGCCAGCAGCGCCTTCAGGTGGGGATTCTCCGGGTGGCAGGCCACGCCGGGCTCCCAGGCCGAGGGCAGGAACTCCAGCTGCAGCTCGGCGGCCAGGGCCTCGATGTCGGCGCGCAGCCGGGACACATCGTCCTGCGGGATGGGCCGGATCTCCGCGCCGAGCGAACCGCGATCCGGCGTGATGTTGTAGATGCCGGGCGTGCCCACCTGGATGTAGGCGAAGCGGGCCAGAGACTGCCACCCATCGGCCGACTTCAGCGTCAGGTGCTTCGCGAACAGCTCGCGCAGGGCTTCGCGGGCGCCCAGCAGCCGCTCCGTGAGGTCGCTGCCTCCCGCCAGGCCGCTGTGGCCGCGGGTGCCGTGGGCGATGAGTTCGAAGCGCAGTACCCCGCGGTTCTGGGTGCAGACCTCGCCCCACAGCTCGGTGCCTTTCTCGCCGGTGCGCTCGCCCGCCACGAAGAAGGCCGGTTCATAGCCCGATTCCTCCTTCAGCAGCTTCAGCACATGGGGCGTGCCCATGGGCTCCAGCTCGCCGTTCTCCTCGTTGCCCACCAGCAGCAGGTTCACGGGTGGGTAGGGCGCGCCTTTCTTGAGGGTGTCCTTCATCCACACGAGGTAGGTGGACACCACGGTCTTCATGTCCGCGGCGCCGCGGCCCCAGAGGTAGTCGCCCTCGATGCGGGGCTCGAACTGGCTGTCGTCGGGCTCCGGCTCCACCACATCGAAGTGGCCGCAGAGCATGGCCGGGGCCTGCTCGCCCCCGGGGAAGTGGGCCAGGATGGCGGGGAAGGGCCCCTGGTCGAAGGTGCGCACCGGCACGCCGTGGTTCTGCAGGTAGTCGTAGATGAAGGTCGCGGCGCGGTGGACCTCCGGGAGCCGCTCATCGGGACAGGCCGTGACGCTGGGGATGCGCACCAGGCGCTGGGACAGGGCCAGGACCTCGGTCGCCTTGTCGGGATAGTCCGCATCGACCAGGGTCTCGCGCCGGGGGCGGAAGCGCACGGGTGCTTGGGGATCGAGGTGCACCTCGTCGCGGGCCCGTTCCAGGAAGTCCCGGAGTTTGCCTTCCTCGCCGCCCAGGTCGGCGATGTGGGCGGTGATGGTCTCCACATCGTCGTGCACCTGGGCCCTCCGGGCTTCGGCCAGCTCCACGAGCAACGACGGCGGCACGATGTCCGAGCCGCCCAGCTTCGCCTTCAGCCGCTGGCGGATCTTCTCGGCGGTGCTGGGCGCGCCGGCAGCCAGGTCGCGCAGGGGCTGGAGATCGCCCCACATGCCCAGGGCCTCGGCCATGGGCCGCAGCTGCTGGAGCGTCCAGTCCAGGAAGGCGTGCAGCGCGATGGGCTTGGCGGTGAGGGGATCCTCGATGACGGCGCGGAGGCCCTCCCGGGCGGCCAGCTCCTCATTGCGGCGGGCCCGCTTGATGTCCTCGGCGTCGTAGCGGAAACCCCGGGCGAAGTCGGGATCGGCGTAGAAGCGGAGCAGCAGCAGGTGCTTCAGCGTGAGGTTCGCCACATCCAGGGCCAGCTCGTGGCCGGGATCATCCGTGCGCACTTCCACGCGGGCCATGGGCAGGTCGATGCGGGCGAAGAGGTTCTGGCGCTCGATCTGGGCCGCCATGTCCTCCACATTCCGCGTTTCTCCGGCGGCGAAGAGGCCCCGGGCGTAGATGTCGTGCAGCTGGTCGCTGGTGACCTGGATGAGGCGCTCCACGGGCTCGGCCTGCGAGCGGGCGCGCACGGGGATCCAGTTGTTGTTGCCGAAGCGCACGCCGCGCCGCACCAGGTCGTAGGACAGGCGCAGGTAGTCGGAGTGGCTGCGGTTGAGATCCGGCACATCCAGGGCGGGGGGATTCGGGAAGGTCAGGTTGCGCACGGATTCGAAGGGCGTGAGCCGCACCACGGGCTTGCCGTCCTCCAGCGAAGCCTGCAGCGGCGTGCTGGCGCTGGCGGCGATGAAGAGCGCGGCGAAGGCCCGCATGAGGCGGGTGCCGGTGATGTAGACCTGGTTCTTGTAGTCGTCCAGGTGGCGGTCGCCGCGCTCGGAAGCGGGCAGGTGCATGAAGTCCCAGGCCAGCATGGGCTCGGGCAGGCTCAGGTTGGAGTGGGTGCCCGCCGTGGCCAGCTCGGTGCCGTACAGCTCGACGCACCGCTGGAGGTAGCGGCGCTTGGCCAGGTGCCAGGACATGGGCACGCAGTCGGGGCCGATCTCGGGCAGCACGAGCAGGTTGCCGTGCCAGTAGTGGAGGGGCTCGCCGAAGGCCCGGCCCGCCTTGGCCAGGGCGTTGATGAGGGCGGCCTCCAGCAGGCGGCCTTCGTACACGGCGCCCTTGGGCGTGTGGTAGGGCCGAGTCACCCACTCGATCATCCAGTGGAAGACCTCCAGCTGGTGGTACTCCTCCGTCCAGGGCGACAGCACCTTCGTGCGCAGGTGATCCACGAAGGACATACGATCAGGACCCGTGCCCACGGTGAGCAGTGGACGGAACTGGGGATCGACCAGGTTCCACTCCAGCTCCAGGCCGCAGAGCCCGCCGGTGGGGCGGGTCTCCAGCGCCGTCTGCCGGGCCAGCTGGAACTTCTCGACGAAGGCGTTCAGGTCAAACACAGGTGCTCCAGATCAATCAGCCAGAGAAATCAGTTCCGGTGCCTTGGCGGTGAATGGATTCAGCTCTGAAGGGACTTGAGGGCTGCGACGAGCCGCTCGGCGGCGCCCTGGGTGCGTTCCACGGGCGTGGCGTAGGAGAAGCGGATCCACTCGGCGCCGTAGGGGCTGAAGAAGGCCCCGGGCACGACGGCCACGCCATGATTCTCGGCGAGGTGCTGGCCCATGGGTTCCGAATCGGCCCAGCCCTTGGCCTTCAGGACCTCGGCCACCTTGATGAAGGCGTAGTAGCCCTGTCCGATGATGTGAGTGAGCCCCTGGGCCTTCAGGAACTCGCGCAGCCAGGCGCGGCTGGCGCGGGTGGGACCGGCGATGGGCGCGCTGGCGGTGGCGAAGCCCTTCTCGTAGGCGGCCATGGCCACCGCCAGGCTGAAGAAGGAGGGGATCACCGTGTGCGAAGCCTGGGCCACGATGGTCTTCACCACCTCGGCGTCCGCCAGCAGATGGCAGTTGCGGATGTTGGAACCGCCCAGGCTCTTGGTGATGCCGTCCAGCACCATCAACCGCTTGCGGAGCGCGGGCTCGAAGGCCCGCAGCAGCACATTCACATCGTAGGGCTCGCCGTCGCCCACGGCGTGGTACATCCAGTCGAAGAGCACGAAGGCCACGCCCGCTTCGAGCGCCGCGCGGGCCAGCTCGATCTGGCGCGCCAGCGTGAGGGTCTGCCCGGTGGGGTTGTCGGGGCTGGTGATGACCAGGCCCGCCACCTTGCGAGTGGACTTCGCGGCCTCGGCCACGCAGGCGCGGAGACCTTCTTCCGAGTAGGCCCAGCCCTCCTCGGCGCGCCCCGGGGCCCACATGACATTGGCACCGATGCCGTACGGTCCCCAGTTGTAGCTGATCCAGGGCACGCGGCTCACCACGACCACATCGCCCTGGCGGCCGTGCCCCAGGGCCAGCATGGCCTGGTAGGCCTTCTGCAGGCCGTCGCGGCCGCCCTGGGTGCCGATGACATTGGCTGGGCCCCAGCCCGTGTCCGGCGCCAGCTTCCAGTAGGCCTCGGCCACGCTCTTGCGGTAGGCCTCGGTGCCGAAGGGCATGTCGTAGGCCGTGCCG
Source organism: Geothrix sp. (assembly GCA_019449415.1). GTDB lineage: Bacteria > Acidobacteriota > Holophagae > Holophagales > Holophagaceae > Geothrix > Geothrix oryzae. Next base: position 50,841 of record JAGRPP010000013.1, read on the forward strand.
TGCTGCTTCTGCAGCTCGAAGGCGCGATCCAGCAGGGCTTCGGGCACGCCCGGCAGGGAGGCCCCGCCGTCGCCCTGGCTGGCGTCGAAGACCGGCACGCCGGGCTGCTTCTCCTGGAACACCTTCAGCGACTTGTTGATGAGGAACATGCGCGAAGGCGGAATGGCCAGCAGCCGCCCCAGATGGTCGCTCACGGGGACGAGATTCCCTTCAGGTACAGCGAAGGCAGGCTTCTCGGGAGAGAGCAGGGGCACGGACACGGGACCTCCAGGGCGGAATGCAGGCAGGCCGATACGAAAAGGTCGTCCTCGCGGAATCGCAAGGACGACAAGCTTTCTTCAAGGATAACAGTTCACGCGGACGGCTGAGAACGGCAAATGTCGCAAAGGCAATCGAAAAGATTCGAATTTTGACAGTTCGTCCAAATTGCCGATGTTTGCATTGCCTTGGCGAAGGGCCTTCCCCGTTGGGTTCAGGCCTCCAGCGCCGCGTGCCTCAAGGCCTCCCACAGGGCCTCGACATGCCGCCGTTCGGTGGTCTCGGCGCCGATGCTCACGCGGAGGATCTGCGTTCCCTTGAGCAGGGAGGGGGTGAGATAGGCCTTGCCGCCGTCGTTGATGCGGCGGGCGATGTCGAGGTTGTGGGCGGCGAGACCGGGTTCGTCGAGCCCGAGCTTCAGGTGGCGGACGCAGACGGTCTGCAGGGGTACGGGTGCCAGGCGCTCCCAGTCCGGGGCCGCATCCACCTGCGCCTTCAGCCACTGGGCATTCTCGAGGTCTCGTCGCAGGCGGGCCTGCAGGCCCTCCACGCCCACATCCATGAGGTAGAACCAGAGCTTGAGGGCCCGGAAGCGACGGCCGAGCTGGATGTGCCAATCCCGGAAGTTGCTCACCTGGCCGTCCTGGGCCGTGCGCAGGTAGCTGGGATTGGTGCTCATCACGCGGATGAGGTGCTGGGGATCGCGGACGAAGTAGGCGCTGAGGTCGAAGCCCACGCCCATCCACTTGTGGGGGTTGAACACCAGGCTGTCGGCCCGTTCGATGCCCGCCCACATCCAACGGCATTCGGGCAGCACCATGGCCGTGCCCGCCAGGGCCGCATCCACATGGAGCCACAGGCCGTGCTTCTCCGCGAGGTCCGCCATGGCTGCCACGGGATCAAGCGCCGTGGTGCCCGTGGTGCCGACCGCCGCGACGAGGGCGCAAGGCCGCAGGCCGATCTCCAGATCCTTCTCGATGGCGGCCTGCAACAAGTCCATGCGGATGGCGTGGTGGTCGTCGGTGGGGATGAGACGCAGGAAGCTACGGCCGAAGCCGGCGAGCAGAGCGGCCTTTTCGATGGAGCTGTGGCCCTGGTCGGTGGCGTAGATCACCAGGGGCGATTCGCCGCTCTGCAGCCCCTCGGTGTCCTGGGCATAGTCCGAGGCTTTCTCCCGGGCGCAGAGCAGGGCTGTGAAGGTGGCGGTGCTGGCGGTGTCGTGGATGACGCCGGTGAAGTTGGGGCTCAGTCCCACCATCTGACGCAGCCAGTCCATGACGACCTCTTCGACCTCGGTGGCCGCGGGGCTGGTCTGCCAGCTCATGCCCTGGGCGCCGATGCCCGACGCCGCGAGGTCGCCGAGGATCGAGCTGTAGCTGGTGTTGCTGGGGAAGTAGGCGAAGAAGGAGGGATGGTTCCAATGGGTGATGCCCGGCATCACATCCCGGTCCAGGGCCGCCAGGGCCTGGGCCATGCGGCCCCCATGCTGGGGCGGGTGATCCGGGAAGGCGGCCCGGATCTCGCCGGGCTTCACCTGGCTCATGACCGGCAGGCGCTCCAGGCCTTCGCGGTAGTCCGCGATCCAGTCCACGAGTTGATAACCGAGGCGGCGGAATTCTTGGGCGTCCATGCTCCCATTCTGGCCGGATCGGGATCGCCGTGCGGTCTGGATCTGCGAAAATCGTCCGTGGCTATTCGTAGCGGAGAGCCTCGATGGGATCCTGCTTCGCGGCCTTGAGGGCGGGCCGCGGGCCCCGCTCCGCGAGGCGAAGCCGAGTGGGAGGACGCGCCAGTGGCGCGTCCGTTCGCGGGGAAGCAGGCGCCGTGCGTGAGACAGAGTCGAGCGCCCAGGCGCTGGCCCAGGGGCGAGGGTGGGGCCTATTCGTAGCGGAGAGCCTCGATGGGATCCTGCTTCGCGGCCTTGAGGGCGGGCCACAACCCAAAGATCAGCCCGATGGCCGTGCTGACGCCGAAACCGAGGACGATGCTCCAGAGGGGGGCGGCGGCGGGGAACTCGAAGACGAGGCGCACGAGCATGGCGATGCCCAGCCCGGTGGCGATGCCCACGGCTCCGCCCACGCCGGTGAGGCTGATGGCCTCCACCAGGAACTGCATGGCGATGTCGCGGCGGGTGGCGCCCAGGGCCTTGCGGACGCCGATCTCCCGGGTGCGCTCGGTGACGCTCACCAGCATGATGTTCATGACGCCCACGCCCCCCACCAGCAGGGCGATGGCGGCGATAACGATCATGGCCCCGGCGATGCCCCCGGTGATCTGCTGGAAGGTCTTCAGCTGGGCCTCGCTGGTGAAGATGGCGAAGTCGTTGGGCTGGTTGGCCCTCAGCCCGCGGCGGACCCGCAGGATGGACACTTCCTGATCCATCATGTCGTACATGCGCTTCGGATCCTTGGGCACGGTGGCGATGTGGATCGTGTCGCCGGTGCCGTTCTTGATCTGGGGGAACATGTCGTCGAAGGTGCTGATGGGGATGATCAGGATGTTGTCCGCGTCGCCGCCCAGGAAGCTGCCCTTCTTCTCCAGCAGGCCCACGACACTGAAGGCGGTGCCGTTCACGAGGACGGTGCGGCCGATGGGATCCTTCCGCCCGAAGAGGGCGGAGGCGGTTTCCGGGCCGAGCACGCAGGTGCGGGACGCGTGCGACACATCCGCATCCACGAGGAAGCGGCCGTCCTGGACGAAGCTGTTGTTGGCGGGCGCGTAGTCGGGGTTGGTGCCCACGAAGGTGGGGCCGTTGGCTTCGGTGCCTTCGGGCGTCTTGATGGTGAGCGCGGCGCCCGCGGGGCCGAAGAGGTAGCGCTCCTGGGAGACCGCCGCCGCCAGGGTGGCCGTGAGCTTGAGGGCCTCGGCGTCCTCGATGGTCAGGTTCCGCCGCCGCTTCTGGTCCTCCGGCAGGGGGCCCCCGCCGCCAAAGCGCTGCTCGTATTTCTGGAACTGCACCAGGGTGGTGCCGAAGCTGCTGAAGCTGTCAGTGACGGCGGCGTTGAAGCCCGAGACGAAGCTCACCATGGCGATGACTGTGGCCACGCCCGCCACGATGCCCAGCAGCGTGAGGAAGCTGCGCAGCTTCTGCGACAGCATGGCGCGGAGGGCGAACCGCATGTTCTCGGTGCCGATGCCCCTGAATCCCGCCTTCCGCCTGTTCATGGCTACTCCGCGCGGATGGCGTCGATGACGACGAGGTTGGAGGCACGGTAGGCGGGCAGGAAACCCGCGGCCAGACCCACGAGGGTGCTGAGGAGGATGCCCGTCAGGACGATGCCTGGCGTGATCTGGGCCGGGAAATCTGCCAGCGCCCGCACGGTGAAGGCCCCCGCGGCGCCCACCAGCACGCCGATGACGCCGCCCGCCGCCGACAGCAGCGCGGCCTCCAGCAGGAACTGGCGGCGGATGTCCTTCTTCCTGGCCCCCAGGGCCATGCGCACGCCGATCTCCTGGGTGCGCTCGACCACGCTCACCAGCATGATGTTCATGATCACGATGCCGCCGACGCCGAGGCTGACGCTGGAGATGAGCATGAGCAGCAGGAAAGCGGCGCTGCTGATGGTCTTCCACAGCTGCTGCAGGCTCTCCTGGGTGATGATGCCGAAGGGATCGGGGTTGCGGAAGCTGGTGTGCCGCATGGCGCGGAACATGGCCCGGACTTCATCCATGGAGGCATCCAGCCCCTCCACGCCGCCCCTAGCCTTGATGTGCAGCTCCAGGCTCTCGTTGGCCGCCATGAAGTTCTTCCGGTAGACCTGGAGCGGGAGGTAGATGCGGCCGTCCTGGTTGAAGCCGATGCTGCGCCCCTGCTTGGGCATCACGCCGATGATGCGGAAGGGGAGGCCGCGGATGAGGATCGTGCGCCCGATGGGATCCAGGTGGGGGAACAGCTCCTCCTTGGTGTTCGCGCCGATGACGGCCACGGCCTGGGCCGCCTGGTTCTCGCTCTCGCTGAAGTAGCGACCGGCTTCCATCTCCAGGTTGAAGAGGATGCCGAAGTTGGCGGTGGCGCCGATGACGATGACATCGGGCAGGCGCTTGTCGCCGTAGTTCACGGGCATGGCGTTGCCCGTGGCGGCGGAGACCTGGGTGGCCTCCTTGAGCATGCCGCTGGAGAGGCGCTCGTATTCCGCCCAGGTGATGGGTGGGCGCTTGAGGGCCTGGATGAATTCCTTGCGTGACCGGATGATGCCGAACTTCTGCACGATGAACACATCCGGCGCCAGGACGATGATCTTCTCCTTCACATAGGTGTTCAGGCCGGAGATCACGCCCACCACGGCGACGATGGTGGCCACGCCGATGATGACGCCCAGCAGCGTGAGGAAGCTGCGCAGGGTGTGCGCCCGGATCGCCCTCAGCGAGGAGCGTAGGAGTTCGGTGAGGTTCATGAATGGTCCCGTCAGACCGATGGGCGGGCTTTGCCCGACCAGAAGGTGGGGGTCCGGGGGGACATCGCGAACAGAGCGAGCAGGCGGTTCCCCCGGATCATGTTCAGGCCTTCGGCTCTTCCTTCTTCTTCGCCTTCTCCACGCGGACGGCCTCGCCGCCCTTCAGGTCGCGGAGGGCGCGGTTGGGCCCCGTGATGAGCGTCTCGCCGCCCTTGAGGCCGGAGAGCACTTCCACGGACAGGTCGCCCATGAGGCCCGTCTTCACGGGGACGAACTTGGCCTTGCCGCCTTCCTGCAGGAAGACGCCTTCCTCCTCCCTGGGGGCGCCGGGCTTGTGGGTCTCGCCGGGCTTGAGCTTGATCTCGCGCATGACCAGGGCCTGGAAGGGGATGGTCAGGGCCTGCTCGCGGCTGCCTGTGAAGATGTCGGCCTGGGCGGAGAGGCCGGGCTTGATGGTGAGGGGGGGATTCTTGATCCAGACCTTCACCTTGAACTTGGTGGCCTCGTTGGTGCTGGTCTTGAGGATGGGGCTGCCGCCCACTTCCGTGACCTGGCCCTGGAAGGTCTGGTTGGGGTAGGCGTCGATGCGCACCTGGGCCTCCTCGCCGAGCTTCACGCTGGGGATGGAAGCCTCGTCCACTTCCATCTCCGCTTCGACCTTGCTCATGTCGGAGACGGTGAGCAGCACGGTGCCGGCCTGGTTCTGGATGCCGGGGACGGCGGTCTCCCCCAGCTCGATCCGGCGGGCGGTCACCACGCCGTCCATGGGCGAGGAGATGGTGGAATACCCCAGGCCCACATGGGACTGGTTCACATTGGCCTTGGCCTGGTCCGCGCGGCGGCGCGAGGTCTCCTGGGCCGCCTGGGCGGTCTCGAAGGCCGTCTTGGCGCGCTCGAAGTCGGCGGCCGAGATGATGCCCGCCGTGCGATTGGCCTTCGCCCGCTCAAAATCCGAGCGGGCCTGGGCGAGGTTCGCCGTGGTGGAGATCAGATCCGACTGGGTGGCCTGGAGGTTGGCCTGCATGGCGTCCGCATTGGCTCGGGCGCTGCGGGGGTCGATTTCCATGAGGAACTGGCCCTTGCTGACCCGGTCGCCCTCCTTGACAGCCAGTCGCGTGACCTGGCCCATGACATTCGCGGAGATGTCGGCCTTGGTCACGGCCTGGACCTTGCCGTTGGCGCTGACCTTCGACTGGAGGTTCTCCCGGCCCACGGTGGCGACCTGCACGCCGATGCCCTTGTCCCTCATGCCGGCGAGGCTCAGGCCGCCGATCAGGACGACCGCCAGACCTCCACCGAGGATCCACAGCTTTTTCCGCTTCATGTCAAAGGCCTCCCCAAGGGGCTGAACGCATCTAATCTTCGCGCCTAATTCTCCGGGGTTTAGTGCGGGCCTGGATCAATAAATGAAAAAAACTTTCATTGACGGCGCCCAGGGTTCAATTAGAAAATGATTTCATCTAGGAGATGCCCTTCGTGTCGCACCGCTGCTTCGGCCCCGCCCTCCTCGCCCTTCTCGCCGCTGGGCCGGCTTTCGCCGCTGCGGCCACCAGCGGCCAGCTGTCGGGCCGGGTGGCCGATGACCAGGGCCGGGCCGTGGCCGGGGCCAGCCTGACCCTCGCCAATCCCGTGTCGGGCTACCGGCAGCGGGTGCGGAGCGATGCCCGGGGAGCCTTCGTCTTCCAGAATGTGCCTTTCAACACCTACCACCTGGACACCCAGGCCACGGGTCTGATGCCCAGCCACCTCGATGTGGACATCCACAGCCAGCTGCCCCTCCAGGTGACCGTGAGCCTCAAGCCCGAAGGCGCCGTGGTGGTGGTGGAGGAGAACCTGCGGCTGGTGGAGGACCACCCCAGCACCCACATCGACATCGACAAGACGACCATCGAGCGCACCCCGGCGGCCGTGCAGAGCCGGGCCATGGAGAGCATCCTGCTCACCACCCCGGGCTTCATCGCCGACGAGAACGGCCGCTTCCACTTCCGGGGCAGCCACGGGCAGATGACCTATGTGGTGGACGGCATTCCCGTCTCGGATCAGATGCACGCCTCCTTCAGCAACAGCCTGGATCCCTCCCAGGTGGAGAGCATGGAGGTCATCACGGGCGGCATTTCGGCGGAGTACGGCGGCAAGCCCGTGGTGGTGGTGAACCTCACCACCAAGTCGGGGCTCGGCACCCCGGACGGGTTCGAGGGTGAGGCTTCCTTCGGCGTCTCGCGCTTCAACACTTCCGAAGCCGGGTTCAATGCGCGGGGCGGGAAGGCCTCCTTCGGCTGGTTCGTGAGCGCCGCGGCCAGCGAAAGCGACCGGTTCCTGGACCCCGTCAACTTCGAGAACCTGCACAACCACGGGAGGACCGGGCGGCTCTTCTCGCGTTTCGACTGGATCCTCGGCAGCCGGGACACCCTGCGGTTCTCGCTGTCTGGGGGCCGCACGGACCGTGAGGTGGTCAACCTGGCTTCCCAGCAACTGCGGGGCCAGGATCAGCGGGCCGCCACCTCGGACTTCAATGCGAGCCTGGCCTGGGCCCACCTGTTCAGCGCGAGCCAGAGCCTGGATGCCTCCCTGTTCTTCCGGGCCTCCCGGGCGGAGCTGAAGCCCAGCGAAGACCTGGCGGACGGCTTCACGGCGGGCGGCCACCGCGATGTCCCGTACTGGGCGAAGCAGGACCGCAGCCTGGACAACATGGGTGTCCAGGTGTCCTTCACGCAGCGGTGGGGCCAGGAGAACCTGCTGAAGGTGGGGCTCCAACGCATCGCCTTCCCCCTCCACGAACGGTTCAGCTTTGCCCTCACCGAGGATGCCCAGGCCGCGGGCCCCTCGGATCCCCTGTACCCCTACACTCCCGCCGGCGGCGGGAACCTGTTCCGCTTCGAGGCGAGCCTGCGCCCCACGCTGACCTCGGCCTTCCTCCAGAACGACATCCATCTGGGCTCGTTCTTCCTGGCGCTGGGCCTCCGCCACGATGCCTACACCGTGGCCGACCTCTCCGACAACTTGCTGCAGCCCCGCCTGGGGCTGAGCTACCGCGTGGACGCCACGGGCACCGTCTTCCGCGCCTCCTATGACCGCCTGATGATCCTGCGGGAGCACGAGAACCTGGCCCTGTCCCTGTCCCAGCAGGCCTGGGACCTGGGGCCCTATGCGGGCACGCCCCGGCAGCCCCTGCGGCCTGAACGCCAGCACTCGTACAGCTATGGTGTGGAGCAGCAGCTGGGCAAGGCCGGCCGCCTCATGGTGGAGTACTGGGAGAAGCAGAGCCGCAACGCGGGCGACAACGCCCAGTTCCTCAACACCGGCCTGCTGTTCCCGGTGGGCGCCGACCGGGGGATCTTCCGGGGCATGAACCTGCGCCTGGACCTGGTGCCCGTGAAGGGCTGGTCGGCCTACCTGAGCCTGGGCCGCACCCGGGCCATCTTCCAGGCGCCCCTGGTGGGCGGACTCCAGCTGGAGGCGCCCGAGGCCGCGGCCGGCGAGCGCTTCCTCATCGACCACGACCAGAAGCTGAGCGCCCAGGCAGGTCTCACCTACGAGCACGAGGGGCTCACGGCGCAGGTGATCGGCCGCTACGACTCGGGCCTGGTGGCCAGCGATCCCGCCCAGGTCGACGGGAATCCCGACTACGCCTTCGGCGCGGGGTATGTCCGGAAGGATGCCGAGGGCACCTGGCGGATCAAGCCGCGCACCACCTGGAACCTGAGCCTGGGGAAGGAGTGGGCCATCTCCGGGCGGCGGCGCCTGGCCCTGGGCCTGGACCTGCTGAACGCCACGGACGAGCGGGGCCTCTACAACTTCCTCAGCACCTTCGGCGGCACCCATGTGGTCCCGCCCCGCACCCTGGCGGCGCGGGTGAAGTGGAAGTTCTGAGGCCGGGTCATTTCCCTCTGGTGAAGGGGTGCTCGAAGCTCAGGTAGAGGAAGATGGCCTTCTCGCCGCGGCTGGCGCCCACGCCGATGGGCACCGCGATGCCGGGCACGACCTGGAGGCCGCTGGGGAAGGTGTAGGCCCAGCGGATGCCGGGGGAGATGAAGGCGCTCTGGGTGGGCTGCCGGACCCCCGGGCCCGCCACCACCTCGCCGCTGGTGTAGGCGAATTCCAGGAGCAGGTTGACATCCTGTCGGGCCAGCCAGACGAAGCTCTGGCCGATGTTCGTGGTGCCGATGTCGGCCTGGTGGCCGAGCAGATCCATAGCGTGGGGCGTGTAGGTGTAGCCCAGGTTCATGTGGGTCACGACCTGATCGCTGAGCACCACGCTGAGGGGCAGGTTGACCTGTAGACCGGGATTCCCGTTGCCACGCCCCTGGTTGTGGTTGCCCGTGGGCAGCAGGACGGACAGACGCGGCGCGAAGGCCACCACCGACGATCCATCCCCCAGCGCCTGGTAGCGGTAGTTCAGGGCGAGGTCGCCCATGCCGCGACGGCCACCGTCGGGTGACGAGGCCAGCCGCTGCACCGGGGCCGTGAGGCTCAGCTGATGGCGCTGGCCGCCCCAGGGCCACTCCTCCGTGAAGGTGTAGACCCAATCGCCGCTGCGTTGGAGCCGGGAGAAGGTCTGGATGTGCTGGATGACGCCCGCCTCCTGGTTGTAGGCCTCCTCCAGGAGGAAAGAATTGTCCTGGATGGGCGCGGGGCGGGGAGGCTCCTGGGCGCTGAGGGCGTGGCCGAAGACGGCGCCGAGCGCCAGGACGAGGGTGAGGGGGGAGGAGAGTGGCTGTCTCATAATTTTGATATTGAGTATCAAAATCGAACAAAACAATACCTTGAAGTCACGAAGTGATCGGGATCACTTGGGGCGGCCAGGGTCCCCAAGAGACCACCGCGAGAGAGTGCCCTCCAGATCTGCGAGATCCCGGGTGGCCGAGGGAAGATCGCCCGCAGCCACGGCTTGCCGGGCCTGATCGAGGCCGGTCCGCAGGGTCGCCAGATCGGACTGGAGGGTGTCCAGGACGCGGCTCGTGGCCTCGGAGAGGACGCCCAGTTGATCGTCGGGGCGGATGCGGGCATGGGGCGCGAGCTGCCGCTCCGCCAGGCCTTCCATGACCAGGCGGAACCGATAGAGGGGACCCGCGATGCGGTGGCTGAGGATCACCACGAAGGCCGTCACCAGGGTGGTGGAGAGCGCCAGGCTGAAGCCCGCGAGGATGAGGACCAGGGGCAGCAGCATCTGATCGAGGGAACGGTAGGCGGCGTGAGCCGAAGCCAGGCCTGCCTGCAGTTCGCTGTCCATGAAGACATAGAGTCCGAAGGCGAAGGCCCCGGTGAGCACCACCTGGAGCAGGACGAAGGCCCCGGCCAGGCGGAGCTGGAACCGGGTGTCGATGAGGATGATGCGGCGCTGTCGGCCCTGGCTCATGGTGGACCTCAATGGCAGGCGCGGCAGAGCTGCCCGCGGTCGTTGCGAGTGACGAGGAAGTAGGTTTTCTGGCGGGGCTCCCGGCGAAACAACCGGCCGAAGAGGCTTTCGGCCTTCCACCGGACGCGGTCGTAGCGGGTCTGGGCCAGGGTATGGCAGGTGAAGCAGGCGGTGCGGTGGCCGGTGGTGAGCGGCAGCTTCGCATTCAGGGGCTTGCGGAGCAGGCTGTCCACCGCGTGGTGATTGGCCATGTCCACGGCCAGGTGGCAGGTGTGGCAGTAGGCGGTGCAGGGCCGCTCGCGGTGGGAGGTCCACCGCGCGGCGGCGTCTTCGGGGTGGCAGGGCGCGCAGGTGGCCGGGTCCTTCAGCGCCATCCGCCCCGGCATGTCGTCCGGCGCCTGGGCGAAGATGGCCAGGCTCCAGAGGAGGGCGGACAGCTGGAGCCCGCGCATCAGAACACCACCACCAGCTGGGCCAGCCAGACATTGGGGCTGAAGGCAGGGGTGTCCCGGGTGGCCATGGTGGCCTCGAGGAAGTGCTGCCACTCCGCCTTCACCTGGAAGATGCCGGCGAGGGTGAGGGAAAGTCCAGCGGCGGCGCGTACATCGTGGTCGCCACCGGGCTGGCCATCCACCGGCAGCTGGCCCATGCGCTCGTAGCGCAGGAACAGGGTGGTGGGCGCGGGCAGGTCCGCGAAGACGAATTCCTGCGTCAGGTGCCAGCCCCGGCGGGTGATCCGTTCGCTGCCCCCATTGGGCTCCTGGCGCCGGAGGAGATACTCGCCCCGCAGATACCAGGGCCCCACCCGGCCTTCCGCATCCGCCGCCCAGGCCATCTCCCGCTTCCTCCGGTCGGCACCGGTGTCGTAGAGGCAGGAGACCCCGAACTCGAGGGACTTGGGATCCCGCACGGCTCGGAGGGAGAAGGGATTCCCGAAGGGCGTGAAGCCCAGGCGGCCGCCCGCCAGCCGGCCATCGCCGAAGCCGCGCAGGATGAAGGCGTTGAAGTTGGCCGTGCCGTCGTTGCCGAGGACGCGCAGGCCGATGTCGTTGTAGCCGCCATCCATGATGGCGTCCGTGGTCAGCGGCCGCGAGATGGACACGCTGTCCTTGCTGGCGAAGAACTGCCAGTCGTTGCCGAAGGGCACATCGAAGCGCCCGGCCTGGATGTGGAAGCCCCTCTCCACCCAGAGTCGGCCGCGGGGCGCGATGGTGCCGCCGAAGGGATGGAAATCCAGGAAGGCCACTGGGAGCTTGGTGGCCTCGCGGGTGGTGACCACGGCGGCAGCCGCGTCCACCCTCTCGTGGAACTCTCCGGCGAAATCCAGCTCGAAGGCGCCCCCCTCCAGCTTCCGCCTTCCCTGGTCGTCGGGCGCCGCGAGCGCATCCCCGAAGGCGGAGAGCTTGAGGCCGAACAGGCGTTCGGCGAGGCGGTCCCGGCCGGCATCCAGGGATTCCCGCCAGGTCGGGGGCCTGGCGGGCTCGACGGGCAGGCTCGGGGCCGCCTGGGCTTCCGCGGCCGAGGCGGCGACCGAGATCCCCGCGCAGACGAGCATGTGCCAAGGGCGCCAGGATGGCATAGGTGACCCCTATGTCCATCTCGGCGCCCTCGTCTTGCGGCTTTATTTTTCAAAGGCAAGTTGATGCAAGAGTGTGTCTTGGACACCTCTTACCTAGTTCCGGGCGGCCTCCAGTCCCCGGCGCTTGCCCATCCACTCGTAGAAGCCGGGAAGGACCAGCAGCGTGAACAGGGTGGAGGTCACGAGGCCCCCCACCATCACGATGGCGAGCGGCCGCTCCAGTTCGCTGCCCCCGAAGCCCAGCAGCATGGGCAGCAGGCCGAGGATGGCCGCCCCGGCGGTCATGAGCTTGGGTCGCACGCGGCCCAGGCTGGCCTCCAACACCGACTGGCGGAGAGATAGCCCCGAGGCGTACAGATCCTTGGTTTGGGTGATCAGCACCAGGCTGTTCTGCACGGCCACGCCGAAGAGGCCGATCATGCCGACGATGGAGCTGACATTCCAGGTCTCTCCCGCCAGCCAGAGGCTGAAGAGTCCTCCGGCAAAGGCGTTGGGCAGGGTGGCCAGCACGACGGTCACCTCCCACCAGCGACCCAGGGCCACATACAGGAGGCCCACCACGATGCCCAGGGCCACCCCGACGGCGATGAGCAGGCGGCGCTGGGTTTCCCGGGCCTCCTCGATGCGCCCGCCCAGCTTCACCACCGTGCCCTTGGGCAGCGGATGGGAAGCCAGCAGGGCGTCCACGCGCTTGGCCGCGCCGCCCAGGTCGCCTTCGGTTCGCAGGTTCAGGGCGAGGCGCCGTTGGCTGGATTCGCGACGGATCATGCTCGGCGTGGTGGATTCCGTGAAGGTCACCACCTGGCCCAGCTCCAGCACGCGCCCATCGTCCAGTACCAGGGGCAGGCGCTGGAGCCGCTCCGGCGTGACATCTCCGTGGATCTGGAACTTCACCACGCGTCCGATGCGCTGGGGACCGTCGTAGCGGGGCGCGGCCTCCAGGCCCTGGAGGGCGGCCTGCAGGGTCTGGAGCAGCAGGGGCCGCGGCACGCCGAGGTGGCGCAGGTCGCGGTCATCGATTTTCACCTGCCACTTGGGCAGCGGGCCGCCGGTATCGGGGGCCACGGATTTCACCCCGGGCAGCTCCGCCAGTTTCTTACGCAGGTCCGGCACCGCGGCCTCCAGGGCCGCCATGTCCGGGTTGAAGAGCTTCACCTGCAGGTCGGCGGGAGTGCCCCCGAGGCCTTCGGAGATCTTCATGTTCATGGGCGTGGTGAGTTCCACGGGATAGGGCATCTCCTCGGCCAGGGCGCCGAGAGCAGCCTCGACCTTCTTCGGATCCGCGCCGGACTGGAGCAGCACCAGGATGTCGCTGGAGTAGTGCGGCATGGGATCCTCGGTGACATCGCCGCGGCCTGTGCGCCGGTAGTAGTCCTTCACGCCGGGCACCTGGCGGATGCGCCGGCCCAGCATCTGGTTGCCCTGGTCCACGGCCTCCAGGCTGGTCTCCGCCGGGAAGTTCGGCGTGAGGATGAAGGCGCCCTCATCGAGGCTCGGCAGGAAGTTGCTGCCGAGGCCCAGGGCCAGCACGATGCTCGCGGCGGTCAAGGTGCCCGCTACGGCCAGTAGCTTGGCGCCGTGGCTCAGGGCCCAGGTCAGGGCCGGCCGGTAGACCTCCTTCAGCCGCGTGACGAAGCGCGGTTCCTCCAGCACCGTGCCCGGCGGCAGGAAACGCTCCACCAGCGTGGGTACCAGCGTGAAGCTGAGGATGAGGCTGAGGGTCATGGCGGAACCCACGGCCACGGCGAGCGGGGCGTAGAGCTTTCCGGCCACGCCGCCGATGGCCAGCAGCGGGATGAACACCGCGAGGATCACCAGCACGGCGATGAGGATGGGGATGCCCACCTCCGAGGCCGCCACCACCAGCGTGACCCGGCGGCTGGCGGGATTGCCGTCATGGGCCTGGTGCAGCCGGTGGGTGAGGTTCTCGACCATGATCACCCCCGCATCCACCAGCAGGCCCACGGAGATGGCGAGCCCGCCGAGGGTGAGGGCGTTCAGGCCGAGGCCCATCCACATGAGGGGCAGGGCCGCGCCAAGGGTCGCGAGGGGCAGGAGGATGATCACCACCAGGGCGCCCCGGAAGTTGCCCAGCAGCACCACGAGCACCAAGCCCACGAAACCGCCGCCCAGCATCAGCGCCAAGGTGACGCCGCTGAGGGCATGGCGTACGAACTCGCCCTGGTCATAGAACATCTCCAGCTTCATGCCCTCGGGCAGGCCCTTGCGCAACTCCGGCAGGGCCTCGCGCACGGATTGCGCCGTGCTCAGGGCCTCAGCCGTGGGCTGCTTGACCACGCGCAGGGACACGGCCTCGACGCCGCGGTAGGTGGAGAGTCCCCGGCGGAAGGCGGCGCCCACCTGGATGTCGGCCACTTCACCCAGGTACACGGTGCCGCGCTGGGTCTGGATGGGCAGCCTCCGGAGCTCGTCGGGGCTGGGCGCGGCGCTGCCTAGGGTGACGAACCAGCCCTTGTCCTGCAGCTCCAGGATGCCGGCCCCGCCGTCCTGGTCGCTGCCCTCGAGGGCCTCCATGGCCTTGCCCAGCGGCACGCCCTGCAGCCGCATGCGGTCGGGCCGCAATAGCACCTGGATCTGCTTCGCTTCGCCGCCCAGGGCCTCCACGCGCGCGACTCCGGGAACGGCCTGGAGCCGCGGGACGATCCCCTTCACGGCGTGGTCGCGCAGGGCCATGGGCCCCACGCCGGGGCCCGTGAGCACCAGCTCCTGGATCTCCTGCAGGCGGCCCGCCGCGCTGGTCACCAGCGGCGGCAGGGTGCCGGGCGGGAAACCCCCCATGAGCGAGGAGATGCGCTCGCCCACCAGCTGCCGGGACCGCCAGGGATCCGTGTCGCCCTCGAAGGCGATGACCACCTGCACCAGGCCCGCCTGCACGGTGCTGACCACCCGCCGCACGCCGGGCAGGCCGCCCACGGCCTGTTCCACGGGCTGGGCCACGGTGAGCTCCAGCTCCGCCGCGGCGCGCCCAGGGCTCTGGATGAGCAGCTGGAGCGAGGGCAGGGAGAGATCGGGGATGAGGTCGCGCTTGAGGTTGAAGAAGGTGAGGATGCCCGTGCAGGCCAGTAGCAGCGTGGCGCCGTAGACCAGGCCCTGCTTCGGCAGCAGCCAGGCGAACCAGCGGGTGAGAAGGGTGTGGGGATTCTTACTCATCGCCGCCCCCGGACTTGGTGCGCATCAGCTTGGACTTGAGCAGATAGGCCCCGTCGGTGAAGACCTTGGCGCCGGTGGGAAGGGCATCGAGCACGAGGGTCTCCCGGCCCGCATCGGGCCCGCGCTTCACCGGGCGGAAGCGGGCCAGCTCGCCCTCCTGGAGGAACACGCCCCAGACGCCTTCCACCTGCTGGAGGGCCGAGGACGGGAGCAGTACGCCCTGGCCCAACGGCACCTGGATCTCCAGGGGCGTCCCGGGCAGCGGCAGGGGAGCGCCGGAGAGGCGCAGGCGGTAGGTCAGGCGGTGGGTCATGTCGCCCATGCTGGAAGGCAGGCCCACCACTTCGCCCTGCCAGGTCCGATGGTCATCGCGGATGACTGCGCGGCTGCCCAGCTTCCAGGTCCCGGGGGCCGGGGACGGCAATTCCACCACCGCCAGCGAGGCCGAAGCGGCCTGGAAGGTACCGAGTTCCTCGTTGGCGGACACCCCCTGGCCCAGCTGGGCCTTCCAGGCCGATACGGTCCCGGCGCTGGGAGCGCGCAGGACGAAGGTGCCGTCGGCCCGTTCGGGGGTGACGCCTCGGGCCTGCAACGCGATGCGGGCGGATTCCGCCTCGGCGCTGGCGCCGGCGTGTTCGGCTTCCGCATTGTCCAGATCGCGCCGCGCGCCGGCCTGGGCGGCGGCGAGGCGCTGCTCCCGGGCCAGCTCCGCCTGGGCCCGGCGCAACCGGGCCTGGGCGATGAGCCACTTGGATTTCAGCTCGGCCAGCTCGGGACTGCGCAGGGTCACCAGGGGCGCCCCCTTGGCCACGGGACGCCCCGGCGCGGCGGGAGCCGAGGCCACGATGCCGCTCACCGGGGCGGTGAGGATGGCCCGGGCGGACTCGTCTCCGGCGGCTTCCGCGGGAAACCACGCCTGCAGCACGGATGGGGCCGGGACCTCCGCCGTGCGCAGCCCTTCCTGGATGCTTTTCAGCGGCACGGCGTCGGTCTCCGGCGCCTGGGACTGGGGCGGGGCCCCCTCGGCGGGCGGCTTGGGCTTGCAGGCCTGGAGGCCCAGGAGGACACCCGCCGTGAGCAGGACGGGCATGAGGCGGGTGGTCGGGTGGAAGGCGGTCATCGGGCATCTCCAAGGGTCAGCAGGTCGAGTTCGGCGGCGAGGGCATGGCCATCCCGCAGGCGCTGCAGCGAGGCGCTGTCGGCCTCCAGCAGCTGGCGCCGCAGCAACAGGGCATCCGAGGGGCGCTCCTTGCCCTCCTGGAGCCGCAGGTCCACGGCCCGGAGGGCGGCGTCGAAGCCTCGGGGCGGCAGGATCCCGCCGAATGTGCGAAGGCGGAGCAGGGCGGTCTGGAAGCGGGATTCCAGCTGGAAGGCGGCAGCTTCGGCCTCCCGGGCAAGGGCTCCGCGGCCCGCGGAGGCCTCCCGCTTCTGGGCGCTGAGTTCCCCGGGGCGGGGCAGGCGGAAGGCCACGCCCAATCGGGTGATGCGTTCCTCGCCCTCGGACGCGTGGCTGCCCCGCAGGCTCCAGCGGGAGCCCTTGAGAGCCTGCTGGAGGTCGAAGGCGGAGCGGTCCGCCGCGGTCCGGTCCGCCTGGGCGCGTCGCACCAGGCTGCGCTGGAAGGCCTCACTCAGGCCTTCGGGGGCGGGCAGGGTCGGGATGCCCGGATCGGCCAGGGGCAGGGGCTCCGCAGGCAAGTCAGCGAGGGCCCGCAGGGCGCCCCAGGTTTCGCTGGCCCGGCGCTGGGCCTCGCCCAGCTCGGCGCGGAGGCGCAGCAGGTCGCCGCGCACCAGGTCGGCCTGGTAGGCGGGATCCGACCCCGAATCCACCCGGGCCTGGGCGACCCGCACCCAGGTCTCCGTGAGGTTCAGCTGGGAACTGCGGAGGCGCAGCTGGGCCTCCGCGAGCCAGGCGTCGAGGTAGGCCAGCCGCAGCCGGTGCCGGGCTTCGGCCCGGGCCAGGGCCGGGAGGGAGCCTTCGGCGCGGGCGAGGTTGTCCCGGGCGCCCGCACGAAGGGTCGGAGCCAACAGCAAGGGGGCGTCCACCTGGGCGACCTTGTCGGTGCTGGTGGTGCCGGGGCCGCTGCGGCGGCCGGCTTCGGCCGTGAGGGTGGGGCCCTCCCGTAGCAGGCCCCCGGTGGCAGCCAGCTGCCGCTGCCGGGCCGCCAGATCGGCCTCCAGACGCAGTTCGAAGGGGTCGGAAGTGACTTTGGTCAGCAGGGCTTCCCAAGTCAGGGGAGGGGTGGATGCGGGCCCCTGGGTCTGCGCGGTCAGCGTGCAGGCCAGGGCCCCCGAAAGCAGGGCACGGATCATGGATTCCTCGTCAGGCGTCGCGGAAGGCCACCGGGCCAGGGCCCGATGGGGTGGGATCGCGCCGGGGAGGCCGACACCGCGGGAGGCGGTCGGCATCACGGACGATCAGCGGAGCGTCAGGCGAGCATCCGGGGCGGGGCCTCGAGGGGCTGCGGGTGGGCGCAGCGGGCCGGGTTGATCCGGGCCAGGGCGTAGGTGCGAGAGGGCTTGGGCTCGGCCAGCCGGGGCCGGTCGGGCAGGGGAGGAACCGGGCAGCCGTGGTTGCAGAAGAAGTGGCAGCCGGCCACGCCGTCGCCACTCTGGGCCTGGGCCAGGACGAAGGGATCCAGTTCCAGGACCACGGCTGCGCCGTTGGCGGGGATCGCCACTTCCGCGGCGGCAGTATGCGCGGCCGAATGAAGCAGATACACCAGGGCCAAGGCCAGCATCAGGCCGGCCGAGGCGCGCTTGAGGATCCGGTTCAGGGCGAGGGTCATTAAATGTCCAGGGCACAAGTATGACGGAATTAGGCCAGAGATGGCAGTGGAACTTACTGGACACACAGGGGTTGATAAATCGTAACTTGCCCGTGAGGTCGTCAAAGGCGGGGCGGGTGATACTTAGTGATACGATGGTGGTTCATTCCATCAGCACTTGGGAGATCCCATGAATCCGCGTTCCCTGGCCCTCACCCTCCTGGCCCTTACCCTGGCCGGTTCTTCCCTCCGGGCCGAAGAAGGCATGTGGACCTTCGACAACCTGCCGAGCAAGAAGATCTCGGAGAAGTACGGCTGGGCCCCGGACCAGGCCTGGCTCGACCATGTGCGCCTCTCGTCCCTGCGCTTTCCCGGCGGCTCCGGCTCCTTCGTGAGCAAGGATGGCCTGGTGCTCACCAACCACCATGTGGGCCGCGGCTGGATCCAGCGCGTGAGCAGCAAGGAAGCTGACTATGTGAAGAACGGCTTCGCAGCCGCCTCCCGCGAGCAGGAGATCAAGGTGCCGGGCCTGGAGCTGATGACGCTCATGGCCATGGAGAACATCACCGACCGGCTGGCCAAGACGGTGAAGGCGGGCACGCCCGAGAAGCAGGCCCTGAAGCTCCGTGAGGCCGAGATCGAGAAGATCAAAAAGGAGATGCAGGAAAAGAGCGGCCTCACCTGCGAGCATGTGACGCTCTACCAGGGCGGCGAGCACTGGATCTACAGCTACAAGAAGCACACGGATGTCCGTCTGGTCTTCGCGCCCGAGCAGCAGATCGCCTTCTTCGGCGGCGATCCCGACAACTTCACCTTCCCCCGCCACAACCTCGACTTCTCCATCTTCCGCGTCTACGAGAACGGCAAGCCCTACGCCCCCTCCCACTTCCTGAAGTGGACCGAAAAGGGCCTCAAGGCGGGCGACCTCACCTTCGTGACGGGCCACCCGGGCCGCACCAACCGCCAGGACACCCTGGCCCAGATGCTCTACTCCCGCGACTTCGCCATCCCCATGCGCCTCAAGGCCATGGAGCGCCGCAAGGCCGCCATGGTGGAGTACGCCAAGACCTCGCCTGAAGCCGCGCGGCAGGTCAACACCCAGATCTTCGGCATCGAGAACAGCATCAAGGCCACCACGGGCTACTGGTCCGGCCTGAAGGACAAGGAGGCCATGGCCCGCATCGAGGCCGCCGAGAAGGACCTGCGCGCCAAGGTGGCCAAGGACGCCAAGCTCACCGCCGACGCGGGCCAGAGCTGGGCCAAGATCGAGCAGGCCACCAAGATCGCCAAGGGGCTGGCCAAGGAGACCCTGAATGTCGGCACGGCGAATTCCACCCTGCTGGCCCAGGCCCTGACCCTGGTGCGCATCGCCGACGAGGAGGCCCTGCCCAGCGAGAAGCGCCTGCCCGAATACAGCGACGCCAACCTGAAGACCGCCAAGGCCCGCCTCGGCGTTCCCGCGCCCTTCTACAAGGAGCAGGAGATCTTCATGTTCACCAAGGGACTGGAGGACGCCGCCAAAGAACTGGGCGCCCAGCATCCCTATGTGAAGGCCATGCTGGGCGGCAAGGCCGCCGCCGAGGTGGCCAAGGCTGCGGTGGAGGGCTCCAAGCTCAGCGATCCCGAGGCCCGCAAGGCCCTGCTGGCCGGCGGCAAGAAGGCCATCGCCGAGAGCCAGGATCCGATGATCGCCCTGGCGAAGAAGCTGGATCCCATGACCCGGAGCCTGCGCAAGAAGGCGGAGGAGCAGGTCCAGAGCGTGATCACCGAGCACGGCACCCGCCTCGCCAAGGCCCGGTTCGCCGCCTACGGCAAGAACACCTACCCCGATGCGACCTTCACCCTGCGTCTCTCCTACGGCGCGGTGGCGGAGTACAAGGGCAACGGCACGCTGATCCAGCCCTTCACCACCTTCGGCGGCCTCTTCGACCGCTACGACGGCTGGGGCGGCAACGCGGCCAAGGCCCACGAAGGCGCCTGGACCCTGCCCCAGCGCTGGGTGGACAAGCGCGGCGAGCTGAACCCCTCGCTGCCCTTCAACTTCGCCCACAAGGTCGACATCATCGGCGGCAACTCCGGCTCCCCCGTGATCGACAAGAAGGGCGAGCTGGTGGGCCTCATCTTCGACGGCAACATCGAGAGCCTGCCCGGCAACTACTTCTACGACGAGGCCGTGAACCGCGGTGTGTCCGTGGATGCCCGCGCCATCGTCCACGCCCTGGACAAGGTCTACGGCGCCACGGGCCTCGTGGCCGAGCTCACCGGCAAGTAACCTGATGATCTGAAGGCCAGGGGGCCCCGCCCGGGGCCCCCTTTTTCGGAGTCTCCATGCGCCTCTCCGCCCTTGTCCTGCTCCTTGCCGCCCTGCCCGCCCTGCGTGCGGACGAGGGCATGTGGACCTTCGACAACATCCCGACCCAGAAGATCAAGGCGAAGTACGGCGTGGACCTCGATGCCGCTTGGCTGAAGAACCTGCAGCTGGCGACGGTGCGCTTCCCCGGGGGCACAGGCGCCTTCGTGAGCAAGGACGGCCTGGTGGTGACGAACCACCATGTGGGCCGGGGCGCCATCGCCCAGGTGTCAACCGCCAAGGCCGACCTGGTGAAGGACGGCTTCACCGCCGCCCGCCGGGCCGACGAGATCAAGGTGCCGGGCCTCGAGCTGATGATGCTCGTCTCCATGCGGGATGTGACAGCCCGGGTGAACGGCGCCGTGAAACCCGGCATGGCGGACAAGGATGCCCTCACGGCCCGGCGGAACGCCCTGGGCGAGATCCGCAAGACCGAGGAGGCCAAGACCGGCTTCACCTGCGAGCCCGTCACCCTCTACCAGGGCGGCGAGTACTGGATCTACCGCTACAAGAAGTTCAGCGATGTGCGCCTGGTGGCCGCGCCTGAACTGCAGGTGGCGGCCTTCGGCGGCGATCCCGACAACTATACCTACCCCCGCCACAACCTGGATTTCGCCCTCTTCCGCGTTTACGAGAACGGCCAGCCCTACAAGCCCGAGGCTATCCTGCCCTTCAGCGCCAAGGGGATCGGCATGGGCGAGCTGACCTTCATTTCCGGCCACCCCGGCACCACCTTCCGCCAGCAGACCCACGCCCAGATGGTCTATGCGCGGGACACGGGCATCCCCTTCCAGCTCCGGACCCTGGAGCGCCAGAAGCAGGCCCTGCAGGCGTTCTCGGCCACTTCGCCCGAGGCGCACCGCCTCGCCGCCGAAGCGATCTACGGCATCGAGAATGGCTACAAGCGCCTCAGCGGCCAGCTGCTGGGCCTCGCCAAGGCCGAGAACCTCCGCAAGGTGGAAGACGCCGAAGCCTCCTTGAAGGCGTCCATGGCGAAGGATGCCGAGTTGCAGGCCCGCGCGGGCGGCAGCTGGGATCGCGTCGCCCAGGCCGTGGACCGCCAGAAGGCCCTGCTCAAGGAGGTCACCTACATCGACGCCCGCCGGGTGGCCCTGCTGGGCCACGCGCTCACCCTGGTGCGGCTGGCCGACGAGGAAGCCAAGCCCTCGGCCCAGCGCCTCAACGAGTTCACCGAGGGCAACCTCAAGGCCACCAAGGCGCGGCTCCTGTCGCCGCGCCCCGTGCAGAAGCCCATCGACGCGACCCTGCTGGCCGCGGGCCTCCAGGAGGCTGCGCGGGAACTCGGTGCGGAGCACCCCTTCGTGAAGGCGATGCTGGGCGGCCAGACCCCGGAGGCCGTGGCCAAGGCCGCGGTGGAAGGTACGAAGCTGGAGGATCCCGCCGTGCGGAAGCAGCTCGCGGAAGGCGGCAAGGCCGCACTCGAGGCCAGCACCGACCCCATGATCCTGCTGGCGAAGCGGCTGGATCCCTTCAACCGCGCCGTCCGCAAGCAGATGGAGGACGAGGTCACCAGCGTGTTCACCGAGCACGGCGGGCGCATCGCCGAGGCCCGGTTCAAGGTCTTCGGGAAGACGCTCTACCCCGACGCGACCTTCACCCTGCGCCTGGGCTACGGCCCCGTGGCCACCTACGCCAACGGAACCGGCACCAAGGCCCAGCCCTTCACCACCTACATGGGCATGTACGACCGCCACCTGGGCTGGGGCGGCAACGCCGCGGCCGCCGAGGAGGGCGCCTGGACCCTGCCGCCGCGCTGGCTCAAGCGCCAGTCGAAGCTGGATCTCACCACCCCCTTCAACTTCATCTACGCCTGCGACACCGTGGGCGGCAACAGCGGCAGCCCCGTGGTGAATGTGAAGGGCGAGTTCGTCGGCATCAACTTCGACAGTGTGTTCGAGGGGCAGGGCGGCTACTACATCTATGACGCCGATACCAAGCGCGCCGTGGCCACGGACGCCCGCGCCATCCTCGAGGCCCTGCACAAGATCATGGACGCCAAGTGCTTGGTGAACGAGTTGCTCGCGAAGTGAAAAGATTGGATCCACAGATTCACACAGATTTCTTTGGCCTTTGAATCGGTGAAATCGGTGGAATCTGTGGATAAAGAGCCGTTTTCAGGAATCCCATGGACCTCTACTTTTCGTGTTCCCTGACCGGCGGCCGCCAAGACCAGCCCGCCTACGCGGTGCTGGTGGCGCATCTGCAGACCCTGGGCCACCGCGTGTTGACGGCGCATCTCGCGTCGGAAGCGGTGGCTGCCGCGGATGGGGGACTGGCGCCCGAGGCCGTCTTCGAGCGGGACACCGCCTGGCTGCGCGGCTGTGACGCGGTCATCGCGGAGGTCAGCACGCCCTCCCATGGCGTGGGCTTCGAGATCGCCTACGCCCTGGAGCGCGGCAAGCCGGTGCTCTGCCTGGCCCGGGAGGGCGTCCGAGTCAGCAAGATGCTCACGGGGATCCGCCGTTCGGGCTTCAGCTTCCAGCCCTACACGACGCTGGAGGAGGCCCTGGCCCGGGTGGGCGGCTTCCTGGCCGAGCCCGGGCGCTGAGGCCCGCGGGAGCTACAGGCCGCGGATCAGCTCGCTCAGGCCGCTCCAGACGATCTGGACTCCGATGGCCAGCAGGACGAAGGCCGACAGCTGGGACAGGGTCGCTTCGCCAGTGGGTCCCAGCTTGCGAATGGCCTTGGTGCCGTAGCGGTAGAACAGGAAGACCGTGAGGGCCGCCAGCGCGATGCCGCAGCTGGTGGCGAGGAAGCTGGCCAGGGTCTTCGGATGCCACGACGGGCCCCGCGGCACCAGGCTGAGGGTCACGGCGATGGCGCCCGGCCCGGCGGTCAGGGGCATCGTGAGAGGGAAGAAGGCCTTGTCGAGCAGGTAGGTCTTCAGCTGCTCCTTGTCGGATTCGCTGAGTTTGGGGTCCCGGTTGAGCATGCGCCAAGCGCTGTGGAAGAGCAGCAGGCCGCCCGCGATGGCGATGACGGGGATGGAGATGCCCAGGAGCTTGAGCGTCCAACCCCCGATGATGAGCAGCGAAGAGAGGAAGGCCCAGGTGTAGAAGCCGATGAGCGCCGCCAGGTGGTTGCGCTGGGCCTCCTTCACGCCGCCCGTCAGCTGCAGGAAGACCGGGGCCATGGCCGGCGGGTTCAGGATGGGGAAGAGCGCCAGGAAGGCGAACAGCATGGTGTTCAGGAAGACGGCCACGGCGGGGTCCCTTCGGGCGGATGCCTGTGCCGATCCTATCCGTTCTCCGGTCGATGGGGATCCCACGGTCCGGTATTGGGGCGATAATGGCGGATCGCATCCATCAGGAGGACGCCATGAGCGGCGCCGGTACCACCCGTCGAGACCTCTTCAAGCTCGGGGCCGCCACCGCGGCCGGTCTGGTCGCCACGCGGCTCGGGGCGGTGGATACCCTGGATGCCCTCGGCGCCGCGGAGCCCGTGGCCCTGAAGCCCTCCCCCAAGGCGCCCTTCAATGCCGCCACGGCCATGGCCATGCCGACCCGCAACCTGGGGCGCACGGGGCACCTCGTGGGCCTCTTCAGCCTGGGCGGTCAGGCGGCCATCGAGAAGCCGAACAACGAACAAGTGGCCGTGCCCCTCATCGAACGGGCCCTGGACCTGGGCGTGAACTACCTGGACACTTCGGCCCGGTACGGTGGCGAAGCTCGCTGGAGCGAGCAGTATTTCGGGCAGGTGATGAAGCGGCGGCGCAAGGAGGCCTTTCTGGCTACCAAGACCCACGATCGTACCGCGGACGGCTCCCTGCGCATTCTGGAGACCTCGCTGAAGCTCCTGCAGACCGACCATGTGGATCTCTGGCAGCTGCACGCCATGAGCACCCTGGACGATGTGGAGCGCGTCTGCGCCAAGGGTGGCGCGCTGGAAGCCTTCCAGAAGGCCCGGGACCAGAAGCTGGTGCGCTTCCTGGGCCTCAGCGGCCATACGGATCCGGATGTGCTGGCGGAAGCCATCCGGCGCTTCCCCTTCGACTGCGTGCTCATGGCCTTCAACGCCGCCGACACCTGGCACCTGCCCTTCAAGAAGACGCTCCTCCCCCTGGCGGTGGAAAAGGAGATGGGCATCATCGGCATGAAGATCCCCGCCCGGGGCCGCATCCTCGAAGGCGTCCAGCCGCCGCCCCCTGCCCAGCAGCGGGGCACCGCCAAGCACGACCGGCCCGGCACCCTCACCATGAAGGAGGCCATGCGCTACACCCTCAGCCACCCCGTGAGCACCGTCATCATCGGCGTGGACAACATCGCCCAGCTCGAAGAGAACATCCGCATCGCCAGGGACTTCCTGCCTCTGAACGCCACGCAGCTGGAAGCGTTGGAGCAGAAGGTGAAGCCCGTCTATGGGCAGGCGTCGTGGTACAAGCGGGATGCACCGGCGAACCCCGGGAAATGAAGGGAATGAACCCCCGATGAACACTGATCAGGATGAAGGGTGTTCACCGAGTTGGCCGTTCTGACCGGCGACCTTCAGCAGGAATCCGCAGCAAACAAGCCGTGGGCTTTCGTCAGTGAGGTTCGCCTCATTTTAAGTTGGGACTCCTGATGACCAACCCTTATCAGATCAATCCTGAGGCGATGAAAGGAAAGAGCACTCTGGCCCAAGAGGAGAAGTTGGTCACCCTTCAAGACGACTCAACTCAACCGCCGCCCACGATCGGCACACCCTCATGGATGAGCATCCTTGGTGGTCCGGCGTTGGGCCAGCCGAGTAGCCGCCACACGACCTTCCAGCACGACGAAGCTCCGTTTCTCTTCTCCGGTCGTTTCTGGCTCATGGTCGGGTTCGTCGGCTTCGTTCTCTACATCATCAAGGCCGCTCTGTTCCGATGATCGCCCGAACCTCCGCTCAAGTTGGACTACAACTGCACGGCCTTCCGCTCTTGCAGCATTCGCTTCCTGAGTTTCCTTCAGCACTTTGTTGCAGGCAGGGCCGGTTGGCACCACCATGAGGCCGCACCTGGAGTCCGCCATGCTGAAGGTATTCACGGCACAACATCAGGCAGAAGCACACCTCGTCGAAGATCTCCTTCGGTCGAACGGCATCCAGGCGCATGTGGTGGGGGATGTGCTGCTGAATACGGTTCCAGGATCGCTGGTCATCCCGGGCACTTCCCCCGAGGTGTGGATCTTGAACTCGGATCAAGCCGAGGCGGCCTTTGATCTGATTCGGGACTTCTCGTCCGGCGAGCCCCTTCCCGAAGAAGCAGGCCCCTCCTGGGCCTGCCCGAAGTGCCACGAAATCCTGGAATCCCAGTTCTCCGAGTGCTGGAACTGCGGAACCTCAAGACTTGGCGACCCATCGGTGGTCTGACCTTTCTAATCGGGAGGCCGGCGGCAGGGCCTTCGTTCGTTCTCAACCCGCTCGAAGGATTTCGGGTCCAAGGTCTCAACCAAACGGGGGCAATGATGAGGCTGGTCGTTGTGGCGGCGCTGATGGCGAGTCTGGGGGCGTGCCGAACGGTCGAGACGACACCGCTCACCTCGTTTCAGGCCTCCTGCTCGGCCGAGATCCAGAATGAGACGAGAGCCCTCGTCCTCAAGGCCCACAACGCCTCCCATGCCGGGTGTCCGGCGCAGCCCGAGTCGCTGCGTCTCGTCGGCTACCGCAACATCCTGGCGAAAAACGACTCAGAGGATTATGTCTCGACCTCGGTCGTGCGCTGGGAGGTGGACGGCTGCGGAGAGCCCTTCATCTACGAAACCAGAATGCAGAGGATCCGCAGGCATCCAGATCCCTCCGAAAAGAACTACGGCATTTCGCTCGAACCCATCTACGAGCGCCCCGGAGCCAGCGGGGCTCGGACAGGTTCCGGCCGAGGCGCCTGATCACTCTGTCCGGGCCCGGGCGTCGCCCTCCAGGCTTTCGGATCAATTCTTATCGGTGCTCATCGGTGTTCCCTCTTTCCGCGCCAGCGCCGAATAAACTTCCGGCCGCCGGTCCCTGAGTGCCGGGAAACGCTCGCGCCAGGCCCTCAGGGCCGAGAGGTCGATGTCGCCCACCACCAGCCCCTCGGTGGCATCCCCCTGGGCGATGACTTCGCCGTAGGCATCGTGGATTGCGGAGGCGCCGGGGTAGTCGAGACCCAGGGCATCGCGGCCCACACGGTTGGCGCCGCAGAGGGCCATCTGATTCTCGAGGGCGCGGGCGCCCAGCAGCGTGGACCAGGCGGCGATGCGCCGGACGGGCCAATTGGCGGGGACGAACACCACTTCGGCGCCTCGGGCCGCCAGGGCACGGAAGGGCTCGGGGAAGCGTAAGTCGTAGCAGATCTGCAGGCCGCAGGGGGTGCCGTCGATCTCGAACAGGGGGCAATCCTCGCCACCCGTGTAGTGTTGGTGCTCCTCGCCGTAGGAGAAGGGATGGATCTTGCGGTAGGCGGCCACCAGGGAACCGTCCGGCGCGGTGACGAAGGCGGCGTTGCGCGGGTGGGGCGTGTGGGCCTCCACGGCGGAACCCACCAGGTAGAGCCCGAACTCGCGGGATAGCGCCGCGACGGCCTCTGTGGTGGGGCCGGGCAGGGCTTCGGCGTAGGGTTCGGGTGCCATGGTGAAGCCCAGGGTGAACAACTCCGGGAATACCGCCACCCGCGCCCCCGCCCGGGCCGCCGCTTCCGCGAAGCCCCGCGCCCGGGCCAGGTTCGCCGCCGGGTCCTGCCAGACCGTGTCCTGCTGGATGAGGGCGACGCGGAGCGTGGTCATGGGGAGATTCTAGAGGCTTCTCAGTCCTTGAACCGGGCTGGATCGAGCGGTCCGGCGGTGGTCTTGCGCAGGAAGCAGTCGGCGGCGAGCTGGCCCACGGCCAAGCCGCTGGTCATGCCGTGGCCGCCCAGGCCCGCCGACCAGAACAGGCGGGGGTTCCAGGGATCCCAACCCAGGACGAACCGGCGGTCTGGCGCGAAGGTGCGCAGGCCCGTCCAGAAGCGCGTGACGGGGCGCTCCGCCAGGTCCGGCGCCAGCTCCCGCAGGCTGGTGAAGAGGCCCTCGAGCACGGCCGGATCCGCTTCCGGCTGCCGTCCGCGGGGTGGGAGGGGCACGGCGACCTCCTCGCAGGGGCACATGAGCAGGCCGCCGCTTTCGGGGCGCAGGTAGAAGGGGCGGTCCACCCACCAGGCCCAAGGATCCCGCTGGGGATGCGGCGCGCCGCTCCACACCAGGGAGCGGCGGAGGGGCGTGAAGGCGATCTGGGAACCCGCCTGGTGGCCCAGGTCCCCGGCCCAGGCCCCGGCCGCGATGGCGAGCGTCTTCGCGCGCAGGGGGCCCCGGTCCGTGTCCAGGTCGAAGCCGGCCTCCGCGGGGGATTGGGTGGGGCGCAGGCCCAGCAGCGCGCAGCCGAACCGCAGGTCCGCGCCGCCGGCCCGGGCGCCCTCAGCGCAGGCGCGCACCAGACCGGCGATGTCGATGACCCCGTCGCCGGGAATGGCCAGGTGCTCGGCGGCCTTTAGGCCGGGCAGGGGGATGCCCTCGCCGCGGTGGACTTCCACGCCGTGACGGGCCGCCTCGGCCTCGAAAGCATCGAGGGGTCCGCGTTCCACGCTGACGAGCAGGCCGCCTCCCGCGGTCATTAGGCCCGCCTCGGCGAGGCGCCGCCGCCCCTCCACCGCCAGGGTCGTGTGCTCGTCGCGGCCCGTCAGGGAGCGGGCCACGGCGGCGTTGTGGCCGCTGGCGTAGGTGCCGGCCTGGTCCTCGCGCTCCAGCAGGACGATGCCCTGCTGGCCGGCGCGGGCGAGGTGGAAGGCGAGGCTGAGCCCCGCGATGCCGCCGCCGATGATCGCAACCTCTGCCGTGTCAATCATGCCCATGCCTCCATCCTAGCGCCGCTGCCCGCGGGAGCCGCGTCCGGGCCCTGGCCGGTCCCCGTCCCCTGTGACCTTGGTCAAGGATTCCGTGTTGCCACATGAGTGGAAGGCCTATGATGGGAAGCATCCGGAGGTTTCTCCGTGCGGTTGATCCTGCGCGCCATCCTGACCGTCGTGCTGCTCTTGGGCAGCGGGGCCGGGATCTGGGCGCCGGTGCAGGCGCACGAGTCGCATGAATCCTGCTGCTGCGGCACCCCGACCGGCTCCCAGCCTGGCCTTGGGGCCGGCATGGAGGACAGCTGCCCCTGCCCGAAGCCCGAAGGCAACCGGGGGCCCGCCTCGTCCGCCTGCACGGAGCGCGCAGCCGCCGTCGCTGCCCCGACCGCTCGCCGGGCCCAGGGCGAGCGCCGCACCGAGCCCCGCCCCGCACCGGCCACCTGGGCCCAGGCCGCTTCTTCCGCTGAACGCACCGAATCCTTTCCCGCCGCGGAGGGCCGCGATCCCGATCTGGGCCGGCACCTCGCGAGACTGAACGCGCTCCGGATCTGATCCGGGACTGAGCGAAGCCCTGCCTGCTTGCGAGCAGGCCGCCGTCTCTTTCCCTTTTCGGAGTCCTCCATGCGCACGCTGCTGCGTCTGGCCCCGGCCCTGGTGCTCGCCGCATCGGGCCTGGCCCAGATCCCTCCTCCCACCCCTCCCTCCACGCCTTCGGCCGAGGCCGACCCCGTCCTGGCGGCCCTGCTGGCCGAAGCCCTCGGGAAACATCCCGACCTCGAGAAGGCCGATGCCGCCGTGCGCATGGACCGAGAGCGCATCCCGCAGGCGGGCGTGCTGCCGGATCCCTCGCTGTCGCTGGGCCTGCAGAACGACGGCTTCAAGGAACTCATGATCGGCAAGATGGAGACGAGCTACTACAGCGTCGCCTTCACGCAGCCCTTCCCCTGGCCGGGCAAGCGGGGCCTCCGCAAGGAGGCGGCCGCCCTGGGCGTGGATGTGTCCCAGGCTGCGCGCTCCCGCGTGCAGATGAGCCTGGAGGCCGATGTGCGGCGGGGCTACGCGGCCCTGCTCCTCGTCCGGGGGCAGCAGCAGCTGCTGGCGCAGCAGGCCGTCTTCCTCGAACAGTCCGAACGGTTGGCCCGCACGCGGTACGAGGTGGGGCAGGGCAACCAGGGCGATCTGCTGCGGGCCCAGCTGGAGCTCACGCGGCTGAAGCAGGCGGCCTGGTCCCTGGAGGCCGAGGAACGGTCAGTGCTCGCGGGCCTGAACCGCCTGCGCCAGCATGACCCGGCCGACCCCATCCCCACGACCGCGGCGCTGGCGGACCTGCCCGAACCCGCGCCCCTGGCCCCGGAGGAGATCGAGGCCGCGAGCCCCGAGCTGGCCGGCGCCCGCGCCAGCGTGCGGCAGACCGAGAAGCTGGTGGACCTGGCGAAGCTGGACCGCCGTCCGGATTTCGCCGTGACGGCCGGCATCATGCCCCGCGGCAGCCTGGAGCCCATGTGGCAGGTGGGCGTGAGCATCTCACTGCCCATCTACGGCCGCCACAAGCAGCAGCGCGCCGTGGCCGAGCACGAGCACCACCGCCGGGGCCAGGGCGCCGAGGTGGAATCCGTCCGCACCCTGCTCCGTCAGCGCACGGAGGAGCGAAGCATCCAGATCCAGACCCTGCGCCGCACCCGGGATCTCTACCAGGCGGGCCTGCTGGTGCAGAGCGAGGCGACCTTCAAGGCCGTGCTGTCCCAGTACGAGGCCGGTCGCGCCTCCTTCCTCGGTGCCCTTGAGGCGCTGAACGGCTGGGTGGGCGACCAGGGCGCCTACCTGCAGACCCTGGCCCAGCTGCAGGCCCAACACATCGCCCTGCGCGAGGCGACCCTCGGCGCCACGATCCCCATCAACGGCGGGTCGCTGGCGTCTGCCAGTCTCTCGGCCGGCGCCGCGGCCGCGCCCTCAGCTTCCCTATCCACCGCCAAGGCCCCGGGCAAGGCCCAGGACAGCGGCCCCGCCTCCATGAAGATGTAGGAGATTCCCCATGAGCCTTGATCAACCCACCTTCGATCCCCCCAGCTTGACCCCCGGCCCGGCTCCCAGCCGAGCCCCGCGCCTCCGCACCCTCGGCTTGGTGGCCCTGGGCCTGATCGCCGGCGTCGGCGGCACGCTGCTCCTGCGCCCGGCCCCCAAGCACGACCACGAAGCCGCCAGCGCGGCCACCCCCAAGAAGCAGATGTTCCAGTGCCCCATGCACCCGCAGATCATCCAGGACCACGCGGGCGACTGCCCCATCTGCGGCATGGACCTCGTGCCCATGGATGGCCAGGGGACGACGGTCGCCGGTCTCGAGGATCATGCGGCTGTCACCATCGACCACGAACGCCAGCAGCTCATCGGCCTGCGCACCGAGAAGGTGGCCGAGGGGATGGTGAGTGGGGAGCTTCGCGCGTTGGGCCGGGTGGCCGTCGACGAGACGCGCGTCCGCAAGGTCAATGTGAAGGTGGAGGGCTTCGTCGAGAAGCTCTTCGTGGACTTCGTCGGCAAGCCCGTGGCGAAGGGCCAGCCCCTGTTCAGCTTCTACAGCCCCGAGTTCGTCAGCGCCCAGCGGGAGTTCCTCCTGGCCCTCAAGACCCAGAAGGCCCTGGCGGGCGGATCGCTGCAGGCCAGTGGCGGCGACCTGCTGGACTCCGCCCGGCGCCGCCTCACGCTCTGGGATGTGCCGCCCTCGGCCATCGACCATCTGGAGAAGACCGGCGAGGTCCTGAAGTCGCTCACGCTGCGCAGCCCCATCTCGGGCGTGGTGACGGTGAAGAGCGTGGTGGAGGGCGCCCGGCTCACCCCGGCGGACATCCCCTTCGAGATCACGGACCTCAGCCGCGTCTGGGTGCTGGTGGACATCTACGAGGCCGAGCTGGGCCGCGCGAAGGTGGGCATGCCCGCCGAGTTGACGGTCCAGGCCTCGCCCGGGAAGGTCATCAAGGGGCGCATCGCCTTCGTGGATCCGGTCATGGATCCCAAGACCCGCACCGCCAAGGCCCGCGTGGAATTCCCGAATCCCGCCGGCGAGCTGAAACCCGAGATGTTCGGAGAAGTTGTGTTGAAGGGGCAGGGGCGCAAGGGCCTGATCGTCCCCCTGGATGCGGTGCTGGACGCCGGCACCATGAAGGTGGCCTTCGTGGCGCTGGGGGATGGCAAGTTCGAGCCCCGGGAAGTCACCACGGGCACCACCGTCGGCGAGAAGGTGGAGATCCGCTCGGGCCTGGAAGCCGGCGAGGAAGTCGTCGTCCGCGCCAACTTCCTGGTGGATTCCGAATCCCGCCTGAAGGCCGCCCTGGCCCACCTCAGCCAGAAGGGCGACAGCACCGAGGGCCCCAAGGCAGCCCCTTCCCAGCCGGCGCCGTCCGGCCACCAGCATTGAGGGGGCCGAGATGAGCGCACATGTGGGCTACGACCCCGAACACCCGACCTTCCTGCAGCGGATCATCCGCTTCTCGGCGGAAAACCGCTGGCTGGTGATGGCCGCCTCCGTGGTGCTGATTGCCATGTCCTTCTGGACCATGCGCCACATCCCCCTGGATGCCCTGCCGGATCTCAGCGACACCCAGGTGATCGTCTACAGCAAGTGGGACCGGAGCCCCGACATCGTCGAGGATCAGGTGACCTACCCCATCGTCACCGCGCTGCTTGGCGCCCCGAAGGTGAAGGCGGTGCGGGCCCTTTCCGACTTCGGCTTCTCCTATGTCTATGTGATCTACGAGGACGGCACGGACATCTACTGGGCCCGATCCCGCACCTTGGAATACCTCAGCAAGATCACCTCCAGCCTGCCCCCGGGCGTCACGCCGGTCATCGGTCCCGATGCGACCTCCGTGGGCTGGGTCTATCAGTACGCCCTGGTGGACCGCAGAGGGAAGCACAGCACGGATGAACTGCGCTCGCTGCAGGACTGGTTCCTCCGGTATGCCATCCAGAGCACGCCCGGCGTCGCCGAAGTCGCCACCGTGGGCGGCCAGGCCCGGCAATTCCAGGTCCAGGTCGATCCCAACAAAATGGCAGCCTACAAGATTCCCATCGAAGCCGTCATCGGTGCCGTGAAGGGCGCCAATTCGGAGGTCGGCGGGCGCCTCGTGGAGTACAGCGGACGCGAGTACATGGTCCGGGGCCGGGGTTATGTGAAGACGACCAAGGATCTTGAACAGGCGGTACTCAAGGCGGAGAACGGCACTCCGGTACGCCTGGGCGATGTGGCCACGGTGACCCTGGGGCCCGAGATGCGCCGGGGCCTGACGGACCTGGACGGCCAGGGGGATGTGGTCGGCGGCATCGTGGTGATGCGGCAGGGCGAGAACGCCCTGAATGTGATCGACCGCGTCAAGACGAAGATCAACGACCTGAAGCAGGGCCTTCCCGAAGGCGTGGAAGTGGTCACGGTCTACGACCGTTCCGAGCTGATCGACAACGCCATCAAGACGGTGAAGCACAAGCTCATCGAGGAGATGATCGTCGTCTCGATCATCATCCTGATCTTCCTGTGGCACATCCCCTCGGCCATCGTGCCGATCATCACGATCCCTGTGAGTGTGGCGCTGGCCTTCATCCCGATGTACGGCATCGGCCAGAACGCCAACCTCATGAGCCTCGCCGGCATCGCCATCTCCATCGGCGTGCTGGTGGACGGGGCCATCGTGGAGGTGGAGAACGCCTACAAGAAGATCGAGAAATGGATCGAGGCGGGCAAACCGGGAAGCTTCTACCAGGTGCGGCTCGAGGCCCTGATGGAGGTCGGCCCCAGCGTCTTCTTCTCCCTCCTGGTGGTGGCGGTGAGCTTCCTGCCCATCTTCACCCTGCTGGACCAGGAAGGACGGCTCTTCAAACCCCTGGCCTTCTCCAAGAACTTCGCCATGGGCATCGCCGCGCTCCTGGCGCTGACCCTGGACCCGGCCATGCGCATGCTCTTCGCGCGGGTGGAGCCCTTCCAGTTCAAGCCCAAGTGGCTGGCCTGGACCTTCACCCAGTTTGTCGTCGGGAAGTACTACGCAGAGGAGAAGCACCCCATCAGCGTCTTCCTCCACCGGATCTACGAGGGGCCCTGCCGCTTCGTGGTGAAGCACGCCAAGGCGACCATCGCCGTGGCCGTGCTGCTGGTGCTGGCCACCATCCCGGCCTTCGTCTCCCTGGGCAGCGAGTTCATGCCGCCTCTGAATGAAGGCACGCTGCTCTACATGCCCTCCACGCTGCCCGGCCTCAGCCAGACCGAGGCCCAGCGCATCCTCCAGGTGCAGGACCGCCTAATCCGCACCGTGCCCGAGGTGGGCAGCGTCTTCGGCAAGGCGGGCCGCGCGGACACCGCCACCGATCCCGCTCCCTTCTCCATGATGGAGACGGTGATCGTCCTGAAGCCCGAGGACCAGTGGCGTGAGAAGCCCCGCTGGTTCAGTTCCTGGGCGCCGGACTTCCTGAAAGCCGTCCTCCGGCCCATCTGGCGGGATCGGATCACCGAGGAGGAGATCGTCGCCGACCTGGACCGCGTGGTGCGGCTCCCGGCCATTCCCAACGCCTGGACCATGCCCATCAAGGCGCGGCAGGACATGCTCAGCACCGGCATCCGCACCCCCATCGGCCTCAAGATCAACGGCGCGGACCTGGACACCATCCAGAAGGTCGCCGTGGAAGCGGAGCGCATCCTGTCGGGTGTCCCGGGCACCCGCAGCGCCTTCGCCGAACGCACGGCCCAGGGCTATTTCCTGGACTTCGTGCTGAAGCGGGAGCAGCTGGCCCGCTACGGGCTCAGCGTGGAGCAGGCCAACATGCTGGTGATGACCGCCATCGGCGGCGACAACCAGAGCACGGTCTACGATGGCCGGGCGCGCTATCCCGTGAATGTGCGCTATGCCCGGGACTACCGGGAGAACCCCGATGCCTTGAATCGGGTGCTCATCCCCACGCCGGGCGGGGCTCTGGTCCCCATGGAGGAGATCGCCGACCTGAAGTGGGCCAACGGTCCTGCCATGATCCGCGACGAGAACGGCCAGATGAACGGCTATGTGCTGGTGGACTTCGATACCTCGAAGATCGATGTGGGCTCCTATGTCCAGCACGCCAAGGCGGCCGTGGAAAAGGACCTCAAGCTGCCCGCGGGCTACAGCCTCACCTGGTCAGGCCAGTACGAAAACATGATCCGCGTGAAGGAACGGCTGAAGATCATCCTGCCCATCACCCTGGTACTGATCTTCGGCCTGCTCTACGCCAACACCAAGAGCGCCTTCAAGGCCTCCGTCGTCATGCTGGCGGTGCCCTTCAGCGCCATCGGCGCCTTCTGGTTGCTCTGGGCCCTGGGCTACAACATGAGCATCGCCGTGTGGGTGGGCCTCATCGCCCTGATGGGCCTGGACGCCGAAACGGGCGTGTTCATGCTGCTGTTCCTGGATCTCAGCCACGACGAGGCCAAACGGGAAGGGCGCCTGAAGACCGACGGCGACCTGATCGAAGCCATCATCCACGGCGCCGTGAAACGCGTCCGGCCCAAGGCCATGACGGTCTTCGCGGCCTTCATGGGCCTGCTCCCCATCATGTGGAGCACGGGCACGGGCGCCGATGTCATGAAGCGCATCGCCGCCCCCATGGTGGGCGGCCTCGCCACCAGCTTCCTGCTGGAGCTGCTGGTCTATCCCGCCATCTACTACCTCTGGAAGCGCAAAGAGGTGGTGGAAGGCCCGGCCACGCCCCTTACCGTGCCGGCCACACCGCTCCCCATGCCGGAACCGGCCTGATCCCCATGCGAAAGATCGTCTTTCCGTTCTCCTGACCTCCACCGCGGTGGCCCCATGCACGGCCTGGGTTCCATCCTCCATCATCTTTTGGCCGTGATCCTCAAGGAGACATCATGTTCATCCTGCTTCTGGCACTGACCGCCACCCCTAACCCGCAGGCTGCCCGCAACCCTCAGGTCACCCCCGCTGCCGTTTGCCCGGTCATCGAGGGTGGTCGGGACGCCGAGCGCCGCATGACCACCGAACGGGAGCCTCAGTCCTGTTGCGGCGGTTGCGAGACCACGGCCACGGGCGATTCGGCCCCGAACTCTGGCAAGGTCACCCCTCCGAAACCCGCCGCCAGGATCGCGCCGAAGCCGGCTGCGCCGACCTTCACGACTTATCTGGACTGATCCCTTGCTCAGCCCATCTTCGCCCGCCCCTGCGCCATCGCCGAGGGATCGGGACCGGATGGGAGCCCGCTGACCCCACTCATCAACCCTCAACGCTCAACCCTCTGGAAATGAGCTGACTTGAGCTCGGCCAGACCCAGATCTCTAAGGAGTCCCCATGCTCACCCCCCTGCTGACCCTCGCCCTGCTGGCGGCACCCGGCGACAAGCCGGCCCCCGCCACCAACGCCACCTGCCCCGTGCTGGGCGGTAAAGTGACGGAGAAGTCCAAGACCGTGGCCGTCCGCGGTCGCGAGTACCGCCTCTGCTGCGCCGGCTGCGACACCAAGCTGCTCAAGGACCCGGACAAGTACCTGGAGAAGGACGGTACGCCGAAGAACGCGAAGAAGAAGTAGGGACCCCGGGTTCCCCCCTGAACGGCGGCTCCTCGGGGAGCCGCCGCCGTGTCCTGGGAAGGGGTATGCTGGGGCATCGATCCGGGGTGGCCCATGAAAGCAGCCGTGCTCGTCCTATTCACCGCAGGGTGGGGGCTTGGTCCTACGCTGGCTCCGCCCCGCCTGCCCGCCGTGGCCCAGCCGCTCCGCGTGGAGGCCGCCACCACGAAGCCGCTGCCCTGGTGGAATTCCGCGGAGCGGGAGCGGGTCCGGTCGCTCGGCGCGCCGGTCTTCTTCGACCTGGGGACTTTCCCGGGGCGTCCCGACCTGGGGAACCCCCAGGCGCCCCAGTTCCCGAAACCGCTCTGGTGACCCGGAGCGCGTCCAACCTTCTTCCTGGAGTTCCCATGCTGCACACCGCCCTGCTCACCCTGGCCGTCCTGGCCGCTCCCGCCGCCGAGAAGGTCAAACCGGCCACCAACACCAAGGATCCTGTCTGCAAGATGACGGTGGACGCCAAGTCCGCCACCTTCGCCGTGCGGGGCCAGGCCTACCGCGTATGCAGCAAGTCCTGCGGGGCCTCGCTCCAGAAGGATCCCGACAAGTACCTGGAGAAGGATGGCTCCGTGAAGGCGGAGAAGAAGAAGTAGGCCTTCTTTCTTCGGCTTCGATCAGCGGCTCCTTCGGGAGCCGTTTTCATGGGAGGTAGGAAGGAGGGGTGGGGCCGTGGGAAGAAATGGGGAATGATCGCAATTTCATATTCTGAAGGCCGAAAAATTAACATCTCTTAACCGCCCGGAGTAGGATCGGGACCCCAGGCTGGACCCGTATCCCCCCTGTTCTCCCATCCCACTTGCTCCGGAGGTGTCTTGTGCGCGTGGCGGCTTCCCTTCTCGCTCCTGCCCTTCTACCCGCTCTCCTGCTGGCGGCTCCGCCGGATCAGGTCCGCAGTGAGGCCCTCTTCCGGGAGGCGCGGGGCCACCTGGCCGCACGAGCGTTCCAGATGGGCCTCGGCCCCCAGGCCGGGTTCACCTTCAAGAACCATGTGGCCGATGCCCTCGGCGAAGACCATGTGCGGGTCCACCAGACCCACCGGGGCGTTCCCGTGTTCGAGGGGGAGGCTATCCTCCACTTCCGGAACGGCCGGGTGCGCGCGGTCACCGACGACCTGGTGCGCGGGCTGGGCCTCAGCGTGGAGCCGGCCCTGGGGCGGTCCGAGGCCCTGGCCTTGGCCCACGCCGCCCTGGCCCCGCGGGGCAGCTACGCGCACGAACCCACGGTGGAGCTCGTGATCGCCGGCATCGACAGCGGCGGCCAGGGCCGGGCCGCCACCCGCCAGACGCTGGCCTACCATGTCCATACCGAGCTCGAAAACGGCGCCCAGGAGACGAAACATACGGACTTCCTGGTGGACGCCCACACGGGCGCAGTCCTCGAGTCCTGGGACACGCTGCGGACGGCGGGAACCACCGGCACCGGCCAGTCCCAGTGGTACGGCCAGGTCTCCCTCAGCACCAACAGCACGAGTTCAGGCTACGAGCTGCGGGACACGACCCGGGGGCAGGGCGGCACCTTCGGCAACAATGTGACCACCAACCTGCTGAACAAGACCACGGGGAACGGGGCGATCTTCACCGACGGCGATGACGCCTGGGGGGATGGGCTCCAGTACGACGGCGTGGCGGGCACCGGCGCCAACGCCCAGACCGCCGGCGTGGATGGGCATCGCGGGATGCAGGCCACCTGGGACTTCTACCTGAATGCCTTCGGGCGGAACGGCATCGACGATGCGGGCAAGGCCACCTACAGCCGGATGCACTACAGCAGCCAGTACGACAATGCGTTCTGGTCCGACAGCTGCTTCTGCATGACCTACGGGGACGGCCAGGTGGGCGGCTCCGTGGGCGAGGCGGACCTGGATACCGCGGGCCACGAGATGAGCCACGGCGTCTGCGCCGCCACGGCGAACCTGGTCTACCGCAAGGAATCGGGCGGCCTCAACGAGGCCAACTCGGACATCCTCGGCACCCTGGTGGAGTTCTACACCCTGAATGGGGGCACCGGCAGCGTCATCCCCAGCACCGCCGGTCCCGGCCCCGTCACGGCGAACTACCGGCTGTTCGAAAACAGCTGGGGCCACGCCTACCCGAACAACGCCCTGCGCTGGATGTACCAGCCCAGCCTCGATGGCCGCAGCCCGGATTTCTATGACTCCAGGCTCGGGCGGCTGGATGTGCACTACAGCTCGGGGGTGGCCAACCACTTCTTCTTCCTGCTGGCCCATGGCAGCCAGGCGGACGCCCTCAGCGATGGCGTCGCCTCGCCCATGACCAACGGCGTCACCAGCATCACGGGCATTGGCAACGACCGCGCCGGCCACATCTGGTACCAGGCCCTCACGGCCTACATGACCAAGCGCACAGACTACGCCGGGGCCCGCGTCGCGACGCTGAACGCCGCCGCGGATCTCTTCGGC
Source organism: Geothrix sp. (assembly GCA_019449415.1). GTDB lineage: Bacteria > Acidobacteriota > Holophagae > Holophagales > Holophagaceae > Geothrix > Geothrix oryzae. The sequence continues at coordinate 88,547 of JAGRPP010000013.1, forward strand.
GCCGGTTCCGCGGAATACGCGACCGTGAACCAGGCCTGGCTGGCCGTGAATGTGAAGTAGGGCGGAACCCTTGGGCTTAAAGGCGGCGGCTTCCGGCCGCGGCCTCAGGGACAGGCGCTCAGGACATCCAGCCAGGCTTTCAGGATGAAGGCGGTGGCTCCCCACAGTGGAGCCTGCGGCAGTTCAAGCCGTGGTACATCGATGGCCAGGCCATGGCGCTCCAGGCGCTCGATGGTCCAGGGAGCCTCCATGAGCGGAACCAGAGGCAACATGAGGATCTGCTCCAGCTCCCGGTCGAGGCGGTGGAACCGGGGCTCCGGCTGCTCCCACCGGAAGAAGACGGGCGTGAAGCGCACCCGGGCCTTGGCCACGCCATCGGGGAAGCAGCCCAGCTCCCACAGCCCCTCGGTCAGGCCGATCTCCTCTGCCACCTCGCGGCGGGCCGTGGCGGGCAGGTCGCGGTCCCGGGCTTCCACCATGCCGCCGGGGAAGGCGATCTCGCCGGGGTGGTGGGGGGCCCCGAAGCCGCGCTGAGCCAGCACGACCTTGCGGGCGCCAGCCGCATCGCCCCAGAGGATCACGCCCACCGCCGCCCGGCGGGGGTCCTCGGGAAAGCGGGCGCTGAGCTTGTGGGGATTCGGGCCGAGCTGGGGCCGGCGGAGGCTCTCCGCGATCCGCGGCCAGGGCACCGGCGGCGCGTCCTCGGGGGGGCGCCAGGAGGTCATTTCACCTTCCCGAACACCGACCCCTTCACCCGCTCCACGGTGTAGACACCGCGGATCCTGCGAAGGCCGGCCATGAGCTCCACCAGGTGGGAGCGGTCGCGCACGCGCAAGGCGATGTGGAAGAGCCCCGCGCCCTCTTCGGTGGCCGAGCCGTGGAAGCGCTGGACATTGATGCCCACCCGCTGGATGCCCTCCGAGACGGCGGCCACCATGCCCGGGCGATCCTCCGTGGTGAGGGCGATCTCGGTGTCGTAGAGCTCCGTGCCGTGCTTGCCCCAGGCCACATTCACGCGCCGCTCGGGATGCATGGTCCCCATGGTGAGCTGGGGGCAGTCGGCGCGGTGGATGGCGGTGCCGCGGGTGCGGGTGATGTAGCCCACCACCTCGTCGCCCCAGATGGGCTTGCAGCAGGCGGCCAGGGCGTAGAGGATGCCCGCGGTGTCGCCCACCACGACCGAATCCAGGAGATTCGAGGTGTTCTCCTTGGGCTTGGCGCGCTCGGGCTCGGGCACCAGCGGCTCGATGAGCTTATGGACGGTGAGGCGGCCGAAGCCCAGGGACGCGTAGGCGGCGTCCCAGTTGGCCAGCTTCAGCTCCACGAGGCGGGCATCGAGCTTGGCCTGGGATTCGGCATCATCCAGGCGCACGCCCATGGCGCGGGCCTCGCGCTCCAGCCGCTCGCGGCCCAGGGTGATGGCGTGCGCGCGCTCCTCCTCGCGGATGAAGGCCTGGATGCGGCTCTTGGCGCCCGCGGACTTGACGAAACCCAGCCAGTCGCGGCTGGGCTTGTGATCGGGCCGGGTGAGGATCTCCACGCGGTCGCCGTTCTGGAGCGTGTGCTTGAGCGGCACCATCCGGCCGTTCACCTTGGCGCCCACGCAGCGGTGGCCCACCTGGGTGTGGATGGCGTAGGCGAAATCCACGGGGGTGCTGCCTTCCACGAGGCTGCGCAGGTCACCCTTGGGCGTGAACACCTGGATGCGGTTGAAGGTCAGCTCGCCGCGCAGGTTGGCCACCAGATCCCGGCTGTCCTGGGCATCCTGGTGCAGCTCGACCATGCGGCGGAGGAAGGCCACCTGGTTGATCTCGGAGCGGTTGGCGATGCGCCCGTCCTTGTAGGTCCAGTGGCTGGCGATGCCGGCCTCGGCGTGCAGGTGCATCTCCTCGGTGCGGATCTGCACTTCGAAGATGTCCCCGGAGCCCATCAGCACCGTGGTGTGGATGCTCTGGTAGCCGTTCTCCTTGGGGAGGCTGATGTAGTCCTTGAACTTGCCCGGCACCGGCCGGTAGAGGCCGTGCACGAGGCCCATGGCCGTGTAGCAGCTGGCGCGGTCGGGGCAGATGATGCGGTAGGCCAGCCAGTCGTGGATGTCGTCAAAGCCCTTGGCCTGGGCGCCCATCTTCTTCCAGATGCCGTAGAGGTGCTTGATGCGGCCGGTGACCAGGGCGTTGATGCCCTGCTGGCGGAGGATGGCCTCCAGGGAACCCTGGATCTCCTGGATGGTGGCCGACAGCTTGGCGCGCCGGGACTCCACGGCGGAGCGAAGCTCAGCGTATTGCTCTGGCTCCAGCTGGCGGAAGGCCAGGTCCTCCAGCTCCAGGCGAACGAGGCCCATGCCGAGGCGGTTGGCGAGGGGGGCGTAGAGTTCCAGGGTCTCCCGCGAGATCCGGCGGCGCTTCTCCTCCTCCATCACGCCCAGGGTCTTCATGTTGTGCAGGCGGTCTGCCAGCTTCACCAGCAGCACGCGCACATCCTTGCCCATGGCCACCAGCAGCTTGCGGACATTCTCGGCGTTGAGCAGGTGCTTGTCCGTGAAGGCCAGCTTGCTCATCTTCGTGAGGCCGTCCACGATCTCGCCGATCTCGTCCCCGAACTGGGCCTTCACCTGGGGCAGCGTCATCAGGGTGTCTTCCACCACATCGTGCAGCAGGCCGCAGGCCACGCTGGCCGCGTCCAGCCGCCAGTCCGCCAGGCTCTGGGCCACGGCCAGGGGGTGGAAGAAGTAGGGTTCGCCGCTCTTGCGGAGCTGGGTGGCGTGCATGTCCCGGCCGATGGTGAAGGCCCGGCGGAGCAGCGCCACATCGCCCTTGGGGTGGTGTTGGAGGAAGGCCGCCTTCACCCGGTCGAAGGCCCCATCCAGGGTCAGACAGGCATCGCCTTCACAGGCCGATCCTTCCCCCTCGCGGAGGACAGGTTCCGGGGCTTTCCCAGACACGACCATGGTTGAGTGTCGCGCAGCCGCTCTTCTGAATCCAGGCGGTTTATCCGACACTCTAGGAATGCCGCGCCCCTCCGCTCCCAATAACGCCCCGGGCGATGCCCCCGCCTACAAGGGCTGGACGCGCCCCGGCCCCGTGCCGCCGGGCGGCGTGGAGGTGGAGCCCGGCGAGACGCTGGACGGTCTCAGCGGGCGCTGGCGCATCTTCCAGCTGCAGAAGGGCAACCGCTTCAGCGTGGATGACCTCGTGACCGCCTGGTACGGCACCACCTGGTGCCCCAGCCCGGGCCGCATCGCGGACCTGGGCTCGGGCATCGGCAGCGTGGCCCTCGTGGCCGCCTGGCGCTGCCCGGGCGCCGTGGTCCACACGGTGGAGGCCCAGGAGCAGAGCCTGCGCCTGGCCCTCAAGAGCATCCGCTACAACGGCCAGGAGGGCCGGATCTTCCCGCGGCTGGGGGACCTCCGCGATCCCGGCCTGTTCGCGGGCGAGGCCCTCTTCGACCTGGTGCTGGGCACGCCGCCCTACTGGCCCGAGGGCCACCGCCTGCCCGCTGCCCACCCGCAATCCGTGCCCGCGCGGCTGGAGGTGCGCGGCAGCATCGCCGATTACGCCCAGGCCGCGGCCCGCCTTCTCGCGCCGGGCGGGCTGTTCGCCTGCGTCTTCCCGAACGATCAGCGGGACCGGGCCCTGGCGGCCCTCCGCGAGGCCGGTCTGCTGTGCCTCCACCGCCGGGAGATCGTCTTCAAGGAAGGGGAGCCCTACGGCCTGGATGTCTTCGCCGCCGCGCGCCGCCAGGACCTGCCCGAGGACTTCGAGGTCCGGGCCCAGTGCCCCGAAGTCGAAGCACCCATCCTCATCCGCCGCGCCGACGGCAGCGTGGATCCCGCCATCGCGAGGGTGAGGCTGGCCGTGGGCTTCCCCCCGGGGCTCTGACGGACTGAGTTTCAGGGGTGGGGCTCAGGATTGGGGTTCAGGAAGGCGGAGTCGCCACGCTGGACGGGCCCAGGACGCCCGGGGCCAGCAGCCGCTCCGCCGCGGCCCTGAACTCCTCGAAGGCCGCGAGGGCGCTGCCCTTGATGTCGGGGTTGAGGCGGTTGCAGCGCGTCCGGGCCCGTTCCACCAGCCGCGTCCGGCGGGATTTCCAGGCCGCCAGGCTCCGGGCATTGCCCGCCAGGGCGTGGCGCAGGCGATCCTCCAGATCCTGGCGGGAGCGGCTCAACCGCTCCTTGAACCGCTCCAGCTCCAGCAGGTTCCGGGTGATGAGGATGAAGTGGTGCCCCTTCACGGCCATGGTCACGATCTCGGCGGCCATGAGGGGTCGCAGGGAGAAGGCCCGCAGCAGATAGGCCCAGTAGGCGACGGCGTACCGGGAGAAGGTCTGCCGGATGAGGGAATGGACGAAGGCGCGCAGCTCCGGCAGCCGGACCCTGCGGCAGGAGGCCCGCCGGCGCTTCATCCGGCGAAGCAGGCTGAGGCAGCGGGCGAAGTAGCGGCTGGGGCGGTACACATCCGCAAGCACCCGCTTGTAGCCCGCGCGCAGCGCGTGCACATCCATGTGGGGCACGAAATTCAGCTCGAGGTCGTGGGTGTTGTTCCCCCCGACCGATTGGGTGAGGATGCGCCCTTCCGAGGTCAGGCGGGCATGCAGCCGGGTCTGGGGCAGCGCCGTCAGGAGGCCCACCATGGCCGTGGGGATGGCCGCCTCGCCGATGAAGCGGATCTGGCGATCGAAGATATCCTCCCGGTCCCCGTCGAAGCCGACGATGAAGCCGCCCGACACCTCTAGCCCCTTGGCCTGGATGGCGCGGACGCTGGCCAGGAGGTCGGATCGGCTGTTCTGCCGCTTCCCGATGGCGTCGAGGGTGGCCTGATCGGGCGTCTCGATGCCAACGAACACCATGTTGAAGCCCGCCTGCACCATCTCGTCCATCAGGGGCCCGTCCGCCGCGAGATCGAGGCTGGCTTCGGTGTAGAAGGAAAAGGGGTACCGCCGCTGCGCCTGCCAGCGGGCCAGCTCGGGCAGGAGGCGGCGGACTTCGCTCCGATTGCCGATGAAGTTGTCGTCCACCACGAACAGGGATCCCCGCCAGCCGCCGTCGAATAGCCGGTCCAGCTCCGCCAGGAACTGGGCGGGGGCCTTGGTCCGGGGCCGGTGGCCGAAGAGCTCGACGATGTCGCAGAATTCGCAGTGGTGGGGGCATCCCCGGGAGTACTGCAGGGCCGCCCCGGCGTACCGCTTCCGGTTCAGCAGATCGAACCGGGGAGCTGGCGTGAGGGCGAGATCAGGGTGCGCCCGGTCGCCGTAGCAGCCCTTCGCGCAGCCGCGGGCGTAGTCCGCCAGGAAGGGCGGGAGGTTGATCTCCGCCTCGCCGAGGATGAAGTGATCCACGCCAGCGATCTGGTCCCGGCAGCTGGTCGGGTAGGGCCCCCCGGCCACCACCGGCCGCCCCACCTCCCGGCAAAGGGCGATCACCTGCTCAAGGGAGGGGCGCTGCACGAGCATCGAGGAGGTGAGGACCAGGTCCGCGCCCTCCACATCCCTCCGCGTGATCGGTTCGACATTCAGGTCGAGCAGCCTCAGGTCCCAGTCCGGCGGGAGCATGGCGGCCACCGTGAGGAGCCCCAGAGGGGGCAGGGCGGCCTTGCGGCCCAGAAAGGGGAGGGCATAGCGCATGCTCCAGTAGGTCGGCGGCATTTCCGGGTAGACCAGCAGCGCTCTGATGCCCAACAGAACTCCCTTTTTTGGGACGACAGTCCCAAAGGTAAGTCCCCCTCCGGCCAGCCGCCATTCCCCATTTCTAGGATTTGCGGCCTTCCCTCCCGATAATGGGATTTGAGGTCGAAACCATGGATCGAGGAAGTTTTCTGGGCGTGCTGCTGGGGTTCACGCTGCTGGCCGTGGCCATCGGCCTGGGCCCGAATCCGCGGATCTTCTTCCACCCGGCCAGCGCCATCGTGGTGGTGGGCGGGGTGATTGCCGCGACGCTGATCCGCTTCACCCTCGAGCATGTGAGCTACGCGTTCTCCATCGCCTCGCGGGCCTTCTTCACCCGGGCCCCGGGGACCGAGGATCTGGTGGGCCAGATCGTGGGTCTTTCGCAGCGGGCGCGCCGCGAGGGCCTGCTGAACATGGAAAAGAACATGGATGTGGAGGGATTCCTGGCCAAGGGCCTCCGCATGGTGGTGGACCGGGCTGAGCGGAGCCACATCCAGGCCGTGCTAGCCCAGGAGCTACGGGCCACCCAGGAGCGGCACCACCAGGGGCAGGAGATCTTCCGCTTCATCGCCCTCAGCGCACCCTCCTTCGGCATGGTGGGCACGCTCATCGGCATGGTGCAGCTCTTCGCCAGCATCAAGGATCCGTCGAACATCGGCGGAGCCATGGCGCTGTCGCTACTGTCCACGCTCTACGGTGCCGTCATCGCCTACCTGCTGGCCATTCCCATCGCCGGGAAGCTGGAACTGCGCAGCAAGGAAGAGCTGCAGCTCAAGCAGATCATGATGGAGGGCGTGCTGGGCATCGAGGCGGAGATGCACCCCACGGTCCTCGAGGCCCAGCTGAACGCCTTCCTGGCACCGAAGGAACGGAATGCCGATCGGCGGTCGCGTGGCTAATCAAGCTCCGGTCCGCTTTGCGCGCCGCAAAGCGGACTTGGAGTCACTCTGGCTGGTGACCTTCGCGGACCTGATGGTTCAGCTGATGGCCTTCTTCGCGCTGCTCTATTCCTTCTCGGTCCACGACCAGGTCAAGCTCCAGCAGGCCGTCACCTCCATCCAGAAGGCGCTGGGTGTCCAGAACCCCGCCGGGGCCCCCTCGGCCGGAGACGGGATCCTGCCGGGGTCCACAGGGTTGGATCCCTCCAAGGCCGCGGACCTGGAGAAGCTCCTCAGTGCCGTCCAGACCACCGAGGGGCCGGATGTGGGCAGCCGCCTGCGCTTTGTGACCTTCCGCGGGGCCCTGATCTTTGAAGAGGGCAGCGCCACGCTGACGGCGGGCAGCGATGTGCTGCTGGTGCGCTTGTCCGAGCTGGCCACGCGCTACCAGGGTTTCACGCTGGTCTGCGAGGGCCATGCGGCGCCGCGCGAGCGGGGTCGCGGCGGGGTCGACGCCCTGGAGCTCAGCTCGCAGCGGGCCCTCGTGGCCCAGCGTTACCTGGCCGGCCTGGGGCTGCCCCCCGCCCGGCTGACCTCCGAGGCCCGGGGCGACAGCCAGCCCGAGGGGGATGGGGGCACGCCCGAGGGCCGCGCCCTCCAGCGCCGCGTGGTGTTCCGGTTCCAGCGGGTGGCCGAGCGCTGACTGGGCGCTGACGGACAGGGCCCGGATTCCCCTCTATCCTGGATCCAGGCCGGCCCCTCGGCCGCCCTGGAATCCGGAATGATGCGCCTGCGTACCGCGCTTTGCCTCTCCCTCGCCGCCCTGGCCACCCTGGTCCAGGGGGCTCCCCCCGATCTGCTGGTGCCTCCCGCCGAGGCCCTGCGCACCCCGGGCGGGGTGACCTATCGCGTGATCCAGGCGGGGCGGGGCGGCACCTCACCCGGCCCGAAGGATTTCGTCCGGGCGCACCTTACGGGCTGGGGTTCGGACGGGGCGACCTTCATCCACACGAGGAGCCTGGACGAGGCGCCCTACCTCAGCCTGGAGCGCCTGATGCCGGGGCTGCGGGAGAGTCTGCAGGCCATGGTTCCAGGCGAGCAGCGGCGCATCTGGGTGCCCGAGGCCCTGGCCTTCGCGGGGGCCAAGGGGAGGCCTGCCGGGACCGTGGTGATGGACCTGGAACTGCTGGACAGCGTTCCCGATCCGAGCCAGGCGCCCCCGGATGTGGCGGCGCCACCGCCGGACGCCACGACCCTCCGGTCCGGCCTGGTCTTCCGGGTCCTCAAGCCGGGTTCGGGGACGGCCCATCCGGCCCGTTCCAGCTGGATCTCGGTCCACTACTCGGGGTGGACCACTGACGGGAAGCTGTTCGACAGCTCGCTGAAGAAAGGTACTTCGGTGCCGCTCCAGGTGAAGGGCACCATCGAAGGCTGGATCGAGGGGCTCCCGCTCATGGTGGTGGGGGAGCGGCGGCGCTTCTGGATTCCCGAGAAGCTGGCCTACCGCGGCGCCTCCGGCATGCCGCGGGGGATGCTGGTCTTCGATGTGGAGCTGATGGGGATCGCGCCTAATTGAACCGGGCTTCGGACTGGGCGAGCGCGTAGGCGAAGGCGGCCAGGACCGCGGCGTTGTGGGCCAGGTCGTCCTTCTCCACCTTGTCGAAGGTGTCGGCGTGGGTGTGGTGGATGTCGAAGTAGTGGGTGGCCGCGTGGCTCACGCCGATGCCGGGCACGCCCTCGGCCACCATGGGACTCACATCCGCGCCGGAGCCGCCGAGGCGGAGGTCCACGGCGCCGAAGGAGCCGAGCGCCTCTCCCAGGCCCTTTAAAGTGGCCAGTGCGGCGGCCTTGGCCTCGGGTGCAGCCTTGCGGAGATCCAGGCTGAAGGCCTTGATGCGCTCGCTGCCGGAATCGGATTCGAAGGCGGCGACGATGCGGGGGAACTCGGCCAGGTGGGCGTCGCGGTAGGCCTTGCCGCCGCGCAGTCCGTTCTCCTCATTGGTCCAGAGCACCACGCGGAGGGTCCGGCGGGGCTTGAGGCCGAGGCGCTGGATGAGCCGCGCGGCCTCCAGGGCGATGACCGTGCCGGCCCCGTCGTCCTGGGCGCCCTGGCCCACATCCCAGCTGTCCAGGTGGCCGCTGAGGATCACCACTTCATCGGGTTTCTCCGTGCCGCGGATTTCGCCCACCACATTGGCCGAGGGCGCATCCGGCAGGGTCTTCGCGCCCATCTCGAGGTGCACGCGGATTCGCTCGCCCCGCGCCTGCATGCGCCGCATCTGGGTGGAGGCCTCGAGGGTCACGGACGCCGTGGGGATCTTCGGGAAGGCGGGATCGTAGTCCATGACGCCGGTGTGGGGCGTGTCGAGGCTCACGGGGCCCACGGACCGCACCAGGGCGGCCACGGCGCCGTATTTCGCGGCCTTGGGCGCACCGTCGTGGCGGTAGACCACCGTGTGCCCGTAGCCCTTGTAGGGCACATCGAAGAGGACGATCTTCCCCTTCACTGCTTCACCCAGCCGATCCAGCTCGTCGAAGGAGCCCACCACGACCACATCCGCCGTGATCCCACCCTCGGGCGTGGCCACGCTGCCCCCGAGGCCGAGGATGTTCAAACGGTGGGGTGTGGGCAGCAGCATCTCGGCGGATTCCCTGCCGCGCACCCAATGGGGCACCATGACGGGTTCGGCGTGGACCCCGGTCAGCCCGGCGGCCTTCATGCGGTCCTGGGCCCAGGCGATGGCCTGGTCGAGCTGGGGTGAGCCGGACAGCCGGTGGCCGATGCGGTCGCACAGCCAGGCCAGATCCTCGTAGGCGCCATGGGTGCGGAAGGCTTCGGTCCTCAGCCGTTCGGCGGTGGTGCGCAGCGCTTCGGGAGAGGTTTGCGCGCCGAGGGCTGTCGCGGTCAGGAGGAGGAGGCATCGGGTCAGGTTCATGCCTCATCTTACTTGGTAGAATCGATAAATCAGGGTTTTTTTGCCAGCTCTTCGATCTGGGCTCTCACGGCCTTCATCAAGGCATTGGGAATGGGCACGCTGAGGTTGTACTGCTGGATCCGCCAGCGATCCTTGTCCCGCGTCAGGACGCCCGTACCCCGGGCAGGCCCCAGGTTCGGGGTGTCGAGATCCTCGTCGAACCAGGCGGTGCGGCCGTCCTTCGACAGGGTGATCGCCCGCCGCGTGGCGCGAAAGCTCCAGGCCTTGCCGCGCAGGAAAATCGGGTGGGCCCAGGCCTGGAAGGCGGCCTTGGGCCAGCGCTCGGTGGCGTCGGTGCCCAGGAACACGGCGCCCTCGGCGAGATGGCTGAAATAGCGGGCCTCATCGGCCTGGGCCGCCGCCAGATGCCAGTCGTCCAGCACGCCAGCCACGACCTTTTCGGCGGGCGACTGTGCCGAAAGCACATGGGCAGAGCCGAGCAGCAGGGCTGGGACCAGGGCTGGGATCGGGGCAAGGCGCATGGGACCTCCGGCGAAAGGCGTCAGCGGGGGCGGTCCAGCGTTACCTTGACCCGCATGCGGCCGCTGGCGTCGGTTTCGAGCACTTCCCAGGAGAGGGGCCCGCTGCGGCCCTTGGGGTTCTCGCCGGGGCCGAGGTTGAAGGCCGCGTCGTCCAGCTCCCAGCGCCCGCAGGGGAAGCGGGGCTTGGGGGGCTCGGGGCTGCCGGGATGGGCATCCACCACGCGCACCGGGCCCTTGGGATCGTCGGGACTGAGGAGGGAGGGATCGATGCGGGCGACGATCAGGCCTTCGTGGCCGGGGCCGAAGCGGCCGCCCACGCGGCCCCGCTCGAAGCCCCAGGGGCGGCGCACCTCGAGGCTGAAGAAGCGGCCCTTCTTGCGGGGATCGGGCAGGGTGACCCACTGGGGATCGGCGCCGGGGGCGCGGCTGGCGGGGGCGATCCAGCCCTCCCAGGCGCGGCCCTTCACGGCGTGGCGGACGATGGCGCTGCGGAACCGGCCCCGGTACCAGAGCTCCGAGCGCACCCAGGCCATGGGATGGGAGGGGCTGTAGCCCGTGTCCTCCACCCAGGGGCCCTCCCCGGGGTGTGAGCGGTCCCAGCCGCGGTACTGGCCCGCGTCCATGAGATCCCAGATGCCGGCGGTGAGGGGATCCTCGCAGCCCAGGTAGAGGTCGTCCACGCGATGCTCGCCCATGCCGTGGAAGGTTTCGTGGACGATGTTGCCCAGGGGCACTTCCTCGGTCATGAAGAGCAGGGGCCAGCGCCGGGAGCGCTCCCAGGGCAGTGGCAGCAGCAGGCTCACCGCCTTGAGGTGGGATTCGTCGGCCGTGAGGGACTGGGGGGCGCCGGGCGAGATGATCCAGAGGTGGTCGGGCTTGCCATCGGGCTTCAAGGCGCCGGTGCGGTTGTCGATGCGGTCGCAGTCGCCGAGTTCCTCCCCGCGGAGCCGCTCCAGCACCCATTCGGCCATGGCGGCCTTGTGGGCGTCCGTGCGGGGGGCGGGGAAGTCGGCACTGCGCAGCTTGAGGAAGCGGCCCTCCACGAGGGAGAGGGCGCCCTTGCTGACTTCGTAGAGGTAGTTGGCGGCGCTGGCCACGCCGGGGCGGCGGGAGAAGATCAGCTCGCGCAGGGCCCCGTCCGGCAGCTTCGAGGGCTCGTCCGTGAAATCCAGCCGCACGATGAACACCGATTCCGCATGGTGTCCCGGTTCGGGCGTCAGCACCACCTCGCGGTTCCACTCGGAGGCCGGCACGAGGTCCCGGCGCCAGCCGTCCTTTTCCACCGCCAGCACGCGGTCGCCGGGATCCAGCTCCAGACGGAAGGAACCGTCCGCGTCCGTGAGGGCGAGGGGGGGATCCCCGGCGGGGGAGATGCGCGGCTGGCGGTCCGGATAGACCCGCACGCCCGCCAGGCCGCGGTGGCCGTCCGTGATGCGGCCTCTCAGGGCCGCGGCGCCGAGACTGGATCCGAGACTGGAGGCGAGAAGGCCGAGGGCGGCGGCCCTGAGCGTCCGGCTCATGCCTCGCCGACGAGCTTCTGGAGGTGGGCCAGCTTCGCCAGGAGGGCGACACGACGGCGGGTTTCCGGCGCCACCAGGGGCTTCTCCAGCGCATCGGCCACGGGCTCCTGGAACCGGGACCAAGTCTCCAGCTCGCCGGGGCTGTACAGCAGCAGGATGGGCAGGTCCTTCAGCTCCTCGGACTGGTGCACGGCCAGGGCCAGCGTCTGCGCGCTGCCTTCGAGCAGGTCCGTGTCCAACACCAGCACATCGGGCCGGTGGGCGAGGATCTGGGCGCGGGCCTGGCCTTCGCCCTGGGCCTCGAGGAAGGTGGCCTGGTCCTTGCCGAAGTGGTTTTGCACCTGCGACCGCACGAGTGAACTGGCGGAGACCACCAGCACCTTGGGCCGGGCCGGGGCCGGGACCACGCCGCGGCGGGTCAGGGCCCGGATCCGCAGGTGGGTCTGCACGCGCACCTGGAGCAGCATGGTGTTGGCGGGCTTGCGGAGGAAGTCGTCGGCCCCGGCGGCGTAGCTGCGGTCCTTGGCGTCGCGGCTCAGGGCTGTCAGGACCAGGACCGGGATGCCCGCCGTGGCGGGATCGGCCTTGATGGCCTCGCAGGCCTTGAACCCGTCCATGGAGGGCATGACGGCATCCATGATCACCAGGTCGGGCGAGCCCTCCCTCACGCGATCCAGCGCCTCCTGGCCGTTGGCGGCCGTCACGAGGCGGTGGCCCAGAGCCTGCAGCTGCGCCTCGATCTGACGCCTCTGAAGGGCATTGTCCTCCACCATCAGGATGGTCATGGGGGACGCGAACTGGGTCAAGCTGGCTCCTTACTCTCGTAACTCGAGGTTAGAGGGCCTATCGGTTCCAATCAACCGCTGGATGAAGATGGAACCTGGTAAAACTCCGCAGACAGCAAGGGTTTCCAACGGTACAATGGCCAGTTCGAGGTTCCGCAGTGGCGCATCCCAGTCTCATCCGCAATTTTTCCATCGTCGCACATATCGACCACGGCAAGTCCACCCTGGCAGACCGCCTGCTGGAGCTGACGAAGACCGTGGCCGGCCGCGACATGCAGGCCCAGATCCTCGACGACATGGATCTGGAGCGCGAGCGCGGCATCACCATCAAGGCCCACGCGGTGACGCTGAAGTACCTGGCCCAGGATGGCCAGACCTACACGCTCAACCTCATCGACACGCCGGGCCATGTGGACTTCACCTACGAGGTGAGCCGCAGCCTCGCCGCCTGCGAGGGCGCCATCCTGGTGGTGGACGCCACCCAGGGCGTGGAGGCCCAGACCCTGGCCAACACCTACCTGGCCCTGGAGAACGGCCTGGAAGTGTTTCCGGTGCTGAACAAGACCGATCTGCCCAGTGCGGATCCCGAGCGCGTGCTGCAGCAGATCGATACGGTCATCGGCCTGGTGGACACCGCCCACGCCGTGAATGTGAGCGCCAAGACCGGTGAGAACTGCGACCAGGTGCTCGAGCAGATCGTGAAGTGCATTCCCGCGCCCCAGGGCGATCCGGCCGCGCCGCTCCAGGCGCTGGTCTTCGACTGCTACTACGACGCCTACCGCGGCGTGGTGAACCTCATCCGCGTCGTGAACGGCACGCTGAAGGCGGGAGACCAGATCCGCTTCATGTCCACGGGCAGCGAGCACCGGGTGGATGAGATCGGCATCTTCGATCCCAAGATGGACAAGCAGGACTCGCTGTCCGTGGGCGAAGTGGGCTACCTGGTGGCCAACATCCGCCAGCTGGTGGATGTGAAGGTCGGCGACACGGTGACCCACGCGGTCACGCTCACGACCAAGCCCGCCACCGAGATGCTGAAGGGCTTCAAGGAGATCCAGCCCGTGGTCTTCGCGGGGATCTTCCCCACCTCCAGCGACGACTACGAGAACCTCCGCAACGCCATGGACAAGCTGCGGCTCAACGACAGCAGCTTCACCTACGAGCCCGAGACCTCCACCGCGCTCGGCTTCGGCTTCCGCTGCGGCTTCCTGGGCCTGCTCCACATGGAGATCGTGCAGGAGCGCCTGGAGCGCGAGTTCGACCTGGACCTCATCACCACGGCCCCCAGCGTGCGGTACCATGTGCACCTGACTGACGGCACCGAGACTTCGGTGGACAACCCCTCGAAGCTGCCTCCGCTCCAGAAGATCGCCAAGATCGAGGAGCCCATCATCGAGGCCACCATCCTCACCCGCACGGATTTCGTGGGCGGCCTGATCAAGCTCTGCGAGGAGCGCCGCGGCTTCCAGCAGAAGCTCGAGTACCTGAGCCAGGACCGCGTGATGCTCGTCTACGAGCTGCCCCTGAACGAAGTGGTGATGGACTTCTACGACAAGCTCAAGTCCATCTCCAAGGGCTACGCCAGTTTCGACTATCACATGAAGCACTACACCGAATCCGACCTCGTGAAGATGGACATCCTGGTGAACGCCGAGCCGGTGGATGCGCTGTCCATCCTGGTGCACCGGAGCAAGAGCCAAGCCCTTGGCCTCGCCCTCTGCCAGAAGATGAAGGAAGTCATCCACCAGCAGATGTTCGATGTGGCCATCCAGGCCGCCATCGGCAGCAAGATCATCGCCCGCACCAATGTGAAGGCCCGCCGCAAGGATGTGCTCGCCAAGTGCTACGGCGGCGATGTCAGCCGCAAGAAGAAGCTGCTCAACAAGCAGAAAGAGGGCAAGAAAAGAATGAAGTCCATCGGCAATGTGGAGATCCCGCAGGAGGCCTTTTTGGCCATCCTCAAGGTCGACAACTAGGAACTCGAACGGCCCCGATGGACCGCCTTATGTGATGAGCCCGAAGCAGGAGCGTAGGGCGACTTTGCGGCAGGCGAAGCCCGAAGGGCGCGGCCCATGGAAGGGCCGCGTCAAGTCCATCGGCAATGTGGAGATCCCGCAGGCCGAGCCTCAGCTGGGTGGCGAGTGGGCAGGGCTGAATGCCCTGCTCCGAGCCGGGCACCCAGCGAGGCGAAGCTTCCTGGCCATCCTGAAGGTCGACAACTAGGAACTCGAACGGCTAACCGACCCGATCGTCGTCCTTGATCTCGCCCGACTCGATCAGGTTGGCGAGGAGCCGCTGGAGTTCGTCCTGGCCGATGATGCCCCGCCGCTGGAAGAGCCGGATGAGGCCCAGCACCAGGGCGCGGGTCTGGTAGGACTCCAGGCGCGGGATGGTCTGGCTGTGGGTGCGGCTGTGGATGAGGTCGGCGCTCGCGGCCGGAGGGGCCGGAGGGGCCGGGCGGGCCGAGCCCTCGAAGAGCCCGAAGGGGTCGATGTTGACCGGCTGCGTGGGCGTGTTCTCGATGCCGAAGAAGGGATCAGGCGGGAAGAGCAGATCCTGGGCAGAGGGGGGTGGCGGCGGCACCGGCAGGGGCTGGAGGCTGAAGGTGACCGGCAGGGCGTCATCCTGGGCGTTGTCGCCCCCCACCTCGACGGTCAGCGGCGTCGGAGCCGACCCGTCCAGCCGGCGGTAGAGGTCCCCGATGGCCTTCTTCAGGGCGCTGTGGGAGGCCACGACGGGCTGGATGTGCAGTCCCGAGGCGAACCGGGCGCTGTCGATGGCATTCAGATCCGAGGGATCCGACATGGCCAGCACCAGGGACTTGGGCTCCTTGATGGCGATGGGCAGCACCGTGAACTGATCGGCCAGCCGCTGTGGCACCAGCTTGAGGACCGCGGCGGGGACCTCCAGGTTTCTCACATCCATCTGGGGCACGCCGGTCTGATGGCTGAGGAAGTCCATCAGCACTTCTTCGCTGATGTATCCCAGTGCCACCAGGTTGCTGCCCAGCCGGCCTCGTGCAATCTTCTGATGGGTGATGGCGCTCTGAAGCTGGGCCGGCGTGATGAGGCCGGACTCCACGAGCAGTTCGCCCAGTCGCTTGATGGTTTGCTGCATGAGAGATCCTGGGGTCTTCCGATGATGCACAGAAGGTCCTCTCCAAGGTAACTTTATTCAAGGCTTTTTGTGCAGCCCGGGGGGAGCATGGATTCCGAAGAGCTCTGGAGGGCGGCCCTGCACGACTTCAACAACCTGATGGCGGGACTTCAGGGCGTGTTGGATCTGAGCGAGCCGGGACAGCCCATGGATCCGCGCAACCGCATGCGGCTCGGATCGGTTCTCGACGACGGCAAGTCCCTGATCGACATGGCCCGGGCCCTGGCCCTGGGTCGCCTGCCCGCTGTGGGCGTGGCGTCCTGGACGGAGTGGGAGGCGGGGCTTCGCCGTCGCCTGGATCCCATGGCGGAACTCTTCCGCTGCCGCGTCGAGGTGGTGGATGCCGGCGCCCGGCACTCGCTCTGGCCGGAGCCCATGCTGCAGGATTGGGTCGCCGTCTTCACGAGACAGGTCCTGCCCTGGGCCGTTCCCGGGCCGCTGATCGTGGAGGCCGAGGCGCGGCCCGATGCCTGGGTGCTCCGCTGGATCACCGACGCCCCCATGCCGCCGGCCCTGCGGGCCGATCCCCCTCCCGACGCTCCGAAGAACCTGGCCTCCTTCTGGCTCCGGAGCATGGCGGGCCACATGGATCTGCGGCTCGAGGCCGTGACCGGGTGCCTCCAGATCCAGGCGCCACGCCCGCCCGCCGATCCTGATCACCTGGTGCCTTGATGCCGCGGACCG
The DNA here is from genome assembly GCA_019449415.1 of Geothrix sp. Taxonomy (GTDB): domain Bacteria; phylum Acidobacteriota; class Holophagae; order Holophagales; family Holophagaceae; genus Geothrix; species Geothrix oryzae. The sequence goes on from JAGRPP010000013.1 coordinate 104,688, forward strand.
GGATTCTCCCCCTGTCGGCCCGGGGCCCGGCCTCGCTCCATGTCCTGATCGTGGAAGACGAGGCCCGGACCTCTTCCGAGCTCCGCGTGGGGCTGGAAGCCGCGGGGCTTGAAGTCCGGAAGGCCTCCAGCGGGGAAGAGGGCCTCCGCCTTTGCGCCGAAGAGGCGTTCGAGGCCATGGTGGTCGATGTGATGCTTCCGGGGATTTCGGGCCTCACCCTGGTCCGGCGCCTGCGGGAGGCGGGAAACGACACCCCGGTGATCTTCCTGTCCGCCAAGGGCGACCTGGTGGATCGCCTGCATGGCCTGGAGGCCGGAGGCGACGACTACCTGGCCAAGCCCTACAGCATCCTGGAGGTGGTGGCCCGCCTGCGGACCATCGCCCGGCGCGTCCAGGGACGGCAGCAGACGGGACGGATGCAGGTGGCGGACCTGGTCTGGGATGCGGGGCACCGCCAGATCAGCCGGTCGGGCCATCGCATCGACCTGACGCCCAAGGAATACGCCCTCATGACCCTCCTGCTCGAACATGCGGGCCATGTGGTTCCCAGGGGCCAGATGGTGCAGGCCATCTGGGGCATGGACTGCGCGGTGGATCCGAATGCGGTGGATGTCCAGATCCTGCGCCTGCGCCGGAAGGTGGATGGACCCTACCCCGTGAAGCTGATCCACACGCTCCGCGGGGTGGGGCTCCTGCTGGAGCCCCGTGAAACCTCATAGCGGAAGCATCCTCCTCAAGCTCCAGCTGGGCTTCGGCCTGGCGGCCATGATCCTGGCCGCGCTCCTGGCCCTATTCATGGATGGGGCGCTGCGCGGCTCGCTGGAGGCGGAAGACGCCCAGGTGATGGAGGGGCAGGCCCGGGCCCTCGCCCAGCGCCTGGCCGCCGGCCTGCCGCTGCTGGATTCAGGAGGGCACCCGCGGCCGGAGAAGGCCGCCTGGCGTGTGCGGGATGCCTCGGGCCGAATCCTGGCCGAGAGCGTGGACATGGCGGCGCTCCCGGCCATGGAGGTCCCTCCCTTGGGGGCGCCGGCCCTGGAGCAGCAGGCCCCCGGAGGGGGCGTGTATTCCGTGGTGGCCCGGGCCTGGTCGGGCGGGGGGCAGGCGGGGACGCTGGTCCTCGTCATGGATCGCACCCATGAGGAGGCCCTGATCCACGAGTTCCGCCGCACCCTGGCGCTGGGCGTGATGCTGGCCACGGCCGCGGCAGCCCTGGTGGCCCGGGCCATCGCTCGGTGGGGCCTGGCGCCCCTGGGCCGGATCGCCCAGGAAGCGGGCTCCATCAGCGACCGGAACCTGGATCGCCGGTTGGCCACGGAACACTTCCCCCGCGAACTCCAGGAGCTGGTGACCACCTTGAACGCCACGCTCTCGAGGCTGCAGGAGGCCTTTGACCGGGTGGGCAACCTGGGCGCGGAGCTGGCCCATGAGCTGCGGACACCCCTGCAGAACCTGCGGAGCACCCTGGAGAACCGGGCCCTGAGACTGGATTGCCCCGAATCCGAAGCCACCGCCTTGGGGGGGCTGCTGGAGGAGTGCGACCGCATGGCCGCCCTCATCGAGCAGATCCTGTTCCTGGCCCGGTCCGAGCACGCACCACCGGGGCTGCAGCGAGTCCGGGTGCCCGTCCTCGATCTCCTGGAGGAAGTCCGGGGCTTCTTCGAGGCGGCGGCGGAGCATGCGGGCGTGGACCTGCACCTTGAGGGCGAGGCGGACCTCGCCGTCTCGGGCGACCGCCTGCTCCTGACCCGGGCCCTGCACAACCTGGTGGCCAATGCTCTGCGTCACACGGCCCTGCGCCACGCGCCCCGGGGAGGGCGGGTGACCCTGGGGGCCCAGGGGGCGCCGGAGGCCGTGGCGCTGTTCGTGGATGACGATGGCCCGGGCATTCCCGAGGCGTGGATCCCGCGGCTGGGGACCCCCTTCCTCCGTCCGCCGGATGGCCGGCCCCTCGAAGGGTATGGGCTTGGCTTGGCCATTGTGAAGCGCATCGCGGGCATGCTCGGCGGCCGCATGGAGATCCGGAGCCGCCTGGGTGAGGGCACCCGGGTGGACCTGTGGATGCCGCGGGATCTGGCAGGGTAATCAGGTTAATGTAAGGTTAACCTCACCTCTACGGTGCCCGACCTCGGGCCCGCGGCGGATCCGTCCTCCCCTTCCGGAGCCTCCATGCCGTTTCCCCGCGTGCCCGTCCTCGGACCCCTGGCCTTCCTGCTGGCTGCCTCCGCCGCCGCGCAGACCACGGGGGCGCTCCGGGTGGAGGTCCTCGACCGAGGGGGAAAGCCCCGGCCAGGCGCGCTTCTGGTGCTCGAATCCGTGGAGCGGGGGGAACGACGAAACCTGAAGGCCGACGGCCAGGGCCTCGCCACGGTGGCCGGCCTGATTCCGGGCACCTACCGCCTGGAGGGCCGGACCCTCCACCTGCGGGCCGACGAACGGATCCAGATCCGCCTGCGCCTGGAGGAGGCCCAGGCCACGGTGGCCGTGGAGGCCTCGCCGCTCCGGGCGGAGGGCAGCTCCGTCACCGCCCACACGGTCCTGGACGCGGAAGACCTCGTCCGCCTGCCCTTCTCCCCCCACCGCTATGTGGAGCACGGCTACCTGGCGCCCGGCGTCACGCCCTCCGGCAAGCCGGAACCCGTGGTGCTGGGTTCCATGCTTGACGCCAATGCCTATCTGGTGGACGGCATGGCCACGGGGCTCAGCTCCACGGGCCGCTTCGGCATGAACCTCTCGACGGAGATCCTGGAGAGCCAGACCCTCACCACCGGGGGTCACAAGGCCGAGGTGGGCTTCGCCTCCGGCGGGGTCTACAACCTGGTCACGAAGAGCGGTGGCAGCGAGTACCACGGGGCCGCGTTCACCAGCCGCATCTTCCGGGGGCTGAATGCCAAGCCCGATGCGGGCAAGGCCACCACACCGGAGGAGCGGCCCACGGACTCGAACGAGTTCGGCTTCAGCTTGGGCGGTCCGCTCGTGAAGGACAGCCTCTTCTTCTTCGGGGCCTTCAACCGCCAGCTGATGAACCTGGACTTCGAGAATGTCCAGCCGGCAGGAGCGGCTCCCCACCGGCGGAGCCAGGAGGAGGACCGCAGCTACCGTTTCCTCAAGCTCACCTGGCTGGCCAGCGCGGAGCATCGCCTGGAGTTCAGCTATTTCGGAGACCCCGTCACCCAGGCCAACTTCGACACGGCCGGCGACAGCAGCGTGAAGGATCTCCAGCAGCCCAACCGCACCCGGGGGGGCGACAGCTACCTCCTGAAGCATGTGGGTGCGCTGAGTCCCCAGCTCACCTGGGAGAACACCCTGGGCCTGCATCGCACCCGCTTCCACTGGTTCCCGGCGACACCAGAGGCCGGTCCATCCCGGGGGCAGCTGGACGCGCCCGGCGCCGAAGCTTTCGGGGCCTATGGGGAGGATCGCCTGGACCGCGTCCAGAACCTCACCCTTCGGAGTGAGTTCGCCTACTTCGCGGGGTCGCACCAGATCAAGGCCGGCTTCCAGGGCCTGGCCTCCGAGTACACGAAGGTCTTCCAGCGGCCTTCGTTCGGCCTGGCCTACCTGGATCGGGCCGCCGGCGGCGCCGGGCCCGCCGCGGGCGACCTGGCGGCGATCCGGGCGGGCCTGCTGTCGATTTACGGCAGCGACTACGGCTACGCCGCCGGCGACAGCCTCGCCACCGCCAGTCCGGTCTCCGGCCAGCTGGTGGGCGGCCGGGCCAGCTACCTCTACCAGCGCACCCTGGCGGATGCGGGCTCCTACGGCAGCCCGCTCAAGCAGCGGGTGCTGGGGCTCTTCGCCCAGGATGACTGGGCCTTCGCCGCCGGCTGGATCGCCAATCTGGGGCTGCGGGCGGATCGGGCGAGTCTCGATGCGGAGGACGGCCGGCCGCTCTACCGCCAGACCCTGCTGAGTCCCCGCGTGGGTCTGTCCTGGGATCCGGCGGCGGACGGGCGGACGCGGTTCTACGCCTACGCCGGCCGCATCTACAGCCCCGCGACCCCGGGGAACCTCGCCGCGGCCGGAGCCACCACCGGCGGCCCCGCCATGGTGAAGCAGGTGTGGATCCCCTCCCTGAACGACTGGCACACCTGGCAGGCCACGGGCGTGCAGGGCGTGAAAAATGTGGCGGTGGGCGATCTCAAGGCGCCGCGCACAGGCCTCTACCAGGCGGGTGTGGAGCGGGTCCAGGACCTGCCCTGGCTCGGGACCTGGACCTTCGAGGCCACGGTCACGGTCAAGGCCGTGCGCGACCTCATCGACACCTACAGTTCCACCTACGGCTACCTGCCCGAGCTGGATGCCCTGGCCAACGCCTCCGCCACCAAGAAGGTGATCGCCAACCTGCCGGGGCTGAGGCGCGACTTCCGGGGCTTCGACTTGATGGCGCGGCGGACCTTCGAGGGCGGCCACCGGCTCCAGCTGAGCTACAGCCAGGGTGACCTGAACGGCAACTCCGAGGTGGGCAATGTGAACACCTCCACCGCCAAGAACACAGGATTCGCCTCCATCCCGAGTCTGCGCCAGGACTACCGCCCGTCGCCCTACGACGGCACCCTGAACGAGGAAGTGAAGCACGCCTGGAAGGCCTTCGGCAGCGCGGCCCTGCCCTGGAACCTGGAGTCCTCCTTCGCGTTCCTCTGGCGGTCGGGCCTGCGGTACAGCAGCCTCGTGAAGGTCTCTGGCGACAATGTGCTGGCTCCCGGCACCACCCGCGGCGATCAGGAACTGCCCCATGTCATGAGCCTCGACCTGGGTCTGGCCTGGCGGATCCGCGTCCAGAAGGTGGATCTCCGCGCCGCGGTGGACATCCTCAACGCCACCAACCGTCAGCCCATGACCTGGGTGAACAACCTGGGCGGGGCCTTCACGCCGGGCAATTTCCAGCAGCCGCGCGTGTGGCAGTTCTGCCTCCGGGCCGCGTTCTGAGCACCGGCCGAATCCCGTTCCCACCTGTTGCCCCTGGAGAACCCATGGTGTCCCATCCGTTTCTGCCGCTGATCTCCTGCCTCCTGGTGGCGGGTGTGAGCCTCCAGGCCCAGGCCCCTTCCCAGGCCGCCGCCAAGGCCGCCACCAGGGCTGAAGGAACCGCCACGGTGGAGGTGACCGCCACGCGGTTCCCCGAGGACCCGGCCAAGGTGCCTGCCTCGATCAGCGTCTTTTCCGCCAAGGAACTCGCGGACCGCGGGGCCACGGACCTCCGGTCTGCCCTCGGCCTGGCGGCCGGGGTGTTCATCGCGCCCGGCGGCGATGGCGGCTCGGCGGGAAGCGTGCCGGAGTTCTGGGGCCTGAAGGAGTTCGACGCCTTCCTGCTCGTGGTGGATGGGGTGCCCTGGGGCGGCGCTTTCAATCCGGCCCTGTCCACCTTGAGCCTGGAGGGCGTGGAGCGCATCGAAGTCCAGCGGGGCGCGGCCCCCGTGATGTACGGAGCGACCTCCTTTGTCGGCGTGATTCAGGTGATCCACAGCCTGCCCGCGGAAGCCCCGAATTCAGCGCGTCTCTCCCTGGGGACCCACGGCAGCTTCGGCGCCGGCGCGACCCTGCGGCTGCCCGTCTGGTCGGGCGTGGATTCCAGCCTGACGGTCGATCACGACCAGCAGGGTTTCGAGGATGCCCGCACCGACTTCAAGCGGAGCCACCTGCTGTGGAGGAATCGGGTCCAGGCCCTGGACGGTGTGATCCGGTTCGATCTGGAAGGCGCGGCGGTGGATCAGAAGCCTGCGAGTCCCTTCCCCCGGGTGGGCAGGGCCCTGACCGATCAGGTGCCCCTCGATGCGAACCACAATCCGGCCGGGGCCTTCCTCAACGATCGGCGTTTCACCTTCACCACCGGATACGACAGGGTCCTGGATGCCTCGTTCCTCTGGTCCACCACCCTCTCCGTCGCGCGGGCCCGGCAGGATGCCTTCCGCGGGTTCCTCACCGAGGTGAGCCCCGCGGATCCCAACGCCCATGGGTTCCGCGAGCGCATCGACCTCACGGATGTCTACTTTGATTCCCACCTGACCTGGTCCCTGGGGGAGGCACTCAAGGTCGTGACCGGCTTGGACCACCTCCACGGCCAGGGCAGCGGCCGGGGCGGAGATTTCGACTACGCCGTGAACCTGGACGGGTCCAACGCGCCCGGGGCGGCGGTCCTGCCCAGTCAGGCCGACATCCGCATCGATGATCGCCGCGACTTCTCCGGACTCTACGCCTTCGTCCAGTGGCAGACCGTGCCCAGGCTGGTGCTGGAGGCCGGTCTCCGGCTCACGCGGGCCGACGAGGCCCGTCGCGCGGCCACGCTGGACTTCGGCAGCGGCGCCCTCGAGGGTGGCTCGGACACCAAGACCACGACGCGTCTATCCGGCAGCGCCGGGGCCACCTGGACTGCCTGGCAGTCGGGTACCGACCGGGTGAATCTCTTTGCCGGCGTCCGCACCACCTTCAAGCCGGCGGCCATGGACTTCGGCCTGGACAGCAGCGCGCGGATTCTCGCGCCGGAGACGGCCACCAGCTACGACCTCGGCCTGAAGGCCGACCTCTTGGACCGGCGCCTCGCATTGGAGGTCAGCACCTTCCTCATGGACTTCCAGAACCTGGTGGTCCCCCAATCCGTGGCGGGGGCGCCGGTGCTCGTGAACGCGGGCGCGGAACGCTTCCAGGGGGCCGAGTTCAGTGCCACCTACCGGATCGCCGGCGATCTGACGGCCCGCGGGGCCTACAGCTACCACGATGCCCGGTTCCGGAACTACGCAAAGGACTTCGGCGACGGCACCCTCACGCAGCTGGCGGGCAAGCGGCTGGAGATGTCCCCCTACCACCTGGGCGGGCTTGGCCTGGCCTACGCGCCGGCCAGGGGACTGACGGTCACGGTGGAGATGAACTATGTGGGGGCGGTCCTCCTCAACCAGCGCAACACCGCGCCCGCGGGTGGCTACGCCACCTACACCGCCAGCCTCGGGTGGCGGGAACGCCGCTGGGACCTCCGCCTCAGCGGCCAGAACCTCACGGACCGCCGTAAGCCCGTGGCCGAGAGCGAGCTGGGGGATGCCCAGTACTACCTGCTGCCCGGCCGGCAGGTGACCCTGGGTGCCCGGTACCGGTTCTGATACGGCCGAGTCCTGGAAAAACAGGGACAGGATTCACAGGATGAAGACCAGGATTAACAGGATTCATGTCCCTGGCTTGAATCCTGTTAATCCAAAGAAATTCTGTTAATCCTGTCCAAGCATTCTTTTCGGTAAAATCAAAGGTTTGGGCGGTGCGATGAAGTTCCACATCCAGACCTGGGGCTGCCAGATGAACGATCACGACGGCGAAAAGCTGTCGGGATTGCTGTCGGCCGAGGGCTTCGAGGCGGTGGATTCGGTGGAAGACGCCGAGCTGGTGCTGCTGAACACCTGCTCCATCCGCGAGAAGGCTGTGCACAAGGTCTATTCGGAACTGGGCCGCCTCCGCGAGGAGAAGCAGCGGCGTCCGCTGATGGTGGGCGTCACCGGCTGCCTGGCCCAGCAGGAGCAGGCCGCGCTCTTCAAACGGGCGCCCCACATCGACTTTGTGCTGGGCACCATGGCGCTGAAGCAGCTGCCGCGGCTGGTGGCCGAGGCCCAGGCGGGCAAGGCCCGGGTGATGGATGCAGGCGAATACCCGGACAACCACCTCTTCCCGCCCTCGGTCACGCGGCGGCGGGATACGGCCAAGGCCCTGGTGACCATCACGGAAGGCTGCAACCACGCCTGCACCTACTGCATCGTGCCGACCACCCGCGGCGCCGAGCGCCACCGGCCGTACGAGGATGTGCTGGCCGAGGTGCGCGGGCTGGCCGCCCGCGGCTATCGCGAGGTGGAGCTGCTGGGCCAGAATGTGAACAGCTACGCCGGGGGCTGCACCTTCGCTGATTTGCTGGAGCGCGTGTCCGAGGTGGAGGGCCTGGAGTGGATCCGCTTCACCACCAGCCATCCCATGAACTTCACGAAGGACCTGGCACGGGTGCTGGTGGCCAATCCCAAGGTGGCGCCCTTCCTCCACCTGCCCCTGCAGAGCGGCAGCGACCGGGTGCTGAAGCGCATGCTGCGCGAATACACCGTGGCCGAGTACCTGGAGCGCCTGGGCTACCTGGGCGAAGGCCGGTCCCGCATGGCCCTCAGCACGGACTTCATCGTGGGCTTCCCGGGGGAGACCGATGAGGACTTCGAAGCCACGATGCGGGTGCTGGACGAGGTGGCCTTCGACGGCTCCTTCAGCTTCATCTACTCGCCGCGGCCCGGCACGCCTTCCCTCCGCCTCAAGGACGACCTGCCCCTGGCGGTGAAATCCACCCGCCTGATGCGCCTCCAGCAGCGCCAGAGCGAGCTCACGCGCGCCAGCAACGAGCGGTTCCTGGGGCGCGAGATCCCCGTGCGCATCGAGACCCACGGTCCCAACGAACAGGGCTGGTGGTTGGCCCGCAGCGGCGAGTGGAAGACGATCCATCTGGCCGCCGGGCCGGGCCGCGAGCTGCCGTTCGGCGAACTCGTGCGCGCCCGGGTCACCCTGGCCAGCCCCCATTTCCTGGGCGCGGAGCTGGTCTAGGCTGCGGGGAGAAGCTTTCCCCGGATTTCAGGATAAGCAGGACCGCAGAGATTACAGAGGGCCACAGGGGACGCAGAGACCTTCTGAACCTGGAGTGCGACCCTGGAGTGCGACCTATGCCGTCGGAGAGGGAGCGCGGATCTTCTTCTGTGCCTTCCCGTATTCTTCGTGCCTTCCGTCGCCAGCGCTTTCCTCTGCGCGCTCTGTGGCACTCCGCGTGCTCTGTGTTCCGCTTTTTCTACCGCCCCGCCGTGACGGTCACGCTGAGGGCCCAGCGGCGGGTGGTGCTGGGGGGCAGCAGGAAACTCCCGGGCTTCTCGCTGAACTCGCCGGCCCAGCCCTCGGGATCGGCATGTCCCTCCCAGGGTTCGAGACAGAGGAAGGCGGGGCCAGGATCGGGCTTGGCCCAGAGGCCCAGGTGGGAGAAGCCCTCCCAGCGCAGGTCGAGGGCGGGTCCGGCTTCAGCCTCGAAGCGCAGGGCTCGGCTGCGGGGCCGATCGAAGATAAGTGCATCTTCCGTGAAGAGAGACTCGCGGAGGGGCAGGATTCGGTCCTGGATGGGACTGGCCCGCAGGGCCGGATCGAGAAGCCCCTCGCGGGTGAGGCGGCGGAGGGGGCCGGGTTCGTCGGCTTCGAAGATCAGGCGGTGGACCGATTTCGGAAGGCCGGAGGCCAGTGGCCAGCGGAAGGCGGGATGAAGGCCCAGGCTGGCGGGCAGCGGGTCGGGCCCCGGGTTGTGGAGGGCGAGATCCATGCGCAGGCCCGTGGCGTCCAGGGTCCAGGTCACCTGCAGCGAGAAGGCGAAGGGATAACAGGCTCGGGTGGCGGTGTCGTCGCGAAGTTCCAGCGTGCATGCGGCTTCCGACCGCGCGATCCAGGTGAAGTCCCGCTCCCGGGCGAACCCGTGCCGGGGCATGGAGAAGGTCTGGCCCCGGTGCCGGAGGGTGTCGTCGTTCAATCGGCCCACGATGGGGAAGAGCAGGGGCGCATGCCGCGGCCAGAGCGGGCCCGCGTCCCAGAGCAGGTCGCGTCCGGCAAGGTGCAGGGCGTGGAGCTCGGCCCCGGTAGTGCCGATGTCAGCAGTTGAGTTGCCAGCCTGCAATCGATGGATGTCCATGCCGTCAGGTTACCGGACCGTGGTACATTGCCCGCCTAGCCTGCCGCAATTCTCCGGGAGCAGCCATGTCTTTCACGGCGGATGTCATCGCGACGACTCTCCATGCGCCCCTTGCGAATGTGGAGAAGCACTGGCCGCTGGTGACCGAGGCCCTGGCCACCCTCAAGATCCTGGAGCCGGCCACCGAGGTGGCGGCCATCGCCACCATCGGGGCCGAGAGCTACCTGTTCTCCCCCGAGAAGGAGCAGGGCACGGAGGCCTACTTCCGGCGCATGTACGCGTTCAAGCGGGCCCTGGGCAACACCGAGCCCGGCGACGGCGCCCGCTTCTGCGGCCGGGGCTTCATTCCCGTGCGGGGCCGCGCCGAGTACGCCCGCTTCGGCAAGCTGGTGGGGGTGGATCTGGTGGAAGACCCGGACCGGGCCCTGGATCCCGCCGTGGCCGCCCGCATCCTGGCCTACGACTTCATGCTGAAAGGGGTGCCCAAGGCTGCCGCCGAGGGCGATTGGGTGAAAGTCCAGCGCCTGGTCCGCGGTGATCTCTCCGGCTGGAAACGCTTTAACGGGATCCTCATCTCCCTGCTGAAGCTGATGCCGGAGCAGGGCTGAAGCCATTCACAGGGTCATCCACGAGGAATTGGTGCGCCCGACCAGACTCGAACTGGTACTCCGTTGCCGGAAGCGGATTTTAAGTCCGCCGCGTCTGCCATTTCGCCACGGGCGCGCCATTCCAGCCTAACGGCGCCGGGGCCGCCGTGGTAGCTTCGACCGATGAAGCTCCGTCCCGCCGCGCTGCTGCTGGCGATCCTTCCGGCCGCCCTGACCGCCCAGGTCCGGGACCTGCGGGGCTTCTACCGCGAACGCTGCGTGGCCTGCCACGGGGCCGACGGCACGGGCCGGGGTCCCGGCGGCACAAAGCTTGGCGGGCGCAACCTCACGGATGCCCGGTGGCTGGCCCGGCAGGAAGAGGACGCGCTGGTGGCCTCGATACTGAAGGGACGCGGTGCCATGCCCGGGTTCGGACGCCAGATCTCCGAAGCCGAGGCGCGACAGCTCCTGGCGACTGTCGTGCGTCTACCGGCCCAGCGGAAAAATCACTAGCGGATCTGGCGCCGCCAGGCTCCCGGCACAAGCTGGCAGGAGGGTAGATCCCACCGAGGTGCCTATGCGGAAACTCCTGTTGCTCTCCTGCCTGCTGGCCACCGGCCTCCAGGCGGCCGAATCCCCCCAGCTGGCCCGCACCGTACCGGAGCTTCGGGCCTTCTTCGCGCAGAACTGCGTGAAGTGCCACGGTCTTGATGGCTCAGCCCACAGCGCCGACGGGAAGAAATTGGGCGGGTTCGACTTCACCGATGCGAAGAAGGCCGCCGGCGAAACCGATGCCGACATGGTGAAGACCATCCGCAAGGGCATCTTCTTCGGCCGGGTCATGCCCTCCTTCAAAGACCAGCTGACCGAGGCGGATATCGCGCTCCTGGTGAAGGAGGTGCTCCGCAAGGCCGAAAAGGGCAAAGCCATCACCGCGGAACCGGAGGCAGGCCGATAGGATGAAGGGATGCCTGGCGCCCCCTCCGATCCTTCCACCCACCCCCTGCTCCGCAACCTGAACGCCCCCCAACGGGAAGCCGTCCAGCATGCCCGCGGGCCCCTGCTCATTCTGGCCGGGGCGGGGTCCGGCAAGACCACGGTGATCACCCGCCGCATCGCCTGGCTCATCGAGGAGGAGGGCGTCCATCCGGGCTCGATCCTGGCCATGACCTTCACCAACAAGGCCGCCGAGGAGATGCGGGAGCGCGTCCAGCGCCTGGTGTCCGTGCCCGCCGCGCAGATGTGGGTGAGCACCTTCCACAGCTTCTGCACCCGGATCCTGCGCCGCGAGGGGGAGCGCACGCCCGTGGGTCGGGATTTCGTCATCTTCGATCCGGCGGACCAGAAGAGCCTCATCAAGCAGGTGCTGGTGGAGCTGAAGCTGCCTGAGAAGCAGTTCCATCCCAAGAAGGTGCTGGAGATCATCAGCGACTTCAAGAACCGCTGCCTGCTGCCGGAGGAGGCCCGCGAGGAGGCCCTGGACCCCTGGACCCGCAAGGTGCTGGACGCCTACGACCTCTACCAGAAGGGTCTGAAGAACCACCGTGCCTGCGATTTCGACGACCTGCTGCTCTGGACCGAGCGGCTCTTCCGCGACCCCGTGATGCAGGCGGCCTACGGCGAGCGGTTCCGCTACATCCTGGTGGACGAGTACCAGGACACCAACCGCGCCCAGTACCTGCTGGTGCAGCACCTGGCCCGCCGCCACCACAACCTCTGCGTGGTGGGCGACGAAGACCAGTCGATCTACGGCTGGCGCGGGGCCGACATCCGCAACATCCTCGATTTCCAGCAGGACTTCCCCGAGGCCGTGCGCATCGAGCTGCTGCAGAACTACCGTTCCACGAAGAAGATCCTGGATGCGGCTTCCGAGGTGATCGCCAACAACTCCCAGCGCGTGGAGGGGAAGGGGTCGCTGAAGACCGACCTGGGGGACGGTGAATCCATCCAGTTCAAGCTGGCGGACGAGGGGCGCCTGGAGGCGGAGTGGGTGGTGCAGCGCATCCAGGAGCTGCGGTACCTCGAACCGGAGATCAAGGTCGCCGTGCTCTACCGCGCCAACTGGCAGTCCCGGCAGATGGAAGAGGCGCTGCGCGCCCAGAACCTGCCCTACCGGCTGGTGGGCGGGGTGAAATTCTACGAGCGGCAGGAGGTGAAGGACCTCATCTCGTATCTGCGCCTCATCTCGAATCCTTTCGACTTGGTGAGCTTTCGCCGCTGCGTGAACGCGCCCACCCGCGGCGTGGGGCCCACCACCCTGGGGAAGATCGAGGGGGCCATCCCCGAGGGCGGCACGCCGCTCGAAGGGCTCGCGCTCCTGCTGAGGGCGGGCGAGCTGAAGGGCCGAGCCCAGCGGGAGCTGGGCAAGTTCCTGGACCTGTTCCACCGCGCCGGATCGGAGCGCGAAGCCCAGGGGCTGGCAGGTCTGGTGAAGTGGGTGCTCCAGGAGAGCGGCTACCTCCAGAGCCTGGAGGATGAGGCCACGCTGGAGGCCGAAGGGCGTATCCGCAACCTGGAGGAATTCCTCAGCGCCGCCGCCGAATCCGAATCCCTGGGTCTGCGCCTGTCGGAGTTCCTGGATCGCATCACCCTGGCCTCGGACACGGACCAGCTGGAAGAGGCCGCGCAGCTCAGCCTCATGACCATCCACTGCGCCAAGGGCCTGGAGTTCCCCTATGTGTTCGTCATCGGCATGGAGGAAGATGTCTTCCCCAACCGCAACGCCCGGGAGACGCCGGAGGGACTGGAGGAAGAGCGGCGACTCTTCTATGTGGCCATCACCCGGGCCCAGCGGCGCCTCACCCTCAGCGCCGCTCGCCGCCGCCGCATCATGGGCACCGAGATGCTCTCCATGCCCAGCCGCTTCCTGCGGGAGCTTCCCGCCGAGGCCCTGACGGCGCCCATCCGGTGGGGCACCGAACTCTACCAGTCGGGGGAGGGCGTGCGGCCGGGCAGCTCCTTCACCCGCGGGGCCGGCGGCGCTTCCGTGGCGACGGAGCTGCAGCGCATCCGCAGCTTCTTCGACCGGGTCAAGGAGGTTCCGGCTCCTTCGGGTGAACCAGAGGGCGGCAGGCTCTCCGAACCTGCCGAATCCAAAGATCCGACTGCTTTCGAGGCGGGAACGCGGGTGAAGAGCGCCCGCTTCGGCGCAGGCACCATCCTGGCGGCCTCGGGCCGGGGGGATGGCCTGACCTACACCGTGCGGTTCGATCAGGGCGGCGACAAGCGCATCATGGCGCGGTTCGGGGGGCTGGAGCGGGTCTGAAGCTCCCGGCCAGCACCTCTTCCGATGCTGCCAGCGCGCCGAAGGTTCTCTCCCTCACAGCAGGTCCAGCAGGGCCTCCTCCGGCGAAGGGAAGCGGAAGGGGAAGCCGAGGACCTCGGCCTTGCCGGGATGGACAAAGGCACCCCGCAGGAGCAGGTCGCGGCCGAGTTCGCCCAGGGCCAGGCGGACGCCGGCGGCGGCGAGAAACCCCGGGATGGGCGCCAGCGGGCGGTGGAGCTGCTTCGACAGCAGTCGCAGGAAGACGGCCTGGGATACGGGCTCGGGGGCCGTGGCGTTGAAGGGACCTTCCCAGGCCGGGTTCTGGGCCGCCGCCAGCAGCATGGCCACCAGGTCGTGGAGGTGGATCCAGCTGAGACCCTGGCGACCGTCCCCGAGCCGGCTGCCGGCCCACAGCCGTACGGGGAGCGCCATCTTCGGCAGGGCGCCGCCGTTCCGGGCCAGCACCATGCCGAGGCGCGCGATCGCCACGCGCATGCCGAGGCTCTGGGCCGTCAGGGCCGCGGCTTCCCAGGCCAGGCAGACCTCCGGCAGAAAGCCCGTGCCGGCCGGGCTCAGCTCGCTCAGGGGCGTGTCGTCGGGGGCCGCTCCGTAGTAGCCGATGGCCGAGGCGTTGACCAGCACGGCGGGACGGCGGGTGCAGCCACGGAGGCCCTCGACCAGAGCCTCCGTGGGACCCACCCGGCTCTGGAGGAGGATCTGCTTCCGTTTGGCGGTCCAGCGCCGGTCCGCGATGCCCTCGCCGGCGAGGTTGAAGACGGCGTCCGCGCCTTCCAGGGCTTCGATGGGATCCTCCCACCCCTGCGCCTTGGCCCCAGGGGGCAGTACCGCCGAACCCGGCCGGCGCGTGAGGACCACCACCTCGGCGCCCGCCCTCACCAGCGCCTTCACGAGGGCTCGGCCCACCAGGCCGGTGCCTCCGGCCACCACCACGCGTTGCAAGGGCTGTTCGGCCATGGCGGACTCCGCTCCGGATGCAAGCATAGGCCTTCCCGGGCCGGCGTCCGGCCGGGAAAACCGGCCCGTCCAGGTCCGGGTACCATAAGGACTGGCCTTGAGCCCCGGGCGGGCTCCCCTCCGCCGAGGTTCCCATGCGCTTCCTGCTCTCCAACCTGTCGCTGAACTTGGGTGAGGAGGCGCTCGATCTGGCGAGGCCGCTGGCCCACGCCCTGGGCGGCGCGCCGGAGGACTATCGCGCGGTGGTTCTGGAGCGCCGCAGCCTGGACGCCCGACACAAGGGGGCCATCCGCTTCCTGACGACCCTGAGCTTCGAGACGGAGCGCGCCTTGGAGCTGGGGCCGAGGCCCGGCGGGCTCAAGCTCGACCGGGCGCCGGAGCCGGCCCCCTACGCGGTGACCCCGCCACCCCGCCGCCCGCGGGTGGTGGTGGTGGGCAGCGGCCCTGCGGGGACTTTCTGCGCCCTGCGCCTGCTGGACTACGGCTTTGAACCCGTCGTGCTGGAGCGCGGGCCCGCCATGGGCGAGCGGGTGCAGGCCATTGCGGGCCTGTGGAAGGAGGCGGTGCTGGATCCCGAGGCCAACGCCCAGTTCGGCGAGGGCGGGGCAGGCACCTTCAGCGACGGCAAGCTCACCACGCGCATCGGGCATCCGGCCACGCGCTATGTGCTGGATGCCTTCGTGCGCTTCGGCGCGAACCCCCGGATCCTCTACCTCGCCAAGCCCCATGTGGGCACGGATGTCATCCGCCGCTGCACGGTGCTCATCCGCAAGGAGGCCGAGGCTCGCGGCGCGCAGTACCGATTTCGAGCCCGGTTGGTCGATGTGAGATTCGATGACGAAGGCCGCGTTCGTGCCGCCGTGCTGGACACCGGCGAGGAACTCCCCTGCGAGGCCCTGGTGCTGGCGCCGGGCCACAGCGCCCGGGACACCTTTGAGATGCTGCACGGCCATGGCGTGGCCATGCGCCAGAAGCCCTTCGCCATGGGCGTGCGGGTGGAGCATCCGCAGGATCTCATCGACCGGTCCCAGTACGGCCCCAGCGCGGGCCATCCCTCCCTGCCCGCCGCGGACTATAAGCTGGTCTGCAACTTCGGCCTCAACCGCGCGGCCTACAGCTTCTGCATGTGCCCCGGGGGCGAGGTCATCCAGTGCAGCAGCGAGCCCGGTGGCGTGGTGGTGAACGGCATGAGCAACGAGAAACGCGATTCGGGCTTCGCCAACTCGGGCCTGGTGGCCAAGGTGAACACGGCGGATTTCGGCAGCGACCATCTCCTCGGGGGCATGTACTTCCAGCGGAAGTGGGAGCAGGCCGCCTTCCGGGCCGCCGGCGAAACCTACGGCGCCCCCGCCATGGCCGTGCAGGATTTCCTGAAGGGCCGCGCCACGGGCAAGCTGCCGCGGACCAGCTTCAAGCCCTTCGCCGTGGCGGCGGACTTGAGCACTTGTCTTCCGGGCTTCGTCCAGGAGCAGCTGGCGGGGGCGCTGCCCACCTTCGACCAGAAGATCCACGGCTTCGCCAGCCGCGAAGCCATCCTCCTGGCCATCGAGAGCCGCACCAGCAGCCCCATCCAGCTCCTACGCGGCGAAGACGGGCAATCCGTGTCCCACCCGGGACTCTATCCCTGCGGGGAAGGTGCGGGTTTCGCGGGCGGCATCACTTCCGCCGCGGTGGACGGCATCCGGGTGGCGGAGTGGATCGCCCAGAGCGCGGGGGCTCCGGTGTTCCAGCCCTTCGAGAAGCAGGTCCGGGCCGGCGACCTGGCGAACGAGTACTGATGGAGAGGCCCGCCCCGGCGGTCAGTGCCGCTTGGGGGGCTGATTCGGCAGGGGCCCCGGATGCAGCCGGAAGGCCAGGGTCAGGTTGAAGGTGGCCCACTGGGGCTCGCCGTCCAGCCGGGCGGGCTCGAAGACCCACTGCATGGCATACCGGAGGGCCGTGGGCTTCAACTCGGCGGGGCCGCTGACGGCGATGGCCCGCCGGGGACGGCCATCCGGGTCGATGGTGATCTGGGCGATCACGGTGCCTTCGGTGCCCTGGCTGAGGGAGGCCGCGGGATAGGGTGGCGCGGGCGGGCGCACCTTGACCTTCACGCGGCTGAAGTCCACCTCCTGGGCCTTCGGCCGCTCCGGCGCCGGGCGCTGGGCCGCATCCGCCTGGGCCGGGGCGGCGAGGGGCTGGACCGTCAGGGGCGGCGTGGTCCCGCCCCGGGACAGCCGGATGAGATGCGCGGCCATGCTCAGGACGATCTGCCGGGTCTGGAAGAGGAGTCCCTGGTCGCCCGCCTGGGCCGCCATGTAGTTGGCGCCCCACTCCCGGGGGGGCGTCTTCGCGCCCGTCTTCGCGTCCGTCTTCGCGTCCGTCTTCGGGGAGTCCAGGGGAAGCAGGCGCTCGCTGACGCTGAGGAGGCAGGTGCCCTCGCCGTATTGGAGCGTGATGGGGCTGACCTCCAGGCTGTAGGCCCCTTCCGCGCCTTCGACCTCGGAGGCGGGCAGGACGGGGAGGCCATTGCGGGTGAAGAAGGCGGTGAGATCCTCCCGGACCTGGTCTGGATCCAGGCTCACCGCCGCCCGGTTCGAATCGGGAATGAGCACCTTCAGGCTGATGGAGCGCACGGGGCCCAGGCTCGCCGCGGGTCCGGGAGCCTGGGCTCCGAGGGCGGAGGCGAGGCACAGGATGGCGGCGGGTTGGGGCATGGATGCTCCGGGGAACCTCCATCATTTCATGCCTTCGGAGTCGGTAATCCGCTATCGTGACTCTCGCGCCGACCCGAAGGCGCACCCCGTCCCGGAGGAACCATGTTCGAATCCGCGGAACTTGGCCACAAGGTGTCGAAAGAGGTCTGGGACAGGGAGGTTCCCGCGTTGCGGGAAGCGCTGCTGGACGCGCAGTACGACCTGGCCGCGGCGAAGTTCCCCGTGGTCATCCTGGTGGCGGGCGTCGACGGGGCCGGCAAGAGCGAGACCGTGAACACCCTCAACGAGTGGATGGATCCACGCCACATCCAGACCCATGGCCTGGCGGAGCCTTCGGACGAGGAGCGCGAGCGGCCGCACATGTACCGGTACTGGCGGATGCTCCCGCCCAAGGGGAAGATCGGCATCTTCGACGGGTCCTGGTACACCTGGCCGATCCTGGAGCGGGCCTGTGGCCGCAGCAAGACCTCGGACCTGGACCAGGACATGGCCCGGGTGGCGCGCTTCGAGCAGATGCTCATCCACGAAGGCGCCCTGGTGCTGAAGTTCTGGATGCATCTGGGCAAGGACGCCCAGAAGAAGCGGCTGAAGGGCCTGGAGAAGGATCCCAAGACCCGCTGGCGGGTGACGCCCCGCGACTGGAAGCACTTCGAGATGTACGACACCTTCCGCCAGGTGTCCGAACGGGCCCTGCGCGCCACGAGCACCGGGGACGCACCCTGGATCGTGGTGGAGGCCACGGACGCCCGCTACCAGCGCCTCACGGTGGGGAAGATCCTGCTGGAGCGCCTCCGCGCCCGCCTGGACCACCCCGCCCCGGTGGTGCCGGTGATCCCCGCGCATCCGCGCCCGTCCCTGGACGGCATGAATGTGCTCAGGGCCCTGGATCTGACGAAGCGGCTGGACAAGAAGGACTACGAGGACGAGCTGCTCACGCTGCAGGGCCGGCTGAACCTGCTCACCCGCCATCGGAACTTCCAGAAGCACGCCGTGGTGCTGGTGTTCGAGGGCGTGGACGCCGCGGGGAAGGGGGGTGGCATCCGCCGGATCACCCAGGCCCTGGACGCCCGCATGTACCACATCCACCCCATTGCGGCACCCACGGAGGAAGAGCGGGCCCAGCCCTACCTCTGGCGCTTCTGGCGGCACCTCCCACGGCGGGGCCGGGTGGCCATCTTCGACCGCAGCTGGTACGGCCGGGTGCTGGTGGAGCGGGTGGAGGGCTACTGTGCCGAGACAGACTGGCAGCGGGCCTACAGCGAGATCAACGAGTTCGAGGATCAGATCGTCCGCAGCCGGAGCCTGCTGCTCAAGTTCTGGCTCTCCATCAGCCAGGAGGAGCAGCTCCGCCGCTTCGAGGAGCGCCAGGCCACGCCCTTCAAGCGCTTCAAGATCACCGAGGAGGACTGGCGCAACCGCG
The DNA here is from genome assembly GCA_019449415.1 of Geothrix sp. Classification (GTDB taxonomy): domain Bacteria; phylum Acidobacteriota; class Holophagae; order Holophagales; family Holophagaceae; genus Geothrix; species Geothrix oryzae. Next base: position 123,298 of record JAGRPP010000013.1, read on the forward strand.
AGAAGTGGCCAGCCTATGAGGCCGCCATCTGCGACATGCTCGACCGCACCAGCACCGAGATCGCCCCCTGGACCCTCGTCGAGAGCGAGGACAAGTACTACGGGCGGATCAAGATCCTGAAGACGCTGGTGCAGCGGCTGGAGGACGAGCTGTAGGAGAAATCCCCACGCTAGATGTAAGTGCCAATCAGGTTGTTCACCCGAGCTGATCTGGGAAGCTGAAAGTGCGACCAAACAGCTCTCAGAGGTGCTCGGGTGAACCTCCACAGTTCAGCAAAGACATGCCCTGCCAGTCGAGCCTTATTGATCCGGCGAG
>JAGRPP010000014.1 GCA_019449415.1 Geothrix sp.
CTCGCCGGATCAATAAGGCTCGACTGGCAGGGCATGTCTTTGCTGAACTGTGGAGGTTCACCCGAGCACCTCTGAGAGCTGTTTGGTCGCACTTTCAGCTTCCCAGATCAGCTCGGGTGAACAACCTGATTGGCACTTACAACTAGGGTCTGTTGTCAAAACAGACCCTCGCGCCCCTTGGCCGCGGCGCCGCACCCGCCCAAGATAGACGGAACCATGGAGCCCTTCTGATCCCCCTTCCGCTGTTGCCGGGCCATGCCCGCTGGGGCGCCCATCTGGACGCGCTGGTGGCCCGCGCCGAAGGGCTGTGGGTCCACGGCCCCCCGGGCTCCGGCGTCTCCTCGTTGGCGGCCGAGCTCGCCCGGCGCCGGGGGGCGCCGTGGATCGAAGCCGGGGAGGAACCCGATGCGGGGGCCTGGCTCACCACCCATCCAGGGGGCGTGATCGCCGCCCGGCATCCGGCCCCCGAGGGGGTCGCCTGCCTGGATCTGGCCCTGCCGGAGGTGGAGGAGCATCCCGAGGCCATTCCGGCCCTCCTGGCAGCCCTCGCCGTCGAGGAGGGCCTGGAGGGGCCTCTGCCCCCGGCCCTGGGCACCCTGCCCTGCCCGGGCAACCTGCGGGAGCTGCGGAACCGGATCCTGCGCTGGAAGCTGCTGGGCCAGCTGCCCGAGCCCGGTCCCGGGGGGCCGCCGCGCTTCGAAGCCGAGGACCTGGCCACCAACCTGCATGAACTGGAGCGCTTCCTCCTGCACCGCGCCCTGCGCCGGGCCTACGGCAACCGGGTGGAGGCCGCCGCGCGCCTCGGGGTGAGCCGCCGCCAGCTCTACCTGCTCATCCGCCGCCATGGGGATCCCGTACGGGGCGAATCCGGCGCCGGGGACCTCCCCCACCGGCTCCGGAAGCGCCGACCGCCCCAAAACTCCAGTCCCGGCCCCGGCACCCGATAACAGGTGGAGCGGCCGTCATGGCCGTCTGGATGCTGAGCTATGGCGACTCCCCTACGGGTGCTGGTGGTGGACGACGATCCCGGGATGCGGGATGGCATGGCCATGAGCCTCAAACGGTCCGGGTTCTTCGCGGAACAGGCCCGGGGCGGCGAGGAGGCCCTGCGCATGGTGCGGCCCGGCGCCTACGATGCCGTGGTCACGGACCTGCGCATGCCCGGCATGGACGGCCTGCAGCTCACGGCCCGCCTCAAGGCGGTGGATCCGGCCCTGCCCGTCCTGCTCATCACCGCGTTCGGCAGCCTGGAGACCGCACGGGAGGCCATGCGCCTGGGCGCCTTCGACTTCCTCTCCAAGCCCTTCAGCCCCGAGGAACTGACCCTCGCCCTGAACAAGGCGCTCAAGTCCGAGGGCCACCTGAAAGCCGAAGAGCCGGCCCAGGCCCCGGTGATCCTCACCCAGGATCCCGTCCTGGGCGAGACGCTGGCCCTGGCCCGCCGGGCCGCGGACAGCCGCGCCACCATCCTCATCCAGGCCGAAAGCGGCACCGGCAAAGAGTTGCTGGCCAAGCTCATCCACGGCTCCAGCCCGCGCCGCAGCGGCCCCTTCGTGGCCATCAACTGCGCGGCCATCCCCGAGAACCTGCTGGAATCCGAACTGTTCGGCTACGAGAAGGGCGCCTTCACCGGCGCCACGGGCACCAAGGCCGGGCGTTTCGAACAGGCCGACGGCGGCACCCTGGTGCTGGACGAAGTGGGCGAACTGCCGCTGGGCCTCCAGGGCAAGCTGCTGCGCGTGCTGCAGGAGCGCACGGTGGACCGCCTGGGCGGCACCCGCCCCATTCCGGTGGATGTGCGGCTCATCGCGCTCACCAACCGCGACCTGCAGGCCGAGGTGAAGGCCGGGCGCTTCCGCGAGGACCTCTACTACCGCCTGAATGTGATCCCCCTGGACCTGCCCCCCCTGCGCGACCGGCCGGGTGACCTGAATCTGCTGGCCTCCCACTTCGCCGAGCGGTACGCCCGGGAGAACGAGCGCCCCGTGCCCGAGCTCGTCCCCAGCTTCTTCGCCGCCCTCACGCGCCATCCCTGGGCCGGCAACATTCGCGAACTGGAGAATGTCATCCAGCGTTGCGTGGTGCTGAGCCAGGGCCGCCGCCTCAGCCAGCAGGACCTCCGCTGGCTGCTGCCGGCCGAGGCCTTCGAAGACCTGCCCGACGACCCCCCCGAAAGCCTGGCCATCGAGCCCTGGACGCCCCCCACCACCAGCAGCGCGGCGGTGCCCACCCGGCGTGAAATGGCGGCCGCACCCACCGGTACCGCGCCCGCCGGTGCCGTGGTCGCCGATCCCCAGAAGCCCCTCGTGGGCGTGCCCATGGGCACTCCCGTGGTGCTGCCCCTGGGCCTGAGCCTGCCTGAGCTCGAGCGCTTCTGGCTGCTCTCCACCCTCAGCGCACTGAAGGGCAACCGCACCCACGCCGCCGAGCAGCTCGACATCGCCCTGCGCACCGTGCGCAACAAGATCAACGAGTACAAGGCTGACGGCTACGCCATCCCCGCCAGCCAGCGCGGGCGGGACGACGACTGAGTCCCGAATCTACTTCAGATCCTCTCCATATCGGCTGGCCTTGAGGATCCCCTCGAAGTCGTTCGAGGTCAGGATGTCGCGGACTGCCTGCGGCTTGTCCTTCGCCCGGTCGTAGTAGGCCTGGGCGATGCGGAAACCCAGGAAGTAGCCGAGGTCGGCAGGGCGTCCCTCGCGCCGGCTGCTGCCGTAGAGCCACCTCGACGCGTCGTCTCCCCCCATCTCCATCCGGAACTGCTTCCACAGCTCGGCCTCGTGGGCGTAGCCGAAATCGTAGGCGGCCTGATTGAAGTTCCCCTCGGAGATGAGCGAGGCGAGGAAATCAGCGGAGCCTTCATGAAAGACCTTCCCGAGCAGGGTCCGCGCGTCGTGCCTCTGCTGGAAGTGGATCAGTTCGTGGGCGATGATGCTGGGCAGATCCGTGTGCGCGTGGATGGCCGCCCGGTGCCAGCCGTTCATCTCGTCCAGGGGCACGCCCGGCCCTCCGCCGAACAGGTCGACGCCGATCAGCAGGCCGTTGGAGGACGAGGTCCCTCCGGAATTCAAGGCGCCCATGACGAAGGTGACATCGGGGAAGGTGGCCTCGGCATAGAGCGCCTTGAACCGCCGGAAGGCCTGGCGCACGGCTGGTTCGGCGCCGGCCGCCTTCAAGGTGTGGGTCTGGATGGCCGCGAAGTACCTGGGATGGCGCTGGAGGACGGCCTGGAGGTTCGCGGCGCTCAGGATTCGGTTCGGGATGAAGTCCTGCAGCCCCACGCTGCCGGCATCGAGGTATTCGCGGGTCAGCAGGCCCACCGGATCGGCGGCGGCGGGGAGCTTTGAATGAACTTTCCAGAAGAGTTCCACATCGGAGGTCACGAAGGCCGCGCCTTCAGGATCCGCGTGCCTGGCCAGGAAGCGGGCTTCGTTCGCCACGGCGCCGTCCACCAGATTCGTCCACCGCGGATCGCCCCGGAGCGGGGCCAAGTCGGCGCTGCCGCGCAGCTCTCCGGCGTCCCGGAATCCGAGCCCGATGGCCTGCCGCAGCAGGGTGAACGCGCCCTCCCGATCCCCCGCTTGGACGCTGGCCCGCGCCCCGTCGAAGGGATGTCGGGCGCTCTTCGCACCCCGCGCGACCGCGCGTCGGTAGCACTCGGCGGCCCGGGCGTAATCCTTTGCCAGATAGGCCTTGCGGCCCTGCAGGGTGAGCTCCACCGCGGAAACCCGGGGCTCCTGAACCTGGGGTTCCTGGGCGAAAGCGCAGAGACTGAGGGCCAGGGCGGCAGTGAGGCGCTGGAGGCGTGGCGTGCGAGGGCTTCGCAAGGGAACCTCGTCCGGAGATGGCCCGGGGCCGGGCCGGGCTGGCGATGGACGGAGCTACGATCGCCCGCCCCGGCGGTTTAGATCGCCTAGGATTTCGCCGGATCCTCGGCCTTCGCCCGGAGCCAGGGCGGCACGGTGGTGGCGCCGGATTCGTGGCGGTAGAAGGCCGCTGTGATCTCGGCGCCCAGCAGCAGGATGGCGCAGCTGTAGTAGAGGAAGGTCAGGGCCGCGATGATGCCGAGCAGGGAGCCGTACATGATGCCCCAGGTCAGGGTGTGCCGCAGGTAGACGCCGAAGCCCCACTTCGCCAGCCACCACAGGGCCGTGGAGATGGCCGCACCGAGGAAGGCATGGCGGAACTTCACATGCAGGCGCGGGAGGTGCTGCAGCACCATGGTCACCACCAGCAGGCCCAGCAGGGGGCCCAGGTAGGGCAGCAGATCCGCCTGCTTCATGGGGATGACTTTCCGCAGGGCGCCGCCGATGATCAGCGTCAGGAAGATCACCATCGTGAGCAGCCCACCCACCAGGAAGGCCACCTGGCGCAGGAGGTGGTTCTTGCGCGTCTGCCGGTGCTTCTTGATGCGCAGGCCGAAGACATGGGCGAGGCTGGTGTCCAGCTGGCTGATGCCCCAGTAGCTGCCAAAGAGCAGCACGAACCAGGAGAGGCCCATGCCGCCGATCTTCTGGCTGTTGGCCAGGGCGTCCACGACGAGCTTGTCCGGCAGGTAGGGCACGATCTCCTCCAGCGTCTTCAAGGTCGCCGGCCCGTAGGCGCGGCTGCCGAGGATGGCCCCCAGTAGCTTGAAGAGCAGCGTGGACAGCGGCACCAGGCTCACGATGAGCCAGAAGCTGAGGCCCGCGGCGTAGCTCAGGCAGTCATCCTTGTGGTATTTGCCCAGCACCTCGACCGTGAAGGCCCCCGCCCGGCCCAGGGGCGGCACGGCGCGGGCGATCTCGTGCCACAGGACGGCCAGCACCCGACCGATCCGCTCCAGGACGGCGATCAGGTTCGCCCAGAGGCCCAGGACCTTCTCGACCACGGCCCCTCCTTCTGGGTCAGAAGCGGACGGGATGCCGGGGCAGCAGGTACATCAGCCAGGCCAGGGCCAGCCCGATGCCGATGAGCCCCGCCGCGTGCTTGAGGATCGAGACCCGCGTCCGTTCCGGTCGCGTCGTCGGGTGCAGCAGGCCCAGCACCAGGGCGATGCCGAGACCCATGACGACGAAGTGGAGGACATGACTGGCGAGAAAGCGCATGGGGAAAGGGTAGCAGGCCGGAGCCCGGCCTTCCCTACTGCGCCGTCGCCGGATTCTCCCGGGCGGGGACGGGGACCGGCGCGCCCTCGGCCTGGAGGGGCTGGGGCATCCGGGTCAGGGCCAGCTGGATGACCTCGTCCATGTGGCTCACGAGGTGGATGCTCAGCTGCTCGCGGACCTCGGCGGGGACATCCTCCAGGTGGCGAGCGTTCTCGCTGGGAATGAGCACGGCCTTGCGCCCCTGCCGGTGGGCCGCGAGGAGTTTCTCCTTGAGGCCGCCGATGGGCAGCACCCGGCCCCGCAGGGTCAATTCGCCGGTCATGGCCAGGTCGGCCCGGGCGGGAATGCCCGTCAGCACCGAGATCAGCGCCGTGGCCAGGGTGATGCCGGCGCTGGGGCCGTCCTTGGGAATGGCGCCCTCAGGTACATGGACATGCAGATCCACGGTGTCGAGGAAGTCGCGCTTCAGGCCCAGGCGCTCGGCCCGGGCCCGCACATAGCTCAGGGCCAGATTGGCGCTCTCCTGCATGACCTCGCCCAGCTTGCCCGTGAGCTTGAGGTTGCCCTTGCCGGGCAGCACGGCGGCCTCGATGGTCAGCAGGTCGCCGCCCGTGGGCGTCCAGGCCAGGCCATTCACCAGGCCCGGCGGGGCCGTGTCTTCGGCACGGGTCTCCAGGATCTTCTCCGGTCCCAGCAGCTTCGGCACCCGGTCAGCGGTGATGACGGGATCGAAGGGCTCGCCCTTTTCCGGCTGCAGCGTGTGCCTGGCGAGTTTGCGGAGGATGTTGGCGATCTCCCGCTCCAGCTGGCGCACGCCCGCCTCGCGGGTGTAGGCCTGCACGAGCTTCTCCAGGGCGGCCGGTTCGAAGTGCACGCCCATGTCCTTCATGCCGTGGCCTTCGAGCGCCCGGGGCAGCAGATGCTGCTCGGCGATGGCCAGCTTCTCCTTGGTGGTGTAACCGCTGAGCTCCAGCACCTCGAGGCGATCCTCCAGGGGCTCGGGGATCTGGTGGCGGATGTTGGCCGTGGCCAGGAAGAGCACCTGGCTGAGGTCGAAGCCCACATCCAGGTAGTGGTCCTGGAAGCTGGCATTCTGCTCGGGGTCGAGCACTTCGAGCAGGGCAGAGCTGGGGTCGCCGCGGAAATCCGAGGCCATCTTGTCGATCTCGTCCAGCAGCATGAGCGGGTTGCGGACCTTGGCCTTCTTCATCAGCGAGATGATGCGGCCGGGCATGGAGCCGATGTAGGTGCGGCGATGGCCACGGATCTCGGCCTCGTCGCGCACGCCGCCGAGCGACAGCCGCACGAAGGGCCGATTCAGGGCCCGGGCGATGCTGCGCGCCAGGGAGGTCTTGCCGACGCCCGGAGGGCCGACGAGGCAGAGGATCGGTCCGCGAAGGGGGGGACGGGCGCCTTCCTCCCCGTTCTCACCCTTCTGCAGCCGCGCCATGACGGCGAGGTGCTCGAGGATGCGCGCCTTGATCTTGTCGAGGCCCGAGTGGTCCTCGTCCAGCACGCGCTCGGCTTCCGTCAGGTCGAGCCGCTCTTCGGCCATGGCCTTCCAGGGCAGGGCCAGCAGCCAGTCCAGGTAGGTGCGGCTGACCGTGGCCTCGGCGCTCTGGGGCGGCATGGCCTCCAGGCGCTCCAGCTCCTCCAGGGCCTTGGCCTTGGCTTCAAGGCTCATGCCCGCGGCCTCGATCTGATCCTTCAGGCGCGTGGATTCGTCCTTCTCTTCCTTCTTCCCCAGCTCCTGCTGGATGACGCGCATCTTCTCGTTCAGCACATAGTGCTTGTGATCCTGATCCAGGCGCTGGCGGGTCTTCTCGTCCAAGGTGCGGTCTACTTCGGAGCGGGCGGAATCCAGCTCCAGCAGGCGCATGAGCGCCTCGAGCCGGGGGCCGATCTCCAGCTGCTCGAGGATGTCCTGCTTGGCCTTCACCTCGGCGGGCACGAGGCCGGCCACGGTGTCGATGGCCTTGCCCAGGGGCAGCTCGCGGATCTGATCCATGCTGAGCAAACGGGAGGCATCCGGGTTGCGGCCCAGGAAGGCCTCCACGGCCTGATGGAAGGGCTGCAGGGATTCGCCCGCAGGATGGCTGGGCTCCGGCAGCAGGTAGGCTTCGGCCTGGATGACCTCGCCGCTGTCGTCGTAGCGGCGGAGGTTCACCCGGGCGATGCCCTTCACACCCACCTTGTAGTAGTCCTTGGGCAGGGCGATGACCGATTCCACCAGGGCCAGGGTGCCGATGGCGAAGAGGTCATCCTGGCCCGGCGTCTCCACCTTGGCATCCTTCTGCGTGAGCATCAGGAGGTGGTCGCCGGCCTTGATGGCCAGCTCCAGCGTGCGCACCGAGGCCGACCGCCCCACCACGAAGGGCACCCGCGCGCCGGGGAACAGCACCATGTCCCGGATGGGAATGGCCGGCAGGGTCAGGGTTTTGGGAACGGCCAAGGAACGCCTCGATTCAGCCCGCGGCGGAGATGGGCTGGGAGGGCAGACCCAGCACTTCCTCCACTTTCTGGCGGGTGATGCGCAGGGACTCGCGGGAGGTGCGCTTGTCCGAGGGCAGCTCGTACATGGGCTCCAGCAGGATCTGCTCCACCAGGCTGCGGAGGCCGCGGGCGCCCAGCTTGCGGGTGAGCGCCTGCTCCGCGATGGCGGCGATGGCCCCCTCCTCGAAGCTCAGGTCCACATCGTCCATGTCGAAGAGCTTCACGAACTGCTTGGTGATGGCGTTCTTCGGCTGGGTGAGGATGGCCACCAGGGCCTCGCAGTCCAGGGGCGACAGGCCCGCCACCACGGGGAGGCGGCCCACCAGCTCGGGGATGAGCCCGAACTTGATGATGTCCTCGGGCTCCACCAGGCGCAGGAAGTTCTCCTTGTCCTCCTTGGAGGAGGGCGTGGAGCCGAAGCCCACGGCCTTGGCGCGGATGCGCTGCTTGATGATGTCCTCGATGCCCACGAAGGCGCCGCCGCAGATGAACAGGATGTTGCTGGTGTCCAGCTGGATGAACTCCTGGTGCGGGTGCTTGCGGCCGCCCTGGGGCGGGACATTGGCGACCGTGCCCTCCACCAGCTTCAGCAGGGCCTGCTGCACGCCCTCGCCGCTCACATCGCGGGTGATGCTGGGGTTCTCGCTCTTGCGGCCCACCTTGTCGATCTCGTCGATGAAGACGATGCCCCGCTGGGCCCGCTCCACATCGTAGTTGGCGGCCTGCAGCAGCTTCGTGAGGATGTTCTCGACATCCTCGCCCACATAGCCGGCCTCAGTCAGGGTGGTGGCGTCGGCCATGGCCAGGGGCACATCCAGGAAGCGGGCCAGGGTCTGGGCCAGCAGGGTCTTGCCGGTGCCCGTGGGGCCCAGCAGCAGGATGTTGCTCTTGGACAGCTCGACCTCGGCGCCGCCGAGGGCCTTGCGGGGGGTGAGGATGCGCTTGTAGTGGTTGTAGACCGCCACGCTCAGGCGCTTCTTCGCGGCCTCCTGGCCGATGACATAGTCGTCCAGGAAGGCCTTGATCTCCTTGGGCCGGCTGAGCCGGGCCTCGTGCTTGCCCAGGGGCTTGCCCTGGCGGCTCATGCGCAGCTGGAGCTGCCCGGCTTCCAGGCACTCGTTGCAGATGAAGGCCTCGGGTCCCGCGAGGAGCTGTTCCACCTCGTGGGGCTCCTTGCCGCAGAAGGAGCATTTCTGCTCGCGCTTGTATTTATTCATCTGTCACTCCCCTCCTGGGGGCTGAACTGAACGGCACCGTGCCTAGGCTACATCGTGAATGGTCTTGAGTTCCAGGATCTCGAAGCGCCGGGTGCCCGCGGGGATCTGGACGCGGACCTCGTTGCCCTCCTCCTGGCCCACCAGCGCCATGCCGATGGGGGAGCTGATGCTGAGATGCTGCGGGTGGCCATCCAGTTCCTCCGGAAGCACCAGCGTGTAGGTGAATTCCTCCTCGGAATCGAGGTCCAGGATCGTGACTTTGGAGCCGTAGGCGGCCCGGGACTTGGGCAGGCGGCTGATGTCCAGGCTGGCCACTTCGGAGATGCGCTTCTCGATGGTCACGAGCTTGTTCTGGAACATGTCGCGCTTGGCGAGGGCCTGCTCGTACTCGGCGTTTTCGGACAGGTCGCCCTGCCCGGCCGCCCGGGCGATCTCCTGGGGGATGTCCACCAGGAGGGCCTGCTTGATGTCCTTGAGTTCTTTCTCGAGCTTCACGAGCACGTGCTTGGGCATGGTCATGTCCGGGGAAAGGGTCAAAAAAAGTCGGGCCGAGGGGCCCGGTCACACGCGGGAGAGTTGAACCGATTCTACCCATTCTGGGGGCGGAAGCGGAGCCGGAAGGGGGTTCCCCTCGCCGGGGCGGGTCTTGAAGCGGCGGTGCATCCAGAACCACCAGCGGGGGTCCTTCCGGATCTGATCTTCGATGCGGGCGGTCATGAGCTGGGTGGCCACCCAGGCGTCCTTCGCCGCATCGCCGGTGACGGGCACCTGGAAGGGGGGCTCGAAGCGGACGGTGGTGGTGCCATCGGGGTTGGGCCAGCTAAAGACCGGCAGCACGGGCAGGCCATAGCGCGCAGCCAGACTGCCGGCGGTGCCGAAGGTGGAGGCCCACTGGCCGAGGAACTTCACCCACACGCCCATCGTGAGGGCGTCCTGATCCAGCAGGAACCCCACGCCGCGGCCGGCCTTGAGGGCTTTCAGCGTCTCCCGCATGGCGCCGTCCTTGAGGATCACCCGGTTGCCGAACCGGGTGCGGAAGCCCAGGGAGATGGGCTCGAGCAGCGGGTTGTCCAGCTCCCGCCCGATGGCATCCAGGGTACGGCCGTGGCGGCTCTGGGCCAGGGCGATGGCCTCCCAGTTGCCGTAGTGGCCCGTGAGCTGGATGAAGCCCTTGCCGGAGGCCTGGGCGGCATCGAAGTGCTCCAGCCCCTCGACTTTGATCCAGCGGTCCAGCTCCTCCGGCGTGGCCCGGCGCAACCGCAGCAGGCCCACGAACAAGGCCCCGAAGTGCCGGAAGCAGGTGTGGGCCATGGCCCGGGTCTCCGCCTCGGAGAGGCCCAGGTCCGCGAAGCGCAGGTTTTCCCGGACGATGCGGCGGTGCCGGGGGTCCACCAGATAGAACAAGGTGCCCGCGGCCTCCCCGAGGGCCTGCACCGTGGCCCAGGGCAGGCGCCCGATCACGCCGTCCAGCAGGCGGAAGACGCCGTACTCCAGGCGGTGCCGGAGCGTGGGGGCGGGAGGAAGGGTCATGTCGGCCATAAAAAAAGGGGCGCCTCGGGGTGACGAGGCGCGGAGGACCAGTCTAACAGGAACCCCTTCAGGATTCTTTCGTGAGCAATGTCAACACTTCCATCACGCGAGCCGGGGAGATCCGATGGGCGCTGGAGCCATGGGTGGGGAAGTCCGCCACCGCTCCCGGATCGCAGTCCACATCCGGTCCCCGCAGGGCCAGGGCCCGGGGCCCGATGGGGTTCACCCAGACCTCGGGGCTGGGCCCGAAGAGGGTCACCGTGGGCCGCCCCGTGGCCGCGGCCGTGTGCGCCAGGCCCGTGTCGATGGCCACATTGCCCCAGGCCGCGGACTGGATGGCGCAGGCTTCGGGCAGGGTGGTCCTCCCCGCCAGGTTCAGCGCGCCGGGCACCGCCGCGGCGAGCTCGGCGCCCAGCGGTGCCTCCTCCGGCCCGCCCAGCAGGACCGGGCGGAGGCCGCGGGCCTGGAGGAGCCGCATCAGCTCGGGCCAGGTGCGGTCCTCAGGGAACCAGCGCTTGCCGAAGCCCCGGGTGCCGAAGGCCAGGGTGGCGTAGGGCTCGCCCTCCCAGCCCGCCTCGCGGAGCTTCTCGGGCCCCTTCCGCCCGCCCAGCAGGTCCGGCGTGAGGGGTAGCCACAGGGCCCGGTCATCGCCCGTGAGCGTCGCCAGCAGGGGCTGGATGCGGGTGGCGATGTGCAGGGGCAAGTCACGGTATTTGATGGGGTGGTGGTAGAGCAGGCGCAGGTGGTTGTCGGCGATGCCGGCCCGGATGGGCACCCGGCTCAGCCAGGCGGCGAAGGGCAGCCGAGCGCTCTGGGAGAGGTTCAGAAAGGCGGCAGGTGGGCGCTTCCGCCAGCCCCGCACCAGGGCCCAGGGATCGGGCTTGGCGGCTCCGCCCCCTTCGATGTGGGAGGCGGCGATGAAGGCGGGATCGGCCTCCGACAGCAGGGCGGCACCGATGTGGTGGCCCACGGCGATCCACCGCAGCGACACGCCCCGGGCTGCGGCCACCGCGTTCCAGTGGTGCTGGAGGGTCCGCAGGAAGGGGAGCGTCATCACGACATCACCCAGCTGGCGCGGGAAGCGGATCCACACCTCGGGCGCGGCGCCCTGGGCCAGGGCGCGGTCCAGCTCGGCCAACACCGGGTGGCCGGTCACGCGCTCGCCTGGGCCGGCGCTCATGCGCCTTCCCGCGACAGCGGCATGGTCATGCAGCGGGGGCCGCCCCGGGCCCGGCTCAGCTCGCCGGCCTCGATCTGGATCAGGTACTTCCGGCCATCCAGCAGATCCAGGTTATCTTCCGTCAGGACCTGCCGGGCCGTCACCACGCGGTAGCCAGCCTTGTCGAGGGCCTCCCCCGTGGCGAGGTTGCGGGCGTAGCTGGCGATGACACCGGGCGCCAGGCAGAAGGCGTTGGCGCCGTCGGTCCACTGCTCGCGCTGCTGGAGGATGGGATCCTTCCCGCCGCAGAAGATGGGCTGCAGGTCCACGCCCACGGCCTTCAGCGACCGGAGCAGGCTCGGCTGGGTGCTCATGCGCAGCTCCGGGTGGCGCAGGTCGATGCTGGTGACATTCAGGAGCTCCCGGCTGCCTTCCAGGAAGTAGGGCGGGTAGACCAGGCACTCGTCCTCGCTGGTGCGCGTGAAGATGGTGTCCAGGTGCATGGCGCTGCGCTTCTTCGGCATGAGCACCATGAGCAGGTGGTCGAAGCTGTCTTCGTTCTCGGCCCGGTGCGCCCGCAGGGCCTCGGCCAGCAGGTGGATGGCGTCGGCCTGGGTGCGCTCGCTGCAGCCCACGGCCAGCACCTTGCGGCTGAGCACCAGGATGTCGCCGCCTTCCAGGCTCACCGGGGCCTTGATCTCGCCGCGCACCAGGGGTGTGACCTGGTCGAACCATTTGTCCTGGTCCGTGTGGTGCTTCAGCCGCGGATGGTGCCGGAACACATAGCTGAGGATCAGCGGCTCGCGCTCCCGGGCCCAGGTGGCCATGGAGTTCACGCTGTAGCCGTCCCCGATGACCGAGGCGGGATCCCGCATGAACAGCAGGTTCGGGATGGGCCGCACCCGGTAGTCGAACTCCTCCTCCCAGCGCGTGTGGCCGGACATGTCATCCCAGGGGAGGCCGCCGATGACGCTGCGCGCCGCATCGGCCGAGGCCATGTCCCGCAGCAGGTTGCAGGTGTCGTCCGGCAGGCCCACCAGGCGCCGCAGATCCTCGATGAAGGCCAGCTTGACGCCCTGGTCCTGGAGCGCCTCGATGAAGAGGTCCTGGATGTCCAGCACCTCGTCGGCCACCTTGGCCAGCACCTTCCGGAACTGCTCGTGCTCGTAGCGCGCCAGGTCGCCGTGGAGGATGTCGTCGAAAAGCAGCTTTTCCATCATCCCCGGCACCATCAGGTCCACCTCGGGGCCGGGGTTGTGGATCACCACCTGCTTGAGGCGGGCGGTCTCGGAGAACACGGAGAGGTGGATGGGCTGCATGGGGGTCCTGGGTGGGTCTGGAACCCCGCAGGTTAGCATGAAAGCCGCATCCCGACTGCATCTGCGCATCTCAGTTGACCTGCGGGTTCAATATTCTTTACCAATTTGGTCAGACATTCTCCTTGAACGCCCCAGAGCCCCGCCGTAGCCTGATTCTTCCCACCGGACCCAGGGGCAAGTCCCCATTTGGAGGCATCATGGCCGCATTCGTCACCCAGCCCGCACCCGACTTCAAGGCCAAGGCCCTGGTCAACGGCGAGTTCAAGGAAGTCTCGCTGTCCGACTACAAGGGCAAGAAGGTCGTGCTCTTCTTCTACCCCCTCGACTTCACCTTCGTGTGCCCCACCGAGATCCTGGCTTTCTCCGACGCCATCAAGGAGTTCGAGGCCCGCAACACCCAGGTCATCGGCGTGAGCGTGGATTCCCATTTCAGCCACTGGGCCTGGGCCAACACCCCCCGCAAGGACGGCGGCATCCACGGCGTGTCCTTCCCCCTGGTCTCCGACCTGAACAAGACCATCGCCCAGGACTACGGCGTGCTGCTGCCCGCCGGCATCGCCCTGCGCGGCCTCTTCATCATCAACACCAAGGGCGAGCTGAAGCACATCACCGTGAACCACAACGATCTGGGCCGCAGCGTGGAGGAAGTCCTCCGCCTCCTCGACGCCATCGACTTCACCGAAGAGCACGGCGAAGTCTGCCCCGCCAACTGGCACAAGGGCGAGAAGGCCATGAAGCCGACCTCCGACGGATTGAAGGCCTATGTAGCCTCCAAGTAACCGGAGGAGAACAAACACAGCGGGCGCCGAAGGGCGCCCGCTGTGTTTGTGCCGAGGCGGAGTGGCCTTCAGGCCATGACCATCCGACCGACGCGCAGCGAAGGGAGGGTGGGACGGAATCGCCACAGGCGATGGCCGCCCGCAGGGCGAGGGCCGGAGGCCCGAGTCAGGCCGACCTCCGACGGATTGAAGGCCTTCGTAGCCTCCAAGTAACTGGAGGAGAACGCACGCAGCGGGCGCCGAAAG
>JAGRPP010000015.1 GCA_019449415.1 Geothrix sp.
CCGGGCCCCCCGGGGCGGCGGCCGTGGGCCTGTCTCGGGGCGATCCCACCACCCTGGCGTATTGCGGCTGCCGGGGGGTGCGCGCGCCGCTCCGCGGCGCCAACACCCCCGGGCCCCCGCGCTCGGCCCGGCGGAGCCCTGCCTCGCTTCAGCTCTTCGCTATCCCAGGGCCGGGTGAAAAAAACCGAACCTCGGCTCTGGCCTCCTCCCGTCTGATGGATCCATGCTCGGAGCGGGCCCGGGGACGCCGTCGATGGATCCCGGCCGGGCCTCCACCCTTGGAGCCGTCATGCCTCCTCTGAACCACCTCCACCCTGCGATCGTGCACTTTCCCATCGCCCTGCTGGCGACCGCTCCGCTGCTCTTCGTGCTGGGGGGCCTCTGGCCGGCCCAGCGCCGGGGGATTCACGCCTCGGCCCTGCTCCTGCTCCTGCTGGGCCTCCTGGGGGCGCTGGCGGCCCTGGCGACGGGGGAAGCCGCGGAGAACTTCGCCCATCGGACGCCGGAGCTGAGGGCCGCCCTGGATCAGCACCAGGCCTCGGCGCAGTGGACCGTGGCCATCTTCGGCGGCTTGGCGGCCACCTGGCTCGGGTACCGCGGGCTGGTCCGCTTCCGCCACTGGAGCCTCACTCCAGGCGTGGCCCGGTTCCTGTTCCTGCTCTGGTTGCTGGTCAGCGCCCTGGGGGTGGCCGCGCTGCTCCGCACGGGGCACCAGGGCGGCCACATGGTCCACGATCTGCATACCCACGGGGGCGAGGCACCTTGAGCGCCGCTCCGGTTAGGCTGGTGGGATGAAGCCCCGCCAATACGCCGTCCTCCTGCTCCTCGGCTTCGCGTCGGGCCTTCCGCTCTTCCTCACGGGCTCGACGCTGAAGGCCTGGATGACGGATGAAGGACTGAGTCTCGCCACCATCGGGCTCTTCAGCTTCGTGACGCTGCCCTACAGTCTGAAGGTGTTCTGGGCGCCCTTCCTGGATCGCTACGCCCTGCCGGGATTCGGCCGGCGGCGGGGCTGGATGCTGGCCATGCAGGCGGCCATGGCCGTGGCCCTGGCCCTGCTGGCGCTCAGCGAGCCGCACCTGGACCTCCTGCGTGTGGTGATCCTGGCCCTGGCCGTGGCCGTCACCAGCGCCACCTTCGACATCGCCGTGGATGCCTGGCGGGCCGAGGCCCTGGACCAGAAGCACCTGGGGCTCGGCAACAGCATCCACATCGCCGCCTACCGCGTGGCCATGCTGGTGAGCGGTGGCCTGGCCATGATCCTGGCCCAGGTCTTCGGCTGGCGGGTGACCTACCTGGGCATGGCCGGCCTCACCCTGCTGGGGATGGTCGGCACCTGGCTGGCCATGAACACGGACGCCGTGGCCCAGGCGCCGCGCTCCTTGCAGGAGGCCGTCTCCGGCCCCCTCCGGGACCTGCTCCAGCGCAAGGGCATCGGCTACCTGCTGGCCTTCGCCGTGTTCTACAAGCTGGGGGACTGGCTGGCGGAAGCCATGACTATGCCCTTCCTGATGCGGGGCATGGGGTTCACCAAGATGCAGATCGGCACGGTGCAGAAGACCACCGCCATGGTGGCCATCATCCTGGGCGGCCTGATCGGCGGATGGATGCTGATGCGCATGAGCCTGCGCAAAGCCCTCTGGATCTGCGGCTTCGTGCAGGCGGGCAGCATCCTGGGCTTCTGGGCCATCTCCATGCTGGGCCGGCACCTGCCTCTGCTGGTGGCCGCGAACACCCTGGAGAACCTCGCCTATGGCATGGGCGGCAGCGCGCTGGTGGCGCTGCTCATGGGCAGCTGCAACCGCTCGTACACGGGCACCCAATACGCCCTCTTCAGCGCCCTGACGGCTCTGCCCCGCACGGTCTTCGGCGGCCTCACGGGCTTCATGGCGGAATCCTACGGCTGGAAGCTCTACTTCCCCGTCTGCGCCGCGGCGGCCATTCCGGGCCTGCTGCTGCTGCTGCTGTGGGATCGCTGGGGGCTCCCCGAAACCGACGAGGCATGACACAGTCGTCTCCACGGGAGGTTCCATGATCCGCTTCGCCCTGTGTCTCGGCGCCTTGGTCCTCGGCACTTCGTACCTGGCGGCCCAGGGGCCGCAGCCCAAACCGCTACCCAAGCCGGCGACCGAGCCCGCCAAGCCGCCTGCGCCCCGCAGCTCGAATCCCATCAAGGAGGTGGTCCGGGCGGACCTGGGTCCGGCCGAGGTCGGAACCCCCGAGGCGCTCACGGCTTCGCTCTACGCCTTCATCTCGGGGCCGAAGGACCAGAAGCGGGACATCGAGAAGATCCGGGCGCTGTTCCATCCCCAGGCCCGCCTGATGGTGGCGGCCCGGCACCCGGAGCACGGGGCCTTCCTGCGTCCCCTGGAGCTGGAGGCCTTTCTGTCCTTCGCCATCCCCCAGTGGGAGAAGGGGTTCTTCGAACGGAGCACGGCCGTGTCCGTCCAGAAGCAGGACGGGGTGGCCCAGGTCTGGTCTCCCTATGAGATCCGTCTCGCCGCCGATGGACCCGCGATGTACACGGGCGTCAACGCGCTGCAGTGCGCCTGGGACGGGAAGCGGTGGTGGATCACCCACCTCGCGTTCCAGAGCCAGGCCACGGCGGCCCTGGGGGCCGATCCGGGGAAGTGATGACTACTTCGCCAGGGGCCGGCTGTCGCCGCGCCAGGCTTTCAACCCGCCCTTGAGGACATAGATCCAGCGGAACCCCCGGGCCAGGAGGAGGTCGAGGGCCTGGTGGGAGAGGAGATCCGTCTCGTCCACCAGGACGAGCGCGCGCTTGGCGGCCGGATCCGGGACTTCAAAGCGCCGGGTGAGGTCCGGGAAGGGGACATGCAGGCTGCCCCGGATGTGGCCTCCGCGGAAGGCCTCGGGGCTCCGCAGGTCCACGATCAGGACGCCGGGGCCCTGCAGCAGCTCTTCGACCTGCACGGGCGTCAGCACGGGGCGGTTCCTGCCGCGATGCCAGGACTGGATCCGCGGCAGGGCCACCACGATCAATACGATCAGGCAAAGGCCGGCAAACACCGCGCCCGGCAGAAAGGGGTAGGTCTTCATCCACCGTTCCAGGACGGACGGATCGGCGAAGCAGGCGGTGGCAAACATGGGGCCCTCGGGATTCACCGCGAGGATGCGCCCGCCTCAGTACCCTGGCAAGCCCAAAGAGGCGGCCAGGGCCCGGAAGGCCTCGGGAATGGGGGCTTCCGCGTGGATGCGCACCCCGGTTTCCGGGTGGTCCACGGAGAGCTTCCAGGCGTGCAGGGCCGGGTGGGGCAGCAGCAGGGCTTCGCCGTCCACATCCTTCCAGCGGCCCGGGCCGCCATAGAGGGGATCACCCATGAGCGGGGCCCGCAGGTGGGCGAGGTGGACGCGGATCTGGTGGGTGCGGCCCGTGAGCAGCTCGCACTCCACCAGGGCGATGCTCGTGGTGCGCGCCAGCACGCGGATGCGGGTCTGGGCGGGGCGTCCGCCCTCGGCCACGACCATGCGCAGGCGGTCCTGCTTGTGGCGTGCGATGGGCTCGTCGATCAGCAGGCTGCCCAACTGGGGTAGGCGGGGGGAATGGCGCACCAGGGCCAGGTAGCGCTTCTCCACGGTGCGGGCCTTGAACTGGGCCTGGATGGCGCGCTGGGCCTCGGCGGTCTTGGCCAGGCAGAGGCAGCCCGTGGTGTAGCGGTCGAGGCGGTGCACGAGGCCCGGCCAGCCCGTGGCCACATCTTCGGCCAGTTCCCCGGCCTCCTCCCCAATCTCCCCCTCAGTCTCTTCCGCTTCCTCGTCCCTGGCGTCGAGCACCACCGGCGTCTTGAGGCGATGGAGCAGGGCGTTCACGATGGTGCCTCCAGCATGGCCGGGGCCCGGATGCACGACCATGCCCGCGGGCTTGTCCACGATCCAGAGATGGGCGTCCTCGAACAGGGAGGGCAGGTCGATGGCCTCGGCCTCCAGGTGCGCGGCCGGCACCGGGATCACCGGAAGCTCGGTCTCGACCCGATCGCCCGGCCGGAGGCGCACGCCGCCCTTGGTCACCGGCTGCCCGTTCACCTTGATCTCGCCCAGCCGCACATGGGCGTCCCAGCGGGCGCGGGGAATCTCGGGGAAGCGGTCCGCGAGGAAGCGGTCCAGGCGTGGCGCGCCGTCCTCGGCGATGAGTTGCATCATGTCGTCCCCTTGCGGCGGTTCCAGAAGATCCACAGGCCCAGGCCCAGCATCATGAAGGCGACTCCCGTGAGGCGCCCCGTGCTGAGCCAGGCCCAGCCCAGCCAGCCCGTGCCACGGTCGATGTCGCCCCGCCAGGTTTCCGTGATGACGCGGCCCAGGCCCTCCACCAGGAAGTAGAGGGCGAAGATCTGGCCCTGGAAGGTCCGCTTCGGGCGGGCCAGCAGCAGGACGGCCATGACCGCCAGGTTGGCGGCGGTGTTGTAGAGCTGCACCGGATGGAGCGGAATGCCCAGGGGCGTGCCGCTGAAGGCGTGGGCAATGGGATCCGTGAAGGTCGTGGCCCAGGAGGCGTGGCTTTCGGTGCCGTAGCAGCAGCCGGCAGAGAAACAACCCAGGCGGCCGATGGCCTGCCCCAGGGCGACGCCGGGCACCAGGGCATCGCCCGTGATCCGCAGGGGGAGGCCCTGGCCCTTCCGGAGTTTCCAGAAGAACACGGCCGTGGCGGCGATGATGCCGCCGTGGATGGCACCGCCGGCGCGCAGCGTGCCCAGGGAGAAGACCTCGCGCAGCGGCGCGCCGTTGATCAGGTCCACCACGACCATGAGCAGCTTGGACCCGACGATGGCCGCGATGAGCATGGCGATGGCCAGGTCCGTGATGGCGGCGGGGGCCAGGCCGTCGAGCCTGCCCTGCCGCTTGGCCAGGGCCGTGCCGGCGAAAAAGGCGATGGCCAGCAGCAGCCCGTAGGTGCCCAGGGGGAACGAACCTATCTCAAAAAGAACTGGATGCATGATGGATTCCGCACGGATGACTGGAAACTGAAGACTGAAGACTGAAGACTGAAGACTGAAGACTGAAGAGGAGAGCGCCATGCCGATCATTACAGCCCAGGACTTGGCAGGGCGTCTGGATGGCTACCTCGACCATTGTCCCCCGGATCGCGTCATTTCCGAAGTGAAGCCCCTGGAAGAGGCCGGTGCCTGCTCCGTGTCCTTTCTCGCCAATCCCAAATACGCCGCCAAAGCCAAGGGGAGCGCCGCGGGACTGATCTTCGCCGACGCGACGGCGGAGCTGGGTGATCTCCCGGTGCTGCGGGTGAAGCATCCCTACTGGGCCTTCGCGCAGGCCATCGGCTGGCTGCATCCCGAACCGGCCCCCGAATGGGGCGATGCGCCGGTGCATCCCACGGCGGTGGCGGGACCGGGTTGCCGCATCGCCCCCGGCGCCACGGTGGGCGCACGCACGGTGCTGGGAAAGGGCTGCGTCGTTCACCCAGGCGCCCACATCGGCGACGACTGCGTGCTGGGCGACGGCTGCGAACTGTTCCCCGGCGCGGTGCTCTACCGCCGGACGCGGTTGGGGAACCGCGTGGTCATCCACGCCAATTCGGTGGTGGGCAGCGACGGCTATGGGTATGTGCTGGTGGAGGGGCGGCACGCCAAGATCCCCCAGGTGGGCTGGGTGGAGCTGGGCG
The DNA here is from genome assembly GCA_019449415.1 of Geothrix sp. Taxonomy (GTDB): domain Bacteria; phylum Acidobacteriota; class Holophagae; order Holophagales; family Holophagaceae; genus Geothrix; species Geothrix oryzae. The sequence continues at coordinate 5,636 of JAGRPP010000015.1, forward strand.
ACGATGTGGAGATCGGCGCCTGCGTCTGCATCGACCGCGGCGTGCTGGGCCCCACGCGCATCGGCACGGGCACCAAGATCGATAACCAGGTGCAGGTGGGACACAATGTGCAGGTGGGGAACCACTGTCTGCTGGTGAGCCAGACGGGCATCAGCGGCTCCACGAAGCTGGGCGACTTCGTCACGCTGGCGGGCAAGGTGGGCGTGGTGGGCCACATCGAGATCGGCAGCCGCAGCGTGGTGGGCGGCAATAGCGTGGTGGCCAAGAGCCTGCCGGAGGGTAGCTTCGTCACAGGCTTCCCGGCGCGTCCCCACCGGGAATGGACCGAGGCCCAGGCCGCCCTGAACCGCCTGCCGAGGCTCATGAAGCAGCTGCGGCGCGGCTGAGGTCCGTCAGTCCGGCACAACCTCGCTGGTCACAGAAGGCGCAGAACAGGCGCAGAACAGGCGCGGAAAGCGCGGAATACGGCAGAGCCGCCTCCGTGAAATGCCGTGCCTTGCGTGACCAGCCTTTAGCCCAGTGCCGATAGCGAAGCTCCCCCCACCATGGCCCGCAGGTCCGGGGCCGGGTCGGGCAGGGGCAGGATCTGGAGATCCACGGGACGGCCCAGGGTGGCCAGCTCCGCCTCCAGGGCCGGACGGAGGGCAGCGAGCTGGGCCGGATCCTGCAGCCAGAGCCGCGCCCGCAGGCCCGCCGCGCGCTGCTCGAGTCCCAGGCGCACATCTCCCAGGGCGCTGAAGGGGACGCTGAGGAAGACGCGATGAACCGGCTCCTTCCCCTCCTCGGGGGCGGCGTCGCGATCGGCCTCGATCCAGAGGCGCAGCGGTTCGGCGCCCACGGCCCAGGGCAGGGGCAGCTCGAACCAGCCGGTGCCTTCCCGGGCCTGGAGGCGGTGGAAGGCGGCCTCGGCCGGCGAGGCGGCGGGATCGGACAGGGCGCGCAGCGCCTCTTTCAGCCAACCGGACCAGCTCTCGGTCTGGTCGGCGGCCCCGGCCGGCATCAGGGCGCGGAACAGGGCGGCGAGGGGCTCCAGGGCCGCGCCAGGCGTCTGAAGGCGGGCCAACAGGGGGGCGGCCTCGCCCTGGGTGAGGGGGTGCAGCAGCGGAGAGGTCGGCGGCGGCGTGGCACGGACCACCTGGAGCCGGATGCCCGCGCCGCTGGGCAGGGGCAGGGCCTTCAGGGCGAGGGCGCTGCCGGCGGGAAAGGGCAGGCTGCCCTCGGCCACCAGCTCCTTGCCGTCCGCCAGCCGGAGATGCAGCCCCTCCGGCCCGGTGGATTCCAGGGTGGCCTCCAGGGTCTGTCCCACCAGGGCCTTCAGCAGCGCGACGGCGGAAGGGGCCGTGGCGGCCGGGATCCTCAGGGAAGCGAGGACCGCCGGGGTGAGGGGAATGGAGCCGGTCATCAGATCCGGAAGTGGCGCCGGATGTGGCCGGCGATGTCGGGTAGGGGCGCCACGAGATCCACACAGCCCCGCTCCACGGCGGCGCGCGGCATGCCGTACACCACGCAGGATTCCTCGGCCTCGGCCAGGGTATGGGCGCCCTTGCGCTTGAGCTGCTCCATGCCCTTGGCGCCGTCCGCGCCCATGCCCGTGAGGATGGTCGCCAGGGCCTGCCCGTGGAAGAGTTCGGCCACGCTCATGAAGAGCACATCCACGCTGGGGCGGTGAAGGGAGGACATGGGCTCGGAGCTCAGCTCGATGCAGCCCTTGGGGGTCCGCGTCCCGTAGGTCATGTGGAGACCGCCCGGAGCGATGTAAACCGTGCCGGCCTTGAGGGGCTCGCCCTGCTCGGCTTCCTTGACATGCACCTGGCAGAGGCCGTCCAGGCGGTCCGCGAAGGGCTTGGTGAAGGTGCTGGGCATGTGCTGGACGATGAGGCAGGGGACCGGGAGGCTGGCCGGCAGGGCCGGGAGGATGTCCTGCAGGGCCTTGGGGCCGCCGGTGGAACTGCCGAGCACCAGCAGGTCGGCCTGGGGGGTGCCCGGAAGGGAGGTGCCGGCGGGCACGACCGCCCGCATGGGAGGGGCCGCAGCGGGTTTAAGCGGGGCCGGGGTGGCCGCCGGAGGCGCCGGGTGGGGCACCCCGCCGGGGGGCCGGTGGAAGCGGGGGCTGGTGGCCAGCCGGCGCACCTTCTCCTGCAGATCGTGCTGGATCTGCAGGATGCTCATGCTGGCGAAGCTGCTCTCCTTGGGGATGAAGTCGAGGGCCCCGATGGAGAGGGCATCCAGGGTGGCCTGGGCGCCCTCCTGGGTGAGGCTCGAGACCATCAGCACGGGCATGGGGTGGTCCGCCATGATCTTCTTCAGGCAGGTGAGGCCGTCCATGCGCGGCATCTCGATGTCGAGGGTCACGATGTCGGGCTGGTGCTCCTGGATCTTCTCCAGGGCATCCACGCCATCGCGCGCGGTGGCCACCACCCGCAGGTCGGGGGCCTCCTCCAGCATCTTCTGCAGGGATTTCCGCATGAACGGGCTGTCGTCTACCACCAGGATCCGGATCGTCGCAGTCATGGTCGTCCCTCAGGCCTGGAATGCCGCTTCGACGAAGGCCAGGGCATGGTCCACCTCGTCGTCGATGGAGAAGGTCAGCCGCTCCACATCCAGATCCTTGTGCAGGGCGCCGGCGAGAACGGCCTTGAAGGCGGGCAGCTCGTCCAGGCTGAACATCAGGCGCGCGTCCGCGGGGCCCATGGGGATGCGCGTCCGCACGAGCAGGTCCGCCAGGTGGATGAGGTTGGGGAGGAAGTCCTCGGGCCTGGGCTCGTGGTGGTCGCGGATGACCTCCACGATGGTCTGAGGGAAGGACCATTCCGCCGCGAGGAGGGCTCCGGCCTCGGCGTGGTCGAGACCGAGCACCGCCCGCTCCGCATCCAGGAAAGGGGCGCCTTCGGCGACCTTCTGGAGCACCTCCGCGTAGGCCTCAGGGAAGCAGGTGTCCAGGGCGATCTTCCCGATGTCGTGCAGCAGGCCAGTCAGGAAGGCGGTCTCCGCCTGGCCATGCCGCTTGGCGAGCACGCACACGCCCTTGGCCGTGAGGCCCACGGCCACGCTGTGCTGCCAGAGACGGACGGCATCCAGGTGGGCACCGCCCTTGAGGGTACGGATGACCGCGGCGCCGGTGCCCAGATTGGAGACGGCGTCAAAGCCCAGCCGCAACACGGCCGCGCGCAGGTCCATGACCGACCCGGTCCCGGCGTAAAGGGCGGAATTGGCCATGCGAAGAAGGGCCGCGGAAAGGGGCGGATCTTTCGACAGGATGCTGAGGATGCGGTCCACGGTGCAGCGCTCGTCCTGGACGGCCTCCCCCAGGGCCACCACCGTGAGGGGGAGGCTCGGCAGGGCTTTGGCCTTCAGACGCGAGGCAAACTGCTCCCGGGTGATCATTCAGAACTCCGCGATCTTCAATTAAAACTCCGCGATCATCGTCTTGTCCTGCTCGATGGCGCTACGGACCCCCTCCTTGAGACCGGCCAGAGCTTCGGGGCCGAGCTTGAGGATTTCCATGGCCTGCTGGGAGGCGCCTTCCAGGTGGGCGGGATCGCCGATGCCCACCTTCTCCTCCAGGGCCAGGTGGTTGGCCAGGGCGACGATGGCCGCCAGAGGCTGGTGGTCGGCGCCGGCCTGGATGGGGTCGTGGTGCCAGCGTACGGCCGCCTGCAGGCTGGGGGCCAGGTTCCACTGGGTCACCAGGGCCTCGCCCACCATGGCGTGGTCGAACCCGAAGGTGTCCAGCTCCAGCTGAATGCAGACGCCATTCTCGTTGTAGACGGTCCGGAGCAGGGCCGAGTAGCGCTCAGGGAACTTCACGCCCATGACGGATTTCCCGATGTCGTGCAGCAGGCCGCCGATGAAGGCCTCTTCGACCCGGGCGAAGCGCAGGCTCTTGGCGAAGGCCCGGCTGGCGATGGCCGAGACCAGGGCGTGCTCCCAGATCAGGCGCTCCTGGAGGCCCACGGTGCCGCGGTGGTACAGGTTCTTGGCCGAGCTGGCGATGACCACGCTCTTAATGGTGGAAAACCCCAGAGTCATGATCGCCTGGGTCAGGGTGGTGACCTCGCGCATCATGCCGAACATGGCGGAATTCGAGATCTTGAGGATCTGGCTGGTGAGGGCCTGATCCATGGAGATGACCTTGCGGAGGTCCTCAGCCGTGGCATCGGGATCGGCGGAGACACGCAGCACCTGGGAGGCCACCTGCGGAAGGGGCGGCAGGTCTCCGAGGTTCGCGATGAGTTCTTGGGGGGTGATGGGCATGATCGCTCCTGGCCGCTCAGGTCCGCTTCCGGTATCCCATGGCCTTGCTGAAGTGCAGCAACTCGAAACCGGTGTTGAAAGCATGGATGCTTTCGCTGTGTCCGACCAGCAGGTAGGCCCGGGGATGAAGCAGTTCGTGGAAGCCCTTCAAGACCTGGGCCTTGACCACCTCGTCGAAATAGATGAGCACATTCCGGCAGAAGATGACATCGAAGGAGCCCAGCTGGCGATAGGCCGCGTAATCGACCAGGTTGAAATGGCGGAGGCTGGTGAAGCGCTGGACCTCGGGCTTCACCTGATAGAGATCCTTGCCCAACGGGATGAAGTGCCGCAGGAGCTGCTCCGGCGTGAGGTTCCGCAGGGTGTAGCTGTTGTAGACCCCGTCCTGGGCCTGGGACAGCACCTTCTCGCTGATGTCCGTGCCCAGGATCTCCACAGTGATCCCGCGGAGAACGGTGTCCTTCAGCTCCTGGCAGATCATGGCCAGGGTGTAGGGCTCCTCGCCGCTGGAGCAGGCCGCCGACCAGATGCGCAGGCGGCTCTGGCCCCGCTCGCGCGCCTGCTTGGCGGCCTCGGGGAGCACGATGTTCTGGAAGGCTTCGATCTGGGGGGGATTGCGCCAGAAGCTGGTCTCGTTGGTGGTGATCTCCACGAAGAGTCGCTTCAGCTCCACGGGCCCCTGGATGCCTTGCAGCAGGGACAGGTAGTCGCTGTAGCTCCTCAGCTTGAGTTCGCCGATGCGCTTGTTGAGGCGATTTTCCAAGAAATACTGCTTGGACTCGCTAAAAAAGATGCCTGATTTTGCATAGATGAAGTCCCGGAGGCTCCGGAACTCGGCGAGGGTCATCTGTTGCTTGGCCTGAAGGGGATCCATCGGGTCGTCCTTTCCGAGGGATCGGCGGGGGGGACTGATCCTTGAGTTTCCGCCGGGTCAATCTTCCAGGATGACCACCGCCATGGCGAGATCCCCGTCATGGGTGAGGCTGCCGTGGAGCCTCTGGACGCCCCGGGCCGCCAGCAGCTCCGCGAGTGCCCCCACGGCCCAGAGCCGCCCATTCACATAGCGCAGTTCCTTCCAGGACCAGCCGTCCAGCCCGGTGCCCAGGGCCTTGCCGAAGGCCTCCCGCAGGGCCCAGCGCCCCGCCAGGCGCTCCGGCAGCCGCTGCCGGTTGCCGTGGAGCAGGTAATCCGCCTCCTCCGGGTGGAGGATCCGCCCCGCGCACTTCTCCGCCCCGAAGCGCTCGACCAGATGCCGCCAGCGGCTGGGGGGGCAGAGGTCGGTTCCGAGGCCCCGGATCATGCCAACTCCCCGGCCAGGTCTCTGGCGAACCAGCGGTCGCAGCCGCCGTGGCCCGTGTTCCCCATGGGGCTGCAGAGGGGGCGGAACCCCAGCTTCCCGTAGAGTTTCTGCGCCTGGTCCATGCCCGTGAGGGTCTCCAGGTAGCAGGTGCGGTAGCCCAGCCCTGTGGCCACCTTGAGGCAGTGGCGCAGCAGGGCCTCGCCCATGCCCTTCCCCCGGGCTTCCGGCAGGAAGTACATCTTCCGCAGTTCGCAGACGCCCTCGGGCCCGCCTTCCAGCTTCGCCACGCCCCCTCCGCCCACCAGGCGGCCGGAGGGATCCTCCACCACGAAGTAGGCCGCGCCCGGGGCCGCATAGGCCCGGCTCATGTGGTCCACCTCGGGGTCGTGGATGGCGAAGCCCGGCCCGTCCGCCCCGAATTCCGGCATCACGACGCGGATGATGGCGGCCATGGCGGCGTCGTCCTGGGGCTGGATGGGACGGAAGGTCAGCATGGTTCCAAAGTAGCTCGAAAGCCCTCCCTCCGGGATCCGGTCCGGTTCAAGCTGGCGGGGAGGTATGCCATGGCCCGACCCCCCTTTCACGACCGCCTCCGCGCCGGCGAACGCCTGCTGGGCACCCTCGTCCAGATTCCCCGCCCCGAGGTGGCCGTGCGCCTCGCCGGCCAGGGCTTCGACTGGCTGTTCCTCGACGGCGAGCATGGCGGCTTCGGCCCGGCCGAGACCTCGCGCACCCTGGCCGCCCTTGCCAGGGCCGAGGCTGGGGCCGGGGCTGGAACCGGGGCCGTGCCCTGCCTGCTGCGGGTGCCCTCGCCGGAGCCGGAGGTCCTCATCGACGCGGCCTCCTGCGGGGCGGCGGGCCTCATCGTGCCCCATGTGGACACGGCGGCCCAGGCGGAAGCCGCCGTCCGCGCCGTGCGCGGCCGAGGCCTGGTGGTGGTGCAGGCCGAATCCCGGGAGGCGCTGGCGAACATCCAGGCCATCGTGCGGGTCGCCGGGGTGGACGCCGTCTTCGTGGGCCCCTACGACCTGAGCGCCAGCCTGGGGATCGCCGAGCAGTTCGGCCATCCCGCCTTCCTGGAGGCCGTGGCCACGCTGGCCCGGACCTGCCGGGAGGCCCGCATGCCCCTCGGCATCTTCCGCATGACGGCGGCGGAGATCCGGACCCATGAGGCCGCGGGCTTCACGCTGTTGGCAACGGGACTGGACGGCACCCTGCTGGAGACCGGGGCGCGGGCGCTGCTGGCGGAGCTGCGGAGCTGAGGCTACTCCGGCCAGTGGTGCTTCGGGTAGCGCCGTGACAGGCCCGGTCGCAGCTCCTTGTAGGCCCGCTGCCAGAAGCCCGCGAGGTCGGTGGTGACCTGCACGGCCCGCATGTTGGGGGCCAGCAGGTGCAGCACCAGCGGCACGGCGCCCCCGGCCACGGCGGGGCTCTTCTTCAGGCCCCAGAAATCCTGGAGGCGGGAGGCGATCCAGGGCGGATCATCCTCGTAGTGGACCTTGGCGGGCCGGCCTTTGGGCAGCTGGATGGCCTCGGGTGCCCAGGCGTCGAGCAGGCGCAGGGTTTCCGCCGGGAAGGCCTGGCGCAGGGCCCTGGGCCAATCCACATCCTGGACCTCGCGCAGGGTGGCCCGTCCCGTGCAGGCGCCCGTCAGCAGGGGGCCCAGCAGGTCTTCCGGCAGATCGAGGTCCGCGCGATGCCTACGCAGGAAGGTTAGCCGGGCCAGGAAGCGCGCGGGCACCTCCTCGAGTGGGCGGTCCCGCAGCGCGTGTGCCAGCAGTTCACCTACCTGGGGATCCGCAGGATCCGCAGGCCCCCGGCTGACATCGATCACCAGCCCATCAAACCGGATCTCGGAGCGCCGCTCCACGCGGCCGGCCGCCGCGTTGAACAGGACCTCGTCCGCCTCCTCCAGGCGCTCGGGGAAGGCATCCAGCAGCCAGTCCGCCTCGCAGCGGGAGGCCAGGCGGATGAGGGTCTGCCCCCCGGTGCCCTGCTTCACGGCCTCGGCCTCCAGGGCGAGGATCAGGCCCGGCCGCCGGATGCGGGAGGCCGGATCCAGCTTCGCCCCCCCGCCTCCCGCAAAGGCGCAGGTGCCATTGGCGGAGAGCTGCCCCACGCGGTCCGGGTAGGCCTGAAGCAGCGCCTTCAGCAGGCGCGCCTCGGCGTCTGCGGGCTCGGCGGGGGAGGGCAGGAAGCGGGACAGGGACTGCACGGCCCGCTTGGCGCGGTGGATGGCCGAGGCATCCAGTCCTGCGGCCCGACAGGCGCCGGCACCGAAGCCTGCGGCCTCCGCTTCTTCGAACTGATCGAGGCGCAACAGCAGATCCGAATCCGCGCCGTGGCCGGTCTTCACGGGTGTTCGATCGAGCCCCTGGCGCGCGGAGAGGTTGCCGGTCTCCAGCAGGGCGGCGGCGCGCAGGGCCAGCTGCGGGATGCCGAGGTCGCTCCCCGCGATGGCCAGCCGGGCCAGGCGGGGGTGCAGAGGCAGGTCGGCCATGCGCCGGCCGATGGCGCTGAGGTTTCCGTGCTCCAGGGCGCCGAGGCGGGTGAGCAGGGTTTCCGCCGAGGCCACCGCGGCTTTCGGGGGCGCCTCGAACCAGTCCAGGTTCCGCGGCTCGGTGAGGCCCAGGCCGTGCAGGGCGAGGAGGGGCTCCGCCAGGTCCGAGCGCTGCAGTTCCGGCGCGTCGAAGGTCGGCCGGGCGCCGAAGTCGGCTTCGGTGTAGAGGCGCAGGCAGCGGCCCGGCCCGGTGCGGCCCGCGCGCCCCGTGCGCTGGGTGCACCGGGCCTGGCTGATGCGCACGGTGCGCAGGCCCGAGAGGCCCGACCAGGGCGAGTGGGAGGCCTCGCGGCCCAGCCCCGAATCCACCACGGCCCCGATGTCGTCCAGCGTCACGGAGCTTTCCGCCACATTGGTGCTGAGGATGACCTTGGGCGCGTCGCTGGCTTCCAGCGCATGGGCCTGGGCGTCCGGTGACAGCTCGCCGTGGAGGGGGCGCAGGCTCAGGCCCCGCCGCGCCGACACGGCCTCGCAGCCCTTCAGGCAGGCCCGGATCTCCGCAGCGCCCGGCAGGAAGACCAGGGTGTGACCCCGCATGCCCTCGCCGTAGAGGCGGTCCAGGGCGTCGGAGACCTGCTGATCGATGGGCCGGTCGTCGGGCCGCGGCAGGAAGGCCGTGGCCACGGGGAAGGCCCGGCCCTCGCTCTTCACCACGGGCGCATCAAGGTAGGCGGCCACCGGGCCCGGGTCCAGCGTGGCGGACATGACCAGCAGCTTCAGGTCCGGGCGCGCCGCGCGCTGAAGGCGCCGCAACAGCGTGAGGCCCAGGTCCGTGTGCAGGTGCCGCTCGTGGAATTCGTCCAGCACGACGGCGGCGATGCCCTTCAGGTGCGGGTCACCATACAGGCGGCGCAGCAGGAGGCCCTCTGTGACGAAGCGCAGGCGCGTGGCCTTCGAGACCTTTTGTTCGAAGCGCACCGCGTAGCCCGCCCGCTGGCCCAGGGGCTCGCCCAGCTCTTCGGCCACCCGGGTGGCGGCGAGACGGGCCGCCAGGCGGCGGGGTTCGAGAATCCAGCACTCGCCATCCCCCAGCAGGCCGGCCTCCAGCAGGGCCGGGGGCACGCGCGTGGTCTTGCCCGCACCGGGTTCCGCCTGCAACACCAGGTTCGGGTTGTCGCGCAGGCCGTCCACGATCTGCGGCAGCAGGGGGTCGATGGGAAGGCTCAGGCGCACGGTGCCCCCAGGGCGGCCAGGAAGGCGGCGGGATCATCTACGGAGACCGCCACACGGTCCCGTGGGGCCGTGGGGCCCGTGAGACTCAGGGCCGGGGCGGGCTCACGCAGGCGCAGTTCCAGGACGGCGGGTCCCGGCGTGATGAGCTTGTGGAGGCCCTTCATGTGGTGGTGCCGGGCCCAATCGTCCTCGAAGTCGGGCAGAGGCGCCGCCTCCAGGATCTGCTCGCGCCGAAGGTGGATCGATTTCGCCGGCCCGAGGTTCAGGGCCACCTCGTCCTCCGTCACCTGATGGGGACGGCCTTTCAGGCCCGCGTAGAGGCCGAACAGCCAAAGCACCGCATAGGCCGTGGACAGATGCAGGCCCCAGCGCAGCCAGGACGGCGCCCCCGAGAACAGGGCGCGGATCAGCAGCAGGTCGCCCGGGATGAGCAAGGGCAGGGCGGGCAGGAAGCTGCCCAGGGCAGCTTCGCGGTGGAGGCTGTGGCCCTCGGGGGCGGGCTCGCGGAAGCCGCCGGAGAGGAAGCGCAAGGCACCCCCCAGCATCACCAGCTCCAGGGCCATGAGCCGGGCGGCCCGGGGGGGTACGAAGGATTCGAAGGCCACCGCGATGCGCTGCTCCGGCCACTTCCCCGGCAGGGTGGCCACACTCCGCCAGGCACGCACCGCGAGGACGAGGAGCAGTCCCTCCAGGACCAAGGCGATTCCCAGACGCAGGCGGAGCGCCAGGGGCGAGGCCCCGGGCAGGAGCAGCCCCAGACCCCCCACCAGGATCAGCGCCGGCAGGAGGATCCGCGTGCCGGGGATCTTTTTCAGCCGCCAATCGCGGATCAGCATGATCACGCGGAATGCCAGCAGGATCAGGAGGGCTGCGGTGATCGAGGGCAGGGCCCGGTGTCCGGGGGCTCGCAGGCGCAGGGTCAGGGCCGCCCCGCCCAGGGCGACGAAGAGGCCCCAGAACAGGGCGGAGGGGCGGAGGGGCCGGGTCACCCCTCCAGCCTACGGCCTCGGCACCGGCTCGCGTAGAATGGAGGCTTCGACGGGAGTGATCATGGCGGGTGCGGAAACGGCGGGCGTGGGCGGCAAGGTCGGCGGGGTGATGGACAGCCTGCGGGACGCCTACGGCGACACCCTGGTGGAGCTGGGGAACGAGGGCGCCAACATCGTCGTCTTCGACGCGGACCTGGCCGGATCCACCCGCACCAGCAAGTTCGCGAAGGCCTTTCCCGAGCGCTTCTTCAACATGGGCGCAGCAGAGCAGGGCATGGTGGCCGCCGCCGCCGGGGCCAGCACCACGGGCGTGGTGCCCTTCGTGAGCACTTTCGCCATGTTCGCCACGGGCCGGGCCTATGAGTTCGTGCGCCAGGCCGTGGGGGTGGGCCACCAGAATGTGAAGATCGTGGCCACCCACGCAGGACTCACCGTGGGCGAGGACGGCGGCACCCACCAGTGCCTGGAGGACCTGGCCCTCATGCGCATGATCCCCGGCATGACCGTGATCTCCCCGGCCGATGCGCTCGAGACCCGGCAGGCGATCCGGGCGGCCTATGCCCACCAGGGCCCCGTCTATGTCCGTCTCACCCGGGACAAATTCCCCCGCATCCACGCCGAGGACTACCGCTTCCAGATCGGCAAGGCCGTGGTGATGCGGCCAAGTGCCGGCAAGGATGTGCTGCTGGTGGGCTGCGGCCTGGGCACCTCCATCTGCCTGGATGCTGCCGAGCTGCTGGCCGCCGAGGGCATCGAGGCCACGGTGCTGCACAGCCCCACAATCAAGCCCTTCGACCGCGAGACCCTGCTGGCCCTGGCGAAGACCCACAAAGCCGTCGTCACCTGCGAGGAGCATCAGTCCCACGGTGGGCTGGGCGGCGTGGTGGCCGAGCTCCTCTCCGAAGCCCACCCCATGCCCCTGCACCGCGTGGGCGTGCACGATCAGTTCGGCCAGAGCGGCAAGCCCGAGAAGCTGCTGGAGGCCTACGGCATCACGCCCCAGGCCGTGGCTGCCGCCGCGAAGGGAGCCCTCTGATGGCCACGGAGACCTTCAAGGCCAGTCGCTGGACCCAGGGCAACCACCTGTTCACGACCGTCATCGAGGTGACGGACACCGCCGTGATCCGCCGCAAGCGCGCCTGGTTCACGGTGAATGAGATCAGCATCCACCTGTCGAAGGTGGCCAGCGTCCGCATCGAAACCGGCCTGCTCTGGTCCGACCTCACCGTCGAGAGCACCGGCGGCAGCGACCCCCTCACCAGCCATGGCCACACCAAGGCCGATGCCCGCCGCATCAAGGAACTCATCGAAGCGGCGCAAAGCCGGGGCATGAGGTAACGGGGCCGGCGCCCTTCCTACCGGCCCCTCCCTTCAGGCCCGACCATGCAGACCGCGACGCCATCGCCCTCGGATCCGGAGCTCCCCAGGCCTCTCAGGGCCGGTACGCTCGCCCCCGGGGCCCAGGTCGGCCGCTTCCAGGTGCAAGCGCTCCTCGGCCAGGGGGGCATGGGGGCGGTGTACCTGGCCTGGGACCCGGTGCTCGAGCGGAGGGTCGCCCTCAAGTCGATCCGTCTGGGAGATCACGGGAAGGCGGCCGCCACGGCGCGCTTCCGCCGGGAGGCCATGGCGCTGGCCCAGCTCAACCACCGGAATGTCTGCCAGGTGCACGACTGGGTGGAGGCGCGGGGAAGCGCCTTCATCGCCATGGAGTTCATCGAGGGGGAGACCCTGTCGAGGCTGGCGGCAGGACTGGATCTCCGCCGGAAGCTCCAGGTCCTCAGGGCCATCGCCTACGCCCTGGAGGCCGCCCACGCCAAGGGGATCGTCCACCGCGACCTGAAGCCCAGCAATGTGATGGTCGATGCCGCGGGGCAGGTGAAGGTCCTGGACTTCGGCCTCGCCAGGCTGGTGGGTTCCACCACGGTCCAGGGGAATGATCCGACCGGGAATGTCCCGAACCTCTCAGGCCTGGCGGAAGCTTCGGGAGATGGTCCCACCTTGCTGGTTTCCGCCTCCGAGGAGGAAGGGAGGAGGACCCGGATGGAGGCCTCCCAGGACTCGCCTTCTCCTTCCTCTTGGGGGGAGATGACGGAGGCGGGCGTCTTCATGGGCAGCCCCACCTATGCTTCCCCCGAGCAGATGCGGGGGAAGCGTGTCGGTCCGCCCAGTGATGTGTTCTCCCTGGGCGTGGTCGCCTGGGAGCTGCTGATGGGGGACTACCCCTTTCCGGGCGAGGGCCAGGCCAGGATGGCGGCCACCATCGAGGGGGAGATCAAGCCGCTGCGGGGCCGGGGGCTTCCCCGGCCGGTGGGGGCCCTGCTGCGGGCGATGCTCCACAAGAACCCGGAGCAGCGGCCGACGAGCCGCCAGGTGGCGGAGAACCTCGGCCGCCAGCTGGCCGGGAACCCGGCGGCCTGGTGGGTGGGGGGCACCCTGGCGGCGCTCGGCCTGGTGCTCGGGGTGGGCTACTACCTGTTCGGCCGCAGCATCATCGCGGACCTGGCGAAGGAACATCCTCCCCGCATGGCGGTCATGCCGATCCGCAACGATACGGGGGATCCGGCCCTGGATGCCCAGGTGGGCGTGGGCATGACGGAGCTGCTCTCCACGGCGCTGCAGGGGTCACCCCACATGGCCGTGGTGGAACCCGAGTCCGTGGTCCGGGTGATGTCCAACCTGCGGATCTCCCCGGCGGAGGCCATGGATCCGGCCAGCCAGCCCCGGATCGCGAATGCCCTGGGCGCTCACCTCTTCCTCAGAGGGAGGCTGAGCCGGGATTCCGCGACGCACGCGAACCTGCTGACCTACGAGTTGGTGGATGGCGCGGGGCGGACCCGGTTCTCGGGCATCGCCAAGGCTCCCCAGCAGGGGGCTTTCGCCCCCTACGCCCTGGTGGATCCGGCGGCTCACGACCTGCTCCACAAGGTGGATCCCCTCCGCGCCAGTACCGTGCAGAATGAGCCGGTTCCGCCGGAAGTCTTCGCCCTCTACGCCGAGGGGAAGGCGCGGTTTCTGAAGGGGGATTTCAAGGGCAGCGAAGCCTACCTCCGCGAGGCCTCCCTGAAGGCGCCCTCCTTTTCGAGTGCCGTGTCGGGCTACGCCGCATGCCTGCGTCGGCTGGGCCGGGACCAGGCACCGGCGGTCGCCAACTGGGCCCTCATGTCCGCCAAGGCCACGGGGGACCGCTGGGCCGAGGGGCGCGCCCTGGGCCTGAAGGCCTACCTGGCCAAGGATCTCGGGCACCTCGATGAATCCCAGAAACTGCGGGAAGCCACCCTGGCCCTGGCCCAGGCCATCGGCGACCGGGATGGGGAGACCATCGCCTACAACCACCTGGGCCTCATCGCCGCCGAACGGGGTAAGTACGCCGAGGCCGCCGAGTTCTACGACCGCTCGCTCAGGCTCAGCCAGCAGACCGGGGACAAGGTGTATCTGTCGCTGGCCCAGAACAACCTGGCGAACCTCGCCCTCAAGCGGGGCGATCTCGGGAGGGCGGAGGCCCTCTACCGGAACAACCTCAACCTTCAGCAGGGGCTCGGGAACCGGTGGGGCGAGGCCCTGGCGCTGAACAACCTGGGGGTGGTGGCCCTCATGGCCCGGGATCTTCCGGCGGCCGAGGGGCGGCTGACGGGGGCCCTGGCAATCCGGCAGTCGGTGGGCGACCAGGGCGGACAGGTCACCTGCCTGAGGAACCTCGGGATCCTGGCCTTGATGAAGGGCGATTCGTCCGCCTCCGCGGCCTTCCACGGCCGGGCCCTGGAACTCGCGCAGGCCTCGGGTCTGCGGACCGTCGAGGCCGAGTGCCGGTTCTACGGCGCGGAAGTGGACCGGCTTCAGCAGCGGTTCAGCCAGGCTCTGGCGGGCTACCAGAAGGTGCTGGAGCTCCTGCCGGCAGGCGTGACGCCGGAGATCCGTGCGAACGCCCAGGCCGCCAGCGCCGAGTGCCTGATCCGCAAGCCCAGGCCCGAGGCGGCGGAGGCCGAGAAGCGCCTCTCGTCGCTGAACGCCGGAGAAGCGGACTCGCCCTATGTCCACCGTGCCAAGGCCTGGCAGGCATTCCGGTCCGGTCAGCGTGAGGTTGCCCTGGCCGAACTGGCCCGGGCGACGGAGGACCCGCGCCGTCAGGCCCCGGAACTCCGGGGGGAACTTGAAACCACCCGGGCGCTCTTCCTCGCGGGCGGCGGCCGCTAGGGTCGCTGCTAGGATCGGCCCGTTTGCCTTCAGGACTTGGCCGCCCCGGGGGTGCCCGCGAGCTTGGCGGCCACGGCAGCGAGGTCATCACCGGGCGCCAGATGGTGCCGGACCTCCCGTTCGCCGCAGGCCAGGGCCACGCAGATCCTTCCGAAGGGACAATTCCGGAGGCAGGTCACCCGGGCCACCTGGAGGTCCTGGAGGCGCTTCCGGCCGAGGAGGAGCCTGGTGAGGCAGGCCAGCGCCTCGGTCATGGCTTTGCCCCGCTTGGGGTGCCGGAGGGCCTGGCGCTCGCAATCGGCGCAGATCGTGAGGACGGTCGGCATGGATCCCACCATGCCACACCTCCGGGAGGGTTTTCCCAAGGCCGGTGGTCCGTCCAGATTTGCCTTCAGGCGAACCCCTCAAGCAAACCCCTTAGGCGAACCTGGGCGCGCGCTTCTCCAGGAAGGCCGCCAGGCCCTCGCCGGCATCGGGGTGGCGCATGGCTGCCTTCATCTGGGCGCCCTCGGCCATGAGGCGGGCGCGCAGACCCTCGGCATCCAGTCCCTGGTTCCGCAGCAGGGTGGCCTTGATGCGGGCGAAGGTTCCGGAAGGTCCGGCGGCGAGGCGCTGGCCCAGGGCCGTCACCGCCGCCTCGAGCTGATCCGGGGGCACCACGCGGTTCACGAGCCCCAGGGCCAGGGCGCGCTCGGCGGTCAGGGTCTCGCCGAGCAGCATGAGTTCTCCCGCCAGGGCCGGATTCACCAGGCGCGACAGCATGACGCTGCCGCCCCAGTCCGGGTGCAGTCCGATCTTCACGAAGGCCATGCTGAAGGCGGCATCCGATGAGGCGATGCGCAGATCTGCGCCGAGCGCCAGGCTCATGCCCGCCCCGGCGGCCGGACCCTGCACCACGGCCACGACGGGCTTCGGCAGCGTGACCAGGCCATGTGCCACCGTGGCGCCCAGATCCAGCAGGGCCTCCATCTCGGTCCAGCGGCCCTCGGCGAGCGCCCGGGCCATCCAGCCGATGTCGCCCCCGGCGCAGAACGCGCGTCCGGCGCCTCTCAACAGCAGCACCTTCACGCCGGGCTCGGCGGCCTTCGCCAGGGCCTCCTCGAAACCCTCCTTCATCTCCGGAATGAGCGCGTTCAGCTTGTCCGGGCGGTCCAGCGTGAGGGTGGCGATCCTTTCGCGGACCTCGAAGTGGATGGGGGAGGGCATGGGAACTCCAAAGAACAAAGACATGGACAGAATTAACAGGATTAAAAACAGGATGAACAGGATTTAAATTATTGATAAATATGAATATATTTATTTTTAGATCCTGTTAATTCTTTTGAATCCTGTTAATCCTGTCCCCGCTTTGAGGCCTGCACGAACGCCGCGAAGAGATCCCGGGCCGCATCGCCCGCGGGGCCCTTCAGGCCGACGAGGTTCTCGGGGTGCCACTGGACGCCGAAGACCCAGCGGCCGGGATCGACGGCTTCCACGGCCTCGACGAGGGGGCCGGTGTCGGCATGCACCGTGTCCAGGTGCCAGCCCACGGCCACCAGGGGCGGCGCCACGCGCCGGACGGCCTGATGGTGGCGGCTGTTCACCAGGAACACATCTTCGCCCAGCAGGGCCCGCAGGCGCGACCCCGGCGCCAGCTGGACCCGGTGGTGCATGTCGGGATGCTCGGGCGTGCCGTGCTGATGCCGCGAGGGCTCGCAGCCGTAGTGGTCGGGCACATCCTGGATCATGCTGCCGCCCAGGGCCACATTGAGGATCTGCTCGCCGCGGCAGATGCCGAGAATGGGCAGGTTCCGCTCCCAGGCCGCACGGATGAGGGGGATTTCGAAGGCGTCGCGGTCTTCATCCACCTCGGCTTTGCGATGCACGGCCTCAGCGGCGTCCCAGTGCCGGGGATGGATGTCGGCCCCCCCCGTGAGCAGCAGGCCCGCCACCCCGGCCAGGCCCGGCAGGGGGTCGCCGGGAGCCACCAGGGTGATGGGGCCTGTCCAGCCCGCGGCCTTTACGGCCGGAATGTAATGCTTCTCGGCGCCTGACTTGTTTTTGCAGCTCACCAGGATGTTTGACTTGGCGCTTGACATGACTTTCCCTCGGCGCAAACCTCATCACCCTACCACCCCCTCAGATGGTCTGAGTCGACGGTGAGGCGGAGAGCTCCGCCGATACATGAAGGAGGACACATGTCCGGATCCTTGAACAAAGTGCTGCTCATCGGCAACCTCGGGCGCGATCCCGAGCTGAAGGCCACCCCCTCGGGTCAGAGCGTCGCCCGGTTCTCTGTGGCCACCACGGAGACTTGGAAGAACCAGGCCGGGGAGAAGCAGAGCAAGACCGAGTGGCACAACATCGTGGTGTGGGGCAAGCAGGCCGAGATCGCCGAGAAGTACCTGCGCAAGGGCAAACAGGTGATGATCGAGGGCCGCATTCAGTACCGCGAATACACCGACCAGGCCGGGGTGAAGAAGACCGCCTGCGACATCCGCTGCGACAATTTCGTCATGCTCGGCCGCATGGAGGATGGTGGTGGCAGCCGGGACAGCGGCAGCTACGGCGGTGGCCGCGGCGCCTCCCAGGACTTCGAGGATCACGGTGCCCCCAGCCCGGCGGGCACGGGTGGCGGCAGCTTCCCCGATGACGACATCCCGTTCTAGATCTCGACCGTCGGTCTCTGCAGAAGAAAACGGCGCCCGGATGGGCGCCGTTTACCTGTCCGGGATCAAGGCCGGGGCGGCGGTGGTGGCGGTGGTGGTGGTGAGGGCCGGGTCCCAAACTGATTCGCCCGGTTGGCCTCGGGCAGGGCTTCGTTGGGGCGCTGCCAGGGATACGCCGTCCGCCAGTGGATCACGCGGTCCTTGTCCATCAACAGGGTGAAGGATTGGCGGCTGGTGCGCGCCGCGTTCTGGGGATCTCTGGATAGGGTCTCGAAATCGATCAGCCAACCCTCGATGACCGGGCCGATGGCCTGGATCGCACGCACCTTTTCGGCCTGCCTGGGCCAGTGTTCTGTGAAGGCACGGTTCCACCGCTCCATCCCCCGAACCTTCAGGCCCACAATGGTTGCGGTGGCGCCCCAGGCGGTCTTGTCCACGACCGCCTGGACGAGCGGACGGACTTCCTCTGGGGTGGGTTGGGAGCCGCTGTCCAGGGCCACTGGCCCTTCTGGCGGTTTGGTCATAGCGGGAGGAGCGGACTGGGATTCCGGTGAAGGCGTGGCGGCGGGGGCCCAGGGTTCGGTGGTCAGTAGAATCGCGATCTTCCCATCGCCCGGGTAGCCGGATTTCGCGGATACGACGAAGTAGACGGTCGTGGATGTGTCACTGGTGTTGAGGAAAGAGGCCTCCGGGGTTCCTAGACCATGGTGGCTGCCTTCTAACGGGGTACCCCACTTGTTGAGGGCCCGGACCTGTAAGTAGGCCATGCTCGACTCGCTCCGGAGGGTGGCCCTGGCCAGGGACCGGCCGGGCACCAGCACCGCATAGCCCTTCGTTGACCATCTGGGCGATGCGTCCGTAATGAGGACTGGGCATGGGGGTGCCTGGAGGGTCTGGACTCTCATTCCCGGCAGGATGGGCAGGCTCTTCACATCGACCGTCGGAATGGCGATGGGCGCGGGGTGAACCTCGGTGGGCGCGGGATAGAAGGTTCGGGCCGCGGCTGCTCGGGGGGTGAACGCAGCCGCCACATGGACGCGGATCTTTCCATCGCCCGGATACCCCTTGGTGGTCCGGACGAAGAAGATGACGGAGACGGGCTGTTCGGAATCGTTGGCGAACGAGGCCCAGGGCACGCCCATGGAACCCTTCATGCCCCGCAGTGGGTTCCCCCACTTGTCGGCCACGCCCACCCGGAAATAGGCTTCTCCCGATTCGCAGGTGATGCGGAGCGAGACGGTGGTGTGGCCGGGGACATCGACGGCGTAGCCTTTGTTGGGCCAGGTGAGCAGCTCATCCACGATGACCGCCGGATACTGGGGGACCTTGAGGGTCCGGATGGCAAGGCCCGGGACGATGTCGAGATCCTTGGCCTGGAAGACCGGGATCGAGGCTGGGGGAAGGGGGGGAACGGTCTCTGGAGCGGAGCCCTGGACCGGCGTGGGTTGGGGATGCGCCGTCGTGGCGGGCGGAGCGGGCGCTGAGATGGATGTTGAGGCAGGCGCAGGCGTGGGCGTCGCCACCGGCCCGGGAACGGTGGGAAGGGGTGTGGCCTCCTGGCTTGGAACCAGGTCGAGCCTGGGGAGGGGGCCGAGGGCGGAACCCTCGACCCGTTCGGGCGGAGTGGGCCGATCTTCGAGGGCCGAGACGGTTTCCTCGGATCGGGGCTTGGCCTCGGATCTTTCGGCCTGGGCGGGCAGGGTGCCCACCAGGGCAAGGATGGCCACGAAGGCGAGGCTCGGGGTGGCAAAGCGGAGCTGGGGTGGGTCGGCCAGCAGCAGGCGGCGCAGGCGTTCCATGAGGTTGCCTCCTCTGGCGCGGAGCGCCAGGGACGGGGGCCGGTCGCGGCATTCATCGAGGCGGCTCAGGGTTTCGGCGTAGAAGACGGCGTCTCCGCAGGCCAAGACGGCGGCATCGTCACAGCAGTGCTCCCGTTCGGTCCGGATCCGGCGGGAGATCCACCACACGGCGGGATGGAAGAAGAAGAGCACCTCGATCACGCACTGGAGGCCGTTGACGAGGCCATCCAGGCGCTTGATGTGGGCGAGTTCGTGGGCCAGCACCGCCTCGGCGGCCAGGGGATCGAGGTTCGCGAAGAAGCCCAGGGGCAGGAGGACCACGGGACGGAGCAGCCCCATGCACATGGGCGTGATCACGCGGGCCGATTCGAGGAAGCGCACCGCGCGGCGCAGGCCTGCGCTGCGGACCAGGCGCTCCAGCCACTCGGGCTCGGTCACGGGCGTGGCCGCGGCCTTCAGGCGGCGCAGCCAGAGCCACCCCCCTGCGGCTCGCAGGCTGAGGCTGAGGACGCCGGCGACCCAGACGGCCAGGATCCAGGGCAGGTACGGTTGCAGGCGAGCTCGCCAGGGAAGGGTGGCCCTCGGGGCGGCGGCTTCCGGCAGGGCGATGGGCCCGGTCAGGATGTCCGGCACTCCAGGGGCGACGGTGGCGGGATTCATGGGCTGATCCGCGGCCTGACCCACGACCTGGAGGGGCGGGGCCAGCAGTCCGTAGGTGAGGATCGCGCTTCCGAGACAAGCCAGCAGGAAGGCGCACCC
The DNA here is from genome assembly GCA_019449415.1 of Geothrix sp. Classification (GTDB taxonomy): domain Bacteria; phylum Acidobacteriota; class Holophagae; order Holophagales; family Holophagaceae; genus Geothrix; species Geothrix oryzae. The sequence goes on from JAGRPP010000015.1 coordinate 25,309, forward strand.
CACCAGGTAGCGGAGCTGCGGGCGCTGGCGACGGAAGAGCGCGAAGGCCGCCCAGGCCGCCAGGCCCAGCAGAGCACCCTGCCAGAGGAAGTGGAGCAGGGTCCAGGCCAGGCGCTGGGCCGCGGGGGATTCAAGCAGGGGGATCATGGCCGCTTCTCCTTGGCCTTGGCCAGCAGCTGGGCGATCTCCTCGCGCTCGCTGGAGCCCAGCTTGCGACTCGACAGGGTGGTGGCGAGCAGGTCCAGGGCGCTGCCTCCGAAGGCCCGCTCCAGCAGGTCGTCCACCAGGTGCTTCAGGGTGTGCTCCCGGGCCTGGGAGGGCCGGTAGATGTGGGAGCGACCCGATTCATCCCGGAGCAGCAGGCCCTTGTCCACCATGGTCTGCATCATCTTCAGCACGGCCGTGTAGGCCAGGTCGCGGTCCGAGGCGAGCACCTCATGGACCTGGCGCACCGTGGCGGGGCCGAGGTCCCAGAGGGCGCGGAGGATGGAGAGTTCCACATCCGTGGGGCGGTTCAGGGGGTGGCGCATGGGGGGTTCCTGGGGTTACACCAGAAAGTCTACGAATGAAAGTGTATCTGTCAAGGCGGCCCGTTCTTTTTTTTGACCGGCCGGGGCGGGCAGTGCCCTCTGCGGCTTCGGGCGGCTCTCCTCTCAGGGGACCTTCAGCGGAGCGCCATTTGAGCCGACCCGGCGGAGATCCCTCCTCGGAGAACGCCCGTCCCCGCGCTACAATGACCGGTTCGGGAGTCTCCATGCTTGCAGTGCAGAATGTCACCATGCGCTACGGCGCGAAGATCCTGTTCGAGGATGTCACCACGACCTTCAACCCGGGGCGGCGCTACGGCTTGACCGGACCCAACGGGGCGGGCAAGTCCACCTTCATGAAGATCCTCGCGGGCGAACTGGAGCAGCAGACCGGGAATGTGATCCGCCCCCGCAAGATGGGCATCCTGCGCCAGGACCAGTTCGCCTTCGACCAGTTCCGGGTCATCGATACGGTGATCATGGGCAATGCGGGTCTCTGGAAGGCGCTGCAGGAGCGGGACGCCATCTACGAGAAGGCTGAGATGACGGACGAGGACGGCATGCGCGTGGCCGAACTCGAGGGGGTGGTGGCTGACGAGGATGGCTACACGGCCGAGGCCGATGCGGCCGTGCTGCTGGATGGCCTGGGTATCCCCGAGTCCCTGCACGAGCGCAAGATGGGCGAGCTGCAGGGCGGCCAGAAGGTGCGCGTGCTGCTGTCCCAGGCCCTCTTCGGCAACCCCGAGGCCCTGCTGCTGGACGAGCCCACCAACCACCTGGACCTCGACTCCATCCACTGGCTGGAGGAATTCCTGGACCGCTACAAAGGCACGGTGGTGGTGATTTCCCACGACCGGCACTTCCTGAACAATGTCTGCACCCACATCGCTGACATCGACTATCAGACGATCATCCAGTACACGGGCGGCTACGACGACATGGTCATGGCCAAGATCCAGGTGCGCTCGCGCATCGAATCGGACAACGCCCAGCGCGAGAAGAAGATCGCCCAGCTGAACGAGTTCATCCAGCGCTTCGCCGCGGGCACCCGCAGCAGCCAGGTGAACAGCCGACGCAAGGAGGTGGAACGCCTCCAGCCCAGCGACCTGGCCCGCAGCAACATCCAGCGTCCCTTCATCAAGTTCAACCTCGGCAAGCCCGGTGGCCGCTATGCGCTGGAGTTCGAGGGCGTGAAGAAGGGCTACGACACCAGCAAGGATGGGACGGGAGGCCGTCACGAAGTGATCAAGGGCTTCTCGGCCATGGTACAGCGCGGCGAAAAAGTGGCCGTCATGGGCCGCAACGGCATCGGCAAGACCACGCTGCTGAACGCCCTGTTGGCCAACGCTCCCCAGGTGACGGAGCTTGGGCTGAAGCTGGACGGCGGGGAGGTGAAGTGGGGTCACGAGGCCAATGTGGGCTACTTCTCCCAGGACTTCGCCGAGAGCATCCCCAAGGGCTACGAGCTCGTCACCTGGCTGCACCAGTTCGATCCCGAGGCCACCAAGGAGCAGATCCGCGGCGTCATGGGCCAGATGCTCTTCCGGGGCGAGGAAGGCAACAAGATGACGGATGTCCTCAGCGGCGGTGAGTCCTGCCGGCTGCTGTTCTGCAAGCTCATGCTGCAGAAACCCAACATCCTGGTGCTGGACGAACCCACCAACCACCTGGACCTGGAAGCGGTCATCGCCCTGAACGACGCCCTGCAGCGCTACGAGGGCACGATCCTCTTCGTGACCCACGACGAGGACATCATCGACGAGGTGGCCACCCGCATCTGGCACCTCACCGACGACGGCATCGAGGATTTCCAGGGGACTTACGCGGAGTACGGCGCGCCGACGGGCCACTGAACCATCTGGAACCCAGGCCATGGAGGACCCCTCGCCCCCAAGGGGGGCCGGGTTCTCCGTAAGTGTCTGCGTCCTGGTTGTTTGGGGCAATCTTGCCCAACGAGAAGATGTGTCTATACTGAGTCTCGTTAAGCTTGGTTCCTGATCTGGAAAGAGGGCCGCTCGTGACGCTTCGGCAGGGAACGAAGGGAACACCCCCGGAGGAGCCCAATGGCTCGGTTGGCCCAGCGCGGGCATCCACGCGCCTGGCCCGGCTTCTCCGGGAGCTGGAGGACTTCAAGCGGGCCCTTGACGAGCACGCCATCGTGGCCGTGACCGACGCACGGGGGCGGATCTCCTATGTGAATGAGAAGTTCTGCGCCATCTCGCAGTACTCCCGGGAGGAACTGCTCGGTCAGGATCACCGGATCATCAACTCGGGCCACCACCCCAAGGTGTTCATGGCGCAACTCTGGAAGACGATCCTGGCGGGCCGTGTCTGGAAGGGGGAGATCAAGAACCGCGCGAAGGATGGGAGCTACTACTGGGTGGATACCACCATCGTCCCCTTCCTGGGGGAGGACGGGAAGCCCGTGCAGTTCGTGGCCATCCGGGCGGACATCACCCAGCGCAAGGAGGCCGAGGATGCCCTGCGCCAGTCCCAGAAACTGGAGAGCCTCGGGGTCTTGTCCGGAGGTATCGCCCACGATTTCAACAACCTGCTCACCACCATCCTGGGCAACGCCAACCTGGGGGCCATGCGGCTTCCGCCAGAGAGCCCGGCCTTGCCCTACCTGCAACAGATCGAGCAGGCCACGCTGAGGGCTGCCGACCTGACGCGGCAGCTGCTCGCCTACGCCGGGAAGGGCCGCCTGCAGGTCATCGAGGTGGACCTGAACCGCCTGGTGGTGGAAATGACTCAGCTCCTCACGGTCTCCATCTCCAAGAAGGCGGTGGTGCGGTACGACCTTTCCCCCGGCCTGCCGGTCATCTCCGCGGATCCCTCGCAGATGCAGCAGCTCGTCATGAACCTCGTCACCAATGCCTCGGAGGCCATCGGAGACGAGGTCAGTGGGCTCATCACCCTGAGAACCGGCCTCCAGACGATTGATGACGCATACAGCGGCGGTCTGCTGCCCGCCCTGCCTCTGCCCGCCGGGAGCTATGTGACTCTGGAGGTGAGCGACACGGGTTGTGGCATGGCGCCGGAAGTGCGGGATCGGATCTTCGATCCCTTCTTCACCACCAAATTCACTGGGCGCGGATTAGGTCTGTCCGCCATGCTGGGCATCCTCCGAAGCCACCATGGCAGCCTCAAGGTCTACAGCGAGCTGGGGCGGGGCTCGGTCTTCAAGCTTTTCCTCCCCGCCCACGCTCTTGGCGCGGAAGCCCATCCCCCACGGCAGCTCGAGGCCGAGTGGCAGGGACACGGGGTCCTGTTGTTGGTGGATGACGAACCCGGCGCTCGGGGTGTCGCCAGGGGACTGGCGGAAAACATGGGGTTCCAGGTGCTGGAGGCGGCGGACGGCCAGGAGGCCGTGGCCTTGTTCGAATTGCGGCACGGGGAGATATCTGCGGTCCTGATGGACCTGACCATGCCCCACATGGATGGCCGCCAGGCCTTCCTCCGCATGCACGAGGTCGCCCCGGAGGTTCCCGTGGTGCTCACCAGCGGTTACAGCGAACAGGATGTCCTCGCCGATTTCCTGGGCCGGGGCCTGGCGGGGTTCCTTGCCAAGCCCTACCAGGGAAGCCAGTTTCTGGCGGTGCTGAGACAGGCTGTGGAAGGTTCTTAGGTGGTGGATTTCAACAACAACCGCAGCACTTCCTCAGCGACCTTCAGCCCCACGATGCCGGGCATGTACGAGATGGTGCCCACGGGGCGGCGCTGCCTTCCCGGCCCGCGATGGGGCTCGATGTCGATGGGGTTGGCGGGGCGCTTGTTGTCGGCGGGCTCCAGGGAATAGACGCAGCGGATGCCCTGCGTGATGCCCACTTTCCGCAGCTCCTTGCGGACCCGCGCGGCCAGGGGGCAGAGGCGGGTCTCGCTGAGATCGCCCACGAGCAGCTGGCTGCTGTCCGTACGCCCTCCGGCCCCCATGGCCGTGATGATGGGGATGCCCTGCTCGTGGGCGGTGCGCATGAGCGCCACCTTGCAGGTCATGGAATCGATGGCGTCGACCATGACCTCGGGCCGGGGCGTGAGCAGGTCCGGGAGCGTGTCCGTGTGGATGAAGGTCACCCGGGGTTCCACCGCGCAGTCAGGGTTGATGTCGCGCACGCGCGCCGCGGCGACCTCGGCCTTGGGCTGGCCGAGGGTGGACCGCAGGGCGAAGAGCTGGCGGTTGAGGTTGCTGGGGCCCACCACATCGTGATCCACCAGCCGCAGGTGGCCCACGCCCGCCCGGGCCAAGGCCTCCACCGCGAACGATCCCACGCCGCCTAGACCGAACACCGTCACGCGCGCTCCGCGCAGCCGCTCCAGCGCTGCCTCGCCAAGCAGCAGCTCGCTGCGGGAAAACCACCTCATGCCATCAACTCCTTGAAACACCGCTGCCCATTCTCCCAGGTCCGGGCGGCGAGGTCTTCGGCAGTCACCCCGCGCAGGCTGGCGGCCATCTCGATCACGCGGACCAGATCCGCCGAACTGTCGGTCTCCAGGAGCAGGTGGCCGTCGTCCACAGCCCGAAGTGATTCCCGGACCTTCAGGCGGTCCGGGTTCAGGAGCGCGCCCGAGAAGGACAGAAACACGCCCATGGATTGGAGCGCGTCGGCGGTCTCGGGGCTGCCGCCATAGGCGTGGACGAGGGCCCCGGCCGGTGGCACGCCCTCCTCCCGCAGGAGGTCGAGGAGGGGGCCCCAGGCCCGCACCACATGGATCGCGACAGGGCGTCGGAGGGCATGCGCCAGGCGCAACTGGACGCGGAAGGCCGAGGCCTGGGCCGTCCAATCCTCATCCTTCCGGGCGAAATCCAAACCGCACTCCCCCACGCCCGCGCCGCTGGCGCGCAGCAGGGATTCCAGCCGGGAGGCCCAGTCCGGCGAGGCCTCGGCCACCTGCCACGGGTGCAGGCCCAGCATGGGGAGGACCTGGCCGTCGGAGGCGGCATGGGCGAGGACGGCCTCCCAGTCGGCTTCGCAGGTGCCGCAGACGACCCGGCAGTGCCGGTGGCCCGGCTCCGCCGAAGGCGGTGCTTCGGCCGTCGGGAGGTGGCTATGGGCGTCGAAGAGGGCGTGCATGGGGACCAGGCAGGACCAGGGGACCAGGATCCCCCATTCCCGGGGGAAACCCAGGATAAACGGGGCCACGCCTTTCAGACGAGGCGGGCGGGCGCGCTCGAGGGGGAAAGACCGGCCCCGGATGTGCGAAACTGGAGGCTCCGGGTCCCGTAGCTCAGCTGGATAGAGCAGCTCCCTCCTAAGGAGCAGGTCGTGCGTTCGAATCGCATCGGGGCCACCACTCCATCCGCTCGTCCTATTCGCTGTCCATCCATCCGCCTCAGCGGATGGGGGCGTAAGCCAGCCCGCCGCCGGGGGCCAGGAAGACGGCCTCGTGATCCAGGAGGCCGACCAGCCGGTGGCCTTCGGCCAGGGGGGTGGGTAGCCAGTCGAGGGTGCCCTTGAGGAGGTCGAAGCGGGCGAGCACAAGGCCCTGGGATTCCGGCGCGCCGCAAGACCTCACCTGGGCGGGCGTGAAGACGCCGAAGACCACCTCCCGGCCGGCCCAGGGCAGGATGGGTCCCCGTCCCTGACGGCCCAGGAGGGCGCGGGCGGGAAGGTCCTCGCGGCAGGTGAAGAAGGTCTGGCCGGGCTGCTTCGGTCCCCTGGCCGGATCCAGCACGGTGAAGGCCAGGCTGGCGCCTTCCGCCAGGAACACGGTCCCGTCGGCGCCCAGGGCCATGCGGTTGAGGGGCACCAGCAGGGGCTGGGCGGCGGCCTCCTTGAGCTGGGCCCGGTCTCCGTAGGACCACAGCACCGCGCCGCTCTTCAGATCGCGCTTCTCCAGGTAGGGTTTGAGGGTCCGGTAGAGCAGGAAGAGGCCGTCGCGCCCCAGGGCCATGTCCTCGACCTGGCCGGGCAGGGGCCACAGGGTTTCGGTCCGGCCGTCCTTCCCGAGGACGGCCAGCTGGCCATCGCACACCATCCAGATCCGGTTGTAGGCATCCAGCACCCAGCGCTCGGGCTGGGGTTCGCTGGCGGCGCCTCCGGGGACCGCTTCGGCTTTGATCTCGGCCGGTTTCGAGGGGGTGCGTTGGTAGGTGGGGATGCCGTAGAGCAGGGCCCCGGCCGCATCGTAATCCGTGGCGCCCTTCGCCGCGGGAGCCGCCCGCGGGGGCTTGACGGCAGGTTTCCGGACCTCGGGCAGGGTGAGCGTCAGGCTCGCCAGGAGCCCTGCCTCCTTCATCCAGGTCTTGAGGGCGCGGGAGGCGGGATCGAAGAAGATCAGCGACCCGTCCACCTCCTGGAAGGCCCACGCGTGAGTGGACTGGTCGGGGTCCCAGGTCTGGGCCTGGAGGGGGGCGAGACCGGAGGCCAAGGTTGCGGCGAGGAGGAATGCGGCGCGGAAGCTCATTTATCACCTGCCTATATTTTATTATTCTCATTTGCGACTTCGATTGAATGTCGAAGGCTGTGACGGGAAGCACGACTCGGACCGGAGACCCGCGTGTCTGTTGAATGTCCAGGCCCCGCACCCGGAGGCCTCCGGTTCTTGCGATGATGGATCCTCCCCACGAGGCCCGCATGACGCGCTCCCAGCTCAAGGACGAAGTCTTCATGAACATGGCGCTGGAACTCAGCCGCCTGGGAACCTGCTGCCGCCTGAAGGTCGGGGCTGTGCTCCTGCGGGCGGACGGGGGCATCGCCGCCGCGGGCTTCAACGGAGCGCTTCCGGGCATGGCCCACTGCACGCCGGAGACCTGTCAGCCGGGCCAGCGCTGCCTGCACACGAGCCACGCCGAGGAGAACGCCCTGGGCTTTTGCGACGGCCCCGTGGCCGCGGCCTATGTGACGCACGAGCCCTGCCTCACCTGCTGCCGCGCCCTGGTGCGGCGGGGCGTCCGCCGGGTGATGTACCGCCATCCCTATGCCAGCATCGCCGAGCAGGAACGCGCCGAACGACAGGCGATCCTCGATCATTTCGGCGTGACCTGGGTGCAGCTCGGCGAGGCTTGAAGTCCCGGGACGGCGGCGCATACTGCTTGGCGCCACCCCTACCCAGGAGACAACTCGATGCCCGGTGCCCTCATCCGCCTGCGGGTGAACGGCCGCGATATCGCGGCGGCTTCGGGGACCATGCTGCTGGAGGCCTGCCGGCAGAACGGCATCGAGATCCCCACCCTCTGCTCGGATCCGCGCCTGAAACCGGCCTCCAACTGCCGGCTGTGCGAAGTCGAAGTGGCGGGCCGGGAGCGCCCGCCCTGCGCCTGCGCGACTCCCGTGGAAGACGGGATGGTGGTGGCCACGCACACCCCCGCCCTCGAGGCCTTTCGGCGAGCGATGCTGGAACGGCTGGCCGCGGACCTTCCGGCCGAAGATCCGACCCGCATGGTCGGGAAACCCTTCCAGAAGCTGCTGGAAGCCTACGGTGTGGCCCCCTTGGGGAAACGACAGGCGGACCAGAAGCATCCCGATCATCCCTACCTGGATGTGGACCTGTCCTGGTGCGTGGCCTGCGGGCGCTGTGTGCGGATCTGCGCCGAGGTCCAAGGCCAGGACATCTGGACCTTCATGGGCCGTGGCGCCGACCTGGGTGTGTCTCCCGGAGGAGCGGCCGGCCTGAAGGGAACCGCCTGCGTGAGCTGCGGGGCCTGTGCCGACACCTGCCCCACCGGCGCCATCGAGGATGGGGCGCGCCTGGCGCACGGCCTTCCGGACCGCTGGGTCCGCACGATCTGCCCCTACTGCGGAACCGGCTGCGAGATGGACATGGGCGTGAAGGGCGGTCGCATCACGGAGGCGAGGCCGGTGCTGTCGTCCCCCGTGAGCCAGGGACATCTCTGCGTGAAGGGTCGCTACGGATTCGGTTTCAATGACGCCTCGGACCGGATCACCGAGCCGATGATCCGGCGGAACGGCGTCTGGGAAACCGCCACCTGGGACGAGGCGCTGGCCGCCGCCGCCGCGGCCCTCCGCCAGGCCCTGAGCGATGGGGGCCCAGGCGCCGTGGGCGTGCTGGCCTCCAGCCGGGCCACCAACGAAGAGAGCTACCTGGCCCAGAAATTCGCCCGGCTGGCGCTGGGCACCTCGAATGTCGACTGCTGCGCCCGGGTCTGCCACGCCCCCAGCGCCGCGGGCCTGGGGCAGACCTTCGGCACCGGCGCCGCCACCAACGGCTATGCCGACATCGAGCGGGCGGGGCTGCTGATGGTGGTGGGCGCCAATCCCACGGAGAACCACCCCATCGTGGGGGCCCGCATCCGCCAGCGGGCCCGGGCAGGGGTGCCGCTCATCGTGGTGGATCCGCGGCGCACCGAGCTGGCGGAGTTGGCCATGGTGCATCTGGCCCCGCGGCCCGGCACGAACTTGCCCCTGCTCCAGGCCATGGCACAGGTGATCCTCGGCGAGGGGCTGGCGGACGGGGCTTTCCTGGAGGCCCGTACCCAGGGGATCGAAGCCTATGCGGCTTCTCTTCAGGCCTGGACGCCGGAACGGGCCGCGGGAATCTGCGGTATCGAGGCCGATGACATTCGCAGGTCGGCCCGCCTCTACGCCACCCTGCACCCCGCCATGGCCTTCCATGGCCTGGGCCTCACCGAACAGCGCCAGGGGACGGATGGCGTGACGGCCCTGGCCCACCTGGCCCTCCTCACGGGGAATGTGGGCCTTCCCGGAAGCGGCGTGAATCCCCTGCGTGGGCAGAACAATGTCCAGGGCAGCGCCCAGATGGGGTGCGAACCCTCCCGGCTCACGGGCTACCAGAAGCTGGCCGAGGCCCGGGAGATCCACGCGCGGGTCTGGGGTGCGGAGCCGCCGCAGGGGCCCGGGTTGAATGCCCTGGAGATGATCGACGCCGCGGGTGAAGGCCGCATGAAGGCGCTGCTGGTGATCGGCTACGACCCCCTGCTGAGCCATCCCAATGCGCTGGAGACCGCGGAGAATTTGAACGGGTTGGAGGCCCTCATCCTGGTGGACCTCTTCCTCACGGAGACGGCCCGGGCCTTCGGCACGGTCTTCCTGCCGGCGGCCAGCCCCTTCGAGAAGGAAGGCACCTACATGAACGGCGAGCGCCGGGTCCAGCGCGTGCGGCAGGTGGTGCCGCCGAGGGGCGGCAGCCGCACGGATGGGGCGATCCTCAGCCAGCTGGCGGAACGGCTGGGCGCCGGGTCGCACTTCCGTTTTCCCGACGCCTCTGCGGTGTGGGACGAGGCCCGGCGCACCTGGCCCGCCATCGCCGGCATCAGCCACGCCCGCCTGGATCGGGAAGGCGGGCTCCAGTGGCCCTGTCCCACCGAGGGCCACCCCGGCACCGCCGTGCTGCATGCCGAGGGGTTCGCCCGGGGGGAGCGGGCCCGCTTCCGGCCCCTCGCCTGGCAACCCAGCCCGGAGTCGCCGGATGCCGAGTACCCCTTCCTCTTGAACACAGGGAGGAGCCTCTTCCATTTCAACGCCGCCACCATGACCCGCCGGACCCGCCTCCGGGAGCTGGCGCCGGATGACCGGCTCGAGATCCATCCCGCCGATGCCGAGGATCTGGCGCTCACCGAAGGGGACCCGGTCCGCGTGGAAAGCCGGCACGGGGCCTTCATCCTCCGGGCCCATCCCACGGACCGGGTCCGGCGGGGGGAACCCTTCGCCACCTTCCATTCCGTGGCCGCCTTCGTGAACCGTGCCACCGGCTCTGGCCGGGATGCCGTCACGGGTACGCCCGAATACAAGGTGACGGCCGTGCGGCTTCAGAAGGCCTGAGCCCTCAGATTCCGCCATGCTCCCAGGCGGGGACGGCGGACGCCGACTCCAGCGCCACCTCTGTGCCGTCATCCAGCACGAGCAGGGTGGGGTCGCCGGGGCGCACATCCACGATGATGCGACCCAGCAGCCGTTCGCGGGGATCCCGGTGCCAGGGGATACCCACGGGGTAGGTGCGGCGGTAGGCGTCCAGAGGACCCTCCAGCTGGTGGCAGAGGTGGTGGAGGGCTGCCTCGAAGGCGGGCTCGAAGCCCTTGGGCTGCTCCGGGTCCAGGCCGGCGGCCAGCAGGAAGGCCTCCGCCTTGGGCCGCTCTCCCAGGCCCTCGGGAATCCAGTGCCGGGAGGGGTACCGGGTTGGGGCCGGTCCTTCCAGCACCACCGCGCGCTCGCGGTGGATGCCGAGCCAGAGGGAAGCCCGGCCCGTGGGGCCGATGCCTTCGAAATCCAGGGGCAGCTGGGCGTCGTCGTGGAAGACCACGGCCCGCAGCGGCAGCCACTCGAAGGTCTCGGCCACCTTGGCGCCCACGGGCCCGAGGCTCTGCCGCCGCAGGTCGGCCACGGCCTCCGCGAAGGTCTGCCGCAGTCCGGCGAGGCTGAGGACGCCCACCGGAAGCCCCAGGGCATCCAGCTCCAGGGGCGGTTCATGCCAGTCCGCGGCGAGGGCGGGAACCACCTGGTGGAAGAGAATCAGGGCCGGATCCCAGTCCCAGTGGTGAGCCGGCTCGTAGCCCAGTTCCCGGCAGAGGTCGAACCAGGCCCGATCCGGGGCAGGGGCGCCTGGCAGGAAGATCGACCGCCCATCCAGGAAGATCTCACAGCCGGGTTGCGCGGAGGCGGTCTGGCGGCGGCAGAGCCCCAGCTCGTGGCGCCCCAGGGTCGCCAGGGTGGTCTCGTGGTACGGGTGATCCTCCCGTCGCAGGACCTTCAGCGGCGCTCCGAGGACCCACGCATCCAGAGACATGCCCACCTCCCGGGGAGGGAAGGCTGGGGTCGATCCCCAACCCCGTCAATGCCTGAATGGGATTTACGGGTGGGAAATCAATCCACCCGGCGGAGTTCAGTTCCGGGGTAGTAGTGCACCAGGATCTGCTGGAACGAGGCCCCCTCCAGGGCCATGCCATAGGCGCCGGTCTGGCACATGCCCACGCCGTGGCCCCAGCCGCGGCCGTAGAAGATCCAATGGCGCTGGGCGCCCTGGCCCACGGTGAGGAAGCGGAAGACATTGTCCTTGAGCCCCAGCAACCCCCGGATGTGCATGCCGCGCACGCGATGGGGCGCCCCCTGGCTATCGACGAGGGTCAGATCCAGCACGCGGCCCTGGTCGTTGTGCTGGGCCCGCAGCTCGCGGATGCCGGAGACCTTGATGCGCTTGCGTACCAGCGCCAGCAGGTCGGCCTCCGCATAGTCCACCCGCCAGTGGGCAGTCGGGTTGTAGCGGTCCCAGGCGGCGCCGTCGGGATCCAGGCGACGCACCAGCACCGCCGCCGAGCCGTCTTCGCCGGGGATCCACTTCAGGCGGTCGCCCACTTGAATGTCAGCCTTCTCCACCAGCCGCAGGGCGCCATCCGGGCTCTCCTCCGCGAGGAGGAGCCGGGGCGACAGGGACAGAGGCTCGGGTCCACCCCGCTTGCGGCGCACCTGGCGGTCCATCAGCAGAGAACCTTCCCCCGGGGTGAGGGGATCGAGATCCTGCCATAGGCGCCCCAGGGTCAACAGGGCCTGGCGCAGGGAGGGGGGGGCCTGGGCGGCCCAGGCCGCGGCGGGGACGATGCCGCGGCGCGTGAGGAAGGTGGCCAGGAGGCGATCTCCGGCGGGCAGGTTCCCCGGCAGGAAGTAGGCGGCATCTTGGGGCCGCTCCTGACCTTCCACCACCCGGTGGAGGCCCAGGGCCTGCGCCAGGGCGAGGAGCAGGTTCCCGTCCCGGGCCAGGGGGGCCGGATCGATCCCGAGGCGTTGCTGGAGGGCCCGCACCGGGGCCGCGAGATCCTCGACCCGCGCGGGGCGGGCGAGCCGCTCGCCATGGAGCCAGTCAGGGGGCAGGATGCCTGCGGCGAGCCGGAGCAGCTCCCAGCTGAGCCAGGGCTGCTGGGCCTCGGCGGTGACCGGCAGCCCCGAGGCGTAGGCCAGGGTCATGGGTTTGGCCGGATAGCAGGGCGCCGCCTTGAGGTAGGGGGCATCGCCACCGAAGACATGGGCCACATCCACGGTGTGGCCGCCGCAGTTGGCCATGAACAGGGCCTGGATGGGCTTACCGCCATAGGTCGCGAACAGGCCCTCGGTCTCCTGGATGGCGCGGTCCGTGAGGGACTGCTCGCCATCCCGACCGCCGTAGACCTGATCGGCCACGGTGTCGCCCATGTCGAAGCCGTCCGCCGCACGCTTGCCCCGGTTGGCCACGGCATAGGTACGGGCCGCCACGGCCTGGGCCTTGAGGGCCTCCAGGGACGGGAACTCCCAGGCGCCCATCTCCTTGGGCACCACGCCGCGCAGGTAAGTCTCCAGGTCCAGGGTGTTCACCACGGTGAGGCGGCCTTGGGCGTTGGGGAAGATCTCCACCTTGCCGCGGTAGCGGCCCTTGCCCTGCAGCGAAGTCAGCTCGCTTGCGGGCTTCAGCCACACGCCCGTCGCGGGGAGGGCCCTGCGCTCGTAGCGGTCGCTGACGGCATAGAGGGCCCGACCCTTGCGGGGCAGGGCGTCGCGGGATTCCGTCGCCACCCACAGTTCGTCGAAGCCTAGATCCTGAAGCTTCTGGAGCACGGGTTCAGCCTCGGGCGCGGTCTTGAAGTGGCCGGTCAGCACGCGCCAGGTATCGGCGTCGGGGACCTTCACGCGGTCCGGGGCCTCGCCCAGGTCCCTCAGGCGCTTTGTGAGGGCCGCCGCCTGCGCGGCGGCGTGGGGTGGGCCCACCTGGACGCGGTATTCGCTGGTGGGATCGGCCGTGCCCCGGCTGTCCCACCAGATGCGCAGTTTCTCGTCCGGCGCCAGCTTCAGCAGGGGCGTGCCGGCGCGGTCGCAGACCTGGCCTCCGCCTTCCAGCGACACGATCCATTCCGTGGCCTGTGTGTCGAGGCCGATCTTCAGCGGAGGCTGGGCGGCGCTGACCGGAAGGACCGAGAGGATCAGGGCAGGGACCAGAAAGGGCTTCATCCCTCGGATTGTCCCACGAATCGCGCGAGGGCCGCCCAGCGCCGGGCCCGCAGCGCCTCCACTTCCAGCAGGCCTCCCGCGGGCCCGCGCCGGTGGACAAGCAGGGCGAGGCAGCTCTGGTCCGAGGGCCTGTAGAACAGGGCCGGGCCGGTGTAGCCCAAGTGGAACCACCAGCCCGAAGGCGGGCCGGGCTCGGTATCCTGCGGGGGGGCCGGGGGGGGCAGGGCTTCCGTGGAATCCTCGAGGACGCGGAGGCCGAAGCCCTGGGGGAGTTTGGACAGCAGCTGTCCGAACCAGCCGTCACCCGAAAACAGCACCTGGAGGCCCAACCCCCAGCGGATTCGCGGCCCGTCGGCGGCCGCATCCACGGCCATGCACCCGGGCCAGCCCGCGGCCACCCACCGGGCCAGGGCCGCCCGCAGCTGCGGGGCGGTGGTGCCGAAACCGGCATGGCCCGGCATGCCGGCCCGGGCGTTGGCATCATGAGGCAGGCAGGAATCCCGATCTGGAAGGGGCCGGTCCGTGGCCAGCCGCCAGGCTTCGGCATCAGCCGCATCGGGAATCACCACCGGCGGCACGACCCAGGGGGCTGGGCTGAGGCCCGAGGCCGCGCCGAGCCTTGGAAACGGGACGCCCGTTTCCATCACCAGCAACTCGGCCAGCAGGCGGTAGTTCAGGTCCGAGTAGGTGACCGGTCCCGGCCTGGCTGAGAGTAAAGGGTGGTCCGGGACTTCTCGCCGCAACTGCGCGGCTGCGGGCTCGCCCGTGAAGGGCCGCCAGGGCGGAAGCCCCGAGCTGTGCGACAGCAGCTGGCGCACGGTGAGGGGCGACTCGCGCTCATGGAATCCCAAGGTCCACCGTCGGTCCGCGTCGAGATCCAGGAAGGCCAAGGCCAGCGGTGCCGTCACCAGGGGCTTGGTGAGGGAGGCGAGGTCGTAGAACCCGCTCACGCCTGGCTCATCTCCGCCAAGCTCTTGGCCACGGCCTTCTGCACCTTGTCGGCCACGCGCATGGCTTCCTGGCCCTCTTCCCAGGTGACGCCCTCCTGGCTGTGGCCCAGGCAGGCGGCATGGAAGGCTTCGATCTCCAGGCGGAGCGGCTCGCCCTCCTCGATATCGGCAGTTTCCGGCTGGACCTCGGGGCCGTCGGGGCCCATGACGAGGCGCAGCAGCTCCAGCTTCTGGGCGGCGAAGTCGAGGCTGGCGTATTCCTTGTCACCGAAGGCGCGGAGGGTGCGCTCCTTCTTCCGGGCGACGCGGCTGGCGGTGACGGTGGCGAAGGCGCCGCCCTCGAACTTCAGGCGGGCATTCACCAGGTCGGCGTAGGGCGTGAGCACGGGCACACCCACGGCTTCCACATCGATCACCGGCCGGCCCACCAGGGCGCGCAGCAGGTCCAGGTCGTGGATCATCACATCCATGACCACATCGACTTCCAGGCTCCGGGCCGGGAAGGGCGAGACGCGCACGGCTTCGAGGAAGCGGGGCCTGAAGCCGCGGTCGCGGAGGGCCGTGACGGCGGGGTTGAAGCGCTCCAGGTGGCCCACCTGGGCGACGATGCCGGGCTTGGCGGCGCGGGCTGCGGCCAGGGCCTTGAGCAGGGCCACGCCTTCATCGAGGGTGGCGGCCAGGGGTTTCTCCATGAGCACATGCTTGCCCGCCTTCAGCGCCTGCAGGCCGAGGGCATGGTGGAAGCCGGTGGGTGCGGCGATCTGCACGGCATCCACCTCGGCCAGGACCTGCTCCAGCGAGGCGGCCCAGGGCGCCTTGAACTTGGCGGCGATCTCTGGGCCGCGGACCGGATCGGGATCCACCACCGCCGCCAGGATGGCCTCCGGGGCGGAGGCCGCGATGCGGGCATGGTGCTGACCCAGGTGACCCACACCCACGACGGCGACGCGCAGCTTGGCCATGACTTCCTCCTGACCAATCGAGCCTAGCAGGGCTGCTACCCTGGGGTTCTTCTTCACGAGGCCACCATGAATCTCAAGCTCGAAGCCGTGAACCTTGTCCGCTGGCTGCACTTCGTGACCCTCGCCGTGGGGGGGGGCGCTGCCGTGGTGGCCCTGCTCCTGTCGGGCTTCGAGGAGGGCCGTGAGGACCTCCGTGGCCTAGCTGCCACGGTGTGGTCCAAGGTGGTGGCCTGGTCCTTCCGGTTGGCGCTCGTCGCGGGCATCCTCATGCTGGTGTTGATGATGCAGGGCGGCCAGAACCCCCTCAAGAACGGCCACTACTTCCACATCAAGCTGCTGCTGGTCTTCGTGCTGGTGGGCCTGTCCGAAATGACGCCCAAGGCCCTGGCCGCCGGGAAGCGCGGCTCCGCGCTGCTGGCCCTGGTGCTGTTCCTGGCTTCCAGCTTCACGGTCTACAACAAGGCGCTGTTCGGCGGCCGGCCCCAGTCCGGCCTCGTGATGCCGGTGACCGCGGACACCACCTTCACCACCCGCTGAACCATGCGGAACCTGATGTTGGCCCTGGCGGGGACGGGCCTCCTCGCCGGGTGGCCCGAGACCGTTCCGGAGCGGACCCACCTCCAGCACACCTCCACCGTGGCCGAGGTGCGGGCCTTCATGGAGGACCTGCGTCAGCGGGCGTCCGGCCTGGAGCCCTACCGACCCAAGGGCGCGCCCCGCGCCACGGAAACCGGCAAGCCCCTGCTGGCCTGGCGCCTGAAGGGGAAGGGCCTGGATCCGCTGCGGGTCTATGTGAACGCCAATATCCACGCGGGTGAAGTGGAGGGCAAGGAGGCCATCCAGCAGATCATCCGCGAGCTGCTCCAGGGGAAGCACCCGGCCCTGCGGCGGAATCTGGACCTGGTGGTGATGCCCGCCTACAACGCCGACGGCACGGATGCCCTGGATCCCGCCATCCGCCCCTGGCAGCCCAACCCCACGGAAAGCGGCGTGGGCCGGCGCGAGAGCGCGCTGGGGCTCGACCTCAACCGCGACCTCATGAAGGCCGCCGCCCCCAACACGCGCTGGCTGCTGGCCATGCTGAAGGACTTCGATCCCGCCGCCGTGCTGGACCTGCACACCACCAACGGCAGCACCCACGGCTTCCACCTCACCCACGGACCCGCCTGCACCCTGGGCGCGGATGAGGCTCTGCTGGCCTTCAACCGGAAGCTGCTGGTGGAGGTGCGCGAGCAGTTGAAGGCCGAAGGCATGCCCACCTACGACTACGGTAACTTCGTGCCCTACGGGCCCACGCCGGAGAAACCGCCCACGGCCTGGGAGACCTACGACGCCCACCCCCGGCTGCTGACGAACTATCCCGCCCTGCGCAACCGACTGGCGGTGCTGTCGGAGAGCTATGTCTACCGCAGCTGGCCGGACCGCATCTCCGACACCCGGCGCTTCGTGCTGGCCTGCCTGGGTTGGATGGCCGAGCACCGGAGCGAGATCCGAACGCAGATCCAGGAGGCCCAGGCGCGCTGGACCGGTGCATGGGCGAAGGGCTCCGTGGCCCTGCCCCTTTCTGCGAAGCTGAAGCTGGTCGAACGGGCCGCCTTCGACTGGGTGGATCCCATCCGGGACGAGAAGGGCCGCCTGACGGGTGAGAAGGGGCGCACGCACCTCGAGCTGCCCAGCTTCGTGGGCTTCGAGGGCCAGGACTTCGTGACGGCCCCCGCCGGCTACCTGGTGGACCCGGCCTTCGCGCCCACGGTGCTGCCTCTGCTCCAGGCCCATGGTCTGAAGGTGCTGAAGGGGAATGCCAGGCCAAGAGGGCTGGCCGTCCTCCACTTCCAGGAAACCGGCCGGAAGGTGTCCCCCTCGGCCTACCAGGGGGTCTTCACGCTGGAACTCCAGGGCAGCTGGAAGGCCGAACCCATGCTGAAGAAGCTGCAACAGGTCTGGGCGCCCGCCGACCTGGATCGGGCCCTCTACATCCCGCTGGATCAGCCCCTGGGCCGCCTGGCCTTCTACCTGCTGGATCCGCGCAGCACCGACAGCCTGGCCTACTGGGGCCTGTTCCACAGCGCCCTGATCCGCGGAAATGGCATGTGGGGCGAACCGCCGCGCTTCCCCATTCTTGCCGTCGGCCCCGGCGATTCGACTCCGACCCCTACCAAGTCCATGCCTGCGCCGGTGGCTCAAGAATAACTCAGGGCGCCGAGAGGCGCCCTGAGTTTACTGAAGACCGAAGAACGGGGACTAATCTTCGGGTTCCTCGTAGTCGGCGTTGTGCCACACATTCTGCACATCGTCGTTGTCCTCGAGCAGATCCACGAGCTTGAGGAAGCTGGTGAGCTTGGAGCCTTCCAGGGCGGTGCTGGTGCTGGGAGCCATGATGATCTTGGCTTCGATGACGGGCAGCTTGGCGGCGTCCACAGCGGTCTTCACGGCCTCGTAGCTCTCCGGAGAGGTCTTGATGACCCAGGCTTCGCCCTCATCGTTGATGACATCGTCGGCGCCGGCCTCCAGGGCCACTTCCATGATCTGGTCCTCGGAGACTTCGGGCTCCACCACGATCTGGCCCTGCTTGGAGAACAGGTAGGCCACGGAACCCATGGCGCCCAGTTCCCCGCCGAACTTGGTGAAGTAGCTGCGGACTTCCGGGGTCGTGCGGTTCTTGTTGTCGGTCATGGCTTCCACGAGGATGGCCACGCCGCCGGGACCGTAGGCCTCGTAGATCACTTCCTCATAGGTCACGCCTTCCAGTTCGCCGGTGCCCTTCTTGATGGCGCGTTCCCAGTTGTCCTTGGGCATGTTGCTGCCCTTGGCCTGATCCACGGCCAGGCGCAGGCGCGGGTTGGCGTTCACATCGCCGCCGCCCAGTCGGGCTGCCACGGTGATCTCCTTGAGGATCTTCGTGAAGACCTTGCCCCGCTTGGCATCCGCGGCGCCTTTCTTGTGCTTGATGGTGGACCATTTGCTGTGGCCTGACATGGGGTGTGCTCCTTCAATCGTTCGTGTCGTCCCGTGCAGCAACCGCTTCGCGTTTGCTGAAAAGTAAAAGAGTCATTTCAAGGTCGCGGAATCGACGCCAGAGGCGCTTCCGCGGGCAGGTCTCAACCTCGCAGCGCCCGACGCGACACCCGGGCGAAGGGCGGGGCCTCCTGGCGGAGCATGGGGCGCTCGAGGAGGAACTGGTACCACTGCTCACCATAGACCTTCATCTTGAGGGCCTTGCCGTTCTGCAGCAGGTTCCGGTTGGTGATGAGGCGCTCGTCGCCCTTGCAGATGCCGAGCCCCTGGTTGAGGATCTCGATGGCCCGGTCGCGTTCGCCCATCTCCACCAGCATGTAGGCGTAGACGGCGTAAAGAAGGCTCTCCTTCTTGCCGGATTTGAGGGCCAGGTCGAAGGTCTCCTTGGCCTTCTTCTTCTCGCCGCGCTTCCACTGGAGGATGCCCAGCATGGCCTTGGCGATGTAGTGCTGCATGGAGGCCGAGGCCAGGAGCGGCTCGGCCTCCTCGTTCTTCTTGCGGAGGTACTGCACCACGCCGATCTGGCCGTCGATGCTGCCCTTCACGAGGAACTGCTTGGAGGAGAACCGGTACCCCTCCTTCATGACCTCGATGGCCTTCTCGAACTGCTGCTTCTTCAGCAGCTCACCGGCACGGGTGAAGATCTTCTCGAGCTCCTGCTGGACCTTGCGTCCCTGCCAGATGAAGAGACCGGCGCCCGCGAGGATGCCGATGGGCACGCTGATCCAGAGCTTGATGCTCAGCAGGCTGGACAGCAGGATCACGGCAAGGGCGGCGCCCAGGCCGAGCAGGAGGTTGATCACGAAGACTCCGATGGCGCGGCCCGTGGCCGGGCCAAAGGGCCATTTTATCGGCCTTCGGGCCCGTTTTCCATGCGGAGCTTTCCGGGATTTACGAGATCACGCCGCTGCGTGACGGGGCCGCCTTCCGCCGACGGACCATCCGCTTCACCGGAGGCGGGGCGACGGCCTCCTTCCGGGGCCGGCCGGGACCCCGCTTCGCCGCGACCTCCTTGGGCTTGACCGTCTTGCGGATCTTGACCTTCTTCTCCTTCTTCACCCGTTCGCGGCGGACCAGGGCCGCGGCGGCCCGGCCGGTGACCACCACGCGGCTGCCGTCCTTGAGCTTCTTGACCTTGCTGCCGGGCTTGCGGCCCCGCTTGAGGCTCATGGCCAGGGGCTCGACTTCGAGGAGTTCCCGCTCGAGCTGTGCCTGAAGTTCCATCATCTCGCCGTGATCTTTTTCGTGATCGTAGCCGCAGAGATGGAGGAAGCCGTGGATCACCAGGGTCTCCACTTCACGGCGGCGGCTCACTCCGAATTTCTTGGCCATTTTCTCGGCGGTGGGCAGGCTGATGACGATGTCGCCAAGGTGCGGGAAGGCGCCCTTCTCCACACTGGAGGGGAAGCTCAGCACATCGGTGGTCATGTTTTTTCCGCGGTGTTCGCGATTGAGTTTTCTCATGCCGCGATCATCGACATAAGTCAGCGATACGCCTTGGGATTCCGGAGCGAGGCGATCTCGAAGGCTTTGAAGGAGCTTGCCGAGAGACTGCTCGCCGGGCCCGCGCATTTTGCTCCGGCTCGACCAGTCGACCAGAAAGGGCGGATGGTTCTGATTCATAGCCGGCTCCTGTGTAAGATCAATCAAAGGGGAATCATCATCGGATCTATTGCTCTATCCGTCAATGTCATAATTCTAGATGCAGGAAATGCATCGATGTTGACACCTCAGACAATAGAGTGTTTTTCGTGTGAAACAAGTTCTAAAAATATCAAAAAGCATTGAATACAAAGAAGAAATAACTCAAATGACAAGAATTCAAGCGAAGGTCACCCGCTTCCCTGGCATCCTTGGGGCATGGAGCCTCGCCTTCCCGCCGCCCTCAATGCCCCTCTGGGGCGCTTCCTGGTCCTCCTGGACCGTTGGAACCGGACCCATGCCCTGACGGCCCTGCCCCCGGGCGAGCGCCGGGAGGAACTGCTGCTGGACGCGGCGATTCTCCTGCCCTTCCTGGAGACCCTGCCTCCCGGGGCCCGGGTCGCAGATCTGGGAACGGGCATGGGTTGCCCGGCGATCGTGCTGGCTTTGGCCCGTCCCGATCTGGAAATCCTCGCCGTCGATGCCTCGACCAAGAAGCTGGCCTTCGTCCGGCAGGCGGCCCTGGAACTGCCCGTTCCCAACCTGAAGGCCATCCATGGCCGCCTAGAGGAACTGCCCCCCCTGGGTGCGGACCTGGGTACGGCCAAGGCCCTGGGAGCCCTGGGCCAGCTGGCGGGTTGGTGGGGCCGGCATGGGAAAACCGGGAGCCCCTTCCTGGCCCTCAAGGGACCCGAATGGGCCCATGAGCCTCTGCCGGGAGGCTGGATGGCCACCCCCCATCCCTACGCGCTCCCCACCCGGGGGCAGCGGGTCGTGGTGGAGCTGAGGCAGGCGGCCCAGCCCTCTTGACGCTGAAAGGCCCCCGATCCCGGGGGCCTTTCAGGTCTGCGGTTCCAGGTCAGCGGGTGAGGGTGTCGCCCATCCGGATCTCTTCGTTGGAGCGCAGCACGCGGCAGGTGGCCGTCTGTGCCTCGGTGCGGACCACGATGACCTGGCCCAGGTAGTGGGTGGTGGTCTCCGTGGCGCCCTTCTTGTCGTCATCGGGGCCCACGGGGAAGGTCTTCACGCGGACCGCAAGAAGCACATCGCCCACCTTGAGCCCGTCATTGCCGCCCTTGTCCACGATGATCATATCGCCCGCGGCGGTGTGCTGATGCTCATCCCGGGCGAACACCACGACGGCTGCGCCGGGGGCCACCTTCACTGGATCGCCCGTATCCGTCCGGAGCTGAAGGGGGATGTTCGCCGGCTCGGTGAAGCGGACGAGGTGGTCGCCCACCTCCACGCCATCGAGGCAGCGCTCGATGGTGGCCACGGACCCCTTGTTCTGGACGGTGATCACGCGGACGACGCCCACCTGCTGGACCACATCCCCCAGGTGCCGCTTGGAGGCAGTGGGATGCACGAGCTTGCGGGCCACGGTCTTGAGCACGAGGAAGCGGTCGCCGACCTTGACGCCCTGCTCGCTGCCGCCGTTCATGTAGACGGTCTCGCCCTCGAGGAGGAGGCGGCGGTCTTCGCGGCGGTTCGAAGTCAGGGTGAAGGCGCCCTGGCTCTTGTAGTGGGCCTCGGCACCCTGGGGGGCCAGGAAGGGCAGCTGGATGAAGTCCTGGAAGGCGAAGGCCAGCTCGGGCCGGCGGAGGGCGTTGGGGTCCAGGCGCCGCTGGTCGGGCTGGAGGTTCGAGACGGAATCGGGGACGGAGCCCGCCGTGGCGACGGCCCGGGTCAGATCGATGATCAGCGGGTCGCCAGGGTAGATCCAGTGCGGATCCTTGATCCACTGGTTCAGTTCCCAGATCTGCGGCCAGGCGTAGGGGTTGCCCAGGTACTTGCCGGACAGGTCCCACAGGGTGTCGCCCTTCTGGACGATGTGGGTCCGGGAGCCTTCGGGAACCTTGAGCTCCTTGGGATAATCCCATTTCGAGCTGTGGGTCTCGACCTTGATTGTGCCAGGGGTGGCTTCCTGGGCATGGAGGCCCGGGGCGAGGGCCAAGGCCACGGCGAGCCCAGGCGCGGCCAAGAGGAAGCGCAGCCGACCGACATGCAGGCGATAGGGCTGGTGCATCAGGTACCCCCGGAGGATTAGGTGGTGCTGATTATAGGTCTTCGACGCGGATCATATCTGAAAATAATGCCAAGCGGTTGCGGACTTCGTCCTGTGTGATCTGCTCCAGGCGCTCGGTGGAGAACTGCTCCACGGTGAAGCTGGCCATGACCGATCCCACCAGGGAGGCATGTTTCAGTGCCGTCACATCCGTCCGCTCGATCCAGGCCAGATAGCCCAGGAACCCGCCGGCAAAGGTATCCCCGGCCCCGGTGGGATCGAAGACATTCTCCAGGGGGTAGGCAGGGGCGGCAAAGTGGCCCTCGGGGGTGAACAGGGCCATCCCGTACTCGCCGCGCTTGACCACGAGGATGCGGGGGCCCAGAGCCTGGATCTTCTTGTAGGCCTTGAGGAGGCTGTGCTCCC
The DNA here is from genome assembly GCA_019449415.1 of Geothrix sp. GTDB lineage: Bacteria > Acidobacteriota > Holophagae > Holophagales > Holophagaceae > Geothrix > Geothrix oryzae. The sequence continues at coordinate 47,722 of JAGRPP010000015.1, forward strand.
GGGTCAGCTCGCGCACCTCGGCATCGTTGACCAGGAGGATGTCCACTTCCTTCAGGACCGCTTCCAGGGCCGGGCGGGCCCCCCGGATCCAGTAGTTCATGGTGTCCAGGGCGATCCAGCGGGGGCGCTTCGCCATCTGGCGCACTACATCCAGCTGCAGGACCGGGTCGATGTTCCCCAGGAACAGGTATTGGGATTCCCGGTAGGCCTCGGGCAGATCGGGTTTGAAGTCTGCGAAGACATTGAGATCCGTGGCGAGGGTCTTGGCCTCGTTCAGGTCATAGCCGTAGGCGCCCTTCCAGTGGAAGCTGAGGCCCTTGACCTTCGAGAGCCCGCCCAGGTCGATGGGCCGGCCGCTGAAGACCCGCATCTGCTCCGGGCCGAAATCCTCGCCCACCACGGCGACCATGCGCACGGGATGGAAGCGGCTGGCGCTCAGGGAGAAATAGGTCGCCGAGCCCCCGAGGGCATGCTCGCGGCGCCCGAAGGGCGTCTCCAGATCATCAAAGGCCACACTGCCGACGACCAGCAAGCTCATCAGAAACACTCCATGTGTGCAGTTCAGGTGCCTGGATCAGGACTGGGGCTGGGAGGGGGTGAAATACAGCAGCCAGGCTTGGCTCCCGCCCATGGGGACCGGAGCCTGGGCATAGCGGGCCACCATGGGGACCTGGCCCGAGGCGAGCAGGTCGAGCAGGCCTTCGTGGAGCTTCGGATCGGGCCCCAGGATGACCTGGAAGCTGCGCCAGCCCAACACCAGACCATCTCCCAGCCGGTCCTTCAGCCGCTCCACGGCGTCCGGGACCGAATGTCCGCGGAGGTCCAGCATGCCATCCACCTCCAAGGCCATGCCTGCCGCCAGCTGGAACCGGACCGGGGCCGAGGTGGAATCGGCCCCAGGAACGACCCCAGGAACGACCCCAGGAACGACCATGGGAACGAGGGCGGCGGCCTTTTCGGGCATGGGGGAGGGCGTTGGAACCAGGAGGATTGGGGGGGCGGGCGGCTGAGGCGGGGCCTGAGGCGGCGGGGCCTGACTCTGAGCCTGGACTGGCGCGGGCGGCGGCACCTGGACCGGCGGCTCCCGGTCCAGCTGTCCCTGGAGGGATCGGGTCATGGGCTTCAGGCCCTTCAAGTCCTTCAGCGCTTCCTGGAAGGTTTCGGGCACCGGGGGGGGCGGGGGTGCCTCCGCCGTCGGGGCGGGCGTCAGAGGGGTCTTGGCCGGAGGCCGGGGGGCGGCCGGCTTCAGGCCCATGGCCGACAGAAAGACCGAATCTTCGTCATCCAGGCTGGCCGGCCCCTGGGGCTTGGGTACGGGTTTGGGCAAAGGCTTGGCGGCCGAACGCGCCGGATCTTCAGGAGCCAACTGCTGTTTCAACTTCGCCAGATCCTGCTTCCACGCCATGAACCATCCTCATTCAGTCCAGAGTAGGCCATCGCGGCCCAGGCCCAAAGCCCGCTGTTGCAGTCCTGCATCGTCCTGAGGCAAAACGCCGCGGTGGCTCTCCCCCTTCAACCGGAGTAAGCTGCGCGGGATCCAAGGATTGACGCCACTTGGCGTAACCTGGCACACCCTTCGCTCCGTAGCCATCCAAACCGCCCTTCCCTGGAGGCCCCATGCGCCGCCCCGCCCCGTTGCTCCTGCTCCCCCTGCTCCTTGCTTCGGGAGCCACCCTCTCGGCCCAGAGCCCGCACATCGGGTTCAGCCTGAACCTGCTCTTCCCCACGGGGGACTTCGCCAGCCAGACCTACCCCGCCTACTTCAGCCCCAGCGCCGGCCGCGTCATCGCCCCGCAGAAAGAGACCTACGATGTGGGTCTGGGTGGCAGCTTCACGGTCAGCTTCCCCGTGGATCGCAGCCTGGCGATCCGCCTGAACCTCAGCGGATCGGCCGAAAACGGCACCAACCGGGCCCCGGGCGAGACCAGCATCAACCTCCGCCACTCGCAGTTCAACCTCGGAGGCGATCTGCAGATATTCCCGCAGGGCACGGCTTTCCGGCATCGCGGACTCTATTTCGTGGCGGGCCTTTCCGCGGACTTCGAACAGTTCGACCGCAGTTTTGGCGACCCGCTGTACGACTACACCGACACCACGCGCAAGAGCCGCATGGGCGGTTCGCTGGGCATCGGCCACAGCTTCGGCTACGACGCGGGCATGCGGTTCACCCTGGAAGCCACCTTCCACAAGACCCTCACCAGCCACGATGTCGCCGCCGGCGATCCTCCGGCCACCGACTTCGTGAAGGTGGGGTTCGGCTTCGTCTTCTGAGGAGCCTCCGTTCCACGAAAAAGCGGCCCCGTGGGGCCGCTTTTTCGTGGAAACAAGGCCGGGGGATCAGCCTTTCTTCTTGGGGGCGGACTTCCGCTTCTTCGTGGGCTTCGCCGGTTCGGGCGCTTCGTCCTTGCCCAGGAGGCCGCTCACCAGCCGGGCGACATCCTTGTTGGCCGGATCGAGCTTCTGGAGACGGCGGGCGTAGGTGAGGCGCTCGGATTGAGGCCGGGCATCGTCAGCCTTCACCTGCTCGAGCTTCTCGGCCACGAAGCGGGTGGTGCCGCCCGCTTCGGTCATCTCGGCCTTCTCCTTGGCGAGGAAGGCCTGCCAGTCGGTCGCGGCCTTGGCCGTGCCGTCCTTGGTCTGCCGCAGCCGGGCCAGGATACCCTCGATGTCCTTCAGGGCCCGCTCGCTGTGGGCGATGGCGGCCTTCTGCTCATCCATGAAGATCTTCAGCTGCTGGCGGACCTTCATCTGCTCCTGGGACAGCCCGGGCGCCTCTTCGAGTTCCTTTAGACGGGGGGTCTGCTTGGCCATGGCGTCCTGGAACTCGCGGAGCTTGAGTTCATGCTCCATGCGGGTCTTGGCCAGCAGGGGCTCGGCGGTGTGGAGGTTCTCCTCCGCCACCGCCTGGGCCTTCTGCAGGTGGACGACCGCGTCTTCCCAGCTGCCCTCGGCCACGCAGGCGCGGGCCGCCAGGCTGCGCAGGGCCACCAGGGCGTGCATGTCGTTGTAGTCCGAGGGATTCACCGTGAGGCCTTCGCGGCCCAGGAGGGCCTCGACGCCCCGGCGCACGGTGGAGGCGTCGCCCCGTTCCAGCTGGATTTCCCAAGGACCTCTCACCTCCTTGAAGCGGTCGGTGAGGTTCTGAGCGCCCAGGCTCGTGGCCAGGGCGCAGGCAAGCAGGAAACCGAGGCGGCTCATGGACGCTCCTTCCAGGTGGGGTTCGGCGCGATCACTTCTTCTTCGCGCTGCCCTTCTTCGCGCCCTTGGCTTCCTTCACGAAGGGTTCCTTGCCCTGCTTCAGGTTGTCCAGGGCCTTCTGGGCGCCCGCGTTGCCGGGATCGAGCACCAGCAGGCGGTTGAGGAAGGCCGCCTGGGCCTGGGAGCCGTTGAGCTTGGTGACATTCTCGGGGTTGCGAAGCACCGCATCCACCCAGTTCTTCTTGCCGACGATCTTCACCTTCTTGATCACCTGCTCGGTGTTGAACTTGGTGATCTCGTCGTTCTGGCTGGCCAGGACCTCCTTGGACTTGGCGGCAGCCTCTTCCGCGGCCTTCAGCAGGCCGTCGGCCTCCTTGCGGTTGTCAGCGAGCACCTTGGTGATCTTGGGGGCATTGCCGAGGTTCTGCTTGTGGACGGGCAGGGCCGCGGCGATCTGATCCAGCTCCTGCTGCTCCTGGGGCGCCTTGGCGATCCGCGCCTTGAGCTCCTCCATGCCCTTGGCATCCAGCTTCTTCGTCTTGGCGTTCACCGCGGCCACATCCTCCTGGAGGGCGTTCAGGCTGGCCTGCAGCTCCTGCTGGCGGGAGGCGTTCTTGGAGAGGTAGTCCTGGGAGTCCTTGGCGGCCTTCTCCCACTGGGCGGCGATGGGAGCCTGGGCCTTGTCCAGGTCGGCGCGGATGGCCTGGGCGGCCTTGACCCGCTTCTGCTGGATCTCCACGGCCTTCTCCCACTGGCCGGATTCGGCGGCCACATTGGCCCAGAGGCGGTAGAGGGACATGAGGCCCTGGGCGTTGTCCAGGCTCAGGCCGATGGTCTGGAGGTTCGCGCCGTTGAAGGCGGGGCGCTCGGCGGGAACCAGGGTCTCCACCTTCACCAGCGCTTCCTTGGCCTGGAAGGTCTTGAGCATCTGGTTGATGCCGGGCAGCTCGGTGTTGAACCGCTGGGCGAGATCGGCGCTGGCGGGGGCCTGGGCGACCAGTGCCACAGCGGAGAAAAGAACGATAGGCATCGGGCGCATGGCCACTCCACAAAAAAGTCCAGGCCCCAGGGTAGCGAAAAGACCCGCGAACCGCCCGGTCCGAGGAAAACTTGTGATGGGATCAGGCCCCCCCACGCTTTTCCTCCAGATCCAGCCATTCCAGTTCAAGGACTTCCTGCTCGGCCCGGACCGCCTCCCGGTCCCGGAGGGCCTGGTGGCCGGGGCCGTCGGAGGTCAGGAAGGCCGAGGGATCCGCCAGGCAGGCATCCACCGCGGCCAGCCGGGCGTGAAGGGCATCCAGGGCAGCCTCCACCTCCACAAGCCGCCGCTGTTCCTTCTGCGAGAGGCCGGGCTTCCGGGGCCGAGGCGAATCGGCCTTGGGGACCGGCCTGGAGGCCTCGGCCTTCACGGGCTCCTGAGCCGCCGCCCGGGCCTCTCGGAGGCTCCGCACCGTGGAGGGGGCCCCCTCGTACAGCTCCCACCGCGGCGTTCCTGCCGGATTCCAGGCCAGGGTGTGAGTGGCCACCTGATCGAGGAAGAAGCGGTCATGGCTCACCAGCAGCAGGGTGCCGCCGAAGCCGAGCAGGGCCTCTTCGAGGTTTTGGAGGGTGGGGATGTCCAGATCGTTCGTGGGCTCGTCCAGGACCAGCAGGTCCGCGGGACTGAGCATGGCCTTGGCCAGCAGGAGGCGGTTGCGCTCGCCGCCGCTGAGGGTGGCGGCGGGCCGGGCCTGCTGGTCCACGGGGAAGCCGAACCGGGTGAGGTAGACATGGGCCAGCACGGTGCCGTTGCCGGTGTCCACCAGCGCGGCCCGATCCGCGAGGTTGTCGAGGATGCTGCGGGCGCCGTCCAGCTCGCCCCGTCCCTGGGAGATGGTAGTGGCGGCCATTTTCGGATGCCGGACCACCTCACCGGCCGTGGCCCCCAGCTCCCCGAGCAGCACCTTGAGGAGGGTGGACTTCCCACAGCCGTTGGGGCCCAGCAGGGCGATGCGCATGCCGCGCTGGAGGGAGAGGTCCAGTCCGCCCAGCAGCTCGGCCCCTCCGGGGTAGGCGAAGCCCAGGCCCTCGGCGCGGATCAGGGCATCGCTCCGGTTGCCGCCGGCGGCGAAGGTGAGGCCCTGCCGGATCTCCAGGCGGGTGCGGTCCTCCACCGTGTCCTTCAGATCCAGGACCTCCTGGATGCGGAGCTTGGACTTGCGGGTGCGGGCCTTGGCCCCGCGGCGCAGCCAGGCCATCTCGCGGCGCAGGCGGTTCTGCATGTGCTCGGTGAGGCGCGATTCCCGGAACTCCCGGTCGGACTTCTCCAGCAGGTAGTCGCTGTAGCCTCCTTCGTAGCTGCGGAGGGCGCCGTCCTCCAGCTCCAGCATCCGGGTGGCCACGGCGTCCAGCAGGTGGCGGTCGTGGGTGATGAGGAGCAGGGCGCCTTCGTAGGCCTGGAGCCAAGCTTCGAGCCGCTCCACCTGGTCTGGGTCCAGATGGTTGGTGGGTTCGTCCAGCACCAGCACATCGGGCTCTTTGAGCCAGGCCTGGGCTAGGGCCACCCGCTTGCGCCAGCCGCCGGACAGGGATTCCACCTCCGCATCCAGGTCGTCCAGGTTCCAGACGGTGGCCGCGGCCTTGAGGCGGGGGGTCAGATCCCAGCCCCAGCGCTCGAGGTGGTGCTCCACACTTTGCAATTCGTCAAGAAGACGGACCTCGACCGCGCCGGAGGCGCCATGGAGGGTCTCGTGGATCTGCTGGTGGCGAGCGAGGAGGAGCGAGTGGTCCGCCAGGGAGGCTTCCAGAGCCTGCCGGACCGTGGCTCCCGGGGCGAAATGGGGTTCCTGGCTCAGCCGCGCCACCCGCAGCCCCTGGGTGAGGACCACCTCTCCGGAATCCGGCGTCTCGTCGTTCGATAGCAGACGGAAGAGTGTGCTTTTCCCCGCGCCGTTGCGGCCGATGAGTCCAACTTTTTCGCCCTGGAAGAGACCGAGGCTCAATCCATCCAAGATGGCTGTCGCGCCATATCGTTTCGTGACATTGATCAAACTCAGGGCGATGGACGGCAAGAAAGGCTCCTCGGACCTTTCAGATTCCCATAGTTGGAGTGATCCTTGGCGCGAAGATGCCGAGGAATCCATGACGCTACAGGAAGAACTCCAGTTGTCGAAGCTCCCGCCCCCGGGGGTCCAGCTGATGCTTCAGCTGATGCTCACGCGAGAGGCGGTGGTCCGGGTCCAGGAGCGGCTCTTCGAGGCGCATGGCCTCACCATCCAGCAATACAATGTCCTGCGCATCGTCCGCGGCGGCCCGGTGAAGGGCCATCCGATCTACGAGATCGAGGGGCGCATGATCTACCGGTTCGCCAATGTGACGCGGCTGGTGGATCGGCTTGAGGTGCAGGGCCTGTTGAAGCGCGTGGCGGATCCCAAGGATCGCCGCGTGAGCCGGGTGGTCATCACCCCGAAGGGCCGTCGCCTCATGGAACGCCTGGATGAGCCCGTCCAGTCCCTGTCCACCCACATCACCAGCTGCTGCGACGAGTCGGAATGTCTGGCCATGGCCGACCAGCTGGAGCGCCTGCGGGAGCACTGCCAGCTGCAGGAGGGCACGCAGGAAATCCTGGTGGGCGCCGTCAACTGACCTTGACCATCAATCGATCCAGAAGGGCGTAGGCGGTTCCTTCCGGGACGCCGTCCAGGCGCAGCCAGCGGCCTTGGCCCAGGTTCATCCAGAGCCGCCGCTCTGAGGGATTCCACCAGCCTTCACGGAGGGTGCGGGGGCCCGCCAGCTTCTGGGCGCCCTTCAGCTGGGCCGAGGTCGGCCGCGGGGTGGCCTCGACTGTCCAGGCACCCAAGGCCAGGACCCCCTTCCTCAGGCTCCACTGTCCGCCCGGAAACCGCAGCTGGCTGCCATCCGGGGCGGTGACCTGATCGCCTTCGATGCGGATGCCGGCGCCCCAGGGGGCCGGGCCGTCCTTTTCGGGCACCCAGCGGAGGCTGGAAAAGGCCATGGCCGCGCCTTCCCAGCCCACGGTGCCGAGGTCGGCAAGGTCCGTGTCGCCGAGCTTGATGTGGAGGGCCGAGGCCGGTGCCTGGTCGAAGGTGGGGTCCACGGGGACCCAGCGGTCCTGGAGCTTGACCTCCACCCAGAAGTGCAGCCCCAGGGTCTCGCCCAGGCCCACCCATCCCGTGACGCCGCGGGCCGGCACGCCCAGGCGCCGCAGGAGCGCCACCGCCAGCACGCCGTGCTCCGTGCAGTCCCCCCGGGGCGTGCGACAGACTTCCAGCGCCGAGGCGAAGCCCACGGTGAAGTCCTTGTCGGTGATCCACTCGAAGACGAAGCCGGTCACCTTCTTCGCCAAGTCCCACCGGGACAGGCCCGGGGGCAGGGCCAGGCGCTGGAGCAGGCCGTCGAAGGCGGGGTCGCGGAACGGCACCAGGGGACTTGGTGCCAGGTAGCGGGCCTCCTCCGCGGCCGGAGGCCCGGTCACCGGCCGCTGAGCCGCCTCGCGGGGATCGGGAGCTGCGGCGCGCCGCAGACGCCAGCGGCCTCCGGGTAGGCGCTGCTGCTGGGCATCCTGGGGCAGGTCGGGTGGGGTCCCCTCCGCTTTCAGTGTCGATTCCCGCAGCCAGGGCTGGAAGGGGTGCGGCGGCAGGGTCTGGAGGGTGCGCTCGAAGAATCCTTCCAGCCCTTTGGCCAGAGGCGCCGGAGGGGGCAGTTCCGCCCGCTGCATGAGGAGGGTGAGGCCGCCCATCTCAGTCTTCTGACACAACTCGCCGGCGGTCGGGGAGATCCAGGTTTCCACGGGCGTGGTCGCGGCGCCTTGGGTCTCCTGGCCCTTGAAGTGCACGGCATCCGGGAAGCCGGGCAGGGGGTCCGGCCCCACCGGTTCCAGGCTGAGGGTGCCCCACTGCTGGACGGGAAAGGAGAAGGTCGTGGCCGTCACGGGGCGGCGCAGGCGGGCGGCCTCCATCAGGCGGGCGTCGAGATCCTCGGGCCAGAGGATGGCCCCGGCGGGGATCTCCTTCTGCAGCGCCGCCCCATTCACGGGGTGGAGGCGGAGGATCCCGGGGGTCGCCGGCGACCATTCGGCGCGACCCTCGAAGGGATCCTTGGAGAGCTGGAGCCGCCAGGTGAAGGTGATGGCTCCGTCAGCAGCCCGCCGGGCGGTCTGATCCACCTCCTGGCGGATCTCCTCCCCCAGGCGGGCCAGGACCATCCACTCGCGGCTGCGGACTTCGCGGAGGCCGGCCGTGGTGCGAGTCTGCTGGGAGGCTCCGCCCACTTCCTGACCGCCCACCCACTGGCGGAAGTTCCGCAGGGGCGCCTCCTGGGCGAGGAGGACGATTCCGCTGAGGGCCACCACGAGAAGGGGGGATGCGCGCATCCCCCCAGTCTATCGGCCGGATGGCCCGGAAGGTCCGCTTCAGCCGGCCATGCCGGCGGCCTTGCGCAGGTGGTGCATGCGCTCGCGGCGGTGAGCTTGGGCGGTGCCGCGCAGGTCGGCGGCCTTGGCCCGCTGCTCCGGGGTGAGGACGGCATCGACTTCCTGGCGGATCGAGCGGCCCGCCAGCATCATCTCGAAGCGCGCCGCCGAGGCCTTGTCGTGCAGGGTCCGCAGCTGGGCCTCGGGGGTGGCGGCGTCGCGGAAGGCCGCCTGGAGGGCCGTCTGGGTCTGGCGCACGGCTTCGCGGCGGGCGGTCATGTCAGGACGGTGCTTTTCGTGGATGGCCTGGATGCTGGTCTTCTGGGCCTCGGTCAGGTCCAGGGCGCGGGCCATGTGCCCGCCCCGCGGGCCGGAGCCGGGGCCGGGCATCTCGAGACCCGGCTGGGCCAGGAGGGGGAACACGCTGAGGGCGAGGACCGTGAGGGAACGGGTCAGAGAGGTCATGGGTTTCTCCTGCGAGGCGGTCATCGGCAGCCTCGTCATGAGAGACACCGGCGGAGCAGCGAGGTTGAATCCGGGCAGACTGGAAAGGTGATCCGTACCTGCGATGCGATCGTCCTCAAAGCGGTGCCCTACTCTGAGGGTGGGGCCGTGGTGTCCTTTCTGTCCGAGCACGGGGAGCGGCTCAAGGGGCTGGCCAAGGGCGTGAAGAAGCCAACGGCCAAGTGGGTGGCGGCCTTCGAGCCCCTGGGCATGGTGCGGGTCAGCTTCTTCGGGAAAGAGCAGACCGAGCTGAAGCGGGTCACCCGCTGCGAGCTGACCTTCAGCCCCCTGACCCTGGGCCACCTGGAGTCCAGCCTGGTGATGGCCTGCCTGGCCGATCTCTTCGACCGCGTGGCCCGGGAAGGCGTGGAGGACGACCGGCTCTACCGCCTGCTGAGCGCTTGCGGACGGGCGCTCAAGACCGATCCGGATAATGCCCTGGGCATCCTGGCCTATGCGGAGCACTGGCTGCTTCACTGCTTGGGCCTGCTTCCCCACCCGCGGATCTGCGGGCGCTGCGGGAACGAGGCCGCCCCGCTCGCCCTGCTCAGCCCGGACCAGGGCTGGTGCTGTACGGCCTGCACGCCGGTGGATCGAGCCGAGGCCCTGCCGCCCGGAAGCCGCGAGCACCTGCGGCGGTTGCGGGCCGGGGGCGCCGAAACGGCTCCTCGGGTGGAGGCCGCCAACGAGGCTCAGACCGCCGTGACGGCCCTGCTCCGGGCCCGGCTTCTCCAGGAACTCGGCGGGGGGCTTCGCAGCTACGATGTGCTCTGGCAGACGCTTTGAAGCGTCTGGGCGCCGGGGACCGGACCAAACTTGGCCCTGGAACGGCCCGTGCCGATGGGGCTTCCATGGCTTTGAGGACGGGCATGGGTCAGAACGGCTCCTTCTGGAAACGCATCGTGGCCCGTCGCTGGACGGCGGATGCGGCCATGCTTCCGATCCTTGGCCTCGTGGCCTACCTGCTGTTCCGGGCCTCGGCCTCGCTGCGGCCCGCCGAGGGCGCCGCCCTGATGATGGTGGCGGTGGGGTTGATCCTCCTCGGGCGCCGCTGGTTTTTCTGGTACCGGGATCTGGTCCCGGACGGATTTATCGCCGACTGGGCCCACTTGATCCTCCAGGGGGATCGGACGCCCCACGAGCCTCCCCCGGGGCTCCGCGAGGAGGCGAGGCTGGCTGCCACCGCTCTGAACGTCCTGATCGAGGACTGCCTCCGGACCCGGAAGGACCTGGAGCAGCTCCAGCAGGCGGTCGGGCGGGAATGGCAGGACATGGACGACCTGCTGGGGCAGGCCCACCGGCAGCTTGTGGAGGAGGCGGAAGCGCGGGATTCCGCGCGGGAGCGGCTGGAGACCTTCGGCCGGGATCTCAAACGCAGCATCGAGGGGCCCCTCCGGTTCGATCAGATCGAGCTGAACTACCGGCTCCGCCTGGATCAACACCGCCTCCAGGGGCAGGCCTTCCGGACCTCGCTGGAACAGGCGCAGGGGGGGCTGGATCAGTTCGAGAACCTGCTGGAGGAACTCCAGGATTCGTTTCCCCGCCTGCGCCGGGAGGAGGATGCCCTGGGCCGGCTGGCGGACGCCAGCATCCGCCAGGGTGCCCGGCTGAGCCTGGCGGTGAAGGGGCTGGTGGCTCACACGCCGCGGCTTCTTGAGGAGACCAAGGCCCGGACCGACCAGCTTCAGCAGTTCCGGAAGTCGGCGGACGGGGTGCGGGACCAGGCCGAGGCTCTGGCGCGGCGGATCGATGCCTTCCGGGACGAGTCCCAGCAACGGATCCGGTCGTTCGGCGGGGCGCAGGGATCCCTCCGGATCATCGACCAGGCGGCTCAGCAGACCGGGCTCCTGGCCGTGAATGCGGCGATCCTGGCTCAGCAGGGCGGCGGCGGGGCCGGAATGCAGGCCATCGGCGGACGCCTGCGCAGCCTGGCGGAGCAGACTTCGGGCGGGGCCTCGAACCTGGAGCGCGCCCTGGACCAGCATCAGCTGGAACTGGAACGGGAGAACACCGGCCTCTGGGATCTCCAGGAAGTGACCCAGCACCTGCGTTCCGGCATCCAGGAGCTGCTCCGGGTGGCTGGACATCTGGATCAGCAGGGACAGGATATGGAGCGGGCCCTGGAGACCCACCTCGGGCTGGTGGATCAGGTGCGCCAGACGGCGGATCGGGCCGAACTCTCCCTCCACGAGGTGCGCGAACGCTCGGCGGCGATCGAAGCGGCCCTGGAGCGACAGTGGGGCGTGGAAGCGAAGGTGTTCCCGGAGCGGGAACGCCTGGCCCGGATCGCCCACCACCTGGCCGAGGTGGGCGACGAGTTCGCCCGCGTCAGCCAGCAGAACATCGACGAAACCTGGCACATCCTCATCGGCCACCAGGAGATCCGGCGCAGCGAGGCCTACCTCCAGATCGCCTCGGGCGGGCTGCCTGGCCTTCTCGGCTCGACGGATCAACCGGAATCGCCCGGGAACCGGCTCGTCTGGGCCCGGACCCAGCGTCACCCGCGTCTCCTGGTCGGATCCGGCGCGCAGCTGCCCATGGGGCGCCGGGACGAATCCGGTGAGGTGCGCCTGCGGCTGATGGGGCTGGATGCGCTGGACCGGCCGGAACCTTCGGCCGTGGAAGCGTGGTCCTGCGATGCGGATGCGCGGGTGTGGAGCCTGAGGCTGATCGAGCCCCTGCGGACCGAGGACCATCGGCTCTCGTTGCTGGAAACCCTCAAAGAAAGCCCCCTGGAGGCTTGCCTTCCGGGGCTTGATCTGCGGATCTCCCCCGAGGGCGCGGACATCCTCCTGGCCACGCCCTATCCGGGGCTTCCCATCTTCCTGGGTGGGCTCCGGCTCGAGATGCCGGTCGAAGCGGAGGCCTGGACTCAGCGCTTCCGGGAAATCGAGCACCGGGCCCCGGTCCACCAGGAGCTGATCTGGATCGGTCCCGAAGTGCACCCGGAGCTGCGGCAGGGCCTCATGCGCCTGATCCATCACTGGGTGCGCGACGATCATCGACACGAAAGCTTCATGCCCTGGCTGCCTTACGAAGGGAACCGTCCCCCTTGTCCCTGGCTCTCTGAGGGCGAGGTGACGGACCGTCTCGAGGGCTGGCCCGGGATCCGCTGCCTCGGTGTCGATGCCGATCCGGCCCTCCTGCATCCCCTCAGAAACCGTCTGATCCAGGCAGGAGCCGTGGAAGGAGCCGAGGGTGCCGTGCTCTGCGCCATGGGCCTCGCCCACGCCCATCCCGAGGCCCTGCTCCTGAGGCTCTTCCAGCCCGATCTGGGGCTGGCCGGGGCCTTCCATCCCGAGCTGGTGCCCTTCCAGTCGCGGCTTCGCGACGAGGTGCTGGCGGCCGACTCGAGCGTTCCCTATCGGGCGGCCTGGCAACTCCTGGAGGATCTGCAACAGAAGGGCTGGGCCCTTCCGCTGCCATCCGCATGACGCACCCGTGACGGGCGGATCTGCTGAATGTTTCCGGTGGGGTTGACAGCCGCACTGTGCTGCCGATACCTGATTCAAGCGATCTTTGGACCCCCTCCAGATGGTGTGTGATCCAGGGCCCGGGATTGCCACCAACCGTTGTCCACCGCTGGCGGTGGCCGTCGGATCTGCGGGAGGCCACGGAGCGCCACCCACAGGAGATGTCATGTTCCCTTTCGCGTTCGCGCGCGGCCAGGGGCCTGCCTACGCGGACCTGCCGCCCACCCTCCAGCCCTGCGCCATCGCTGCCTCGGCACCCCCTTCCGAGTACCGGCTTGCGGCAACCCTGTCCGCGCTGGTCTACCTTCTGATCGGAGGCGCGGCCCTGACGCTGGCGTCACCCGCGCCCGCCACCATCCTGCAAGTGAGCCGCCCCACGAAACCCGAGCGGGTCATCGAGTTCGCGGGGCCGCTGATGCCGCGGTTCATCGAGCATCGGCTCCTCACTTCCGGGGGCTCGGGCGGAGGCCCCGCCCTCCCCACGGCCCGGGCTGTGGCGGCGCCCCGCGTGGATCCTGAGGTCCCTGCGGCAAGCCTGCCCACGGAAAATCACCGCGGGGACCTTCCGGTGGCGGGGCCCGGACGCGCCGACCCCCTGGTCCAGGCCAATGGATCGACCCAGCCGATGGGCATGACCAGCCCCGGGATTCGCGACTTCACCATGATCGGGCTGACGGAGCTTCGCCGCGTGGAGCCGTTGTACCCGGACTTCGCCCGCCGCGCGCGGATCCAGGGCTCGGTGGTCCTCTCGATGACGGTGGACGACCAGGGCCTGCCGATCCAGGTGCAGGTCCTGGAAGGTCCCCAGGCCCTCCACGAGGCCGCCCTGCAGGCGGCGCGGCAGTGGCGCTTCGAGCCGGCCCGGATCGATGGCCGGTCCGTGGCCGCCCGCTTCAAGCTCACCTTGAACTTCCGGCTGAGGTGATACCGTGAAGGCGTGGGTCAGGGCGTCGCTGTCCGCAAGGGCAGAGGAAAGTCCGGGCTCCGCAGGGTGCTGGGCCTGGTAACGCCAGGGCGGGGTGACCCGACGGACAGTGCAACAGAGAACAGACCGCCGATGGATCCTCGGATCACAGGTAAGGGTGAAACGGTGGGGTAAGAGCCCACCGCCGGACTGGCAACAGGACGGGCATGGTAAACCCCCCAGGGAGCAAGACCAAATAGGCCGGCGCACCGCGCAAGCGGCGAGGGTTGACCCGACCGAGCCGGCGGGTAGGTCGCACGAGGTGGGTGGTGACATTCATCCCAGAGGAATGACGCTCCACGACAGAACCCGGCTTACCGATCCACCACGGCCTCCGCAAGGGGGCCGTGCTTAATGCCCTCCGGGGGTCCTGCGCTGCGCGCACACCCCCGGACCCCCGCGCTCAGCCCGGCGGAGCCGTGCTTCGCTTTGGCTCGTTTACGGGGTGCTGTGCTGCTCTTACAGGGGATGCTGGGGTGGGTCCGTCCATGGTTCTTCCTCTTGATTGGAGTAGGCTGGTCTCCTCTCTGGATAGGCCTCTGATCAGCACCTCCCATCGCCACCTCGGCACGCCTGGAACGGGCGTTGGAGCTGTGCGCCCCGGCTGACGCAAGGGCGTGGCACCGCGCAGGGCCGCCGTCGCGGCGGCCGGATGGACCTGTTTCCCGGAGATTCCCATGTCCTATGACCTACTCAGCCTGGCCCGCCGTCTCGAAGGCGCTCAGGCCCGTCAGAACGAGCGCTTCAACCAGGCCGCCGGTGGCCGCAGCCTCCCGGTGGGCGGCGGCTTCGCCCATGCCCGCGGCCCAGGCCATCCCCTGAATCAGGCGTTGGGTCTGATCGATCCGATCGCCGAGGCGGAACTCGAAACCATCGAATCCTTTCTCGGCTCGCCAACGGTGCTGGAACTGAGCCCTGGCGCTGATCCGGATCTATGGCCCCTGCTCGCCCGGCGGGGCTATCGCCTGCAGCAGTTCCAGCAGCTGTGGATCCGGTCCCTGGCCGAGGTGGAGGAGGCTCCGCCGCCCTCGGAGGTCCGCAGGGCGGAGCTTCGGGAGGCCGGTTCCTACAATCGGATCGTGGCGGCGGGGTTCATGGACCGGGATGATTGGCGCGGTCTGGTCCCTCCCTTCGAGGTCTCTCTCGCGGTCCCGGATGCCTGGGGGTTCCTGGCCATCGTGGATGGAGAACCCGCTGGGGGCGGCATGCTCGGGATCGTCGACGGCGTGGCCCTCCTGTCGGGCGATGCCGTGATCCCCTCCTTCCGGGGCCAGGGCCTGCAGAAGGCGCTCATCCGGGCCCGCCTGGCCTTCGCGCAAGGGCGCGGCTGCGACCTTGCCTGTGCCTCCACGGCGCCGGGAACGGCCAGCCAGCATTCGTACGAAGCCTGTGGTTTCCGCGTGGGCTATCCCAAGGTGGAGATGGCCCGGGACTGATCGGCGCGATGCGATAGTGGGGGGATGCGTCGCCCCGCACCCCCCACTGCCGCGCTCCTCGTGACGGCCCTCGCCTTCCATGTGGACATGCTCCTCTACTACCTGCTGGTGCCCTTGTTGCCGCGGTATGCCCGGGAGCTGCAGCTCAACCAGATGGAGGTGGGGATCCTCTTCGGCAGCTACGCCGTGGCGCTGCTGCTGGCGACTTTCCCGGTGGCTCTGCTCACGGATCGTTACGGCCGCCGCAGCCCCATGCTCTGGGGCCTGGTGGGGCTGATGGTCACGACGCTGGTGTTCGCGGTGTCGAAGCAGTACTGGCTGCTGGTGCTGGCGCGCTTTCTCCAGGGCGTGGCCGGTGCGGCGACCTGGCTGCCGGGCATGGCCCTGCTGGCCGATCACTTTCCGGCCGAGTCCCGGGGCAAGGCCATGGGCACGGCCTTCGCCGCCGCGAATCTCGGGGTGCTGTTCGGGCCTCCGCTGTCGGGTTTCCTCGATCAGCATGGGGGCCCCTCTACGCCATTCCTGCTGGGTGCGGTCCTGGTGGGTCTGGACGCGGCAGGCCGGGCCTTCCTGTTGCCGGTAGTCGAACCGGAAAGAGGCCCGAGGCTTCCATTTCGACAGTTGCTGTCCAATCGCACCATCCGTATCTTTGCCGGCGCCATGGCGCTGGGCTCCTGCTTGTGGGCCCTCCTGGAATCCACCTTGCCGCTGGATTTCGACCGCAGGCTGGGTCAGTCCCCGACGCAGATCGGCCTCTGTTTCGCGGCGGCGGCCGTGGCGCACACCCTCACCTCGCCCTTGATGGGCCGTCTGTCCGACCGCATTGGCCGGGCCCGGGTGTTGCGCGTGGGCCTGGTCCTGGCGGCGATCCTGCTGCCCCTTCCCGCCCTGCTGCCCCAGTCCTGGATGGTGGTGGTGGCCATGATGGGGCTGGGCAGCACGGCGAGCTTCATCATGAGTCCCTGCA
Organism: Geothrix sp.; assembly: GCA_019449415.1. Taxonomy (GTDB): domain Bacteria; phylum Acidobacteriota; class Holophagae; order Holophagales; family Holophagaceae; genus Geothrix; species Geothrix oryzae. Next base: position 63,674 of record JAGRPP010000015.1, read on the forward strand.
GTCCTGCCGTGGCGGACCAGGTGGAGCGGTTGGGGAGCCAGAGCTTCGCCTCGGCCTTCTCCATCCTGAACCTGGCCTACTCCGTGGGCATGATGGTGGGGCCTCTGGTGGGAGGGGCCCTGGTGCAGGGTTTGGGGTTGGCCTGGGCCCTGGGGCTGTCCGGTCTCGGCTTTGCCGCCTACCTGCTGGCCATGAAGGGCATCAAGGCCTGACGGCCCGGTAGATCCACCGCTCGGCCGCGGCGTCCCAGGGGCGCCCATCCAGGCCGCCGTAGGCCTCGATGGCGCGGAAGCCGGCCTGCGCGAGACAGGCCTGGACCTCGGCATCCGTGGGGATCCAGATATCGTGGCGGAAGGCCTGGCCCTGGCAGCGCCGCTCGGTGAGGATGCGCCGGTGGTCGGGGCTCCAGGTGGCGCGCTCCTGGTAGCCCTCGTGGGGGAAATCCAGCCAGTAGCCTTCCACCTCCGCCACGGAGGTCCGCAGGAAGTCCCGGCCCACCAGGTCCAGGAGCAGGGCGCCGCCGGGGCGCAGAACCCGGGCGGCTTCCGTTAGCTGGCGGAGGTTTTCCTCCTCCGTGGCGAAGTAGCCCCAGCTCGTGAACGCGCAGAAGACGCCATCGGCGCAGCCGCTGCGGAAGGGGAGGTCCCGGAGGTCCAGGCGGGCCAGGGGCGCCGGGTGTTCCTCGGCGTGGCGGCGCAGGTTGAGGGCGCTCAGGTCGCCTCCGACCACCTCCAGGCCCCGGGCCTTCAAGTGAGGATGGAGCCGCCCCCAGCCGCAGGGCAGGTCCAGCACGCGGCTCCCGGCCGGGAGATCCAGCAGGGCCGCAAGCGCAGGGCCTTCCACGGCGGCATCAGCCGCCTTGTCCGCGTAGATCTGGAAATAGGCGGGGTGATCGAAATCCCAGGCGAACCAATCCATGGGACGAGTGTGGCAGGGCGCTTGGGCTTGGAGGAAACAAGCAGAAGCCCGGCTGAGCCGGGCTTCTGCGCGGGAAACCCTCGGAGAGGATTACTCCTCGTCGGACTCCGCCTTCACCAGCTTCACTGCGGGAGGCACCTGGGGGGTGTTCACCATGCCCTTCCAGACATAGCGCGTGCCGCGCTTCTGACCGCTCTTGGTGATGAGCTTGGCTTCCTCCAGCTCCGTGAACAGGCGGCGAAGCGTGGCCGGCGCCCAGTCGCAATCCTTGAGGTCCAGGGCCACCTGGGCCTCGAAGCTGCTGAGGGAACCCTGGTCCTGCAGCTTCTGCATCAGGCCCTGCTTCAGGTCCTCCAGTTCGGGTTTGGAGCGGCGGGCCTTGGTCTTGAAGCCAGTGGGCTCGGCAGCCGCCACCGGGGTGGCGGGCTTGGCCACGATCGGCGCCGGGGCCTGAACCCGGGCGGGGACCTCGGCCTGGACCAGCAGGCCATCCAGATAGATGTCACCCCGTTCGGGCCGGAACATCACCACCACGGAACCAGGTGCGAGGCCTTCCTGCTGAAGGGCCGTAATGATCCGCTCGCCGATGCGGGTTTCCTGTTCTGGTGCAAGATTGGGGGACTGGATAATGACGATGGCCATGGCGGCTCCATTATGTATACGGTGAATTCATCATACCCTTTCTTTTTTCAGCAGTAAAATGCGATTAGCCGGGTGGACCGGATAGACTTTTCCACCGAGGATCCCATGCGAAAGCAGAAGACCGACCGCCCCGAAGAACAGCAGCGTTTCGAGACCTTCCTGCGCTCACGCCAGTTGAAGCTGACGGGTGAGCGACTGGAGCTGGTGGAGGAGGTCTTCGGCCAGGCCCACCATTTCGACGCGGACCAGCTCCACATGGCCTTGAAGCAGAAGGGCAAGGCCATCAGCCGCGCCACCGTCTACCGCACCCTCGACCTGCTGGTGCAGTGCGGGCTGGTGCGGAAGAGCAGCTTCGGCGATCAGCACGCCCACTACGAGGCGGTGCGGAGCGACGAGCATCACGATCACCTGATCTGCCTGAACTGCGACGCCATCATCGAGTTCTTCCGGCCCAAGCTCGAGGCGCTCCAGGACGCCATCTGCCAGGAATACGGCTTCAAGCCCATGCATCACAGTCACCAGATCTTCGGCCTCTGCAAGGACTGCCAGGCGCTGGAGACCGACGCCCCCACCCTCGCGCACCGGTTGAGCCAGCTGAATGTCTGAATGTTCTCCCGGGGTATCCGCCTAGAAGCCCGACGGAGCCGGGCTTCTGCTTGCCCCTCGGTCTCATGCCCTCGGCCTCAAGGTCGTAGCCCGCGGCTTCGCGAGGCGCTAGGCTAGGCCATGCCGAAACTCTCGCTCCAGGATCTCCAGCGCCTTCCCAAGACGGATCTGCATGTTCATCTCGACGGCAGCCTCCGCATCCCCACCATCCTCGAACTGGCCGAACAGCAGAAGGTGAAGCTGCCGGCGGACAGCATGGAGGGCCTGCGCCCCTTCGTGGAAGTCGGCGAGGACTGCAAGTCCCTCGTGGAGTACCTCCGGGCCTTCGATGTGACGCTGTCCGTGATGCAGACCTACGAGAGCCTGGTCCGCACCGCCTTCGAGCTGGCCGAGGATGCGGCCAAGGAGAATGTCCGCTACATGGAGGTGCGGTACAGCCCCATCCTCCATCAGCAGAAGGGGCTTACGCTCCACGCCATCGTCCAGGCGGTGCTGGAGGGGCTGGCCCAGGCGGAGCGGAAGTACAACATCAAGACCGGCGTCATCCTCTGCGGCATGCGCCACATCTCGCCCGACATCTCGCTGCGTCTGGCGGACCTCACCGTGGCCTTCAAGAACAAGGGCGTGGTGGGCTTCGACCTGGCGGGCGCCGAGGAAAACTTTCCTGCCAAGCGGCACAAGGACGCCTTCGGCCGCGTGCTGCAGAACAACATCAACTGCACGCTGCATGCGGGCGAGGCCTACGGCCCCGAGAGCATCCACCAGGCCATCCACCTCTGCGGGGCCCACCGCATCGGCCACGGCGTGCGGCTCATCGAGGACGGCGACCTGCTGAACTATGTGAACGACCACCGCATTCCGCTGGAGTGCTGCCCGTCGAGCAATGTGCAGACCAAGGCCGTGAAGAAGATGGCCGACCACCCGATCCGGCTGTTCTACGACCTGGGCCTGCGCGTCACGGTGAACACGGACAACCGCATGGTCACGGCCACCACCGTGAGCCGCGAATTCCAGGTCATCCACGAGGAGCTGAACTTCAACCTCGAGGAGATCAAGGAGCTCATCATCATGGGCTTCAAGAGCGCCTTCCTTCCCTACGCCCTCAAGCGGGCCCTGCTGGCGGAAGTGGTGCACGAGCTGAAGGCCTTCAAGCCGGGCAGTCTGGAGAGCAAACGGGAGCAGCTCTGATATCCTGACTTCCGAGGTCAGGATTCATGCTGGATCGCTTCGCCGACTTTCTCGACCGCCACACCAAGGTCCTTCTCACCACGCACGAGAACCCGGACGGGGACGGTGTGGGTGCGGCGATCGCCCTGGCCGCCCACCTGAAAGGGCAGGGCAAGGCGGTCCGCATCGTGGTGACGCCGGTCCTTCCCGAGAACCTGCGCTTCCTGGATCCCGAGGGCTGGATCGAGGCCTTCGATCCCGGCGGCGCCCATGGCGATCTGGCCGCCTGGCCCGATGCCTGGCTGCTCATCGACGCCTCGGAGCCCCACCGGATGGGGCCGCTCTTCGTAGCTTTCCAGGGCACCGGGGCCGAGCGGGCCTGCCTCGACCATCACCTCAAGGACGCCCCCCAGGGCTTCGACGACGAGTTCACGGATCCCACGGCCAGCGCCAGCACGGAGCTGGTCTACGACCTGGTGCGGCCCCGCCTCGGCGGTGACCTCCCGCCCGTGATGGCCCAGGCCCTCTATGCCGGCATGGTGAGCGACACCGGCAACTTCCGGCACTCCAACACCACGCCGAAGATCCACCATGCCGCGGCCGACCTCATCGCCCAGGGCGTCCACCCCGCCCGCACCTACAACGCGCTCTACCAGACCGCCACGCCCGCCAAGCTCAAGCTCTTCGGCCGGGCCATGGGCGGGCTCCAGCTGCGGGATGCCGGCCGCTTCGCCTATGTCGCCGTGACCGCGGCGGACCTGGCCGCCTGTGGCGCCACGCACGAGGATCTGGACGAGCTGGTGGAGGAACCCCGCAAGCTGTATGGGGTGGAAGTCGCGGCCCTCTTTTCCGAGACCGCGGATGGCCGCGCCAAGGTCAGCCTGCGCTCCCGCGAGCGGGTGGATGTGAATGCGGTCTGCCGTTTGTTCGGCGGCGGCGGCCACCGGCTGGCTTCGGGCGCGAAGGCCGCCCAGCCCCTGCCAGCCTTCATCGCGCAGGTGGAAGCCGCCGTCCAGGCCCAGATGGCGAAGGATATTGTCTAGATTATAAACAAGACATTACAGGGTTGCCCTGAACAGACCCTGACTTCAGACTTCTTATTTCCCTGGGCGGCATCCAATGGCATGGACGCACCCCTTCCTGGAATCCCATGACCCCCAAAGAACCCAGCAGCGCCCCGAAGCTCGAGCTCTTCTGCAAGCTGCAGGCGGAGAAGGTCCCCTTCATCGCCAAGGCCAATGTCCCGTCCATCTTCGGAAAGTTCACGGTCTACGGGTTTCTGGAGCACGCCACGGGCAAAGAGCACCTGGCCATCGTGGCGGGAGAGATCGACGCCCGGCGGCGCATCCCGGTGCGCATCCATTCCGAATGCTGGACGGGGGATGTGTTGGGCAGCCTCAAGTGCGACTGCCGGCAGCAGCTGGAGGAGGGACTCCGCCATGTGGCCGAGCACGGCGGCATGGTGCTCTACCTGCGCCAGGAGGGCCGTGGCATCGGCCTCCTGAACAAGCTCAAGGCCTATGCGCTGCAGGAGCAGGGGCTCGACACCGTGGAGGCCAACCATTCCCTGGGCTTCCCCGATGACCTCCGCACCTACGACTGCGCCGTGGAGATGCTGAAGTTCTTCGGCATCACCAAGGTCAAGCTGCTGACCAACAACCCGCGCAAGATTGGCGCGCTGGAATCGGCCGGCATCGAGGTCGAGCGGGAGCGCCACCAGCTGGCTTCCAACCCCCACAACCTGCGGTATCTCAAGACCAAGGCCCGCAAGAGCGGCCACATGCTGGATTTCGAGGAAGAGGCACTCTAGCGGATTCGGCGCTCAGCTGATAGCTATGTAGCCATGCCCGCACCCGTCTCCGACCAGACCATCTACGACATCTCGCATGTCATCCAGCTCTCGGTGGCGCCGGTCTTCCTGCTGACTTCCATCGGCACGATCCTGGGCGTGCTGTCCACGCGGCTGGCCCGCATCGTGGACCGGGCCCGGGCGTTGAAGGACCTGCTCGAGACGGCCTCGGAGGTCCGGATCGCGGCGATCCAGGATGAGATGCACACCCTGGCGCGGCGGCGGAACCTGATCAACCTGGCCATCACCTTCGGCACCACCGCGGCGCTGCTGGTCTGCGTCAGCATCGCCACGGTGTTCCTGGGGGCGGTGATGAAGGCCGGCGTGGCCGGAGCCGTGGCCTCGCTCTTCATCCTGGCCATGGCCGCCTTCGTGGCGGCCCTCGTGTTCTTCCTGCGGGAGATCCTCCTGGCAGTCAGGAGCCTCCACCTGGCCTGAGGGCTAAAGGCTCTTGATCGCCGCGATCTCCTGAGGGCTCAGGTAGCGCCAGGCGCCGGGCTTCAGCAGGGGATCAGCCAGGGGGCCGAACTGCACCCGGCGCAGCTTGCTGACGGGGTGGCCCACGGCGGCGAACATGCGACGGATCTGCTGGTTCTTGCCTTCGGTGAGGGTCACCTTCAGCCAGGGGTTGTCGCCCTTCTCCGCGATCTCGATGTGGCAGGGCTTGAGACGGCGCCCGCTGAGCAGGAAGCCCTCCTGGAATTCCTTCAGGAGCTCGGGCCGGGGATTGCGGTGCACCTTGACGAGGTAGACCTTGGGAATTTCGTGTTCGGGCCCCATGAGCACCTGGGCCAGGGCTCCGTCATTGGTCATGAGCAGCAGCCCCTCGGAGTTGAAGTCCAAGCGGCCCACCGGGTAGAGCCGGCCCGGTACGCCCTTGAGCAGCGCCATCACGGTGGGGCGGCCTTGGTCGTCCCTCACGGTGGTCACATAGCCCTTCGGCTTGTTCATGAGGATGTAGACCGGCGCCTCGCGCTGGATCTCGACCAGGTCCACGGTGATCTCGTCCCGGCGGGAGTCCGCGCAGGCGCCCAGCTCGGTGACGGTCTTCCCGTTCACCTGCACGCGGCCGTCGAGGATGATCTGCTCGCAGGCCCGACGGCTGGCGATGCCCGCAGCGGCCAGGATCTTCTGCAGGCGGTCCTGGCCGGCCCGGGCGGGGCGGGGCGAGGCACCGCTGGGGTGGGGCGCCGCGGCCTTGCGCGGGGCCTGCTTGGCCGCGGGTCGGGTCTTGTCGATGGCGGGGCGCCGGGCGGGAGCACCGGAGGTGGGGCGGGCGGTGGGGCGGGCGCCCGCGCTTGAGGATGGGCGGGAGGCGGACGAGGACCGGGCCGGACCTGGGGCCGGGCGGGCAGGAGCCGAGGTCCGGGTCACGCCGGTGGCCGGGCGGCCGGTGGCGGGCTTGCGGGTGGTGGGCGCAGTGCGGGGCCCCTTCGGGGCGGGCTTTCTCATGGCAGCTCCTTCGGCGTCTCCCGACGCGGAAGGGCCAGTCTATCAGGCCACGGGCGTCCGCGTGGCCCGCATGAAGTAGTGGATGCCCGAGGCCAGCACCAGGGCGGCCACCAGCCAGTACATCTCGGGGAGGAAGGGGTCCATCCAGGGGCGGTAGCCCAGGGCGTTGAAGAGCAGGCCGAGCGAGACGGCGATCAGCTGCATGGCGGTACTGAGCTTGCCCAGCAGGCTCGGGTGGAATTTGCTATCGCTGAGGCGATCGACCGAGGCGAACGCGTAGAACGAGATCACCAGATCCCGCGTGATGGCTAGGATGGCCACCCACACGGGAATGGGCGCGGCCATGCCCTGGGTGCGCCAGGCCAGGAGGATGAAGGCCGTGGTCATCAGCAGCTTGTCCGCGGCCGGATCCAGCACGGCCCCCAGGTCCGAGCGCTGGTTGAAGGCCCGGGCGATGAGGCCATCCAGCAGGTCGGTGAATCCCGCGGCGGCGAAGAGCACGAAAGCCTGCCAGTGGTGGCCGTACCAGACCGCGATGGCGAAAAAGGGGATCGCCAGGATCCGCAGCAAGGTCAGTGCGTTGGGCAGGGTCAGTGGGCTGGAGGAGGTCATGTCCGGTCTAGTTTAGACGGAGATCACATCCTTTGACTTCGACCTTGTAGCACCCTGAGGCTGAGCTACACTGGATCACGGAGTTGAGATTATGACTCAGAATCTATCAATCCCCCTGAGCGACCTCCAACCGGGGGACGAGGGGGAGGTCATCCAGGTGCAGGCCCAGGGTCAGATCCGTCAGCGCCTGCTGGAGATGGGCTTCATCCGGGGCGCGCGCCTCCGGGTCGAGAAGCTGGCGCCGCTGGGCGATCCCATGGAACTCGTGATCAAGGGCTACCACCTGTCGCTGCGGCGGGACGAGAGCGCCTGCATCCTCGTCCAGCGGGTGGCCTGATGGCCCTGACCATCGCCCTCGCGGGCAATCCCAACTGCGGGAAGACCACCCTGTTCAACGCCCTGACCGGGGCCCGGCATCATGTGGGCAACTGGCCCGGCGTCACCGTGGAGCGGCGCAGCGGAACCTTCGAGCAGGACGGCTCGACCCTGGAGGTGGTGGACCTGCCCGGCACCTACTCCCTGGCCGCCCGCAGTGAGGACGAGCGCGTGGCGGCCCAGTTCCTGGCCTCCCCCGAAGTGGACCTCGTCCTGAATGTGCTCGACGCCTCGAACCTGGAGCGGAACCTCTACCTCAGCACCCAGCTGCTGGAACTCGGCAAGCCCGTGGCCTTCGTCCTGAACATGGTGGACGATGCCGAGAACCGCGGCGTGCGCATCGATGTGCCCGCCCTGGAGACGCTCCTGGGCGGCCCCGTGATCCCGACGGTGGGCAACCGCGAGCAGGGCATTCCCGAGCTGAAGGTCCTGCTGGCCACCCTGGCCCGGGGGGAATCCACCCGCTGCCGGCGCGTCACGGTGGACTACGGGCACGACATCGAGGGCGAGCTGCGGAAGCTCGAGACGGAGATCTGCCGCGACGAGCTGCTCGAGGCGGCCATGCCGCCCCGCTGGCTGGCCCTCCAGCTGCTGGAGAACAATGCCGACGCCAAGCGCCGGGTGTCGGAGAGCCATGCCAGCGAGGCGATCAGCCAGCAGCTGGCGAAGAGCTTCGCCTTCCTGGAGCCGCACCTGGGCGCCGACGGCGCCACGCTGGTGGCCGAGCGGCGCTACGGCTTCGCCCACGGCCTGGTGAAGGAAGTGGCCACGGCGCCGGACGAGGGCCGGACGCCCACCTCCCGGCTGGATGCCATCCTCACCCACCGCCTGCTGGGCATCCCCATCTTCCTGGGCATTCTGGCCCTGGTGTACTCCGTGTCGTTCATCCTCGGGAAGATCCCTCAGGATTGGATCGCCGAGGGCTTCAAGGCGCTGTCGGGTTTCGCGGAAGCCCGCCTGCCCGCAGGCGAGCTGACCAGCCTGCTGGTCGATGGCGTGATCCCCGGGGTGAGCGCCGTGATCGTCTTCGTGCCCGTGATCATGATTCTCATGGGCTGCATCGCCTTCCTGGAGGACACGGGCTACATGGCCCGGGCGGCCTTCATCATGGACCGCCTCATGCATGTCATGGGTCTCCACGGGAAGAGCTTCATCCCCCTCATCATGGGCAGCGGCTGCAATGTGCCGGCCATCCAGGCGGCCCGCACCATCGAAAGTCGGCAGGACCGCCTCATCACGATCCTCGTGACGCCCCTGGTGAGCTGTTCGGCCCGCCTGCAGGTCTACATCGTCATCGCCGGGACTTTCTTCACGCCCTTCAAGGCGGCCCTCGCCATCATCGCCATGCACTTCCTGGGCCTGGGCCTGGCGGTGCTCATGGGCCGGCTGCTCCGCAGCGCCCTATTCAGCGGACCCAGCTCCCCCTTCGTGATGGAACTGCCGCCCTACCGCCTGCCGGTGCTGAAGGCCACGCTCATCCACATGTGGGAGAAGGGCTCGATCTTCCTCACCCGCGCTGGCACCACCATCTTCGCGGGTGCCACGCTGATCTGGTTCCTGTCGCGCTATCCCGGGATCGCCAACCGCGAATGGACCCTGGAATACCAGCAGCAGCGTCAGGCCGTCTCGGTGCTGGGCCTGCCGCAGGCCGAATCCGACGAGCGCCTCAGGGCTCTCCAGCTCGCCCACGAGAGCCGCATCGTGAACACCAGCCTTGCCGCCCGGCTGGGTCAGAAGGTGGAGCCCCTGCTGCGGCCCATCCTCGATCCCGACCACAAGCGGGCCGAGGCCTGGAAGGATGTCATCGCGCTCACGGCGGGCTTCGTGGCCAAGGAGATCGTGGTCTCCACCATGGCCGTCATCCACCAGGCCAGCGAGGAGCCGAAGGAGGGCGAGCGCCTCAGCCCCCTGCAGGTGGCCCTGCGTGACAACTCCGGTCTGAGCCCTCTCACCGCCCTGGCCTTCATGGTCTTCACCCTGATCTACACCCCGTGCCTGGGCACCATCGCCATGATCCGCCGTGAGGCGGGCAGCTGGGGCTGGGCCGGCTTCACGGTGGCCTATGGGCTGGTGCTGGGTTGGGGGCTGGCCTGGGTCACCGTGGCCGTGGGCCGCGCCTTCGGATTCGCCTGAGGTGGCCATGACCGTCCAGTCCTTCCTCGCAGTCTCGGCGGCAGGCCTCGCGGCCCTCTACTTCCTGCGCGGAGCCGTCCAGGATCTGCGCGGGGGCAAGCCCGGCGGAAGCTGCGGGAAATGCTCGTCGGGAGGCTGCCCGGCCGCTCAGCGGAAATAGGGAACAGGCCCTAGAATCCATGGGTAGAGAAGGTGTGCCCATTGATGGAACGCGGAAACCTGGAGATCGTCGTCCGAGGCGCGGAGGAGCATAACCTCGCGGGTTTCGATGTACGGATTCCGCGCCGGAGCCTCACGGTCATCACGGGCGTGTCGGGCTCCGGCAAGTCCTCCCTCGCCTTCGATACGCTGTTCCGGGAAGGCCAGCGCCGCTTCCTGGGCACCCTGCCGTCCTACGCCCGCCAGTTCATGGGTGGGCTCGCGCGACCGGCGGTGCGGAGCATCGGCGGGCTGGGCCCCGCAGTGGCCGTGGGCCAGCGAGCCAGCCTCGCCAATCCGCGATCCACGGTGGGCACCCTCACGGAGGGGTGGGATCTGCTGCGCCTGATCTTCGCGCGGTTGGGCACGGCACCGGAGGACATTCATCCAACCCGGGGTCTGTTCTCCTTCAACGGCGAGGAGGGGGCCTGTCCCCACTGCAAGGGGCTCGGCGTGGAGGACCGCCTGGACCTGGACCTGCTGGTGGCGGATTCTGCCAGGTCATTGAGGGATGGGGCGCTGCGCGTCAGCACGCCGAACGGCTACCTCATGTACTCGCAGGTGACGCTCCCGGTGCTGGACACCGTCTTGCAGGCCCACGGCGGATCCGTGGACATCCCCTGGGGGGAGCTGAGCGAGGAGGTGCGCCAGGTGGTGCTCTTCGGCTCTGACCGGCTCAAGGTCCCCTACGGCAAGCATCCTCTGGAGTCGCGCCTGAAGTGGACCGGCATCACGGCCCGGCCACGCCAGGAGGGCTTCTACCGGGGGCTGGTGCCGGTCATGGAAGAGATCCTGCGCGGCAAGCGCAACGACTCGATCCTCCGCTTCGTCCGGAGCTCCAGCTGCTCCGCCTGCCAGGGCACGCGGTTGCGTCCCGAGGCGCTGGCGGTGACCTGGCGCGGGAAGCGCATCGTGGACCTCGCCGCCATGACGGTGCGCCAGCTCCGGGAGCACCTGGCGGAGGTCGAGGCCTCGCCCGACGAAGCACCCGTCCTGGGGCCCATTCGGGCCGACCTGCTGGCCCGCTGCGAGCTCTTGCTGGAACTGGGGCTGGGGTATCTGACTCTGGATCGCCCGGCCCCCAGCCTCTCCCGCGGCGAAGCTCAGCGGCTGCGCCTGATCAGCCTGGCGTTGGGGGAGCTGCGGGGACTGCTGGTGGTCCTGGACGAACCCACGGCTGGCCTCCATCCTCACGAGGTAGGCCGTCTGATCGGGGTGTTGCAGCGCCTCCGGGACCAGGGCCAGACGGTGGTGGTGGTGGAGCATGATGCCCTCGTGGCCCGCTCCGCCGATTGGCTGATCGACCTGGGGCCCGGCCCAGGGCGGGAGGGTGGGCAGCTGCTGTGGAGCGGCCCGCCTTCGGACCTCCTGGCGCGAATAGCCAAGGGGCCTTCCACGCCCACGGAGGCCTGGCTGGCAGCCGGGTTGACGGGGTCTCGGGCCCTGGCCCTAGGCCGACCCCGCGCCGATCAGGGGACCCTGCGCCTGGAGGGCCTGAACCGGAACAACCTCCAGAACCTCTCCCTGGAGCTGGAACCGGGCGCCCTCCATGTGATCTCCGGGGTGTCCGGGGCGGGCAAGACCTCGCTGCTTGAGGAAGTGGTGGCGCGCATTCGGGCAGGCCAGGTCCCCGGCGCCGCCTTCCGCCGCATCGTCCAGGTGGATGCCGATCCGATCGGGCGCACCCCCCGCTCCAATGCGGCGACCTACACCGGGGCCTTCGACCTCATCCGCGACCTGTTCGCGGCCACGGCCGAGGCCAAGGCGCGGGGGCTGGGCAAGGGGCATTTCTCCTTCAACACGGCGGGAGGCCGCTGCGAGGCCTGCGAAGGCGCGGGCGTTCAGGAAGTCGGCATGCGGTACCTGGGCAGCGTGGACCTGGTCTGCGACCTCTGCGGGGGGCGGCGCTTCCATCCCGAGGTCCTGGCGGTGCGGTACCGGGACCGGAACATGGCGGACCTTCTGGAGGGGAGCATCGCCGAGGCCGCGGACCTCTTTGCGGACCATCCGAGGCTCCATCGCATCCTCGATGCGCTTCTGAAGGTGGGGCTGGGCTACCTGCCCCTGGGCCAGCCCGCCACGACGCTGTCCGGCGGGGAGGCTCAGCGGGTGAAGCTGGCCACGGAACTGGCCAAGGCGGACAAGGGCCCAGCCCTCATCGCCCTGGACGAGCCCACCACGGGGCTCCACGCCGCCGATGTCGCGGTGCTCCTGGCGGCCTGGGACCACCTGCTCGCGGCGGGCCACACGCTGTTGGTGGTGGATAACGACCGGGCGGTGGTGCGTCGCGCGGACCGCGTGCTGGATCTCGGCCCCGGGAGCGGTCCCGAGGGAGGGCGCGTCGTGGCCTCCGGCCCTCCGGCCGCCATCGTCGCGTGCCCGGAATCGCTCACGGGCGCGGCGCTGCGGGAGGCTCTGCCGCCCCTTCTCCCGACGGCCATTCGCGAAGACGATCCGCCCATCGAGCTGCGGGGGGTGCGGACCCACAACCTCCGGGACCTCGACCTGGTCATCCCGGCGCAGGGCCTGACCGTGGTGACGGGGCCTTCCGGATGCGGCAAGTCCTCGCTGGTCGTCGATACGCTCCTGGCCGAGGCCCAGAACCGCTTTGCGGACTTGGTCTCCCCTTGGGCGCGGCGCCTCCTGCCGCGGAAGGGCGGCGCCGAACTGGACGCCGCCCGGGGGCTGCAGGCGGCCGTGGCAGTCCCCCAGCGGGCGGGACGGCGGAATCCCCGCTCCACGGTGGGCACCGTCACGGAGCTGGACGAGCTGCTCCGCCTCCTGTTCGCCCGGGCCGGCGAGCGCCCCTGTCCCGCCTGCGGAACCCTGGCCCAGGGTGACCGCTGTGGCTGCGGGCAGGGGCTCCCCGGGCTCTGGGCCTCGGATTTCTCGCCCCATTCCGAGCGCGGCGCCTGCCCGAAATGCAAAGGATTGGGCTTCCTCCAGCGCTGCGATCCCGAGCGGCTGGTGAGCCACCCTGATCGCCCTCTGGACGGGGGCGCCATGGACGGCACCCGCTTCGGCGCCTACCTGGGCGAGGCGGACGGGCAGTTCGTGGCCACCCTCCGGCGCGCCGCGGAAGGGGCCGGGCTGGACCTCGGGCGGCCCTGGCGGGAACTGGGCCCCGAGGAACGCAGGCTGGCCATGTTCGGCACGGGCAGCGCGGTGCACGAGGTGATCTGGCACTACCGGCGGCGGAAGGTGGCGGGCGTACACCGGCTCCAGACGGCGTGGGCCGGCTTCGCGACCCTGGTGGATCGGGAATACGAGCGGATCCATGCCGACCCCAAGGGGGAGGAGCTGGAGGCCCTCCTGGTGGACAGTCCCTGTCCAGAGTGCGGCGGGGAGCGGCTGAAGGCGGTCGCTCGGAGCGTGCGCTTCGGCGGGCTCCGATTCCCTGAAGCCGCGGGATCGTCCATCGACCAGGCGCTCGGTTGGTTGGGCGAGTTGGACCTCCAGGGCCTTTCCCCGCGAATGGCTTCGCTCACGCGCGACCTCCGCGAAGACATCCGCCGACGGCTCCAGGCCCTCGCGGAGGCTGGCCTGGGGTACCTGTCCGTGCCGCGGGAGATGGCGAGCCTCTCGGGCGGCGAGGCCCAGCGCGTGCGTCTGGCGGCCGCCCTGGATGGGGGCCTCGTGGGGGTCACCTACATCCTGGATGAACCCTCCCGCGGGCTCCATGCACGGGACATCCAGCGCCTGGGCGGCGTGCTGAGGAAACTCGCGGAGGCCGGCAATGCCGTGGTGGTGGTCGAGCACGAGAGCGCCCTCATCGCTGCGGCAGACCAGATCCTCGAATTGGGACCCGGGGCAGGGCCCGAGGGTGGGCGCCTCCTCGCTGCGGGCACGCCGGAGGATCTGAAGTGGCTCCCGGGATCCCGCACCGGCGCCCAGCTCCGCCGTTCCCGCACCGCCACCGGCGGGCAGACCTGCACGACTTGGAGTCCGGCCGTCCGGGTGCAGGGAGCCCACCTCCACAACCTCCAGGGCATCGATGTGGCCTTTCCGGCCGGCCTGCTGGTGGGGGTGACGGGTGTCTCGGGGAGCGGGAAATCGACGCTCGTCCAGGAAGTGCTCGCGCCCTCGCTGAGGAATCACCTGCAGGGTCGGGGCCCCGTAGGCTGCGAAGGCATCCAGCTGACCGCGGACATCGGGGAGGTGATCACCGCGAATCAGGAAGGCATGGGCCTGGCGGGCCGGAGCACGGTCCTCACCCTCTCGGGCCTGAGCGAGGTCCTCCGCAGGCGCTATGCGGCGACGCCCCGGGCCAAGGCCTTGAAGCTCTCGGCGAAACATTTCTCCACCGCCGTTCCGGGCGGCCGCTGCGAAGCCTGTGAAGGTCGGGGCGTGATCACCGTGGCCATGGATCTGCTGCCGGATGTCACCGTGGGCTGCGAGGCCTGCCAGGGCCGGCGCTTCCAGCCCGAGGTGCTGGCATGCCGGGTGGCGGGCCGTTCCATCGCCGAGACGATGGAGGCCAGCGTGGCGGAGCTGATGGAGCCGTTCGCCCAGGACGCTCCGGTGGGCAGGTCTCTCGCGGCGCTGCACGAGGTGGGCTTGGGCTATCTGCGGCTGGGGCAGGAGGGGGGCACTCTGTCGGAGGGTGAGCGCCAGCGCCTCCGGCTGGCCGGTCTGCTGGCCGCGCTCAGGAAGGGAAGGGTCGCCCTCCTGCTGGACGAGCCGACGCGCGGGCTGGGCTTCGAGGATGTGGACCGCCTGCTGGCCGCGCTGCGCCGGTTGGCGGGGGAAGGCCATCTCGTCGTGGCGGTCGAACACGACCTGGATTTCATCGCCGCCTGCGATTGGGTGATCGACCTGGGCCCCGAGGGCGGTGCCGCCGGAGGGCGCGTGGTGGTCGAGGGATCGCCCGAACAGGTGGCCGCCTGTGCCGATTCCTTCACGGGGCAGGCTCTGGCGATCCTCTGAGTGAACGGGTGAACATGCTCCCCGTGGGAACCTCGGCGGTCCTCTCCTGCGACAGGACGGGCCCCGTGGGGTTGCCGGTCCATTCCGATGGCGGAAATGCGCTAATTCTCCGCGGAGGGTTTGTCCACACCGGCCTTTTGGAGAAGCAGCGCAATGTCCCTGGTGGGGGCATTACCGAAGTAGCGGCCGTACTCCCGGGTGAACTGGGAAGCACTCTGGTAGCCGACCTGGCGGCCGGCGCTTCCGGCATCGAGCTTCGTCAGCAGCATGAGGCGCCGGGCCTCCTGCAGGCGCAGGGCCTTCTGGTACTGCAGGGGGCTCATGTCGGTGACGGCCTTGAAATGCTGGTGGAAGGAGGAAGGGCTCATGTGGACCAGCGTGGCGAGGCGCTCGACATCCAACGGCTTGTCGAAGTTGGAACGAACCCACGACACAGCCTTGGAGATCCGGTGGACCTTGCTCTCCTCTTGGCCGATCATCGCGAGCCGCAGGCCGAGGGAGCTTCTCAACAGCCGGATCAGGATCTCGTCCATGACCAGGGGCGCGAGCAGGTCGGATTCCCCTGGCTGGGACGCGAGTTCCATGAGCCGCACGACCGCGTTGATCACATGCTCATCCACCTGATCCACGCAGATGGCATGGCCGTCGTCCCGTTTGGGAAGTCCATGGGGATAGATCTTGGCCGTCAGGTCGGCGACCCGGGCCGGGTCGATGTCCAGGCGAAGGCCAAGGTAGGGGGAATCCAAGTTGGCCTGGGTGACCTGAGCGGTAATGGGAACATCCACGGAATAGACCAGCATGCGCGAGGCGTCGTATTCGTAGATCTCCTTCCCGAGGATGACCCGCTTGGCGCCCTGGGCCACCATGCAGAGGGCGGGGCAGGCCACGCCGTGGTGCATGTCCTTCTGGATGTGCGAGGCCTTCGACACATGGACGCCGGGAAGCCGGAGGTCGAAGGTCCCATCGTAGGGGGCATGGGCCATCAACAGGCGCGCGAGCTTGGCCAGGTCGGTGGTCTCCTCTTCCGGATCCACGGTTCGAGAAACGGGATGCATTCGGGTCATGGGAAGGGTCCGTAGAACGATATCGGTTGTGACTGAATCTTCGTTTCCGTGGGGTCCTAGGTGAACGAGAAATGGGCCGCGGCACTTGAATCGTGGGGATGGTGAGAGGGCTGAGACCTTACCACACCCCCATCGGGCCTGGGGTTTAGGCCGGCTGGACATCTTCCACCGCGAAGGCCTCTTTGGCCACCATGATGGCGGTCATGGCATTCGGCCAGCCTGCATAGAAGGCCAGGTGCGTGATCAGTTCGATCAGTTCTTCCTGGGTCATGCCGTTGGTTACGGCATGCCTGAGATGGAACCGAAGCTGATCGGGCCGATTCAAGGCGATGAGCCCGGCCACAGTCGCGAGGCTTCGATCCCGCTTGGACAGGGCTGGCCGCTCCCAGACATCCCCGAAGAGCACCTCGTCCGTCAGTTGGACCAGCTTCGGCGCAAAACCGCCCAGCATCTTTTCGGCGGGCGTGGGTTCCTTGCTCATGGGGTGCTCCTTCCTGAGCTCGCTTTGGAGAGTGGTTGGTACTGCGCGTCGCTGACCTTCTCCAACCAGTCGACGACCTTGCCCTGGCTTTGTTCCTGGATGGCGAGGTGGGTCATGGTCGTCGTAGGTGCGGCCCCGTGCCAATGCTTCACCCCCGGCGGGATCCGGACCCCATCACCGGGCCGGATTTCTTCGGCCGGGTTGCCCCAGCTCTGGACGAGCCCACAGCCGGCCGTCACCACCAGGGTCTGGCCCAGGGGGTGGGTGTGCCAGGCGGTGCGGGCGCCCGGTTCGAAGGTCACATCGGCGGCGGACACGCGGGAGGGATCCTGGGCAGGAAACAGGGGATCCACCCGCACGGTCCCGGTGAACCACTCCGCCGGTCCTTTGGCCGATGGCTGCGTCCCGTTGCGGAGGATCTTGATGGGGTTCGATGCCGCGGGTGTCCCGGCCGTTGCCCTCAAACCGAGCAGGCAGGCCGTGACGCAGAGCGCAGCCGGGGGGAGGGATCGCAGCATGGTCATGGGCATTCTCCAAGGCAGGGCGTGTTCACAGGCAGTGCTTTTCCAGATGCAATCTGTAGTCTTCGAGCGCACGCGGGATGTCAGGGGTCTTGAAGATGTCGAACACCCCGAAATCCGGGAGAATGTCGAACCCGATGAATTTGTAGTTCGAGGTGATGTGGAGGAACAGATCCGCCGTCCCCTTGCCGCCGTATAGAAGGCTGTTGGGGTTATCAAAGGTTTCTTTTGGCGCATTCCAGGTGGCGGAGATCATGAACTTCTTTCCCTGCATGCGGCCGCCCGTGCCGTACTGCCGGGTCGGGTCCTGGCGGTGGCGGCCGTCGCCTTCGAGCAGGGTCTTGGTGGTCAGGCCCAGGTTGAAGACCTCGTCCACATACTTCTTGTAGATCCACGGGGCGGAGAACCAGTTGACCGGCGTCTGGAGGATGACCAGGTCGGCCGACGCATGCTTTTGGACTTCTTCTTCCGGCTCATAGCCGCGTTCAACGAAGGTCTCCATGACCTGGTGTCCGCGTTCGACGAAGAACGCCTTGGCCTGGTCCATGAAGGCAAGGTTCAGCTTGCCCTCGGACCAACCGGGATAGGAAAGGTGGGCGTTGATGAGGAGTACTTTCATGGGGGGCCTCTTCAGATGGCGGTGGATCAACGCCCCACCAGCCGCTGCAGGTGGGCCGGGTACCGCTCGCCCTGCAGTTGAATCTGCGAAGCGGCGGCGTCGATAGCCTTCAGATCTTTGGCGGTGAGTTCGAGGGCGGCGCCGCCCAGGTTCTCTTCGAGCCGGTGCAGTTTGGTGGTGCCCGGAATGGGGACGATCCATGGTTTCTGGGCTAGCAGCCAGGCCAGCGCGAGCTGCGCGGGGGTCGTTCCTTTCGCCGCTGCGAGAGACTTGAGCACTTCGACCAGGGCGAGGTTCGCCTTGCGCGCCTCGGGGGTGAACCTCGGGACGACATTGCGGAAGTCCGTGGGATCGAAGGTGGTGGTCTCGTCGATCTTCCCCGTGAGGAAGCCCTTGCCCAGGGGGCTGAAGGGAACGAAGCCGATGCCGAGTTCCTCGAGCGTGGGGAGGATCTCCACCTCCGGCTCCCGCCAGAACAGGGAGTATTCGCTCTGGAGGGCGGCCACCGGCTGAACCGCGTGGGCCCGGCGGATGGTCTTCACGCCTGCTTCCGATAGGCCGAAGTGCTTGACCTTGCCCTGCTGTATGAGTTCCTTCACCGCGCCCGCCACATCCTCGATGGGCACCTCGGGATCCACCCGGTGCTGGTAGAAGAGGTCGATGCTCTCGACTCGGAGGCGCTTGAGGGAGGCCTCGGCCACGGCCTTGATGCGCTCGGGATGGCTGTTCAGGCCGCCGGGATTCTGGCCGCTCACCTGATCGATGGCGAAGCCGAACTTGGTGGCGATGGCCACCTGGCCACGGAATGGCTCCAGGGCCTCGCCCACCAGCTCCTCGTTGACCCAGGGCCCGTAGACCTCGGCCGTGTCGAAGAAGGTGATCCCCTTCTCCACGGCGGCCCGGATCAAGGCGATGCCTTCCTGTTTATCGACGGCGGGACCGAGCCCGAAACTCAGGCCCATGCAGCCCAGGCCCAGGGCTGAAACATTCAGGCCGTGGGTACCGAGTGTTCGCATCTTCATGGTGGTTCTCCTTATCAGATGGATGAATCAGGAAGCCTGGCGGAGGCCCGGGCTGCATGGAGGATCTTGGTCATGGAAGGTCTAGAGGGACAGGCCCATCTGGTAGGCCTCCTTCATGGCGGGACTGCCCTTGATGTCCCCGACCTCCCAGGCTCCCGTGCCATAGACAACGCCCTTCTCCTGGGCCCCGTCGAGGCAGGAGGTGAAGCCTCGGAAGCCTTCGAGGGTGCGGTGCATCGCCTTCTTGTTGCCATCGGCGGCGGCCAGGATGAAGTAGAACTCCTTGTGGGAGATCTCCTGGTACCGGGCACAGGTGCGGTCGACGAGGGTCTTCATCTGCGCCGCCATGGTGTAGAAGTAGACCGGTGTGGCCATGACGATGACATCGGCATGCACCATCTGGTCGAGCACCTTCGCCATGTCGTCTTTCTGGGAGCACTTCTTCGCCCCCTTGGTGCAGGCGCCGCAGCTCGTGCAATAGCCAATGGTCTTGTCCCGGAGGAAGACCTTCTCGGTCGCATGGCCGCCTTCCAGGGCGCCCGCGAGGAAGCGGTCGCAGAGCGTGTCCGAGTTGCCGCCCTTCCGGGGGCTGGAGGACAGGACGAGTACTTTCTTGCCCATGAGTCGCCTCAGCCCTTCAGAGAGGCCATGTCGAGTACGAAGCGGTAATTCACATCGCTCTTCAGCAGGCGCTCGTAGGCGGCGTTGATCTCCTGCACGGTGATGATTTCCACATCGGACACGATGCCGTGCTCGCCGCAGAAATCCAGCATCTCCTGGGTCTCCTTGGTGCCGCCGATGAGGGAGCCCGCCACGGACTTCCGGCCCAGCACCATCGGCGTGGTGTTCAGGAGGGGCTCCAGCCCGCCCAGGTAGCCCACAAGCACCAGCGTGCCATCGGAGGTCAAGGTCGGGATGTAGGGATTCAGGTCGTGGATGTAGGGAACCGTGTCGACGATGAGGTCGAAGCGATCTGCGACGGTGGCCATCTGGGCGGAATCCGTGGACAGCACGATGTGATCCGCACCCAGGCGGCGGGCATCGGCCTCCTTGCCCTTGGACCGGGTGAAGAGGGTCACCTCGGCGCCCAGCGCCTTGGCCAGCTTCAGGCCCATGTGGCCGAGGCCACCGAGCCCGACCACGGCCACCTGGCTACCCGGACCCACCTTCCAGTGCCGCAGGGGCGACCAGGTGGTGATGCCGGCACAGAGCAGGGGCGCGGCGCCCTTCAGGTCGAGCCCATCAGGGACCTTCAGCACGAAGCGGTCGGACACCACGATCTGGTCCGAGTAGCCGCCCTGGGTGGGGGTGTGGTCGTGGCGGTCCTGGCCGCCGTAGGTGAAGGTGGAGCCTTCCTTGCAGTACTGCTCCTCGCCTTTCTCGCAGGGCTTGCAGTGGCGGCAGGAATCCACCATGCAGCCCACGCCGACGGCATCGCCTGTCTTGAAGCGGGTCACTTCGGCGCCCACCTCGCGGACGCGGCCGATGATCTCGTGGCCGGGGACGATGGGGTACGAGGTCCAGCCCCAGTCGTTCCGGGCGGTGTGCAGGTCCGAGTGGCAGACCCCGCAGTACAGGATGTCGATGACCACATCGTCCGGGCGCGGATCGCGCCGCTCGAAGCGGAAGGGAACGAGGTCCGCGGTGGCGGACTGAGCGGCATAGCCAAGGGCGTTCAGGGACATGTTTCCTCCGGTCCGGGGCCGACTCACCGACCACCGGTCACAGAAGGAAGTCTAGGAAGCGGGCCGAGACTCGGCTTGCCCATTCCTCTGAAATCCTTTCCCAATCCTACGCATGAGCAGCCGACGACCCTTTTGCCTCCTTCCCGTTCTTGGGGAAGGGGGCTTGACGCACGAAGGGCGCCTGTTCAAACTACACCTCATGAGGTGCTAGTTTGAATTCGTCCATGTATGGCGCCGGTGCTGAGTACGCCCTGCACTCGCTGCTCATTCTTGCGACTCAACCGGAGTCGGTCAGCGTGCGGGATCTTGCCACCTATCAAAAGATCCCCGAACGGTTCCTAGCCAAGATCTTCACGCGCCTCAAAAAGGCGGGTCTCGTGGAAAGCCTCGAAGGCGTTACCGGCGGCTTTGCACTCGCCCGCCCGGCCGGAGAGATCCGGGTGATGGAAGTGCTGGCGGCGGTGGATCCGGATCGGACCTTGTTCGCCTGTGCCGAGATTCGCAGTCAGTGCGCCCTCTTTGACGCCACGGCCCCCGAATGGGCCACCGCTGGGACCTGCCGGATCCATGCCTTCATGCTCGACGCCGAGCGCGTCCTGCAGGACTTCCTCGCCTCGAAAACGCTGGCGGACCTGGCGTGCGAATTCAAGCGCAAGGCCCCGAGGGCATTCACCCGGGACACGGGAACCTGGTTCCAGCAACGCAAGAACACCCGGATTCGACGACATCCCGTCAACCAGAACGGCTGATTCCCAGCAGCAGCGGTCTTCCAAAAGAACCGCCGATCTTCCCCCCATGCCAGGAGGCAGTCATGGTCATCCCCGGAAAACTACTGGAAGTCTTGAAGCAGGATGGGGTGGTCGCCATCGCCACCCTGGGCCAGGACGGACCTCACATGGTCAACACCTGGAACAGCTATATCCGACTGGCGGAGGATGGGCGGCTGCTGATCCCGGCCGGCTACATGCAGCAGACCGAGGCCAATGTCGCCTTCAACCACCAGGTGCTGGTCACCCTGGGGAGCGCCAAGGTCGCAGGCCGGCACGGCCCCGGAACCGGCTTCCTGATCAAGGGTCAAGCGGCCTTCCTGACCTCTGGGCCCGATTTCGAAGTGCTGAAGGCCAAGTTCGCCTGGGCGAGGGCCACGCTGGCCATCACGCCTGAATCCATCACCCAGACCCTCTGATCCACGGCGGTCTCGCCCGGCTTATGCGGGCCAAAGACAATCAGGGAGCCTCTCGGACCGTGGCACCAGCGCTTTCCTCCTCGCCCAATTGCTGCCGGCTGCAGACGGTGAACCGTTGCCG
Organism: Geothrix sp.; assembly: GCA_019449415.1. GTDB lineage: Bacteria > Acidobacteriota > Holophagae > Holophagales > Holophagaceae > Geothrix > Geothrix oryzae. The sequence goes on from JAGRPP010000015.1 coordinate 85,251, forward strand.
CCAGCGAATCGCGCCTGCATTCGCTGCGACAGCCCTCGGACTGCCTTCGCGGGGCGCTCATCGGGCGGTTGCCACTCGCAGGCTCAAATCCTGCAGTCTATTTTGGGCGTACGCGAAAACCGGAGCTCGAAGGCTCCGGTCATCGTTTGTTTGGTAGCGGGGGCAGGATTTGAACCTGCGACCTTTGGGTTATGAGCCCAACGAGCTACCGGACTGCTCCACCCCGCGGTAGGAACTTGAGTGTAGCAGGGATTGCGGGAACGGCAAGGACGCACCTTGGGCGGGTGTTGGTATGCTCGACGGACGCTCGGGAGGTTCGATGAGACGCCACATGGTGGCTGCGCTGGTGCTGCTCGTGGCCACGGGGCTGGGGGCGGGACCGCGGACCTGGACGCCGGAGAAGTGGTTCGACAAGGCGAAGTCGCCGAGGATCGCCAACTACCGCATCGAGGCGGTGCTGGACTTCGAACACAAGACGCTGGAGGGGACGGAGACCCTTTCCTGGCGCAACACGGGCACGGCCCCCACCCAGGAACTGCCGCTGCATCTCTACTTGAACGCCTTCAAGGGCCCCCAGAGCCTGTTCGTGAAGGAGAGCGGCGGGCGCCTGCGCTCGGATCACCAGGATCGACCGGCCGAGGCCTCCTCCTGGGGCTACTGCCGGCTCATCAGCGTGCGGATGGAGGGCCGGGAGCTTCAGGGTCATGCCGGTGAGGACGAAACGGTCCACTGGCTGAGGCTGCCGCGGGCCGTGGCCCCCGGGGAGACCATCCACCTGGAGATCACCTGGGAGAACCGCTACCCCAAGGTCTTCGCCCGCAGCGGCTGGGCCGGCGACTTCCTCATGTCCGGCCAGTGGTTCCCGAAGGTGGGCGTCTATCAGGGCGACCGTTGGAACTGCCACGCCTACCATGCCAACACGGAGTTCTTCGCGGATTTCGGCGTCTACGATGTGGCCCTGTCCCTGCCGAACGCGCTGGGGCTGGCCCACACGGGCACCCAGACCAACTTCATCACCGAGATCGAGAAGGATCCCAAGCGGCCGCTGAATGTGATCTGGCGCCTCCATGCCGAGGATGTCCATGATTTCGCCTGGGCCGTGATGCCCCGGGAGAGCTGGCGGAAGCCCGCCATGCACGAATACCGTGGCGTGCAGGTGTTCTACTACATCGACGACCGCCACCGGGGGAGCTTCCAGCGGCAGCGGCGCGCCGTGGAGAACGCCCTGCGCTGGAGCGAGGAGTGGTATTTCAAATACCCCTATCCGACGCTGACGGTGATCGACACACCCGAGCAGGCCGAAGGTGCGGACGGGATGGAATACCCCACCCTCATCACTGCCGGCTCGGTGGGGTTCGACCCGCTGCAGCGCCGCCTGGAACCCGAGCAGGTGACTGTCCATGAGTTCGGCCACCAGTTCTTCTACGGCATGCTGGCCAGCAACGAGTTCGAAGAGCCCTGGCTGGATGAGGGCATCAACACCTGGTTCACGCACAAGGCCTTGGAGCGCACTTATCACAGCTTGCTCAGCAGCCGAAGATTCCGGGTGTCCACGGACTTCCTGGAATGGGGGGGCTATTGGAGCCTGCCCTCCGCCGATCCCCTGACGCGATTCGGGTTCAAGACCCTCAACGCCCATAGCTACTCCGTCACCGCCTATGGCAAGGCCACCCAGGTCCTCAACCAGCTCGAGGCGCTGCTGGGCCGGCCCGTGATGGAGCAGGTCATGCGCGCCTACGCCCAGGAGATGGCGTTCCGGCATCCGACCCGGCAGGACTTCAAGCGCATCGCCGAGCGGGTGTCGGGCCGCGACCTCTCCGGGTTCTGGCGTGATTTCGTTGAGGGCACGGAGGTGCTCGACTACGCCATCCGCGGCGCGAGGGCCCAGGAGGTCACCCAGGGCGGCTGGCTGTTCTCCGAGAAGGGACCTGTCTTCGCAGCGCCGCAGCCCTCCGCGCCCGGCCGGGTGGGTTCCATCACCCTCGAGCGGAAAGGCGGTCTCAAGGTGCCGATCACGCTGTGGGTTCGGCTGGAGAACCGGGAGGAGCAGCGGCTCGTCTGGGATGGCCAGGATCGATGGATCACCTACGAGTTCAACTCACCCGTGGTGGCGGCGGTCCTGGATCCCGACGGCAACTACCCGATGCTCAAGGACCGGCTCCACGCCAGCTATACCTCGAAGCCCGTGCGACGGGGGTTCCACTACTGGTCGCACCTGGTCTGGGGCACGGTGGCCGGATGGCTCCAGGGCTGCGGGATCGGGTGAAGTCCCCCTCGCGGGATGGGCTCAGGGCTGCGACGGGGCCGCATCCCCCATGCGGATGGTCCTGACGGTTCCCTGGGCGTCGAGGTCGATGAGGATGGGGAACCAGACCAGACCCAGCGCCTCGAAGGCCGGCCGGCTGGGAGCGAAGCGGGCGGTCCTTCCGGCCGCCTGGAGGCGCATGGCGAGGGCCCGGCCCTCCTCCAGGAGGTTTTCGGGAAGGCTGGCGCTGCGGGCATCCAGGCCGGCCTCGGCGCTGGGGATGACCCAGGCCACGCGGGGCGGAAGGTCCGGCAGCGGTCCTTCGCCGGCCGGGCAGATCCACACCCGGGGAACCCCCAGCTGATCCAGTCGCAGATCCTGGTAGGCCAGGCCCGGCAGGCTCCACAGGCGCAGGTCCGGCGTGGGGCCGCCCAGCAGACCGAAGAGGCGCTGGAAGCCCGCCACGACGGATTCCGTCTCCGGGGTGGCGAGGGCCTTGAGGGCGGCGAACCTGGTCTCGTCCTTGTCCGCCAGGGCCCAGCAGAGGGCGTGGCGCAGGGCATAACCGCGCGTGAGCGCCGGGCCCGCGGCCAGGAGGCGGTCCTCCCACGCCTGCCGCACCTCAAGGGGGACATGCCCCAGGCGGACCTGGGCCTGGCCCCAGCGCCAGAGGGCCAGGGCCGTGCCGGATTGGCGGAGGGGCAGGGCCGCGAGACGCCTCCCGAGCTGGCTGGGGGGGGCCTTCAGGAGGGCCCGCAGCGCTTCCGCCTCCCGGTGGGCCGCCCCCGGGGGAAAGGGGTTGCCCGGCAGGGCCGTCCCGGGGTCGAAGGTGGCGGCGGCCCGCAGCCACCGGTCGGCCGTCGCACCGGGACCGGGCTGTGCCGGGGGCAGGGGGTGGCCCCAGTCGTAGGCCTCGAGCAGGCGCTCCTCCCGCTCGGCGGGGGTCGGCGGCGCGGGCCTGATCTCGGCCGGGGGCGAGGAAGGGGATGGAACGGTCAGCAACACGGAGCTCCCTTGATGGCAGAATGATCCTCCGCATCATACGGGAGTCGTCTTGAGCCCTGCCTCTGTCAACCTCACGCCCCGGGAGCGCCTCGTGGTGGCCCTCGACCTGCCCACGGCCAGGGAGGCCCTGGTCATGGCGGATCGCCTGGCGGGCCGGGTGGGCATGCTGAAGGTGGGGCTGGAACTGTTCTGCGCCGAAGGGCCCGCCTTCGTGAAGGAACTGCAGACTAGGGTGCCGGTGTTCCTGGACCTGAAGCTTCACGACATCCCCACCACCGTGCGCCGGGCCCTGGAGGTGCTGCTCCAGCTGGATCCCCGCCTCATCAATGTCCACGCCCAGGGCGGTCCCGCCATGCTGGAGGCCGCGGTCGAAGCCGTGCGCGCCCATCGGGCCGCCGGGGGCCGCACGGAGCTGCTGGCGGTGACGGTGCTGACCAGCCTGGACCGGGAGGCCCTGGCGGCCCTGGGCCATGCCGGCCGGTCTGAAGATCTGGCCCTGGCCTATGCGAAGCTGGCCCAGCAGGCCGGCTGCGGCGGCGTCGTCTGCTCGGCCTGGGAGGCGGGCACCATCCGGGAGGCCTGCGGCGAGGCCTTCCATCGCTTGACCCCGGGCATCCGGCCCGCGGGTGCCGCCACCCAGGATCAGGCCCGCGTCATGACGCCCGCCCAGGCCCTGAAGCAGGGCTCCACCTGGCTGGTGGTGGGCCGGCCCATCACCCACGCGGCAGATCCCGCGGCGGCGGCGGAGGGCATCGTGGCGGAGATGGAAGGCCAATGACCGTCGGTTCGCCCCTCGTCTTCCGGCCCTCCTTTGCCCAGCGCGCCATGGCCGTCCTGCTCTTCGCCGGCTCCTGGCTGGTGGGGGTGCGCGCCCTGGCCCAGATCCTCGAACGGCTTCCCGTGCTGCGGGCCTCCCTAAAGGTGGCGGAGGCCGCGAGCGAACCCACCTGGTCCTTCTGGATTGCGGTCGTGGCGGCCATCGGCGCCGTGGTGGCCGGCAGCCTGCTTCTCATCGGCACCCTGCTGGGGGTGCTGCTGGTGGAGGGTTCCCAGGTGCTGGTGGACGAGCTGGGCCTCACGGTCGAGCACAACGCCCTGCCGGCGCCCCTGGCGAGGAAGCTGGGCGCGGGGCGCCTGCTCTGGAAGCGGATCTCCCGCCTGGAGCGGTCTGGGCCCTTCTTCGTGCTGCGTGGGGGAGGCGAACCCGGTCGTGGTGGCCCCGCCGACCCCGTTCTCCGCTTCCTCCTGGTGGACGAGCTGGAGCGGCTGGTGCTCATGGTGCTGGAGCGCAGTCCCAACCTGAAGCACGAGGATTGATGCCGGGTTGGATGGAGGTCTTCGGGTTCCTCACCGGGGCCGCCTGCGTGGCCCTGCTGGTGCGCCAGAACATCTGGAACTGGCCGCTTGGCATCGCCAACAACCTGGTTTTCATCGCCCTGTTCTACCGCACCGGCCTCTACGCGGATGTCGGGCTGCAGGGCTTCTACATCGCCATCTCGATCTACGGGTGGTGGAGCTGGCTCCATGGGGGGCGGGACCACGGCGCCCTGACCGTGAGCCGGGTCAGGCCGGCGATGGCCGCCCTGCTCGCGGGGGCCGTCGCGGGCATCACGGTCGCCTTGGCCTGGCTGCTCCGTCGGTACACGAACAGCACCGTGCCCGTGCTGGATTCCCTGATCACAGCCCTCAGCCTCGTCGCCCAGTTCATGATGACCCGCAAATGGATCGAGAACTGGCTGGTGTGGCTCGCGGCCAACTGCATTTCGGTGGGGCTGCTGATCTACAAGGGGCTCTATGTGACCAGCGCGCTGTACCTCGTCTACCAGGTGCTGTGCGTCATGGGTCTGCTGGAATGGCGGCGGGCGCTGAAGGCGGAGGCTACATCTTCGGCCGGCTGAGGTAGGCTTCGGCGCCTTTCATCTCGGCGGTGGGGCCGTGGGCGGGCTTCCGGGTCCGGGTCTTGGTCTTCTTGAGGCCCCACAGGCCCGCCAGCTCAGTGGCTTCGGGGTTGCCGGGGGCCAGGGCCAGCACTTCGGCCAGGTCGGCGCGGGCCCGGTCCAGCTGTCCGAGCTTTTCCCGCAGCAGGCCGCGCTTCATGAAGCCCCAGGGGTTGGCGGGCTCCCGGGCGATGATCTCGGCGTACTCGGCTTCGGCTTCGGCGAAGCGCCCTTCTTCTTCGGCGGCCTCGCCGCAGAGCAGGTTGGTGACGGCGCAGAAGCCCAGCCAGCGCTTCTGCTCAGCGAATTCGGCGGGCGTGAAGCGGGACTTCGCCTTGGCCTGCTGGGCCACCTGGTCGATGTGCCGCAGGGCCTTCTCGGTGTGGGCGTCGACCCGCGCAAAGACCTCGGCGTCGCCGCTGGCCCGGTAGAAATCCTTCTGGATGCGGCCCTCGGCGCGGTACTGGTCGAACATCCGCGTCCCCGGGTACAGGGCCAGAGGACTGATCTGGCAGTCCTGGGGCCGCGTGTCCCGGACGAAGGTCGCGGTCTCCTCCACATCCGCCCAGGTCTCGCCGGGGATGCCGGTGATGAGGTAGATGCCCAGGTTCATGCCCACCTTGCGCACCAGGCCCAGCGCCTTCCGCGCATGGCGCAGGTTGGTGCCCTTGTCCAGCAGGGCCAGCACGCGCTCGCTGCCGTGCTCCACGCCGAACTGCATGAATTCGCAACCGGCGCGCTTCATGGCCACCAGGCGGTCCTCGTCCACCAGGTTCACGCGGCTCTGGCAGTTCCACAGGGGATGGAGGCCGCTGTCCTGGATGCCCTTCATGAGGGTGAGCACGCGGTCACGGTTGGCGGTGAAGGTGTCATCCCGGAAGCTGAAGTAGGTGAGGCCGTGCTGCTCCCGGAGCAGGCGCATCTCGCGCAGCACCGACGGGGCACTGCGGAAGCGGATGGAAGTCCCCCAGAACTCCGGGGTATTGCAGAAGTTGCAGGTGGCCGGGCAGCCGCGGCTGGTGCTCAGGTAGGCCAGCTGGCCCACATCGTTGAGAAAATCCGCCTCCAGGTGCTCGGCGGGAATGCCCACGCCATCGAGATCTTCCAGGGGCGGCTGAGGCAGGGTGGGGCCCTCGCGGAGGATGAGCCCCGGCGTCCGGCGCCAGAGATCCGAGCCGGGAGCCGCCTTCAGCCGCTCGGTGATCCCCAGGAGGACGGCTTCGCCCTCGCCCTGCACGATGGCATCCAGGGCGGGACAGTCCTCGAAGACCTCTTCGGCCAGGTGGGTGGGATGGGGGCCTCCAGCCAGGAGGATCGCCTCTGGGCAGGCTTCCCGGGCCCAGGCCAGCAGCTCATAGGACCGCTTCCGGTTGAAGGTGAACATGGAAACGCCCATCACGGCTGGGTTCTGGGCCTTCAGATAGGCCAGGACCTCCTTCCGGCCCCGACCGCTCAGGTTGGCCACCCGGCAGGGGAAGGCACGGGACTTCAGCATCGCCTGCAGGTAGCCGAGACCGATGGGAAGGAAAGTCATCCATTCATCCCCGAAACCACTGCGGGGGGCGCTGTAGGCGAGGAGGGTGCGGGGCGGGGTCATGGGGTCCGAAAGCAGAGCTTTTCAGTGTACGGAACGGTACCCATGATGGATACAGACATTCCAGAGACAGCGGGCATTCCGAAGGCGGAGGAGACTTGGCGGGCAACTTGATCCGAAATCCGGAAGCGATCGAGGAGATCCTCAGACGCGCCTGTGACCGGCGGGAGCTGATGATCCTGGTCACGCCCTACCTCCGTTTCGAGTCGTCGTTTCTGCGCCTGGAGGCCAACGACCTCCAGGCCGCCGCCACCATGGGCCGCGAGGATGCCCTGTACGGCCTGCGCAATGCCGACCTGCGCCTGCGGTTCCCCCACGGCGTGAGCTTCCTGGAAGCCTCCACCCAGCTCCTCGGCTTCGGCATGGCCGAGGGGCGCCGGACCCTCCGTCTGGCGATCCCGGAGACCCTCTACGAGGAAGACCACCGCTCGGCCTACCGGGTGGAGCGGGTGGGCCGGGTACCCCTGACCTTCAGCACCCCCAAATACGACCTCGTCACGGGGACGCTGGTGGACATCAGTACCACTGGGGCGCGGATCTACAGCACACGCGACATTCTGGAGGGAGAACTCCAGGCCGGGGACGAGATGGCCGTGACCATCTCCCTGGTGGAGGGCATCCGGGTCAACACGAAGGTCAAGGTCCGCCATGTGCATGGTCGGACCTTCGGGATCGAGTTCCGGCCCCAGCTGGACGAGCGGGTGCTGCACCCCCTCTCCCGCTGGGTCTTCGAGCGCCGGGAAGAGGATCTGGAACGCATCTCCCGGCGGGGCGTCGAAACCGCCGCGGGCACGGGGGAGGCCCGCGCGGCCGCCGTCCAGCCCAAGGGGCTCGCGCTGGTGTCCGGGGACGCGGCGCTCGAGGGGGCGCTCCAGAACCTGTTGGGGGGGCTCCAGCCCCTGTACCGCGTGGCGCCGACGGTCTCCGCGATCAAGGAGGCCCTGGCCCAGCATCCGGCGCTGGTGCTGTTCCATGTGCCCAGCCTGGGGTTGGATGAACGGCGGCGGATGAAGGCCCTCCTGGAACCCGTTCAGGGCCGCGTGCCCTTCCTGCTGCTGGGGACGGGCATCGACGGCGGCCCCCTGCTGGAATTGGGCACCGAGCTGAAGGCCACGGTCTCCATTGTGTTCAACCCGGAACGAGGCACCTTCTTCCAGCGCCTTGTCCAGGGGGTGCTGCGCCGCACCTACGAAGGCGGAGAATCCCCCATGGCGCCGGTGGAGCCCGAACCGTCCTGAAGGATGTCAAGCCTCGTTCGGCCCTGGCGAAACCGCTAGAATCAAGGCTTCCGGAGCCTCCATGTCCGCTGCCCACGAACCGGCTGTCACCGAATCCCTGGCCCTGGAGCTGGGGCTGTCCAAGGACGAGTGGCAGGTGCTCCTGCGCCTCCTGGATGGCCGCCTGCCCACCTACCCGGAGCTGGGCGTGTTCAGCGCCATGTGGAGCGAGCACTGCTCCTACAAATCCAGCCGCGTGCACCTGAAGAACCTGCCCACGGAAGGCCCCCGCGTCCTCCAGGGCCCCGGCGAGAACGCAGGCGTGGTGGACATCGGCGATGGCTGGGCCGTGGCCTTCAAGATGGAGAGCCACAACCATCCCAGCTTCATCGAGCCTTACCAGGGGGCGGCCACCGGGGTGGGCGGCATCCTCCGCGATGTCTTCACCATGGGCGCCCGCCCCCTGGCCAACCTGAACAGCCTGCGCTTCGGCGAGCTCGACGCGCCGCGCATGAAGGGCCTGGTGAAGGGTGTGGCCGCGGGCATCTCGGGCTACGGCAACTGCATGGGCATCCCCATGCTGGGTGGCGATGCGGCCTTCGACGCCAGCTACAACGGCAACATCCTCGTGAACGCCTTTACCCTGGGCGTGCTGCGCAGCGACAAGATCTTCAAGGGCTTCGCCTCCGGCATCGGCAACAAGATGATGTACATCGGCTCGAAGACCGGCCGCGACGGCATCCACGGCGCCAGCATGGCTTCGGCGGAGTTCGGCGAGGGCAGCGAGGAGAAACGGCCCACGGTGCAGGTGGGCGATCCCTTCACGGAAAAGCTGCTGCTCGAGGCCTGCCTGGAGATCTTCCAGACGGACTGGGTCATCGGCATCCAGGACATGGGCGCCGCGGGCCTCACCTCCAGCAGCTTCGAGATGGCCAGCCGGGCGGGCACGGGCCTGGAGATCCGGCTGGATCAGGTGCCCATGCGCGAAGAGGGCATGACGCCCTTCGAGCTGATGCTCAGCGAAAGCCAGGAGCGCATGCTGCTGGTGGCGCGGCCCGGCTGCGAGGAGAAGATCGTCGCCGTGTTGCACAAGTGGGGCCTGGACGCCTGCGTGGTGGGCGAGGTCACGGACAGCGGCCGCTTCATCGGCAGCTGGCACGGCGAGCCCGTCATCAACCTGCCCATCCAGCCCCTGGTGGACGCGGCACCCAAATACGACCGGCCCCGCCAGCGCCCGGGCTACCTCGACGCGGTGAACGCCGCGCCGCTGCCCGCAGACCTCAAGCCCGCGGAAGTGGAGCGCACCCTGCGCCAGCTCCTCCAAGCGCCTACCGTGGCCAGCAAGCGCTGGATCTTCGAGCAGTACGACGGCACCGTGCGCAGCAACACGCTGCTGGGCATGGGCCGCGGCGACGCGGGCATCATCCGCGTGAAGGACGAGGCGGGTAATGACACGGGCAAGGCGGTGGCCATGTCGAGCGACTGCAACAGCCGCTTCTGCTACCTGGATCCCTTCTGGGGCGCGGCCCACGCCGTGGCCGAGGCCTGCCGCAACCTGGCCTGCGTGGGCGCCGAGCCCATCGGCCTCACGGACTGCCTCAACTACGGCAACCCTGAGAAACCCGAGAACATGTGGACCTTCGAGCAGGGCTGCCTGGGCATCCGCCAGGCCTGCCTGGCCCTTGATGTGCCCATCGTCAGCGGCAATGTGAGCCTCTACAACGACACTGAAGGCCAGAGCATCTTCCCCACGCCCATGATCGCGGCGGTGGGTCTGGTGGAGGACTGCGCGGGCCCGGTGGCGGTGGATGTGCCGGACGCCACCGCGTTGTCCAAGGTGGGCAACCGCATCTGCGGATCGGCCTTCCGCGCGGCCCACGACGGCATCTTCCTGCTGGGCGAGACACGCGAGGAGCTGGGCGGCAGTGAGTACCTGAAGCTCCGCACGGGCAAGGTGGAGGGTGCCTGCCCCGAGCTGCGCCTGGATGAGGAACTGCGGCTCCAGGCCTGCGTGCGCGAGGGCGTCCGCCTGGGCCTCATCCGCAGCGCCCACGACACCAGCGAGGGCGGCCTGCTGGTCACCGCGCTGGAGAGCGCCTTCGGTGCGGATGAGGGTGAAGGCATGGGCTGCCAGCTGCTGTTGACGAGGGGCGGCCTGCGCCTGGACAGCCTGCTGTTCGGCGAAACGGCCGGCCGCATCGTGGTGAGCGTGGCGGCCGAAGGCGAAGGCAGCCTGGCGACACTCTGCGCCACCCATCGGGTGCCCTTCGCCAAGATCGGCACCACGGGTGGCGCGCGCATCACCCTGGCCGTGGATGGCCAGCCTCTGCTGGATGCCGAAGCGGCGGACCTGAAGGCGGTACACGGGGAGGCCCTCGAGAAGTCCCTGGCCTGACCTGGTGGTGGAGCGGGTATCCTCTCCCCCCGGGAAAGGGAGGCGGCATGCCCGAACACCAGAGGTCTCCCCAGCCACCGCTCCTCTTCCTGGCCTGCCTCCTGGTGGGCTGGGGCCTGGGGATCCTGCGGCCCCTCGGCACGCACCTTCCGGATGCCCTGAGGCATGGGGCTGGTGCAGCGCTGCTGGCTGGCTCCCTGGCCCTTGCCGGGTGGGCGCTGATCACCTTCAAGGGCGCGGGAACCACGCCGAACCCCAACGGTGCGGCCACGGCGCTCCTGACCTCGGGCCCCTTCGGGTATTCCCGGAACCCCCTCTACCTGGGCCTCTCGGCCTGCCTCGCCGGATTCGGGATGCTGCTCGACTCGGCCTGGGTGCTGCTGATGGTTCCCGTGCTGGTGCTTCTCCTGGACCGCCTCGTCATCGCCCGGGAGGAGGTCCGGTTGCGGGCCCAGTTCGGGGCGGCCTACGAAGCCTATGTCCGCCGCGTGCGACGGTGGGCCTAGGCGCCCCTAGATCCCCATGGCGGCCGGGGTCTTCAGCTTGGCCAGAACCTCCTGCGCCAGGGCCTCTTCGGCCTTGAGCTCCGCCTTGAAGGACCGGCTGTCCGTGTGGTGGATTTCCCGCTGGAGTCCTTCGAGGCGGTGTTCGAGCAGCCCCGTCAGGAGTTCCGTTTCCTTGGGGTCCAGGTAGAGATCCATGGTGGCCTCCCGCGCGGTCCGGCGATCCGCCAGGGGAGCCGCGCTGGAGCCAATATCGGGTTTCAGACCGTTTCCCGCCAGTTCTCAGGCCTCGAAGTAGAGGGCCATCTCGTAGGGATGGGGCCGGTTCCGAACGGCGGCTTCCTGGCCACGGAGATGCCTGAGGTAGTCCTCCAGCTGGAGGCGGTCGAAGGCACCCCCCGCCAGCAGGAAGTCCATGTCGCCCTCGAGGGCCTCGCAGGCCTCCATGAGGCTGGTGGGCAGGCTCTTGATCTTCCGGCGCTGCTCGTCGCTCCAGCCGAAGATGTTCTGGTCGATGGGGCCGAAGCCCAGGGCCGTGGGATCCATCTTCTTCTGGATGCCGTCGATGCCCGCCAGCAACTGGGCGGCCAGGGCCAGGTAGACATTGCAGGTGGCGTCGGGGGGACGGAATTCGAAGCGGGCCGTTTCGGGCTGATCCGCGTACTTGGGCACGCGGATGGCGGCGGAGCGGTTGCCCAGGGAGAAGAAGGCGCTGATGGGGGCCTCGAAGCCGGGCACCAGACGGCGGTAGCTGTTGGTGCTGGGGTTCGTGAGCGCCAGCAGGGCCGGACCGTGGGCCAGGATGCCGCCGATGTACCAGAGGGCCTCCTGGCTCATCTTTCCGTAGCCCTTCTCGTCGTAGAAGAGGTTCTTCCCGCCCTTCATCAACATCTGGTGGAAGTGCATGCCGCTGCCGGCCTCGCCGTAGAGGGGCTTGGGCATGAAGGTGGCCGTCTGGTTCCGGCGGTGGGCCACCATCTTCACGACATACTTCACGATCTGGGTGGCGTCGCCCGCCTTCAGCAGGGGGAAGAGCGGGGTCTCGATCTCGCACTGGCCTGGGCCGCCCACCTCGTGGTGGTGATATTTCACCTCGACGCCCATCTGCTCGAGCTCCATGCACATCTCGGCGCGCAGGTTGTAGAGCTGGTCCTTCGGCGCCATGGCGTGGTAGCCGCCGTGCAGGGGGATGAAGTGCCCGTGGCCGCCCTCACCGCTGTGCCAGTCCGCCTCGCGGCTGTCCACGCGGTACGAGGCGGTGTTGACGCCGTTCTCGTAGCTCACCTTGTCGAAGACATAGAACTCGTACTCGGGCCCCCAGATACTCTGATCGGCAATGCCGGTCTCGCGCAGGTAATCCTCGGCGCGGATGGCGATGTTGCGCGGATCCACGGGGAAGGGGGCCTTGGTGTCAGCCTCGTAGGCCGAGCAGATGAAGCTGAGGGTGGGGGCCTCCCAGAAGGGGTCCATGTGGCCCGTGGCCAGGTCCGGGATCAGCACCATGTCGCCGGATTTCACGGACTTCAGGCCCACGCTGGAGCCATCGAAGCCCACTCCGTCCCGCATGAGCTGCTCGTTGAACTGGGAGGCGGGAATGCTGACATGGTGCCACCGGCCCCAGAGATCGCTGAAGGTGAGGTCGATCATGCGGACCGAATGGGCCTGGATGAACTGGCGGGCCTGCTCGAAACCGTTGAACACGGGGCCTCCACGGGACCCGGTCATTCTAGATCGATAGATCAACAAAGAATGTGATCTGGCTCAACCCTCGCTCACCCCCCGCTCAGCGCCCGAGGATGCGGGCCGGCAGCAGGAACAGCCCCTTCACCAGCCCGAAGACGCCCTCCACGGCAAAGCCCAGGAGACGGAAGGGCAGGAGCAGCAGCCAGATCAGCGGGTAGAGGATCAGCGCCAGGAGGGCCAGGGGCCAGCAGACCACCAGCAGGATGAGCCAGAGCAGGAACGCGGCCATGAAAGCCTCCCAGATCCCAGGATCCGTCGCCCTCCACCCCGGCGCAGGTGCGGATCGGCGAATGCGCTTCGGGAACCGGCGGGTCGTCCGGAGGTATGATCCTTTCACCCCATCGAAGGACCGCCCATGCCGCGCGAAGACGATTCCCTGGCTCTCGATCGCCGCTCATTCCTGGGGATGGGCTTGGCCACAGGCGCGGCGGCGCTCACCGGGGGCGACCTGAAGGTCGCTCCCGCGAAGGGGCTGGTCCTCGAGGAGGCCACCGTGGCCGGTCTCCAGGCGGGCCTGGCCGCGGGCCACTGGACGGCGGCGGACCTGGTGCGGAAATACCAGGCCCGCATCCGGGCGCTGGATCAGGCGGGTCCGCGGCTGAACGCGGTGATCGAGCTGAACCCGGAGGCCCTGGCGCTCGCCAAGGCCCTGGATGGGGAACGGAAGGCCGGCAGGCTCCGCGGCCCGCTGCATGGCATTCCCGTGCTCATCAAGGACAACATCGACACGGCGGACGCCATGAAGACCACGGCGGGATCGCTGGCGCTGGCCGAGGCCCCCGCGCCCAGAGAGGACGCCTTCCTCGTGCGGAAGCTGCGCGAGGCCGGGGCTGTGGTCCTCGGGAAGACGAACCTCAGCGAGTGGGCGAATTTCCGCTCCACCCGCAGCAGCAGCGGCTGGAGCGGGCGCGGGGGACAGACGCGCAACCCCTATGCCCTGGACCGCAGCCCCAGCGGCTCCAGCTCCGGGTCCGGCGCCGCCGCGGCGGCCAGCCTCTGCGCCGTGGCCGTGGGCACGGAAACGGACGGTTCCGTGGTGAGCCCCGCCAATGCCAACGGCGTGGTGGGCCTGAAGCCCACGGTGGGCCTGGTGAGCCGGAGCGGCATCATCCCCATCTCGCACACCCAGGATACGGCCGGCCCCATGACGCGCACGGTGCGCGACGCGGCGGTCCTGCTGAATGTCCTGGCCGGCAGCGACCCCCGGGACGCCGCCACCCGCGAAGCGGACGCACGGCGGGAGGCCGACTACACCCGCTTCCTCGTGGCGGAGGGCCTGAAGGGCGCGCGCCTCGGCGTGGTGAAGAACCTCCTGGGCGTCCATGCCCATGCGGACGCCGTGATCCGGCCTGCCCTGGAAGTGCTCACGACGCAGGGCGCCACCCTGGTGGAAGTCGAGCTGAAGTCCTCGGCCTATGACGATGCGGAATTCGAGGTGCTGCTCTACGAGTTCAAGGCGGGCCTGGAGGCCTACCTGGCCGGGAGGGGTGGTGCCGTGAGAAGCCTCGAGGCGCTCATGGCCTTCGACGAGCGGGAGAAGGGGCGGGAGATGCCCTTCTTCGGCCAGGAGATTCTGAAGCTGGCCCAAGGAAAGGGGTCGCTGACGGATCCCGCCTACCTCAAGGCCCTGGAGACCTGCGCCCAGGCGCGGCGGGACATCACCAGCCTGCTGGAGAAGCACCAGCTGCAGGCCCTGGTGGGGCCCACCGGAGGCCCGGCCTGGCTCATCGACCACCTGAACGGCGACAGCTCCAGCCTCAGCTTCTCCAGTCCGGCGGCCGTGGCGGGCTGCCCCCACATCACGGTTCCCGCCGGGTACGCCTTCGGGATGCCGCTGGGCCTCTCGTTCGTGGGCGGGCCTTGGCAGGAGGGCCCGCTGCTGAAGCTGGCCTTCGGCTTCGAGCAGGCCACGCGCGCCCGGCGCCCGCCCCGTTTCCCGGCCTCCTGCGCCGTCCCCCGTTGACAGTCCCCAGGGTGCGGCGCACCCTGACTCACCCCTTACCAAGGAGAATCGATGAAACACATGCTGCTAGCTCTCTTCCTGGCTGCCTCCGTGGTGGCCACCGCCCAGGATGCCAAGCCCGCCGCGCCCAAGACCGCCGCCGAAAAGAAGGCCGAAAAGAAAGCTGAGAAGCAGGCCAAGAAGTCCGAGGCTGCGAAGGCTGCCGCCGCGACCCCCGCCGCCCCCGCCAAGCCTGCTCCAGCTGCGGCGAAGCCGGCTCCGGCTCCCGCCGCGGTCTCGGCCCCCACGCCTGCCAAACCCGCACCCGCCGCAGCGGCCAAAGCTGCTCCAGCCAAGACCGTGGCCGCCTCGACGGCCATCATCGCCAACAAGGACTCCAAGACCTACCACCGGGCCGACTGCAAGGTCGCCGCGAAGATGAAGGATGCCAACCGGACCTCCTTCGCCTCGGCGGCCGAGGCCGACAAGGCCGGCTACAAGGCCTGCAAGGTGTGCAAGCCCTGAGAGGGCATCCTCAGTTTTCAGTCTTCAGTGGAGGTTCCGATGAAGCTTCTTCTTCCCGTGATGCTGGGCGCCACGCTGGTGCTCGCTGCGCAGATTCCCACCAAGGACGACCTCAAGAAACAGGCGGATGCAACCGTCGACAAGGGGAAGGCCAAGGCTGATGAAAAGGCTGATCAGTCCAAGGCCAAGGCCGACAAGAAGGCCTCGGATGCCAAGGCCAAGGTCGACGCTAAGGCCGGGGCCGTCCCCGTGGCCGGAGACCAGGTGAAGGCCGCCACCGCCAAGGGCGAAGGCGCCGCCAAGGCCGGCACGGACAAGGCCAAGGGCAAGACCCGCAAGGGCGCCGAAAAGGGCGCCACCAAGGCCAAGGCCGTGACGGAGAAGGCTGCCAAGTAGGGTTTCCCTAAACACCAGGAAAGGGCGCCAGAAGGCGCCCTTTCCTGGTGCTGGGTCCTCCCCCTACTTCTTCGGGAACTGCCGGTCGTAGGCTTCCTGCGCGTACTCGCTGGGAGGTACGCCGAAGCGGCGCTTGAAGGCGCGGGTGAAGGCGCTGGCGTCGTAGAAACCGAGGATCTTCGCCACATCGCTGGGGCGCTCGCCGTTGGCCAGCAGGGTGACGGCGCGCTGGAGGCGGCGCTCAATGAGGTACTGGTGAGGTGTGGTGCTGGTGGCCTCGCGGAAGAGCCGGATGAAGTGGTCCGGTGTGCAGCGGGCCATGGTGGCCAGCTCGGGCACGCTGTTCTTCGCGCCGATGTGGACCTCCATGTGGTCCAGTACCAGCTGCAGGGTCGAGCGGTTCAGGCGGTAGGGGAAGCGGCCCCGGTCCTCTTTTTCCGTCAGGCGCGAAAGCTCGGCGCCCAGCAGGATGAGGAACAGTTCGCGGGTCATGAGCTGCACGCCGTCGGGATTGGCCAGTTCCTGCGTGAAGATGCTGAACAGCTGCTTGAGGC
This sequence comes from Geothrix sp., assembly GCA_019449415.1. Classification (GTDB taxonomy): domain Bacteria; phylum Acidobacteriota; class Holophagae; order Holophagales; family Holophagaceae; genus Geothrix; species Geothrix oryzae. Next base: position 101,307 of record JAGRPP010000015.1, read on the forward strand.
TGAGGCTCCGCAGCACGGCGAAGCTGGACTCCTGCCACTTCCGTGGCGGGTTCTGCAGTGAGGAGAGCAGGGGCTCCGGGAAGGGACCTTCCAGGAACAGGGCCGTGAAGCCGAAGGGCGCGTTGGCGTGGTGGCGCTTCAGCGTGTGACCGAACCCCGGCAGCAGGAGGGCCAGGTCGCCGGAGCGGATCACGCCCTCTTCGCGGTCCTCGCTGGTGCAGACGCGCACCGCGTGGGTGGGCTGCAGCAGCGTCCAGGCTTCCCGCGCCGGGAGCAGCTTGGCGGGCACCGGGTCGCGCTTGAGGACGGCCAGCCGAAGGGGGCCGCTGGTGTAGGTCTGAAGGTTTTTGGTTTCAGTTTCGCTCATGGCTCAGGAATAAAAAGACATGCCCACCGGGGCGTCCCAGGAAGGATGACAGGAAAAGATTTTGTTGGGCATGGAATTTTCACAAGGCTCTGCCGGGGGCCTTTTCCAGGTCCCGGGGGCCGATCCCCATCTGGCTCAGGCCTTGATTCAGGCCTTGGCGAAGGCCGCTTCGAGGCTCTGGAACACGCCCAGGCCGCCGGTGGAGCCCAGCTTGGGATCCACGGCCCGCTCGGGGTGCGGCATCATGCCCAGCACATTCCCGCGGACATTCACGATACCGGCGATGCCGTTCATGGCGCCGTTGGGCACATGCGTCTCGCCGATCTCGCCCTGGGCCGAGCAGTACCGGAAGGCGACGCCGCCCCGGGCCTCCAGGTCCGCCAGATCCGCGGGATCCAGGGTGAAGTTGCCCTCGGCATGGGCGATGGGCACGCGGAAGACCTCGCCGGCCTTCATGGCGCGGGTGAAGGGCAGGTCGGCCCGTTCCACGCGCAGGTGCACATCCGCATGGATGAACCGCAGGGATTCGTTGCGCAGCAGGGCGCCGGGCAGCAGCTGGGCCTCGCAGAGTATCTGGAAGCCGTTGCACACGCCCAGCACCAGGCCGCCATTGTCCGCGTGGCGCTTCACATCCGCCATGATGGGCGCCAGGGCGGCGATGGCGCCGCAGCGCAGGTAGTCGCCGTAGCTGAAGCCGCCGGGCACGAAGACCAGCTCGGTGTTTTCCGGCAGCCGGGTCTCCTGGTGCCAGACGGGAAGGGTGTCCCAGCCCATGACCGTGCCGCAAGCGTGGAGGGCGTCGTGGTCGCAGTTGGACCCGGGGAAGATCGGGACTGCCACCCGCATCAGACCACCTCGATGGAGGCTTTCTCCATCACCGGGTTGACCAGCAGCTTGTCGCACATGGCCAGGGCCTTGGCCTTCACCTCCGCGGGATCCGTGCCCGGTATCTCCATCTCGATGAGGCGGCCGATGCGCACATGCTCCACCGCGAAGCCGAAGCCATGCAGGCCCTGCTCCACCGCCTTGCCCTGGGGATCCAGGATTCCGGGCTTCAACTGCACCGACACGCGAACCTTCATGGCCCCTCCGCAGACACCAGTGTACCTGAGGGATCGCGGCCCCGGCAGGGTGGGCGGAAAGGAACCTCGGTGAAGGGCCCGGAGGCGGTTTTTACCCCTTCTTCCGGGCCCTTGGGGTTGGTCGGCTGGCCTTTCCGGTGATCGGTGTGGCTGTGGCGCTTCGCTTGGAGCGCTTGGGCGTCGGGGGCTCGCCGCTCCACCGATGGGCCTCGAGGTCGAGGTTGCCTTGGTCATCGACCTCGATGCCTTCGTCGCGCAGGCGCCCGATCTGCTCGAAGGCCCCCCACCAGCGGCCCCGGCTGGGGACATAGCCCCGGGTGTTCACCACGCGATGCCAGGGCAGGTCCGTGTTTTCCGGCAGGCCCGACAGCACCATGCCCACCTGGCGCGGGCGCTGGGGGAAACCCGCCAGCAGCGCCACCTGGCCGTAGGAGGCGAGGTGGCCTTCCGGGATCTGCGCCACCACGGCCAGGACCGCGGCGCGGAAATCCCGCGTCAGCGCGGGTGGCTCGAGACGCTTTGCGGGCTTCGGCCTCGGCATCCGGCTAGGCCTGCACGCCCGGCCGCTGATCCACGGGCACGCGGGAGCGGAAGCCGCCTTCATAGCTGTGCCAGTGGTCGAGGGCTTCCTCGGGGTAGGCCCAGCACCAGTAGCCGTCGCCGGAATCGAAATCCACCAGCCAGAGGCCCTTCACCTCGGCCTCGAGGTCCTGCATGCTCTGCTGCCAGCTTTGCACGAGGACCTGGAGCCGCTCGCGCAGGGCCTCGGACCGCGCCTCGTCCTTGGCGTCCTCCGCCTGGCTCAACTCCTCGGCCAGACTTGCAGCCAGTGTGTAGACAGGTTCTGTGGTGGCCTTCACCTGGGGCATCAGGGCCCGCGCTTCGTCCAAGGTGAAAATGCGGCCCATGGCGCCTCCGTTGCTCCATGATAAACCCATGCGGTTCGTGCCCCTGATTTCGTCCAGCCTTGATCCCGCGCGCTGGGTTCCCATGGGGCCGCTGGCCCTGGATTGGGACGGCGCCCTCCATGCGGGGTGGGCCCCGGCCGTGCGCCGGGGCGCCGCCGTGCATGTCGTGCACCTGCCGGGCCGGTCCCCGGTGGAGGAGGCCCTCGAGGTGCTGCGCCACGGCCTGGGCCCGGATTTCCTCGCCCTTCCCGTGAGCCGGCCGGAGACCCGCGAGGCGGGCTTCCGGATCCTCGGCCACCTGGAATCCCTCCTGGAGGCCACCTCGGGACGGGGACCGAAGCTGGCCCTGAAGATCGAGGCGGGCGCCGAGGCCGCGCTGGTGGACCTGCTGCGGCAGGCCCGGGCCGAGGCGGTGGGTTTCTGCTGGTACCCGGGCACCGCCGATGTCGAGCTGTTGGCGGACCGCCTGTGGTGCGGCGTCTGCGGGCCCGGTTCGGACCTGCGCCCGCTGCAGCGGCTGGGCTACCGCTGGGACATGGCCCTGCCTGCCACGGATCCCGGGGTCTTCCAGACCCAGGCGGCGGTGCTGGAGGCGGTCCATCCGCCCGTGCTGTTCCCCGCGGAGATGCCCGCCACGGCCCTGGGCCGGCCCGTGGTGCCGGATGACAGCGTGGTGTTCGGCAGGCACCTCATGCCGGGGTCGGATGGCGATGGTGATGGCGCGGGGGACCGTTCATGACGCAGACCCTGCTGGTCATCGCCGGGGAGGACTCTGGCGATCTGCACGGTGCGGAGCTGCTCCGCGAATTGAAGGCCCGGCGCCCGGATCTGCGGATCATCGGCGTGGGCGGCCCGCGCATGACCCCCTTTCTGGACCGCAAGCTGGCGGATGTGAAGGACCTGGCTGTGGTGGGCTTCGTGGAGGTGATCAAGCACCTGCCGCGCCTGAACCGGCTCTTCAAGCAGATCCTGGCTGCCGCGGCGGAAGAGGCCATCGCTGGGGCGCTGCTCATCGACTACCCCGGCTTCAACCTGCGGCTGGCCAAGGCCCTGCGCAAGCAGCTGCCCAGCGTGAAGCTGCATCAGTATGTGTGCCCCCAGGTGTGGGCCTGGAAGAAGGGCCGCATCCCGGAACTGGGCCATACCCTGGATACGCTCTACTGCCTCTTCGATTTCGAGCCGGAGCTGTTCCGGGGCTACCCGGTGGAGGCCCGCTTCGTGGGGCATCCCCTGGTGGAGGTGGTGAAGCCCGAGTGCGACCGCGCCACCTTCTTTTCGGAAGCGGGCCTGGACCCAGCCCGACCCCTCGTGGCGTTGTTGCCGGGCAGCCGCACGGGCGAGATCCAGCATCTGCTGCCGCCCATGGCCGAGCTGGCGGAGCAGTGGCGGACCACCCGGCCCGAAGTGCAGTGGGTGCTCCCAGTGGCCCCCACCCTGGATCCGGCCTTCGTGCGCGCCCACCTGAAGGGCGCCCCCGTGACGCTGGTGGAAGGCCGTACTTATGCGGCCCGGGCCCATGCCCAGGCGGCCCTGGTGGCCTCGGGCACCGCCACCCTGGAGACCGCCCTCCTGGGCACCCCCTTCGCCATCGTCTACAAGCTGAACGCGCTCACCTACCAGATGGCCAAGCGCATCGTGAAGGTCCCCCACTTCGGCCTGGCCAATGTGGTGGCGCGGCGTGAGGTGGCGCCGGAACTGCTGCAGGACGAGGTCAACCCCGAGCGGCTGGGTCGGGAGCTGGCCCGGCTGCTGGAGCCCGAGACGGCCCGGCGCCTTCGCGCCGAGCTGGGGGAAGTGCGGGGGCATCTCGGCGAGCCCGGGGCCGCGGGGCGCGTGGCCGAGGACCTGCTGGGTAAGCTCTGAGGCGAATCGGTTCCAAGGCCGAGCTCCGCCCGGCCGAACCTGGCTCCCCCTTGGCGGCATCTGATGAGCGGAGGTGCCCATGATTTCTTCCCTGCTGCTGATGCCTGCCTTGCTGCTTCAGGTCCCGGCCCCCCTCCCCGTGGTGGAGGCCAAGGACCTTCCCACGGCCCCGCGGGGGCCCATGACGCCCCAGGTGCCGGATGCCGGGGCCGACTCCGGCCTCATGGGCGAGGCCCGCCGGTCCGCCCGCCGGGGGCCTTCCCTCTCCGCCCTCCAGCTTCCGGCGGGCAGCGTCCGTGTGAAGGACAAGATTCCGGATGTCAGCGGATGGCGGGCCTACGCCATCGAGGTGCCCGCGGGCGGGAAGGTGAAGGTCCATGTGGTGGAGGGCCGGAAGGCCTGGTTCCGGGTCCTGGCCGTCAATGCGTGGGGCCGCGACGAACAGGGCCTGCTCCAGAACCGGATCCATTCCGGCGAGCCCCAGGCCACCTACCAGAACCCCAGCCGGGAGACCCGCACCCTCTACTTCATCGTGGACACCCTGGACGCGAACATGAGCGGCGAGGCCTTCGAGATCGAAGTCACCCGGGGCTGACCGCGGGCCGGCCCTCGGACGCAGGGTTGACCGGTCCTGGACGACCGGACAGAGTCGAGGGAGCTTTTCCTTCGGCCGCCCGGCAGGACTTCCCGTGGAGCCATCTGGTGCGGTCGGTTTGTCCGCCGCAGGCGCCGTTCTGGCGCAGACGGCTCTTCGGATGCCCGGGTGCCCCTGCGCCCAGGTCCGCTTCGATCAGGGTGGAACCATGGAAATCAAGGTGCGGCGGATGCTGAGGATCCTCATGCCGCTGGTCTGCGCGGGCATCAGCCTCCAGGCCGGGGAATGGGAACTGGGCGGTTCATTCGCCATCGGGCAGGAATCCAAGGGGACCATCAGCAGCAACGGCAACTTCCCCGTGATGCCCTACACGGTGGTCACCAGCCGGTTCACGGGCCTGTGGTACCAGGGCGGCGTGCATGTGGGCTACCAGGTGGCCCGCCGGGGCCTCTGGGGACTGTGGCTCCAGGGCCAGTATTCGGAAGGGTTGTCCCATCCGTCGCTCTACCATTCCGGCGAGAACTACGCGGTCGGTTCCACCCTTCGGGAGACCTACAACGGCTCCGCGGACTACAAGTCCACGCTGCTGGGCGTGACCGTGACCCGGCAGCTGCCCGTCGGTGAGGTCGGCCTGAGCCTGGGATCACGCTCCCACGACATGAGCATTTCGGGGCGGCGCCAGACCCAGGTCAACGGCACCTTCACCTACGACCAGTACTCCGTCAGCCACAACTACCGGGACATGCTCGTCGCCGTCAGCTACACGCTCACCCAGGACCAGGGAGGCTACCGGTCCTTCCAGAAGATCTCCCTGGGCACGGGCTTCGGCTCGTCGATCCCCGCCGTGAATCCGGGGCCGAACGACTGGCGGATGAGCGAGGCCTATCTGGCGCAGATCAGGCCGAGCCGGGATGTGCGGATCACGCTGGGCGTGCGGCTCTAAGGCGCCCCAGATCCCGTCGTGGTGTCGGGGACTCCCGGAAGCTTCTGGAGGCGCAGCGGCAAGGCATCCCGGAAGGCCCTCTTCAGGGCCGCCGGGGCGCCGTGCCAGGCCTTCTGGGCGGCGGCGCGGGTGGGGAAGACGCCATAGCAGGCCTGCCACCAGCGGAAGCCGTCCGGGCGGACATAGGGCAGCACGATGACCTCCGGCGCCTTGGGGCCGGCGGCCCGGGCTACCTGCTTGAGGCCCGGCGCATGGCCGGAGACCACGAGCCGGAGGGTCCAGGAACCGGCTGGCGCGGCGCTGCGCAGCGCGGCTCCCCGGTGCAGGGCCTCGGGCAGGTCCATGCGGTCCAGCGGCTTGATGGCCTCTTCCGGATCCGCCAGGTCCTTCTCCGTGAGCACCCGGCGGGGCGCCTCCACACGGACTTCGACGCTGCGGGAGGACCCGCCCATGAGGTTGCTCACGCTCAGGGTGTAGACGGTGGTCTTGTCCGGGACCACGGCGATGCTGGACTGGCCGTCCAGCTCCAGACCTCCGGGCTCCAGGCGCACCTTGGCATCCCCCTGGCAGATCCAGCGCAGGTCCACCTGCTCGCCGGGCTTCACCACGGTGCGGCTGGCATCGAAGCTGCAAACCGTGGCGGTGGGGGTTTTGGCGATGGCAAGGGCCTGGTGCCCCAGCACCGCCACCTCCACCGTACGGCTCTGGCCTCCGGCGGCGTTGTTGGCGGTGATGGTGTAGCGCGTGCTCTCCAGGGGCGTGACGGTCACCTCGCTCTTGCCGTCCAGCTCCATGCCGCCGGGTTCGAGGCGCACCTTGGCGCTGCCCGCGCATTCCCAGCGCAGCACCACGGGCTCGCCCGGCAGCACGGCCTTGGCGCTGGCATCGAAGGCGCAGATGCGGGCGGCCTCGCCCAGCGGAAGGCCGGGGGTGACGCGCACCTCCGCATGGCCCAGTTCCGCGCCTCCCGGCGATCCGTCGAAAAGGCGGTAGGTGGTGGTGTACGAGGGGCGGAGGGTCACCTGCGACCCGCCCGGCAGGATCATGCCGCCCGGTTCCAGGCGCACCCGGGGCACCTGCGGGCAGGTCCAGCGGAGGAGCACCGACTCACCCGGACGGACTTCCCTGGGCTCCACGACGACCGTGCAGGCGGGCGGTGCCTGGACCTGGGCGTAGGCGGCCACGAAGGGCAGGAAGGGGAGCATCGTGTGAGTGTAGCCGCTCAATTTCCCAGGTAGGTGAACCAGAAGCGCACGCCAAGGTACTGGCCGTCATAGCCCTCGGGCAGCCGTTGGAGCGGGGCGGCGCGGAGGACGGCCATGCGGGCGCTTTCGTCCATGGCGGCATTGCCGCTGGGCACTTCGATGCGTACCCGGTCAAGGCTGCCGTCCCGGGCGATGCGGAAGTAGATCTGCACGCGGCCCTGGGTGCTCGACACCCGGTTCCAGTTGGAAGTGATGCGGGCCTGGACCTGCTGGAGATACCAGACGAAGGGGAAGTTGCCATCCACCCCGCCCACGAGGCCCACGCCCCCCTGCACGCCGGCGCTGGGGTTGAGGCCGGGGATGCCGCTGCCGGCGCCGAAGGCCGCGCCGTTCCCCGAACCCACGGCGCCGGCCACGGGATTGGGCGTGGCTGTCTTGCCCTTGGCGGCGGTGGTGCCGGTGCCCTGGCTGGCGGCATCCTTGCTGTCGCCCCGGGCGGCGGACTTGGTGGTCTTCGTGGCGAAGGGGTCGGGGGCCGTGGCGGAAGGCGAGGTGCCGCGGATGGGTGCCACCTCCTCCACGCGCCGCAGGCGCTCGCCGGTCTTGCCGACCTCCATGGCGTCGGACCCGCCGGAAGTGCCGCCCATGGCCGCAGGCAGGTTCACCCAGGTGACCTTAGCCTCCTCGGGCTGGTCCGAAGAGCCGCCCCGAGGCCAGAAGAAGGCCACCCCCACGGCGAGGTGCAGGGCCAGGCTCAGGGCCAGGCCCGATGACCATCCCAGCTCGCCCAGATGGGAGCGGCTGCGGAGGTAGGCCTGGAGGTCCTGGCTCATTTCGCGTCGGCGCCGAGGGAGGCGGGCGGAGCGGCGGGCGCGGCGGCGGTGACGAAGCCTACTTGGGTGAAGCCCGCCTCCCGGATGGCGTCCACCACCTGGATGACGCGGCCGTAGGGCACATTGTGGTCCGCGCGCACCAGCACGGGGCGCTTGCCGCCGCTCTGGGCCCGGGCCTTCAGCTGGTTGGCCAGCACGGGCAGGGCCATGAAGGCCTTGTCGAACTGCAGGCGGCCGTCGAAGGTGACGGACACCGTGAGGGCCTCGCTCTCCAGGTTCCGGCCCGTGCGGCTCTCGGGCAGCTTCACATCCACGCCCGTGGTCATCATGGGGGCCGCGATCATGAAGATGATCAGCAGCACCAGCATCACATCGATGAGGGGCGTCATGTTGATGTCGGCCATGGCGCCTCGCCTGGATCCTGGGGTGAAAGACATGGAACTCCCGGACTGAGGGTTCCAGTCTAGCGCGGCGCGGGTGGGCGAGTCCGGTGACCGATCTCTAAATAGCCACCGGCGTCACGGCGTACTTGCCCTTCGCATCGCGGCTGACGGTGCCGGCAGGGAAGTCGGGGTCGTGCTCGAAGATGCAGACGGTGCCCGTGCCTGCGACTTCCTGAAGCAGCTTCTGGCGCTCGTTCACGCAGGTGACGACATCCAGGTCGTAGCCCATGACCCAGGCGGGCTGGATGTGGCGGGCGGTGGGAATGAGGTCGGCCAGGTAGACCAGGCGCTGGCCGCCGCCCTCGATCACCACATTCTGCAGGCCCTCGATGTGGCCGGGGGCGGGACGCACGGAGATGCCGGGGAGGAGCTCGGTCGCGCCGTCCACGGTGTCGAGGAGGCCCGCGGCCTCCAGGGGCTCCCAGTTCTGGGGCAGGTAGCTGGCCTTCACCCGCAGGTGGGGGTGCTTCGCGTCAGCGAGATCCTTCGCCTGCACCACATGGCGGGCGTTGGGAAAGCTGGGGACGAGCCCGCCGGCCGCGTCGAAGCGCGTGCTGCCGCCCGCGTGGTCGAAGTGCAGGTGGGTCAGGATGCAGAGGGTGATGTCCGCGGGCTTCACGCCATGCCTCGCAAGGTTCGCATCCAGCACGCCTCGGCCTTCGAACTTGAAGCGGGCCATGAAGTCGTCGGTCTCCTTGTCGCCGTTGCCGTTGTCCACGAGGATGATGTGCTTCTTCCCATCCACCTCGCCGCGGATCAGCAGGCAGTTGGTGGCCATGAGGATCTGGTTCTCCTCGTCGGCCGGGTAGAGCTTGTTCCAGACGACCTTCGGCACCGTGCCGAACATGGCGCCGCCATCCAGCCGGAAGGTGCCGCCGCTAACGATCTGGACATCCCAGGGACCGAATTGCATGGGCGCTCCTCACAAGAAAAAGAGAACTGATTTATCCACAGATTTCACAGATTCCACAGATGAAGGAAGTAGGAAATCTGTGTGAATCTGTGGAATCTGTGGACCTGCTTTTTCAGTGGATCAGAACGAAAGAACCTTGCGGGCCGCGGCCAGCACCTTGTCGGCGTTGGGGAGGACGGCGCGCTCGAGGATGCGGTTGAAGCCCACGGGCGTGAACTCCGACCCCACGCGCTCGACCGGGGCATCCAACCAGGGGAAGCACTCGGAGGCGCAGATGGCCGCCAGTTCGCCGCCGAAACCGCCGAAGACCTTGTCTTCGTGGGCGATGAGCACGCGGTGGGTCTTCTTGACGGATCTGATGATGGCCGGTGTGTCCAGGGGGCTGAGGCTGCGGAGGTCGATCACTTCCGCGGACTTGCCCTCCTTCTCCAGCTTGGTGGCGGCCTCCAGGGCGAAGTGGACGGGCGTGCCATAGGCGAGGATGGTGAGGTCGGTACCTTCGCGGCGGACGCGGGCCTTGCCAAAGGGCACGGCGAAGTCCGGCGGTACCACGGCATGGGCCATCTTGGCGTTGTAGAGGAACTTCGGTTCGAGGTAGAGCGTCGTCCCGCGGCTGCGCATGGCGGTGCGGAGCAGGCCCGCGGCGTCGTCGGCGAAGGCGGGCACCACCACGCGGATGCCGGGCAGGGTGGTGAGCCAGCCCTCGACATTCTGCGAGTGGTAGAGGCCGCCGCCGATGTAGCCGCCGGAAGCCAGGCGGATGGTGATGTTGGGTGAGAACTGGCCGTTGCTGCGCCAGTAGTCGTGGCTGCATTCCACGATCTGCTCCGCCCCGGGCCAGATGTAGTCGGCGAACTCGGCGCCCTCGACCACCACGCGGATCTTGTCGTCGAGGCGCGAGAAGCCGTTGGCCGTGCCGATGATGAAGTCCTCGGCGATGGGGGCGTTGAACACGCGCTTCTCGCCGAACTCCGGCTGCATGCCCTTCGACACATTGAAGATGCCGCCCTTGTCCTTGTTGGCCATGTCCTGGCCCCAGATGAAGGTGTCCGGGTTGTGGCGGAACTCCTCTTTCAGGGTCTGGTTCAGGGCCGCGATCACGCTCAGGGTGTCGCCCGTGGCCTGGTGGGTGCCGTCGGGGTACTGCGCCGAAACCCAGCCTTCAGGTATCACGAAATCGTAGATGCTGGCGGGATCCGGGCTGGGCGCGGCCATGGCCTTGTCGTGGGCGGCCAGGTAGCGGGCCTGGTTCTCGGTCTCGATGGCGACGAGCTCATCTTCGCTGAGGCCCTTGTCCAGGCAGTAGGCGCGGAAGCGGGGCAGGGGATCTTTCGCCTTGGCCTCCGCCAGTTCGGCCTCGTCGCGGTAGAGCTCGTGGCGATCCGAGTTGGAGTGGCTGCCGATGCGGACGCACATGGCGTAGACCATCGCGGGGCCGTGGCCGGCGCGGACATGGGCCAGGGCCTCGCCCATGGCGCGCGTGGAGTCGAGGAAATCGAGACCATCGCACTTGATGATCTTCAGGTTCGGGAAGCCGCTGAAGTTGTCGCAGATGTATTCGTTGGCGCTCTGGTCGCGCTTGGGCACGGAGATGCCGTAGCCGTTGTCCTGGATCACGAAGATCACGGGCAGCTTTTCGCGGTCCGCCCCGTTGATGCTCTCGGAGCAGTAGCCCTCGGACAACGAGGACTCGCCCTGGCTGCAGAACACCACGCTGTCGCGGTCGTAGGTCTTCACGGCGCGGGCCAGGCCCACGGCATGCTGAGTGTGGTTGCCGGTAAGGCTGGACACATTCTGGATGCCGATGGAGGGCTTCGCGAAGTGGTTGCTCATGTGGCGGCCGCCGCTGGCCGGATCCGTGGCCTTGGAGATGCCGTTGAGGATGATCTCCTCGGGGGTGAGGCCCGCGGCGAGGCAGGTCATCAGGTCGCGGTAGTAGGGGAAGAGGAAGTCGCGCCCCGGCCGGAAGGCCAAGCCCGCGGCCAGCTGGATGCCGTCGTGGCCCGCGCAGGGCGCGTGGTACGACCAGCCGATGGCCTGCTTCAGATAGTTGGGTGCCTTGCCGTCCAGCAGGCGTCCGAGGTGCATCAGCTCGTACCAGTGGCAGAGATCCTCGCGGCTGGGGGCCATCTGCCCGTCCATCGCGTTCAGGGCCGCTTTCACCAGGGTCGGGGTTTCCAACATCCACCTCCATGGGGCCGGGTTTCACCGGCCGTACCAGAGCCTTTCATCTTCCCATGGACCCGCGGAACGGGCCAGCAAGCAGGTTGCAGGTCATCCCTTGGGACGAATCCAGACCAGCGCGGAACCCTCGCGACAGGCGTCCGTAAAGGCTTTGCCCACGCGCGTCAAAGCAGACTTCAAGGTCATGTCTTTCCCGTCGGGAAGCCAGAGCGTGGCGCCGGTGGGGTGGTGGCCGAGTGTCTCGTGAAGCCGCTTCAGCAGCACCTCCGCGCCAGCTTCGGTGGTGTGCGGCATGAGCAGGAGGTACTGGTCGGCGGACAGCTCGATGATGAGATCCTCGCCCCGCAGATGGGCGATGGCTGCCCCCAGACGCCCCTTGGTGCCCGCGACCATGGGTTGGGACCAGAGGGCGAGGGCCATGGGCTCCTGGCGACGCCGGGCCATGAAGAGCGAGGCCCGTCGCCAGATGTCGAGGTAGTGGCGATTCGGAAGGCCGGACCGCGGGCTCTGGAGCGCGCTGTCCTCCACGATGGCGCTGCTCAATTCCAGGGCCTCGAGGGCGGACCGGAGCTCCTGCTTCAGGTTCTCGGATTCCAGGGTGCGAGCCATGAGATCGCCCATGGCACGGATCAGGGCGACCTCGCCGTGGTCGAAGGCGCGGGTCGCGTGATGCTGCACGCACAAAGTTCCCACGGCCTGATCGCCGATCTTCAGGGCCACGCCGGCATAGGCCCGGATGCCGAGGGCGGTCCAGGCGGGGCTCTTGTGCCACCGGGCTTCGGAGGCCGCATCGCGGATGGTGAGGGGCCGATCCGGATGGGCCATGACCCAGGGGCAGAACCCCTGCTCGGGGGCTTCGAACACGCCGGCCATGGTGGCCCCCTTCCCCACGGCCCACCAGAACACCTCGTAGCCCAGGCCGGTGACCCGCGTGAGCATGGCCCGGTCCACACCGAGGCGATCCACCAGCAGGGCCAGGCCGTGCTCGAAGAGGTGGACCGGGTTGGCCCGGCTGGCATTCAGGAGATCCGCCAGCGCGGCGAGGTGATCTGCTTTGGCGCTGCGTCGCTTGGCCACCTTCGCTGGGCTCACGCTCATCTCCAGTTGTCCCCCCTAGGGTGCCGGGCTTTTCGCGGGGTGCAAGGGCAGGGGGGAACTTACCAGCTGACGACGCGCAGGCTGGGGCTGATCTCTTCCTGGAGGAGCCCTTCGATGTAGCGCAGGGTGCCGCTGGTGGAAGACGGACAGGAGCCGCAGGCTCCGTGGTAGCTGATCTGGAGGGTCTGGCCGTCGAAGGAGATCACCTCCAGGCCGCCGCCATCCCCCGCCAGCCCGGGGCGAATGCGGCTGTCCAGCAGCTGGTTGATGCGCTCCAGGGTCGCGTCAGCATCGCCTCCGGGCTGGGCGGCCACATCGCCGGTGGCATCCTCCGGCAGCTTGAGATCCTCGATGGCCTCGCAGATGGGATCGATGAGATCGCTCCACTCCGCCGAGGCCTCCTTGTTCACGGTGACGAAGCGATCCATGTAGAAGACGGAGGTCACCTTGCCCAGCCCGAAGAGGCTGGAGCCCAACGGATCACCCACGGCGGCGCCGAAATCCTTGAAGGACCGGGACCCCGCCTTGAGGATGGCCGGATGCACCAGGAACTTCAGGGCGTCGGGATTGGGGGTGGGTTCGATGTTGATGACTTTGGGCATGGAGGGCTCCCCATAAAGTTTACCAAATCCGTCAGGAATTTCGAGAGACATACTGGAATCGGAGATCCCATGACACGGACGACGCGGACCAAGGCCCTCCTGAGCTGGTCCAGCGGCAAGGATGCCGCCTGGGCCCTGCATGTCCTCCGGCAGTCGAGCGAGGTGGAGGTGGTGGGGCTGCTCACCACCACCAATGAGGCCTTCGACCGCGTGGCCATGCACGGGGTCCGGGAGACCCTTCTGGAAGCCCAGGCGGAGGCCGCGGGTCTGCCCTTGTGGAAGGTGCCGCTCCCCTGGCCCTGCTCCAACGAGGCCTATGAGGTCCGCATGGCCCAGGTCTGTGCCCGGGCGGTGGAGGCCGGGGTCGAGGCCATGGCCTTCGGGGACCTGTTCCTGGAGGATGTGCGTGACTACCGCATCCAGAAGCTGGCGGGGACCGGGCTCAGGCCTCTTTTCCCCATCTGGAATCCCGACACGGCCACCGTCGCCGCCGACATGGTGGCTGCCGGGCTGAAGGCCTCCCTGGTCTGCGTGGATCCCCGCGTGCTGGATCCATCCTTCGCGGGCCGCACCTTTGACGCTCCGCTACTGGCAGACCTTCCCCCGATGGTGGATCCCTGCGGCGAGCGGGGGGAGTTCCACACCTTCGCCTGGGATGGGCCGATGTTCCAGCACCCGGTGGCCGTCCGCGGGGGCGAAGTGGTTGAACGCGATGGCTTTGTCTTTGCCGACCTGGTGCCCGCATGACTTCGCCACGGCCCGAAGGCGCCAACCGGATGGACCCGGGGAAACCGCTCATCATGGTGACCGGCGCCACGGGCTACATCGGGGGCCGCCTGGTGCCCCGGCTCCTGGCGGCGGGCCGCCGGATCCGATGCCTCGCCCGCAATCCCGAGCGGCTGGCGGGCCGCCCCTGGCCGGGCGTGGAACTGGTCAAGGGCGATGTGTCCGATCCGGTATCCCTCGAGGCGGCGCTGCAAGGAGTGTCCCAGGTCTACTACCTGGTCCACGCCATGGCCGAAGACAGTCCCGATTTCCGGGGGCGGGACCTGCGGCAGGCCCTCACCTTTGCGGCCGCCTGCGCGAAGGCCGGGGTGCGCCGGATCATCTATCTCGGGGGCCTGGGGGATCCCGCCCGCCATCGCAGCGATCACTTGGCCAGCCGTCAGGAAGTGGGGGCCGCCCTTGGTTCCTCGGGCGTGCCGGTGCTGGAATTCCGCGCCGCGGTGATCGTGGGCAGCGGCAGCGTCAGCTTCGAGATGATCCGCCACCTGACAGAGCGGCTGCCCATCATGATCACTCCGCGCTGGGTGAACACCCGCTGCCAGCCCATCGGCGTGCGCGATGTGCTGGGCTACCTCACGGAAGCGCTCGAACACCCCGAAGTCGAGGGCGTCTTCGAGATCGGCGGCCAGGATGTCCTCGACTACCGGCGGATGATGCTGGGCTATGCCGCGATCCGCGGCCTTCGCCGGCTCATCCTCCCCATGCGCGTGCCGCTGCCGATCCTGTCCGCCCTGTGGGTGGACATGGTCACGCCCATCCCCCTGGAGCTGGTCAAACCCCTGATCGAAGGAATGACCACCGAGGTGGTGGTCCGCGACCCCCGGGCCCTGGAGGTTTTCAGGGTGCGGCCCATGGCCTACTCCGAGGCCTTGGCTCTGGCCCTGCAGCGCCTGGATGAGGATGCAGTGGAGACCACCTGGGCCACGAGCCTTTCCCGCGAGCAGGAGGAGCAGGTCCTCGGCTCCCACGAGGGCATGTTTCTCGAGCGCCACTACCGCCATGTCAAGGCCCCTCCCCGGGCCGTGTTCCAGGCTTTCTGCGCGCTGGGGGGCGAGAACGGCTGGCCCGCGGGCAACTGGCTCTGGCAGGCGCGGGGATTCCTGGATCGCGCGGTGGGCGGCCTGGGGATGCGTCGGGGACGGCGCCACCCGCGGGACCTCCGCGTGGGCGATCCCGTGGACTTCTGGCGCGTGGAAGCGCTGGAGCCGGAGCGCCTGCTGCGCCTCCGGTCCGAAATGAGGCTGGACGGTCGCGCCTGGCTGCAGTTCACCGTGCGAGCCGAAGGGGATGGCTCCCGGCTGGAGCAGACCGCCTTCTTTGAGCCCCACGGCCTCCTGGGCCTCCTCTACTGGTATTCCGTCCTGCCCTTCCACCTGTTCGTGTTCCCGGGGATGATCCGCGCCCTGAAGCGCCGCGCCGAAGCCGCCATGACACAATCAGGCCCGGGGGCCTGATCATGCATGAAGCGCAACGGGATGCCTGCGTGGCCGCGGCCCGGGCCGGGGGCAAGATCCTGCTTGGCTACTTTCGCCAGCTCGACCCCGCCACCATCACCGAGAAGACCAAGAACGATGTGGTGAGCGCCGCGGATCGCGACGCCGAGGCCGCCATCCGCGCCGAGCTGCACGCTCGCTTCCCGGGGTACGGGTTTCTTGGTGAGGAGGGCGGGTTCACCCCGCCCGAGGCGCGGGGAGGCGGAGGGCCGGGCGGTCTTCCCGTGGCGCATCGCTGGATTGTCGATCCCCTGGACGGCACTTTGAATTTTGTGCAGGGCTTCCCCCACTGGTGCGTCTCCGTGGCCCTGTGGGATGCCGACGGCCCCGTGGTGGGCTGTGTGCTGGATCCTCTGCGCGAGGACTGCTTCCTGGCCGTGCGGGGCCAGGGCGCCACCTGGAACGGGAAGCCCATGCGCGTCTCGCAACAGGCGGGTCTGGACGGGGCCTTCCTGGCCACCGGCTTCGCCTTCCAGCTGGGTGACCGTTGGCCGAGGTTCAACGCGGCGCTGGACCGCGTCTTCCCGAGAGCCAAGGGCATCCGCCGGGCCGGCAGCGCCGCCCTGGACCTGGCCCATGTGGCCTGCGGCATCTTCGACGGCTACTTCGAGTTGGGCCTCAAGCCCTGGGATCTCGCCGCGGGCGCGCTGCTGGTGCAGGAGGCCGGCGGTGTCATCACTGATTGGGACGGCGGGCAGGGGTGGTTCGAGAGCGGGAACCTGGTCGTGGGAACCCGGGGCGTGGCGCCGGAACTGCTTGAGAGCCTCCAGGCCTAGAGAAAGATCCACCGCGAAGACATGAAGTCAGGAAGAAAGCCTGGGTCGCTTTTGCTTCGTGCTTTCGTGCCCTCTCGGGATCGGCCCTGCCGACCCCGAGACAAACAGAATCATCGTGGTGGATCAGAAGGAAAAGAACAGAAGAGGACTACGCCTCGCCCTTGGCCTGTCGGCTGTAGACGACGACATAGAGGCAGAGGGCCACCAGGGCGGCGAGGCCGAGCCATTCGCCGAGGGCCCCTTCGGCCTGGTGGGCACTGAGGAGGGGGAAGCCCTCGGTCCACTTGAGCTTGATGAAGCTGGCCACCACACCCATGATGGCGCCGCCAGCCATGAGGCCGCTGGCGATGAGCACGCCGCGGTTTTCGCGGGCCTTGGCGTCGGCCTCGCTGGTGCCCGCCTTGGGCCGGTTCACCCAGTGGGCCAGCAGCCCGCCCAGGAAGAGGGGGGTGTTGAGTTCGATGGGCAGATACATGCCCAGCGCGAAGCCCAGGGCCGGCAGCTCCACCATGCGCAGCACGATGGAGAGCATCACGCCGAGGCCGAAGGCGTACCAGCGCAGGGGCATGGACACGGTGCCGAAGATGCCTTCGAGGATGGCCTTCATGGCGCTGGCCTGGGGCGCGGGGATGGAGGAGCCCAGCGCCATGGTGCCGTCCAGGTTCACCTGCTTGGCCATGAGCCACATGGCGATGCCCGTGAAGAGGGCCGCGACGAAGGTGCCCACGAACTTCCAGCCGATCTGCCGGGCCGGCGTGGCGCCGATCCAGTGGCCGATCTTCAGGTCGGTGCTGAAGGCGCCCGACGCGGCCAGAGCCGTGCAGACGATGCCGCCCACCATCATGGTGAGGAACATCCCGTAGCCGCCGGTAAAGTTCAGCTTGAGCATCAGCACGCCGGTGATGACCAGGGTCAGCATGGTCATGCCGCTGATGGGGTTGGTGCCGATGGTGGCGATGGCGCGGGCGGCCACCGGGGCGAAGAAGAAGGAGATGACCATCACCACGAGGGTGGCCGTGAGGGCGGGCATCAGGGCCTGCTTGATGCCGAGGCCGAAGCTGAGGAAGGCCATGGTGCCCACCATGGCGGTGACGAGGCCCACAGCGATCATGGAACCCGCGATGCTGCGCTCTGTCCGGGGCGCCGTCTTGGGGGACTCCGCCGCGGCGTCGCGGTTCATGAGGGCCTTCATGTTGCTGATGATGCTGCGGATCATGTTGGGCATGGAGGCCAGCACGCCCATGACGCCTGCGCCGGCGATGGCGCCCACGCCCACGATGCGGATGTAGGAGAAGAAGACCTGTTCCGGGGTCATGTCGGCGATGAGCTTGGTGCCGGGCGCCACGACCAGGGGCACATACTGGCCGATGGCGTGGAAGAGGGGCACGAGCACGAACATGCTGAAGAATGATCCGGCGGCGATCACGGCGGAGTACTTCAGGCCGATGATGTAGCCGATGCCGAGGGTGGCCGCGCTGTTCAGGAAGTTGAAGGACATGAACTTGTCCCGGAGCGCCCGACCCACCCAGACATGCTCCAGGCGCAGATACTCGCCCATGCCGCGGAAGATCGAAGTGATGCCGTCATAAGCGGCGCCGATGCCTGCGGCCACGGCCAGCTCCTTGGCCTGGTTGCCCGCCTTCTCGCCGGTCACGAGGATCTCCGCGGTGGCGGTGGCCTCGGGCCAGGGGAAGATGCCGTGGTTCTCGACCATGAAATGGTGGCGCAGGGGCACGAGGAAAAGGATGCCGATGCAGCCGCCCAGGAAGCTCACCAGCACCACCTGCCACAGTGTGGGCGTGGGCACGCCGCTGCCGGGCGTCTGGGCCAGGATGTAGAGGGCGGGGATGGTGAAGGCGGCGCCGCTCACCACATGGCTGCTATTGGCGCCGATGCTCTGGACGATGACATTCTCGAGGATTGTGTTCTTGCGCGGGAAGAAGCGGCTGAGGCCCACGGCCAGGATGGCGATGGGGATGGCGGCCTCGATGCCCTGACCCAGCTTCAGGGCCAGGTAGGCCGCCGCCATGCTGAAGATGGCGCAGAAGATGAGGCCCATGGTGATGGCCCGGGGGGTGGTCTCGGGCATGCCATCCTGGGGCACCAGGGGGATATAGCTCTCGCCGGGCTCCAGTGCCCGCCGTGCATTCGCGGGCAGACCCTTGATCTCCTGGGGTTCGGATCCGTGGGACATGGAGGCTCCTGGACGCTAGGCGGGATAGGCTTCGAGGACGGAGGCCACCACGCGGCGCGACAGGCCGTGGTAGCCGGGACTGGCGGCGGCGAAGATCTCGCGGGCCAGGGCGCGGGTGCGCGGATGCTGGCCCAGGGCGCCATAGAGCGGCCGGAGGTACTTCATGCGGCCCACCCGCACCAGCACTTCGCGGATGCGCGCGAAGGCCGGCTCGTAGTCGGCCGCGGCGGCCAGCGTCAGCCACTCCACCAGAATCTCGTGATTGCCCCGGTCCATGAGCTTGAAGTGCTCGTCCAGCCAGGCGCAATCGCCCTGGGTGAGCTGACGCGGCAGCTTCTGGAGATAGACCTGCAACTCGGCGGGCTTCCAGGTGGCGATCTGGTGGGCGCTGGGACGGCCCCCAGCGGTCCAGCTCTCGGCCAGCACCGTGAGGGTATCCAGCTGCACGCTGCGGAACTCGGGGGCGGTGGCGGGCAGACCGGGCTGGTCGAGGTAGGCGCGGGCATCCACGGCTGCGAGGGCCCCGGGGAGTTTCGCCTCCACGAAGGCGCAGAACTGTTCCGTGGTGATGGAGGTGAAGCGGAACGAGTCCATGTAGTCGCGGATGAAACGCAGGAACCGCTCCTCGCCCACCTCCCGCTCCAGGGCCGCCACCAGCCGCGCGCCCTTCTCGTAGGGGATGCTGGAGAAGGCGTCATCGGGATCGATGCCTTCCAGGTGCATGCGCAGCACGGTGAGCTGGGGCTCGTTCTTGAAGCGGTCGAGGCTGTCCTCGAGGGCCTTCTGTCCCATGGCCCAACCCAGGGCGGCGGCGTTGTCGCCGTGGAGGATGCGGAGGATGCGGCGCTCCGCCCACACGGTGAATCCCTCGTTCAGCCAGAAGTGCTCCATGCTGGCGTTCGTGACGAGGTTGCCGGTCCAGCTGTGGGCCAGCTCGTGGGCGACCACATCCACCAGGCTGCGGTCGCCCGCCAGCAGGGTGGGCGTGAGGAAGGTCATGCGCGGGTTCTCCATGCCGCCGTAGGGGAAGGAGGGGGGCAGGACGAGCATGTCGTAGCGGTCCCAGGGGTAGGGTCCGAAGAGGCCTTCCGCCTTCACGATCATGTCTTCCACGCCCGCGAATTCCCAGGCGGCGGCGGCCACGGTCTCAGGCTCGGCCCAGACCCGGGCGCGGGGGCTGAGATCCCGCGATTCCAGCCGTCCCACGGCCAGGGCCAGCAGGTACGAGGGGATGGGCTGGGGCATGCTGAAGCGGTAGACATGACGGCCATCGCCGAGGGCCTCATCCCCGGCGGGGCCCGCCGACATCACGGCGGTGAGTCCCTCGGGCACGGTCACTTCCGCAAGATAGGCCACGCGGGCGATGGGCGTGTCCTGGCAGGGCACCATGGTGCGGGCGTGGATCTGCTGGCACTGGCTGAAGAGGTAGGGTGCGACCTTGCCTTCGGTCTGCTCGGGATCCAGCCACTGGAGGGCCATGGCCTCGGCGCCCGTCCGGTAGCTGATGGCGACCTCCAGCGTGGCGGCCGGCACCTCCAAGCGCAGCCGCTGGCCCAGAATGGCGTCCGCCTCATCCAGCTCCCAGGGGATGGGCCCGTGGCCCGGCACCTGCACGGAGCGGATCTCCAGGCCCTTGGTGTCGAGGTCGAGGGTGCCCGAGACCGGGCTGCCGAACTCCAGCACCACTTCGCCGTCGATGCGCTTGGCGGCGAAATCCACACCCAGCTTCAGGCGCAGGCGCCGGGCCCTGGGCTGGGAGGAATCGTAGTACGAATGCGGATCCGGGCGGTGCATGGGGACCTCGGGGAAGGGCCCATGATCCCACGGTCGGCGGACCGGCAAGCGTCACAAGTGGAGCCTACCGCAGTCGGAACGGCATGGTCAGGATGAAGGCGAGGCGCTCCGCGGAGGACTCTTTCGGTATGGGGAAGAACCGCCAGCAGGCGGCGTAGGCCTCGGCCGTGGGGCGGAGGGCGTCCGGGCCCGAGACGGCCTCCGCCCGGATGACGCGGCCCTCCTGGTCGTGGATCACCATCACCATGACCGTGCCCTGGGTGCGTCGCCCCTGGCCATCCCTGGGATAGCGGGGTGCGGGTGGCTGGTACCGTACCTTGATGTCCTTGAGCTCGATTTCGGTGGCGGGCAAGTTCGCGCCCAGGATGTCCGCCACGGGCGCCAGCCTCATGAGCTTCAGGGCGAGGTCGTAGCTGCGCTTCGCGACCTCGTCCAAGCCTTCGGCGGCGAGGGACCGCTGCTTCGCCTGGGCCCCGACGAGACTGAGGTTATACCAGGGCTGGGCCTGGTCCGGTGCCAATCCACCGGCCCTCCGGAAGGCGGCAATGGCCTCCGCGGCATGGCCCTGGTTCGCGAGGGCGATGCCGAGGAAAAGCTGGGCGTCGGCGTCACGGGGGACCGAGGCCGTCTGGGCTTCCGCCAGCGCCTGCAGTCTGGCCCAGTCCCCTGCGGTCAGGCTCCGGTTCGCCTCCTCCTTGAAATCCGTGGCTCCAGCGATAAGCGCGCAGGACAGGGCAAGGGGGAACCAGGGCGTCATCAGGACCTCAGCTGCAGGCCCATCATAGCCTGGGCGGAACGAGGAAGGCCCCGCGGGGGGTTACTCCTCGTCGAGCGCTAGGCCCTCGACCTTCTTCACCTTGATGACATCGCCGTGGTCCTTGACGATGCAGCGCAGCCAATCCTCGGGGGCCTTGGGGTGGGTGACCTCGCCCTTCTCGTTGCGGACATTCCCGTCCATGTACTTCCAGATGAGGAACTCGCCCAGCTTCTTCCAGCGGGCCATGAGCTGCTCGGTCTCCTTGGCGGCGTACTGGGTGAGGTACTCCCGGGCGGCCCCGGGGTTCTGCTTGTAGAGTTCCAGGGCGGTGCGGTCCACCTCGGCCTGGTCGGCCAGGTAGCGGCCCTCGAACTCGCGCTGCACCTTCTGGACATCGACGATCATGTCGCTCCAGCGGGTGTAGGTGTAGTTGGAAACGAAATTGAAGGTCCAGTAGGCGCTGTCCCAGTTGAAGGCATCGAAGTTGCCGGTGCCGATGGCGAAGGCCTTGGGCGTCTCCTTGATGCCGCAGGAGATGGGCACATAGACCGTGGTGTAGGTGTCGTCCACGCCGAACCAGAGCACGCCGCCCACGGGATCAGGCATCCAGGAGCGGGCCTGGCTCACGAAGGAGAAGCCGGTCTGCTGGGTGCTGATGGCCCGCTCGTGGACATAGTCCTGGCCGTCGATCTTGAAGCCCATGGGCCGCCAACGGTAGGGCAGCTTGTAGGGGCCGGCGCCGAAGTCCTTGGTCATGTCGAAGTCGGTGCCTTCGTAGTGGTCGCGCATGAGCTCCATGGCATCGCGCACATCGAGCTTCTGGTCGGGCTTGATGAAGAGCGGCATGGGCTTGGCGCCCTTTTCCGCCTTCACGAAGTCCATGGGGATCTTCTGGCTCTTGGCGGCCCGGTTGAAGATGCTCCAGACGCGGGCCTCGCAGCCGCGGAGGGCGCCGAAGGTGAGGGGCGCGTAGGTATCGGCAAAGCTGAAGCTCTTGTCTTCGCCCTTGAACCAGCCCTTTTCGCGGGCGAAGGGGATCAGATCCTTGCTGTAGATCGCGGTCTTCGGGTCGTTCTGGGGGAACTGGCGGATGCGGGCCTGGTTGGCGTGGGCGCTGATGGTGCCGTCGGGCAGCTTGTAGGCGACCCACAGCGAGCCCCTCTGACCCTTGCCCTTGCCGATCATCTCGAGGATCCACACCTCGTTGGGGTCGGCGATGGAGAAGCTCTCGCCGGAGCTGGCATAGCCGAACTCCTCTGTCAGCTTCGTCATGACCTCGATGGCCTCGCGGGCGGTCTTGGCGCGTTCCAGGGCGATGTAGATGAGGCTGCCGTAGTCGATGATGCCGCTGGGGCCCGCCAGATCCTTTCGGCCCCCGAAGGTGGTCTCGGCGATGGTGAGCTGGTGCTCGTTCATGTTCCCGACGCGCGTGTAGGTCACGGGTGCTTCGGGAATCTGGCCCAGCAGCTTGCCGGTGTCGAAGGTGTAGCCGCCATCCCACTCACGGATGTCCCGCTTCTCACTGGGCAGGTGCCGGCCGCCGCGCTTGAAGTAGAGCTCGCCGTAGAGCGTGTGGCTGTCGGCGGCGTAGGTGATCATGGTCGAGCCATCCTTGCTCGCGCCCTTGGTCACGAGCAGATTGGTGCAGGCCTCCAGAGCCGCGCCGGCGGCCAGGAGGGTGGCGAGGAGGACCAAGGGACGGATGCGCATGGGGATCCTTGTGGAAGAGGGGTTCAGAAGCGGAGGCTGGTACCGAAGGCCAGGTAGGAGCGGGTCGACCCGTAGCGATGGTGGCCGTTGAAGGAGAGGTCGGTGTTCACGAACCGGGCCTCCAGGGCGGCGTGGGGATTGAATCTCCAACCCGCGCCGGCGCTGAGGGTGAAGCCCAGATCGGAGTCGGTGTAGGTGCCAGGGTAGGTGGTGATGTTCCGTCGGGTTTCATTCCACAGCGTACCGCCCATGCCGAAGATGCCATACAGGCCGCTGCGGCTGTGGCCCTCCAGGTGGGGCATCCACTCGTAGGCCACCGAATAGCCTTCCATTCGGCTGTCGGCCAGCTGGGGGGTGGGGACATAGGCAGTGCCGTTCCAGATCCCCCAGACCCCGACCTGGACGGGATGGCTCGTGTCGGACTGCAGGTAGTCGATGCGGAGGCGGCCCAGATGGCGGCTCTCCCGGTTGAAGTGGACCTGGAGTCCGGCCTGGAAGCCGGTGGCGAAGGAGGAACCCCAGGTGCCTGCCGGCGCCACCGCGGACAGGCCGATGCCCATGCGAATGCCGTCAGGATTGTCCTGGGCGGCGAGGCCGGAGCTGGCCAGGATCGCGAGGCAGACAAGGAGGGGTTTCATCCCCGCCTCACCAGATGGCCGTGGCGGCCTGGCCGGCGGGGGCGGCCTCGCACTGGAAGGCCTGGCGGAACTCGGGGAAATCCGCCACGGGCCCCAGCACGCGCCACTTCACGGGCGAATGCACATCCGTGGTCACCTGCAGCTTGAGCTGCTCGGTGCGCTGGTTGGTGCGCCAGCCCTGGGCGAAGGCGATGAAGAACCGCTGGTCCGGCGTGAAGCCGTCCACGGGCTTGAGAGCCTTGCCCTTGGTGGCCAGCTTGAAGGCCTCGTAGGACACGCGCAGCCCGCCGATGTCGGCGATGTTCTCCCCGAGGGTCAGCTTGCCGTTGATGTGCAGGCCGGGCAGCACCTCGAAGGTGTCGTACTGCTTCACGATGTGGTTGGCGCGGGCCTCGAAGCGCTTGGCGTCTTCAGCGGTCCACCAGTCCTTCAGGTTGCCCTGCCAGTCGTACTGCCGGCCCTGGTCGTCGAAGCCGTGGGTCAGCTCATGGCCGATGGTGGAGGCCAGGGCGCCGTAGTTGGAGGCGTCATCGGCCTTCTCGTCGAAGAAGGGAGGCTGGAGGATGCCGGCCGGGAAGCACATCTCGTTCTGGCTGGGGTCGTAGTAGGCGTTGTTGGTCTGCGGTGTCATGTGCCACTCGTTCCGGTCCACCGGCTTGCCGAGCTTGGCCATGCGGCGCTGGAAATCAAAGACCGCCGCGGCCTGGACATTCAGGACATAGGGCCGGCGCGAAACCTGGAGGCTGCCGTAGTCGCGCCAGCGGTCGGGATAGCCCACCTTGCTGCGCATGGTATCGAGCTTCTTGAGGGCCTGGGCCTTGGTGGCTTCGACCATCCAGTCGGCGGCCAGGATGCGGGCCCGCATGGCCTCCTTGTGGAAATGGACCATCTGGAGTGCGCGGTCCTTGGCGGCCGGGCTGAAGGCGGTCTTCACGAAGAGCTGGCCGAGGTCTTCGCCCAGGGCGCGATCGGCGGCGGCGAGGACGCGCTTCCAGCGGGGGCGCAGTTCCGTGGTGCCCGAGAGGGTCTTCCCGTAGAAGGCGAAGTTCTCGTTGACGAAGGCGGATCCCAGGAAGGGCGAGGCGCTCCGCAGGACATGCCAGCGGAGGTAGACCTGCCAGGTTCCCATCGGCTCGGAGCCGAGGAGGCCGCCCAGGGTCTTGAAGAACTCGGGCTGGCCCACCAGCACATGGGTCTCCCCGGCAGGAAGGGCCACGGTCGCGAAGTAGGCGTTCCAGTCCAGGGGGGCCGCGGCCGCGAGATCCTTGCGAGCCAGCTTGTGGTAGTTGGCCTGGGGATCCCGCAGGGCCACGAGGGTGCGGGAGGCCTGGGCCAGCTTCGTCTCCAGGGCCATGACCGTCCGGGCCGCGGCGCGGGCGGCTTCGGCGCTGTCCCCGGCCAGCGTGAAGATCCGGGCCACATGGCCTTCATAGGCCTGGCGGATGGTCTCGGCTTCCTTCCCTGGGCGCAGGTAGTAGTCGCGCTCGGGCAACCCGAGACCGCCCTGCCAGAAGCTGGCGATCATGGCGCTGCTGTCCTTGTCGTCGACCTGGACGCCGAAACTGAACCCGGCGTGGATGCCCAGGGCGTGGAGCCGGCCCAGTTCGGCCACGAGGCCCTGGGGGGTCTTCACGGCCTGGATGGCGGCAAACAGGGGCGCCAGGGGGGCGAGGCCCGCCTTCTCGATGAGGGCCTCGTCCATGCCCGAGGCGTAGAAGTCGCCCACGCGCTGGGGAATGCTGCCCTTGGGACCGCCGGTCCGGGCGGAGGTTTCGAGGATTCCCTTCAGGATCGCGAAGTTCCGTTCATCGATCTCCTGGTTCACGCCGTAGGAGGCGTACTCGCCGGGGATCGCCACCTTGTCGAAGGCGCCATTGGCATAGGCGTAGAAGTCCTTGCAGGGGGAGGCGGCCGCGTGGATGTGGGCGGGATCGACGCCGAGGATGGGCCGGGCCTCCGGGCGGGCGGGCGTTTCCGCCATGAGCGACGCCATCAGCGCCGGGACGAGCCATGCAGATCGAAGGTTCAATGCAGTTCCTTTCATCTAGCCCCGGGAGGCGCCGCCTCCCGGAGTCGCGGAGCGGACTACCAGATGGCGGGACGCACCTTCGCGTCCCGCTTCATGGCCTGGCCATCGGCGCAGCCGAACGCCTCGTAGAACTCGGGCAGGTTGGAGAGGGGGCCATTGACCCGCTCGCGGCCGGGGCTGTGGGGATCGGTCTTGAGGCGCACGGAGAGCGCGGCCTCGCGGATGTGGTTGCGCCATACGGTGGCGGCGCCGAGGAAGAAGCGCTGGGGGCCGGTGAAGCCGTCGATGGGGGCGGGGATGGCCTTGCCCTTCAGGCTGTTCTGGTAGGCGGCGAAGGCGATCTTGAGACCACCGATGTCGGCGATGTTCTCGCCCAGGGTGAGCTTGCCGTTCACATGCTCGCCCTTGATGGGCTCATAGGCGTCGTACTGCTTGACCACCAGGTCGGTGCGGGAGGCATAGGCCTTCTTGTCCGCGTCGGTCCACCAGTTCTTGAGGTTGCCCTCGGCATCGAACTGGCTGCCGCTGTCGTCGAAGCCGTGGGTCATCTCGTGGCCGATGACGAAACCTAGGGCGCCGTAGTTCACGGCGTCATCGGCCTTGGGGTCGAAGAAGGGCGGCTGGAGGATGCCGGCGGGGAAGACGATCTCGTTCATCGTGGGGCTGTAGTAGGCGTTCACCGTGGGCGGCGTCATGCCCCACTCCGTCCGGTCGATGGGATGGCCAAGCTTCTTCAGATTCTCCTGGATGCGGAAGGCCGCCGCCCGGCGCACATTGCCGAAGTAGTCGTCGCGCTTCACCTCGAAGGCGTAGGTCTTCCACTTGTCGGGATAGCCGATCTTCACGCCGAAGGCGTTGAGCTTCTTGAGGGCCTGCTGCTTGGTGTCGGCGCCCATCCAGTCCAGGTTGGCGATGCGCTCGCGCAGGGCCACCCGGAGGTTCTCCACCATGTCGAGCACCCGCTTCTTCGATTCGGGCGGGAAGGCGGTCTTCACATACAGCTGGCCCAGGGCCTCGCCCAGCATGCCGTCCGTGGTGGCCTCGATGCGCTTGGCGCGGGGTTCACGCTCGGGCGTGCCATTCAGGACCTTGCCGTGGAAGGCGAAGGACTCCTCGCCGAAGGCCTTGGGCAGCAGGTTGGCGGTGGCGCTGAGGGCCTGCCAGCGGAGGTAGGTGCGCCACTGGGGGGCGGGAACCTCGGCGGCGAGCTTGCCGAAGGCGTGGAAGAAGGATGGCTGGGTGAGGTTGAGGTCCGCCTGCTTCACGCCCCGGGCCTGGAAGTAGCTTTTCCAGTCGAAGCCGGGCACTTCGGAGACCAGCTTGTCCAGGGTCCGCTTGTTGTAGGTCATCTGCGGGTTCCGCATCTCCACGCGGGTCCACTGGGCCTGGGCCATGCGGGTCTCGAGGTCCAGGACCACCTTGGCGCGGGCCTGGGCGAGGCCGGGGGCATCGCCCGCCAGCTCCAGCATCCTGGCGATGTGGGCCTCGTACTTGGCGCGGATGTCCCGGCTGCGGGCGTCATCCTTCAGGTAGTAGTCGCGGTCGGGGAGACCCGTGCCCCCCTGATTGAGATAGCCCAGATAGTGGGTGGATTCCTTGGCATCCTGGCGCACGAAGAAGCCGAAGCCGCCGGGCAGGCCCTGGTTGTGCAGCTTCGCCAGGAGGAGGGGGAGCTGCTTCGCGTCCTTCAGTCCGTCGATGGTGGTCAGCACCGGCTTCAGCGGCGTCAGGCCCCGCTTCTCGATGGCGGCCTCGTTCATGCCGGAGGCGTAGAAGTCGCCCAGCTTCTGCTGGACGCTGCCCTTGGCCCAGGCGGTCTTGGCGCTGGTCTCCTCCAGGATCTGCTTGAGGATGGCGCGGTTGCGCTCGCTCAGTTCCTCCATGGTGCCGTACCGGGACTTGTCCGCCGGGAGGCTGTGGGATTTGAGCCAGCCGCCGTTGGCGTAGGCGTAGAAGTCGTCGCAAGGCTTGACGGTGGTGTCGAGGTTTGCAGGATCGACTCCCGGCTTGGGCTGGGCCACCAGGGAGAAGGCCGCCAGGCCCAGGCAGAGGCAGAGGGATGCGCGCAGGGGGGTTGCCATGAATGACCTCGTATGATGAGGGTAAAAGCCTATCAGGAAGGAATTCGAAGGGATATGTGAACCACTTTCTGAATTTCCGCATGGACAACGCCGTCGGCGTCCCGCAGGTCCACCGTATAGGTGCGGTCCACCTTGGGCTGCTCCCGGAGCAGCCGGCGGATCTCCGCCACCTCGGCCTCGTCCACCCGGAAGGTGGCGCTTAGCGTGCTGCGTCCCGGCTTCCGGAACCGGATGGAGGCGGCCTTGTCCCACACGACGAACGCGGGGCCCAGGCGGTGGATCAGCATGAGCATGTAGAAGGGATCCACCCCGGCGTACAGGCTGCCGCCGAAGATGGTGCCCACATAGTTGCGGGTCCGCCAGGAGAGGGGGAGGCGGACCCGGATCTCGGACCAGTCGGCGGCGATGAAGGCCACCCGCGCGCCCGTGCCGCGGAAGCAGGGCCACAGGTTGAAGGCCCAGCGGAAGAGGCGGGTGCGGAGGGATTCACGCAAGGCCAGGGCCTAGAAGCGCACCGTCACGGTTTCGCCGTCCTTGATGTGGACGGTGTCGATGAAGCGCACCTGGCGGCTGCCGTAGGTGAGGATGAGGCTGGAGGTGCGGGAGCCGTGGCCGAAGTGGCGCACGCCCTGGAGCAGGTTGCCGTGGGTCACGCCGCAGGCGGCGAACACCACCTGCTTGCCGGGGCAGAGGTCGTCGGTGCGGTAGATGCGGTTGAAGTCCACGCCCATGGCCTCGGCCTTTTCGCGGCTGGCGGTGTTGGTGTCCACCTTGAGGCGGCCCAGGATCTCGCCATTGAGGCACTTCAGGGCGGCGGCGGACAGCACGCCCTCGGGGGCCCCGCCGGTGCCCATCACCGCATGGATGCCCGTGCCGCTCACGGCGGCGCTGATGGCGGCGCTGAGGTCGCCATCGCCGATGAGCTGGATGCGGGCGCCGGCCTTGCGGATGTCGGCGATGAGCTGGGCGTGGCGGTCGCGGTCGAGGACGCTGACGGTGATCTCGGAGACCTGGCGGTCCAGGGACTTGGCGATGATGTCGAGGGTCTCCTGTACCGGGGCGTCGAGGCTCACCTTGCCCTTGGCGGCAGGGCCCACCACGAGCTTCTCCATGTAGAGGTCCGGCGCGTGGAGCAGGCCGCCCTTTTCCGTGGCCGCCAGGACGGCGATGGCGTTGGAGGCACCTGTGGCACAGAGGTTCGTCCCTTCCAGCGGGTCCACGGCGATGTCCACCGCCGGGTGGTCCCCGTCCAGATCCGCCCCCATGCCCACCTTCTCGCCGATGTAGAGCATGGGCGCCTCGTCCCGCTCGCCTTCGCCGATGACGATGGTCCCATCCATGCGGACGGTCTCCATGGCCTTCCGCATGGCCTCCACGGCGAGCTTGTCGCTGTGCTTGCGACGGCCATGGCCGATGGAGGTGGCGCAGGCGAGGGCAGCCTCTTCGACCACCCGCAGGAATTCGAGGGACAGGGTATGTTCCATGGGGGTACTCCCGGGTAGACGGCGTCGTGGTCGAGGGCGGGGCAAGGCCGGGTCAGGCCAGCCGGTTCACGCTCTGGCGGATCCAGTCGAGGAACGGCTCGGAGCCTTCTTCGACGGGGAACATCAGGATTTCGGGGACCTCGTAGGTGTGCAGGTCCGTGATCACTTCCGAGACCTGGGGGAAGAGCTCCCGGGTGGTCTTGATGATCAGCATGACCTCTTCATCCAGGTGGGTCTCGCCCTTGAAGTAGTAGTAGCTCTTGATGCTGGGGACGATGTTCACGCAGGCCGCGTACGCCTGGTCCACCAGGGCCGCCGCAATGGTGAGGGCGGTTTCCTCGCTGCCGCAAGTGGTGAAGATGGTGCAGGCATCGGTCATCGAGTGGGCTCCCCGTCCGGCGGGCGGAACCGATCATTGTAGCCCGGGAGACGGGAAGCCGCGGATCACGAAAGGCGAGAATGGACCTGCGCGTGGTCTGACCACGCGCTTGGGTTGAATGTGGCCGTTCTCCGTACTTGGCGCCCAGCCATCAAGGCCCCGGATTCGAACGCGTCTGGCTGCGCCAGCTGCCGGCCGCTTCGGCGTGCCACCAAGGCACGCCTCGGGTGGTCTCACTCGGAGGCCAGCCGCTTACCCTTCTGTGGATTCGACCCATTCGGGCGCGGATTCGAACTGCGTCTGGCTGTGCCAGCCGCCGGTCTCGTTCCGGCGCCACATCAAGTGGCGCCTCCACGATCCCACTCGGAGGTCCGAATCCTTTTGCCTGCTTCCGACCAGATAGGCAAAGGGCACCCCGCAGGGTGCCCTTTGCCTATCTGGTCGGGGCGAGAGGATTCGAACCTCCGACCTCTCGGTCCCGAACCGAGCGCTCTACCAGGCTGAGCCACGCCCCGACGAAGGTTTGACTGTACTGGAAACGGACGGGGGCGTCCAGCATGCAGCTATTCGGACTCCAGGCCGAGGCGGATGCGCTCTTTGCGGCGGGCTTCGAGCAGGCGCAGGGCGCGGCGGAGGGGGTCGGGGTCCTTGGGGGCGGCGGGGGGTTCCACCGGGGGGTCGCAGGGCACGACCTGGAGACCGGAGAGGTTGAGCCCGAGCGCCCGGCGGATGCGGTCGCGGATCTGGGGCCAGACGGCGGCTGCGGCTTCGCGCAGGGGGCCGATGCGGGCCAGCTCCCAGCAGCCCATGACGAGGATGTCGCGCTCCACGCGCAGAGGGCGCGTGCGGTCTGCCAGGGCGGGCCCCACGACGAAGGGCCAAGCCTGGCGCAGCCGGGCTTCCGCCTTCTGGTTGGGCAGTCGGGCCCCGAGGGGGACGAGGCGTGGGGTGCGCTTCATGGGTTCCAGCGGGGCGGGGGAAGGGCGGCGCAGGCCCGCTCGTCGTTGAGCAGCACCGGCGTGGCCAGGGTGGGGATCATCGTGTGGGTCTCCGCCTCGAAGAGGGGCTGCAGCAGGTTATGCAGTTCACCGCCCTGGCGGAAGAGCACCTCGTCCACGCTCCGCACCCGGCTGGCGGGAATGGCGTTGGCTTCGCACATGGCGAGCACGCTTTCCACGGTGCTGGCCAGGGTGCGGGCCTCGATGAGGGCCACGAGCTCCGCCCGGTCCTTCACGCGGCCCCGGTTCTGTTTCCATTCGGGGCGGGCCTCCAGGTCCAGGTCCAGCCACATGGCGAGCACCTCGAACTGGCGGTCGCTGCCCACGCCGATGGCCACATCGCCGTCGCTGCACCGGAAGGATTGGTAGGGCACGATCTGGGGATGGGCATTGCCCCAGCGCTGCGGGGGCTTGCCGGTCATGAGGGCACCGGCCGCGACATTCACCAGGCCTGCCAGGGCGGCCTCCATCAGGGGTACCTCGATGTGGAGGGCCTCGCCGGTGCGCTCGCGATGGAGCAGGGCGGCCTGGATGCCGTTGGCGCAGTAGAGTCCCGCCAGGACATCCACCAGGGCCACGCCCACCTTCATGGGGCGGCCCTCCTGCTCGCCGGTGATGGCCATCCAGCCGCTCTCGGCCTGGATGATGAAGTCGTAGCCCGCGCGGCGCGAGGCGGTGACATCCGAGGCGAACCCCCGGATGGAGGCCAGGATGAGCTTGGGGAACTTGGCGTGGAGCCGCTTCCAGCCGAGTCCCAGACGGTCCGCAGAATCGGCCCGGAAGTTCTCCACCAGCACATCGGCGTCCTTCAGCAGATCGAAGAGGTCGGCCCGGCCTTCTTCCGTGTGCAGGTCGATGGGACGGCTGCGCTTGCCGCGGTTGGCGCAGCGGAAATAGGCGCTCTCGCCCGATTCACCGTGCTCGAAAGGGGGGCCCCAGCCGCGGGTGGGATCGCCTTCCGGAGGCTCCAGCTTCTGCACCTCGGCGCCGAAATCCGCCAGCAGCTGGGTGGAGAACGGGCCGGCAAGCACGCAGGACAGGTCCACGATCTTGAAGTGGGACAAAGGCTTGGGCATCGGGTTCTCCGATGCCCAGCCTACTTCAAGTCCCGGGGTGGAATCAGCTGGCGGCCACGGTCCGGCGGTAGGCCGCGGTCAGCGTGGCGGCGATCTCCTCCGGGCTGTGGCCCAGGAAATCCTGGCGCTGCATGAGGTGGACGAGCTGGCCGTCCTTGAGGATGGCGGCCTGGGGGCTGGTGGGCATGGCGCCCTCGAAGTACTCGCGGGCCTGGGCGGTGGCCTCCTTCTCCATGCCGGCGAAGACGGTCACGAGGTGGTCGAAGCGCAGGTTCTGGGTCCGCAGGGCCTCCGTGACGCCGGGCCGGGCCCCGGCCGCCGCGCAGCCGCAGACGCTGTTCACCACCAGCAGCGTGGTGCCGGGCGCCTGCAGCGCCGCGTCCACCTGGGCCGGCGTCAGCAGTTGCCGGAAGCCCACCTGGATCAGTTCCTCGCGCATCGGGGCGACCATGTATTCGGGATAGTTCGACATGAGGTTCTCCGTCCAAGCAAAAAGTTTACCAATCGAGTCAAGATTGATCTAGATCACACTTGATCCCATCCAAGGGAGGACTCATGAAACTGGCACTGGTGGGCGGAAGTCTCCGCGCCGGATCCCTCAACGCCCGCCTGCTGCGCCACCTCGCCCGGGCGCTGGAGGGCCGGGGCCACGAGGTGGCGGCCTTCACGGGGGAGGCGCTGCGCCTGCCGCTCTACGAGGAGGGGACCGCGCCCTCGGCTGAAGCCCAGACCCTGCATGGCGCCCTCCGGGAGGCCCAGGGCCTGGTCATCGTGTCGCCGGAGTACAACTCGGGCATCCCGGGCCACCTGAAGAATGTCGTGGACTGGCTCAGCACCATGAAACCCAGCCCCTGGCCCGACCTGCCGGTGCTGCTCTGCAGCGCGAGTCCCGGGGCCTTCGGCGGCGCCCGTGGCCTGGTGGCTTGGCGGGCCACCCTCGCCAACATGGGGGCCCTGGCCCTGCCGGAGGCCATCACGGTGCCTCATGCGGACCAGCAGCTGGATGCGGAGGGCGCGCCCACGGACCCCCGCACCGCCGTCTCGGTCCCGAGGGTCCTGGAGAAGTTCCTCTCCCTGGCGGCGCGGCTCCATCCATGAGCATGAGTCGCGACCATGAGCCATGAGTCTCGGCCGTGGGGCATGTTCGTGCGATCCTGAACGACCTTTCCGGAGCCCGTCATGAAGGACTTCTTCAAGAGTTTCTTCGCCGCCCTGCTGGCCCTGATGGTGGCTGGCGGGTTGGCCGTCTTTCTATTCTTCGGCCTGCTGGCGGCCGTCGGCTCCTCGGGCAAGCCCACGGTTCCGACCAAGGCCGTGCTGATCTTCGACCTGGATACCAGCCTGTCGGACGGCGACCGCGATCCTGAACCCAGCGAGGCCCTCAGCGAGGCCCTGGGCGGCGCCGGGAGCCACAGCCAGGCGCTTCCGGCGGCCATCGAGGCCCTGGACCGGGCCGCCACCGACAGCCGCATCACGGCCCTGTTCCTCACAGGCAACCTGCAGGGCGCGGGCCCTGCCCAGCTGCGGGAGCTGCGGGAGGCCATCCAGCGATTCAAGGCGAAGAAGCCCGTGCTGGCCTACAACCTGGGTTGGGCGAAGCGGGACTTCTACCTGGCCGCTGGCGCCACGACCGTGTTCATGAACCCCTTCGGAGAGATGGAACTGAACGGCCTGGCCAGCGAGCCCATGTTCTTCGGCGAGGCTTTCAAGAAGTACGGCGTGGAGGTGCAGGTCACCCGCGTGGGCAAATACAAGAGCGCGGTGGAACCCTTCATCACCGACCGCATGAGCGAACCCAACCGCGAACAGGTGCAGAAGCTGCTCGACGACATCTGGTCCGAGTGGAAGGAGACGGTCGCCAAGGACCGGAAGAAGGCGCCTGCGGATCTGCAGGCCATCGCGGACGAACGGGGTCTGATCGAAGCGGACGAGGCGAAGAAGCTGGGCCTGATCGACCGCATCGCGCCCTATGACGAAGTGCTCGACGAGCTGAAGAAGCTGGCCGGGAAGCAGTCCAAGGACAAGGATTTCCCCCAGATCACCCTGGCGACCTACGCCGGCATCCCCGGCGAGGCGAAGACCGGCAAGACCCGCATCGCCGTCGTCGTGGCCGAGGGCGAGATCGTGGATGGCGAAGGCAAGTCCACCCAGGTGGGCGGCGAACGCCTCAGCCGGGAGCTCCGCCGCCTGCGTCTCGACGAGCGCGTCAAGGCCGTGGTGCTGCGCGTGAACAGCCCCGGCGGCAGCGCTTCGGCCTCGGAGCTCATCCAGCGGGAAGTCATCCTCACGAAGAAGATGAAGCCCCTGGTGGTGTCCATGGGGCACCTCGCGGCCTCTGGCGGCTACTGGATCAGCACCTACGGAGACCGCATCTTCGCCGAACCCAGCACCATCACGGGTTCCATCGGCGTCTTCGGCCTGCTGCCCAATGTGAAGAAGCTGGCCAACGAGCACGGCATCACCTGGGACAGCGTGCAGACGGCGAAGCTGGCCAACCCCATGACCCTGACGCGGCCCAAGAATGATCTGGAGCTGACGCGCATCCAGGGCCTGGTGGACCGCATCTACGAGCAGTTCGTGGCCAAGGTGGCCGACAGCCGGAAGATGAAGAAGGAAGCCGTCCATGAGATCGCCCAGGGGCGCGTGTGGTCCGGCCAGGAGGCCCTCAAGCTGGGCCTGGTGGACGAGATCGGTGGACTCGGCGCGGCGGTGAAGCACGCGGCAACCATGGCCAAGGCGGACGGGGACTACTACCTGGTCGGCCCCGAGCGAGAGCAGGACACGCTCAAGGAACTGCTGAAGAGCCTGGGCGGGAAGCCCCGGAAGCTGGCGAAACCGGGCCCCGTGGATGCGCTGGCGGGCGGTCTCCTACGGCAGGTGGACCTGCTGACCTCGCTGAACGATCCCAGGGGCGTCTACGCCAGGCTGCCCTTCGACCTCGAGCTGAAATAGCTCCATGGATTCGTCCTCCTTCATCTCCGCGGTCGTGCTGCTGGTGCTGGTGACCGATCCCCTGGGCAACATCCCGCTCTTCATCGGGCTGTTGCGCCAGGTGGATCCGGCCCGGCGGCAGCGGATCATCGTCCGCGAGGTGCTGTTCGCCTTCGCCATCCTGCTCTTCTTCGCGTTCTTCGGGCAGAAGGTGCTGCGCCTCATGCACCTCACGGACACCTCGCTCGGCATCGCCGGCGGCGTGATCCTCTTTCTCATCGCGTTGAAGATGGTCTTCCCGCATCCCGAGGGGAGGGGGGCCGACCACCCCATCCACGGGGAACCCTTCCTCGTGCCCCTGGCCATCCCCTTCATCGCCGGCCCGTCGGCCATCGCCACCGTGCTGCTGCTGGTCAGCCGCGAGCCGCACCGGCTCTGGGAATGGCTGGGCGCCCTGTCCGTGGCCATGGCGATCTCGGCCGTGGTGCTGGGTTTCGCGGAGAAGATCGCGGATTTCCTGGGGGAGCAGGTCACCTTGGCCTTCGAGCGGCTCATGGGTCTGGTGCTGACCGCCATCGCCATCGAGATGCTGCTGGCGGGCATCGAGAAATTCGTGCACCAGATCCGCCTCGCGGGAGCCTGACCAGCCCCCTCAAGATGCGCCTGATCCTTCCGATAGGAGGTACAGGAGCAGATGAATGAGGGTTCGTGCGTGCCTGCCCATGGGCCTGATGCTGCTCATGGTGGCTTCCACCGGATGTGAGCGGAACGAGACCCGGCGGGCCCGCCAGGTCATGGATCTGGTCCGGACGATGGAGACCGAGCTGCAAACCACGGCCAAGCAGGCCGCGGGGGCCTTCTCGCGGCGGGCGGATTTCGAGGACCTGCGGATGGCCTTCGGCGATGAGCGCTTCGATGCGGGCACGCCGCTGGGGCCCGACTTCCAGGGAAACCTCGCGGCGATGATCCAGGGGTTGCATGCCCAGTTCGAGAAGGAGCCCAAGGATGCGGGATTCCCGAAGAAGGTGGCCCGCCGGATCAACCAGTTCGGCCAATGGTGGTCGTTCGTCCGGCACTATCTCGAAACGAGGCGGGACCAGCTGAACCGGGCCGCAGCCAAGGGAGAGGAGCCCGTGAACCTGCCCGGTGGGCGGACGCTCCGTGGGGAGGTTCTCAAGACCCTGGCGGAGGTCATCAAGGCGGTCGAGGCCTTCGAGACCATCACGAATCGCTGCGCCCGAGGGATCGAGGGCATCGTCGCCCGCTCCTGATGCGGGTGCCTTGAGGGGCCGGCCTCAGCTCCGGCGCTTGAGGCTGAGCTCGAGCACGAAAGCCGCCACCGGCTCGAAGGTGCCATCCGGGGCCTTCACCGCCGCCTGGATGGCCATGGGTTCAGTGATGCGGTCTTCCGAAGCCAAGGCACGGCGCACCTGGTCGCGGATGGCCTCGCCATCCTCGCAGATGAAGTAGACATCGGATTCGGGGCGCTTGAGGAAGGTGGCCTGGAAGGCCTTGAAGACCAGGGACACCGGCTGTCCGGACCGCTTGATCTGATCCATGGCGAGCAGGCCCCCGGCGCAGTCAGCCCCGATGGCGAGGGCGCCGAAATACATCGAACCCAAGTGATTGCGGGTCCACCGCCGGAGCGGAACCCGGACTACGCAGCGGGTTTCGCTGAGTTCCATGACGCTGGGATGCACGGAGGCCAGGAGGGGGATCTTCAGCCAGCCGAAGAGGCGCATGCCGAAGGTCTGCTTGAACCGCTGCAGGGCCCCGGGCATGAGTCAGTCCCCGACCTGGTTGACATCCAGCAGGCCCTCGGGCGGATCGAGGTCCAGGTGGCGATTCGGCAGATCGAGGGTCCACCAGGCCTTGATGTACGGGATGTCCCGCTGGCCGGTGCGCCCGGGCCGCAGGTCGCGCATCACGACCATGTCGTAGCCGGCGGGACCGGGGTCAAGGCGCAGCACCTCGCCCACCTTCCGGCCCGCGATAAAGACCTCGCAGCCGATCCACTGGTGCCGGAAGGTCTCACCCTCGGGGAGTTCGGCGGCGGCCTCGGGCATCCAGAGCGCCCAGCCCTTGAGGGGCTCGGCGGCGGTGCGATCGGGGATGTCCTTGAAGGCCAGGCAGGGGCGGTCCTGGTGCCAGCGGAAGCTGCGCAGGGCGACGATGCGGGCGGGCGGAGCCGCCTCGGCGCTTTCCAGGCTCAGGTGGGGCGGGGCAAGCACCAGACCCTGGATACCCTCCAGGCGCCCGGGTTCGTCCATGACCGAATGGAAGAGGAACTCGCCCTTGAGTCCCTGCACTTTGGCGAGATGACCCGCGAGGAGCATCTAGGCCTCCCGCTCGTCCTCGTCGTCGAGTTCGAGGCCCACCACCAGGCCTGCCTTCTCGCCGGCGGTCTTGCAGAGGGTCCGCAGGGCGGAAATCATGCGCCCGTGCTTGCCGATGATGCGACCGCGGTCCTTGGGATCGGCGAAGATGAGGGCATCGCGCTTCTTCCCCTCGCCGCTGATCTCGATGCGGAGGGCCTCCGGATGGTCCAGGAGGGGCGTCAGGACATCGCGCAGGAAGGCTTCAAGATTCATGGTCGCTCCGCATGGAACAAAGAAAGCCGGACCTCGGCCCGGCTTTCATGGATCTGAATCGGGCTAGATGATCTGGTTCTTCTTGAACAGATCGAGCACGGTCTTGGAGGGCTGGGCGCCCTTCTGCAGCCAGGACTTGGCCTTCTCGGCGTCGATGCGGACCGCCTCGCCGGAACCGGCGATGGGGTTCACGAAGCCCAGCACTTCCACGGCGCGGCCAGTGGGGATGCGGTCGTTCTCGGAGACGACGATGTGGTAGAACGGGCGCTTCTTGGCACCATTGCGAGCAAGACGGATCGAAAGCATGGGCACTCCCTGAGCAGGAAAGTGTATCGCGGAAAGGCGCCTCGCCCAAGCGCAAATTCAGGGGCCGAAGGCCGAGACCGGGAAGCTCCCCTCCAGCACCGCCTGCCGTTCGCGGATGTTCCGCCGGAGCATGGGCCAGCGGGGATGGGCCCGCATGCGTTCTAGGAACGGCGAGTTCTCGTACCAGCGGGCGCAGCTGAAGCCCTGGACGAAGGCCCGCGTGGCGCAGTCCATGGCCCGGTCGGCGTCGCCCAGGAGCGCATAGGCCTCCGCCTGCTTGAAGGTCAACTCCCCGTCGGGGATCCGGACCTTGCCGCGGATCTCGTCGATGAGCCGGAGCTGGGCCAGCCCCTGCTCCGTGCGGCCCTCCAGGAGGGCGTGGTAGACCCCGCAGAGATTCTGGAAGGGCCCTGCGCCTTTCAGCTCGCTGCCGGCCTTCATGTCGAGGAGGGCACCCTGGCGATCGCCCTTCAACAGGGCGAGGTAGCCCTGATAGAACAAGATGTCCGGTTCCGTTCGGATGGCGCGGGCCTCCTGCAGCTCCTGTTCGAAGGCTGCCCAGTTCCCAAGGTAGAGGTTGGTCGTTCCGACGGTCCAGGAGGAAGCCCCGCCCAGGGGGGACAGCAGGGCCTTTCGGTGCGCCAGCGCTGAGCTTGCCCCGGCCAGGAGGCCCGCCGTGCGACCGGCGTACGCGAAGCCCTGGTAGAGGTCCGGGGTGTTCGGCCTGAGCAGTGCGGCCTCCCGCAGGACGCCCAGGGCGAGGCTCTGATTCCCGGTATCGGTGAGCATGAGGGACCAGAGGAAGGTGGCCCGGGGGTGGCCTGGAACCAGGGCCACGGCCCGTTGAAAAGCCTTGTGGGTAAAGGAGTTGAGGCCGATGCCCGCCTGTTCGGGGTTCACCCACAGGCTGCGGTAGAGGTGGTCGCCCAGGGTGGCCCAGGCCGTGGCGCACTGCGGCTCATCCTCTACCAGCCGCCGCGAGGCGGGCAGATGGTCCGTGGCTTCCTGGTCGTTGCGGATGGACATGGCCTGCAGCAGGGGCCAGAAGTGGTCTGGCGACCTCGGGAGGAGATCTGCCCGGAAGCGCTGGGAGGTCTTCAGGGGCCAGTGCTGGATCCAGGTGTCCAGGGCCTCCCTGGGGTCGAGCGGGGGCAACGATTCCTGGACCCACGGTTGCCCGGCCAGCAGCTGGGCCGAAGTGGTCCAGGCCGTGGTCAGGGCCAACTGCTGATGCTCCCGGCGGGCCTGGAAGCGGAACAGCAGCACGCCTCCGGGCATCTGCCGGAGGATGGCCGGATCGGGGACTGCCGCGAGATGGGTGACCGCGGCTCCTGCCAGCACCTCGAGGTGGTCGGTCATCAGGGTCTCGAGGCCGGGGTCCAGGCCCGGCTGGCCGGAAGCGGGGGCGATGATGAGCACCCGCAGCACCTTGCGGCTGCCCGTCTTCGCGCGCCAGAGCGCCAGACCGCCCAGCAGCAGGCCCAGCAGCACCACCAGGATCAGCCAAGTCCTGGTCGAGCGGGGCCCCGGCCGGAGGGAGGCCACTAGAAGGGCAGGTTGGGCCCGCCGCCCATCTTGGCCATGCGCTGCATGCGGGCCATGAACTTGGGATCGTTCATCTGGCCCATCATCTTCTTCGTCTCCACGAACTGCTTGATGAGCTGGTTGATCTCGCTCACGGGCCGGCCGCTGCCCGAGGCGATGCGGCGCTTGCGCTTGCCGTCCAGCAGGTTGTGGTTGGCGCGCTCGGCGGGCGTCATGGAGTTGATGATGGCCTCGAGATGCTTGATGCGCTTGTCTGTGGCCACGCTCGCCAGCTGATCCTTCATCTGCCCCAGGCCCGGCAGCATGCCGAGGATCTTGTTCATGGAGCCCAGCTTCTGGACCTGCTGGAACTGCTTGCGCATGTCCTCCAGCGTGAACTGGTTCTTGGCCAGGCGCTTGGCCATGACCTCCGCTTCCTTCTCGTCGAGCTTGTCCTTGGCGTGCTCGATGAGGCTGAGGACATCGCCCATGCCCAGAATGCGCTGGGCCATGCGGTCGGGGTGGAAGCGCTGGAAATCCTCCAGCTTCTCGCCCTCGCCCACGAACTTCAGGGGCTGGCCGGTGGCCTGCTTGATGCTGAAGGCCGCGCCGCCGCGGGTGTCGCCATCGGTCTTGGTGAGCACCACGCCCGTGATGCCCAGCTTCTCGTGGAAGGCCGTGGCGCTGCGGACGGCGTCCTGGCCCGTCATGGCATCGGCCACGAAGAGGATCTCGTCGGGTGAGGTGGCCGCCTTGATGCGGGCCAACTCCTCCATCAGGGTTTCGTCCAGATGCAGGCGGCCCGCGGTGTCCAGCACCACCACATCCCAGCCCTTCAGCTTCGCTTCCGCCAGGGCCGCGGCGCAGATGGCCACGGGATCCTTCTCCTCCGTGCGGAAGGAGGGGACGCCGGCATCCTTGGCCACCACATGCAGCTGCTCGATGGCCGCGGGGCGGTAGACATCCGCGGGCACCAGCAGGGGGGAGCGGCCCAGCTTCTTGAGGAAGACCGCCAGCTTGCCGCAGGTGGTGGTCTTGCCCGCACCCTGCAGGCCCACCATCATCACCACCGTCGGCGGCTTGGCGGCGAAGGCGATGGGGTGTTCCGGCGCCTGGCCGCCCATGATCTCCACCAGTTCCCGGTGGACGATGTCGATGAAGGCCTGGGTGGGGTTGAGGCCCTGCATGACCTCGGCGCCGAGGGCCTTCTCCTTCACCCGCTGGAGGAAGGTGCGGGCCACGCTCACATGGACATCGGCTTCCAGGAGGGCCATGCGGACTTCGCGCAGCACGGCTTCGAGGTTGGCTTCCGTCAGCTTGGACTGGCCCCGGAGGGCCTTCATGGCCTGGCTGAGTTTCTGGGTGAGGCTGTCGAACATGGGACCCCGGCATGGACCAAACGGTCATTGTACTGGGCGGGATGCACTTTCCCCTGTTGGAAAAGGGATCCTGGGGCATAATCCTGACAAAAGGAGTCGGGATTATGCCCAACCGCCTTTCCGAAAGCCTGAGCCCCTATCTCCTCCAGCACGCCCACAACCCCGTCGACTGGTTTCCCTGGGGCGAAGATGCCCTGGCGCGGGCCCGGGGTGAACAGAAACCGATCTTCCTCAGCATCGGCTACAGCGCCTGTCACTGGTGTCATGTCATGGAGCGGGAGAGCTTCGAGAACCCGGCCGTGGCCGAGGTGCTGAACGCGAACTTCGTGAGCATCAAGGTGGACCGGGAGGAGCGGCCGGACCTGGACGACCTCTACATGGACGCCGTGCAGACGCTCACGGGCCGGGGCGGCTGGCCCATGAGCGTCTGGCTCACGCCAGAGCTGGAGCCCTTCTATGGCGGCACCTACTTCCCGCCGGAATCGCGCGGGGGCATGCCGGGCTTCATCCCGCTGCTCACCCGCATTGCCGAGGCCTGGCGGGAGGACCGCCCGGGCGTGCTGACCCAGGCCCGCAGCCTGGCCGGGGAACTGCAACGCCAAGCCGCCGTCGAGGCCGGGGCGCACCGGCCTGGCGACGAGGTGATCGAGGCGGCGCTCGCCCAGCTCCGGCAGGGCTTCGACGCCCGCTGGGGCGGCTTCGGCCCGGCCCCGAAGTTCCCCCAGCACATGGCCGTGGAGCTGATCCTGGCGCGGGGCACCGCGGCGGATCAGGCCATGGCACTCCGCACGCTGGACGCCATGTGGGAAGGCGGCATGTACGACCACCTGGGCGGTGGCTTCGCCCGCTACAGCGTGGATGGCCAGTGGCTGGTGCCCCACTTCGAGAAGATGCTCTACGACAATGCCCAGCTGGCCGCCTGCTACCTCTCGGCCTTCCAGGCCACCGGCGAGGCCCGCTACGGTCAGGTGGCCCGGGAGACCCTGGACTACCTGCTGCGGGACCTGCGCGATCCCAGCGGGGGCTTCCACTCCAGCGAGGATGCGGACAGCGAGGGCGAGGAGGGGAAGTTCTACGCCTTCACGCCGGCGGAGGTGCGCGAGGCGCTGGGGCCGGAGGATGGCGCGCGGTTCTGCGCGGCCTATGGCATCACGGAGGCCGGGACCTTCGAGCATGGCCGGAGCGTGGTGCATCGCTTCTCCCGGGCCAAGACGGACGACCTTCCCGAGGACGAGGATCGGGCCCTGCGGGATCGGCTGCGGCTCTGGCGGGACCGCCGGGTGCGACCGGGCAAGGACGACAAGATCCTGGCCTCCTGGAATGGCCTCGCCCTGTCGGCGCTGGCCCGGGGTTTCCAGGTGCTGGGCGATCCCCGGTACCTGGAGGCGGCCCAGGCCTGCGCCGCCTTCCTGCGCCGGGAACTCTGGCGGGAGGGCCGCCTGCTGCGGGTGTGGCGCCAGGGACGGGCGCACACGCCCGGCTTCCTGGAAGACGGCGCCGCCGTGGTGGAAGGCCTAGTGGATCTCTATGAAGCCGGCTTCGATCCGGCCTGGCTGCGCTGGGCGGAGGCCCTGGCCGAAGAACTGCTGGCCCGCTTCCAGGATCCTGCGGAAGGGGGTTTCTTCAGCACCGAAGAAGGCCAGGCCGACCTGATCTTCCGGCAGAAGCCGGGCTTCGACAACGCCGTGCCCAGCGGCAACACCCTGGCCGCCCGGGCCTTCATGCGGTTGTCGCGGCACCTGCAGCGCGAGGATTTCCGCCTGGCGGCCGAGGGCGTCTTCCGCTGCTTCGGCCCCTGGCTGGCGCGGGCCCCCAGGGCCTTCCTGGGCCTGCTGGGCGCCCTGGACCTGGCCCTGCGGGAAGCCCTGGAGGTGGCCGTGTCCGGCGATCCGGCCAGCGACTCCGTGCAGGCCCTGCTGGCGGAAGTCCACCGCCGCCATCTGCCCGGCCGGGTGATCTCGGCTTCGGCGGATCAATTGCTGCCCCTCCACGAGGACCGGGGCTTCCCGGAAGGAACGGCGCTCGCCTTCGTGTGCCGCGGACAGACCTGCGCGGTACCCGTCACGACGCCCCTGGAGCTGGCCACGCTGCTGAGGTGAGTGGTTGCAGGGGGTTGTGATCCTGACCCCGCGACAGGGCCGCTACACTGGGTCCCTTCGCGCGGAAATCCGCGGAACCCGGTGCCCGCCTGGCGCCGGCAAGCGGCGCAGCGATCACGCATAAGGGGCTGCCATGAAGACCTTCGGTTTCAAGATCGACCCGCTGACGGGCGAGGAATACTACGAGGTCTTGGTCCGGGGCCGCCAGGTCCTGAATGACCCCCATCTGAACAAGGCCTCGGCCTTCACCAAGGAAGAGCGCCTGAGCCTGGGGCTCGACGGCATGCTCCGGCCCGGCATCTCGACCCTGGATTCCCAGCTGGACCGCACCTACGAAGCCTTCCAGCGCAAGACTGACGACCTGGAGCGCTACATCTACCTCACGGGCCTCCAGGACCGGAACGAAGTGCTGTTCTATCGGCTGTTGATGGATCACCTGGACGAGATGGTGCCCATCATCTACACCCCCACCGTGGGCCAGGCCTGCCTCCAGCTGAGCCACATCCAGCGGCGCTACCGGGGCATCTACATCACGCCCGAAAACATCGGGAACATCGACCAGATCTTCCAGGGACTCTCCCAGCCGCAGGTGAATCTCATCGTGGTGACGGATGGCGAGCGCATCCTGGGCCTGGGCGACCTGGGCTCGGATGGCATGGGCATCCCCGTGGGCAAGGTGAGCCTCTATGTGGCCGCGGGCGGCGTACACCCCGGCGTCTGCCTGCCCGTCACTCTGGATGTGGGCACCAACAACCCCCGCCTGCTGGAGGACCCGCTCTACCTGGGCATCCGCAAGCCCCGCCTCCGGGGGGCGGAGTACGAAGAGCTGGTGGAGAAGTTCGTCCTCGGCGTGAAGCGCAACTTCCCAGGGGCCCTGCTGCAGTGGGAGGACTTCGCCAAGCAGACGGCCTTCAAGAACCTCGACCGCTACCGTGAGCGCATCCTCTCCTTCAACGACGACATCCAGGGCACGGGCTCCACGGCGCTCGCGGCGCTGATGACGGCCATGCGGATCAAGAAGAGCCGCTTCCAGGACGAGCGCTATGT
The DNA here is from genome assembly GCA_019449415.1 of Geothrix sp. GTDB lineage: Bacteria > Acidobacteriota > Holophagae > Holophagales > Holophagaceae > Geothrix > Geothrix oryzae. The sequence goes on from JAGRPP010000015.1 coordinate 144,415, forward strand.
GATCGTGGGCATGGGCCAGGCCGGGACGGGCATCGCCATGAACATCCGCGCGGCGCTCAAGGAGGAGGGGCTCTCCGATGCGGAGGCCCGCCAGCGGATCTTCGCGGTGGACATGCAGGGCCTGCTCATTGAGGGCGACCCGCTGCTGGAAGGGCCGCAGATGCCGCTGGCCCAGTGCCGCTCCGCGGTGGAGGGCTGGCAGCTGGACGATCCCTCCCGCATCGGCCTTCAGGATGTGGTGCGCAACGCCCATCCCTCTGTGCTCATCGGCGTCACGGCCCAGTCGAATCTCTTCAGCGAGGCCATCCTGGCGGAGACCGCCAAGCACTCGGAACGCCCCATCGTTCTGGCCCTGTCGAACCCCACCCACAAGTGCGAGTGCTCGCCTGAGGCCGTGTGGAAGGCCACGAACGGCAAGGGCCTGGTCGCCACGGGCAGCCCCTTCGCGCCGGTGAACTGGAATGGCCGGATGCTCCAGACCTCCCAGTGCAACAACATGTACATCTTCCCCGGCGTGGGCCTGGGGGCTTTGGTGTGCAAGGCGTCGCGGATCACCGACGGCATGTTCCTGGCGGCCAGCAAGGCCATCAGCGCCTTCGTGACTCCCGATCAGGAGGCCACGGGCCTGCTGCTGCCGGAAATGAAGGACATCCGGAAGGTGTCGCTCGCCGTGGCCAAGGCCGTGAGCATCGAGGCCCGCCAGGCGGGTCTGGGGCGCCTGCTGGACGACGACCAGCTCGAAGCAATCCTCACCAAGGCCCAGTGGGAGCCTCACTACACCGCCTACCGCCCCGGAGCCATCGCCCGGAACTAGAACGGCCTCTTTTCCCCTTGAGAGGTTGCAGCCACGGCCTAGCCTGGGGGCGGGAAGAGACTCTCTTTCCTCCCTCGGGGCGACCGTTTTCGCCAGCCCCTTCCGGCCAACGATCCATTCGGCCGAGACTCCTGGGCACCCTTCGGGGTGCCCTTTCCATGCTCCGGGGGGCCTGTGCCCTGATTCGGCCGGGCCAGCCAGGGCCTGCCCGGCATTCCTGGTCCTGTCTGGTTTGTTTCTGGATTGACAGCGGGAAGGATCTACACAAAATTGTCTACACCATCTTGTGTAAGAGGTCCCATGAAGCGTCCCGTCAAGCCGACTGAAGTGGAGCTCAAACTCCTGCGCATCCTGTGGGAGCTGGGCCCGGCCACGGTCAAGGAGGTCCATGCCTACCTGAGCCGCCGGGAGGATTACGCCTACACCGGCGTGCTGCGGATGTTCCAGGTGATGCTGGAGAAGGGCCTGGTGACCCGGGACGAGAGTCAGCGCAGCCATGTCTACGCGCCTGCCCAGAGCCGGGCGGCCACGGAGGGCGGTCTGGTGGCGGACCTGACCGAGCGGCTGTTCGGAGGATCGGCCGCGGCGCTGGTGCTCGCGGCCCTCCGCTCCGGATCCGTCAGCCCCGAAGAAAAGAACCGCATCCGGGAAATGCTGGGAGGGGAGGAGCGATGACCGCCATCATCCAGATCCTGGGTTGGTCCCTCGTTCATTCGCTCTGGCAGGGCTGTCTGCTGGTGCTGCTGGCGGCGGCGGGCGGCCTCTTCCTGCGGGGCCGCTCGCGCCACGCCTTGAATGGCCTGGTCCTGTTCCTCTGCCTGGCGATGCCGGCGGGCACGGCCTGGCGGTTCCACCGCCCCGCGCCGAGCGGGCCGGGGCAGGGCGTCAGGGAGCTTCAGATCCTGGAGACGCCCACCGTCCACCGTGCTTCGACGATGGTCATGGCCCCTCCGCTGCTGACCCGCCTGGAAGCGGCCCTTCAGCCCCGGCTGCCGGTACTGGTGGCGCTCTGGGCGCTGGGGGCCGGCCTCATGGCCGTGCGCCTGGGCGGAGGCTTTGCGCTCAGCCTGCGCTGGAGGCGGCAGGGAACCCCGGCCTCTCTCGAATGGCAGGCTGTGGTGGAGGCGCTGACCGAACGGATGGGCCTGCGTCGCTCCGTCCGCCTGCTCCTGACGAGGCGGGGCGACACGCCCATGGCCCTCGGCCTGTGGAAGCCCGTGGTGCTGGTTCCGGCAGCCCTGCTCACCAGCCTGCCCCCGGCCTATCTGGAGGCGCTCCTGGCCCATGAGCTGGCCCATGTGCACCGCCTGGACTACCTCGGCAACCTGCTTCAGGGCCTCGCCGAGACGCTGCTCTTCTTCCATCCCGCCGTCTGGTGGCTTTCGGCCCGGATCCGGGCCGAACGCGAGGAACTCGCCGACGACCTGGCGGCCCGGAGCCTCGGCGATCCGCGGCGCCTGGCCCTGGCCCTCAATGCGCTGGACGACCTCCAGCCCGCCCTTCCATCCCCGCTGTTCCCGGCCCTTGCGGCCCGAGGAGGACATTTGCTCACGCGCATCGAACGGCTGCTCACGCCCAGGCCCGTCACGAGCTTCCATGGGGGGCTTCTCAGCCTCCTCCTGATCCCCTGCGCGGTGGTGGCCCTGCGGGCGGCCGCTCCGGCGACGCCTCCCATCGGAGCCCCGGCCGAGGTGGTGGCCCAGCTGGATGCCCTTGCGATCCGCGAAGGCGTAGATCCCCAGCTGCTCCGCAGCATGGCCTGGGTGGAGAGCGGCTTCAACGCAGCGGCCAAAAGCCCGCAGGGGGCTCTGGGCCTGCTGCAGGTCATGCCCGACACAGCCCGGGCCTATGGTGCGAAGGACCTGAACGATCCCGCCCAGGTCATGGCGGCCGGAGCGAAGTACCTGCGCTTTCTCCTGGACCGCTACCAGGGGGATGTCGCGAAGGCCGTGGCGGCCTACAACTGTGGTGAAAGGGCCCTGGAGGAAGGGCGCATCACGGACGAGGCGACCCGCTACCGCGCCCTGGTGATGGATGTGCTGGCCGCCAAGGCCGTGCAGGCTGAGGCGCCGCTGGCGGATGGGGAAGTTCAAGGTGTCCTCCGACGCAGTGGGGACAAGCTGACGATCCAGCTGCGGGCCCGGGCGCAGGGGAACCTGAAGGTGGATCTGGTGCCAGCAGAGAAGTCGGGTGACGGCGGCGTCATCCAGATCGGGGAGATCCACCCCGATGGAAGCCATCCGGTCCGACCCTGGATGGACTTCACGCCGAGGATTGTCCTGGACGGCTCCAAGATTGGGGCGAGCCTGCGGATTAAGGGCGAGGATCCCGGCACAGGCTGGAAGGGCGAGACCCGGGTGTCGCTGGACGCCCCCTGGAAGACCTTCAGCTTCCAGATGGAACCACCGAAGCTGTGATCTCCAGTCGGTACGCAGAAAGGCCCGGCGTCGCCGGGCCTTTCTGCGTCAGGAGCGAATTCAGGCAGCGGCGATGCGACGGCTCCGGTGCATCACTTCGGCTTCGAGTTCGGCTTCGAGGGCCTGGACCTGGCGGAGCACGGCCAAGCCGCGCGGCGAGCTGCTCATCTGGTGCTCAAGCTGGTTGAAGACTTCGTGCAGCCGCTCGGCCGTGGTCCAAAAGGCTGGGTTGTGCTGTCGGGCGGCAGTGTCCATGTGCATGGCGGCTCCGTGTGCTTCCTGGACATCATGATCGTCATTGCGGATGACTTAGGCTAGTGATGGACATCACAAGAAATGTCATGAGTTACGAAGTTTTTTGTCATGATTCGCATGACAATTTCCGAAGACCTTGAAAAACATGACATTCAGGTCGTTATAGACCCGATCAGGCCCGGCCCGGGGCCGGCAGACCCCGGGTCGCCAAGAGATGACCGATGGCCACGGCGGCCGCATCTGCCGCGTCGGCGGCCAGGGGCTCCTTCAAGTTCAGCAGGGTCATTACCATCTTCCCCACCTGGCTCTTGTCCGCCCACCCGTAGCCGCTGACAGCCTTCTTCACCTGCATGGGGTTGTAGTCGCCCACGGGCAGCCCGTGCAGGGCCGCCGTGAGCAGGATGCCCCCGCGGATCTGGCCCAGCTTCAGGGCCGTGGCGGCGTTCTTCTCCACGAAGGGGGACTCCACGGCCATGAAGCCGGGGTGGTGGGCGGCGATGGCCTCCGCCAGCCGTTCATGGATGTGCAGAGCCCGTTGGTCGAAATCCGCGCCCCGGGGATTGCGGATGACGCCGGCCTCCACCAGGGACATCCGCGAGCCAAAGCGCTCCACCACGGCCCAGCCGCAGGCCAGGGAGCCCGGATCCACGCCCAGACAGCGCACGGGCGATGGGGCGACGATCATCGGCCCTTCCGCTTGGCCCCGCCCCGTGCGCTCCCCCGTACGCTCCCCTTGGGTGCCTTGGGCCTGGCTTCCTTGACCTCGCCGCTGGCCACGCGGGCCTTCTTGGGTGGACGCCCCTTGGATGCGGTCTCGCGCGGCGGGCGCGTCTCCCGTGTCCGGGAGGCGCCCTTCCGGCGGGGCTGTTCCAGATCCCCTTCGCGCAGCACGGCCGGCGCGGCCAGCGTCGGGACGAAGACACAGCCCTTCCCGTGCGCATCCTGGGCCTTCGCTTCCGTGAGCCAGGCACTGATGCGACGGAGATCCTCGTCCACGGTGGTGATCTCGACCTCCACCGCATCGCCGATGGAGAGCACCACGGTGCCTCGAAGCCCCGTGGCCTTCATCCGATGCTCATCCACCCAGAAGTTCCCGCCGAGGGCCGCCAGGGGCACGCCAGCCTCCACGAAGGGCGATTCCAGCGTGACGAACACCACCTTGGCGGAGAAACCCTGGATGCGGCCCCGGAAGCGCTGGCCGATGCGGGACTTCATGAGCAGGCAGGCCTTCCACTTGTCGTTCTCGCGCTCGGCCTCGGTGGCCTTCTGTTCCGCATCGCTGGCCCCCTTGGCCAGCACGGCCAGGTGGCTGTGGAGGCTCTCGGGCAGCCGCTCGCCCCGCAGGATCTTCTTCAGCAGGCGATGCACGATGAGGTCGGGATAGCGCCGGATCGGGCTGGTGAAGTGCAGGTAGTCCTGGAGCGCCAGGCCCGAATGGCCGATGTTGTCGACGCTGTATTCGGCCTTCTTAAGGCTGCGGAGCAGCAGGTTGTTGATCATGGCCTCCAGCGGCCCGCCCCGGATCTTGTCGAGCATGGCGTTGAGGTGCTCCGGCGTGGGCACCTCCTTGGGCTTGAGGAGCCCGAAGGCGCGGGCCACTTCGGCGAAGATCTCCAGCTTCAGCGGATCGGGTTCGTCGTGGATGCGGTAGATGGAGGGGATCTTCTTGCGGGTGAAGAAGCGCGCCACCGTTTCGTTCGCCAGCAGCATGAACTCCTCGATCATGCGGTGGGCGTCATGGCGGGGATAGCGCCGCGCGTCCACGGGACGGCCCTCCTCGTCGAAGATGAACTCCGCCTCCTCGGAATCCAGGTTCATGGCTCCCCGTTCCAGGCGCACCTGGGTCAGGCGCCGGGAGAGCACCAGGGCCTCGTCCAGGTGGGTGCAGAGGGCTTCGCCCAGCTCGGCCCGCTTGCGGGTCGACAGGTCGATGCAGGCCTCCTTCACCTCGTCGTAGGTGAGGCGCTTCGCGCTGCGGATGACGCTTTCCGACAGCCGCGTCTCCACGACCTCGAGGTCGGGCGAGATCGTCATCCAGGCCGTCATGGTGAGCCGGTCCACGCCTTCGCGCAGGCTGCAGAGGTCGCCGCTGAGTCGGTCCGGGATCATGGGGATGGCTTCGTCCGGGAAATAGACCGAGGTGCCGCGCAGGCGGGCCTCTTCGTCAAGCGGGCCGCCCTCCTCGACATAGTGGCTCACATCGGCGATGTGCACGCCCAGCAGCCAGCCGCCGCCCTCGGACTTGGGCAGGGCCTCCAGGCTGATGGCGTCGTCGAAATCCTTCGCGGTGGGCGGATCCACGGTGCAGGTCAGCACCTCGCGGAGATCCTCTCTTCCGCGGATCCACTCGGCCGGAATGCTGGTGGGGAAGGGGGCCAATTCCTTCATGACGGCATCGGGGAAGGCCGTGCGGAGGTTGAACAGGGCCGCCGTGAGGCGGTTCTCGATCTTCAGGTCGGTCTTCTTCCCGAGCCGCGCCACCACGGTGCCGCGCAGCTGCTTGGCCTCGGGATCGGCCTCGAGCTTCACGCTGACGAGCTCGCCGTCCTCGGCAAGGTCCGTCGGCGGGACGGCGATGATCTGAGAGATCCGCGGTTCGAGCGGCACCACCCGCCAGCCCCAGGGCTGCTTCTGGAGGGTTCCCGGCAGGGGGACCTCGCCGCGGCCCTTGATCTCCAGGATCCGGGCCTTGAGGCGCCCGTCCCAGCCTTCGCCGCTCACTTCGGCCACCACGCGGTCGCCGTGGATGGCACCGTGAGCGTCCCGCCAGTCCACCAGCAGGTCCGTGCCCGGGCCCTTGGGCATGCCGGGGATCCTCAGGAATCCGCCGGTGCCCTCGGGATGGCCGATGAAGGCGGCTTCGAAGCTTTCGTACGGCCGGAGCACCGGGCCCTGAGGCCGCGAAGCCTGGGGCCTGGAGGATCCAGGGGACTCCCGTCGGTCAGGAGTGCGCGACGGGGCGCGAACGGGGATGCGGGGGGCGGAACGGCGGGCCATGCCTCAGGGTACAGCCCCGGAAGGGATCAGCCCTTCTTTCCCTTCTTGGTGGCCTTGGGCGCGGCGGCTGCGGCCCTGCCGTTCAGGATGTCCAGCTGGTGCTGGACCTTCTTGCTCTCGGGATCCAGGGTCGCGAGACGGTACAGGAAGCGCGCCTTGCCGGCCTTGTCGCCCTGGGCCTCGAGGTAGGCGGGGCTGGACACGACGGCCTCGACCCACTTCGTCTTGTCACCCTTGCCGCCCTTGTATTCGTTGATCTGGTCCTGCTCGCCCTGGAGCTTCTTCTCCATGATGGTGACCAGGGGATCGAAGGCTTCGGATTCGCGCTTGGTGACATCCAGGTAGGTCTGGAAGAACTTCACCCACTTAGCGCTGTCGCCGACTTCCTTCTCCACGCCGAGGGCCAGGTCCAGCTCCTGGCGCTGGCCCGGGTCGAGGGTGGTCATGGCCTTCAGTTCCTTGATGCGATCGGCGTTTTCCTCAAGCACCTGCTTGGCGCGGACGCCGGAGGCGGTGTAGTAGGTCACGGTCTGAGTGAAGGGTTCCTTCACGGCCGCGTAGCTCTCGAGGCTCAGGGCCTTGGCCGCCTTCGCGTACTCCAGGGCCTTCTCCCAGGCACCGGCCGCGTCCGCGGTCTCCAGCGCCATGCGGTAGGCCTGACCCAGGTCCATGTAGGTGGCGCAGCTCTGCACCATGGTCTGGTTGTTGGTCTTGTCGAAGACGGGCTTCTCGGCCGGAAGCAGGGCCTCGGCCCGCTTCTGGGCCTCGGGGAACTTCAGCTCGGCCAGGAGCTTGTCCACGGCGGGCCGCTCGGCCTTCACGCGGTCTCCCAGGGAAGGGGCCGGAGCCTGGGCCACCAGGGCCGCAGGAACGAGAAGGGTGGGGATGAGAGCGAATCTGCGCATCAGCTGAACCTGAGATGAGAAGGGGGGCGACCCCAGGGGGAAACCGCCATTGTCCCGGGATCGCCGGGCGTTGCCTAGTCCCGCGTTCCAACCACGCCAAAGCCCACGGTAACCGTTGTCACCCCAGAGCTTCGGACATGCCTCGGATCTCAGCCTTGATGCGGTCCATTTCCTCGCGGTCGATCCTTCGCGCGGGGACGCCGCCCCGCGAACCCCGCCGGGTGGCAGAGCAGGCTCCGGGGGAGCCTGCGGAGCCGGGACCCGGCGAGGGTGAGCATCAGAGACCGTAGGCGGCGTCACCCTAGGGCTTCAGACATGCCTCGGATCTCGGCCTTGATGCGGTCCATTTCCTCGCGGTCGATCCTTCGCGCGGGGACGCCGCCCCAGGTCTCCCCGGCCCCGACCCGGCTCCCCGGTAGCACCACGCTCTCCGGGAGGATCGTGGCGTCGTCTCCGATGATCACATCCCCCATGACGCAGCAGGCGAGGCCCAAGGTGGCCCGATGGCCCACCACCACGGGGGCGATGACGAGATTCCCGCCGCCCCCGTAGTGGGCGAAGATGCGCACGCTGCCGCCGAGGGCCGCATCGTCGCCCACGGTGATGAGCTGGGGATCGCTGATGTACTCGGTGTTGATGAAGGCATGGCGGCCGATCTTCATGCCCATGGCCTTGAGGAACCAGACACCGAAGGGCGTGAGGGTGACGAAGGGCAGGAAGGTGAAGCGCACGAGGTAGAAGAGCCCGTTGTGGAGGAACCAGGGCAGGGCATGCAGGGTGTAGTAGCCGCCTTTGAAGGGTTTCACCCGGGTGGGCAGCACCCAGTTGTAGAAGGGGATCACCACCAGCAGGGCGAGGCCGAACAAGAAGAAGCAGAGGGCCAGGGCGAACCCGGACAGGATCCAGGGCAGGGGCCCCGGGAGCCCCGCCGACCAGCGGTGGAAGAAGGGCCAGATCCACAGGGCCGGGGCCAGGGCCAGGCCCAGCGCGGTGGATGCCAGGGTGTACATCAGCAGGACCGCCAGCCCATAGGCGATGCGGGAGAACCTGCGCAACAGGCGATCCAGCCAATTCGTGGGCGGGGGATTCTTGGATTGATCCTTGGCGAAGGGCCTCACGCGGCACCTCCTGTGCCGCGCCCTGCGGGCTTCGGCTCCGCCAAAGTGGCCCTCCGCTCCTGCTGCGGCCTCACGCGGCACCTCCTGTGCCGCGCCCTGCGGGCTTCGGCTCCGCCAAAGTGGCCCTCCGCTCTTGCTGTGGCCTCACGCGGCACCTCCTGTGCCGCGCCCTGCCAAAGTGGCACTTCGCTCCTGCTTCATGCTCATGCCTCCAGCGTAACGAAATAGGATGGAGGGATGGATCTGGTTCTGCTCCGCCTCTCCGCCCTCGGCGACATCCTCCGCGTCCTGCCCGCCTGGGCGAACCTGCGCGAAGCTTTTCCGGAGGCCCGGCTCAGGGCCGTGGTGGAGGATCGCCATGCCTTCCTCCTGGAGCCCCTGCCCTGGCTGGAGCCTGTGCTGGTGCGGCGGAAGCGGCTGTCGAACCCGCTGGTGGCCCTGGCGGAACTGAAGCGGGTGGCGGGTCTCATCGGAGACGCCGAGGTCAGCCTGGATTTCCACGGCATCCTCAAGGCGGCGCTGATCCCGAGGCTCGCCGCCGTGTCTGAGCGCTGGGGCGACGGGGTCACCAAGGAGTTCGCGGGTTCCCTCCAGACTCACCCGTTGGCCTTCCGGCACCAGACCCGGTACGACCAGGCGCTGGGGTTGGCGGAGGCCTTCGGCAGGAGCCGGGGCATCCCGGGCCTTGGGCGCTTCCGGCCGGTCCTGGAGCGGGTGGAGCTGCCGGATCCCGGGGCCATCTGGGCGCAAGCTTCAATACCCCGCCTGGTGCTGGTACCTGGCGCCTCCCGCCGCGGCGCCATCAAACGCTGGCCCCTGCACCATTGGGTCACCTTGGCCCGCCTGCTGAAGGACCGCTGCGACCTGCGCTGGTCGCTGGGGCCCGAGGAGGAGGAGCTGCGCGACTGGCTGCCGGAGGCCACGGGCGTGCCCGCCCTGCCGCACCTGGGGTTCTGGCAGCTGGCGTCGGCACTGCGCCAGGCGGATCAGGTGGTGGCGCCTGACACCGGGCTGCTGCACCTGGCGGTGGTGCTCGGCGTCCCGGCCCTGGGCCTCTACGGCTCCAGCGATCCGGTGGTGGCGGGGTTGCCGGCGGGCGCGGGGCAGATCCTCCGCACGGGCATCAGCTGCTCGCCCTGCCGCGAACGGGCCTGCCAGCGGCGGCAATGCCTGGAGGAACTGTCGCCGGACCAGGTGGCCGCGGCGATCGTGCCCAGCCCCAGGCTGCACTGCGATTGAGCATCCCTACTTCATATTGAATTTGAACTTGCCCTGGTGGCATTCGAGGCACTTCACCACGGGGGGCACATGCTGCCGGTGGCACTCGGTGCAGGCGATCTCACCCTCGTGGGAATCGTGGGGATTGGGCTTGGCATCCTTTGTCAGGGCCTTCATGGCCGGATAGTCCCCGTGGCAGGCCATGCAGGACTCCGAAGCCACGGCCTTCTTGGTGGGCTTCTCCTCCTTGTGGCAGTCGAAACAATGGACGCCCGCCTTGGTATGGAGGGGCGTGAGCTTGTGCGTCTTGACCTCCTGGGCCAGCGTGGCCGAGGCCCAGAGGCATCCGAGGAGGAGGGTGGCGAAGAGGTGGGTGCGCGTCATGGCAGATCCCTTGGGGTCGCTGGATGCGAGAGCCATTCGAAAAGGGGATTCCATCATCCGAGGGATCGCTTTTCGGGACAGCGGAGATGAAGGTGGATTGGCCTTTTCAGAGGTCCAAGTGATCCAGGTCACCTTTCAGCGGTGGGGGCAGGCGGCCTGGGGGTGGATAGATATTATGACCTATAGGGCATTTATGTTGCACCCTTCTCTTCCATCTGCTCCATCGCAAGTTCAGTGGATCGGAAAGTGTGCAGGCTCCGACCATTCTCAACACCTGATCGAGGGATCCCTATGGGAACGAACCGCATCCACCTGGCATCGAACCTGATCCTAGCGGCCGGGATGTCCTGCTTCGGATTCTTGCAGGCCCAGTCGGCCCAGACCCGGGCGAAGGTGCCCACCTCCATCCCCCGCTACCAGCCGGCGGCCGCGGTGAAGGGCCCCGTCGATCTCATTGGCACGGATGCGCTTGCCGACCTTGGCGAAGAGTGGGCCGCCAGTTTCAAGAAGTTCCATCCCGAATCCAACTTGATCTTCCGCCCCAAGCTCACCAAGGACGCGGCGAAGGAATTCGCCGCGGGGACCTCCCTGCTGATCATCACGGCCCGGGAGTTCACCCAGGATGAGACCAAGGCCTTCCAGACAAAGTTCGGCTACATGCCCATGCGCATCCCGATTTGTCTGGATTCCAACATCGTGTTCGTGAACAAGAACAACCCGATCACCTCCATCAGCATGGAGCAGCTGGATGCCATCTACTCCGCGAACCGGCAGGGGGGCGCCAAGGCCCCCGCGGTGGTGTGGGGGGATCTGGGTCTCAAGGGCGAGTGGGCCAAGCTGCCCATCCATGCCTATACCCGGGAAGCGGGGACGGCCACCCGAGTCTCGATCGCCGAGAAGGTCCTGCTCAACGGTGAATTCCGCCCTGGGATCCTGGACCGCAACGATGCCTCCTCGCTGGCCGAGGCCGTGATGACCGATCAGAGCGGCATTGCCATCGCCACCATGGCGTCCTGGTATTTCGCCAACAAGGTGCTGCCCGTGGTGCCCTACCGTGGGGAGGACGCCCGGCTCCCGACCCAGGAGAATGTGACCACGAGTCGGTATCCCATGCCCCGCCTCTATTACGCCTACCTGAATCGGGAGCCCGGCAAGCCCCTGCCGCCCGTCACCAACGAGATCATCCACTTCCTGCTCACCCAGGAAGGGCAGAATGCCGTCGCGGATACGGGCCTGCTGCCCGGCCCGCCGGAATTCATCACCATCGCCCTCCGGCGCCTCAGCCGCTAGAGGGGCGGGAGCCCCAGCCCGAAACGGCCCCGATCCCGGGGCCGTTTCACTGGTGGGAAGACCGCCTTCAACCCCGGCGCCAGCCCACGGTGCCGTCCTTGCGGTCCTCGAGGACGATGCCCAGGGCCTTGAGCTGGTCGCGGACGCGGTCGGCTTCGGGCCAGTTCTTCGCGGCCTTGGCGGCGCGGCGGGCTTCGATGAGGGTCTCGACCTCGGCGTCCAGGCTCGCCTCCTCGTGGGGCCAGGCGGCGAAGATGGCATCGGTCTCATCCAGGAAGGCCAGCACGGCATCGCGCTCCTCCCGACCGAGGGCCGCATGGTCGTCGTGGGCGTTGAGGTCGCTGATGAGGGTGAAGATGGCCGCCAGGGCCTCGGGGGTATTGAGGTCATCGGCCATGGCCGCCCAGAACTGCTCGCGGGCCTGACCGAGACGGACCGCAGGCTCGATGGCCTCGGCCCAGGGGCCTCCCCCGGGCTGGCCTTCGCCCTCCATGCGCTTGCGGAAGGCCCGGATGCGCTTGAGGGAATTCTCCGCCGCCCGCAGGCCCTCGAAGCTGAAGTTCAGTACCTTCCGGTAGTGGTTGCTCTGGATGGCGTAGCGCAGGGCGATGGGATCCACGCCCTTGGCGACGAGGTCGCGCAGCGTGAAGAAGTTTCCCAGGCTCTTGGCCATCTTCTGGCCCTCGACCATGAGGAACTCGCCGTGGACCCAGTGGTTCACCCAGCGGTGACCCAGGCAGCCTTCGCTCTGGGCGATCTCGTTCTCGTGGTGGGGGAAGATCAGATCCACGCCGCCGCTGTGGATGTCCACGCGCTCGCCCAGCAGCTCTAGGCCCATGGCCGAGCACTCGATGTGCCAGCCGGGCCGTCCGGGGCCCCAGGGGCTGTCCCACCAGGGTTCGCCGGGCTTGGCCGCTTTCCACAGCACGAAGTCGGTAACGGAATCGCGCTCGTATTCGTCGGCGTCCACGGAGGCGCCCGCCTGCATGCCCTCGCGGTCCAGGTGCGCCAGACAGCCGTACTGGGGTAGCCCGGCGATGCGGTAGTAGACGCTGCCTTCCCTGGGGTAGGCCAGGCCCTTGGCTTCAAGGGCCTGCACCAGCCCGATCATCTGCGGGATGTAGGCCGTGGCCCGGGGCAGGAAATCCGCCTTCTGGACCTGCAAGGTCTCCAGGTCCTCGAGGAAGATCCCGGTGAAGCGATCCGTGAGGGCCTTCATGGCCTCATGCCGGGCCTCGTTGGAAGCATCGGCGGGCAGGGTGCCCTGGGAATCCCGGATGATCTTGTCCTCGACATCCGTGATGTTCATGCAGTGCCGGACTTCGTGACCTGCGGCCTGGAAGGTCCGCTTGAGGAGATCCTGGAACAGGAAGGTCCTCAGGTTCCCGATGTGGGCGAAGTTGTAGACGGTGGGCCCACAGGTATACAAAGAGACCGTGCCGGGCACCACGGGCACCACGGGCTCGATCCTTCGTGTCAGGGTATTGAACAGGGAGATCTGCCGACGCATCTTCTTCATGGTTCTAGGTAACCATCATTGGCCGTCGCGCCATAGCCCCTCAGGGTTCCAGATGAGTCTCTTCAGCGGAAAATCCAAGGACGATGCGCTGGCCGAACGGGAGGGCAGGGTGGCCCAGCTGGAGCGCGAGCTCCAGGCCCTCCAGGGGCGGCTGGACAGCACCGAGGAGTTGGTGCGCCACCTGGACGAGGATCGGGACCTTCTCCTGGGGGCCCTGGAGCGCCTGCGGCCAGGGTTGACCCCCCTGGAGCTCAGCGAGGCCCTCCTGGAAGTCTGCTTCAAGCCCCTGGGGCTGGCCTGCTTCTATGTGGCCCTGGCGGACTGGGAGGGTGATCAGCTGAATTTCGTGCTCTATCACGAGGGAGGGCGGGCCCGGCAGCACCCCTCCCGGCGTCTGTCGGACCGGGCCGGGCTCTCCGAGCGGGTCCTCGCCAACCGGCGGTCGGTCTACATCCGCACCTTGGAGGAAGGCACGGCCGCCGGCAGCCTGCTCACGCCCGCGGAGCAGGCCACGGGCCTCATCCCCCATTCCTGGTACGGCGTGCCCCTGGGCTGGGGGCCCCGGCCGGCGGGCCTGGTGAGCTTCCAGAGCTTCCAGACGGATGCCTTCAGCGACAGTCGGCGCCGGGTCATGGAGGCCCTGGCGGCCCTGCTGTCCACCTGTCTCGATCAGGGCCGCTGAATCAGGGCCAGCAGGTCGTCGGGGAGCACCCGGGCGCGATTGTCGGAGCCCGCCACCAGGTGGATGCTCTCGCCCTCGGCCAGCAGGACCCCGTCCCGCTCGATGCGGTACCCGAACACGATGCGGCGGCGCCCGGTTTCCCGGAGGAAGGTCCGCACCTGCACCAGCTCGTCGTACCGGGCCGGCGCGCGGAACCGCACCCGGATCTCGTTCACCACCAGCCGCACGCCGCGAGCTTCCCATTCGGCGTAGCTCTGGCCAAGCTCGCGCAGGAAGTCGCTGCGCCCCAGTTCCATCCACACCGGATAGGTGGCGTGGTGGACGATGCCCATGGCATCGGTCTCGGCATAGCGCACGCGGAGTTCGGTCAGGGATTCCATGGCTCCAGCCTACACAAAGAAGCCCCGCCGGAGCGGGGCTTGAAGTAGCACGGACCGGGCTCCCGGTTACTCGACGGTGACGCGGACGTGATCGCCCTTATCCGTGGTGATTTCCAGGAGCAGGTCGCCGGCCTTGGCGTCGGACAGCAGCTTCTGGAGCTGTTCGGGTTTCATGCCCTTCCTGGTCTCGCCGTTGACCTTGATCTCGCCTTCGCCGGCCATGTCGAGGACGCCCTTGGCCAGGCTGATGGGCATGCGGATGTGGACTTCCGTGGGACCGTCCACGCCCTTCTGCTTGTGGTGGTGCTGCATCATCGTTTTGGAGACGATGTCCACCTTGATGAACCGCGCGCTCTGCGCGGCCAGAGGAAGGCTGAGGCTGGCCGCCAGGGCCAGCGGAATCATGATGGCGCGCATGGGCGGCCTCCTTGGTGGGGATGGGGTTCGGCACTTGCCGGTCGCATGGGATTACGGACCGCCATCCTGGAGGATTAGCCTGGGTATCCTGAGGGGTCGGAACGAATTCCCGGTTGCCGCCATCCAAACCCCATGCGGCCTGGCCGCCCCTTTCCCGGAGTCCCAGCATGAAGTCCCTCGCCGCCCTCCTGCTCATCGCCGCGCCCCTGGTGGCCCAGGGACCCGTGAAGTGGGAGCACGACTACCAGGCTGCCCTTAAGCGCGCCAAGGCCGAAAAGAAGGTCATCTTCATGGACCTCTGGGCCGAGTGGTGTGGGCCTTGCCAGCACCTGCAGAAGAATGTCTTCCCCAGCGCCGAGGGCGCCGCGGCCCTGGCCAAGGTCGTGCCCTACTCGGCCCTGGTGCAGAAGCGGGATGGGACCCCCCTTCCTGAGGGCACCAAGCTGGCCGACCAGTTCAAGCTGAGCGCCTTCCCGACCCTCGTCATCCTCGACGCGAACGGCAAGGAGATCCGCCGGCAGGTCGGCGCCTTCCGCACCGGCACCGAGTTCGCCGCCTGGCTGGGCAGCAAGTAGCTGACAGCCTTCGGTATCGACCTAAAATAAGGCGGCCACCCGGCTGCCTTTTTTTGAGGCCGCTTAGATGTCCTTTACTCCGCCTGCTGACTTCGGCGGCTTGGGCAGGCGCTGCTTGAGCCCCTCCAGTTCGTCCTGCTGGGCACCCATGCTGGGGCGGGGCGGGGGCGGCGGGGGCGGTTTCTTGGGATCGGGCGGCGGCGGGGGCGTGGCATCCCGCACGAGGGTCTGCAGATCGTGGATGGCCTCCCGCTGACCCGGTTGTTCCAGGAGCAGCCGTTCCAGCAGGGCGCGGGCCTCAGCGGGGCGCTGGGCGTCGAGGTGTGCCCGCGCCGCCAGCAGCAGGGCCGGTGCCCGCCAAGCAGGAACCGGGCGCGGGGCACCCTGGCCCACCAGGGGCGAGAGGGCTTTCAGGGCATCCTCGGGGAAGCCGGTCCGCAGGTCGATCTGAGCGGCCAGGAGGACATGGGCGGGTTTGGCGTCTGAGGGGCGCCAGTGCCGGGCCCCGGGCAGGTCGCCCCCTTCGATGGCCCGCTGGGCCAGCCAGGCTTTCACGCTGGGCGGGGCCCAGAGCCGTCTCGGAGGGTTCTGGGCACGCAGGGTGGGGGTGGCCAGGGCCAGAGCCAGGAGGAGGATGGGGCGCCAGCGGGCCATGGGCTTTCCGGCGAAGGCCAGCCAGAGGGCCAGACCGGCCAGGGCCAACCAGGCCCCGGCCTCGGGATGGGCTGGCTGGAGGGAACGCCGGGCCGGCAGGGGCAGCTTCCCCGCGGCCAGGGACTGAAGTCCCGCGGCGGCGGTTTCGCCATCCTTGAATACCTGGCCGCCCGTGGCCTGGGCGAGGCGGGCGAGGAAGTCGGGATGGGCGGTGCTGACCGCAGGCTCGGCACTGGGGACTGCGGCTGGAGCGCCGATTCGGGGCGGCACCGCATGGGGCTGGCCATCTCCGAAGGCCAGCACGCAGATGGGCAACCGGGCCTTTTTGAGCGCCTCGACAGCTCTGGACAGGGCTTCCTCCGGCGCCTCCCAGGTCTCCTCGCCATCGCTGAGCAGCAGGATCACGGCGGGGGTGTCCCGGTCCGCCTGGGCGGCGACCTGGGGCAGACCCCGACCCAGGCTCGTGCCGGGGGATCCCGTGTCACCGGGGGCCACTGCGCGAAGGGCTTCCCTGAGGAGGGTCCGGTCCTCGCCCGGGGGCTGGACGGGGATGGCGTCACCCGTGAGCAGGTCCAGGCCCCAGCGGATGCCGGGCTGGGGGTGGGACCAGATGCGATCCAGGGCCGTGACGGCAGCATCCCACCGGGTCCGTCCCTCCGCATCGGGTGCGGCCATCGACCGGCTGGCGTCCAGCACCACATGGACCGTGAGCCGCGGGAACTCCGGCAGGCCCCAGCGGGGCTCTGCCAGGCCGAGGCCCAGGCCGGCCAGGATCAAGGCCAGGCCCAGTCCCTGCCAGAGTGGCCGTTGGCCCACGACTTGTACGCCCAGGCCCGGCTGCAGGTGGGCGCGGAGGGCGAGCCCCAGCACCAGCAGGATCGCGAGGCCGAAGGGCACCAGAAGGCCCGGGTGGGTGAAGGGCAGGTTCATGGTCCCACCACCCAGGCGGGCCGAGGGCGGCCCCGTTTGAAGGCGAGGTCGAGGGCCAGCGGAAGGGTCAGCAGGGCGGCGGCCAGCAGGCACCAGCGGGCCAGGGGCTGGCCCTCGGTGGGCGGATCGACGGGCAGGAGGGTCTTCTCCAACTGATCCACCGCGGCCAGGCTGCGGGCGAGTCCGCCCGGATCCTCGGCGCTGAAGGACTCCCCGCCCGTGAGGTGGGCGATCTCCTTGAGCGTGGCGTGGTCCACCTCCACGCGAAGGCGCGCGAAGCCCCCGCCTTCCAGGGGCACCAGGCTCTCACCGTCGGTGCCCAGGGCCACCGTGTGGATGCGGATGCCATTGCGGTGGGCTTCCTCCGCCGCCTCCTGGGGCGTGACCCGACCACGGTTCTGGACGCCGTCGGTGATGAGCAGGATGACCCGGCTCCGGGCGGGGCTGTCCTCCAGGCGGCGCACGGCGGTCATGAGGGCCGAACCGATGGCCGTGCCGTCGTCCCGGCTGTCGAGGTCGAGCCGGGCCAGCATCCGCAGCAGACGCGTGTGATCGGAGGTGAGAGGACTGAGGGTCACCGGGTGCGCGCTGAAGAGCACCAGGGCGAAGCGGTCCTCGGGGCGCCGCAGGACGAACTGGGCGAGGGTGCGGCGGGCCGCGTGCCAGCGATCCTCCTCCGGCCGGTCGAGGATCTGCATGCTGCTGCTGCCGTCGAGCACCACCGCGAAATCCACCACGGGCGCCACGCCGTGCAGGGGGCGCCGCCATTCGGGACCGGCCGCGGCCAAGCCCAGGGCCAGGGCCACCAGCGGGGGCAGCCAGTGGGAACTGAGCCGCGCCAGGCGGCCCGAGGGGCGCGAGGCGGGGATGCCCCAGCGGTACACCACGCGCCAGGCCCAGATCACCAGGGGCACGGCCACCAGCAGCAGCAGGGGATGGCGCAGGCCGATCATGCGCCGTCCTTTCCACCGCGGCGGGCGTCCAGGGCGGCCAGCAGGGGGTCGGAGGCGGGGAAGGGCGGCTCCGTGCGGCCGAAGCGCGCCGCGTCGAGGCTCTTCGCCCACTGATCCCAGGGGCCGAGGTTGCGGGCCTGGAACTCCGCGGGCCCCCAGGCCCGGGCACTCTCCCCGAAGCGGGCGGCCAGCAGGTCCCGACCCAGGCCATGGGCGGCATCCAGGGTCGTCCGGTCCTTGTCCACGGGTGGCCACTGGCGCCGGAAACCGTGGGCCGCGTGGCGGAGACGCCGCTGGCCGGAACCTTGGCGCCAATGACGGATGCCCCAGGCCAGGAGGGCCAGGGGCGGCAGCAGCAGCAGGGAGGCCCAGGCCCAGGGGAAGGGGATGGCCGGTAGGCGGTCGTCATTGCCGCCGCCGAACCCCACCCAGGGGCCTCCGTAGGGGATGGTGCGCGGCACCTCCAGGCGCAGCTCCGGGCTCCGCTGTCCGTTGCCCAGATCCAGGGCGGGAACCACCGCCGGACCCGGCTCCAGGGCCTGCACCTGAAACCGCCAGCCCCGGCCATCCGGGAGCGGTTCCATGGCGCGCAGGCGCAGCGGGCCCAGGCGGTCTTCTACCGTGGGGCGTGGCAGGGCGGGCCGGGTGGGATCCTCCTCCCGCAGCTCCAGCACTTGCAGTTCGCCCAGGTTCAGCTGGGCCGGCGCTTTCCACACGGGCGCGGCTCCGGCCGCCAAACCCACCGACATCAGGAATGCTGCCCTTCTTTTTCTCATACTCGGAATCCGCGTGCGGATGCCGAGCCAGGGGCGATGGACAGGGCCACCCATTGCCTATGCCCCCCCCGCCCGGAGCCACGCATTCAGCTTCACCACGGGATCCTCCAGCAGATCCCAGCGCTGCCGTTCGATGGCGGGGGAGAAACCCGGATCGGGCCAGGTCATGCCCTGGCGATCTTCGTGGGCCTCGGGTTGGAACCACACCAGGCGATGCCGCGTGGCCAGGGGCTTGAGCAGCGGGGCCAGGCCCTGCAACCCCGCTCCGTTGCTGAAGAGCCAGAGGCGGTGCCCCTTCCCGTGCTGCCCCCAGAGGCCGAGCGCCTCCCGCCAGGCGGCCTCGGTGGGGAGGGAGGGGCCCCGTTCAGCGAGGGTCTCGAGGATGCGGAGGCCATGGATGCGCCCGCGTTTGGGCGCGATGCGCAGGGCGGGCGTGCGGCCATCCCCGGGGACGATCAGGCCCAGGCGATCCCCCGTGGTCTGAAGGGTGGCGAAGGCCGCACCGCAGAGCTCCAGGGCCCAGCGCAGGGGCGAGACGGGGTCGCCCAGGAACATGGACGGAGAAGGATCCACCACCAGCCACAGCACCAGGTCGCGGCTGCTTTCGAACCGCTTGAGGATGGGCTCACCCGCCCGGGCCGTCAGGGGCCAGTTGATGAAGCGGGGGTCGTCGCCGGGCACATAGGGCCGGTTCTCCACGAAGGTGAGGCCGGCGCCCTTGAACCGGGACGGATGCAGGCCCTCCGTGCCCCCGGCCAGGCGTCCGCGCAGCCGCAACGGCAGGCGTCGCAGTCGGGCGAGAAAGCGGGCGGGAAGGGGCATGGAAAGTCAGTATGCCGGATTTCAGGCCCTGAGTTCGAAGACCCCTCCTACCACTTCACCCGCACCCGATAGGTCAGCGTGGCGCTGCCCTCGGCGGGTACGGTCACCTTGAATCGGGCGGTACCAGCCGCTTCTTTGACGGCGGGGTGGCTGCTCTGCAGGATGTCCCAGTCACCCGGCAGGGGTTCCAGCACGCTCACGGTGACGGATTCCTTCTTGGCGTTCTTCAGGACGATCTCGAAGGCGCTTTCGTGGACGCTGCCGAACTTCCCCTGGCGGCCCAGGCTCTTGTAGTCGGTCTGCTTGCGCTTGCCTGTCAGGTCGAAGGCCTCGCCCAGCTTCAGGCGCACCAGCTCGTTCTTGGGCGTGTGGTCCACATTGTTCTCGCCCACGAACTGGGCGCGGTCCTCGCTGTCGCGCTTGTAGACGCGGAGGATGCCCTTGGGCAGGGGCATGCCCAGGTGGCTGGATTCCTTGTTGTCGAACTCCACGAACACGCCTACCTTCTGCTTCTCACCGAGGTCGCCATAGCTGCCGGAGTAGTAGTAGTTCTGACCCTGAAGCAGGTATTCCTTGCGGACCGGCACCCCGCTGGCACTCAGCAGGGCCACCTGCTTGGTCTGATTCACGGCCAGGGTGGTGGGGCGGTCCAGGGTGTAGAGGTGGTATTCGAAGAGACTTTCCTCAGCCATTTTGGGGGCCGGCGCAACGGCCCTTTCCATCATGGCGCCCACGGCATAGGCCCGGTCGGGTCGCTGTTTCGCCCGGTTCACATCCCCCGCCACAAGCTGCAGGGTGGCGTTGGGATAGGCGGCCCCGCTCTGGTTGGTGAGGGTCACCCACCCGCTGAGATCCAGCGTCTTCTCGTCCGAGGCGAGGTTGGCCACATAGTCGGCGCGCCAGGAGAGGCCGCCCGTCAGGTAGCTCAGCTCCAGCTGCTGGGCCCGGTCGGCGGCGCTGTTCAGGGTGATGACCAGGGTGGGCCGGGCCCGCAGGTTGCCGGGCACCTTCGGATAGATGAGGCGGCCGGGAACGCTGGTTTCGATGCGATCCGCGAACTGCAGCACGGTCCCGTTGTTGGTGGCTAGCACCGTGGCCTCCTCGCGCACCTCCTTCGATCCCGCGCCGGAGTCGTTGGGCATGGTGCGCACCACCGTCACCTTCTCTCCGACATACTTCTCCAGCAGTTTCTGGGGCGTGAGCAGGTCGAAGTCGAAGTTCTGCTCCGCCACCCAGAAATCCTTCGGAGTCGTGAGGTTGCGCAGCAGGGCCGTCTCGGGCCGGATCTGGGCCGAAACCTCCTGGAAAGCCAGCCGGGCCTCGCCCTTGGGCAGCCGCACCTCGCGCAGGTCCTTCACCAGGGCCAGGTTGTCGTTGTAGATCGTCACCGCCAGGGCCTTCTGGTCCTTGAGGGTGGTGACGGATTCCTGGGCGGCCAGGAGTGATGGCAGGACAGCGAGCAGCAGGGCAGGGCGCATGGAACCTCCAGAAGGATGGGTGCCGGGCTAGGGCACGATACCTGGTGATGCCGCGGGGAAGGACATCCTTTCAAAGAAACAGCAATGGACCACCACCAAGACGCCAAGCTTCAGTTCGTCTCGGTATCGGCGCAGCCGATACCGAGACGGCACCAAGAAAGGCATAAAGCCTTCATGGCAGTTCTTGGTGTCTTCGTGCCTTGGTGGTGAATCTTGTGCCCTTGGAAGTTGTTCCGCTTAGACCAGCTTCCCTTCACCCGCCAGCTCCTGGATGCGCGCCAGGGCCGAGTCGAGCTGGCCCTGCAGCAGCTTCTCGGCACCCATCATGGCCATCATCATGGGAATGTCGGCCTCGTCCACCAGGCGCAGGGTGCTGCCTTCGCCATCGGCCGTGATCTCGAAGCGCAGCTCGTGGTCGAACATCTTCTTCGCGCCAGGCACCAGGCTCACGAGCTGGCCAGGCGTGCGGGTCTTGGCCACGAGCTCCTGGGGCATCTTCATGCCCATGACCTCGATGACATAGCTGTGCCGGTCGGCCTCGCCCTGGAAGTTCATGGCCGCCGGCTCAAGGAAGGCGCGGTGCTTCGACAGGTCGGAGAGGAAGCCATAGAGCGCGTCGGCGCTGACCGGAAGGGCGGCAGTGGCGGTCTGGATCGTGGTCATCGGGGCTCCGGAGGATGAGAGAGTCATCCAATCACGAAGCGCCGGAGATCGCGAGACCTACCTCCGGGAAGGCGCTGTCGCCGCTTCAGTACCTGCGCTCGCCGAAGAAGGCGGTGCCGATGCGGATCTGGTCGGAACCGGCCTTCACGGCGGCTTCGAGATCGGCGCTCATGCCCATGCTGAGGCGCAGGGGCTGGCCGAGTTCCTGCTGCAGGCGCTCGCGCAAGACTGCCAGCTGAGTGAAAGCGGCCTCGTCATCCGGAGGCGGGATGGCCATGAGGCCGCGGAGGGGGAGACGCGGATCACCGCCCAGGGCCGCGAGCAGCTGGGGCAGATCGGCCTCGGCACAGCCGCCCAGCTTGGTGGCCTCGCCCCAGAGGTCCACCTGGATCCAGACGGGCCGCACGACGCCGAGCTCTCCGGCCAGGTGGCGCAGGCGCTCGGCGAGTTCGGGGCGGTCGAGGCTCTGGACTTCCGCGAAATGCTGGAGGGCCGGCTTGGCCTTGTTTCGCTGGAGGGGTCCAAGGAGGACGAAGGCGAGGTCTGGCGCTGCGGCGGCCTTGTCGGCGCCTTCCTGTACATAGTTTTCGCCGAAGCGACCGAAACCGAGGGTTGCGGCCTCCTGGATCAGAGGCAGGGGCTGCTTCTTGGAGACCGGCAGCAGTTCGACGCTGCCCGGGTCGCGGTCCGCCGCCTCGCAGGCGCGGCGGATGCGGGCCCGCAGCCCCTCGATGCGCTCGGCCAGGCTCACGGCAGGAAGAGGATCCGCTGGCAGGACTCGCAGACCACGGCGCCCTTGGCTTCCTTCAGCTGGAAGAGGAAGGGGCCGCGGAGCTTGACATGGCATCCGGAGCAGGCGCCGTTCTCGACGGGGACGACCACGCGTCCCTGGCGGGCGTGGGCCAGGCGATGGAAACGGGCCACCTCGGGCGGTGCCAGCTTGGCTTCGAGGGCGGCCTGCTGGGCCTTGAGCTTCTTGCGCCCTTCCACCTGGTTGGCGTGCTCATCGAGGAATACGCCGTGCAGTTCGTCGAATTGGGCCTGAAGGGTGGTCCGCTCGGCTTCGAGCGCCGCCAGGGCCTGCTCGAGCGCCTTGGCCTCGGTCTCGAGGGCCTTCAGGGGCCGGACGATCTGCGAGCGCATGCGCTCCTTCTCGTCCAGCTCGCGGATGGCGGCGGTGTACTGGATCTTCTGGCTGGTGGTCTTGACCGCGGCGCGGGCGCGCTCTTCGTCCTTCTCGGCCTGGATCAGTTCCTTGGATTTCAGCTGGATGTAGGTCCGGGCGGTGTCGAGGGCCTTGGTCTTGTCGGCGGTCTGTTTTTCGATGGCCTTGAGGCGGGCGTCCAGCGTCGCAAGATCCGGAGGCAGGGCCGATAGGTCTCGTTCGATGGTTCGGAGGTAGTCCAGGGTGGCTTGCAGGTCGCGCAGGGTCGCCAAGTGTTCCATGTAATCGAGGCTACACCTCAAACCGGAAACCGAGGCCGATTTCAAGATGTAACATGAATAAGAAGAAAATATAATATGAATGGACTAAGATTTGATCGTTCTCCGCATCTTTCAGTCTTGACCGGGGTTTCGGGGGGTGCCAGACTTGGCACTCGCTGTTGGTGAGTGCTAACAGCTCCCTTTCGTTCCTTTTCACTTTCTTTCCAAGGAGGTCCCATGGCCATCAAGCCTCTGTCCGACCGCGTGGTGCTCAAGCGCGTCGACGCAGCCGAAACCGTCAAGGGCGGCATCATCATCCCCGACACCGCCAAGGAGAAGCCCATGGAGGCTGAAGTGGTGGCCGTCGGCGAGGGCAAGATCAACGAGAACGGCACCCGCAACCCCATGTCCGTGGCGGCTGGCCAGAAGGTGCTGATCGGCAAGTACAGCGGCACGGAAGTGAAGATCGACGGCGTCGATCATGTGATCGTGCGCGAAGACGAGATTCTCGCGATCGTCGGCTAAGACACCCAAGAGACCAAGGAGATACACATGGCCAAGTCCATCATCTATGCCGTAGATGCCCGTCAGGCGATCCTGCGCGGCGTGAACAAGCTCGCCGACGCCGTGCAGGTCACCCTCGGCCCCAAAGGCCGCAATGTCCTCATCGAGAAGAAGTTCGGTTCCCCCCTCATGACCAAGGACGGCGTCACCGTCGCCAAGGAAATCGAGCTCAAGGACAAGCACGAGAACATGGGCGCCCAGCTGGTGCGTGAGGTCGCCTCCAAGACTTCCGACATCGCCGGCGACGGCACCACCACCGCCACCGTGCTGGCCCGCGCCATCTACCGCGAGGGCATCAAGGCCGTCGTGAGCGGCGCCAACACCATGGAGATCAAGAAGGGCATCGACCTCGCCGTCGATACCGTCGTGGCCGCCATCGACGAGATCAAGAAGCCCGTCGAGGGCAACGCCATCGCCCAGGTCGGCACCATCTCCGCCAACGGCGACGCCGAGATCGGCAAGATCATCGCCGAGGCCATGGCCAAGGTCGGCAAGGACGGCGTCATCACGGTGGAAGAGGCCAAGGGCCGCGACACCGAGCTGACCGTGGTCGAGGGCATGCAGTTCGATCGCGGCTACCTCAGCCCCTACTTCGTGACCAACCCCGACCAGATGAAGGTCGAGCTGGAGAACCCCTACATTCTCGCCTACGAGAAGAAGGTCTCCAACATGCGCGACCTCCTGCCCCTGTTGGAGCAGGTCGTCAACAGCCGCCGCCCCCTGCTGATCATCGCCGAGGATGTGGACGGCGAAGCGCTGGCCACCCTCGTGGTGAACAAGATCCGCGGCACCCTGAATGTGGCCGCCGTGAAGGCCCCCGGCTTCGGCGACCGCCGCAAGGCCATGCTGGAAGACATCGCCATCCTGACCGGCGGCAAGGCCATCAGCGAGGATCTGGGCCTCAAGCTCGAGAACCTCACCTTGGCTGACCTCGGCAGCGCCAAGAAGATCGTCATCGACAAGGAGAACACCACCATCGTCGAGGGCGCCGGTGCCAGCGAGGCCATTCAGGGCCGCGTGAAGCAGATCCGTGCCCAGGTCGAGGTCTCCACCAGCGACTACGACAAGGAGAAGCTGCAGGAGCGGCTGGCCAAGCTCGTGGGTGGCGTCGCCGTCATCAAGGTGGGCGCGGCTTCCGAGACCGAGATGAAGGAGAAGAAGGCCCGCGTGGAAGATGCCATGCACGCCACCAAGGCGGCCGTCGAGGACGGCATCGTGGCCGGCGGTGGCGTCGCGCTGCTCCGCAGCCTGACCAAGCTCGCCGCGCTGAAGCTCACCGGCGACCAGGCCACCGGCGTGGACATCGTCCGCAAGTCCCTGGAGGAGCCCCTCCGCCAGATCGCCAACAACGCCGGCGTCGAAGGCTCCGTGGTCGTGAACGCCGTCCGCGAGGGCAAGGACAACTACGGCTATAACGCCGCCACCAACGAGTACGGCGACATGGTGAAGTTCGGCGTGGTCGATCCCGCCAAGGTGACCAAGTCCGCTCTGCGCAATGCCGCCTCCGTGGCCTCCATGATGCTGACCACCGAAGCCATCATCACCGAGATCCCTGAGCCCAAGTCCGCTGCCCCTGCGGGCCCCGGCATGGGCGGCATGGAAGACATGTATTAATCAGCCGCAACTGCGGTTCATGGAAAGGCCCCGCGGTTGCGGGGCCTTTTTTTGATGCATTGGAGGGGGGCCTTTGGGGCGCTTCTCTGGCGGTCGTGATCCGCTCCCCGTGGGGCCCCGCTTCGCGACCCACATGGCCGCGATATTCGCAGGGGTGGGATGTGATCGAATCCCGTCCCGGGACTGGAGTACCCTGGCCTTTCCTACTTAGGAGTTACCCATGAAGAAGTTCCTCGTTTCGCTCGCGGTCGCGGCCTTCGCCGTCACGGCCTTCACGCAGGACAAGCCCAAGGAGGCGGCTGCCCCCAAGGCCTGCAAGGAGTGCTGCAAGGCCGATAAGACGACCTGCAAGGGGGATAAGGCGTGCGAGAAAAACGCCGACTGCAAGAAGGCCGACTGCCCCAAGGCCAAGAAGGCCTAACTACCCGTCATTCCTGATAAAAGCCCCGCGGCCGCGGGGCTTTTATCTTTTACACGACAAGATAGTCATTTTTAATTACTACCAAGGGGTTGACTATGCTTCTGAGAGGGTAGATGCTTCCTGTCGAAACCCTCCGGAATCCCTCCGGAGGAGGTTGATAAGACAGGAGAACCCATGGGCATGGGCCTTCTCTTCGACGCTACGCGCTGCATCGGATGCGGCGCCTGCAGCTCCGCGTGCAAGGAGCAGAACAAGCTACCGGGCAAGGTAGAGGAGGTGTTGACGGCCTATACCTGGACCACGGTCCAGGAACGGGAAGGCCTCAATGTCCGCCGCATGTGCATGCACTGCGAGGTGCCGACCTGCGCCTCCGTCTGCCCCGTCGCCGCCCTGAAGAAAACGCCCGAGGGGCCGGTGGTCTACGATGCCGAGCGCTGCATGGGCTGCCGCTACTGCATGATGGCCTGCCCCTTTGAGATCCCGAAGTACCAGTGGGACCGGCCGGTCCCCGTGGTGGGGAAGTGCATCCTGTGCGCGGGGCGCCTGAAGGAGGGCAAACCCACGGCCTGCGCCGAGGCCTGCCCGGCCGAGGCCACCATCTTCGGCAAGAAGGAGGACCTGATCTGGGAGGCCAGGACGCGCATCCGGCAGAAGCCGGGCGCCTATGTGGACCACATCTACGGGCTCACGGAGGCCGGTGGCACCTCGGTGATGATGATTTCCAGCGCCCCCTTCGACAAGCTGGGTCTCAAGTCGAACCTGCCGGCCGATCCCCCGGCCATGCGCACCTGGCAGGTGCTCTCCAACATCCCTGATTTCGTGGGCGTATGGGGCGTCTTCCTCTACGGCGTCCACTGGATCACGGCCCGCCGCGTGGATGTGGCCAAGGCGGAATCCAACGGCAACGGACACAACCACGGTCGGGAGGACCGGTCATGAACACCCTCGCCACGCTCGCTCCCCGTCGGTTCCGCCCGGGTTTCTGGACGGCCGTCTTCGTCGTGCTCTTCCTGGCCTTCTGCGCCGTCACCGTGATCCGCTTCACCAAGGGACTCGGTGCCGTCACGCACCTGAGCGACCAGTTCCCCTGGGGCCTCTGGATCGGCTTCGACCTGCTCTGCGGCGTGGGCCTCGCGGCCGGCGCCTTCACGCTGACCGCCGTGGTGCACCTCTTCAACCTCAAGCGCTTCGAACCCATCGTGCGGCCGACCATCCTGACGGGCTTCCTCGGCTATGCCTTCGTGATCGTGGCCCTGCTGCTGGACCTGGGCCAGCCCTGGCGCATCTGGCATGCCATCGTCTATTGGAACCCCCACTCCGTCATGTTCGAAGTGGCTTGGTGCGTGATGCTCTACACCACCGTGCTGGCCGTGGAGTTCTCCCCGGCGGTCTTCGAGCGCTTCGGCTTCCATGCCCCGGCGCGGATCATCCACCGGCTCATCACCCCGCTCGTCATCATCGGCGTGATCCTCTCGACCCTGCACCAGTCCTCGCTGGGATCGCTCTACCTCATCGTGCCTAGCAAGCTCCATCCGCTCTGGTACTCCCCCATGCTGCCCCTCCACTTCTACATCTCCGCCATCGGCGCGGGCATCGGCATGGTGATCCTGGAGTCCTACCTCAGCGGCCGGGCCTTCCATCGCCACCTGGAGATGGACCTGCTGGAGCCCCTGGCCCGCGGCATGGTCGTGGCCCTGGGCATCTACGGCCTCATGCGCCTGCAGGCCATTCGCCGCAATCACGCCTTCGGCAGCATCCTGGACTTCGGCTACGAGGGCCAGATGTTCCTGCTCGAGTTCACCCTGGGCGTGATCCTGCCGGTGATCCTGATGTCCTTCCGTCGTCTGCGCACCAACCCGAACTGGCTGGTGGGCGGGGCTTTCCTGGCGGTGCTGGGCTTCGTCATGAACCGCCTGAATGTCAGCATCACGGGCATGGAAGCGGCTTCGGGCACGCGCTACCTGCCCTCGGGCATGGAGATCATCGTCTCGCTGGGCCTGGTGGCCACGGGTATGGCGGTGTTCGCCTTCGCGGTGCGCAACTTCTCCATCTTCCCCGATGGTCCCGTGACCGATGACCATCGGTCGGAAGAGGGGGCCTGAGCCATGCGAACCCGCATCGGCACCCGTCTGATCCTCGGCGCCGGCCTGTCGACGGCGCTGGTGATCGGCGGCATGGCGGTGGTCATCCTGCGGTCGCATACGGCCCAGCTCCTGGCCGAACGAACCCGCAGCGCCGACCAGCTGAGCGAAACGATCAAGAGCGCCACCCACTTCGACATGCTTGAGAACCGCCGGGACAACCTGCACCGGCAGATCCGCTCTGTGGGCGAGCTCCAGGAGGAGGGCATCCGCAAGGTCCGCGTCTTCAACAAGGAGGGGCGGATCATGTTCTCCTCGGCCAACGAGGAGATCGGCACCAGCCTCGATATCCGAGGGGAAGCCTGCTATGCCTGCCACGCGGAAGGACGGCCGCTGGAACGCCTGGAAATCCAGGCCCGCGCCCGGACCTTCCGCGCCCCGGACGGAACGCGCGTCCTGGGCCTCATCAATCCCATCCCCAACGAACCGACCTGCTCGACGGCGGACTGCCACGCCCACAGCGCCAAGCAGAGCCTGCTGGGCGTGCTGGATGTGAATGTGTCGCTGGCGGAGGTGGATCGGGAGATCGCCCACAGCCGGACGGTGATCGCCGCTTCGGCCATCCTCGCCATGCTCGCGGGCAGCTTCATTCTCTGGTGGATGAACCGCCGGCTGGTGGTGGAGCCCGTGGCTGCCCTGGTGGCCGGCACACGGCGGGTGGGCGAAGGGGACCTTTCGACCACCATCCCGGTGAGTGGCCGGCATGAGCTGGGCGAGTTGGCCGGGGCCTTCAACGCCATGACCCAACGGCTGGCCGAGACCCAACGGCAGCTGGCGCAGGCGGACAAGCTCGCCTCCGTGGGTCGGCTGGCCGCGGGTGTCGCCCATGAGATCAACAACCCGCTGACCGGCGTCCTCAGCTATGCCTCCCTGCTGCGGAAGCGGATGGAAGGCGACGCCTCTGCCTGCGACGACCTCGATGTGATCGTCCGGGAGACGGTGCGCTGCCGCGGGATCATCCGGGGGCTCCTGGATTTCGCCCGTCCCACGGCCCCGGCGCGGAAGCCCATGGACCTCAATGAAGTCGTGCGGCGGGCGGTGTCCGTGGTGATGACGCAGCTGTCGCTGAACCAGGTGGACCTGTCGCTGGATCTGGCGGCGGAATTGCCCCTGGCCTTCGCCGATGCCAACCAGATCCAGCAGGTGGCCGTGAACCTGCTGCTCAACGCGGGAGACGCCATCGGCACCGAGGGGGGGACCATCCGGGCCAGCACGCGGCCGGGGTCCGACGGCTCCATTGAGCTCGTCATCAAGGACAGCGGCCGCGGCATTGCCGCGGAAGACCTGCCCCGCATCTTCGAGCCCTTCTACACCACCAAGGGCAACCATGGCACCGGGCTGGGGCTTGCGGTCAGCTGGGGCATCGTCGAGGCCCACGGCGGCGCCCTCGAGGTGCAGAGCGAACCCGGCCAGGGCACCCAATTCACCCTTCGCATTCCCACGGCAGCCGGATCCAAGGACTCTCCGGACGGCAGCCAGCCCCCCATTCCCACCACCACCTAGGAGGTCCCCATGACCGCCCTTTTGATCATCATCATGTTCGTTGCCTTCGTGGGCATCGACTTCCTGGTGCGTACGAGCCTCCGCCGCATGCACGAGAAACGGGAGCGCCAGGCCCGCGAGGCGGTCCTGAACACCTCGATCCGCCTGGACTTCACCCACGAGGCCAAGAGCCTCAAGCGCGTGGAGGTGCCCAATCCCAAGGCCCGGATCATCGCCGTGGACGACGAGGCGGTGGTGCTCGACTCCTTCCGCCGCATCCTGGTCCTGGAGGGCTACAGCGTCGACACCGTGGAGCATGGGCCGGAGGCCCTGGGCCTGATCCAGCGGAACGACTACGACTTCCTCTTCACCGACCTCAAGATGCCGGACATGGACGGCGTGGATGTGGTGAAGGCGGCGAAGCACCTGCGCCCCGATGTGGATGTGGTCGTCATCACCGGCTACGGCAGCATCGAGACCGCAGTCCAGACGCTCCAGCAGGGCGCCTGCGAGTATGTGCAGAAGCCCTTCACCGCCGACGAACTGGCGGAGTTCGCCAAGAAGCTGCTCATCAAGCGCAACGCGCGCATCGAAGCCCAGCGCCGACCCAATGTGCGGGTGGTCGCGCCCGAAATGGCCGAGGTGGTGTCCGCCAGCGAATTCTGCGTGCCTGGCGGCGCCTTCCTGTCGACAGGTCATGCGTGGGTGCGGATCGAGCCCGAAGGCCAGATCCGCGTGGGCATCGACGATTTCGTGCGCAAGGCCCTGGGCGCCGTGAAGACGGTGGTGCTTCCCGAGCGGGGCAAGGTCGTGAAGCAGGGCGATCCCCTGTTCACCCTGAAGGGGGCCACGGGCGAGGTCCATGTGGCCGCGCCCCTCAGCGGCCGCATCGAGCACGACAACGCGGGCCTGCTCACGGATCCCGGCGAGCTCATGCACAGCCCCTATGACCGGGGCTGGGTCTGCCTGATGACGCCCTCCGACTTGGCCGGAGAACTCCCCTCCCTGAAGATCGGCCAGCCCGTCATCGACTGGTACCAGGATGAGATCACCCGCCTGCGGACCTCCGACAAGCCCCAGGCCGTCGGCACGGACGCGCTGGATTGGAAGGCCTTCGAGCAGCAGTTCATGGGTGCGGACGCCCGCGTCCAGGTCTAGCTGAGCTGAAACCGATATGGGCTCCGGAGGTCTCGGCTTCTGGAGCCCTCGTCCTCTCTGGCCGTCGGGCCGGCGGCTAAACGCGGGGGATCGAGGGGGCGTAGGCCTCGTCTGATCGAACCTCCTGCGGAGATGATGATGGGTTTGGCGATTCGTTCGATGGCCCTTGCGGTGCTGGGAGTCATCCCGATCCCTCTTCCAGCCGGTCCGGTCCAGGAGTCTCTACCCCTCGTACGCCTTCAGCACCTCGTTCCCGAAGCGGAACGCACCCAGGTCCTGGTGCTCGGAACCTTCCACCTCCGGGAGGTCCAGGCCCGGTTCCAGCCCGCCATGGTGGAGCCGCTCCTCCAGCGCCTGGAGGCGTTCAGGCCTGATGTGGTGGCCGTGGAGGCGCTCCCCGGGCCCCACATCCACGAGCTGGAGCTGCGATCCAAGGCCACCCCCATCCACGAGGTGCTGCTCGACCAGTTCGCCGAGGCGTCGCTGGCACTGGGCCACGAAGCCCAGGCGCTTCTTCAGCTGGACATGGTGCAGGCCTCCCGGGCCCTCGCCGCACAGAAGGGCGTGCCCTCGGAGCCTGCGGCCCTCGTGACGCTGACCCTCCAGCACCTGGCCTCCTACGAATGGCCCAGCGCGCTGCTCGCCTGGTCGCGGATCCCCGAGGGAAGCCCCGCGCGGGACCGGATCCCCGCAGCCCTGGCGGCCAAGCTGGACGCCCACCTCGCCCGCGTCAACGAGATCCAGGCGGTGGCGATCCCCCTGGCCCGGAGGCTCGGCCACGCGCGGATCGCCTGCGTGGACGAGTTCGAGGCCCCGGAACCGTTGGAGCAGGTCATGGCGACCCTCGCCGTCTCCCGCAAGGAGGCGCCCCTGCTGGCCGGGACTGCGAAGGCGCCGGTCCACCGGGAGAGCCAGGAGCGCCGGGATGCGGCCGTGGCGGCGGGCGACCTGCTGCCCTACCTCCGCCACCTGAACTCGCCGGCTTATGCGGCGGCGGATGTGGACGCCCAGTGGGCCGTGTACCTGCGGACGCACCTGAAGGACGGCTCGGACCGGGGGCGTCTCGCCCTGTGGGAGAACCGGAACCTGAAGATCGCCGGGCGGATCCGGGCCCTCTCGGCCCTGTACCCGGGGAAGCGGATCGTGGTGATCTACGGCGCGGCCCACAAGCCGTTCCTGGATGCCTTCCTGGGCCTCTGCAGCGACCTGCGGATCGTCCAACCCGAGGCAGTGCTGAAGGAGGCCCGCTGATATCCGCCGAGAGGCCCCCGGCCTTCAGCCCTTGGCGTTGGCCGCCATGCCTTCGCCGGCGTGATAGCTGGACCGCACCAGGGGGGCGGATTCCACGCGCTGGAAGCCCATTTCCAGGCCCTTCTGGCGGAACAGGTCGAACTCGGCCGGTTCCACGAAGCGGTGCAGGGGCAGGTGCAGGTCGGAGGGGGGCAGATACTGGCCGATGGTGGCGATGTCCACGCGGGAGGCGCGCCAGTCGGCCATGAGGGCGAGCACCTGCTCCGGCGTCTCCCCCAGACCTACCATGATGCCGCTCTTCACCCGCATGGCCGGGGCATGGGCGTCCCGCCAGTCCGCCGTGCGGCGCAGGACCTCCAGGCTCTGGAGGTAGTCGGCATCCGGCCGCACCCGGCGGTAGAGATGGGGCACGGTCTCCACATTGTGGTTGAGCACCTCGGGCCGGGCCTCCAGCACGGTGAGGAGGTCGGCCTCGCGGCCCCGGAAGTCGGGGATGAGCACCTCCACGCCGCAATGGGGCGAGAGGGTGCGGATCCAGCGGATGGTTTCGGCGAAGTGGGCGGCGCCGCCATCGGGCAGGTCGTCCCGGTTCACGGAGGTGACCACGGCGAACTTCAGGCCCAGGCGCGCCACGGCCTCGGCCACGCGCTGGGGTTCACCCGGGTCCAGCTCTCCGGGGCGGCCCTTGCCCACATTGCAGAAACCGCAATGGCGGGTGCAGATGTCGCCCATGAGCATGAAGGTGGCCGTGCGGTGGATGCCCCAGCACTCGTGCAGGTTCGGGCAGCGGGCCTCTTCACAGACGGTCACCAGCCGTTGCTCCCGGATCAGGCCCTCGACCTCCGCCACCACCTCCGGGGCCGGGACGCGGATCTTGAGCCAGTCGGGACGGGGGCCAGGGAGGACGGGGGGGCGGGCCATGGCCTTCCATTGTGGCGACTCCACGGCAGGCCGACTACCGTCGCGGTGGTTTCGAGACCCTGCCCATGGATCTTAAAATTGATATAAATAATGGTTATGTAAAAAATCAAGGGATCGCCTTTAGTACGCCTGGGCGATGGAATTAACCCGATTAATGCAAGTTGACAGCCTCTTTTTTGCTACTACCTTCTATCTACCCAAGGATAGATAGTCCGATCGATCTAACTGATTCACCAGCCTCAGGAGGTGCCCCATGCGGATCCGTTCTCTTTTCGTCTTCCTGGCCCTGGCGGCATCGTTGGCGATGCCGATCCACGCCCAGCCCATGCCAGGGGCGGTGTTCACCACCAATTCCGCCTGCGGCGGGGTTGACCTGAACCTCTTCGACCTCCGGCAGGATGTGTACTTGAACGGCGGCCCGCACCACCCCGGGTCCGCCGGGCTGCCGGACGGCTACTACTATGTGCAGGTCACGGCTCCCGACGGGACGCCGCTGGGCAGCTCCCTGACCACGGCGCCCGCCCAGGTCTCGGGCGGATCCTTCGTCCAGTGCTATCGCCTATGGGACATTCTCTGGAAGTACAGCGACCCTACCCAGCGGGGTTACGACCTCACCCCGAACAACGGCGGTGAATACAAGGTGTGGGTCAGCTCTTCGTCTGAGTTCGGCGCGTCCGTCTCCAAGACCGACAACTTCAAGGTCCGGGAGGTCGCCCCGCCGCCGCCGCCGGAGCCGCCCCGCCTGTTCATCCACAAGTTCTATGATGCCAATGCAAACGGTGTCTTCGATCCCGGGGAGATTGAACTCTCCGGCTGGAAGGTCTCCTACACCGCGGACCAGTTGACCTGGGTGGTCCGGTTCACGCTGGTGGATGAGGCCGTGACCCCGGGCACCTACACCGTCAGCGAGTTCATGCCCATCCAGCCCGGCTGGGTCCCCACCACGGGGCTGGAGCAGACGGCCACCCTCGTCTATGGCGATACGGTCCATGTCCGCTTCGGCAACCTGCTGCTGGGGCCGGGAGGCGGTCTGACCCTGGGCTTCTGGTCCAACAAGAATGGCCAGAGCCTGGTGGGCGCCGACGACCTTGCCCTGCTTCGCAGCCTCAACCTGAAAACCGCCAGTGGGGGCGATTTCGATCCTACGGCCTACAATGCGCTGCGGACCTGGCTGCTGAATGGCACCGCCACCAACATGAGCTACATGCTCTCCGTCCAGCTGACCGCCATGGAACTCAATGTCTTCAACGGCAAGGTCGGGGCGGGTGCCCTGATCTACGCCCCGGGCGCCGCCAGCGCCAATCCGCTCGGCTTTGCCACGGTCGGCGCCGTGATGGCCGAGGCCAATGCCCAGCTGGCCCTGTACCCGGTGGCGCTGTCCGACAGCCCGGTGAGGGGGTATCTGGAAGCCCTCAAGAACGCCCTCGACAACGCCAACAACAACAAGAATTTCGTACAACCCGGCCCCGGCCCCTTCAGCTTCTGACCGAGCGGTCCACCGGAAACAGGCGCCTCGGTGAGGCGCCTGTTTCCATGCAGGGCTGGGGCCCGGAAGCGGTAAAATCCATTCATGTCCGACACCCCCCAGGAACTTCCCGAATCCGTGGCTGAAGCCCTGCCCGTCCCGGAGACCCCTCGAACCTTCGAGCCCCCGAAGGGCTTTGAAACGAAGTTCCGGGGTCTGGCGCTCCATCTGTCGGCTTTCGATGGCCCCCTGGACCTGCTGCTGCACCTCATCCACGAGCAGAAGCTGGACATCCTGAACCTGCCGATGGCCGATGTCACGCGGCAGTACATGGACTACCTGAAGCTCATGGAGGAGCTGAACCTGGAAATCGCGGCGGAATTCGTGGCCATGGCCGCGCAGCTGCTGCAGATCAAATCGCGGCTCATGCTGCCCCGCTCGCCGCAGGAGACCGGCGAGGAGGATCCCCGCGAGACCCTGGTGCAGCGGTTGCTGGACTACCAGCAGGTGAAGGCGGCCGCCCTGGTGCTGTCGGATCGCGAGTCCGACTGGCAGAAGATCGCCTTCGCGCCCGGCCTGGATCTCGATGACCACAAGCGCGTGGAGGACGAGCCCATCCGCGCCACGCTCTTCGATCTTCTGGGCGCCTACCGCGAGGCCCTGAAGCGCCTGCTGCCGCCGCCGCCCGTGGAAGTGCGGACCCAACCGAAGACGCTGGAGCAGCGGGTGATGGAAGTGCTCGGCAGCCTGCAGGACGGCTTGTGGAAACCCTTCGAGGGGCTGCTGGGCCAGGTCCGCACCCGCGAGGAGCTGGTGCTCACCTTCCTGGCGCTGCTGGAGCTGGTGCGGACCGGCCGCATTGCCCTGGTTCAGGGCGAGGCCTTCGGGGAGATCCGCGTCAAGGCCGCTGAGGCCGCGTGACGGACGCGCCCGGCTCCCTGTCTTCCAGCTACCGTCTGGCCCGCCTGGCGGGGTTCGGGATGTGCGTGGGAACCCCGGTCCTGATCGGCGCCCTGGTCCTGTCGGGCCTGGTCCCGGCCGGGGAGAACCGTCCCGAGGGATCGCTGCTCCAAATCGGCCACGCCTTCACGGGTCTGGTCTTCCTGTCGGCGGCATGGGTGCTCTGGCGCCGGGGCGTGGTGCTGGGGGCGTTCCACCGGGTTCCCGAGTCCCAGCGGCCCCGGGTGCTGCTGCGGGAATCGCTGCTGTATTCGGCCTTGTTCGAACTGAGCAGCTTCTACGGGCTGGTCTACTGGCTGCTGGTGGGGCGGTACGCCCTCCGCCATGTGCTGGGCTTCATCCTGCTGGCGCCACTTCTGTTTCTGGCCTTCGTCCCCCGGCTCGACCGCTGGGTGAGGGCCTCCAGCGCGGGCCCTGGGGAGGCGACATGACCTTCCGGGGAGTATCCTGGAGGAGGATGTCCGTGATCCGGAGGGGCCCCCATGCATGACCCTGAGCGGCCGGAACCGAACGGCCCCGAACCTTCTCCCGGCGATACGGTGCGCCTGCCCGCAGGCGCGCCCTCCCTGGATCCCCGTGCGACCCAGAAACTCCCCCTCAAAGCCTTGGTGGAGGCCGCGGAGGCGATGAAGGTGGCCCCCCCCAGCCCGGATGAGGCCCCGGATCAGACGCAGAGGCTCATCCTTCCCACGGCCGGTGATCCGCCGATCCGCACTCAGAAGCTGGCCCTTCCCGCCGGAGCGGCCGGGCAAACCGAATCGCCGCTTCCAGCCGGCAAGCCCGAGTCCAGGGGATGGAAAGGCCCCCTCGCCCTGGGGGCGCTGGCGTTGCTGGGCGCAGCCATCTATTTCCTGTTCTCCCGGGGAACGACGGTGCCCACGCCGACGGCTTCCGCATCGCCGGTGGCGGAAGTCGACCCGCCCGGTACCCAGGCCTATCTGGAGCAGGCCAAGGCCGGCGATGCGAACGCCATGCGGATGCTCGGGGTCATGTACTACTACGGGTTGAATGTCCCGCAGGACCGTGAGAAGGGCCTTGGCTGGTACCGCAAGGCCGCGGAGAAGGGCAGCGAGGCGGCCCGGGCCGAACTGGCCAAGCTGGACGCCCCCGGGAAATAGGCGCGGCATCGGCGGAAAATCGGTCAGCCGGCGCGGTTCCGCCAGGCCAGGACCTTGCCGGCGGCCGAGCGGCCGACGGCTTCCACCAGGGCGGCCTCCTCCGCCTCCCGCACCTGGGCGGCGCTGCCGAAGGCCTGGAGCAATTTCTTCGCCATGGCGGGGCCGATGCCGGGGATCTGCGTCAGCTCGGTCTGGAGGGTGCGCTTCGCCCTCAGGGCCCGGTGGTAGGTGATGGCGAAGCGATGGGCCTCGTCGCGGATGCGCTGGAGCAACTGCAACACCGGCGAGGATTTCGGGATCTTCAGCGGCGTGCTGGAGCCGGGGCGGAACACCAGCTCCTCCTTTTTCGCCAGGCTCCCCAACTCCAGCTGCTCGATGCCCAGATCCTTCAGGGCCGCTTCCGCCGCGTGGAGCTGGCCGAGACCGCCGTCGATGAGGACCAGGTCCGGGAACTCCTGACCCTCGTCCCGCATGCGCCGGTAGCGGCGCGTCACGGCCTCGTGCATGTTGGCGAAGTCGTCGTTCTGCTCGTTGGTCATCTTGAAACGGCGGTAGCGGGCCTTGTCGGGCACGCCGTCGCTGAACACCACGCAGCTGGCCACCACCTCGCGGCCCTGGCCGTGGCTGATGTCGAAGCACTCGAGCCGCCGAGGCAGGTGGGCCAGGCCCAGGAAGGCCTGCAGGCCCTCCAGCACGGCCTCGTTGAGCCGTGCCGGCTCGAACTTGCGCTCCAGGGCCAGCCGGGCGTTCTCCTGGGCCATGGCCAGCAGATCCACCTTCTCCCCCTTCTGGGGGACCTGGATGCGGACCTTCGTGCCACGCAGGTCCGACAGCCAGCTGCGCAGCAGGTCGCCATCCTCGGGCTCGACCTCCGCGAGGATCTTCGCGGGCGCGGGATCGGCGCTGTACACGCGCTGGAGCACTTGGGCCAGCACGGCGCCGTCGAAGCTCTCGACCTCATCCAGCAAGTATTCCTGCCGCCCCACCATGCGACCCTCCCGGAGCAGGAGGCGGTGCACGCAGGCCCGGCCATCCAGCACCGCGCTGCCGTAGACATCGGTGTCGTCGAGATCGGCGCTGGCGGCCTTCTGCCGGGTGAACCAGGCGTCCACCTGCTGGAGGGCGTCCCGGTGCTGGGCGGCCTGCTCGAAGGCCGCGGCCTCGGCGGCCTTCCACATGGCGGCTTCCAGGCGCGCCTTCAACTCGTCGCGCTTGCCCTCCAGGAAGAGCCGAGCCTCTTTTGCCTGTTCGCGGTAGGCCTCCTGGCCCACGGCCGCGATGCAGGGGGCCGTGCAGCGGTGCAGCTGGTACTTCATGCAGGCCCGACCGCGCTTGCCGTCGATGTCGATGTCGCAGTCGCGGATCTGGAAGAAGCGGTAGACCAGTTCCGCCGTGCGGTAGGCGGTGCTGGCGGGGAAGAAGGGCCCGAAGTAGAGGCTGCCGTCCTTGCGGATCTTCCGCGTGACGAAGACCTTCGGGAAGGCCTCCTTCCAGGTGAGCTTGACATAGGGGTAGCTCTTGTCGTCCCGCAGCAGGATGTTGAAGGGCGGCAGGTGCTCCTTGATGAGGTTGTTCTCGAGGACCAGGGCTTCGAGTTCCGTCTCGCAGACGATGAGCTCCACATCCCAGATGCGCGCCACGAGGCGGCGGGTCTTGGCGTCCAACCGCTTCTGCTGGAAGTAGGACTTCACCCGGTTCCGCAGCACCTTAGCCTTGCCCACATAGAGCAGGTTGCCGCCCTCGTCCCGGTAGAGGTAGCAGCCCGGACGCAGGGGCAGGTCCGACAGCTTGCGCTTCAGGGCGGGGGATTTCTCGAGGTTGGTTCGGACGGCGGCCACGGTTCAGTTTAGCGATCCGCCGCCAGACGCGTGGGGATCGGAGACAATGGGGGCATGCTGAACCTCGAGACCTTCCCCGTGGGCCCCCTGGGCTGCAACTGTTCGCTGCTGTGGGATCCGGCCACGGGCCGGGGCGTGGTGATCGATCCAGGCGGGGACGGCACGAAGATCCGCACCCGGGTGGAGGCCCTCGGTTTCCAGGTCACGGCCCTGCTGCACACCCACGCGCATTTCGATCATGTGGGCGCCACCCGGGAACTGCAGGATCTCTGGCAGTGTCCGGCCCACCTACACGGCGATGACACCTTCCTGATCGAGGCGCTGCCCCAGCAGACGGGGATGTTCGGGATGCCGACGATCCCCCAGCCCGAGATGACGGCCCTGAATGCCGGGGACCGGCACCTGGATCTTGCCACCCTGCACACGCCGGGCCACACACCGGGTTCCTGCTGCTTCCATGGCGCCTTCGCCAAGGGGCAGGTGCTCCTGGCGGGGGACACGCTCTTCCGGGGCGGCGTGGGCCGCACCGACCTCTGGGGCGGCAGCTGGGAGGCGCTGGAGCAGAGCATCCGCCGGGAACTCTATGTCCTCGACGGCGCCACGCTGGTCATCCCGGGTCATGGCCCGGCCACCACCATCGGCGCGGAGGCGGCCAGCAATCCCTTCGTGAAGTCCTAGACAGGCCCGGACAGGCCCGGACAGGCGTAGACTGGGGGCATCTTCCCCCGGAGGTCCTCAATGGACGCCCTGCTTACGACCTTCGGCTGCTTCGGCCCGGCCGCCATTTTCGTGCTGATCTACCTGCTCTCCTGCCTCAAGGTGGTGAACGAGTACGAACGGCTGGTGATCTTCACCCTGGGCAAGGTGCAGGAGAAACCCAAGGGACCGGGCCTCTGCTTCGTGTGGCGCCCCTTCCAGACCGCCGTCACCGTGAGCCTGCGGACGGTGGTGATGGATGTGCCCAGCCAGGACATCATCACCCGCGACAATGTGAGCCTGAAGGTGAGCGCCGTCGTCTACTTCAAGGTGCTGGATCCCAAAGCCGCCATCATCGGCGTGGAGAACTACTACTACGCCACCAGCCAGATGGCCCAGACCACGCTGCGGAGCATCCTCGGCGAGGTCACCCTGGACGAGCTGCTGGCGGACCGCGAGAAGCTCAGCCAGCGCCTGCGCGAGATCATCGACCGCTCCACCGAGCCCTGGGGCATCGAGGTCACCAGCGTGGAACTCAAGAGCGTGGACCTTCCCGAGCAGATCCAGCGCGCCATGGGCAAGCAGGCCGAAGCCGAACGGGAGAAGCGGGCGAAGATCATCGCCGCCGAGGGCGAGCTGATGGCCAGCCAGCAGCTGCTGGAAGCCGCCAACAAGATCAGCGAGAACCCCACGGCCATCCAGATGCGCTACCTGCAGACCCTCGCCGAGATCGCCACGGAGAAGAACAGCACCATCGTCTTCCCGCTGCCCATCGAGTTCATGCGGGCTTTCGAGAAGCTCAGCGGGAAGTAGGACCTCTCCAACCCCGCCAAATCGCGGCCTCCACCTTCGCGAGGGTGGAGGCCGCGCTGCTCCGGCCGGCGTAGGCTTCGGCTTCCACGGCGTCGGCCAGCTCGGCGAGCGGCGTCTTCCGCTCGGGGCGCAGGGCCGCCAGGCGGCCCAGCCAGACCCTGGCCGTCTCGCCGGCCATCGGCGGGGCGACCCGGCGGGTCCGGGCCAGCAGGGGGTGCAGGGCGCGGATGCGGCCGGGCCCGGCCGGCTGGGGCCGCCACAGGCCCCGCGTGCGCCACGCCATCCAGGCCAGGGCGAGCAGCCCCACGCCCCAGGACAGCGCCGCCGGGGGCGCCTTCCAGCGCCATTCCCAGCCCTCGACGCGGCTCTGGATCCAGGAGAACCCCGCCTGCTGGTCCTGGTCGGAAAATCGGATGATGTACCGGTCCCAGTGGTAGGTCAGCGCGTCGAACCAGCGGGAGAGCGTCGAGAGGGCTTGGCCGCCGGAGGCGGATCCCACCGCCGCCGGAGTGGGATCCGCGCGGTGCCACCGGCCCTGGTCCCAGTATTCCACCCAGCTGTGGGCCTGGTCCTGGCTCACGCGGAAGTAGCCCCCTTCGGGAATCCAGGGGCCCAGCCGGTAGCCGTTCACCACGCGGGCAGGTACGCCGCGAGCCCGCAGCATCTGGGCCAGGGCCGAGGCGAAATACTCGCAATGCCCCGCCTGGGTGCGCTCCAGGAAATCCTCCAGCGGGCGGGCGGCTTTGCCGGAGGGATTGTCGAGGGTGTAACGGAAGCCGCGCAGGGCCCGCTCCAGCACCCGGGCCAGCTCCGGTGCGGGGAGGATCCCCGGTGCCAGGCGCAGGCTCCAGCGACGAACCACTTCCTGCTCGGGACCGAGTTCGACGAGCTGCTCAAGCCGTCGAGGGGACAGTTGCGGTTCCAAAGGCTCTGCCGTCGCGGGGTTCCAGGCCACCTCCATCGGCATGGGACGGACCCGAGGGAACCGCCAGCGGAGGCTGCCGCCTTCGGCACGCCGCAACGGCAGCCCTGCAGGCGACAACCCGGACACGCCGTAGGGCAGGGCCAGGATGCCGTGGTTGCTGGGAGTAAACAGGAATTCCGCCTGCAGGGCGCCTGGGCCGCGGCGGGGGACAAAGAAGGCATCGCTCGGGGTGAGCTTGGAGGGAGTCCAGTGGTCCCCTTCAAGGGACTCCAGCGCCACCCCGTGCAGGAGTTCCAATCCCCGCAGCCGGGATGGATCCGTGCCGGGGGGCGGGGCGATGCGCAGAACGACTTCGGGATTGGGAGCGATGGGTCCGCCGCCGGCGAGGTCGAGCTGATCGCTGAGCCCGGCCTGGGCCAGGGCGGCCGTAGAGCCCAGGAACGCGGGTCGGAATCCGGTATTCAGGCGGGGGAGCGAAATGAAGAATCCTGCCCCCAGCAGCAGGGCGCCCGCCAGCCAGAGGGGGACCCGGCCGTAGGGCGGACGGGAGAAGGCACCCCGTCGGAGGCTGGAGGATATCTCCCAGCTCTGCTGAAGCAGGGCAAGCGCCGCGGCGCCGAACCAGGCCAGGGCCCAGGCCAGAAACGGCAAGCTGGTGGTGCTGACCGCAGCCGTCAGGAGGAGCAGGAACCCCATGAGCACCAGCTGGCGCCGGTGGGAGATCTCCCGGGGCAGGGCGAGCCGCAGGCCGGCCAGCAGGAAGAGGGTGTGGATGGCGACGGAGAAGACGCCCCGGCCTCGCGCGAGATCAGCCAGGAAGAAGACCAGGGCACCCACTTCCAGCCAGCGCTGATGCCGCCCGAGGTTCCAGCGGAGCAGCTCCACCAGCGCCGCCGCGATCAGGGGCAGCGCCATGCCCACCAGTTCGCCCGGATCGTAGAGGCCCGTGGAAGCGGCGGCCCCCAGGGCCACCCACAGGGGCAGGTGGTCGATCCAGCGCGCCCCCCTCACGGCCAGACCCAGCTCCCAAGGGCCGCGGGATGGCTGGCACCGGTCACTTCCGGGAGGTTGCCGGGCACGCCCAGCGCGCTGGCTGCGCCCAGCAGGGCCCAGCTCACGGCCTCCCGCGCCCCCGAGGGGAAGGCCAGGTCGTCTTCGAGTGGCAGCGGCAGGCGGGCCGCCAGCTCCGCTCGCAGGCGCCGGTGCCGGGCCCCGCCGCCGCTCACCAGACCCCGCAAGGCGGGAACCTGCGACCCCAGCCGGGCGAGCTCCTGGGCGACGGCCTGAGCTGTGAAGGCCGCCAGGGTGGCCAGGCGGTCGGCCAGGGGTAGGGCCTCCAGGGTCGCGACTTCCGCCTTCAGCCAAGCCTCTCCGAAGACCTCCCGGCCGGTGGATTTGGGCAAGGTCTGCTGGAAGTAGGGATGCTGCAGCCACCGCGCCAGCAGGTCTGCGTGAACTCCGCCGGAGGCCGCGGCGCCCTCGGAATCAAAGGGCCGGCCCAGCCAACGCCGGGCCGCGAGATCCAGCAGCGACATGCCCGGGCCCGTATCCCAGGCCTGGAGGCGCTGGCCGTCCCAGGCGGCGATATTGGCGATGCCGCCCAGGTTCAGAGCCAGCCATGGTTCGGCCCCGCGCAGCCAGCGCTCCGGCAGGGGGACCAGGGGGGCTCCCTGCCCGCCCAGGGCCAGGTCGCGGCGGCGCAGGTCCCACACCACGGGACAACCCAGGGCCTCGGCCAGCACATAGGGATCCGCCAACTGGAGGCTCGCGCCCTCGGCGGGATGGTGCTGGACGGTCTGGCCGTGGAGACTCGCCAGGTCCGGCGAGAGACCGAGGTCTGCGCAGAGGTCCGCGGCGGCGCGGGCATGGTGGTCGCCCAGGCGGCGCTGGAGGATACAGAGCCCGGCGGGGTCCAGGCGGTTCGAGGCGGCCTCGAGCACCTGGTCCTTCAGCGATTCCGGATATGACGCCGCATGGTGCCCCAGCAGGCGCAGGAAGGGGCGCCCCTCCGGGAAGGCCGTCGGTTCCACCTCCACCAGCACGGCGTCCACACCGTCGGCGCTGGTGCCGGACATGAGACCCAGCACGCGCCAGGGGCGGTCCTCCGGGAGCGGGATGCGGGAACGCATGAGGGTGATCATGCCAGCAAGTCGGGGTGCCGGAATCCGGATACCCTGGATGCCCTCGGGGGTTTCCATGTCCTTCTGGCTCATTCTCGTCATCGGCGTCGTGGTCTTCTTCGTCCTGCGCGGCAAGAAGGACCGTGCCGAGCAGCTCGGCGCCTCGCGTCGCGCCCTGCCCACGGCGCCGCTGGAGCCCCATGTCTTCCCCTGTCCCTACCCCAAGTGCCCCACCTGCGGCGCCACGGGCGACAAGATGAAGCAGGACTGGGACGGCCTGCGCGCCGTGAAGTGGACCTGCGGGTACTGCGGGGCCCAGGCGGGCGTGCAGACCCTCAAGGACGAGGAACTCCCCCCCTCGGCCCGGCGGCGCCTGGGCCTGGACGCGCCCATGCAGGGCTCCGTGCCCATGCAGCAGGGCGGCTACGGCCAGCCTGGCGGCGGCATGGGCGGCCTGCTCACGGGCATGATGATCGGCAGCATGATGGGCGGTGGCCACCAGCACCACGATCAGCAGAATGGGAGTGATGGCTGGGGTGGCGGGTCCTCCGACAGTTCCTCCAGCGACTGGGGCGAGTCGGGCTCCAGCGATGGCGGCGATTCCGGTGGCGACTGGGGCGGGGGAGATTCCGGCGGGGACTCCGGCGGAGACTGGTAGGCGCGCTTCAGTCCTGTCGACATCCTGGCCAAGGGTGAAGACGGATCCGCTACAGCACTTTCGGCACCACGAACTGCCCATGGTCCTGGTCGGGCGCATTCGCCAGGGCCTGGGCCTGGGTGAAGACCTCACGCGGCTCGTCCTCCCGGCGGGGCAGGGGACGGTCCAGGCCGGCGAGCATGGGCTCCACCTGGTCGAGGGGGAGTTCGTCCAGGCTGGCCGCATGGGTGAGCATCCGGGCCATGGCCGTGCGCATGGGTTCGACCTCTTCCTCCTGCAGGCTCAGGTGGGCCAAGGCGGCGCAGCGCAGGACATCCTCGCGGGTGACTTCCATCTCAGGCTCCTAAAAAACCACAGAGTTCAATGAAGAAATACAAAAGGGCCACAAAGGGCTCAAAGGTCACAAAGGAGTATTGCTTTGTGGATTTTGTGTTCTTTGTGGCCGATTCTCATTCCAGATGAATTTGCGGATCTCGAATTTGGGCGAACCGAAGTTGACCAGAAGCCCATGTTCGGTTCGTGAAGCCTTGAGATAGCCCAGTATCTGGGCCTCGTGTTCTGGAGCCAGGCTTCTGGCGGCTTTCAACTCGATGAGAAGGATGCCCTCTACGATGAGATCAGCCATGTAATCCCCGATGACCGTTCCATCCTCATCAAATACCTTGATGGGTCGCTGCGACTCGACCTTTAACCCGGCCTTACGGAGGCGATGGGCCAAGGCATTCTCGTACACCTTCTCAAGGTGGCCGTGCCCGAGGTATGTGTGGATTTGAAAAGCCACCTGGCGAATCTGATCACACATGGCCCTGATATCCGACATGAGAACCCTCGATATAGGCTTTAGGCGAGTTTCAGGTCGGCGTCGGCGTTCTGGATCCAGGGGTCGCGCTCGGGCGTCAGCAGCGCTCCGGCGGCGGCGATCATGGCCCCGTTGTCGGTGCACAGGCGCGGCTCGGGGATGGCGAGCCTCAGGCCCGCGCGTGCGGCCAGGCGGGCGGCTTCACTCCGCAGCCGTGAATTGCAGGCCACGCCGCCGCTGATCACCAGGCTCCGGGCGCCGTGTTCCTGGGCCAGCGCCGGAAGGGGCTTCAACAGCCAGGTCGAGATG
Source organism: Geothrix sp. (assembly GCA_019449415.1). Lineage (GTDB taxonomy): Bacteria > Acidobacteriota > Holophagae > Holophagales > Holophagaceae > Geothrix > Geothrix oryzae. The sequence goes on from JAGRPP010000015.1 coordinate 188,340, forward strand.
GCCTCCTGAAGGCTGCGGCAGAGGCCCTGCACCTCGGGATCAGCGGCCCCGGCTTCGGCCAGGCGGGGGTTGCGCTCCACCCGCAGCTTCACGCCGGTCTTCAGTCCCGAGAAGCTCCAGGAGGCCTTGCCATCGCGGAACTTCGGCGGGGTGAAGGGTTCGGCCGCGCGGGGTGCGGCCTGGGCGCAGGCATCCACCACCGGGCCGCCTGGATAGCCCAGGTTCAGCATGCGGGCGGTCTTGTCGAAGGCCTCGCCGGCGGCGTCGTCCCGGGTCTTCTGGAGCAGCTGGAGCGAGGTCCAGTCCTTCGCCAGGTAGAGGTGGGTGTGGCCGCCAGAGACCAGCAGCACCAGCGCGGGGAAGGGCAGGTCCGGGGCCGCGAAGCGGGCGGCGTTCAGGTGTCCCAGCAGGTGATGGACGCCCACCCATGGGAGGCCGTGGCGCCAGGCCGCGGCCTTGCTGGCGCTGAAGGTGGCCAGGAGGCTCCCCACGAGCCCTGGCCCCCGGGTGACGGCGATGCGGTCCAGACTGGCCAGGCTGACCCCCGCCTGTGCCAGGGCCGCGGCCATCACGGCACGCACCTGTAGCAGGTGCTCCCGCGCCGCCAGCTCCGGCACCACGCCACCGAAGGGGCCATGGATGGCATCCTGGCTCTCGCGCACCAGGGACCGGAGCACCGGGCCTGCGGTTGTTTCTTCCACCACGGCGGCGGAGCAGTCGTCGCACGAGGATTCCAGGCCCAGGATCAGCATCGGGATAGTGTAACTTGGCAAGCTGGAGTCCCCCCATGCGCGGTCCGATGCTGCTGTTGCTGCTCACGCCTGCCGTGCTGATGGCTCAACGCTCGCAGGCATCCCCCGCCGAGACCTTCAACCGCGAGTTGAAGCGGAACCGTTTCGGTACCTGGCTGGTGCTGGAGGACGAGGGCGCCGCCTGGGGCGGGGCCATGCGGTCGGCCCTGGACGAGGAACCGATGGTGCTCCTGAACCTTCCCTTGAAGGTGGTCGCCGGGGGGAAGAAGGCCGACGCCCTTGCGGCCACCCTCCGCGACCGCTTCGGATGGTCCAAGGGCGCCCGTTGGGCCCTGGTGGATGGAAAGGGTCGGGTGCAGGCGGAAGGGGCCGAGGCCCCGACGAGCACGGCCCTCGGCCGGGCCGTGGACCAGGCGGGGCTTCCCTCGCGCACGCAAGAGTTGGAGGCTTTCCTCCGGCAGAGCCCGGATCGCCTGGATGCCCGGGCGGCACTGATCCAGGTCCAATTGACGGTGGCCAGCCGCAGGACCTGGAAGGCCCTGGGTACCCCCGAGGCGAAACCCGTGGAGGCGTCAGACCCGGCACCCGTGAAGCCGCTCGGACCTGAGGCGGACCTGGCCATCTGGGGTGCCGTTGCGTATCAATTGGACACAATTCTTCGAGAGACGGGCGGGGCCCCCCTGGGGGGCGCACAGGGATTCGTGTTCAGCAACGGGATCAGGAGATCCGCGGCAGAGCATTCTCCGTCCGTGGTGGCCGTGCTAAATCGGCACCGGGGTGCCCTGGAGGAAAAGCTGCGACGGCAGCCCGAGGATTCTGAAACCTGGCAGCTCTGGACGGTGGCCTCGCAGAAGTGCGGTGGGTGGCCTCTCCAGCCCCTGCTGGCGACCATGTCGCCCCTGCCGGGCGCTTCGGCGGGACAGTGGCCGCCCTGGAGCGTCCTCGAGGAGTATCTGAAGGACGCCAAGTCCCGCGGCGAATGGGCGATGATCCGGCAGGTCCTGGAGCCCCGCTGGGCAGAGCTCCGGGAGGCCCTTCTGGATGACCGGCGGAGTGCCGGAGGGGATGCCTTCCCCTGGAACTGGATCCTCGGCCCTCTGGTGGAGGCGCAGGTTGCCCAGGGCGACACCGGGGCTGCCGATCAGGTGCTGAACGAGGCGGCCGAGGTGATCAGCTGGCCCGGCCTGCCGGCCAAGGCCCGCGACTTGGCCCTGCGTCTGAACCGGCCTGACCTCGCCACCCGCTGGGGCGCTCTGACGCCGAAGAGCCGATGAACCTGGCCCCCACCCGCGTTCAGCTGAACCGGCCCCTGCCGCCGCTCACCTACCTGGCACCGGAGGGCCTGCCAGCGGGGGTGCGGGTGCGGGTGCGGGTGCGGAACAGCCTGGCGGTGGGGCTGGCCATGGGGCCCGAGCCGACTCCGCCTGCGGCCAAGCTGCGGCCCATCGAGGCCGTGCTAGATCCGTTCCCCCTGTTGCCGCCGAAGCTGCGGGAGCTCCAGACCTTCGCCGCCCGCTACTACGGCTGCCTCGAAGCCCACTTGCTGCCCTTGAGCCTGCCCCAGGCCATGCTGCCGCATTGGGAGGCCGATGAGGATGGACAGCGACTGTCGTTTCATCGCGAGCGGGGGGCCTGGCCGGTGTTGGCCGACCTAGGCGAAGCCTGGCACCGCGATCCGGCCATCCTGCCCACGCTGTTGCACCGGGTGGGCCTGCGCGGGGCGGGGTTCACGGAGGTCCGCCTCACGGATGCCCCCCATCCGCCCCGGGTGACGCCGGCTCAGGCCAAAGTGCTGCTCGCCCTGGAAGAGGCGGGCGGCGCCCTGATGGAACCCGACCTGCTGGAAACCGCCGGCGTGGGCGCCTCCGTGCTGGGCACGCTGGAGAAGCGGGGGCTCATCGCCCGCATGAAGCGGGTGGACCTGCTGGGCCAGCGGCGCGAGGCGGGCGTGGATCGCACGGTGGTCCTGAACGAGGAACAGCGGACGGCCCTGGAGGCCGTGGCGCTCGGAACTTTCGGCGTCCACCTGCTGCACGGCGTGACGGGCTCCGGCAAGACCGAGGTGTATCTCGCCCTGGCGGAGCGGGTGCTGGCGGAGGGCCGTCGCGTGCTGTGGCTGGTGCCCGAGATCGGGCTCACGGCGCGGCTACTGGATCGCCTGGAAGCCCGCTTTCCGGGCCGCATCGCCGTGGGTCACGCCGGCCTCAACGCGGGCGAGAAGCACGGGGATGTGGTGCGCCTGCTCTTCAACGGGGCCGACCTCTTCGTGGGGGTGCGGAATGCTGTGCTGGCGCCCTTGCGGGACATCGGCCTCATCATCGTCGACGAGGAGCACGAGGGCTCGTACAAGTCCGAGGAGCATCCCCGCATCCATGCCCGGGACCTGGCCATCAAGCGGGCCCAGCTCGAAGGCTGCCCCATCGTGCTGGGCAGCGCCACGCCGAGCCTCGAAAGCTGGCAGGCGGCCCAGAGCGGCCGGTACGGGCTGCTGAGGCTGCGGCAGCGGCCCGCGGGCATCACGCTGCCGACGGTGGAGATTGTGGACCTGCGCGATGCCTACCGGCAGCTGCGGCGGAAGGTGATCCTCGCGCCACCCCTGATGCAGGCGCTCACCGAGACCGTGGCGAAGGGCGAGCAGGCTCTGCTGCTGCTGAACCGCCGGGGTTACGAGAATTTCTGGATGTGCCGGGCCTGTGGCAAGACGCTGGGGTGCCCGCACTGCGCCATTTCGCTGACCTATCACCGGGGCGACTACCGTCTGCGCTGCCACCTCTGTGGCCATGAGACGGTGCCGCCCGAGGCCTGTCCCGACTGCGGTGCCGATCACCTGCGGGGCGTGGGCGAAGGAACGGAGCAGGTGGAGGAGCACCTGAACCAGCTCTTCCCCAGCGCCCGCATCCTGCGGCTGGATCGCGACACCACGCGCCGCCGGGGCTCCTTTGAAGCGGGCCTCCTGGCCGCCGAGGCTGGGGAAGTGGACATCCTGGTCGGCACCCAGATGCTGGCCAAGGGCCACACCTTCCCGCGCCTCACCCTCGTGGGTGTCCTCAACGCAGACCAGGGCCTCAAAGTCGCGGATTTCAGGGCCTCCGAGCGCACCTTCCAATTGCTCACCCAGGTGGCGGGCCGGGCCGGGCGCGCCGAACTGCCCGGCCGCGTGATCCTCCAGACCTACTCACCCGAGCACCCGGCCATCACCTTCGCCCTGGCTCAGGATTTCGAGGGTTTCGCCGCGTCGGAGCTGCCCTTCCGCGAAGGCCTGGGCTATCCGCCCTTCATGGCCCTCACCCTCTACCGGGCCGAGGCCGACACGCTCCGCGAAGCCCGCGAGGCCCTGGATGCCTTCCGGCAGCGCCTGTCCGTGCCCGGCCTGCGGGTGCTGGGCCCCCTGGAGGCGCCGGTGCCCCGCGTGCGCGACCGCTGGCGCATGCACCTGCTCCTCAAAGGCACCCGGGGTGCCCTGGGCGAAGTCCTGAATCGGCACCCCCTCGATCCCGCCGGCCCCCTCAGCTTGGATCGGGATCCTGTGCAATTCGGGTAGTGACTAAAAAGTAGTCAATCTCCGTCCATTCCGACATAAATTCGTTCAACTCAAAGGACAAACAATTAATTCAAATGCGGTTATAAATCACTACATTCTTCCGGCCCTTCATCCGACCCTTACCATCACCGAGGTGAGCATGTCAGCTCCGCATCGTGACTCAGGCTATACGCTGATCGAGCTCCTGGTCGTCATGGCCATTGTCGGCATCCTCGCTTTTGCCGGAGTGGGCCTCTTCATGAACCGCCCCTCATCGGCGGTGCGGGGGGTGACCGGCGATGTCTACGGCATCCTCAGGGCGGCCCAGACGCTGGCTCGTCAGTCTGGGCGCCGGGTGGCCCTACAGACACGCGGAACGGAGCCTGGCCGGGACCTGGTGTTTGAATACGGGTTCTACGCCCAGCTGGCAGATGGCAGCGACGACATGACCAAGGGACCCGGTGCCACAGCGTCCAATCCCGTTCTCGGTTCATTGGCCCTGGACCCGACCCTCAGCCGCTACGCGCAGATCGGCGATGCCTCAACGGACCAGCTGGGCAAGGTTCTTCCGAACCCTTCCCCCGCCAGTGACACCGTGCTGGCTGCCATGCAGGGCGCGACTTTCTGGTCGACCTCAAGCAACAACCTGTTTCAGGGCGGGGCCTCAGCCGCGAACGGGGTGTTCTTCCAGCCGGACGGCACGCCCAGCCGCGACTTCTATGTGCCCGTGGTCGGGGTGCGGAGCGGTGTGGTGAGCAGCGACCTGCCGGTGGGGATGGTCCTGGGCTCCCAGACCAACGGCCTCCTTGCATTCCTGAAAAGCAAGAGCAACGACTCCGCCAAACCTTGGAGCCGCCAATGACGCGCCGCCACGACCTCCGCCGGGATCCCGGCTTCTCGATGATCGAGTTCCTGATGACCGCGGTCATCCTAGGGGTGGGCCTGCTCGGCCTGGCCGCCCTCACCACCACGGCGATGCGGAGTTACGGAGGAAGCCGGACTCGCGATACGGCCATGAGTTTGTCGGGTAGCGTCCTGGACCGGCTGGCACTCGATGGCCGCCTTAGCGCCCAAGTTCGTGGATCCGGAGGGACCGTTCCCGCGAGCGCCCTGGTGGCGAATGCCACAGACGGCGCGGTGAACGCCTATGCGGATCCGGCCACCACTTGGACGACCTTCGATCTCCAGGGCCAGCCGAGCCAGGCGGCTCCGATTTTCAACATCAGCTGGGTTCGGCGGGCGTCCAAGGGGATCACGCCGGCCGCCTCCAGCCAGTCCGCCGCCTCCGAGGTCGTGGTGAATGTCCAGTGGAACGAGGAGATCAAGAGTTCCTCTGGCACCACCACGACCCAGCCCCGGTATGTCAGCACCAGCCGTTTCATCCGCTACTGAGGTCGCCATGTCCGTCACCCGGTGTACCCCCCGCAATGACCGAGGCTTCTCGCTGGTGGAGCTTTTGGTGGCCCTGGTCTTCATCTCGCTGCTGATGGCCGGGATGTTGAGGGTCTATGGATCCGCCATCCAGGGTTTCGCCACCGCCAACGAAACCATCAAGGCCCAGCGGGACAATCGTTGGGCTCTGCAGGCTGTCCAGGATGATCTGCAGACGGCCGGGTACTACTTCCCGGTGCGGCCCGTGGTGGGCGGGATCGACAATGTGAACTCCGGCAATCAGAACCCTCTGCTGCTCCTGCCGGACCGCACGGCGACCAACAAGTACATCGCGGACCCGAACAATCCCGCCGCCACTCCGGCCAACGAGACCCTGACCTTCGACGAACTGCAGTTCGTGACGGATCAGATGCTCCCCATCAGCGCCCGCCTGTCCGCTGCCACCACTGCCGCAGATTCCATTACGGTGACCTCCACCCTTGGTGATTTTTCCCTGCTGAAGGCCGGGGATTTCGCGGTGGTCCTCGACCCGGCCCACGAGATCGTGCGCGTCAAGGGGAGCGCCTATTCGGGCAGCACGGCGGTCGTCGCGCTCGAGGCGACCTCACTCCAGGACCCGACCACCGGAGCTTTCCTGGGAGCCTTCGGAACCCTCCGGAGCCTCTCCCACCAGGTGGGTGCGGATGTGGTGTTCATCCGGCCCAACCAAGTGGTGCGGTACACCCTCATGCCCTTGGCCCTGGACCCCTCGAACACCGCCCTCACCGTGCCCTGTCTGGTGCGGGACCAGACGGCCTATCCTGCCGGCGGTGCGCTGATTGCCTGGCCCACCTCTACCGCCAGCCAAGCGACGCTGGCCACGGCCGGACCAGGCGGGGCCCCCGTCGTCCGCACGGTGGTGGCTGAGAATGTTACGGGCCTGCGGTTCGACCTGAGCGCCAACCAGGGGCAGACCTGGACGCGGGGCAACTCCTGGTCTGCGACCTTGACCAACCTCAACGCGCAACTGGCCTCCCTGGCCTCGGCCAATCCGGGCATCGGCTATGTGTCCAGCGCCCAGGATCCTGCCAATCCGCTGTGGTACCGGGCAGCGCCGCTGCTGATCCGCACCGACCTCACCACCCGGACGCTGGTGCGCCGCGCCGAATATGCCGCCACGGCGGACACCCTCGCCTACCGCACCCGCACCCAGACCGTCCTGGTGCAACCCCGGAACTTCGGGTTTGGCCTCTGAGGATCCCCATGCTGATGCCCCACACCCCTTCCATGTCCCGTCGCTCCCGTGAACAGGGCGGCATGACCATCCTGGTCGCCCTGGTCCTCCTCGTCGTCATGAGCCTGGCGGCCTTCAGCCTCAGCCGGAACAGCATCCGCGAGCTCACCACCACTGGCCACATCATCCAGGGCGACAAGGCTTCCGAGGCCAGCGACGCCGGCCTTGACTGGTTCATGGTCTGGTCCCATCCCGACAATATGACGGCGGCCTTCGCCACGCCCGGGGCCATCGGCAACCTCAAGCTCGCCCAGGCCATGAACGACTTGAAGGATCCCAACTGGCATTCGGCGCTGGATGCCGACGGTCTACTGGCCAGCACCGCTGCCGCCCGGAACTGGGATATGGCGGCGCTGATCACAAGCCAGGAATCCCAGGTGGCCTCGAACGACATGGTGTTCGACAACACTGACAAGAACGCCGTCCTCCAGGCCAAGAACAGCGGAGGCAGCCCCGTGATCCAACGGTTCGATCTCCAGATCCGGTTCCTCGGCTTCCAACCCATCGCCCTGACCGGCGGCGGCGGTGGCGCTTCTGGCGGCACCAACCAGGCCTCCCTGTCCACGCAAGACACCCTTTGGCAGGTGATCAGCACGGGTTATGCCGCCGTGCCCATCGGGGGTGGCGATTACATCCGATACCAGCAGCGCCGGGAGCTCATCGGCTCCCAGGCCCTGGCCCAGGCCACCAAATGACCCACCTCCTGGAGGCTTCCATGTCCCCCATCTCCCGTATTCGGAACCTCGCGGCTGCCCTGCTGATCATGGCCGTGGCCCTTCCCGCCAGCGCCCAGCTTGACCCTCGCCTCCAGAAGGGCTCCACGGACCTCCTGGATGTCTACAAAACCAACCCCGGCAATCCAGAACTGCTTACGGTCTATGACTTTTCCGGATCCATGCATGCGGTCTACTGGGACAAGCGGTACTACACCAACGCGGCCCAGACTAGTCATTCGAATGGTTGGAATGTGCCTACCCAAAATAATGACGGTGGCGAATTTTGGGGCATCGTTCCAGTTTTTGATGAGAACGGAAATGTCTGGCTGACTGCGGGAACGGGCTACAGCAGCAGTGTTATTAAAGATAATAATGGCAGAGTAATCTTGCCCACTGGGGTTGAGAAAGGCACTGGGAAGTTGATTGCTCCGGATGGTTCCGAGATCACGGTGGGGACCACCGGGAACTCCCGACTGGCGGCCGTCCAGAAGGCCAGTCATGTGCGGATTACAGCCACCAACGGCACCACCACACGCACGGTGGATCTCCCCATCCCATGGGTGGTACTGGATCCCACCCTCTCATCCAGCAATGCCAGCGCCACGAAAGTCGTTCTCACCGACCCTAAGGGTGGGCCGGCCATGCCGCCGGACACGGTTTGCGATCCCCTCACGGCCTCCAACAAGAGCACGGCAGAGGGCAATCTCGTCAATGACAATGTCAATGATGCCACCGTGAACAATGGCGGAACTGGTCATTCCTTTTATAAGATCGGACGCTTTCACTACACCCGGGACTACCTCTGGTGGGTGTTCTTCGGGACGACCGTCCGGAACAGCACCAACGATGGCGAGGTGAGCAATGGGGGGTTTGTCATTCCCGAATCTTCCAGCGCCTCGGCCTGGAGGAACGGACTCCCTGGCATGACTCGCTACCAGGCCCTCAAATACGCCACCGTGGCGGCCTGGTTCGCCAACCAGGACAAGGTGTGGTGGGGCATCCGCTTTCTGGACAACGCCGAGGACCAGAAGACCACCATCAACGCTGATAACGGCAATGCCTCCACGCCTCAGACCGACCGCAACATCAATCTGCTCCGTTCGGCCCAGAACGGCAATGTCAACTCCATGCTGACGGCCTTCGTGGGGTTCGTACCCAGCACCTCCACGCCCCTGACCTACGCCTTGGCCAATTCCTACATGCAGTTGGCCTACACCAAGGATTCCGGTAGTACCTTCGGCACCTCCAGTGGCGGCGGCCAGTCTGGTACCGAGAATCCCATCCCCCCCTGCCGGAAATCCTTCGTGGTGGTCTTCACGGACGGCATCGCCAACGATGAGAAACGCGGTGGCGGCAGCGCCATCGGGAGCGGTGATCCTTACCATCAGACTTCCGGAGGAGTGCTCACGAATTCCCGCCAGGCGGGCAACAGCGCCATTCCTGGTTATGGAGGACTCGCGGCGTTGAACCCGGGCAGTAACCTCTTCAACATCTGGACCCTGGCGGGCGTGGCCGCCCAGTACGACACGCCGACAATCCCCTGGATTGGCCCCGGCGGTACCACCGCCTATGCCGTGGACAAGTACGCGCCCTGGCGCGTGACGAGCCGTGGGTCGACACCTTCGACCCCGCGTAAGGTCCGCACGATGACGGTGGGCATGAGCCTCGCTGGGTCCACCAAGGACTCCACCAGCGGCAAGGCCGACCTCTTCCGGGCCGCCCTGTATGGGAACCCGGACGCCACCTCGTGGGACCTGAACACCTTGCCCTTCGATGCCACCAAGTCGGGCCAGGATGACCCCACGGTAAACCCCTTCTTTTTCGATGCCTACAGCGTGGAGGCTCTGACCGGAGCCATGACCGCGGTGCTCGCCGAGGTCACCTCCGGTTCCGCCTCCATCGCCGCTCCCGCCAGTCCCCTGGTGGGTCTCTCTCTGGGCAGCCAGGTGTACCTCGGCCTCTTCCAGACGGCCAAGGGTCCCCGTTGGCGAGGCGACCTCCTCATGGCCGGGCTCTATGTGGGGTCCTCCGGCGTCGTCTTTGTGGACAAGCAGGGCAACGCCGTCCAGAACATCACGGATGAGAACGCCGTGTGGTCCTCCAACCTGAATGTCTTCGGCGCGTCGGACGGTCGGAACTGGACGACCCGAAATCTCTTCACCAACTATGTGCCTGCGACCAATTCGGCCAATACCACCGCGCTGGTGAAGTTCGATGAGTCCACCATCACAAACGCAACCTCCGTCGGCGCACCAGACGATGCCACACGCAAGACCTACATCCGCTTCCTGCGCGGCGCCAACAGCACCGATGAAGATGGCACCAAGGTACCCACGCCGACCTTCACTGGGAACCGCCCAGACATCATGGGCGACATCATCGACAGTTCTCCGGGCGTTCTGGAATACCCCGTGTCGGCCCTCACCTCCACGGTGAGCGGCAAACTCGCCAGCAAACTCGCCAGCGTCCCTTCCGGTTCGACTCCCCATTTCCGCGTCATCTTCGTGGGAGACAATCAGGGCATCTTCCATGCCTTTGGGGAATTGAGCTGGACCACGCGCGGAACGATCACCTACACCACTGTGGTCACCGATCCGATCACGGGAGATGTCACCACCACCACGAAGACCGTGGACGGCGACATCCCCCACGGTGAAGTCGATGAGATCTGGTCCTTCGTCCCCGGGGAGTACCTCCCCTACATCTCCTACCTTCGCGGAAAGACGAATTTCCACCGCTACATGGTCAATGGCAGCCCGACCATCTACTTCAAAGATGTCCCGGCTACCGGCCAGGTGCGGGGCAATGGCCTCGTGGACGGATCGGATGTGGTCCGCGTCATCATCGGCCAGAAGAAGGGCGGCCGATCCTATTACTCCTTCGACTTCTCCGATCTGGAAAAGGTGGTCCTCAACACTGGCGCGATCATGTCCTGGAAGCTCGTGCCGGATGACATTTCCAAGACGGCGACCGGCCAGGACGATGTCCTCCGGCACATGGGGTATTCGACGACGACGCCTGCCCTGGCCCGGGTGGACATCGGTTCGACCGCGAACCAGGACCTGGTCTTCCTTGGTGGGGGCCTGAGCACCGAGGCTGTGGATGCGGCCTTCGCCGCTGATGCCGCGTTCAACGACTCCAGCGCAAAGCTCGGCCGATCGGTCGTGGCCTTCGATGTGGCCGCCGGGCCCAGCACCAGCCTCTACACCTGGAACTTCCGGGATGCCGCCTTCACCAGCACTTTCGGCGCCATGGGGTGTGTCCCAGCGGGGGTCCAGCCGCTGGAGTTCTTCCCCGGCAGCGGTCATGCGCAGAGGATCTACTTTGCGGATGCACCGACGCTCCCCAATGTCACCGCTACCCGGGGGAGCGGCGTGTGGGCTTTGGGCTCCACCAACCTGGCCACCAATGGGGTGATCCGCCTGGATAGCTCGGACATCAATACCTGGACCGGCGGTTCGACGGCCTCGACCACCCAGGGCGTCCGCAAGGTCTTCCAGGCCGACATTGGATTCAGCGTGACCACGACGCCGACGCCCTTCTTGCTCCCCAATGCCTATCCCGCCCTTCGCACCACGGATCCCAAGACCGCCCCTGTGGCGGTGGGCTTGGCCTTCGGGACCGGCGATCGGAACGACCCCATGGACAACGACACCATCAATCCCGCCGTGGTGTCCGCGAGCACCGGGAAGATCACCAGCTACTACAACAACTGGCTCAATGTGGTGTTCGACCGCCAGGACAGCCACGCCCTCTCCGGGCTAAGTGGGGTGGCCACCTCGAATGCCGATGCAGTCGGTCTGAAGCAGGGAGCGACCTCTACCACCGGCGATCTGGCTGATCTCACCACCGTGAATGCCTTCACGGGTACCTTCGGCGGCTACTCGGTGGATCCCACCAACAGCGCCTACTACCTCAAATCCAAGCCGGGCTACAAGCTCAAGGTCGGCAGCGCCACCGTCAAAGACAGCTCCCTGCCCACCTACTACTTCCCCAAGGTGATCACGAACACGGCGGTCCTCAACGGGGTGCTCTTCTTCAGCGGGTTCGCCCCTGGCGGCAGCACCGATGCCTGCCAAGGCACAGGCCTCACCAAAACCTACCGCATCTGCAATGTCCTGCAGCCGACCTTCAACAGCGGGGGCACGGCCGCCATCCCCACCTCGTTCAACGGCGGGGACCCAACTTGCACGGGCGTGGTCCTGACCTATCCGAACCTTCCAGGTGAAATCACGGCCCTCGGCACCGCCGCCATCGTCCAGAGCGGACAGGGGTCCGCACCCGGTCAGGTCGGCACCATTTCCAACGCCGGCGCGCAGGTGGGTGGTTCCTTCGGCAAGACCAGCGGCTTCGGGTTCAAACCCCGCAGCTGGCGCATCATCCGCTGATCGATTTCCAAGTCATCATCCAGGGGCCCTCGCGGGCCCCTTTTCGTGGGGGAGGGGCCGAGGTGGTACGCTGGGGTGTGTCGGATCCTTCATCCATTGCCCGCCTTCGCCCCAAAAAGGCTTTCGGCCAGAACTTCCTGGTGAATGAGGGGGCCATTCGCACCATCGTGGATGCGGCGCTGGCGAGTCCGGCCCCTCGGCTGCTGGAAATCGGCCCGGGGCCTGGGGTGCTGACGGAGCGGCTGTTGGCCGACGGCCGTCCGCTGTGGGCTGTGGATCTGGACCCCGAGGCCATCGCCCTGCTGCGCGACCGCTTTGCGGCGATGGCCCACTTCCACCTGCTGGAGGGCGATGCGGTGCGGATGCCCCTGCCCGAGGGCGAGGCCTGGTCGGTGGTGGGCAACCTGCCCTACAACGCGGCGACGCCCATCCTCGCCAGGCTGCTCACGGAAGGCATCCCCTGGGACCGCATGGCGCTGATGTTCCAGCTGGAGGTGGCCCAGAAGCTCATGGGCGTGCCCGGCACCAAGGCCTACGGGCCCCTGTCGGTGCTGGCCCAGCTCTGCGCCCGCCTGACCCGGCTGGTGAAGCTGGGGCCCGGCTCCTTCCGGCCCGCACCCAAGGTGGAATCCGCCGTGGTGCTCTTCGAGCCCCGCGGAGACGCGCCCAGCCTCGCGGAACGGAAGGCCCTGCTCACCGTGCTGCACCGGTCCTTTGCCCACCGCCGCAAGACCCTGGCGAACAACTGGCAGGGCACCTTGCAGGCGGAAGCCCTGACCCGCGCCGGCTTGAATGCGACGCTGCGGGCTGAAGTGCTGGGGCCTCCGGCCTGGCTCGCTGCCACCCGCCACCTGTTGACCCATCATCCCGAGGTGTTCCCATCGTGATCTCCGCCGCACCCGAATTCGAATCCTGGACCGAGGCCCCGGCCGCCGGAGAACTGCGGCTGGTCCCCATTGGCGGGCTCGGCGAGTTCGGCATGAACGCGCTGGTGGTGCACAGCGCCCGCAGCCTCTTCCTGGTGGACTGCGGCCAGCTGTTCCCTTCGGACGACCAGCCGGGCATCGATTCCATCGTGCCGGACTTCGCCTACCTCGAGCCCTTCGCGGATCAGCTCCAGGCCGTGCTGTTGACCCACGGCCACGAGGACCACATCGGCGCGCTGCCCTACTTCCTCCGCCGCTGGCCAGTGCCCGTGTACGGGACGGCCTTCACCCTGGGGCTGGTGGAGGGGAAGCTCCGCGAGCATGGCCTGGATGTGGGCCTGCTCCACCCGGTGCGCGACTATGGCCGCGTGAAGGTCGGGGACGGTGAGATCGAGGCGGAGTGGATCCCCGTCACCCACAGCCTCCCCGACGCCTGCGCCCTGGTTCTGCACACGCCTCAGGGGGTGCTGGTGCATTCGGGCGACTTCAAGATCGATCCCGAGCCGCTGGACGGCCGGCTCACGGGCATGGAGCGCCTGAGGGCCCTGGGCGACGCCGGCGTGCGGCTGCTCATGGCGGATTCCACCAACATCGGCCGGCCGGGCCGCTCGCCCTCGGAATCGGTGTGCCGCGAAGGCCTGGGGGCCGCCTTCGAGCAGACGAAGGGGCGCCTCTTCGTCACGACCTTCAGCTCGAACATCCACCGGCTCCAGACCCTGGTGGACCTGGCCTACGAGTTCCGGCGGCGGGTGGTGCTGCTGGGGCGCAGCCTCGATCGCAACCTCGCCCTGGCCCGGTCCCTCAAGCGGCTGTCCCTGCCGGACGACATCCTGATCGACGCCAAGGACGCCCAGCTCTATGACCCCGACGAGCTGCTTGTGCTCTGCACCGGCAGCCAGGGTGAGCCCATGAGCGGGCTGGCGCGGCTGCTCCGGCGGGAGGTGAAGGGACTGCCCATCCAACCCGGCGACCGGCTGGTGGTGAGTGCCCGGGCCATTCCCGGCAATGAGGTGGCGATCTCGCGCATGCTGGATACGGCGGAACGGCTCGGCGCAGAGACCTCGCTGGAAGGTCTTGGTCCCGTCCATGCTTCGGGCCATGGCAGCCGCGAGGAACTGGCCGATCTGATCCGGGCCGTGCGGCCGGATCAGATGGTGCCGGTGCATGGAACCTACCGGAACCTGCGCGCCCACGGGAAACTGGCCGCGGACCTGGGCTGGCCGGCCGAGCGCATCTCTCTGCTGGATGGCGGTCTCTGCCTGCGCCTCTTCGAGGATGGGGGCATGGACATGCCGGGGGCGGTGCCCGTGGGCAAGTGCTTCGTGGATCAGGGCGTGGAGCACATGGTGGATGCCCGCGTGGTGAAGGATCGGCTCATCCTCCAGGAGGATGGGGTGGTCTTCGTGACGCTGCTGGTGGATCCGCAGACGGGGGACCTGGCCGCAGAGCCCACGATCCTGAGCCGGGGCTTCGTGATGTTGTCAGACGACGAGGCCTACGCAGAGTTGTTGGCGGGCGTGGCCCGCAAAGCCTACGACGAGGCCCCGCCCGCGGTGAGGAAGGATGGCGAGGCCCTGCGCGACACGCTCCGTCTGGCCCTGCGGCGCATCATCCGGAAGACCACCCAGACCCGGCCGCTGGTGATCCCGGTGATCATCGAGGCGCCGGCCCTCTGACGGAATCCGGCGCTACCGAAGGCCCCTGCGTCCTCCCCCACCCGGACGCAGGGCGCCGGGCCGGTCGGCGAAGCCCTGCCGCAGGGCCTCCACCATCCGTCGTTGCATCTCCTCCACATGGAGCACCAGCCGCACCTGCTGGGCAGGGCTGAGCTTGGCCCGGATGTCGTCCTCGAAGCGGAACTTCAAGTCCGCCTGCTGGCGGCGCAGATCCATGAACTGCTCCAGGAGGGGTCGGACTTTGGCGTTCTTCTCGTCCTCGGAACCGGGGCTGATCAGAATGTCGTTGAAGCGGCGGCGGAGCGCCTGGATCTGCCGCGCCCGGTTGAACTGCTCCCGGTCATAGCGCGTCCAGCGATCCACCACGGTCCGCGCCTGTTCCTCGGGCAGGCCCACCTTCTGCTGGAGCTGCTCCATGCGAAAGCGGGCCAGGGGCTGCTCATCCTCGGCCTGGGGCGCGGCGGGGGCCTGCGACCAGGCTGGAAGGGGGGCCAGCAGCAAAGAGATCAGGAGGGGGCGGAACATGGTCACCTCGGGGAGGTCGGAGCGGGCGGGTCGAGGCGCTTGAGAAGCGCTTTCATCTCATCGGGGCTGAGAGCCTGGACCTGGGCGGCCTCTTCCTCGCGGTCGTGGAAGGGCGTGTCGGGAACCGAGATCTCAAGGGTTTCCGCCGGGCGGGGCAGGGTGGCCTCGACATAGGGCGTGCGGTTCGCGCGCCCGGCCAGGAAGGCGCCGGCGCCCACGGCCATCAACACGGCGGCGGCGGCAACCCAGGCCAGGGGGCCCATGCGGCGATGCAGGGCGGTCCGGGCGGGGAGCTTGCGGAGGACGCGGTCGGGCAGATGGTCGAAGTAGCCCGCAGGTGCCAGGACCTCGGGGCTCTCCTCCTGGGCGAGGTAGAAGACCCGGGTCTCGGCGCAGGCACGGCAAATCTTCAAGTGCGCCTCCACCTCGGCACCGGGTTCGAGAGGATCGGCCTGGATTGCGGCAAGCGCAGTGGCACAGGCTTCCGGGAGCGGGAGGAGCTCGAGGTTCATGCGCGACCTCCTTTGACATGGCGGGTGAGGTTCTGGATGGCGTGGAAGATGTGGGCCTTCACGCTGCCCACGGAGGTGCCCATCTGCTGCGCGATCTGCTCGTACTTCCAGTCGTGCTGCAGTTTCAAGGTCAGGGCCTCCTTCTGGCGCCGGGGCAGCTTGGGGAGGGCTTCGTGCAGCAGGCGTCTCGCTTCCTGGTCCAGGAGGGCCGCCCCCTGGGTTTCCTCCACGCGGAGGGCGGGGTGCTCCAGGGTGCCTTCGGGGCCCTCGAGGCTTTCATGGTCCCGGGCGACCCGCTCGCGGAAGTTGAGGGCCTGCCGGGTGGCGATGGTGATGAGCCAGGTGCGGAAGGAGGACTCGAAACGGAAGCCCGGCAGTGACCGGAAGACCCGGAGGAAGGTCTCCTGCACCACATCATCTGCATCTTGGTGATTTTTCAGGATGGAGAAAGCCTTGCCGTAGACATCCCGTGAAAACAAGCGCACCAGGGCGCTGAAGGCCATCTGGTCGCCGCCCTGGGCAGCCTCGACCCAGCCAAGAACCTCCGGGGTGTGGTACGGCGAGCCCGGATCGGGGAGCCGATCGGCGGTCGGGAGGACCGGAGGGGGCAGCAGGGGCTCGCTCAAAGTGACTTCCACCATCATCTTAGACCTCGACGGCAGGGGACTGATGGAGATCCGCCGTCACCCGATGGACCCGGGAAGCCCTTCTGGGGTTGAATGGAAATGGTCTAAGTCTTCGATCTTCAATCTTCAGTTCCAAGGAGCCTTCATGCGCGACCGCATCACCCCGCTGCTCACGGAAGCGCAGATCCGGGCCCGGGTCCAGGAAATGGGCGCCCAGTTGACCCGGGATTACGCCGGCCAGGATCTGGTCGTGGTGGGCCTCCTCAATGGCGTGTTCCCCTTCTTCGCCGACCTGGTGCGGTCCATGGATTTCGACTTCGATGTGAGCTTCATGCAGGTGGCCAGCTACGGCGGCGGCACCGAAAGCACGGGCGAGGTCCACATCCTCAAGGATCTGGACCGCTCGATCCAGGGGCGCCACGCCCTGGTGGTGGAGGACATCGTGGACACGGGCCTGACCCTCTTCAAGGTCCGGAACCTGCTCAAGGACCGGGAGCCCCAGAGCCTGAAGATCTGCACCCTCCTGGACAAGCCCAGCCGCCGCAAGATCGAAGTGCCCGTGGACTATGTCGGCTTCACCATCGAGGATCACTTCGTCGTGGGCTACGGCCTCGACTTCGACGGGAAACTCCGCAACCTGCCGTATGTGGGCGTCTACCACCCGTAGGATCTCCGTGCGCACCTCGCTCCGCTTCATCGTTCTCCCGCTCTTCCTCGCGGCCCTCTCCGGTTGCGGGTACCACCGTCTGGACCGCCGGCAGCGATCCGTGGCCTGGGCGAAGCAGGGGGAGACCATCCGGCTGGCCCGGTTCCGCAATCTGACGCCGCGATTGGGGTTGGAGGACCGCTTCACCAAGGCCCTGGAGAACCGCATCGTGGCGGCCAGCCCCTGGCGCCTGGTGGCGCAGGGCGAACCTTCCCGCTGGGTGCTGCAGGGCACGCTCGAGGAGTACAAGTCGCGTCCCATCGGCCTCACCCTGGGCAACGACCGGGCCAAGGCCAGCGCCGGCTCGGCCTCTCGCGTGGAAGTGGCCGTGGTGGCCAGCGTGGAGCTGCTGGATGGGCAGACGGGCGCGGTCGTGCTGTCCCGCCGGGGCCTGACTTTCTCCAACCAGTACCGGGTGGATCAGAACTTCGCGAGCTTCGACAGCCGCGAGCTTCAAGTGCTGGAGAGCCTCGCCGACGATTTCGCGGAGAGCTTCCTCACCCAATTGCTGGAAGGCACGGACTGATGGTCACGCCCTGGCTGGACCAGTCCTTCGCCCTGGTCCACGGCGAGGACAGCGATGGCCGCCGGAAGGCCGTGGAGGCGTGGAAGCAGAAGCATGTGGACCCTGAATGGGCGGATTTCTCGCTGACGGTCTGCGGCGAAGGCTGTCCCTGGCCCGAGGTCGTCGCCGCGCTCCAGGAGGCCACGCCCCTGGGGGCGGAGGCCCGCACGGTGCTGGTGCCCGCGGCGGACAACCTGTTCCTGCGGGCCAAGGAGCTGCCGGCCGCGGTCAAGGGCTTGCTGGAGAAGCCGCCCCAGGGCGTGAAGCTGCTGCTGGTGGCCTGGAATACCTTGTCCGCCGCGCCGGGCAAGGCCCTGGGCGCCAAGCCCTGGACCGACTGGGCCAAGGCCGGGCGCATCCTGAAGGTGGGCGTCATCGAGCCTGCGGAGATCCCGGGTTTCATCGAGGCCGAGGCCCGGAAGCTGGGGCTGTCGCTCCAGGGGGCCGCGGGCAGCCTGCTGGCTCAGCGCCAGGGCGGGAACCCCGGGCTCATCAAGCGGGCGCTGGAGGTGCTGGACCTGCTGGCGGACGATCAGCGCGTCACCGAGGCGATGGTCGATCAGGTCACCTTCCGCCTGGCCGAGCAGAAGGCCTTCGCCTGGTCCGGGGCCTGGCAGAAGGGGGACGCCGTGGGAGCGCTGAAGGCCCTGCGGATGGCCATGGAGGATGGCGACGAGCCTCTGATGCTGCTGGGCCAGGCCCGGCGCGAGGTGGACCGGCTGCTCAAGCTGGCGGAGGCCGACGCGGCCGGACTGAAGGGAGGCGAGGTCCTGGGTGCCCTCGGACTGTCTCCCAAGCAGGCTTTCTTGTTGGAGGGCTACCGAAATGCCCTGACCAAGCTGAAGCGCCGGGGGCTGAAGGCGCTGCTGGGCCGGTTGAACCAGTGCGAAAGGGACCTCAAGGGCATGGCCCTTTCCCGGAGCGAGGCACCCCTGCTGGATCTCACCCTGACCCTGTGCCGGGCCTGGGGACGCTGAATTCCCGGGGGAAACGGACATTGATCACTTGAGCGTGAGCTTCGGCGGGCGGATCATGGGGGCTGAATCCCGGAGGGCCCATGTCCGAATGCGTCATCCCCACGCTCACCTCAGCTGAAGTGGTGGAATCCAAGTCAGTCCTGCCCGCCGGGTGGAAGGCCGACCTCTCGAACCTGAAGGCCCTGGACCTCACGCTGCCCATGCTGGAGCTGCTCCGGCGGTCCACCAGCCGGTTGCCGCAGGATGTGATCGACGCCCTGGTGAAGGGCCGGGACGCCGAGGAGGAAGGCAGCCGCGCGTTCAATACGCTCAACGACATGGTTCGCAACATCATCCTGGCCGACGGCCATGTGACGCCCCTCTGCCAGGACACGGGCACCATCATCGTCTGGGTGCGCCACCCCTTCGGCCTGAGCCAGCGCGCCGCCAAGCAGCAGGTCCGGGCGGCGGTGGCGGAAGCCACCAAGCGCTCCTGGTTGCGCCCCAACTGCGTGGAGGCCCTCAGCGGCAAGAACACCGGCAACAACATGGATCCGTTCCACGAGGGTCATCCGGCCGTCCACTTCGAGGAGTGGGACAAGCCGGAAGTCGAGATCGCCGTCATGCAGAAGGGCGGGGGCTGCGAGAATGTCGGCGCCCAGTACCGCCTGCCGGATGCCGCCCTGGGCGCGGGGCGCGACATCAAGGGCGTGCGCAAGTGCATCATCGACGCCGTGGTGAAGGCCCAGGGCCAGGGCTGCAGCCCGGGGATCCTCGGCGTGGCCATCGGTGGGGATCGCGTTTCCAGCTACGAGAAGAGCAAGGAACTCATCCTCCGCAAGCTCGGGACTCCCAATCCCGACACGAAGATGGACGCCTTCGAGAAAGAGATCACCAACGACCTCAACACCCTGGGCATCGGCCCCATGGGCTACGGCGGCAACACGACCGTGCTGGGCGTCATGGCGGAGGAGATGTACCGCCACCCCGCCAGCTTCTATGTGAGCATCAGCTACATGTGCTGGAGCAGCCGCCGGGGCGCGATGACGCTCCGGGCCAACGGCGAAGTGTCCTTCGACTGATCCCAGGAGCATGTCCATGATCCGTCTCACCACTCCCATCACTGAAGACCAGATCCGCCAGCTCAAGGTGGGCGACGAGGTGCTGCTCAATGGCCGCGTCGTCCTCAGCCGCGACATGGGCCACAAGTACATGAAAGAGCAGAAGCCCGAGTGGCTGAAGCCCATCCTCGAGAACATGGTCATCTACCACTGCGGCCCCGTCGTGAAGAAGCACGAGGACGGCCACTACAGCTTCGTGGCGGCGGGCCCCACCACTTCCATCCGGGAGGAGCCCTACCAGGCCGATGTCATCGAGACCTACAAGGTGCGCGGCGTCATCGGCAAGGGCGGCATGGGCAAGAAGACCAGCGAGGGCCTCCAGAAGACCGGCGCGGTCTACCTCCACGCCACCGGCGGGGCGGGCAGCCTGCTGGCCGAACGCTGCAAGCGCGTGGTGGATGTGAAGATGCTGGAGGAATTCGGCAGCCCCGAGGCCTTCTGGATCATCGAGGTGGAGGACTTCCCCCTGGTGGTCACCATGGACAGCCACGGCGGCAGCCTTCACGAGATCGTGGCCCAGCAGAGCCAGGAGCGCGCCAAGGCCTTGATGGCCTGAAATCCAGGGGTTCTGGACACTCTCTCCCGCGATAGGCTGGAGGGATGGTCCAGACCTACCGACAGCTCCGCCTCGACTTGAGCGCGGCCCTCGCCGAATTCCTCGACCTGTCCGAAGCCCACGCGGAGAGCATCCGCTGGTTCGAGGAGGGGCTCGACCTCTCGCGCAGCTGGCTGGCCATCCACGGAATGGAACCGGCCCCGGCCCAGGTGCGCCGGCAGGTCAGCGACTGGGTCCGCCGTCGCCGGACCGGGGAGCCCTGGGCCTACCTCCTGGGGTGGAGTTCCTTCCGGGACCGCCGGTTCAAGGTCACCCGCGACACCCTGATCCCCCGCCCGGAAACGGAGCTGCTGGTGGAGGCGGCCCTGGATGTGGGCCGGCGCCTGCAGGTGGAGCGCTGCGTGGATGTGGGGACCGGGAGCGGCATCATCGCCGTGAGCCTGGCCCTGGAGACGGCCTGGCAGGTGGCCGCCACGGATCTGAGCCCTGGCGCCCTGGCGGTGGCCCGCGCGAATGCCGAGGCCCTGAAGGCCCCAGTGGCCTTTTTCGAGGGCAGCCTGCTGGACCCGGTGCCAGAACCCCTCGGCCTGGTGGTGGCCAATCTGCCCTATGTGGATCCGGCCGACCAGCCGGGCCTCCAGCGGGAGCTGGGGTTCGAGCCAGCCTCGGCCCTGTTCGCCCCGGAGCGGGGGTTGGCCCTTTCCGCCGAGCTGCTGATCCAGGCTCGAAGGCGACAAGCTCCGGCCTGCCTCCTGGAGATCGGCGCCGGGCAGGGGGGCGAGTTATGCCGCCGGGCTTTGGGGGCTGGATGGAGTAAGGCCATGGTCCATCAGGATTTTGCGGGTCACGACCGGGTGCTGGTGACGCTGGCCTGAGCCTTTTGGCATCCTCCTCGCCCTGTCTAGGCGTGGAGGCCTGTGATGCGGAAAATGCTGCCTATTGCCCTGGTGCTGGTCGGGATCGGTTGCTCCATTCCCCGTCGCCACGACCCCAACCTGGTGAAGAAGCCGGCCATTCCCCTGGTGGAGGAGGCCCCGGCCGCCCAGCCCCTCAGTGAGGGCAGCCTCTGGCGGGACCGGCCCTTCGTGGCCGACCTCCGGGCCTTCCGGGTGAACGACTTGGTGACCCTTCGCATCACGGAGAGCACCAATGCCATCAGCAAGGCCGATGTGACCACCAAGCGGGACGGCAGCAATAAGCTGAGCAGTCCCAACCTGTTCGGTGCGCTTTCGGGGTTCGGCATCGGCAGCAGCACTTCCGACAAGACGACCGCCAACACGAACAAGTTCGCCGGCACCGGGACCACCGGGCGCAGCGCGACCTTCACGACGGTCGTCACCGCCCGGGTGGTCAAGGTCATCGGCAACGGGAACCTGATCGTCGAAGGCTACCGCGACATCCAGCTGAACAACGAGACGCAGCGTCTCTATGTGGCGGGTATGATCGATCCGAACCGGCTCGACAAGGACAACAGCATCGCCTCCGGCCAGGTGGCGGAACTGCGCATCGGCTACGGTGGCCAGGGCGTGGTGGACGAGACCCTCAAGCCGGGCTACATCAGCCGGCTGCTGGCCTACATCTGGCCCTTCTAGGAGGCTCCCATGCGCATCGCAGCCTTGTTCCTCGCGGCCCTCACGCTCTTTGGAGCGGATGCGGTCAAACCGGAAAAGAAGATCGAATCCCGCCTCCGGGATGTGGCCCGGCTCCAGGGCGTTCGGGGCAACCAGCTACTGGGCTATGGCGTGGTGGTGGGTCTGGACGGCACCGGTGACAAGGACCAGACGAAGTTCACGGTGCAATCGCTGACCAACCTCCTGTCCCGTCAGGGCCTGACGGTCAATCCGACGACGGTGAAGGTGAAGAACATCGCGGCGGTCATGGTGACGGCCGAACTGCCCCCCTTCGCCCGGACGGGCTCCCGCATCGATGTGACCGTGTCCAGCACCGGCGACGCGAAGTCCTTGGCCGGCGGCATCCTGCTGATGACGGCCTTGCAGGGTCCGGACAGCCAGACCTACGCGGTAGCCCAGGGCCCCCTGCTGGTGGGCGGATTCAGCGCGGCGGCCGGGGGTGCCTCGGTCACGAAGAACCATCCGACGGTGGGCCGGGTGCCGGAAGGCGCCCTCATCGAGCGCGAGGTGGGCGGGAACTTCAATGCCCGGAACTCCCTGCGGTACAGCTTGATGGAAGAGGACTTCACGACGGCCATCCGGGTGGTGCACAGCATCAACGAGGAACTGGGCGAGAAGGTGGCCCAGCCCCTGGATGCCCGCACGGTGGATGTGCAGATCCCGAAGGAATACCAGGGACGGGCCGTCGAGCTCGTGGCCCGGCTGGAGAACCTGAGTGTGCAGCTTCAGCCCCGGGCCCGGGTCGTGGTGAATGAGCGCACGGGGACCGTCATCCTGGGATCCGAAGTCCGCATCGGCGCCGTGAGCATCGTGCAGGGCGGTCTCAGCATCATGGTCAGCTCCACGCCGCTGGTGAGCCAGCCCGCGCCCTTCAGCCAGGGGAAGACCGTCACCGCGACCAAGAAGGATGTCGCCGCGGTGGAGGAAAAACCCAAGACGCTCAATGTCGAACCCGGCGTGAGCGTGGGCAAGCTCGCGGAAATGCTCAACAGCATGGGCGTCAGCCCCCGGGACATGGTGGCCATTCTTCAGGCCATCAAGGAAGCCGGAGCCCTCCAGGCCGAATTGAGGGTCCTGTGATCGGCCTCGGCGCGCTGCCCACCGCCGATCCCCTGGCCCAGGCCCAGGGGATGAAGGCCCTGCCCGATCCGGCGGAAAAGACCGACAAGGCGGCACGGCAGTTTGAGGGCCTGCTCATGGGCCTCCTCTTCCAGACCATGCGCAAGACCGTGGAACCTTCGGGATTGCTGGGGGATTCCGGCCAGTCGCGCTCGACCTACGAGTACCTGATGGACCAGGCGGTGGTGGATCAGGCCGTCTCCACCGGCCATGGATGGGGCCTCGCCGATCGTCTGAAGGAGAGTTGGAACCAGCACGAAAAAACCGACAAAAAAATCACGACACCCGACGAGTTGAGGGATTCCGGCAAACTGCCGATAGGAGCCTTGTCGAGGTGAATATGCGCATCAGTGGCAAACCGGGTAGCGTCAGTAGCTCCCAGAGTGTGTCCGGGTCCAAGGGATCCGCCACGCCCTCGGCTGCGGCCGTCGCACCGGCGCCTGCTTCAGACGCCGTCCAGGTCTCCTCTTCGGCCCAGCTCATGGCCGTGGCCCAGGAGGTTCTGGCGGTAACCCCGGACATCCGGGCTGAGAAGGTGGAAGCCCTTAAGAATCAACTTGATGCTGATGCCTATCACCCCGATGGAGAGGCCGTGGCCGAGGGGCTCATTCGTGAGCATCTGGCGAAGGGACATCGTTCCTAGCCCCGAGGTCCCCGTCGTGAGGACATGATCAGCCCCCTGGGACAGCGCCAAATTCTGCAGACCGCCGCCATCGAGACGGTGCGGCTGGCCATGGACGGCGGGGCGCAGGTGCAGCGGGAGCAGGCCCGGCGACAGGCCTTCGACGCGAAGCTGGCCGAGGCCATGGTGGAAGTGCCGGAGGTCGCCGAATCCGACGAGCTGCGGCTCTCCGAACGCCAGGGGCAGCGGGGCAACCAGGGCGAGGGCACGGGGGCCTCTGACGAGGAGGCCGAAGAAAGCCCGGCAGAGGGTGCCGACCCGCACCTGGACCTGTTGGCCTGAGGCTTGCCGGAAGACCCATGAGGAGGCCTTCCATGCTGCATGCCGTGCCCGAACTCCTGGATGCGCTCGAGTCCAGACTCGTTGCAGGGGAGGATCCGGCCACCCTTCTGACCAAGATCCGCTGGTCCGAACTGGTGGGATGGCCGGAGGATCAGGCCGGCGCCCTAGCTCTGAAGCGCCGCCTTACCTCCATCCAGACCCTCCTGGCGGGGCTGCAGTCACCCCTTCGGGCGACGCTCATCGGCTTGTCGGGGAATCCCGGTTACGGCCGGAATGGCATTCCAGCCGATGCCTCCGGCCTGGCTCCCCGCCTGCGCGAAAAGGCCTAGGAGACTCCCATGCCCGGACTCAATGCCAGTCTCTACCTCGGGCTTACGGGCCTTCAGGCCCAGCAGTCGGCCCTCAATGTCGTGGGCCACAACATCGCGAATGTGAATACGCCCGGCTATACCCGGCAGCGGGCTGACCTGACCTCGAACCAGTCGCTGATCGAAGGCCAGGTCTATTTCGGGACGGGTGTGACCCTGAATACGGTGCAGGGCATCCGCGATCGGTTCCTGGACCTCCAGATCTACCGCGAGACGGCCCGCCAGACGGGCGCCACGGAGCGCTACTCCGGCGTGGACGCCATCTCGGCCAGCCTGGGCGACTCGGGAAGCACCGGCATCGCCGCCCAGATCCAGGCCTTCTTCCAGGGCTTTCAGGAACTGTCGGCACGGCCCGAAGATGGGGCTCTGCGTACCAATGTGGTCGGCAAGGCCCAGTCCATGATCACCGCGCTCCAGAGCCGCTACCGCCTCCTGGCCGACCAGAGGAGCAGCGCCGATCTGGCCGTGGGCAGCATCACGAACGAAGTGAATGTGCTGACAGACCAGATCGCCCGGCTGAATCAGCAGATCACCACCGAATCCGGCCAGGGCCTGGACAACGACGCCCGCGACCAGCGGAAGGCCCTGACGGACAAGCTCGCGGGGCTGGTGGGCATCAATGTGTTCGAGGGCTCCAAGGGGGAGTACCAGATCAGCCTGGATTCGGGTGCCGCCGTGCTCGTCAGCGGAAGCAATTCCTACAAGCTTCGGGTCCAGGCCGGAAGCGCCCAGGACGGCTATTCCAGCGTGCTGTCGGAGATGGGCGGGGCTCCCGTGGATGTCACCAAGGGCATCAAGGATGGGCAGCTCGGCGCCAAGCTGGACCTCCGCGACAACATCCTGGTGGGGTTCCAGCTGCAGCTGGACCAGCTCGCCGCCGGCGTGGCCGGGCAGGTGAACGCGCTCCACAAGACCGGGTATGCAGCCGATGGCATCACCACGGCCAACGCGGGCCCGCCCCCCTACGACAACTACTTCTTCCTCGGGGACGCCGCCAACGGCGGGCTCCCGGGAGGCATCACGGTGGCCAACTCGTACAAGGGCATGGTGAACGCGCTCTCGGTCTCCTCGGCCATCGTGAAGGACCCCTACCTGATTGCCGCCGCCGGGGTGGCTGGAGCCAAGGGCAACAATGACAATGCCAAGGCCATGGCGAACCTCCAGTTCTCGGGGACGACGGTGGACACGGACCACAACGGCGTGGGTGATACGGGATACAGCACCGCGGCGGGTCGGCTCATCAGCGATGTGGGTACCCAGGCCCAGAACTGGAAGGCCCAGAGTGACACCCAGCAGAACCTGGTGTCGGCCCTCCAGACCCAGCGGGACCGCATTTCGGGCGTGGACCTGGATGAGGAAGCCGCGAACATGATGACCTTCCAGCGGGGCTATCAGGCATCTGCGCGTTTCCTCAGCGTGATCAACCAACTCACGGATCAGCTGGTGAACCAGTTCGGCCGATAAGCGCCGATAAGCATTGAGAGCAGGTGACCCATGTCCTTCCGAACGCCCAGCACCACCCAGCAGCGCCAGACGCTCCTCGATCTCGAGAGGACCAAGGAAAGGCTCGCGCTGAACACCACCCGCCTGGCTTCCGGGAAGCGCATCACCCGCCCGGGGGATGACCCCGCCGCGGCCGCGCTGGTGCTTGATTTCCAGAACTCCATCCAGGCCAATGCCCAGTTCATCAAGCAGGCGGACTCGGCGCTGTCCTTCCTGATGTCTTCCGAAGATGTGGTGACGGGCTCACTCAACTCGGTCACCCGCCTCCGGGAACTGGCCCAGCAGGCCGCGAACTCGACAAACGGGGCCGCCGGCCGGGCGGCCCTGGCCCAGGAGGTGGACTCGATCCGGAGCAACCTGCTGGCCCTGGCGAATACGAAGGATCAGGGCAAGTACCTCTTTGCCGGCACCCAGACGCAGACGCTTCCGTTCTCGATTCCCGTGCCGCCCAACACCCCGCCTTACGGACCCGGCAACGGCGCGATCACCTATTCAGGCGACTCGGGGGACATCAACCTCGATGTGACGAGCAACACGGCCGTCACGACGAATCTGCCCGGGGACAAGGTCTTCTTCGGCAGCGGCGGCGTCGGCAGCAGCACGGATCTCTTCACGGTCGTGACGCAGCTCCACGACGCCCTGCTGACCAACAGCACGACGGGCATCCAGACGGCCATGACCGACTTGAAGGGCATCTTCGACAACCTGAATCAGATTCAGGACGACCTGGGTGGGCGGCAGGCCGGCCTGCTGGACTTGAAGGACACCCTCTCGGGCTTCAACCTCACCCTCCAGGGGCTTCAGGACACCCAGGAAGGCACCGACTATGTCCAGTCGGCCACGGAGCTCAGCTCCGATCAGACGATCCAGACCGCCACCCTGAGCGCCCTGGCGAAAATCAATAAGACCAACCTCTTCGATTACCTGGGCTGAAGGGCCCGCAACGGCAGCCACCACAGCTGTTCCGGAGCGCCGAAGGTTAGGGTACCCGTCTCTGGCCGCAAGCCTGCGTCGCCCGTCGGTGCCGCGAAGCCAGTGGGGGGGGCCAGGTTCTTCCAGGCTTCGGCCCAGGTAAGGGTGGTCATGGTCTCCTCGCCGGGCTTCCACCGGTAGATGCGGTCCAGACCCTGCTTCAGGTGCGCCTCCCATTGGTCGCGGGATGGAGCAGGGGGCTGGGCCGCAGGCATGGAAGGCGATGGTTCCGGGCTGGGCTCCCCTGCCACCGGCTGGGCCGCTTCTTGAATGGGGACAGGAGCCGAAGGCAGGGTGGGCCGCGCCAGCCCGAACCAGAGCGCACCTGACGCATCTACGCCCAGAAGTCGCAGCAGGTCCGCGTCCAGGGCCGCGGTCTCGGGAAGAAGAGCCTTCAGGTTTCTGGATTCTCCCGGGACGCCCTTGGGGTCGAGAGGCATCAGCAGACCGGGTTCCGGCTGCCACCAGGCGGACTTGGCCGATCCCGCGAGGGTGCCGAGGTTACGGCCGAATCCCAGGGGTGAAGGCATTGGGCCCTTGGTGTGGGTCCAGCTTCCCTGGTGCCATACGGATAGGCCCGCCCCATGAGCCGCGAGGAAGGACCGGGATCCCGTGGGGAGCAAACAGGAGATCTCCCCAACCTCCTGGGGGAGCTCCACCTGAAGGACGGAGGCGCGGGTCGCGCCGGCCAGATCAAGGATGCTGACGCTGCCCTCGCTGAAAAGGAAGACGCTGCGCCGGTCCGGGGAGAGGGCGAGATGGATACCCTTGGCCCGATGGGCCCACTTCATCTGATCGGAGTGTAGATCCCAGGCGAGAACCAGGGCCGGCTCAGCCGCATTGGCGCCGCGGTACAGCAGCGTCACCGCCTCACCAGGAACCACGACCGCATCCACCAGATCGGCGAATTGGAAGAAGCTGGCCGACACGCCCGGCGGGCAAGGCAGGGAGAGAGTGGCTCCCAGCTGGCCATCCTGAAAGAGCACGATCCGCTGTCGTCCCGTTTGCGTCAGAACTTGCGCGACCGCGGCGCCTCCTGGGAGAGGACCCGCCCAGCGGACCGTCCTGAGAGGGACCGATGGCGGTTGCAACACCACAAGCGTACCTGCACCCGACGCCTCCGTTTGAAACAGGGGCTGGACCTCATCCTGAGGTGGCGCGCCGGGCGTGCGCCGGGTCAACCAGAAGGACCCGATGCCAAGGGATAGGCCAAGCGCTGCGATGCCGAGGAGCGGTTTGGGGCGGATCATTGCGCGGCTCCAAGGACTTGCAGGTGCCGGTCGAGCGCCAGCAGGGCCCGCTCACGGTGGGCCCTGCCCTTGGCGGATTTCACCGCCCGGGTTCCCCCCGCGCGCTTGAGCCCCCGCAAGTCGAGCAGACCCTCGGGAAGGGGCGGCAGCAGACCGAGCATGGCATTGGTCGGGCCGAAGTCCTTGCCGGAGGCGTGGGCCAGGTAGTGGAGCAGGCTGCCCAGCACCGTCTCCTGCGGAAAGGGGAGGGCGACCAGGCCTTGCACGGCGCGGTCCACGGCGAAGGCAGCCGCCAGACCGCCAGCGGCGGACTCCAGATAGCCTTCCACCCCAGAGAGCTGACCGGCGATCCACAGGTTCGCAATGAATTTGACAGCAAGTGTCGAATCGAGCATCCGCGGGGCCTGGATGTAGGTGTTCCGGTGGATGCTTCCAAAGCGGACGAATTCCGCTGATTCGAGGCCAGGAATCAGGCGGAAGACCTCTTTCTGGGCGCCCCACTTCAGGCGGGTCTGAAAGCCGACCAGGTTGAAGTGCTCACCGGCGAGGGTGTCTTGGCGGAGCTGGATGACCGCATGGGGCCAGCGCCCGGTGCGGGGATCGTCCAGCCCCACCGGCTTCATGGGGCCGTGGCGGAGGGTCTCTCGGCCACGGTCCGCCATGACCTCGATGGGCAGGCAGGCCTCGAAGTAGGGCGTGTCCGCCTCATGGAGGGGCACGCGCTCCGCGGCGAGCAGCGCATCCAGGAACCGTTCGTACTGCGCCTTGTCCATGGGGCAGTTGATGAAGTCCGGACCGCCCTTGTCGTAGCGCGCCGCCATCCAGGCGATGCCCATGTCGATGCTGTCGCGTTCCACGATGGGGGCAATCGCATCGTAGAAATGGAGGCTCCCGTTTCCGGTGAGGTCGGCAAGCCAGGCGGCCAGGGGTTCCGAGGTGAGGGGGCCTGTGGCCAGGATGGTCGGCATCGTGAGGTCCGGACAGGCGATCTGGGCCTCTTCCCAGTGGATGCGGGGATGCGCCTTCAATTCGGCGGTGACCATCCCGGAGAAGGCCTCACGGTCGACGGCGAGGCTGTTTCCCGCCGGAACGCGGGTGGCTTCGGCGCAGCGCAGGATCAGCGAATCCATGCGCCGCAACTCGGCCTTGAGGATCCCGGTGGCCGAGTCGGGATCGTCACTCTTGAAGGAGTTGGAACAGACCATTTCCGCGGCGCGGTCCGTGGTGTGGGCGGGCGTGGTCCACCGGGGCCTCATCTCGGAGATCAGGACCTCCTGGCCCCTCGACGCCAGCTGCCAGGCGGCTTCCGAGCCAGCCAGGCCCGCCCCGATGATGTGGATCACGCGCTCTCCCTGTTTGGGAGGATTCTACCGTCAAGGATGCGCCCGGCTTCCAAGCCCCTCCTCCCAAAGCGGCTTCCCGGGTGCCGCACGCCCTTGCCGGACACGCCAGATGGCACGATCTTGGGGGTTCCGGGAGGTCACCTGAAATTTTCTCTTGCGTCATTGGCGACCAGTGATAGTCTGAATGTCCTGCGCAGTTGAGGCTGCGAGGTGCCGAGGGGAGCCGAGAGGCGAGCTTCGGAGCGTGCGGAGAGCACGGGGCGTCTTTGAAAACCGGATAGAAGATAGGAAGCCTTTGAGGGTTCCGTTCCGCGTCTAAGGATGGGGGATGGGATTCAGAACAATTTTTCGACCAGAACATTGGCCCGAGGGGAGAC
>JAGRPP010000016.1 GCA_019449415.1 Geothrix sp.
GACATCGCCGACAATAGGAAGATCCGTCCCGCTGCCGCAGGCCGCTTGATGATCATAGATGCTCCAGTGCTTGAGACCTTTCCTCTCATTGAAGCAGAGATGGAAAGAAGCGGCACTAGGGTCTGTTTTCAAAGTGGGGTGTGGCCGCGCAAGGGGCGCCGCCCAAGCGAGGCCAGGAAAGCGACAGAGGCTCCAGCTCCGCGAGCCGAAGGCGAGTGGGAGGCACGCATGCGTGCCGTCAGCTGGAGGCGATAGCGGCACTATCGACGAGGAGCTTGACGCAGCATCGCGCCGGGCGTCGCCTCTTGCCGGTTCCGCCCTCTGCTCGGCGATCCGCCGAGCAGGAGCAGGCCCCAGGCGGGGCCTGCGATAGGGAGAGGGGGACGTCGCCCAGCCGCACCCCTGGCTGCGTTGGCGACCTCGAACGATGTCCCGCATCGCCCTTCGGTCACCGCCTGGCCATGCGCGCGGCTGGACGGCGTCGCGGCTCGCATCCACTTTGAAAACAGACCCTAGCCCTTCGCCAAGGCCCCTGCCTTCAACTCAGTGGCACTGTAGATGCCCCGATCCAGCACGAGGCTGGTGACAAGGTCCACAGGTGTGACGTCGAAGCTGGGGTTCCAGGCCGGCATGGCCTCCGGGGCCCAGCGCCAGACGCCGTAGCCACGTACTTCAGCGGGGTCGCGCAACTCGATGGGGATGGCCGCGCCGTTCGGACAGGCCAGATCCACGGTGGAGAAGGGCGCCACCGGGTGGAAGGGCACATCGTGGTACCGCGCCTGCACCGCGACGCCGTAGGTGCCCACCTTGTTGGCGAAGTCGCCGTTGGCGGCCACGCGGTCCGAACCCACCAGCACGCGCTGCACCTTGCCGTCCCGCATCAACAGGGCCGCCATGCTGTCGGTGATGAGGGTGGAAGGGATGCCCAGCTTCCGTAATTCCCAGGTCGTGAGCCGGCCGCCCTGGAGCAGGGGCCGCGTCTCGTCGGCGTACACATGAATGCGCTTGCCCTGCTCGTGGGCGCGGCGGATGACGCCCAGGGCCGTGCCGATGCCTGCTGTGGCGAGCCCACCGGTGTTGCAGTGGGTGAGGATGCCCTCGCCATCCTGGATGAGCGCGGCGCCGTGCGTGGCCATGCCTTCGCAGAGCCGCACATCCTCCTCGAAGATGGCCTGCGCCTCGGCCACGGGGTCGCTGGCGGCCTTCATGCGGTCCATGGCCCACATGAGGTTCACGGCCGTGGGTCGGGCCGCCCGCAAGGCCGCGCAAGCGGTGGCGTATTCGGTGGCCGAGGCGCCGCGTTGGGCGAAGGTGGCCAGGCAGGCGGCGGCCGCCACGCCGATGAGGGGTGCGCCACGCACGGCGAGGCGCTTGATGAGGGCGATCATGGCCTCGGGCTCGCTGCCGTCCAGCCACACCTCCGCATCCGGAAGCTGCGTCTGGTCCAGCACC
Organism: Geothrix sp.; assembly: GCA_019449415.1. Classification (GTDB taxonomy): domain Bacteria; phylum Acidobacteriota; class Holophagae; order Holophagales; family Holophagaceae; genus Geothrix; species Geothrix oryzae. Next base: position 1,453 of record JAGRPP010000016.1, read on the forward strand.
CAGAGGATGCGGCCATCGTGGCGGAGACCAAGGGAATCGAAGGGGTTCATGGAAGACCTTTTTCTTTAACCGCAGATGACGCAGATTGCGCAGATGAAAA
>JAGRPP010000017.1 GCA_019449415.1 Geothrix sp.
CGTGATCGAGCGCAGCGAGGGAGCGGGAGCGAAGCGATCGGGGTCAGGTCCCCGCGCAGGCCAGCGATCCAGCACCATTGAGCAAAGGTGAGCCCATGCCCGTGACCAAGATCTTGATTGCGAACCGCGGGGACGATGACCCCTCCGTGATCGAGCGCAGCGAGGGAGCGGGAGCGAAGCGATCGGGGTCAGGTCCCCGCGCAGGCCAGCGATCCAGCACCATTGAGGAAAGGTGAGCCCATGCCCGTGACCAAGATCTTGATTGCGAACCGCGGGGAGATCGCGATCCGCGTGATCCGCACCTGCCGCGAGATGGGCATCCCCACGGTGGCGGTGTATTCCGAAGCCGATCGCGGCGCCCTGCATGTGCGGATGGCGGATGAGGCCTACTTCATCGGCCCCGCCGCGGCGCGGGAGAGCTACCTGGTGCTGGAGAAGATCCTGGAGGTCTGCAAGCGCAGCGGTGCCGATGCGGTGCATCCGGGCTATGGATTCCTCTCCGAGAACGCCGAGGCGGCGCGGGCCTTCCAGGCCGCGGGCATCACCTTCATCGGGCCCCGTCCCGAGTGCATCGTGAGCATGGGCTCCAAGACCGCCGCCCGCGAGGTGGCCATCGCCGCGGGCTGTCCCGTGGTGCCGGGCATCCAGGAGACCATGGCCGACGACGAGCTGCTGGTCGCCTCCCAGAAGATCGGCTTCCCCGTGATGCTCAAGGCCGCCATGGGTGGGGGCGGCAAGGGCATGCGCCTGGTGCACAAGCCCGAGGAGTTCACCTCCTCGCTGGCGCGGGCGCGCGGCGAGGCGCTGTCCAGCTTCGGCGACGACAGCGTCTATGTGGAGAAGGCCATCGTCCAGCCCCGCCACATCGAGATCCAGATCTTCTCCGACACCCACGGCAACCATGTCTACCTGCACGAGCGCGAGTGCTCCGTGCAGCGCCGCCACCAGAAGGTGATCGAGGAGGCCCCGAGTCCCCATGTGACGCCGGAGATGCGCAAGGCCATGGGGGAAGCCGCCCTCAAGGTGGCCCGGGCCGTGAACTATGTGGGCGCGGGCACCGTGGAGTTCCTGGCGGACGCCGACCGCAACTTCTACTTCCTGGAGATGAACACTCGCCTCCAGGTGGAGCACCCCGTCACGGAATGGATCACGGGCCTGGACCTGGTGAAGTGGCAGATCCTCGTGGCCCGGGGCGAGAAGCTGCCCATGACCCAGGAGGAGATCCCCCTCAACGGTTGGGCCATGGAGTGCCGTGTCTACGCCGAGGACCCCGACAAGAACTTCATGCCGAGCCCCGGGAAGATCACCTTCCTGCGTACGCCCAGCGGACGCAATGTCCGCGACGACAGCGGCGTCTACGAAGGGGCCGAAGTGCCCATGTTCTACGACCCTATGATCAGCAAGCTCAGCACCTGGGGGCCCACGCGGCTGGAGGCCATCGAGCGCATGCGGGCGGCCCTGGGCGAGTACCGCATCGGCGGCATCCGCCACAACATCGCCTTCCACGAGGCGCTGATGGAGCACGGGCCCTTCCGTGAGGGCGCCCTGCACACGGGCATGCTCGACAAACCCTTCTGGAAGCGGAAGGGGCAGGGGCCCGACTTGAAGTTCGCGGTGGCGGCAGCACTGCTGCACGAGCTCGAAACCGAACAGCGACGGGCCACCCAGCCGTCCGCCGGGGGCGAGGGGAAGCCCGATGCCTGGAAGCACTGGGGCCGGTTCAACCGGTTGTAGGGAGACGCGCGTGAAACGGACCCTGATCCTCGGCAAGGAATCCCACGATGTGGAACTCATCCATCAAGACGGCGCGACGACGCTGGTCTGGGAAGGTGAGAGCCACGCCATCGACATCCTGGAACTGGAGCCCGGCTGCTATTCGATCCTCATGGAGGGTCGCTCGGTGGAGGTGCGCCTGGACTCGGCCAAGTCGCCGGATCCCGACACCCACGCCTACCGGGCCATGCTCTACGACGGCCCCTACGAATTCGCCCTGGTGGACCCCCGCCGGGCCCTCCTGGCAGGTTCCGGCGGCGCCGGGACCGGTGGCGGCGTGCTGTCCTCGCCCATGCCCGGCAAGATCGTGAAATTGCTCGCGAAAGTCGGCGACTCCGTCCAGGAGGGCCAGACCCTCCTCGTCATGGAGGCCATGAAAATGCAGAACGAGCTGAAGACCAGCACCACGGGGACCGTGACGGTCGTCCATGTCCAGGAGGGCGCCACCGTGGAGACGGGAGCGGCTCTGATCACTGTTGTGGCGCCCGAAGCCTGAGTAGGAGGCCTTGCGTATCGCCAACGGCGATACCAAGAGGATGCAGAACGAGCTGAAGACCAGCACCACCGGGACCGTGACGGTCGTCCATGTCCAGGAGGGCGCCACCGTGGAGACGGAGGTGGCGCTTATTCCCGTTGTGGCGATCGAGGCCTGTAGGGGGCTTCTCCGAAGCGGTATTTACCCCAGGTCGGACAAATGTTACTAGGGCCCTTTCCATCCCATACATCAAGGAAGAATGCGTCGATGAGCCGGGTTGTAGAGGGGTGAGATCGAAGATAAATTCCTATCAATTCATGATGTAGATAATTCGACTTAATTTTTTGATGTTTATGTCGGGAACCTTTTTTAGGTTGCAAGAAGTGTCTTTCTGGGAGTAGCTTGTGGCGTGATGTGAATCACTATTCCTGGAGGTGGTATGAAAAAAACCTTGCTGTTGTTGCTTGCGGGATCGGCGCTGAGCCTTTCCGCTCAACAGGGCCAGGCCTGGGTGGCTGGCCACCTGGGTCAGACCATTTTCGAGAAGGACAAGAACCTTGCGACGCCTGGCATTGAGCTGAAGGATCAGCTTCACTACGGTCTGGGCGTTGGGCATTGGTACTCCGACCGTTGGGGCCTGGACCTCCGCGCCCTGCATAACGACCTGAAGGCCGACAAGATCCCTGGCGCTCCCACCGGGGATGAGACCCACCTGCTGGCCTCGGGCCTGTTCAACTTCCGCCCCGGAGCTGAAAACTGGTATCCCTACCTCTCCGCTGGCTTGGGCGGGACGAATGTGAACAAGAAATACTCCCCCAGCGCCAAGGAGACCACCCGCCTCAACTACCACGGCGGGCTCGGCGTCATGGGCAAGCTGGCCGAGAATTTCATGCTCGATCTGAATGTCAAGGCTGTGAGCGTGGAACTTCCCAAGTCGCGCATGGAATACCTGGCGACGCTGGGCCTCGGCTACACCTGGGGCGGTGCCAAGAAGGCCGCTCCGGCACCCCCGCCGCCGCCTCCCCCGCCCGCTCCCGAGCCGAAGCCCGAGCCGGTTGCGCCGCCTCCGCCCCCGCCGCCCCCTCCGGCTCCTGCGCCGGAAGTGGTGAAGCCCGTGCCGCCGCCCCCCCCGGCCAAGATCGTCCTGGACGAGGCCGTGCTGCACTTCGCCAACGGCAAGGCGGACCTGGGTCCGGAAGCCACCGCGGCCATCCAGAAGGTGGCTGATGGCCTCAAGGGCTACCCGGGCAACTACAAGCTCGAGGTGAGCGGTCACACCTCCTCCGTGGGCGGCAAGGCCCTGAACAAGTCCCTGGCCAAGCGCCGGGCCGATGCGGTTGCCAAGGTCCTGGTGGATTCGGGCATCCCCGCCTCCAAGGTCACCACCGTGGGCGTGGGCCCCGACAAGCCCATCGCCGACAACGCGACCAAGGATGGCCAGGCCAAGAACCGCCGCGTGGAGATCGATGTGCAGGTCAACGACGGCAAGGCCGAGGTCCGCAAGACCGAGACCGGTGTCGTTGATGGCGCCGCCGCCCCGGCTCCTGCGCCCAAGAAGCCCGCGAAGAAGGCCGCCAAGGCCACCAAGTAGGCCGAGTCCACGAACAGCGGGGGCGATCATGCCCCCGCTGTTCTCTTAAGGAGAGCCTTCATGTCGATGAAAGACGAGTTCAAGGCCTTCATCATGAAGGGCAATGTGGTCGATCTGGCCATCGCCGTGGTCGTGGGCGGCGCTTTCGGCAAGATCATCACGGCCTTCGTGGACGGGATCGTCATGCCGCTGGTGACCTATGTGCTTCCCGCCAACATCAAGTGGGAGGAGTGGGTCCTCGGCAAGTTCCGCATCGGCGCTGTCCTTGGCGCCACGGTGAACTTCCTGATCATTGCCCTGGTGATCTTCCTCGTGCTGATCAAGTTCCTGGGCAAGTTCATCAAGAAGGAGGAGGTCCCGGCCGCCCCCACCACCAAGGAATGTCCGGCCTGTCTGGAGCAGGTGCCCCTCAAGGCCACCCGCTGCAAGCACTGCACGAGTTCGCTGTAGCCGCAGGTCGGGTTCCGGCCCGATGCTGCCATGAAAGGGCCCGGTCTTCCGGGCCCTTTCCCTTGTGAACGCAAGGGTTCCCGTGGTGAACTGGAGGTTCAACCCCGGGGCGCTTGGGTGCGCCCCCCGACGCACGAGGGCGCCGATGAGCGAGCAAGCTCCGGTTAAGAAATATTCGGTTTTCCTTCCCAAGACCGATTTCCCCATGAAGGCGGACCTGCCGCAGCGCGAGCCGAAGCGGCTGGAACGCTGGAAGGCCGAGGGCCTCTATCGCCGCATCGAGGCGAAGCGGAAGGCCGATAACGCCGCCGGCAAGGGCAGGGGCCGCGAGGTGCTGCACGATGGCCCGCCCTACGCCAACGGCGCGATCCACATGGGCCATGCGCTCAACAAGATCCTCAAGGATGTGGTGGTGAAGTCCCGGTGGATGGAGGGCTACGAATCGCCCTATGTGCCGGGCTGGGATTGCCACGGCCTGCCCATCGAGCATGCGGTCGAGAAGGATCTCGGCCCCAAGCGGCGCGAGATGAGCCGAGCCGACTTCCTCCAGAAGTGCCGCGTCTACGCCCAGAAGTGGATCGACACCCAGCGCACGGCCTTCCAGCGGCTCGGCGTGCTGGGCGCCTGGGAGCAGCCCTATGTGACCATGGACCCCCGCTACGAAGCGGAGACCGTGCGCCACCTGGCCAAGCTCTTCGACAGCGGCTCCGTCACTCGCAAGCTGAAGGTCGTCCACTGGAGCTACGGCGCCCGCACGGCCCTGGCCGAGGCCGAGGTGGAATACGCCGACAAGACCAGCCCGGCCATCACCGTAGCCTTCCCGGTCGCGGACTCTGAGGCCAAGCGGCTGGAACTGCCCACGCCGATGTTCGTGCCCATCTGGACCACCACGCCCTGGACTCTGCCCAGCAACCTGGCCGTGGCCATGCACCCGGATCTGGAGTACGCCGTCGTCCGCGCTCGCGTGGGTGACACTGACCGCCACTACATCGTGGCCGTGACCCTGCGCGAGGACTTCGGGAAGAAGCTCGGCGCCGACCTTCACACCGTGGAGATCCGCAAGGGCAAGGAATTCCAGACCCTCGTGGCGCGGCATCCCTGGATCGATCGGCAGAGCCCGATCCTGCTGGCGGACTATGTCGTGGCCGACACCGGCACGGGCCTGGTGCACACGGCGCCCGACCACGGCGTGGACGACTTCAACTTGGCGCATCATCTGGGGCTGCTCCAGCTGGTGGGCCCCGACGGCAAGTTCCTGCCCGCGGTAAATGATCCGGAACTGGAGGGAAAGAACATCTTCGACTGCAATCCCCTGGTGGTGGAGCGGTTGAAGCGGGAAGGGCGCCTTCTCCACGAGGAGACCCTGACCCACAGCTATCCCCACTGCTGGCGCACCAAGACGCCCATTCTTTTCCGCGCCACCGAGCAGTGGTTCATCACCATGGATTCGGAACTGGCCGGGAAGGGCCGCAGCCTGCGGGAGCTGGGACTCGAGGGCGTCGAGCGCACCCAGTGGATCCCCGTCCAGGGCCAGAACCGCATCCACGCCATGATCGAGGGCCGCCCCGACTGGTGCATCAGTCGCCAGCGCGCCTGGGGCACGCCCATCACCGTGCTGCGCTGCGAAACCTGTGGCGAGCCGCTGGTGGCCGATTCCATCTTCGAGACCGCGGCCGCGGCCATCGAGGCGGGCGGCATCGAGGCCTGGGCCGACCTTCCCGTGGACCGCCTGGTCCCCGCGGGGGCCCGCTGCGCCTGCGGCTCCACGGCCTTCCAGAAGGAGACGGACATCCTGGATGTGTGGATCGACTCGGGCGTCAGCGCCTCCGTCGTGTGTGCCTCGCACCCGGAACTGACCCGCGACGACTACGGGAAGTTCATCTACCTCGAGGGCTCGGATCAGCACCGGGGCTGGTTCCACAGCTCCCTGCTCTTCAACCTCGCAGCCACGGGCACCAAGCCCTACAAGCAGGTGGTCACCCACGGCTTCGTGCTGGACGGCAAGGGCCAGAAGATGTCCAAGAGCCTGGGCAATGTCATCACGCCGGAGGAGATCCTGAAGACGCTGGGCGCCGACATCCTCCGCTGGTGGGCCGCCTCCTGCGACTACAGCGAGGACATCCGCATCTCTCGGGAGATCCTCGACCGCAGCGCCGACGCCTACCGCAAGATCCGCAACACCCTGCGCTTCCTGCTGGGAGCCCTGGCAGGTTTCGATCCGGCCCGGGATGCCGTCGCGCCCGCGGACCTCGCCCCCCTGGACCGCTGGGTGCTGGACGCCTTCGCCCGCACCACGGTGGAGGTCCGGGACGCCTACACCCGCTTCGAGTTTCACCGCGCCACCCAGGCCATCCACGGCTTCTGCCAGCTGGAGCTGTCGGGCCGCTACTTCGAGATCATCAAGGATCGCCTCTACTGCGACGCCCTGGATTCGGCCCGCCGTCGCAGCTGCCGCCAGGCCTGCTGGGAGCTGGCCAAGGGGCTCTGCACCCTGCTGGCTCCGGTCATGAGCTTCACGGCCGACGAAGCCTGGGAGCAGATTCCGGGATGCGCGGGAAGCGTGCATGAGCAGCGGTTCCCGGAGCTCAAGGCCGCCGCAGGCGAGCCGAAGTGGGACAAGCTGTGGCAGGTGCGTGAAGCCGTCCAGGCGGCGATGGAGCCCCATCGGGCTGCCAAGACCATCGGCACGAGCCTGGATGCGGCCGTGGAGATCACCCTGAGTCAGGCGGAATGGGACCTGCTGGATGGCCTGGGCGAGCTCCTGGACGACCTGTTGGTGGTTTCCTCCATCGCCCGAATCGCAGATCCGGGCGCCGCCACGCCCCTCGTCACGGTCGCCCTGCACCAGGGCGAGAAGTGCCCCCGCTGCTGGAACCGCAAGGGCGGCCACGGCGCCGGCGAGGACGCGGCCCTCTGCGTCCGCTGTGCCTCGGTGGTGGCCTAGTGCGCCGTCTGCCCTGGCTGCTGCTTCCGGCCTTCGCCCTGGCGGCGGACCTCGGCTCCAAGGCCTGGATTCTCCGGACCCTGGGCGAGAGCGAGTCCCTGCCCGTCATCCGGGGCTTCTTCTACCTGACCCTGGGCTTCAACCGCGGCGCCATCTTCGGCAGCCTCACCTGGCTGCCGGCGGCGGCGCGGTTCATCCTCTTCACGCTGGCGGGGCTGGCGGCGCTGCTCTACTTCGGCCGCCTCTTCCTGGCCAAGGAGACACCCACCTGGGACCGCGTGGCCCTGGGCCTCATTCTCGGTGGGGCGCTGGGCAACGGGATCGACCGCCTCCTGCGCGGCGCCGTGGTGGACTTCCTCGATTTCGTCTTCGGTACCTGGCACTACTGGACCTTCAACCTCGCCGACAGCTTCATCCTCGTGGGCGCCATCCTCTACGGCCTAGGAATGTTCCGGGCCTCCAGTGGGCGGCGCCAGGCGGTCCCACTGGACTCAGATTCGAGGACCTGAGGCTCCTCTGGTCCACGAGATTGAGGTGCCAGGATTCAGGGGGCGCGGCTTCAGTGACGATTCAGCCTCTGTCGCCATTGGCAGGTTTCTGAGTCGCCCGGCAGAACGAGAACCTTCATGCCTCCACTGTCCCTGGTCCACAATATCTCCCTTCTGGCTTCTATCTGTCTTCTCAACGGGTTGCTCATGCGCTGGTTCCAGCGGCGCGGCTTCCGTTACTCCCTGGTGGTGGGCCTCCTGTTCGGCGGGGCCACCCTGGTGGGCATGTCGACCCCCCTGGTGCACCGTCCGGGGCTCATCTACGACGGGCGTTCCATCGTCCTGGGCATCGCGGGGCTGTTCGCCGGGCCCCTGGCGGCTGCAGTGGCGGCCCTCATGGCCGTCCTGTTCCGCCTGCAGCTCGGCGGGCCCGGGGCACTGACCGGCGTCCTGGTCATTCTGGAAAGTGCCCTGCTGGGTGCGGTGGCCCATCGCCTGCGGCAGCGCTGGCCGGGGCTGGTCCGACCCCTGCCGCTCCTGGGCCTCGGCGGCCTCATCCACCTCATCATGATGGCCCTCATGGCCCTGCTTCCCGGGGGGGCGGGGCCCGGGGTCTTCCGGAGCCTGGGGCTGGTCATCCTGGTGGGCTACCCGTTGGGGTTCATGGCGGTGGGATTGGCCTATGTCGAACTCGAGCGCCACTTCCTCATGGAACGGGCCCTGAAGGAGAGCGAAGAGAAATTCCGCACCCTCTTCGAGCGCTCGACCGTGGGCATGGCCATGGTGGACCACGCCACGGGGCGGTTCATGGAAGTGAACGAGGCGGCGCTCCGGCCCACCGGCTACACGCGGCAGGAGTTCCTGGGGCTGAGCTACTGGGACCTCACGCCCAGGGAGTTCGAGGTTCGGCAGCGGGGACTCATCGAGGATCTGGATCGCGTGGGGTGGATTGAATCCCAGGAGAAGGAATACATCCGGAAGGATGGCGGCCGGTGCCCCGTTCGCATCAGCGCCTTCCTCCTCCCGGGCGACCAGGGGCGCAAGACGGCCTGGGGCATCATCGAAGACATCACGGAACGCAAGCGGGCCGAGGAGGAGCTGTGCCAAAGCCGGGCGGACCTCCAGCTGCTGCTGGATTCTGCGGCCGAGGGTATCTATGGCATCGACCTGGACGGCAAGTGCACTTCCTGCAATCAGGCCTGCCTCCAGATGACCGGCTATGCAAGCGCGGATCAAGTGCTCGGCAGAAACATGCACGAGCTCATCCACCACTCCTTCGCGGATGGCCGGCCATTCCCAGAGGATGAATGCTGGATCTTCCGCGCGTTCCAGGAAGGCCGGGGGAGCCATGTGGAGGAGGAAATGCTCTGGCGAGCCGATGGAACCTGCTTCGCGGCCGAGTGCTGGGCCTATCCCCAGTTGAGGCAGGGGCGGGTCGTGGGCGCGGTGGTCACCTTCATCGACATCACGGAGCGCAAGCGGGCCGCGGAGGAGCGGGAGCGCCTGCAGGCGCACCTGAACCAGGCGCAGAAGCTGGAGAGCCTGGGAAGCCTGGCGGGCGGCGTGGCCCACGACATGAACAATGTCCTGGGGGCCATCCTGGGCCTGGCTTCGGCCCACGCCGAATCGCAGCCCCCGGAAAGCCCCGTGGGCCAGGCGCTCCGCACCATTGTCAAGGCCGCGGAACGGGGCGGGAAGATGGTCAAGGGGCTCCTGGGGTTCGCCCGCAGGACACCCGTCGAAACCCAGACTGTGGATGTGAATGACCTGCTCCAGGAGCAGGTTCACCTCCTGGAGCGTACGACGCTCTCCAAGATGGCCATCCACCTGGATCTGGAGGAGGGCCTGGCACCGATCCTCGGGGATGGGGGTGCCCTGTCCCACGCGATCATGAACCTGTGCGTCAATGCTGTGGATGCCATGGCGGAGGGGGGCAGCCTCACCCTCAGGACCCGGAGGGCGGAACCCGGATGGATCGCCATCCATGTGGAGGATGCCGGTACGGGGATGCCCAAGGAGGTGCTGGACCGGGCGCTGGATCCCTTCTTCACGACCAAGGAGCAAGGCAAGGGAACCGGGCTGGGGCTGTCCATGGTCCACAGCACCGTCAAGGCCCATGGCGGGCAGCTGGAGATCGACAGCAGGCCTGGCCGCGGCACCACGGTCATCCTGCGCCTTCCCGAGTCCCAGGCCGCCGAGGCCGGCAACCCGCCTCCCGAATCGCTGGCATCACAGGCCCCAGTGGAAGGGAACCGCGCGCTGCAGGTGCTGGTGATCGACGACGATGAGCTGATCCTGAGCACCATGGAGGCCATGCTGGACCTGCTGGGGCACGCCGGCACCCTGGTTCAGAGCGGGGAGGAAGCGCTGGCCAGGCTCGAGTCGGGCCTGCGTCCGGACGCGGTGATCCTGGACATGAACATGCCTGGGCTCGACGGCACCCAGACCCTCCAACGCCTCCGGGTCCTGTGTCCCGCGGTGCCGGTGTTCCTGGCCACGGGCCGGGCCGATCAGGTGGCCCTGGACCTCGTGGCGGGCGACCGGAACATGGGGCTTCTGTCCAAGCCGTTCACCCCGGGTGATCTGAAGAAGGGGTTCGAAGGGATGATCCAGCAGCGGCCGGCCTAGAAGGCCTCACTGCGCCTGGATGGCCTTGAGCAACTCGGGATCCCTGGGCAGCTGATCCACCTCGGCCAGCCTCGGCACGAGGCGCTTCCAGAAGGGCTCGGCGGCGAAGACCCGCTTGAAGAGGGGGAGCGCTTCATCGCGCTGGCCGCTCGAGGCCAACGCCACCGCCTGCCAGAAGGGCATCTCCCAGATGCCGGGGGCCAGCTTGGCGGCGGCGGCGTAGGCGGCCTTGGCTTCGGGCCACTTGGCGGCGGTGACGAAACCGTCGCCCTCATCCATGAGCCGATAGGCCCGTCGCAGTTGGATGAGGCGGCCCAGTTCCTTCAAGGGATCCGGGTGGTCCTCCACCCGCAGGTCGAAGAGCCGGTCGTTCCAGGGCTGGCCCGAGGCTTTTCCCTTCACGACGAGGATGGCCGCGCTCTGCTGACCGCGGATGTCGCCACCCTCGGCCTGGGCGGCGCGGAGAGCCGCCAGGAGGCGGTCCGCGAGATCGCCCGAGGCGGTGCGGAAGGCCCGGGCCATGGCCGGCCAGACCGTGGCTTTGTCCATGAGGTTGGCCTCCACCGTGAAGCCCTCGCCCACTTCGTGACCCGCCGCCTGGATGCACTTGGCGCCCGTGTGGGCCGCGGCGCGGCCCTGGGCGTCCACCATGGCCACCTGCCGCACCTCGCGGTCGCCGTCAGCCGCCAGCAGAGCTTTCAGGGCCTCGGGCGCCGGCTTGCCGGCCTTCATGAGCGTCAGGCCCAGGGCGCCGTAGCTGGGGTCGGTGAAGCTCTGCGTGGCCACCGCGCCCACGCCGGGCTCCGCCCAGGGCACCGAGCCGCCCACCGAGAACCAATGGCTTTGCACCGCCACGCCCAAGTCTCCGGTGACTGGATCCCGGGCCACGATGGAATAGGTGTGGATGGGGCGGCGCGGGGCCGCGGGTTCCGGCTGCGAGGCCAGGAGGGGCAAGGACAGAGCCAAAGCCAGGAGAAGGGCGCGCATGGGGGCCTCGGAGCGGATGCCCCACCATACCAGGGGGCCTACCAGTGAGGTGCCCGGTCTCGTGGCTAGGTTCGTGGCTAGGCTCGTAGCCAAGCTCGTAGCCAGGCCCGCGGCCAAGCCTGGCCGTCAGATCTCCCCGGCGCCGGGAATCTCCACCACGAACACGCTTCCCCCGGTGGGGTTCTCCTCCACCCAGATTCGGCCCTCGTGGGCCTCGGCCACCAGCTGGCAGAAGGCGAGCCCCAGGCCCGAACCGGACAGCGTGTTCGCGCCCTCCTTCTCGAGGCGCACGAACTTCCCGAAGATCCGGTCGCGCATGTGCTCGGGAATACCCTTCCCCTGGTCGTAGACCTCCAGGCGCACGCCGGTCCGGGTGGATCGCGCCTCGAGGCGTGTCTGGCTGCCGGTGGGGGAGTATTTGAGCGCGTTGTCGAGGAGGTTCAGCAGAAGCCTCCGCAGGAACTCCTGGTCGGCCTCGACCTCGAGGTCGGGCGGGCACTCCCAGACCAGTTCCTGGCCCCGGGACTGGACCAGGGACTCCACTTCCTTGAGCAGGTGAGGGATCCAGGTGCCCAGCGGGATCAAGACCTTCCGGAGCTCCAAGCCGATCTGCTCGGCGCGGCCGATGTCGAGGATGTTCTGGATCATGCGCCCCATGCTGTGGGCCGTGTCCAGCAGGCGGCGGAGCTGGACCCGCGAGGCCGGGTTGTTGTCGTCCCTCCCGTCCAGCACCTCCAGACCCACTTGGATGGTCGAGAGCGGGTTCTTGAGGTCGTGCACGATGAACTCGAAGAGCTGCTCCCGCTGCTTCTGGAGGTCCAACAGGTTGTCCCGCTCCGCCAGGACCTCGGCCTGCAGCCGCTTGAGGCGCATCAGGCTGCGGACCCGGACGATCAGTTCCGCGGATAGGACCGGTTTCCGAAGGAAATCGTCCCCTTTGACCCGCAGGGCCTGAGCGTGGATCTCGGGGCGCTCGTCTCCCGTCAGGAAGATGATGGGCAACAGCTCGCCGTTCGGGATGTCCCGGATGCGGCGGCAGGTCTCCAGTCCATCCATGCCGTCCATGTGGATGTCCAGGAGCACGAGGTCGGGCTGGAAGGAAGAGAGCTTCTCCAGGGCCTGTTCGCCGCCCTCGGCCGTCTCCACCTCGTAGTAGCCGCGCTCCAACATGGCGCGAAGGCTCCGCCGCGCCAAAGGATCATCATCGACCACCAGGACTTTGGCCCCATGGTCAGCGCGGCGAATGAAAATGGATTCATCCTTCATTCCTGACCTCAGAAGGGTTTTAGGAGCCTGGCCCGAGGGTATCAAAAAACAGCGGTGCATTGTAAAAACAGCACAACAAGCGCAACCCCGGTCACCCCCGGACGGGATCGACCGAGGGCCCATCGAACGGGTCAGACATGGACTAGGCGTCGGCCACCGCCCGGAACGAGGGTGGCTGCTGGCGCTTTATCCCTTCACCAAACCATCCACATAGACCCACTTCCCATTCTCCCGGGCGAAGGTGCTGGTCTCGATGTGGAGGCTGCGGCGGCCGTTGGCCTGGAGGCTGGCGTGGAAGGTGACGACGCCGGTGTCATCGGCCTTGCCGCCTTTCTCCTTGCTGACGATCTTCAGGCCCACGCAGCTGACGGATTGGCAGTACTGGGCCAGTTCCTCGCGGTTCTCCTCGGCTCGCTTGGCCTCGGGCCGGGTGGCGATGAGGTAGTCGACCTTGCCCAGGGCATAGGCGGAGAAGCGGGAGCGCATGAGCAGCTCCGCGGTCTCCGGCGCCGCCTTGCCCGCATGGAAGGGGCCGCAGCACTGGTCGTAGGGCTTCTTGGAGGTGCAGGGGCAGGGGCGGGACATGATTCAACCCTTCATCGGAATGTGGAGGCCGATGGTTTCGGCGTGCTCGCGGGCACTTTCGTAGCCGGCATCGGCGTGGCGGAAGACGCCCATGGCGGGGTCGTTCCAGAGGACGCGGGTGATGCAGCGGTCGGCCCGCTCCGTGCCGTCGGCCACGATGACCACGCCACTGTGCTGGCTGAAGCCCATGCCCACACCACCACCATGATGGAAACTCACCCAGGAGGCGCCGCCGGAGGCTGCGGTCAAGGCGTTGAGCAGCGGCCAGTCGCTGACGGCATCGGAACCGTCCTTCATGGCCTCGGTCTCGCGGTTGGGGCTGGCCACGCTGCCGCTGTCCAGATGGTCGCGACCGATGACGATGGGGGCCTTGACCTTGCCGGTGCGCACCAGTTCGTTGAACTTGAGGCCCGCGAGATGTCGCTCCCCGGCCCCGATCCAGCAGATGCGGGCGGGCAGGCCCTGGAAGGCGATCTTCTCCTTGGCGGCCTTGAGCCAGCGGATCATGCCTTCATTCTCGGGGAACAATTCCATCATGGCGGCATCGGTCACGGCGATGTCCTCGGGGTCCCCGGAGAGGGCCGCCCAGCGGAAGGGGCCGATGCCCTTGCAGAAGAGGGGGCGGATGAAGGCGGGGACGAAGCCCGGGAAGGCGAAGGCGTTCTCGAAGCCCGCCCGCTTGGCCTGGGCGCGGATGTTGTTGCCGTAATCGAAGACGACCGAGCCCCGGCGCTGGAACTCGACCATGGCTTCCACATGGGTGCGCATGGAGGCCAGGGCGCGCTGCACATAGGCCTCGGGCTGCGCCTGGCGCATGTCGGCCGCCTGCTCGAGCGACATCCCCGCGGGAATGTAGCCGTTGTATTCGTCGTGGGCGGAGGTCTGATCGGTGACGAGCTGGGGCTGGAAGCCGCGCTTCAGGATCTCGGGCAGGATCTCCGCGGCGTTGCCCAGCAGGCCGATGCTGCGGGCCTCCTTGGCGTCCACATACTGATGGACCAGGGCCAGGGCCGTGTCCAGGTCATCCGTCCATTCGTCCAGGTAGCGGGTGTCCAGGCGCTTCTGGATGCGCGTCCGGTCGACTTCGATGCACAGGGCCACGCCGCCGTTCATGGTGACCGACAGGGGCTGGGCCCCGCCCATGCCGCCCAGACCCGCGGTGAGGGTCCAGGTGCCGGCCAGCGTGCCGTTGAAGTGCTGGCGGGCCGCCTCGGCGAAGGTCTCGTAGGTGCCCTGCACGATGCCCTGGCTGCCGATGTAGATCCAGCTGCCGGCGGTCATCTGGCCGTACATCATCAGGCCCTTCTGGTCGAGCTCGCGGAAGTGCTCCCAGGTGGCCCACTTCGGCACCAGGTTGGAGTTGGCGATGAGCACCCGGGGTGCGTCGGGGTGGGTCTTCACCACGCCCACGGGCTTGCCGCTCTGCACCAGCAGGGTCTCGTCGTCGTTCAGGTGCTTCAGCTCCTTGACGATGGCGTGGAAGCAGTCCCAGTTGCGGGCCGCCTTGCCCAGGCCGCCGTAGACCACCAGATCCTCGGGGCGCTCGGCCACTTCGGGATCCAGGTTGTTCATGAGCATGCGGAGCGCCGCTTCCTGCACCCAGCCCTTGCAGTGCAGGTGGGTGCCGCGGGGGGCGGTGACGACGGGGGCATCAGAGGCGGTGGTCATGGGAGACTCCGGGTGGAACCCCCTAGTTTCCCACGCCTTCCGGGGGACGGCGATCAAGACCGCCGGAGGACGGCCAGGGCCCGCTCCAGGTCGGCCCTCATGGCGGCTGGAGAATCCGCATGGTGGATGCTCCCGTGCCCGGGCAGCACCCAGGTGAAGTCGAACGCGAGCAGCCTTTCCAGACTGTCAAGCTGGCGCTCCCAAGAGTGCCAATTGTAGGTCCTGGAGGCGGACAGCCGGCGTTTGTCCGGGTTCCACCAGAGATGATCCCCCGTGAAGAGGAAGTCCCGGTAGAGCAGGCAGACGCTTCCGGCCGTGTGGCCGGGGGTGGGGATCAGCAGCAGATCCTCCGCCAGGGCGACGGGTGCGTCGCCGTCCACGAGGCGCTCCAGGCCCGTGAAGCCGTCGGCCCGGTGCATGACGCGCTCGCAGCCGAACCGCTCGCGGTAGGCCCCGTGGTCCGCCACATCGTCCTGGTGGCTGAGGACCAGCATGGCCACGCCGCCCAGGGCCTCGAGGTTCTTCATGAGGGGCTCGGCGGCCCGTGGCGAATCCATGAGGACATTGCCCGCGGGCCGGCGGAGCAGGTAGCTCCAGGCCCCGAAGCTCTTCTCGCTGGTGTAGCCGCAGAAGAGGACATCCTCGGCCAGGGGATGGGGGAAAGCCCGGGCGGCGGCCGCAAGGTCCGCCTTGTCATCGGTCCCGATGGACCCCACGGGACAGGCCACCAGGGCCATGGAGGCCCGCATCCGCGCCAGGGCATTACCGGGTTGGGCGTGGACCTTCGCATGGTCGCCGCCATCCGCGAAAGTCGCCGGCGCGAACTGGTAGCAGGTGCCGCAGTCGATGCAGGTACGGTCCACGAAGAAGGAGCCGGGAAGGTTGTCGGGATGGGCATCGGTGCGTCGGGCCATGAACCCTCCGGTCCTTCGATGCCTCAGCGGTTCACCATGTGCATCGCCGCCTCGGGGTAGCGGGTGCCCGCCGCGGCTCCTGGGGGGAAAAGCCCGTTCAGTTCCTGGAGTTCGCCAGGGCAGAGCACCTGCTCAAGGGCGCCCAGGTTCTCGTCCAGGCGATCCCGGCGCTTGGTGCCGGGAATGGGGACCACATCGCCGCCCTGGCCCAGCACCCAGGCCAGCGCCAGCTGGGAAGCGGTGCAGCCGCGGGCCGCGGCCATGTCCTCAAGTCGAGCGACGAGATCCAGGTTCTTCTGGAAGTTCTCTCCCTGGAACCGCGGGGAGTTGCGGCGGTAGTCGCCGGGCTCGAAATCCTCGAATCGCTTGATCTGGCCCGCGAGGAAGCCCCGGCCGAGCGGGCTGTAGGGCACGAAGCCCACGCCGAGATCCCGGCAGGTCTGCAGCAGGCCTTCTTCGGGATCGCGGGTCCACAGGGAATATTCGGATTGCACGGCGCTGATGGGATGCACGGCGCAGGCCCGGCGGAGGGTCGCCGCGCTGACCTCGGAAAGCCCGAGGAATCGGACCTTGCCCGCCTGAACGAGACCGGCCATGGCGCCGACGGTGTCCTCGATGGGCACCTCGGGATCCACGCGGTGCTGATAGTAGAGGTCGATGACCTCCACGCCCAGGCGCTTGAGGCTGGCGTCGCAGGCCGTGCGGACATAGTCGGGGCGCCCGCAGACGCCGCGCACGGTCGGATCGTTGGGATCGCGCAGAATTCCGAACTTGGTGGCGATCACCACGCGGCTCCGGACCCCCGCCAGGGCCTTCCCCACCAGGATCTCGTTGAGGTGGGGGCCGTACATGTCGGCCGTGTCGAAGAAGGTGACGCCGCGATCCACCGCATGGTGCAGGGTGACCGTGGATTCGGCATCGTCGCGGTGGCCGTAGAAGTCCGACATGCCCATGCAGCCCAGGCCGAGGGCGGATACGGTGAGTCCCTGGGTTCCGAGGGTGCGGGTCAGCATGGAGACCTCCTTCGCGCATGATGCACAGGAGAAAGGCTTACCACCAAGACACCGAGGCACCAAGAAGAGCGGAAGCAATCGCTCGCGCTTTTCTTGGTGCCTCGGTGGCGAAAAATTTTTCGATCGAGGAAGGCCGGATGGATCGGATCAGCGGTGCTCGATCACATCCTTGGCTTCGAAGCGCACCTTCGGCGTGTTCGCATACTTGTCATCCGCCGCGCGATATCCCAGGGGGCAGGCACTGATGGTGGTGTAGCCGGTCCCCTTGAGCCCGAGGATCTCATCGTATTTGGCGGGCTCGATGCCCTCGAAGGGACAGGCATCCACGCCGAGCAGGGCGGCGGAGGTCATGAGGTTGCCCAGGGCGATGTAGGTCTGACGCGCCGCCCACTCATGGATGATGGCGTGGCGGGGCCCCTTCACGAGGTCGCCCATCATGTAGCCCTTGTAGCCCGCGAGGCTCTCGGGGGTGACGCCGCGCACCTCGGCGATGCGGGCGATGAAGTGGTCGACATCCGCCTCGGTGATGTCCTGCTTGGCCGTGAGGACCACCAGGTGGCTGCAGTCCTCCACCTGGGATTGGTTCCAGGAGGCGGGTCGCAGCTTGGCTTTGAGGGCGGGGTCGGTGACCACGATGAACTTCCAAGGTTGCAGGCCGTAGCTGGAGGGCGTGAGGATCAGCGACGCTTCGAGCGTGGCCCAGTCGGCAGGGGAAATCGGCTTCGTGGGGTCGAACTTCTTGGTGGCGTAGCGCCAGTTGAGTTGTTGGAGCAGGCTTTCGCCGGAGATGGTGCTCATGGGTGCCTCAGATTGGGGGTGGAGATGAATCAGATCGCTTGCTGAATGCGGGCCCGCAGCTGATCGATGGGGAGGGCCCCCACGATGCGGTCCAGGGGCTTGCCGTCCTTGAAGATCACGAGGGTCGGCATGCTGAGGACATCGTACTGCTCGGAGAGCGGCGTGAAATCGTCCACATTCAGTTTGGCGAAGGCGGCCTTGCCCTGGAATTCCGCGGCAAGGATCTCGGTCACGGGGGCCAGCTCCCGGCAGGGTGCGCACCAGGGAGCCCAGAAATCCACGACGGTGAGGCCCTTGGCCACGGCGTCGGGGAAGGTGGCATCGGTCAGGTGCTGGATGAGGTCGGACATGCCGGAACTCCTGTGGAGACCTTCCAGATTAACGGATCTGGAAGGTTTCTCGGTCATGACATTATCCCCGCTTCAGGCGCCCTTGGCCCAGCGCGCCGTGGCGGCGGCGAGGCGCTGGCCGAGGAGTTCGGCGCTCCTGCGGTCCGCCAGGTTGGGCTCGACCTCGGGGGCCACTTGGCCCGCCTGGGCCATGAGGCCCGTGAAGCTGCCGAGGCGGTTGATGCCCTCCTCGTTGTAGGGCATTTCGGCATTGCCGATCCATACCATGCCGTGCTGCATGGCGAAGATCATCAGGGACTGGAGGGTGTTCAGCTTGTCGCCGCTGGGGCTGCCGCTGATGGTGAAGCCGGCGGCCAGCTTGTCCTTCCACTTCCGTTCGAGCCAGGGCTTGGAACTGGCGTCCATGAAGGTCTTGAAGGGGCCGCTGACATTGCCCATGTAGGTGGGGCTGCCGAAGATGATGGCGTCCGCGGCTTCCAGGTCGGCCCAGTGGGCATCGATCTCCTCGACGGGAACCAGCCGGACCTTGGTGCCGGGGATGCTCTCCGCGCCAGCCTTCACACTCTCGGCCACCACCTTGGTGTGGCCGTAGCCGCTATGGAACACGATGGAAATCTGGCTCATCTCTTCTCTCCTTTTCGGGTACTTGCATTCGCTCCGCCCGTGACCCAAACTTTAGGTGCTTACAATCGAAAAGAAAGTAGGCACTAATTTGGAAGGTAGGCACCCAATGGTAAGTAAACCGTGTTCACTCGCTCCCAATGTCCTCAGCGCCCAGTGCCCGACCCGGCAGGCGCTGGATCTCATCGCCGACAAGTGGACGACCCTGCTCATCTACCTCCTGTCGAAGGGGAAGCAGCGCTACGGCGATCTCCACCGCCAGGTGGGTGGCATCAGCCAGAAGATGCTCACCCAGACGCTGCGCAAGCTGGAGCGCGACGGCCTTGTCACGCGCCATGTCTACCCCGAGGTGCCGCCCCGCACGGAATACGAGCTGACG
The DNA here is from genome assembly GCA_019449415.1 of Geothrix sp. Lineage (GTDB taxonomy): Bacteria > Acidobacteriota > Holophagae > Holophagales > Holophagaceae > Geothrix > Geothrix oryzae. The sequence continues at coordinate 18,931 of JAGRPP010000017.1, forward strand.
AAGCTGGGCCACACGCTCATCGGGCCCCTGGGCGCCCTCTGCGAGTGGGCGGGCACGCACCTGTCGGAGCTGGAGCAGGCGCGCAAGCGCTACGACCACCTCCAGAAGAAGGCAGCGCTCAGCGCCTGATGCTGTCCGGTGGTTCCGCGCTTTGCGCACACCCCCGGGCCCCCGCGCTTCGGCCGGGCACAGCCCGTCCTCAGCGCCTGATGCTGCCCCGGGGTTTCCGCGCTTAGGCCGGACACAGCCCGTCCTCAGCGCCTGAGCCGCTCCAGGTCCGCCGGGGTATCTAGGTCGGCCGCTCCGCCCGGGAAGGGAAGGGCGGCCGCCTGCTCGCGCAGGAGGATGGCCTTGGCGCCCCGATCGCCCCGCAGGGCCAGCAGATCGGGGAAGAGGCGCCGGGGCAGCACCGCAGGGACCCCGAGAGTGCCTTCGTAGGCGCAGGCGGCGGGCCGGGCGGGATCGGCGGCGGCCAGGGCCTGGAGGTGCCTGAGCAGGGTCGCGTCCACCTCGACCTGATCCACCGCCAGGATCAGCACGGCTTCCGCCTCCAGGGGCAGGGACGCGATGCCCGCGCGGAGGGAACTGGCCATGCCCTCGGCCGCCTGGGGGTTGGGGAGGACCTGCACCCCCTCGATGCCAGGGCCCGGGTCGCCTTCCCCGACGATGGCCACCACGGGTGCACAGCCGGCCTCCAGGGCCACCCGCGCGGTCCGGCGCAGCAAGGTGTCTCCGTCGATGCGCAGCTGGGCCTTCGGTCCACCCATGCGGCGGCCCGCTCCGGCCGCCAGGATCACGGCGGCGATCATGGGGCCGACACGGCCGTCCGGGTCACCCGGAGGGAGCCACCCGTGCGGCCCTGGAAACAGGCCTGGATCTCCGCCAGCACGGCGAGGGCGATGGTGCCGGGATCCTCGGCTCCGAGGTCCAGGCCCACGGGGCTGTGAAGGCGATCGCCGCAGTGGAGGCCTTCCGAGGCCAGCTCGGCCACCATCTTGGCGCTGCGGGCCCGGCTGCCCATGAGGCCGAGATAGGGGGCGCTGGAATTCGCCAGCAGGCGCAGGGCCTCCAGGTCCTTCAGGTAGTTATGGGTCATCAGCACCACGGCGGTGTGCGCGTCCAATCCGAGATCCGGGATCCGCTGCGCGGGGTGGCCCGCGAGAACCCGGTTGGCCTCGGGGAAACGCTCCGGCCGCGCGAAGGCCGGGCGATGATCCAGCAGGCCCACCCGCCAGCCGAGCTCCTTCGCCAGGCGCACCAGGGGGCGGCTGTCATCGCTGGCCCCCAGGATCCAGAGGGCGATGGGAGGGGGGATGGTCTCCAGGACTTCCTCCGCGCCGGAGATATCCCCATCGTCCAGGCGGCGGCGCGGGAAGCCCTCGCCGGTGGCGGTGGCCATGCGGAGGGTGCGCCGGTGGCGGAGCACCGCTTCGGCCCAGCCCACCCAGGCCGGTGGCGAGGCGGGGTCGAGTCGTTCCACCAGGATGTCCAGGACCCCTTCGCAGCCGCTGCCGCTGCCCCAGATGAGGTCCGCCTCGCCCCGGAGATCGTAGCGGAGCAGGCGCGGGAGTCCGTCGGCCAGCACTTCCCGGGCCCGGGCCAGGATCTCGCCCTCCAGGCAGCCTCCGCTGAGGGAGCCCCGCAGCACCTGCTCCCCATCGGTGAGCAGCCGTGAGCCGGGCCGCCGGTAGCTGGAGCCTTCGACGCGAAGCAGGGTGGCCAGAGCCAGTGGCGTCGCCTGCTCCCGGATGAGGGCCAGGATGTCCTGCAATTCTTTGTGCATGAGGGCATTATGCCTTGGGGTGGCAGCTCAGGCCTTGCGGAGCGCCGGAGGGAGGAGCGGCAGGCTCCGCAGGCGTTTGCCGGTGGCGGCGAACACGGCATTGGCCACGGCCGGGGCCAGGGGGGGCAGGCCCGGCTCCCCCACGCCACCCGGAGGCAGGTCGCTGGGGACGAGGTGGACCTCCACCTTGGGCATGGACGGCAGCAGGAGGATGGGGTGTTCCGAGAAGCTGGAGGCGGTCACGCGGCCATCCTTGAGGGTGATTTCGTCGTAGAGGGCGGCGCTCAGGCCGAAGGCGATGCCGCCTTCCATCTGGCCCTTCACATTCCGCGGGTTCAGCACTTGGCCGCAGTCCACGGCGCAGACCACGCGGTGCACGCGGATGCCGCCGCCGGCCTTGGCTTCCACCTCGGCCACCTGGGCCACATAGGTGCCGCAGTCGAGGTAGGCATGGGCCGCGATGCCACGGCCCCAGCCCTTGGGCAGCTTCCGCTTCCGCCACCCGGCCTTGTCCGCCGCCAGCTCCAGCACCGCGCGATAGCGCGCGGGATCGAACTCGTGTTGGCCCAGCTTCAGCGGGGCCTTCGGAAGGTTCTGGAGGCGGAAGTCCAGGGGATCCTTGCCTGCAGCGTGGGCCAGTTCATCCAGGAAGCACTCGGTGACGAAGGGGTTGAAGCTGGCGGGCACGGCGCGCCAGAACCAGACGGGGACGGGCGTGTCGCTCTGACCCCACTCCACATGGAGGTTGGGGATGTCGTAGGGCAGGTCCGCGGCGCCGGCCAATTCCACGGCCTCGGGAGGCCAGGGGAAGTGGTTCGAGGCGGCGATGGAAGGCCCGGCGAACCGGTGCATCCAGGCCACGGGCCGGCCCTTGGCGTCCAGGCCCGCCTCCAGTTCGTGCAGGGTGGCGGGGCGGTAGCCATCGTGCTGGAAGTCGTCGGGGCGTGTCCACTGCACCTTGACGGGGGCGCCCACGACCTTGGAGCAGGCCACGGCATCGAGGATGAAGTCGGCCATGGCCCGGCGCCCGAAGCCGCCGCCCGCCAGGGTGACCTGGATCTCGATGCGGTCCGCCTTCAGGCCCGTGAGTTTCTCCACGAGGGGCAGGGTCATGCCCGCGGCCTGGGTGGGGGCCCAGATCATGCATCGGTCCGGCCTCACATCGGCCACGGCCACCATGGGCTCCATGGTGGCGTGGGCCAGGAAGGGAGCGTCGTAGGTGGCTTTGATCCGCTTGGCAGTTTTGGACAGGGCCTGGGCGGCGTCGCCCGCCTGGCGCACCACCTTGCCAGGGGCCTTCAGCCGGGTCTCGAACTGCCGGCGGATGGCGGGGCTGTCGAGCTTCGCGGACGGTCCCTCGTCCCACTGCACCTTCAGCGCCTCGCGACCTGCGAAGGCAGCCCAGGTGTCCTCGCCGAAGACCGCCACGCCGCTGGGGACCTCCAGCACCTGCTTCACGCCGGGCACCTTCAAGGCCGCGGAGGCGTCGAAGGATTTCACCTTGCCGCCGAAGACCGGGCAGCGTTCGATGCTGGCCACCAGCATGCCGGGCAGGTGGAGATCCGTGGCGAACTGGGCCTTCCCGGTGACGATGTCCGGGCCGTCCACGCGGGCCACATCGCGTCCGAGGATGCGGAAGTCCTTCGCAGCCTTCAGGGGCGGATCCGCGGGTACGGGGAGTTTCGCGGCGCGGGCCACCAGCTCGCCGTAGTCCAGGCTCCGGGTTGTGGCGGGATGCTGGACGCGGCCTGCACGCGCCTGGCACGCGGCCTTCGGTACGCCCCAGGTGTCCGCGGCGGCCTGCAGGAGCATCTCCCGGGCCTGGGCGCCCACCTTGCGCAGGGCCTGTGTGGTGCTGCGGGTGGTCTGGCTGCCGCCGGTGATGCCCAGGTCGCCGAAGCGCGGCGCCGTGGAGGCCTGGAGGACCTTCACGCGGACCCAGTCCGCTTCCAGCTCCTCGGCGATGGCCATGGCCATGCTGGTGCGCACGCCCTGGCCGATCTCAGTCCGCGTGGCCCAGATGGTGACGGCGCCGTCGGGATCGATCCGCAGCATGCCGCTGGGTTCGAAAGCTGGAGCTGGCGTCTGGGTGGCGGCGCTCTTCAGCTTCACCGGCAAGGCGAACGCCAGGGTGAGGGCGCCCGTGGTCTTGAGGAAGTCGCGGCGGGTGGTGCTCATGGCGCCACCTCCTTCCGCTGGCCCGCGGCAAGGTGGATGGCCTCGCGGATCCGCAGGTAGGTGCCGCAGCGGCACACATTCTCGCCCATGGCCTGGTCGATGTCCCGGTCCGTGGGCTTCGGATGCTTGGCCAGCAGGGCCGCGGCGGTCATGATCTGGCCGGTCTGGCAGTAGCCGCACTGGGACACATCCGCCTCGATCCAGGCCTTCTGCAGGGGATGGGCCCCATGGGGATCCAGACCCTCGATGGTGGTGATGCGCTTCGTGCCAACATCGCCCACGGGGGTGATGCAGGACCGGGTCGGCTCCCCGCCCAGGTGCACGGTGCAGGCGCCGCAGAGGCCCTGACCGCACCCGAACTTGGTGCCGGTGAGCTTGATGCGGTCGCGAAGCACCCATAGCAGGGGCATGTCGGGGGATGCCTCCACCGCGTGCGAGCGGCCATTGACCGACAGGGTGAACACCGCCATGGGGCACCTCCGGATGCAGGATGGTCGCCAACATCCTACATCCGGTGTGAAGACAGGTGTCGAATCGGAAAAACTAGATCCGGCCGCCCTCCAAAGGCACCTTCCGGATCCGCTTTCCCGTGGCCGCGAAGACCGCGTTCAGCACCGCGGGAATGGCGATGGGTACCGGCGGTTCGCCCATGCCGGAGGGAGCCTCCGCGCTGGGCACCACATGGATCTCCACGGCGGGCATGTCCTCGAGCCGAAGCAAGGGGAAGTCCTGGAAGGCCGTCTGCTGGGCCTGGCCCTTGTCGAAGGTGATGGCCGTGAACAGGGCCGATAGGCCGAAGGCGATGCCACCTTCAATCTGGGCCTCGAGGCCCGCGGGATTCACCACGAGGCCGCAGTCCACGGCGCAGGTGACCTTGTGGATGCGGAGCTGTCCCTTCGCCACCGACACCTCGGCCACCTGGGCGGCGTAGGTGCGGCCGTCATAGGCGTGGCAGGCGAGACCGAGGCCATGGCCGGTCGGCAGTTTCTGGCCCCAGCCCGCCTGGGCGGCGGCCACTTCCAGCACCTTCCGGAGACGCCGGATGTCGGCCTCCTCACGGCCGAACTTGACCATGCCGCGGTCACCGAGCAGGTCGAGGCGCAGCTTGAGGGGATCCCGGCCGAGGGCATGGGCCACTTCGTCGAGGAAACACTCCCGGGCGAAGACATTGGGCACGATCTGGATGCCACGCCACCAGCCCAGGGGCGTGGGGGCTTCCACCTCGGCGAAACCCACCGCGATGGCGGGAATGTCATAGGGCGTGTCCAAAGCGCCGTTGGCCTCCACGGCGGCCTGGGCGGAGACTTTCTGCCCTCCGGTCCAGGACCTCATGACGGCCGGCCCGGCGATGCGGTGGGCCCAGGCGGTGAGGGCACCGGAGGCGTCGAGGCCCGCCCGCATACGGTGAAGCGTGGCGGGGTGGAAGAGGTCGTGGCGGAAGTCGTCCTCCCGGTCCCACACCACCTGCACGGGGCCGCCGCCCACGGCCTTGGCCACCTGGGCGGCCTCGGTGCTGAAGTCTGTGCCGAGGCGGCGGCCGAAGCCCCCGCCAATGAGGGGCACGGTCACCTTCATCTGCTCGGCCTTGAGACCGACGGCGGCCGCGGCCCGTTCCTGGGCGCGGTTCGCGGACTGGCTCCCCACCCACATCTCGGCGCCGTCCGCATGTATGACTGCGGTGGCGTTCATCGGTTCGACCGTGGCATGGGCCTGATACGGGAAGCTGTACTCCGCTTCCAGCACCCGGGCCGAGGCCGCCAGGGCCTTCTCCACATCCCCCTCGCGCCGGACCTCGTCGGCGGGACCCGTGAGCGCCGCCCGGGAGCGCCGCTCCAGGTCGGCGGAGCTGAAGGCATGGGCCGGGCCCTCGTCCCAGGTGGTGGTGGCGGCCAGGGCCTCGCGGCCCTTGAAGGCGGCCCAGGTGCTTTCGGCCACGACCGCAAGGCCCGTGGGGACTTCGACCACGGCCTTCACGCCGCGCACGGCCTTGGCCTTGGCCGCATCCCAGGTCTTGGGCTTCCCACCGAATACGGGGCAACGAAGGACGGCGGCAAAGCGCTGGCCGGGCCGTCGCACATCGAGCCCGAAGATGGCCTTGCCGGTGACGATGACGGGTCCGTCGAAGCGGGGGGTCCGTTGGCCCACCAGCCGGTAGTCCGAGGGCTTCTTGAGCGGGGCGTCCTTGGGGACGGGCAGCTTCGCTGCGGCCGCCACGAGGGCGCCGTAGCCCAGCTTCTTTCCGCCGGGTCCCAGCACGAAGCCCTTCTCGGTTCGGCACTGGCCCACACCCACATTCCACTGGGCGGCGGCGGCGGTCTTCAGCATCTCCCGGGCCACGGCCCCGACCTTGCGGAGGCTGTCCCAGGTGGTGCTCACGCTGGTGCTGCCGCCGGTCTGCATGCCCTTGAAATCGGGGCCCGGCTGGCCGTTCACCACCTCGATCTTCGACCAGTCGAGGTCGAGTTCCTCGGCCAGGGCCAAGGGCAGGGCCGTGCGCACGCCCTGACCCATCTCCACCTTGGGCACCGTGATCTGCGCGGTGCCATCGGGCCTGATGGCGAGGAAGGCATTGGGGTGGAAGGCGGCCTTGGCGGGTTCACCGGGGCGGGGCTTGGCTTCCAGGTGCAGGCCCAGCACCAGGCCTGCGCCTGTGGCGCCAGTCACCTTCAGGAAGTCGCGGCGGCTGGTCATTTCACACCTCCGGCGGCGCGCTTCACGGCTTTCCGGATGCGCGGATAGGTGCCGCAGCGGCAGACATGGTCGGCGAAGGCCTCGTCGATGTCGCCGTCCGTGGGGTGGGCCTTGCGCTTGAGCAGCGCCGCGGCGGTCATGATCATGCCGGGCTGGCAGTAGCCGCATTGGGCCACATCCTCGGCGATCCAGGCCTGCTGCACCGGATGGGAGCCATCCTTCGACAGGCCCTCCACGGTGGTGACGGCGTGCCCGGCGGCCTCCTTGAGGCTCGTCTGGCACGACTTCACGGCCTGCCCGTCGAGATGGACGGTGCAGGATCCACAGACGCCCTGGCCGCACCCGAACTTGGTGCCGGTGAGCCCGAGGGTGTCACGCAGGATCCACAGGAGGGGTGTGTCGGCCTCGGCATCCACGGTGCGGATGCGGCCGTTCACGGTGAGCTGGTAGGAAGGCATGGCAGCTCCTGGAAATAGCGCGTGACGAGGTTTCCACCCTACGCGGCTGGAGGCTGACCCGCAACAGTGGTAGGGTTCGGGCACCTTGCGGAGGAGCCGTGCCGGGACGCCTGACCTGTCTTCCCTGGGCGCTGGCGGCCGGGGCATCGCTCCTGGCGCAGGGGCCCACCCTCGAACCGGTCCTTCAAGCGGAGTTGGCCTTCGCCCGTCTGGCTGACGAGCAGGGGATCCGCACGGCGTTCCTGGCCTGCCTGGAGCCGGACGCCCAGGTCTTCACGCCCCGCATGACTTCCGCCAGGGAGCACTACGGGCCTGGGCCCGGTGACCCGGGCCACCTCGCGTGGTACCCCGAAGCCATGGGGCTCGCCGCCTCCGGTGACCTGGCCTGGAGCCTGGGGCCCTGGACCTACTCCGCGAAAAAAGGCGAGGCGGCCCTGGTCCATGGCCACTTCCTGTCGCTCTGGCGGCGGCAACGAGATGGGCGCTGGAAGGTGGAGGCCGACATCGGTGTGCCCCACCCGGCGGCGGCGCAGCCCGCCGCCCTGGTTGCGGTTGGGACTGTGGCTGGGGAACCTTCGGCGGGTCGAAAGGGGCAGGCCGAGGCTCAGGATCCCAGGCCGGCCCTCCACCGCCTGGAATCAGAGCTGTCCAGGGCCTGGGCCGTGAAGGGCGGGTCGGCCCTCCTTCCCTGGCTCGCCCGGGACGCCCGGATCCTGCGGCGGGGACACTCTCCCCTCCGGGGGATGGCCGCGATCACTGGGGCCCTTCAGGCGGATGGGCCCGGAACCCGCTGGGAGCCGGGCCGGATCAAGGCTTCCCGAGCCGGGGATCTGGCCTGGACCTGTGGGGAGACCGTGTCCGACGATGCCGGCGCTTCCGCCAGCTATCTCCGCATCTGGATCCTGGAATCGGGCACCTGGAGGGTGCTCTTCGATGTGCGGGTCCCCCATCCGTAGCCCTGGCATCCCTCTCGCCCTTCTCCTGCACTGTGTCGGGAGTTTGTCGTGCTGCGTCGGATCGTGCTGTCCCTTGGATTGTTGCTGGGCCTGGGTCTCGGGGCCCAGGGCACGGATCGGCCCGCGCCGCCGCCCACCCCGGCGGAGAAGGAACTGCAGGCTCCCTTGACGCTGGAGGACGGAAAACCGACTCCGGGACAGGCCCCCGAGAGCGCGCCCTCGGGGCTGAGGGCCTTCGGATCGCTGGTGCTGGTTTTGGGCCTGGCGGGCGGAAGCCTCTGGGCACTGAGGAAATACGGGCGGGGTCGCCTCCCCGGGGGCGGTGGCGGGAAGTTGCGGGTGGAGGAGACTCTTGCCCTCGGTGATCGCCGCTTCGTGTCCATCCTCGAGGCCGAAGGGGAACGGTTCCTCATCGGGCTGACGCCCCAGGGCATCAGCCTCATCTCCCGCCTCGATCCCGGCGACCGGGGTGAGCCGGACAGCTTCGACGAGGCCCTGTCGCGCCAGGTGGATCTGGGCCGCCCGGTCCCCGTGAAGGAGATGGAGGCCCTCCTCAAACAGGGCGGAGGTGGCCAGTGAAGCGCCTCTTCCACTGGCTTCCCGTTGCCTTCCTGCTGCTGGCTGGGCTGAGTCTCTGCGCACAGCAGCCGGCCCCCTTGCCCTCCCTGACGGTGGATTTCGGCAAGACGCCCTCGGGCCCGGCCCTCAGTTCCAGTCTGCAGGCGGTGCTGCTGCTGACCATCCTCACCATGGCGCCGACCATCCTCATGACCGCCACCAGCTTCACCCGCATCGTGGTGGTCATGCATTTCCTCCGCCAGGGCCTCGGCACCCAGCAGACGCCGTCGAACCAGGTGCTCATCAGCCTTTCGCTGGTGCTCACCTTCTTCATCATGGCGCCCACGGCACGGGAGATTAACGCCACGGTGCTGCAGCCCCTGCAGCGCAACGAGCTGACGACGGATCAGGCCCTGGATCGCACCGCGGCGCCCATGAAGGTGTTCATGCTGCGCCACACCCGCAAGAAGGATCTGGCGCTGTTCCTCCGCATCGCCAAGGCCCAGGCGCCCAAGACCAAGGCCGATGTGCCCATGGAATGCCTGCTGCCGGCCTTCCTCATCAGCGAGCTGAAGACGGCCTTCGAGATCGGCTTCATGATCTTCCTGCCCTTCCTGGTGGTGGACATGGTGGTGGCGAGCATCCTGCTGAGCATGGGCATGATGATGCTGCCACCCGTGGTGATCTCGCTGCCCTTCAAGGTGCTCCTGTTCGTGCTCGTGGACGGTTGGTACCTCATCGTCGGGTCGCTCGTGAGGGGGTACACCGGATGAACGAGCTTCTGATCGCCCAGATCGGGAAGGATGCCCTCCGCACGGCGCTGCTGGTGGCGGGGCCCGCCCTGGTGGTGTCGCTGGTGGTCGGCCTGCTGATCTCGGTGTTCCAGGTGGTGACGAGCCTCCAGGACCAGACCATCGCCTTCGTACCCAAGGTCGTGGCCGTGATGGTGGTGGTGGCCATCAGCTTCCCCTGGATGCTTCAGGTCATGCTGCAGTTCACCACCCGCATGTTCACGGAGTTCAACGGCGTCGTACGGCAGTTGAACTGAGGCGGGCCATGACGCCGACCCTCTCCAGCTCCGCCATTTGGGCCTTCACGGGCGCCAAGGCGGTGCTCTGGATGCTGGTGCTCACCCGCATCACGGGGTTGCTGGCGGCCTTCCCCATGCTCGGGTCCGAGCAGATGCCTCTTCAGATTCGCGCGGCTCTGGGTGCCCTGCTGGCCACGGTGATTCTTCCCGTGATCCCCGTTCCGGCCGTGGTACCGGCCGGCCTGCCGGAGCTGCTGGGCCTCATGGCCTCGGAGCTGGCCGTCGGCCTGCTGCTGGGCACCGTGGTGGCCTGGATCCTCGAGGCCGTGGCGTTCGCCGGCACCCTCATGGACACCCAGATGGGCTTCTCCTTCGTGCAATTCATCGATCCTTCCAGCTCCCAGAGCACCTCCGTGTCCGGGTCGCTGATGATGCAGACCGCGACGCTGCTGGTGTTCGTGACGGGTCTGCACCACCAGATGATCGTGGCCCTGGTGGACAGCTATCGCGTGGCGCCCCTGGGGCAGGGCGTGCCGCTGCAGGTGATGGGCCTGGTCTCGCTGCTGGGGCAGCTGCTGGCCAAGGGGTTCCAGCTGGCCTTCCCGGTGCTGGCCGTGCTGTTCCTCCTGGATCTGGTCCTCGGCATCTGCGGCAAATTCATGCCCCAGCTCCAGCTTCTCCAGCTGAGTTTCCCCCTGAAGATCGCCCTGGGCATGGTCATTCTCGGGCTCCTGCTCCGGGAATTGGGCCCCTGGCTGGTGCCGCTGTTCGAAACGGCGCCGCGCCTGGCCCTGAAGCTGCTGGGGGGCTGACATGGCGAACGATCCCGGCCGCACCGAGAAGGCCACTCCCCGGCGACGGCAGAAGGCCCGCGATGAGGGATCCGTCTCGCGGAGCACAGATTTCGATGGAGCCGTGCTTCTCTGGGGGAACTTCTTCCTCTTCATGGGGCTGGGCGGCACCACCATGGCGCTGATGGCCCAGCAGGTGGCCCACTTCCTGCGCCGCGCCCAGCCCGGGGCGCTGGCAGAAGCGGGTCGCGTCTCCCTGCTGGGGGATGTGGTGATGATACTGGGGCGCCTCCTGCTCCCCTTCCTGGCCGTGAACCTGCTGGTGGCCCTGGCCACCGGATTTGCCCAGCGGGGCTTCAGCTTCAGCACGAAGCCGCTCCAGCCGAAGTTCGACCGCTTGAACCCAGCCCAGGGCTTCAAGCGGATATTCTCGTCCCGGGCCGCCATGGACCTTCTCAAGAGCCTGGCCAAATTCACCCTGCTGACCGGCGTGGCCTACGCCGTGCTGGCCCCGCGGATCCCGGTCCTGCTCGATACCTTGAAGCTGCCCCTGGGCCAGTCACTGGATCTGTTCCAGAGCGCAGTCTTCGCGCTCTACCGGAATGTGATGCTGGCCATGCTCCTGCTTGCCCTGTCGGACTTCGCCTGGCAGCGGTTCACCTGGGAGAAGAGCATCCGCATGACCAAGCAGGAGGTGAAGGACGAGGCCAAGGACTCTGATGGCAGCCCCGAGGTCAAGCAGCGGCAGAAGTCCATCATGCTGGCCACGGCGCGCAGGCACATGCTGGCGGAAGTCCCCAAGGCGACGGTGGTGGTGACCAATCCCACCCATGTGGCCATCGCCCTTCGCTATGACGAACAGACCGCCGCGCCGATCTGCGTGGCCAAGGGTCTGGACCACCTGGCCCTGAAGATTCGCGAGCGGGCCAGGGAGGCCGGCGTGCCCACCCTGGAGCGGCCGGAGCTGGCGCGGGCACTCTACCGGGCGGTCGAGGTGGACCAGCCCATCCCCAAGGACCTTTACCAGGCCGTGGCCCAGGTCCTGGCCTTCGTCTACCGCCTGCGGGGGGCGGCATGAGCCCCAGGCTCGAGTCGGGCACGAATCGGGCCGAAAAGGTATCTTTAGGCCAGCCCCAGGATCTCCCGTGACCCCTCGTCCCATCGTTCCGCCCCATCTGCCGCCCCCCAGACTGCTGCTGGTGGACGACGATCCCGTGCCCCGGGAGACCTTGTCCACGCTGCTGATGGGCGAAGGCTTCCAGGTGGTGACGGCGGCCACGGGAGAAGAGGCCGACCGGCTGTTGCGGTCCGCCAAGCCCCCCTTCGAGCTGGTGATCACGGATCTGGTGATGCCGGGCATGTCGGGGATGGATGTGCTCCGGGCCGCGCTGAACACCAACCCGAGCTGCACGGTCCTGGTCCTGACCGGTTTCGGCAGTGTGCGGGAAGCGACGGAGGCCATGGAGTTGGGCGCCTTCGACTTCGTCACCAAGCCCATGCAGATCGATCAGTTCCGCAACACCCTCCGGCGTCTCATGGAGCGCCGGGACATGGCCCACGAGCGCGACGAGCTGCGGGAGAAGGTGAAGGCCCTGACCGAGCGGGCCGAACGCCTGGAAACCACCCTGGGCCGCATGGAGATCCTGGCCAACCAGATTGCCCCCGGGGGGGGAGCGGCCGAGAAGCCGGACGCCCTGGTGGACCTCGAGCGGCTCGCCGCCCTGAAGGCCAAGGGGCTGCTCACAGACGAGGAGTTCGATCAGGGCAAGAAGAACCTGCTGGCGCGGTGGCTCGCGTGAATGGTCGCGCGGGCCTGGCCATTTTGTTCGCCACGGCCTCCCTGCTGGGGCAGCATGGGTCGCCCAAGGCTGCCCCCGGCGGGGCCCCCGCGCAGGAGAAGGCCCCTCAGCGGATGACGGACGCCCAGGCCGCCGAGCTGGCCAAGGAGGCGCTGAGGGCGGAAAACCCCACCGCCATCCGCGCACTGCTCGGCCGGCTGAAGGGCCACACCTTCAAGTCGAGCAAGGTGCCGGAGCGGGAACTGGTGCTTTACGCGCAGGGCATGCTGGAGGCTCGCCTGGGGAACCTCAGCGCAGCGGCCCCGCCCCTGAAGAAGCTGGAGAAGCAGTGGCCCAAGTCCCCCTTTATGGGGGAGGTCCAGACCCTCCTGGCGGAAGAGGCCGTCGGGCAGCGGCGCTTCAAGGATGCAGAGGGCCGCCTGCACCGGGCGCTGGCCTCCGACCTCACCTCGGAACGCAAGCGGAAGGCCCAGGAGCTGCTGCTGTGGACTCTGGTGGAACAGGGCCGGCCCCGGGAGGGCATGCCCATCGTGCAGTCGCTCCGTCCCCTGGAAGGCAACGAGAAGCCCAGCGAAAAGGGGCTGGCGGCCATCGTGGAGATCCTGGGCGCGGCAGGCGACCGGACGCAGATCGAGGGCAACAGGAATGCCTTCTTGAACCTCTACCCCAAGAGTGACCTGACACCCCGGGTGAACCTGGCCTATGGCCGGACCCTGGGGCGCACGGGAGATGCCAAGGGCTCGGCCGAGGTGCTGCGCAAGCTCATCAAGGACCACCCGAGTTCCGTTCAGGCGGATGACGCGCGATTGGCCCTGGCGAGCCTGCTCACGGACGGGAGCCTGCCTGACGCCAAGGACATGCCCAGCGCAGAGTCCCTGCTGGCCGAGATTCGCAAGGGGGGCCGTAAGCTGCCCAAGGGGCCCGCTCAGCTGGTGGAACTGCGGGTGCTGGTGGGGAAGTCGCTCTGGGAGGAGGCTCTCAACCTGGTGGAGGCCATGGAGGGCGGCGGCGTCCCGAACGAGCCCGAAGTGAGGAAACTCTGGCTGACCGCCTGGAATGCCTGGGTGGCCCAGCGGCTGGAGAAGGGCTTCCCGGGGGAGCTGCTGGCCCGCCTGAAACCGGGCACCTTCGTGGCACTGGACGCGAAGGGCCGCACGGGGGTGGCGGAGCTGCTGGCCTTCAACGGCCTGCTGGAGGCTCTGCCGCCCCTGATCGCCGAAGCTCCCGCCAAGGAACGCCCGGGGCTGCGCAAAGCCGCTCTGGCCAAAGTCCAGCCGGAAGCGCAGCCGCAAGGCGTGCTGAAGCTGCTGCCGCCCCGTGGGGATTCGCCGGATGAGGCCCTGGCGCGGGCCCGCGCCGAAGCGGCGCTGGAGCGCTGGCCGCAGCTGCGAAGCGCGCTGGGACGCGCGAGGCCCGGCCAGGAGCGGATGAAGGCGCTGCTGCGCTTGCTGCAGCGCCCGATGGGGAAGGGGGAGACCCAGGTTCTGCGCCTGAAGGAAGCCGAGGGCTGGTGGGCCCGGTGCACCGAGAAGGGGGAGATCCGCGAACCCCTCGGCATCCTGGTGGCCGACCTCCGGTTCCAGACCGGCGATGCCCGGGGCGCCCTGGCCCTGTACCCCGCCAAGACGGCCGCCGCGGACCAGCGGGGCTGGGTGGCCCTCATGAGGGCGCAGGCCCTGCTGAAGCTCGGGCAGCGGGAGCAGGCGCGGCTCCAGATTCGCGAGGCCCGGGATGAACAGGGCTTCAAGGGACAGCGGGATGCCCTCGCCCGGAGTCTGGGCGCGTACTAGGGTCCGTCGGCGCTATCCTGGGAGATCCCCCCTGGAGAGACCCGATGCGCCCCCTGATCGCCCTCCTCTTGTCGATGGCCGCGCTGGCCTTGAGCGCCGGTCCCAAACCCCAGGTGAAGCTGGACACCTCCATGGGCGTGATCGTCATGGAACTCGAGCCCGAGGCCGCGCCGAAGACGGTGGACAATTTCCTGAAGTATGTGAAGAAGGGCCAGTACAAAGGCACCATCTTCCACCGCGTCATTCCAGGTTTCATGATCCAGGGCGGCGGCTATGTGGACTACCTGGGGAAGAAGCGCACGGACGCCTCCATCCCCAATGAGGCCGACCGCGCACTGGCTGCGGGTCTGAAGAACAAGCGCGGGACGGTGGCCATGGCCCGGACGCCGGATCCCCACAGCGCGGCCGCAGAGTTCTTCATCAATGTGGTGGACAATCCCACCTTGGATTTCAAGGGCAAGGCCAATGACAAGACCTGGGGCTACTGCGTGTTCGGCCGGGTCATCAAGGGCATGGATGTGGTCGACCGCATCAAGGCCGTGAAGACGAGCAACAAGCGCAGCGACTTCCTGAACCTGCCGGTGAAGACCGTGCTCATCAAGGATGCGGTTCAGATCCAATGATCGTGAGGGCCTCGGCGGGCGCACCCAGCTTGCGGAGACTGCGCTCGAGCCGGTCGCGGTAGCGGGGCCAGAGATCCGTGCCCTCGGGCTCGAAGCGTGCGCGGTCCCAGTCGAGCAGCAGGACCCCGCCAGCTTCCGGCAGCATCACATTGGTGGCGTTCAGATCGGGTGCCCACAGGCCCCATTCGCAGAGGCAGGCGATGGCGCGGCGGAGTTCTCCGGCGCGGGCGGTGCCCCGATCCCAGCGGCGGGGCCAGGTCTCGCCTTCCGCCATGCGCGTGAACAGCACGCCTTCCACGCCGAAGCGGGTGGGTCGCCACGCATAGCCGAGCGGTTCCACGGTCGGGAAGCCCGCCTCCCAGAGGCCGCGGTGAACGGCGTGTTCCGCCGCGAAGCGGAGATGGGAGCGGTAGGTGCGCTCGTTCAGGTGGCGCAGCAGGCCGCCGCGCCGGTAGGGTCGCATCACCATGTCGCCCACGCGGACGATGCCGCCGCGACCGAAGGCGCCTTCCAGGGGAACCGCCTCGCCGACGGGGGCGACCCCGCCGGGCGTGCAGACGCGCCAGCCGCCACCAAGGCTGGGGAGTTCGAGATTGATCCGGCATCCCAGCGGCCGGAGTGGCGAGCCGGGCTCATACGGCCACGAGGCCGGCAGGGGAGGGACGAGGTAGGGGTCGTGGATCATGGCGATGGATCCCAGCTTGGCGGGTCGGACGCCGAAAGGCAAAGGTCTGACATGCGACAGGGAAGGACCGTTGAACCAACCCGGCGTCATCTGTCAATGGGTGCGTAAAGTCCGGCACCTGCCACCAAAACCCAGCACGGATCCAAGTGGCTTGAATTGGAAGGCATTCTTCCGGATTGCACACCCGGTTCCCACAGAGGATGTGGAAATCCCCCCTTGGGCTGGCGGTATGGATCGTTCCTTTTTCTCGATTTCTGCGGAGAAGAGAGGCGGGGTTTCCTCCGCGCTCCGTCCTTCCACTCACTATCCTTGGAGCGTGGGCGACCTTGGGCATCCTTCCTTCATCCCCGCCGAGGCGCAGGCCCGGCAGGCCCGGCTTGCCTCAGCCCTGGCGGCCATGGCGCGCGGCGGGGTGAGCCTCGAACCGGCGCCGCTCCAGGCTCTGCGACAGATCCTGCACACCGGGGTGCCCGAAGATCTGGGGGGGGGCGTCGAGGCCCTGACCGCAGCGGACCTTGCGGAGGAGGCCTTGGATCTGCTGCGATCCGCACGGCGGGACGGCGCCGACCCGACCGTCGTCAAAGCCGTCGCGGCCCGGCTGGAACCCTTGGCGGCCAGAGCCCAGGTCAAGCGCGAGGCCGGGTGGCAGCTGGACACCCAGCGCACCGCCATTCGCGTGGCGTATGCCAAGGAAGGCCCAGCGCTGGATTTCGACGATGGAGACCTTCATGCCCTCTTCCTGCAGGCCTTTCGCCTGGAGGGTTTCCGTTTGGCCCTGGACCTGGGCAAGCGCCCGCGGCCCATGCTGCGCGTGGAACTCCCGCTGCCGGCCGGAGCCGGCGGGCTGTCGGAATGGATCGAGCTCTCGCTTCGGAAGGAGCCCGCCGGGCCCGCCGAAGCCCTCATGGCGCGTCTGAACGAGCGGCTTCCCGAGGGTCTGCGCGTCCATGGATGGGAACCGCACGCCCCCTACGCCTCGCCGTTGGGGGAACTGGCCACGGCCGCCCACTGGTGCTGGACCTGCCCTCCGGGGCTGGCGGAGAGCGCCAGGGCCCGGGCGACGGCCTTTCTCGCCGCTTCGGAATGGATCTGGGAGAAGGGCGGGAAGGTCGAGGGCCGAAAACAGGCCAAGCAGCTGGATCTGCGACCCCTCGTGACGGAGCTCCGATGGAAGGGCGACACCCTGTATGGCACGACGAACCTGGCCGGCGCCGAGGGCGCCAACCCCCTGAAGATGCTGGCGGCGATCCTGGGGCTGGAGCCCTTGGACCTGCGGGGTCTCCTGCGGTGCTCCCTGTCGTTCCGGGCGGACCTGCGGCTGGCTCAGGCAGAGCGCTTCGAGCCGAAGCTGAAGAACATGTACGAAGACGCGGTGCTGCTGGGCGGTGGTTCCAACATCACGCTGGTGGATGATGACGATGACGAGCCGATCCGCCTGGGCGGCCCCGACTAGGTCGAGCCGGCTTCCTTGCTGATGGAGAGCAGCAGGCCCAGACAGACCAGGCTGGCGATGAGGCTGTTGGGCCCGAAGGAGATGAAGGGCAGGGGGATGCCCTTGTTGGGCGCCAGCGACAGCACCACGCTCATGTTCATGAGGGCCTGCACCACCAGGAGCAGCACGAAGCCCATGGCGCAGAGCTTGAGGTAGGCGTCACCCACGCGGCGGGCGATGCGGTAACCCCGCCACAGGATGGCGATGAAGAGCGCCAGGATCGTGAGGGTTCCGATCAGGCCCGCCTCCTCGGCGATCACCGCGTAGATGAAATCCGTGTGGGCCTCGGGCAGGAAGAACAGCTTCTGCTTGCCGCCGCCCAGACCCACGCCCATGAAGCCGCCATTGCCCACGGCCACGAGGCTCTGGAGGGCCTGGTGCCCCTTGCCCAGGGGATCGGCCGCGGGATTGAGGAAGCTGGTCACGCGGGCCAGGCGGTAGGGCGACAGCACCACGAAGGCGGTGCCCAGGGCGCCGAGGATGGGGATCGCCACGGCAAAGATCCACTTGGGCGCGCCGCCGAGGAACACCACCATCAGCGTCACGAAGACGATCAGGAAGGTGGTGCCGAAGTCGGGCTCGCGGAGGATCAGGGCGAGTGGGATGAGCATGACGCCCGTGAGGCCCAGCAGCTTGGGCAGGGCATCGCGATGGTTGGACCAGGCCTCGCGGTGGCGCACCATCCAACCGGCGGCCAGGAGGACGGACAGGGGCTTGAAGAGCTCCGAGGGCTGAATGCTCATGGGGCCGAGGCGGATCCAGCGGTGGGCGCCGTTGATCTTCGGCCCCAGAAACAGCACGGCGAGCAGCAGGATCACGAGGATCCCGTAGGCGATCTGCAGGGGGCGGGGGTGATCCTGAAGCGGGGCCAGGTCCACCTGGGAGAGGGCGAGCATGAAGGCGATGCCGATGCAGCCACCAAGGAGCTGGCGGGTGAGGAAGGCCGTGGCGGCGGCGTGGTTCTGGGAAGCCTTGATGGCCGAGGCCGAATAGATCCAGACCATGCCGACGGCCACCAGGGCCAGGGCGAAGAACACCAGCCAGCGGTCAACGGGACGGCGGACATCGGGCGCCATGTCCGGTCCTAGGCCAGCGTCAGGTCGCGGCGGGCCGCGGCTTCGAGTTCATGGAGGGCCTGATCCACCCACGCGGATTCCTGAGCCTCCACCATGAGGCGGAGCTTGGGTTCGGTGCCGGACCAGCGCACCACCTGGCGCACGCCTTCACCCCAGCGGGCATCGACGGCGGCCATGGCGGAGGTGAGATCCACGCAGGCCTCGATGGCCTTGCGGTCGCGGGCCACCACATTGACGAGGCGCTGGGGCCAGGGGCGGAAGGTCCATTCCCAACGCCGGTCCGCGGGGCGATGCAGGAGGGCGCGAAGGATCGAGAGCGCCGCCGCGAGGCCATCGCCGCTGGGGCCCACGCGCTTCTGGATGAGGTGGCCGGAGGCTTCGGCGGCCAAGTCCCAGCCCCGCCTGGCCATCTCCCGCAGCAGGAACTTGTCGCCCACGGCGGTGCGAATGAAGGGGATGCCGGCGTGAGCCAGGGCCTGGGCCAGGCCGCCGTTGGTCATCAGGGTGCCCACCACGCCGGGCGGGGCGTCGTTGCAGGCCACGCGATCCTGCGCTAGCAGCCAGACCATCTGGTCGCCATCCACGGTCCGGCCGGAACCATCCACCAGCAGGCAGCGGTCGCCATCGCCGTCGAAGGCGATGCCCAGCTGGGCTTGGTGGGCCAGCACGGCGGTGGAGAGGGCATCCAGATGGGTGGAGCCGACGCCGACATTGATCCTCGGGCCGTCCGCCGGCACACCCAGCCAGTGGATGCCGCGGCCCCGGAAGAGCTCCAGGGCGGCCTCGGCCGTGGCGCCGTGGGCACAGTCGATCACCACCTTGAAGTCATCGGGCAGGTCGATGCCCCCGAGGTGGGACAGGTAGGGCTGGAGCTCCAGGCGGCCGGGCGGGGCGGAGATGGTGGTGGGCTCGGGCAGGGCCTCGAAGGCGGCCTCGATGGCGCGCTCCTGATCCTCCTCGAGCTTCTCGCCGAGTTCGTTGAAGCCCTTCAGCCCGTTGTCCTCGGGCGGATTGTGGCTGGCCGAGATCATGAGGCCCCAGGTCTTCCCACCCTCGGCGGTCAATTTCGCCACCTTCCAGGCCACGGCAGGCGTGGGGGCCATGCCGAGCACCAGGACCTGGAGGCCCAGGCCGACGCCGAGGATGAAAGCCTCGGACATGGGGCCTGAGCTGGATCGGGGATCCCAGCCCACCACCAGGCGCTTGACGCCCGCCTCCCGGGCCACCTGCGCCCAGGCCGCGCCCCAGCGGGAAACTTCCTCCAGGGTGAGGGGGGAGCGATAGGCCGCGCCCCGAATGCCGTCGGTTCCGAAGTAGCGAAGACTCATGCCGCCAGATTAACCGAGGATGGCGGGTGCCTCACGCGTCGGCCTCAGGTGATGGCCTCAGAGATGGCGTGCGTCCTGAAGACCCGGTAGCCCCACCGGGCTGCTTCGGCATGGGCCTTGGCCGTGAGGCCGTCGCGGAGGCTGGGGGCGAGGTCCGGCCGCCCGGCCCGGAGCGCCAGGAACCGCTTCCGGGAAAGGCCGATGCAGAACCGATCGGCGGGCCAGGCCAGAAGCTCGGGCAGGCGCGGCAGGGCCTCCCACAAGGCGAGATCCTCCGCGAAGGTGGTCCCGAAGCCGAATCCGGGGTCCAGCAGCAGGCGTTCCTGAGAGATCCCGGCACCGAGCATCCGGTCCCGGACGGCGCGTAGTTCGGCGAGGGCCTGTTCGGCATCCCGGGGGGCGGGATCATCGTAGGGCGGCATGTGGAAGCCCGCGCCCGCGCGGCGGCTCCGCATGGCGATGAGCCCGCAGGAGGAATGCACCGCCAGCGCCAGCATCGCCGGATCGGAAAAGCCCGTGACATCGTTGATCACCTGGGCACCGGCCGCGAGACCGCGGCTGGCCGTGAGCGCGTAGCGCGTATCCAGGCTGAGGGGGATTCCGGGACCGGCCGCCGCGAGGCCGGACAGGCCCGGCTCCAGGCGGTTCCATTCGGTGTCCGCGTCCACGATGGCCGCTCCGGGGCGGGTGCTTTCGGCGCCGAGGTCGAGCATACGTGCCCCGGCCTGGACGAGGGCCCGGGCCTGGTCCAGGGCCGCGGCGGGAGCCGTGAACCGGCCCCCATCGCTGAAGGAGTCCGGGGTCAGGTTCAGGATGCCCAGAAAAAGGGGACCACTCTTGAGAAGCGGTCCCCAGTCGAATGGCGCCATTTTAGGCGGGCTTCAGGGCGGGATTGAGGCCGGGATCCGTGGACGGTCCCTCCACCGTGGCTGGGGCGGTGGGGGTGCTGCCGGACTTAGGGGGAGGCAGCGTGCCGCCCTTCATGAGGATCTCGATGTCGTTGCCATCGAGGGTCTCGCGGACCAGCAGGGCCTCGGCAATGGCCACCAGCTGATCGCGGTGGGCTTCGATCGCCGACTTGGCCCGGGCGTAGTTGCGGAGCACGAACTCCTGCACCTCGACATCGATGAGGCGGGCGGTGTCTTCGGAGATCTCGCGGTGCTGGGCGAAATCTCGGCCGAGGAAGACCTCATGGTTGCCGCCGCCACCGAAGTTCAAGGGGCCGAGCTTATCGCTCATGCCGTATTCCGTGACCATGGACCGGGCCATTTCGGTGGCCTGCTGGATGTCATTGGCCGCGCCGGTGCTGAGCTGGTTGAAAAAGATCTCCTCGGCGATGCGGCCACCCATGGCGATGGCAATGCGGCTTTCCATGTAGTCGCGGGTGGTGTTGTAGCGGTCCGTGACCGGCAGCTGCCAGGTGACGCCCAGGGCCCGGCCCCGGGGGATGATCGTGACCTTGTGGATCGGGTCGCTGTCGGGCACCACGGCGGCGACGACCGTGTGGCCGGCCTCGTGGTAGGCGGTGATGCGCTTGTCCGCCTCGGTCATCACGAGGCTGCGGCGCTCGCTGCCCATGTAGACCTTGTCCTTGGCGTTCTCGAAGTCGGCCATCTCCACCCACTTCTTGCTGCCGCGGGCGGCGGTGAGGGCGGCCTCGTTGCAGAGGTTCGCCAGGTCGGCGCCGGCGAAACCGGGGGTGCCACGGGCGATGACTTCCAGGTCCACATCGGGGCTGAGGGGGATCTTGTCGGTGGTGTGCACCTTCAGGATCTCGAAGCGGCCCTTCACATCGGGGCGGTCCACCACCACGCGCCGGTCGAAGCGGCCGGGGCGGAGCAGGGCGGGGTCCAGCACATCGGGGCGGTTGGTGGCGGCGATGAGGATGACGCCCTCATTGCCCTCGAAGCCGTCCATTTCCACCAGCAGCTGGTTCAGGGTCTGTTCCCGCTCGTCATGGCCGCCGCCGAGGCCGGCACCGCGATGGCGGCCCACGGCGTCGATCTCATCGATGAACACGATGCAGGGGGCGCTCTTCTTGGCCTGCTCGAAGAGATCGCGCACGCGGCTGGCCCCCACGCCCACGAACATCTCCACGAAGTCGGAACCCGAGATGGAGAAGAACTGGACCTTGGCCTCGCCCGCGATGGCGCGCGCCAGCAGGGTTTTGCCCGTCCCCGGAGGGCCCATGAGCAGGACGCCCTTGGGGATCTTGCCGCCCAGCTTCACGAACTTGGCGGGATCCTTGAGGAAATCGACGATCTCCTTCAGTTCCTCTTTGGCCTCGTCGCAGCCGGCGACATCCGCGAAGGTGATGCGCTTGGCGCTGGTGGAAAGCCCCTTGGCGCGGGCCTTGCCGAAGCTCAGGGCCTTGTTGCCGCCCATCTGGGCCTGGCGCATGAAGACGAACCAGAGCACCACGAAGACCAGCAGGGGGGCCCAGAACATCAGCACATAGGCGAAGTTGTTCTCGCTGGGTTTGGCGGCCTTGAACTCCTCGAGCTGCCCTTCGGTCTTCCAGCTGAGGATGACCTTGCCCAGGTCCTGCATGGGCGGGGCCACGGTGCGGAACCGCTCGATGGCCTCGCCGGTCTTGGCGTTCTTCTCGGGCTGCTTGTAGGTGCCTTCGACATCAAACCCGGACAGCGTCACGGATTTGTACTTGCCTCCCACACCCTCGGTGTAGAAGGTCGAGAAGGGGATCTCGATCTGGCGACTGTTCTGGGGGATCTGGCGGAAGGCCAGAACCAGGAGGGCGACGATGCCCAGCCAGACCAGAACGCTTTTCATCATGGAATTCAAAGGGTCACTCCTTGGGGCCTGAGCCCAGGTGGCCCTCCAGTTTACTAGGTCCGGGAAGGCGCGGGTCCTTGTCTTAGATGCAGATACCCGCCATCTGGTTCAGAGTTTAGGTGGAAATGACCCCAGGACGAGGGTTTGCGGCCCCGGGAGAGCCGTTCGGCCAGCCAGGGAGCGAGGCCCCTGAGCAGGGTCGCCTCGCGGGGCCAGCCCAGCCGGCGGAAGGCCGTTTCGAGGGTCCAGCGCAGGTCCCGCTCGCTCCAGGCCTCCCGCTTGAAGGCGATGCCCTCGTCCTGGATGAACCAGCGCGAACCCTCCCAGGTGCCGATCAGGGTCCGGGCCAACTGCTCGGCCTCCTCGGCCTGCAGGTGCGTCTCGAACAGGTGGCGGTCCAGTTCTTTCGCCTCGCTGCGGATCTCCTCGAGCAGCGGCCGCCAGCGGTTCCGCGCGGTGAAGGGGTCGGCGTTGGTGGCATCCTCCCGCCAGGGGATGTTCCGGGCGGTGAGGTAGGCGCGGAGCTCGGCGCGGCGCGTCTCCGCCAGGGGCGACCAGCGCGGGCCCTGTCGCGGCGCGAGGGGGTGCAGGCAGCCCAGGCCGCCCCCCCGGGCCAGGCGCAGGAAGACGGTTTCCGTATGGTCGTCCAGCGTGTGCCCCGTGGCGACTGCCTCCGTGGCGGTGCGCCCGGCCTCCTGCCGCAGCCAGTCCCAGCGCAGCTCCCGGGCGGCCATCTCGAGGCCCAGCCCCCGCGAGGCGGCGTGGGCCCTCACGCCGAGGGTCGCCTCGACGAGATCGAGATCCAAGGCCCGGCAGAGCTGCCGCACGAAGTGCGCGTCCTCTTCGGATTCCGGCCTCAGCCCGTGGTCCGCGTGGGCCACGGTCAGGTCGAGGCCGAGGCTCTTCCGCAGCGTCCAGAGCAGCACCAGCAGCGCCACCGAATCGCCGCCGCCCGAGCAGGCCACCAGCACCCGGCCGCTCACGCCATCGCCGCGGCGCTGGATCTGCGCCAACAGATCGGATTCGAAGCGGTTCATGCCTCCAGGCTAGCGCAGGGAAGCCCGCCGCGGGGCCTTGACGATGCGGCCTCCAGGCCTCCAGGCTGGGCGAAGAGGGCTGAGATGTCGTGTACGAGGCGGATCATCCGGAGCGCGGTATGCCTGGGCTGGATGCTGGCCCCGGCCGCACTGTCTGCACAGACCGGGGCCTGGTCCGGCTTCGTGGAAGAATGGCGGCGGAAACCCCGTGCCCCCTTGAACCTGCTGGCCTCGAAAGAACTCGTCACCGCCGCCTATCGTGCCTCCGACGACCAGATCCTCCGGTTGATCGTTGGCTCCGATCTGTTTGTCGATGCCATGGACGGCCCCCTCCTGGACCGGGTGCGAGCGGCGCGGGACTGGGGCTCGGGGCCCCATTGGATCCTGCTCGATCCGGAAGGGAAGGTGCTCGACGAGGGCCACACCCTTCCGGTCGGCGCAGCGCTCCGTGACCACCTGGGGGCGGTGGGCCGCACCCCCGCATGGGAATCCCTGGACCGTTTCCTGGAGCAGCATCCGGACCACGGCGAAGCCCTCCAGCAGCGCATGGCTTTCGCGCTCCGGGTGGCGAGGCTCCGCCTCAGTTCCCTCCGGGAGCGGGGTCTGGCCGAGGGCGTCAAGATTTCCGACGACCCCCACTGGCTCGCCATCCTTCAGGCCGAGGCCAAAGCCAATGATACGGCCGCTGCCGCGGGGCTGGCCCGGGAGGTTGGAGAGACGCTGCGGAAGCTGAATCAACTTCCCGACGCATGGCGGGGGGACTGGCTATGGCTTGCGGCTTGGCTGGACACTCAGGGACCCGTTGATCCGGGCAGTTTCCGTTCGGAGCTGGGCAGCTTCCAGGAAGGAATCTTCGAGGCCTGGCGCCGGAGCCCCCACACAGGAGGGGCGTTCCGCTTCGGCGATGGGGAGGGGGGGCTGGGGCTGACCGACATCTGGATGGCCTGCGAAAGCCTGCGCGATGCCCGCCCCCGCTACGCCGACGCTTATGGCCTGACGCCTGCGCCGGGGCGGGTGTGGCCTTCCACTGACCTGCTTCGCACCAGCGCCGTTCGCGCCTTGATGCGGGGACAGGCCCAGGATCTCCTCACCTTGCTGGATGGATTGGAGGCGGAACCGCGAGAGGCCAACTGGGAGGAATGGCTGATCTCTCGGCAGACGGCCTGCTTCTGGCGGACGGTCGCTTTAGCCCAGTTGGGGCGATGGCCCGAAGCCGCCTCGGCCATGCAGGAGCTTCGCCGGTGGGCAGGAACCTGGTGGCCGAAGATGGCCGGAATTCTGAAGTCCATGTCCGGGCCCCCTCCGTCCGAAGGGCAGATCGCGCCTGTCCGACCCGGCGGAGCGCCTCAGGCGTTCCTGGATCTGCTGGCCCAGCCGCCCCCGGAGCCGCCGCCGCCGCCCACGCTGAAGCCGCTGCGCTTCCTGGTGTGGGGCCGTCCGTCTTGGGTGGAGCGTTGGAAGGACATCCGGCAGGCCGCGCCCCTCGCCGACTGGGGGGTGGATGAGCTGAAAATCGAGGTGCCCGCCGCCGCGGATACGGCCTATCTCCAAAGGCTAGGGTTTCCAGCGGCGGGATGGGCGGTGTTCCGTGGAATGACGGAGCTCGTTGTCCGTGGGGACGGGCCGCCCGAACCGCGCCCTCTGGCCCTTCGGCTGGCGGCGGTGGCGCCTGCCCGCCTCCAGACGCTGGACGCCTTTATCCGCCAACACCCGGACCATCTCGACGCCCGTCGGGATCGATTCACCCTGCTGCGGCCCCGCATGCCCCTGCCGGAGTACGAGGATCGCCTGATGGAGGATGCGGTAATGGCCGGGATTCCCCTGGATTTTGGGCCGGAGGCGTCATGGATTCGCAACCTGGAAAGCTGGCAATCCCGTGCCCGGCGTGCGCTCCCGGACCTGGAGGCGGCCCTCCACCGCTGGCCCGGGAACGCTACTCTGTGGCGCCAGTGGGTGGGTTGGTCCGCCTTCCTTCCCGGCTCGCCAACAGCTTTGGGTTTGGCAGAGAGTCTCGATGTCTTTGGCAGCCGTTCGGAGTGGAAGGCCAAGCTCCCCGCGGCGGCGCACAAGGCCATCGCCGCCGAGTTCCTGCGAAGGCGACAATTTGACGAGATGGCCGACTGGTTCATGGAGGCGTGGACGGCCGTCCTGGCACGCACGCTCCAGCCCAGCGCCAATCCGCCGCCGGAGGCGCGCCCTCAGGAAGCCGTGATCTACGAATCCCTGGGCGTTGCGCTGAAGCATCTGGGGCGCAGCAGGGACCTGAAAGCCGTCGAGCAGGCCTGGAGCAAGGTCCGCAAGCCGCCGGAAGAAAAGAAACCCTAGCGGTTTTCGAGCCTTGCCAGGAGTTCCATCAGCGCCTTTGGCACAGGCCGCTCGCACCAGAGGGCCTCGGCCCAGTCGCACATGAGGAAGGAACCCCAGTGCATGGCGCGGCCCAGGACGCCGCGGCGGAAGGCGGGGTGGGCGATGCGGGTGACGGGCTGCGAGGCATCCTGGGTGAACTGGCTGCCGAAGGCGTCGAAGGCGGCCATGCGCCGTTCCCACACGGCGGTCACATCCACCAGCAGATCCGGCTGACCGGGGTTCTCGCCGCCCACCCAGGCGATCGCCTCGGGGCGCCAGGGGGTTCCGCTGCAGGGATAGTTCTTCAGCCCGGCGTAGTAGGCGGCTTCCCGGCCCAGCTGGTGGGCCCGGCGGTGGTCGGGATGGCGGTCTTCCGGGGCAGGGAGGATCAGCACCCGGGGCCGCAGCCGGCGGATCTCGGCCATCAGGCGCAGGCGATAGGACTCCTCCTCCGTGAACCGCCCATCGGGGAAGTCCAGCACGATGCGGGGCACACCGAGGATGCGCGCGGCTTCCTGGGCTTCGGCGCGGCGGGTTTCCGCGGTACCGCGGGTGCCGAGATCGCCGCTGGTGAGGTCGAGGATGCCGGCCTTCAAGCCGCGGTCCGAAGCCAGCGCCAGG
The DNA here is from genome assembly GCA_019449415.1 of Geothrix sp. Lineage (GTDB taxonomy): Bacteria > Acidobacteriota > Holophagae > Holophagales > Holophagaceae > Geothrix > Geothrix oryzae. The sequence continues at coordinate 44,966 of JAGRPP010000017.1, forward strand.
AGGCCGCCCACATGGACTTCCACATCGTCGGGATGCGCGCCGATGGCGAGAATGTCGAGGCCGAGGACCTCAGGATCTGGGCTCATGGTTCCTCCACCAGGATCACGGGAGATGCGCCATCCATGCGCTCCAGGATGGCATCGAGCAGCCTCTCGTTCCGCAGCCACGGAACCCCCGGCATCACGCGTTCCTGAGGGGCGCTGAAGGGGAAGAGAAACTGGCGCAGCCGTTCGGGATCGCCACCCAGCTGGTGGTCGGCGGCCTCGCGGTGCAGGCGGCGGTCCAGCTTGGCCAGGCGGTCGCGGCTCCGGGCGAGCTCCTTCTGGAAGCGCGCCTGGATGGCCTGGGGCCAGGATGGATCTGATTCCGCGGCCGGGAACTTGGCTGTGGGAAGCGCGCCGGGCCAGGCCGCGAGGCGATCCCAGGCACCCAAGCGGAGCGCGTCGAGCTGGGCGGAGGAGATCCTGAACCCCGGGGGGATGACGAAGACCGTGGGCCGCGGAAGGATCTTGGGTGCCGCGAGGCCCACGCGTTCCCACAGCGGCTCGCAGAGACGCCAGTAGGCCCGCTCGGAAGGCCCGAGGACCACGGCGGTGACGGGCAGCAGCAGGGACTGCATGAGGGGGCGCACCGCCGCGCCGGGGCTGAGCCAGTGGCCGACCGGGAGAGGCTGGTCCTGCTCCAGTCGCTGCCGCCGGCCCGACTGGGGATCCAGGGAGAACCAGGCGGCCTGCACCCGCGGATCCAGGGGGAGCGGCGCGCCCTGGGTCTCCAGGGCCTCCGCCTGTCGCATGAGCAGCGCCTCCAGGCCGAGGGTCCGCCATCGTTCCAGCTCAGCCTGGATGGAGGCCCGGATTCGGGGTTCCGTCGGCGAGAAGGGACTGAGCCCCCGATCCCACAGCGGTTGGCCCAGGGCCAGGACATGGCCCCGCAGCGTGGGCTCCTGGGGTTCCGGGAGGGGTCCCCAGAGCCGCTCGGCCTCGGCCTGATGGGTGGCGTTCCAGGGCAGCCAGCCCGTGGCGGTGCCGATCCGCGATTCGAAGCGGAAGCGGTGGCGCTTCAGGCGGTCACCCTCAAAACCGACAACGCCCGCCACCTCGGCACGGTCGTGGTCCTCGTCTGCCAGCCAGTAGACGGCCTCGGCGCCGCTGCGCCGCGCCTCGGCCAGCGCGGCCAGGGCTTTGGCCACGGACAGGGCGGGGCTCCAGCCGGCGCCGATCTGCTGCCCGGTGGCGATGACGGGCCGGGCTCCGGTCATGGCCGCCCTCCAGGGGCTTGGGCCGATCCGGGCATTCCAGGCTGGTGCATCGTACCCATGGGCCCCAGCCTACCCGATCTGCCATGCTCGACGGCATGCTGAGCGTGGAACCATGGATCCCCCCGGTCGTGCCGGACTTGGCCACCCTGGCCATGGCGGCGGCGGACGCGGCGGGCCTGGGTTCCTTGCGGGCCTGGCCCGAATGGCGCAAGGGCGGCATCGGATTTGGCGACCTGCCTCCCTTTCTCAGCTGGCGGGGGAGGCAGAACGGCACCAGCCACCTGATTCTCCTGCAGCCTCGGGAGATCGGCGCCTTGATTCCCGGGGCCCGCACAGCTCCGCTGCCTTCGGGCTGGTTCGAGGCGCTCGATCTGGACGCCCTCGCCCGGCCGCTGGCGAGTCATCCCGACTTTCCCGATGGGGCCTCGGTCCACCTGGTGCACCTGCCGGGCGGTGAGCGGTTCCAGGTCCGGACCTATGGATCTGAGGCGCCGGAGCTCGTGGCCGAGGTGCTGAAACGCACCAGCCACATCCAGATCTGGAACCTGGCCGATTAGACGATTCCCGGAGCGCTCCATGTTGACCCTCGACCTCTCCACCCTGAAAGAAGCAGGCATGGCCGTGGCTTTGGGTCTGATGATGGGCCTGGAGCGCGAGCGCAGCGGCTTCGAGCGGAGCCAGGAGAGCCGCGAGGAGCCCCACCACCGCCGGGAATCCGATCAGGCCGAGGGCCTGCGGGGGAGCCTGGGCGCGCGGACCTTCGCCCTGCTCACCCTCCTGGGCTGGGTTTCCGTGAAGGTGGGCGGGACGGGCCTGGCCCTGCCCATCGCCGTGCAGGCCTTTGCGGCGCTGCTCATCGGACTCTTCTACTTCCAGACCAGCTCGGCAGAGCGGGGCCTCACCACGGAGATCGCGGCCCTGGCCGCTCCGCTGCTGGGCATGCTGCTCACGCGGGATGCCCTCCTCGCCGTGGCCGTCACGGTGATCGTCACCCTGCTGCTGTTGTCCAAGCCATGGTTCCGCGCCTGGATTCCCCGCCTGCACCGGGAGGACCTGACCGCCGCCATGCAGCTGCTCATCGTCTTCGCCATCCTGCTGCCCCTGCTCCCGTCAAAGACCCTGGATCCCTGGGGGGTGCTCTCGCCCCAGAAGGTGGGCTGGATGGTGGCCCTCGTGGCGGCCGTGGATTTCATGGGCTATGCCTTGAACCGCACCCTGGGGTCGAGCCGGGGCGCGGTGATGACGGGACTCGTGGGCGGCATGGTGAGTTCCACCATCGTGGCCGTGACCATGTCGCGGCGGGTCAAGACCGATCTCTCCCTCCGCGGTCCCGGGCAGGTGGCGGTGATGCTGGCCTGTGCGGTCATGGGGGTGAGGGTGGCGCTCCTCGCCGGCGTGGTGGGAGGCATCGATCTCTTGAGGCCCCTGCTGGCGCCGCTGGCGGCCATGGTGGTGACGCTGCTAGCCGCGACCTGGTGGATCCTTCGGTCCGGGGCGGCCCCCGCGATCGACACGGAGGAGGTGCCGGTGCGCAACCCCTTCCACCTGAAGCGGGCCCTGGCCTGGGGCCTGGCGCTGGCCGCCGTGCTGCTCGTTTCCGCCGCGGCCCGGGCCGGGTTCGGAGATCGCGGCCTCATGATGGCGGCCGGTCTTTCGGGGCTGGCCGATGTGGTCGCGATCACGCTGGCCGTGAGCAGCCAGGTGCGGTCCGTCGGGCTCCCGGCGGCCACGGCCGTGCTGGCTATCGTACTGGCCATCGGCGCCAACACCCTCGCCAAGGCCGGGTTCGCCTGGATCGCGGGCGGGCGGGCCTTCGGCCTCCGGCTGGCGGTCATGCTGGCCCTCTCCTTCGGGGCCACGCTGGCAGTGACCGCCCTGCAGTTCTGAATCGGTTCGGCAGGGTTCGGTTGCGGCTCCTACTTCCCGCGGTTGCTCATGCGGGTGTGGGTGACGCCGCTCTTTCCCTGGGGCTTGGTGGACGCCTTGGTGACGGGCTTGGGGTGCGCGGAAGCCTTCGGTCTTCCGGCCGTGGCGCCGGAGGCCGGCTTGTCCGCGGCCTGGATGTTCTTCAGCAGATCGGCGGGGACGAGGGGCTTGGTCATGGGGGTACTCCTGCTCCCATCCTACGCTGGTGCGGCAAGCGGCGTGGCGGCAACTCGGCGCCGGCGGAATGAACGAGGTGTGCCTTACCCGCAAGGCAAGGTGAAACGGAGGGCATTGCCCGCCTCGTTGAACCTCAGGTCCGGGGAGAGGGCGCGAAGGGTGAGGAGCCCCCGGCCAGCCGCCAGGGGCTCGGCTTGGTCCCGCCAGGCCCGCCAATCGAACCCGGGCCCCGAATCCTCGACCTCGACGGCGATCTCGCGGATCTCGGCGCGGGGCTCTGCCCGGAGGCTGATCCGGAGCGAGACAGTTCCCTCCGTCAGGGCTTCCAGACCGGCGCGTCGGGCGGCCTCGTAGGCCTCGATGCCCCCCTCCTTCAGCCGGGGATCCAGGCGAAGCAGGCCGTGGTCCACCGCATTGGCGAGGGCCTCGGTCAGGGCCAGGGCCAGGCGCTGGGAGGGCCCGGACGGAAGGCCCTGGTTGCCGAGCAGGCGGAGGCAGTCGGGCAGGAACTCGCGGATCGTCTGCTCCCGGGGATTCAGGGTGAAGTCCAGGGCGAAGGTCGTGCGGAGGGGCTCCGCGGAATCGCCGGCGGGATGGGCGGCGGGACGGCCGGCACTCGAGAGCCGGGCGGATGCCGGGGCGGGCACCTCCCAGAGCGCCCAGCTGGCGTCGTCCTGCTGTTCGCGATCCAGGCCATCCGCCGCGAGTGCCTCTTGGATTGCCTTCCGACAGCCAGGGAAGGGTAGCTCCTCCGAGGACGCCAGAATGGATGGAAGGCGGTCGCCGAGCATGTCCTGAAGGCCATCGGTGAAGGCGAACAGGCGGTCGCCTTCCGATACGGCGATCTGCTCCACGACGGGGGGGTCCAGCCGGTCGACCACTCCGGCGGGCAGGTTGTGCGAGGCGAGCCGCCGTGATGGGCCGCGGCGGGGCAGCAGGAGGGCATCCGGCAGGCCCGCGTTCAGAACCGAGAGGGTGCCCTTGTGGACATCCAGCCGCATCAGGAGCAGGCAGACGAACCGGCCGGTGGGCAGCATCTCGCGGAGCCCGGCATTGATCTGGCGATAGACCGTATCCAGCGGGATGTTCCGGTTCGCCATGCTGAGGAAGGCCTGGACCGCCGGGAGGGTGGACACGCCCGCCGCCAGGCCGTGGCCGGTCGCGTCGCAGAGGAACCCGAAGTGGACCCCGGGCAGGCCTTGGCGGTAGGTGCAGGCATCGCCGTTGATGCGCCGGGTCTGGAGCGTCTCCATGTGGAATCCGGGAGGCAGGGCCCGCAGACCCGGCTCGACCAGGCGCCGGAGAAGGTGCTTGGTGATGGCGAGCTCTTCGTCGGTTTCGGTCCTGGCCCGGGTCAGCGAACGCTCCTTGGCCTCCAGGCGCCCGATCATCGCGTTGAAGGACTCGGCTAGGACGCTCACCTCGTCGTTCCCCCGGATCCGGATGATCCGGTTCCCCGCCGGAAGATCCCCCAGGGCCCGCACCTGGTGTGTGATGTCCTCGAGGTTGTCGGCCAACCGGTGGGAGATCAACCAGGTGAGGGAGAGGCTCATGGCCACCACAAGGGCCACGGAAAGTTTGAGGTAGGACCTGAGCCGCTCGACCGGGCGAAGGGCCTCGGCGACCGGAAGGCTGGCCACGAGGATCCCATCCATGGCTCGAAGCCGCTTGACCGAGGAGATGGTCGGCACGCCCGCGGCGTTGACCCTCTCTCCGCTGCCTTCAAACCCCTGGAGCGCCCGGTCGAAGAACCCGGAAGGCTCCGGTGGGCCGAAGGGCTTCATGAGTCGGGCCGAATCCGGATGGATCAGCACCCGGCGCGTGGAGTCGAACAACTGGAGGGAACCGGAGTCCGGCCGCTGTTTGTGGGCGATCCCACCCAGAAAATCATCGTGGAGAAGGTCGATGCCCCCCGCGAGGACGGCCAGGACTCGCCCGTCTTTTCCCAGCAAGGGAACCGCCATCAGGACGGCAGGTCGCCCGGTCGATGACAGATCGTAGGGAGGGGACACCCCGGCCTGGCGATTCGCCAGCACCGCGTCGAGAAAGGGCCGGATAGGGGCGGGCGCCGGGGCGCCCTGGGGGGCGTCGGCCGCCTCGGCCAGGAGCTGGCCATCGGGCCCGGCCAGGTACACCCCGTTCGGGAAGGTGGTGCGAAGGCTCGTGCGCGCCTGGAGCCAACTCGTCGCGGAACGGCGGTCGCGAAGGGCCCTGGGGGGGATCTCCCGGGCCGCGCCTTCCAGGCACTGCTGGTAGAAGGCGATGGTCTCGTCCACGGCCTGCGCCAGCAAGGTCACTTCATTGAACTGGTGCTGTTCGATCCGGGCCCGGGACACGGCGGTGAAGTAGCGGGCGACGGCCCAGCCCCCGCCCGCCACGACCATTGAGAAGAACAGGCCGAAGGCCACGAAGATCTTGCGCTGGATGCCGAAGTGGCGGGGACTCACGACAGGCCCATGGACCCAGGGCCCCGGGCCTGGCGCCGCGGCCCTAGGAGCGGGAGGCCCATTCCCATGGCGGCCCTCACCCTTCCTGGATCTCGAAGAGCTTCCCGAACTGCACGATCTTGAGGATCTCCATCACCACCGGGGAGGGTTTCCCCAGGACCACCCGGAGGCCCTTGCTCTCGGCCTTCTCGCGCAGCAGCAGCAGCATGCCCAGGGCGGAAGAATCCAGGTAGCTGAGGCCCGAGAGATCGAGGGTGATGGGCCCCGCCGCAGTCGCGTCCAGTACCTCTTGGGTGGCGCTGCGGAACTGGGTGTGGGCTTCAAAGGTGAATTGGCCCTCCAGCTTCAGCCGGGAAGCCTGGAGATCCTGGTGCAGCGTGAAACTCATGGGGGTGTCCTTTTGGGGAGGCGGCCCCCTTTCGTATCGTCAAGTGGACCTGCAGGTTGATAATTCTGCACGAGATGTGGATGTGACGCCCTTCAAGGACTTAATGAGTAACCTGGAGGGGCGTCCGGGGCGATTCTGAAGCCTCCAGGGAAAGGGTGGACCATGGCGGCGATGGCGTTGGAGGGCATGGTCGGAGCCGCCGAGCGGGCCTTCGGGGCCTGGAAGGACGCCTCCCGGCTGGAGCGGCGGCGCTTGCTGGAGGCCTGGCTGGATCAGGTGGGCCGGGTCCGGGAGGACCTGGCGCGCTTCATCACCGAGGAGACCGGCAAGCCCATCAGCCTGGCCCGGGGAGAAGTGGCGCGGGCCGAGGCCACGCTGAAGGCTACGGTGGAGGCCGCGGCCGCCTTCGGCGAACAGGCCGTTCCCTACGATCTGATGGCGGGGGCGGAAGGTTGCCGCGCGGTCCTGCGGCGCTTCCCCGTCGGCCCGGTGCTGGCGATCACGCCCTTCAACTTCCCCGTGAACCTGGCCGTGCACAAGCTCGGCCCGGCTCTGGCGGTGGGCTGCAGCGCCATCTGGAAGCCCTGCCCCCAGGCGCCCCGGACCTCGAGGCTGCTCTGGGAGGCCTTTGAAGCCGCGCGGATCTCGGTGGCCGCCCCCGTGCACCTCCTGCAGCTGACCGGGCCCGATCCCGTCGCCGCGGAGGCCTTAGCTAAGGACCCCCGCATCGCCGCGGTGAGCTTCACGGGCTCCGAGCGCGTGGGCCGGCACCTGGAGCAGGTGCTGGCCGGCAAGCGGTTGCTGCTCGAGCTGGGCGGCAACGGCGCCGTGGTGGTGGATGAGGGCGTGGATGTCGCCGCCGTCGCCCGCCAGCTCGCGCCTGCCGCCGTGGCCGGGGCGGGGCAGAGCTGCTCCAAGGCCCAGCGGATCTATGTGCACCGGGGCATCTGGGAGGTTTTTGCGCCCGCGTTCGTGGCGGCCGTGCAGGCCCTGCCCGTGGGCGATCCCATGGATTCCGCCACGGTCATCGGGCCGCTCATCGACGAGGCCACGGCCCGCCGACTGGACGAGAGCCTGGACCGGGCAGTGTCTGCCGGCGCCGAGGTCCTCCTGCGAGGGCACCGGGACGGCGCGCTGCTGCCCCCGGCGATCCTCACCGGCCTGGGGGAAGCGGATCCCCTCCAATGCGAGGAGGTCTTCGCCCCCATCACGGTGCTCACCCCCGTGGCCAGCTTCGACGAAGGCCTGGACCGCGCCGCGGCCACCCGCTTCGGCCTGAGGGCCAGCGCCTACAGCCGCGACCAGCGGAACCTCCGCCGGGCCGCTTCCACGCTGAGGGCCGGCGGGGTCCTGCTGAACCTTCCACCCACCTTCCGCTTGGACTCGGCGCCCTTCGGGGGCGTGCAGGCCAGCGGCAACGGCTTCGAAGGCCCCTGGTGGGCGATGGAGGGCTTCACCGAAGGCCGCCTCATCGTCGAAGGCCCGGCCCTGTAAGAATCGAAGCGGAGCCCTTCCCATGCCCCTGTCCATGCCCTTCCGTCCCGGCGACCTCGTGGTGGTGGTGCTCCAGTCGCCGCGGGAGCGGATCTGGGGGCGGATCCTGGGGCTGGATGCCTCGGGCATCGCACTGCGCGGCGTGGACCTCGTGCCCTGGGAGGAAGTGCTGACCCTCGTGCGCCGGGGCGAGGCCGACCAGGTGGCCCTGGGCACCCGCTTCATTCCCATGCACCGCGTGGAGACCCTGTACCTGGATGAACCCAGTTCGGGCGCGCCCAGCCTGGCGGACACCTTCCGTGACCGCACGGATCGGGATCCCCACGATTTCCTCGCCGACCCCCCTTCGCCGAAACCCTCGTCCCGCCATCGGAGGAATCCATGACCCACGCCAACCACATCCGCTGGATGGAGCGTTTCCGCGCCCGCGCCAAGGAATTGCAGCGCCATATCGTCCTGCCGGAGGGCCGGGACGACCGGACGCTCCAGGCCGCCCAGCTCCTGCTGGATCAGAACCTCTGCCACCTCACCCTGCTGGGCGATCCGGCCGACATGGCGAAGCGGGGTGCGGCCCTGGGTCTCGCGCTGAAGGGGGTCGAGATGGTGGATCCCGCGGCGAGCCCGCTGCTTCCGGAACTGGCCGGGGCCTACTACGAGCGCCGCAAGGCCAAGGGCATCACCGAGGCCCAGGCGCTGGAAGCCGTGCACAATCCCCTCTGGTTTGGTTCCATGCTGGTGCAGGCGGGCCATTGCAACGGCATGGTGGCAGGGGCGCTGAACACCACCGCCGAGACGGTGCGGGCCTGCCTCCAGGCCATCGGTGCCGCTCCGGGCATCAAGACCGTTTCCAGCTTCTTCATGATGATCCACCCCGATGCGGCCTTCGGCGAGCAGGGCGCCATGATCTTCGCGGACTGCGCCGTGGTGCCGGATCCCACCCCCGAGCAGCTGGCCGACATCGCCATCGCCTCGGCGGAGAACGCCCGTCGGGTGATGGGCGTGGAGCCCCGGGTGGCGCTGCTGAGCTTCTCCACCCGCGGTTCTGCGGAACACCCCTGCGTGGACAAGGTCCGCGCCGCCCTGGCCATCCTGAAGGAGAAGGCGCCGGATCTCGCCGTGGATGGCGAGCTGCAGGCGGATGCGGCCCTGGTGGCCTCCGTGGGCCAGCGCAAGGCGCCGGGATCCGCCGTGGCGGGCAAGGCCAATGTGCTGGTCTTCCCCAACCTCGACGCGGGCAATATCTCCTACAAGATCACGGAACGACTGGGCGGCGCCGTGGCGCTGGGCCCGCTGCTCCAGGGCCTGGCCCGGCCCGCCAACGATCTGAGCCGCGGCTGCAGCGCCCAGGACATCGCGGATGTGGCGGTGCTCACGGCCCTTCAGTGAAGCGGCTCGCCTTCTTCATCTCCGGCACCGGCGGCAATGCCCTGAACCTCCTCAGGGCCTGCCGCGAGGGCCGGGTTCCCGGTCTTCCCGTGCTGGGGCTCGCCTCCACGGCCCAGGCCGGGGGGCTGGTGCGCCTGGAGGCCGAAGGGCTGCCCACGGCCGTCGTCAGCCGGAAGGACTTCGCGTCGGATGAAGCCTTTTCCGAGGCCTGCTATCGGGCTGCCGAAGCGGCGGGCGCCGAGATCATCTGCCTCTGCGGCTGGCTGAAGAAGCTGACCGTGCCCCCCCGCTGGGCGGGCCGCATCCTGAACATCCATCCGGGGCTGCTGCCGAACTACGGCGGCCCGGGCATGTACGGCATGCATGTCCACCGGGCCGTGCTGACGGCGGGGGAGACCGAGTCCGGCGCCACGGTGCACCTGGTGGACGCGGAATACGACCATGGGCGGATCCTCGCCCAGCTGCGGGTACCGGTCCTGGCCGGAGAGTCGCCCGAGGACCTGCAGAAGCGCGTGTACGCGGCGGAGATGGAGCTGTTCCCGAGGGCCCTGGCGGCATATCTCGCCGAACGGGATTAGACTTTCGCCATGAGCATGAAGCAGGAGCGGAATGCCTCGTTGGCGAAGCCGAAGCCCGGAGGGCACGGCCCTGGAGGTGCCGCATGATTCCCCTCCTCACCGCCGACGAAATGCGGGCCGCGGAGCACCAGGCCATCGAGGGTTGGGGCATGCCGTCGCTGGTCCTGCAGGAGCACGCCGCTCTCGGGGCCCTGGCCCTCATCCCGCCCTGCGAGCCGATCCAGGTGCTGGCGGGGCCCGGCAACAATGGCGGCGACGCCCTGGCGCTGGCCCGCCTGGCCCGGCTCCAGGGGCGTGAGGTCACGGTGTGGTCGCCCTTCGCCCAGCCCGAATGGCGGGGGGATGCGGCCCATCAGGCCCGCCTTTGGAGGGGCCTCGGGGGGGGCATCCAGGGGGGCGCCGGCCCGAACGAGATCATGCGGACCTGGCGCGGCTGGGTGGTGGACGGCCTCTTCGGCCTGGGCACCGCTCGCCCGCTGGATGGCCCGGCCGCGGTCTGGGTGAAGGCCCTGAACGGCAGCGGCCTCCCAGTGCTGGCCCTCGACCTGCCCTCGGGCCTGGATCCTGGCGCGGCCGAAATCCCCGGCGAAGCGGTGCGGGCCGCGCGGACGGCGTGTTTCGGGGCCCTCAAGGTCTGCCACGGCCTGCTTCCGGCGAAGGAATGCTGCGGCGAGATCTCAGTGATCCCCATCCCCCTGGACCGCTCCCCGGAAGCCGCGATGCAGCTGCTGGAACGGCCGATCCTCCCCCCCCGGGCCTGGAATGCCCACAAGGGGAGCTTCGGACATGTGGCCATCCGGGCCGGCAGCCTGGGCATGAGTGGGGCCGCGGTGCTGGCGGCCCTGGGTGCCCTGCGCGTGGGCGTGGGCCTGGTCACGGTGCTGGCGGAGCCCGAGGTCCGCGCCGAGATCGCCGCCCAGGTTCCCGAAGCCATGGTGCACCCCTGGCGGGGAACCGTCCCGCCGGAGGCCGATGTGCTCCTGGTGGGTCCCGGGGGCATCGCCCAGGTGCCGGATTGGGAGGGTCCGCTGGTGGTGGACGCCTCGGCCCTGAAGGAAGGGGAAGGGAAGCGCTGGATGGAGCGGCCCGGCACGGCCATCACGCCCCATCCCGGTGAATTCGCCCGGCTCTTCCGGCTCTCGCGTCCCCTGCTGATGGACGAGCGTCTGGCCCAGGCCCGGCGGGTGGCGGCGGGGAAGCCCGGCGTCCTGGTCCTCAAGGGGGCCCAGACCGTGATCGCCGGAGGCGCCCGGGGCGATCTGTGGATCAACCCCACGGGCCATCCGGGCATGGCGACGGGCGGCAGCGGCGATCTGCTGGCGGGCATGGTGGCCGGTTTCCGCGCCCAGGGGCTGCCCATGCGCGAGGCCGCGGCCGCGGCCACCTGGTTCCACGGCGCCGCCGGGGATCAGCTCCCGGGCGCGGGGCTGCTCCCCCGGGACTTGGCGGAGCTGCTTCCGGAGTTGTTGCGTGCCTGAGTCCTTCCTGGCCGATGACGGAGCCACGGAGGCTATGGGCGAAGCCCTGGCCCGGGTCACGCCGGCGGGTGGAACCTGGCTGCTGCGGGGCGAATTGGGTGCGGGCAAGACCACCTGGACCCGGGGCTTCCTGCGGGGCCTGGGGGGGGATCCGGATGAAGTGGCCTCGCCCACCTACGCCGTGCTCCACCGCTACGACCATCCGGGGGGGCGGGTCTTCCACCTGGATCTCTACCGCCCCGGCCCCGGAGGCGCGTGGTCCCTGGGCCTCGAGGAGACCTTGGAGGCCACGGACCGCCTCGTGGTGGAGTGGGCCGGCACGGACGGCCCCTGGCCCACGGACTGGGTGGCCGAGCTGCGGCTGTCCCAGGAAGGCGAGGGGCGCCGGGTGGAGTGGACACTCCCTGTCGCGCACGGCGGACGATGATGGAGGCATGGACCTCCCGCTGATCGTCTCCCTCTTCGCCTGTTTCGTCGCGGCCCTGGCGGTCTGGGCGGCCCTGCGTCGGCCCCCCTTGGAGGCCGCCCCGTTCGAGGCCCTGCGCCGCCATGCGGAGGAGCTGGCCTCGCGCGACCGGGGCGAGGCCCGGCAGGCCCTGGCCATGCAGATCCAGCCCGTCCTTTCGGAGCTCGGCCAGCTGCGGACCGCCCAGGCCGAAAAGCTGGGCGAGGGCTTCCGCCAGCTCACGGCCGCCGTCCAGGAGGCGCTGAGGGCCTCCCGGGCGGAGCAGGCTGCTCAGCTCGGCCTGGTCCAGCAGCAGGTGCAGCAGCGGCTGGATGCCATCCAGACCTCGAATGAGGCCAAGCTCGAACAGATCCGCCGCACGGTGGACGAGCAGCTTCACGAAGCCCTGGAGAAGCGCCTCGGCGAGAGCTTCAACCTCGTGGCCCAGCGCCTGGAGCAGGTGCAGAAGGGGCTGGGCGAGATGCAGTCCCTGGCCCAGGATGTGGGTGGACTGAAGCGGGCCCTCACCAATGTGAAGACCCGGGGCGTGCTCGGCGAGGCCCAGCTGAGTGCGCTGCTGGAGCAGTTCCTGTCCGCCGGGCAGTACGCGGCGAATGTGAAGGTGAAGCCCCGCTCCGCCGAGGTGGTGGAGTTCGCGGTGAAGCTGCCGGGAACCGAGGAGGGGGGCAGCGTCTGGCTCCCCATCGATGCCAAGTTCCCGCTGGAGGACTACCAGCGGCTCATGGAGGCCTACGAGGCCGGGGATCTGGCCGCCGTGGAGGCCGCGGGCAAGGCGCTGGAGAACCGCCTGCTCTCCCAGGCCCGGGACATCCGCGACAAGTACATCGCGCCGCCCTACAGCACGGATTTCGCGCTGCTCTTCCTGCCCTTCGAGGGGCTCTACGCGGAGGCGCTGCGGCGGCCGGGGCTGTTCGGCCGGCTCCAGCGGGAATGCAAAGTCACCTTCGTCGGGCCCACCACGCTCACGGCCTTCCTCAACAGCCTTCAGGTGGGGTTCAAGACCCTGGCCATCAGCCGGCGGAGCAGCGAGGTCTGGCGGGTGCTCGGCCATGTGAAGGCCGAGTTCGGGCGGTTCGGGACGGCCCTGGCGGCGGTCCAAGACCGGCTGGATGACGCCAGCAAGCGGCTGGGGGAGGTCTCGAAGCGGAAGGACCTCATGGAAAAGCGGCTGGCGGGGGTGGAGGCAGCTCCGGAGGTTCCGGCGGAAGCACAAGCCGAGGGCGCGCCAGTGCTGGCGATGCCGGGCGGGAGCGAATAATTCACTTCCCAAATCACAGGAATGCCTTAGGATTCGGGCCAATCCGGGGGTGTGATGCTGAAGGGAGGGGGTCGTCACGGAGCCGGCGAGGTCATCGCCGTGGACCGGAACTATGTCCCCATGCAGGAAGTGAGCCGCCGTCGCGCCCTCTGCGCCGTGGTGGCCGGCCGGGCCCATGTGCTGAACCCCGCCACCTTCGAGCGGCACGGCAACCTGGAGGGCCGGCTGGAATTGATCATCTTCCCCCATGCCCAGGCCTGCAGCGACTCCAAGCTGCTGCTGGGCCGCCTGGAGCGGCGGGTCCTGCGCCGGGACCACTACCTCTGCCAGTACGAGGGCTGCCAGCGGAAGGCCACCACGGTGGACCATGTGGTGCCCCTGTGCCAGGGCGGTTCGACCACCTGGCAGAACCTGGTGGGATGTTGCCTGTCCTGCAATCAGAGCAAGGGCGGGCGGACGCCCGAGCAGGCCGGCATGATCCTCAAGCGCCAGCCTAAAGGGCCCCGGGCCCACCTCTTCGAGCGCTTCGAGGAGCTGCTGAAGCGGGCCAGCGCGGCCTGATCCGTTCTCCGTTCAGCCGAGGAGGGCCCGGGTCTTGAGGAAGAGTTCCGCCCACTCCCGGGTGGCGTCGCTGCGGCGGGTGATGCCGCCGCCGGTCCAGTAGGTCAGGCGCCCTTCGGCGATCTGGGCGGTGCGGATGGGCAGGGCCAGATCCAGATCCCCATTGGACCCGATCCAGCCCAGGGCTCCGCAGTAGAAGCCCCGGGGGGCCGCCTCGGCCTGGGCCAGGTGCGTGCAGACCGCGTGTTTCGGCGCCCCGGTGACGCTGCCGCCCGGCAGGACGCTGCGGAGGAGGGCCGCCAGGCCCAGGTCGGGGCGGGCCTGGGCTTCGACGGTGCTCACCAGGTGCTGAACCGTGGGGTAGGGCTCCACGGCCATGGGGCGGCTCACGGCGACGGAGCCGGTGCGGGCCACGCGGCCCAGGTCGTTGCGGACCAAGTCCACGATCATGGTGTGCTCGGCCCGCTCCTTGGGGTCGGCCGCCAGGGCCTCGGCGGCCCAGCGGTCGGTCCCTGCCTCGCCCGTGAGCGGGACGCTGCCTTTGATGGGCTGGGACCAGAGGCGGTCTCCCCGGCGGGCCAGGAGGCGCTCCATGCTCAGGCAGAGCAGGTGGCGGCCGCCCAGGTCCAGCAGGGCCCCGAACGGGGGCCGGGCCCGAAGAAAAGCCGACTGGGCGAAGGCCACGGGGGAGCCGGGGAAGGAACCCTGGAAGGGAACGCAGAGGTTCGCCACATAGAAATCCCCCGCCAGGATGCACTCCCGAATCCGTTCCACCGCGGCCCGGTGGGTGGCCTCCTCCCAGCGGGGCCGAAGGTCCAAGGCCGGGGCGGCCACCGCCTCGGCCCTCTCCCCGATGGCTCCCAGGCGGCCTCGCCAGAGGTCGGGGTCCGGGGGGGGCTCCTCCCAGGACCAGAGTTCCGCCTGGCCATCCTGAAGGTGCAGGGCCTGTCGAAGCGCCGTCCAATGCTGGCCCAGGGTGCCAGGAGGCAGCCCCTGGCGGGGCAGATTGGCCTCGTCGCAGGCGAGCTCGTAGGTGGCGGCCCCGACCCAGGGGCCCGGACCCTTCGGAAGGACGGATTCCAGGGCCTGCCAGGGGGAACCGGGGAGAATCAAATCTCGGAGACGGGTCTCCCAGGTGCTGCCCGTCCAGCGGGAGGCAAGGACGGGGCCCCCCGGAAGGCCCAGGAGTCCTTCGCCGGTCTGCCCATCCTGGAGCCAAGGCGCACCCTGGTCGAGCAGCGCCCCGGCACAGGCCGGCCAGGGGCCGGGGAGGGAGAAGGGCAGACGATGCCTAGGGGAGAGATCCATCCAGGACATCATCCCATCAGAATCTGGAACTTGCTCCATTGGTTAGCGTTGAAAAAGAGTTCGCTAACAAATTGCCAAACGGTGACAAATAATGACCGAAAACGGCCTTTTCTTTTTTTTAGGTTCGGCCTAGTCTCTTGGACCAGGAGGAACCTCCATGTCTTCAGTGGATATCAGTTCTCAAACCGGCAAGGACTTCGCGGGAGATGCGCTGATCGTTCCGGTGTTCTCCGGGCGTGAGCGACATCGGCTGCCTCTCGCCATCAGCAAGGTCGCACGGCAAGTGATGGATGAGGAGGATTTCAAGGCGGACTATCTTGAAGTTGTGCCGCTGCATCATCCCAATGGCGTGAAGGAGAGCCGCTGGATGGTGCTGGTGGGGCTTGGCGACGAAGAGAAGGTGACGCTCAACAAGATCCGCAAAGCCGTGGGTACGGCTGCCCGCTTCTGTCTCAAGAAAAAGTGGAAGAAGATCGGCGTGCTGTCGCCTTCCACCTCTACGCTCGACCACGATGCCGTGCAGGTGTCCGTCGCCGAGGGCGCCCTCCTGGCCAACTACGATTTCGTGGTGTTCAAGGGCGGCAAGCCGGAGGCGAAACAGTTTTCGTCCATCGAGATCTTTACCAATGGAGATGACACCCGCAAGGCCCGCCGCAAGCTGCCCATGATCGAGGCCGGGGTGGTGGCCTGCCATCGGGTGCGTGACCTGGCCAACACCCCTGCGGGTGATCTCTATCCTGAAGTTTTCGCGGAAACGGCTTCGAAACTGGCCAAGCAGCACAAGCTCCACTGCGAGGTGCTGGATGTGCCGGCCCTCGAGAAGGGCGGCTTCCGCTCCGTGCTGGCGGTCGGCCAGGGCAGCGCCCGGCCCCCGCGGGTGGTGAAGCTCGAATACAAGCCGAAGGAGAAGCCGAAGAAGCATGTGGTGCTGGTGGGCAAGGGCGTCTGCTTCGATTCGGGCGGCCTGTCCCTCAAGGATGCCTCGGGCATGGAGACGATGAAGGACGACATGACCGGCGCGGCCATCGTGCTGGCCACCCTCGTGGCCTGCGCGCAGCTGGAGGTCCCGGTGCAGGTCACGGGCCTGCTGGGCCTGGTGGAAAACATGCCCTCCGGCACCAGCTACAAACCTGGCGATGTCCTCCGCAGCCGCAGCGGCAAGACGATCGAAGTGCTCAACACCGACGCGGAGGGCCGGCTGGTGCTGGCGGACCTCCTCCACTACGCGGGCGAGCTGGGCGCGGACCATGTGGTGGACCTGGCCACCCTCACGGGCGCGGCGCTCATTGCCATGGGCGACGGGGTCTCGGCAGTCATGGGCACCGACCAGAAGCTGGTGGACCACCTCATGGACGCGGGCGGCGCCGTGGGCGAGCACCTCTGGCAGCTGCCCCTGGTCGAGGAATACGCCGAGCTGCTCAAGAGCCCCCTGGCCGACCTGAAGAACATCACGGGCATTCGCTGGGGCGGCACCATCACGGCCGGCCTCTTCCTGCGCGAGTTCGTGGGGCAGGCCTCCTGGGCCCATGTGGACCTCTCCGGCGGCTGGTCGGGCAAGGAGCGGGACTACCGCACCCACGGCGCCAGCGGCGAGGGCCCCCGGTTCCTTCTGGAATGGCTCATGGCTTGAGTACCCCCTCCGGGTCGTTTGAAAAGGGGGCTTCGGCCCCCTTTTTTTCAAATGGATGGAGATGTCCCCCTTGACCGCGGGCCTCAGATGGGGATTTATTGAGGACTGCCTTCAATCCACCAAGCCCACACACCCCCGGAGTTCCCATGGAAGCGATGGAGACCCTCACCAAGGCCGACCTGTCTCGACATCTGATGGAGCGCCTGGAGCTTGGAAAGAAGGATGCCGACCTCCTGGTGAACACCTTCCTGGAGAGCATCATCGAGTCTCTGAAGACGGGCGAGGGTGTGGAACTGCGAGGGTTCGGCAGCTTCCGGCTGCGGGATCGCCGGGCCCGTCAGGGCCGCAATCCCCGCAGTGGCGAGAGCATCCAGGTGCCCCCCAAGCGCGTGGTCTATTTCAAGCTGGGCAAGGAACTTCGCAGCAAGCTGATCGACGACTGACCGTCTCAACCTCTTTCCTGGAGTCCCCATGCGTTTCCGCAAGCTGCTCCTCGCCCTTCTGGCCGTCGCCGCTGTCGCGACACCTGCTTTCGCCCAGAAGAAGCTCTCCAAAGAAGACAAGGCCAAGCTCCCCCGCATCGCCATCCTGGAGTTCAAGGCCGCACCCGATGCCTGGCACGGCTGGCGCTTCGGAGGCTGGGGCAACCAGATGAGCACCATCTCCAACCAGCTTCGCGACCTCTTCACCACGGAGATCATGGAGAAGGGCAAGAACAAGATCCGCGTCATCGAGCGCGAGCGGCTGTCCGAGATCCGCGAGGAGCTGAACTTCCAGCAGAGCGGCGAAGTGGACACCGCCACCGTCCAGAAGATCGGCAAGCTGCTGGGCGTGAAGTATGTGATGACTGGCAAGATTACCCGCTTCGCCTACAAAGAGGGTGGCTTCGGCACGGGCTGGGGTGTGGGCGCCCTGGTGAGCAAGGTCACGGGCGATGGCATGGCCGGAGCCGTGGCGGGCAGCGTGAATGTCAAGAAGGCCTCCTTCACGGGCCGCCTGGACATCCGCCTCATCGAGGTGGAGACCGGCGAGATCCTGGGCGCCTGGAAGGATGAGGACAAGATTTCCGACACCAGCGTGAAGGTGGCCGGCACCGGCGCCGAGGTGCAGTACGACGAGGAGCTCGTGAACAAGGTGTTCGAGCCCATCGTGCAGCGCATCACGCCGAAGCTTCTGCGCGCCACCGTGGCGGCCCACGAAGAGGAGTAGGGATCCTGGCTCAGGGAATCGGACGGGGCCCTTCGGGGCCCCTTTCCGGTTCAAGGGGAAGCCATTCGGAGACGGCCTGCCGGATGGCACCCGCGTAGGCGGGGCCCATCACCTCGGCGCAATGCAGGTGCCAGGTCGGCACTTCGATCACCCGGCCTGAGGCGAACCGCGCCGCCAGGGTTCGTTGGATGTCCGGCGGAGCCAGGCGATCCTGGGTGGCCAGGAAGCACAGGCTCGGAGTCGTGAAGCGCAGGCCCTGGGTCCGGCGCAGCAGATCCGTTTCGGAAGGGTCGTAGCCACCCATGCGCCCGGCCCCGGCGCTGGCCAGGGCCCCGATGGGCGGGGCGAGGAGGTGCCACCAGCGATCCTCCGGGCCCCTCACGAGGCGCTCGGCGAAGCTCCGGCTGCTGGCGGGGGCGCCTTCCCAGATGAGGCCCGCGAGAGGACCCTGGCCTTCCCGCTCCAGGTCGGCCAGCGCCAGCAGGCCCACGGAGGCCCCGAGGCTGCGGCCCAGGAGCAGGATCTTGCGCCGGGGGGTTCCCATGGCCTCAAGGCGATGGACGATGCGCACCACATCCCGGGACTCGGCCACGCCGAAGGTGACGGCCGGGGCGGACCCGCCGGCCCGCAGGGCATCGTCCCGGCGCCGGTAGGTGAAGATGGCGGCATCGAGACCCGGGAACCACTTCAGGGCGGGGCTGGTGCCCCAGCGGTCATCCCCGAAGCCATGGAGCAGCAGGACCACCCCTCGGGAGGGCTCCCGGCGGCGCAGGCGCCAGAGCTGCAGGCCATCGACCTCCTGGGCCGACCAGACGCCGCCCGGGTCGCCGTCGCCGCCCGCCGCGAGCTCACGGTAGGTGGCCTCGACCCGGGTGAGGGGCTGGGGGTGGTAGAAGGGCGGATCCACCAGTTCCCGCGCGACCTTCCAGGATTTCCACGCGACGAAGCCCCCCACCGCCAGGAGAGGGAGGGCTGCAAGGCCGATCCAGACCGATCGTCTCACCAGTAGCCCGTCGTGATCAGGAGGGTCTCGGCCGCATTCAGGGCCCGGCACTGGCAGCTGAGCCGCTGATCAGGCGCGGCGTGATTCCGGCTCAGCACCCGGGCTTCGTGGGTGCGGATCGGGCTGAGCTGCTCGCCTCCCTGCAGCACGGTGACCAGGCATCTCGCGCAGGCGCCGCGGCCCGAGCAGGCCGAGGCCACGGGCAGGCCCGCGGCCAGACAGCGGTCCATCAGGGTTCCACGCCCACCGATGATGCGGTCTGCCCGGCGGGTGCGGGCCACCAGGGGCATCGCTACTTGACGAGGGTGGCGGTGACCCCGGGGAGCCCCTCGGCGGTGGGCAGGGGATCCGGCTTGCCGTAGAGCACCGACTCCAGCTTCTGGGTGAGGGTGACCTGATAGATGCCCTTGTCGGTGCCCATGTCCAGTTCACCCTGGTCCGGGCTGAAGGTCTCGCGCTGGCTGGTGAGGAAGAAGCGGTGCTTGCCCGGCGCCAGGCCCTTCACGACCAGGCTCTTCGCGCCCTTGGGCAACTGCTGGACGGGAATGCGGGCCCCGTCAAGGCTCAGTTCCACCGGGCCCCGCACCGCGCGGGTAAAGCGAAACACGGCCGTCCCGGAGGGAATGGGCGAGCTGGGCGTCAGGGGCACCTTGCGGCAGCCCACGAAGGAGGCGACCCCCAGCAGGACCAGGGCGGGAACGATGGCGTGGAACTTCATGAAGCCTCCGGGACCTTGATGATATGCGATCAGGTGCCTGGAGGTCCCGGGCTGGGCATCCGGGAAGTTCATGCTGACTCCAAGGGGGTGGGGCCTCTATTCTGGAGGATTGAACCTGAGAGGTGAACCATGACCCGCGTGCTCTTCCAGACCGACAAGGGCGACATCAACCTGGAACTCTTCCCGAAGGAGGCTCCGGGTACCGTGGCCAACTTCGTGAAGCTCATCGAGGCCGGCTTCTACGACGGCCTGGCCTTCCACCGCGTGATTCCCGACTTCGTCATCCAGGGTGGCTGCCCCAACACCAAGCCCGGCGCCTCGGGCATGCCCGGCACCGGCGGCCCCGGCTGGAAGATCAAGTGCGAGACCGCCGGCAACCCCCACCAGCACAAGCTGGGCGCCGTCTCCATGGCCCATGCGGGCAAGGACACCGGCGGCAGCCAGTTCTTCGTGGTGAACGGGGACCGGCGCAATGTGGCCCATCTCGATGGCGTCCACACGGTCTTCGGCCAGTGCGTCGCGGAGGCCGACATCAAGGTGGTGCAGGCGATCAAGGCCAATGACCGCATCGTGAAGGCGACGGTGGTGGAGGCTTAAGCCTCCTTGGGTTCACCTGAGAAACAGGGCGGCGCTGCCGCCCTGTTTCTCGTAGGGGAGGGGCGAAGACAATGGACGGGAAGGTTCGCTGCGGCTGGTGTGAGACGGATCCGCTCTATGTGGCCTACCACGACGAGGAATGGGGCGTTCCCCAGCATGATGACCGCCGGTTGTTCGAGAAGCTGGTGCTGGAAGGGGCCCAGGCGGGCCTGAGTTGGATCACGGTCCTCCGCAAGCGCGAGGCCTACCGGAAGGCCTTTCACGGGTTCGATCCCGCGAAGGTCGGGGCCATGACCGACGCAGAGCTGGAGGCGGTCCTCCAGGATCCGGGCATCGTGCGGAACCGGCTGAAGGTCTTCTCGGCCCGGAAGAATGCCCTGGCCTTCCTGGCGGTGCAGCGGGAATTCGGCAGCTTCGACGCCTTCCTCTGGGCCTTCGTGGGGGGAAAGACGAAGGTCAACCGGCCGAAGACCCTGGCGGAAGTCCCCGCCGTGACACCCGAGGCCGAGGCCCTCAGCAAGGCCCTCAAGAAGCGCGGCTTCACCTTCGTGGGGCCCACGATCATGTACGCCTACATGCAGTCGATGGGGCTGGTCGATGACCACCTGGCCACCTGCTGGAAGCGGCAAAGAGCCTGACTCGCGGAGCAAGGCCGGGGCCGGTAGACTGGAAGGCTCGGAGCCCCCGTGTCCAAGCCCTTCTACATCACCACGCCCATCTACTATGTCAACGACCGCCCCCACATCGGCCACACCTACACCACGGTGCTGGCGGATGTAATCGCCCGGTTCCACCGCATGCGGGGCGAGGAGGTGTACTTCCTCACGGGCACCGATGAGCACGGCCAGAAGGTGGAGAAGGCCGCGGCCGCCCGGGGTATTACCCCCAAGCAGCTGGCCGACGAGGTGGTGGCCAACTACACGGAGCTGTGGAAGGCCATGGGGATGACCCACTTCCGCTTCATCCGCACCACGGACGACGACCACAAGGCCCAGGTCCAGCGCCTCTTCAAGCGGCTCCTCGACAAGGGTGACATCTACAAAGCCACCTACAAGGGCCTCTACTCGGTGAGCGACGAGGCCTATGTCACCGAGACCCAGGCCAAGGAGCTGCAGGCCCAGGGCCTCGCCCATCAGCTGGTGGAGCTGGAGGAGGAGACCTACTTCTTCCGCCTGAGCGCCTACCAGGACCGGCTGCTGAAGCACTTCGAGGAACACCCGGAGTTCGTGCAGCCGGACTTCCGCTTCAACGAGGTGAAGCGCTTCGTGGAGGGCGGCCTGCAGGATCTTTCCATCAGCCGCACCAGCATCAGCTGGGGCATCCCCGTGCCCGGCGACGAGAAGCATGTCATCTATGTCTGGTTCGATGCGCTGCTCAACTACCTCACGGGCTGTCCTCCCAGCTGCTGGCCGCCGGACCTGCAGCTCGTGGGGAAGGACATCCTGCGCTTCCATGCCGTGTACTGGCCGGCCTTCCTCATGGCGGCGGGCATGTTCCAGCCCACCACCATCCTGGCCCACGGCTGGTGGCTCATGGGCGAGGACAAGATGTCCAAGAGCAAGGGCAATGTCGTGCGCCCGGATACCCTGCTGCGCTTCGGCAATGATGCCCTGCGCTTCTACTTCATGCGCGACATGCAGGTTGGCCACGACCGCGGCTTCAGCTTCGAGGGCTTCATGGATCGCCTCAATGCCGATCTGGCCAATGGCCTGGGCAACCTGGCCTCCCGCACGCTGAGCATGATCCAGCGCTACCGCGGCGGCGTGGTGCCCATGCCTTCGGTCCTGGACGAGCTCGACCAGCAGGTGGCGAACCAGCTGCTGGAGGTCTTCCCCGAGTATCTGGAGAAGGCCCGCGCCAATGACTTCCATGCCGCCCTGGATGCCTTGTGGGCGCATCTGCGCGCCCTCGACGGCTACATCGTGAAGGCCGAGCCCTGGAAGCTGGCCAAGGACTCGGCCAACGACGCCAAGCTGGACGCCGTGCTGGCGAACCTCTACCGGGCCCTGCGCGCCACGGCGCTACTCGTGGCGCCGGTGATGCCGGAGCTGGCCCAGACCTTGTGGGAGAGCCTCGGCCACGACACGAAGGTGGCCGAGCGGACCTTCCACGGCTTCGCCCTGGATGGCCCCGCCATCGGCCCCATCGGCGATCCCAAGCCCCTGTTCCAGCGCATCGACAAGGAGAAGGAAATGAGCGACCTCGAGACGGCTGCGGCTGCCCCAGCTGAGAGCAAACCCAACCTGGATGTTCCCGAGATCCGCGAAACCGTGGATGCCGACACCTTCTTCAAGGTGGATCTGCGCGTGGGCCGGGTCCTCGAGGCGGAACGCGTGCCCAAGAGCGACAAGCTCATCAAGATGAAGGTGGACATTGGTCTGGAGCAGCGCACCATCGTTGGCGGCATCGGCAAGGCCTACGAGCCTGCCGACCTGCTGAACCGTCTCGTGGTCGTGGTGGCGAACCTGGCGCCCCGCAAGCTCATGGGCATCGAAAGCCACGGCATGCTGCTGGCCGCCAGCGACAATGCCAGCAAGCCCTACCTGGTGGCGCCACCCAGCGACGCCCAGCCCGGATTCCTGGTGAAGTGAAGCACCCCGTCTTCAGCTTCGAGGCCGAGCTC
This sequence comes from Geothrix sp., assembly GCA_019449415.1. Lineage (GTDB taxonomy): Bacteria > Acidobacteriota > Holophagae > Holophagales > Holophagaceae > Geothrix > Geothrix oryzae. Next base: position 67,471 of record JAGRPP010000017.1, read on the forward strand.
CTCACGGATGCACCCTTCGACCACATCGTCGAACGGCTGCGGACGGCCCCGGCGCAGTCGTTCAAGAGCCTGCGCCCCTTGAGCCGCTGGGCCGCGCCGGAAGAGGTGGCCGGTGGGGTGATCCTCCGCTGGACTCGCACCATGGCCGGGGCCGAGGAGTCCGGAGAATTGACCCTGAGGCCGGATCCCAAGGGCGCCCACCTGCGTCTCGAGGGCCGGATGAAGGGCTGGGCGGGCTTCCTCTTCTTCGGGCTGCTGCGTTGGCGCACGGACCGGCTGCTGGACCGTTTCGTGGAGGAACTGTGAAGCCCGTCCTCTGGATGAAGTCGAGCTGCACCACCTGCCGCAACGCCAGGGCCAAGCTCGCGGAGCTGGGCATCGAAGTGGCGCTTCGCGACTACTTCAAACAGCCCCTGGAGGCTGCGGAGCTGGGGCGCCTCCTGCCGGAAGACCCCAGCCCCATGCTCGGCACCAAGAGCCCCAAGTACAAGGAGCTGGGCTTGAAGGGCCGGCAGCTCACCAAGGCCGAGGCCATCGCGCTGATGGTGCAGGACAACAACCTGCTCAAGCGCCCCATCCTGGTCCATGCCAAGGGTGTGATCATCGGTTTCGATCCCGAGGCCTATGCCGCCTTGCGTTCCTAAAACAAGGAGAGTCCTGTGCGCTTCTACAGCTGGAATGTCAACGGCTTCCGCTCGGTCCTGAAGAAGGGCTTCATGGATTGGCTGGAGGAGGCCGAACCGGATGCCCTCTCCCTTCAGGAAATCCGCTGCGAGTGGGAGGAAGTGGATCTCGGCGTGCGGCGCCAGCTGGAGAGCGCCTACGACATCTGCTGGTTCCCGGCGACGAGCAAGAAGGGCTACGCGGGTTCCGCCACCCTCACGAAAAAGGAGCTGGGATTCAGCCACGCCAAGGGGCTCGGCCTGGAGGGCTACGATGCCGAAGGGCGCATGATCGTGTCCCGGAAGGACAAGCTCGTCTTCATCGCCGGCTACTTTCCGAACGCCTCCCAGGGCCTGGTGCGCCTGACCTTCAAGCGCCAATTCGCGAAGGATCTCGCCGCCATCGTGGCCAAGCACCACCAGGCAGGAGACCAGGTGATCCTCACGGGCGACATGAATGTGGCCCCTGAGGAGATCGACCTCGCCCGGCCCAAGGACAACACCAAGAATCCCGGCTTCACGCCCGAGGAGCGCGAGGACTTCAAGCTCTACCTGGGGGCGGGGCTGGCGGATGTGCTGCGGGAGCGAAACCCCGGCGTGCCGGGCCTCTACACCTGGTGGACGGCCCGCGGCGGCGCCCGGGAACGGAATGTGGGGTGGAGGATCGACCTGTTCCTGGCCAGCCGGGCCCTGCTGGATCGCGTGAAGGATGCCCGCATCCATGCCGATGTGCTGGGCTCCGACCACTGCCCCATCAGCCTCGAATTGATGTGATCTTTTCTCCAGTCAAAGAAGAGAGGGCCCCAGTCGGGGCCCTCTCTTCTTTGGCGCCAGCAGCTACTTGATCCGCTTCAGGGAAGGATCCTTCAGCATCTCCTTGGCGGTGGCGGCGTTCTTGCCGGCCGGCGCAAGCTCGAGGTACTTCTCGAGGTTCTGCTTGGTGCCGCGCAGGTTGTTCTCGCCGAACTCGACCATGGCCAGGAGGTAGTGGGCCTCGGCGTACTTGGGGTCGATCTCCAGGGCCTTCAGGAGCTGGACCTTGGCCTCCTTGGACTTGCCCGCGTTGAAGGCCTCCACACCCTTGTTGTAGATCACATCGGGGTTGGGTCCCTGGAGGGTCTCCAGCATGGCGGCGTATTTCTGCTCGGCCGCCTTGTCGCTCTTGGCCTTGCTGGTCTCGATGAGGCCCAGGATCACGCGCTCATCCTTGGCGTTCCGTTCGAGGGCCCGCAGGAGGTAGGGCTCGCCCTCTTCCTTCTTGGCGCCGGCCTGGGCGATGCAGATGCCGAGGACGCGCTCGACCTTCAGCAGCTCCGGCATCAGCTCGGCCTTGGCCTGTTCGTCCTTCAGCTTGTCCTTGGCCTCGGTGAGGGTCTTGTAGGACTTCTCGACATGAGGCAGGGCCTCGTCGTACTTGCCATCGTTATAGAAGGGGATGGCGAGGTTGAACGAATCACGGCCGGCGGCATCGAGGGCGGCGCCGGGATCCTCCGGGGCGGCCTGGGCGGCGCCGGAGGCCACGGCCTGCGCGCGGGCCTCGGCGGGGGTGAGCAGGGTGATGTTCCTGACCAGCACATCCGCCAGGGGGATCTTGATGCGTTCCTTGTAATCCACATAGCCGTCGCCGCTGACCGTGAGGTCGAAATCCTTCGGGTCCAAGCCGACCTGCAGGTAGTTCCCAGCCTTGTCAGGAATGAGGTCCTTGCTCCAGTTGCGGTCGATCCGCTTGAGGTTCACCTTGGCCCCGGGGACCGGCTTGCCCTCCTTGTTGAGGACCTTGCCGGAGATCCGGCCCGTGGATTCTGCGTAGATGGACATGCAGGCTGCGGGAAGCAGGAGCGTGAGAATGAGGCGTCGCATGGGTCTTCCTCCAAACCCATTCATCGTTCCACAGGGTTGGCCTGGCGCCGAGTGCTTTTCGTCAAAAAGGCCTTTCTCCTCACCCGTGGCACCCCTCGAACGGGCCTTATTCCGAGACGGGTGCAGGAAAATTCGGGCTGTGATAGGCTTCCCGCCAGACAAGTCCTGAAAGCGTTCGAGGTAGCCCATGACTCCTGCGGTACCGGAAGCCTCCTTGCAGGCCCTGATGCATCTTCTGGCGGAACAGGCGCTCCTGGCCATGGGCGTGCCCCACCCGATGATGAAGGAAGTGCCCCCGGCAAACCCTGAAGCGGCCCGCTTCTATGTGGATCTGCTATCCGTCCTCAAGGACAAGACCGAAGGCCGGAGGACGGATTCAGAAACCCGGGAACTGGAGGACATTCTCTATGGGCTCCGGATGCGGGTGATGGACCTCAAATCTGCTCCAAGCGCTCCGGTGGGGCCCAAATCATGAGCTTCGGGAGCCTGAGCATGGGAATCCGGCAGGTTTTGCGGACCGCGGCCCTGGCGGGCCTGATGGGTCAGGTGGGGCTGTTCGGCGCTCCTGTCCGGGAGACGCCCAAGGCGCCCGCCGCACCCGCGCCGGCGGCCGAAGTGCATCCTGAGCGGGCCCCGGAGACGCTGCCGGCCATCGCCCTCAGCCACCGGGCGACGCACCTGTTCGCGGCCCTGTCGAAGGGAGATCCCGAAGCGGTGCGGGCGGCCCAGGTGGAAGTGGAAGCCCTCCGCCGGACCTACTCCACCCTGGATGTCACCCCCCTGATCGAAGCCGCGGCCTTCTGGGCGCGCGGACAGGGCATGGCCGGCCGGGCCGCGCTGGGCCTGGAGGGCCTCCAGGCCGTCGAGCGCTGGGCCCCCGACCATCCCAGCCTCCTGGGCACCCGGGTCTCGCTGATGAGGCAGGAAGGCGTCCGCGGCTGGTTCTGGAGTTTCCCCGATGTGCTCCGGCTGACCCTCCTGCGGGTGGAGCACCCTGCCCATCGCTGGCTCTGGATGGTGCAGCACCTCGGCATGCTGCGGCTGGCGGCCACGCTGCTGCTGTGGGGCTGGGCGCTGACCATGGGGCTGCGCTACCGGAACGCCTTCCGGCATCTCTGGGAGGAGCCTCTCCGGCGCAAGGGGTTCGCCCCCGTTCCCGTGGCCCTGATCGGCGCCGGGATCCTGGCGGGTCCGGTGCTCCTCGGCCTCGATCCCCTGGTGGCGGCCATGCTCTGGCTCTTCCTCCTGGCCCCCTTCCTCCTCGCTTCCGAGGTGAAGGTCACGGCCTTCCTTCTCCTGCTCCAGCTGATCCACCCTGTGCTGGCCGCCATGGAACCCTGGTCCGCCCGAGAACCCGAGCCCAGCCTCCTGACCCTCCAGCTCCAGCCCCAGGTCCGACCCGTGCCAGCCGCCACCTTGCGCCTGCTTCCCCCGACGGACCAGGCCTTCCTCCAAGGGTGGGAGCAGCTTCAGAACCAGCGATGGAAGGAGGCCGAAGTCAGCTTCCAGGATCTGGTGGGCCGGCACCCCGAGCAGGGAGAAGTGCTGAACAACCTGGCCGTCGCCAAGTTCCAGATGGGGGATGTCGCCGGGGCGGAGAAGACTTTCGAAGCGGCGCTCCAGGCCGGACCCCGCATGGAGATCCTCCTCAACCAGAGCATCCTGGCCTTCAACCGCCTGGACACGGGGCTCGGCGCCTCCAAGCGGGACGAGGCCCAGGCCGTGGCCCCGGAGGCCTACACCCGCCTCATCGCCCTCAATGATGCCCAGAAGGATGTTCGCACCTATCCGATGCCCCTCCCGGACACGCCGGAACGCGTGAGCGCCCTCGTGGAAGCGGCGGGCGGGCGGAAGGCTGAAGGCGTGCCGCTGACAGAGCCCGCCTTCCTCGTGGCGCTGCTGCTGCCCCTGCTCGGCCTATCCGCGTTCTTCGTGCGTGTGAGGGCCAGCCTCCGCATGGCCCACCCCACCCAGTGCATCCGCTGCGGGGAGCCCTTCCACACCACCGATAGCCCCGATCCCGAGGTGTGCCCGAAGTGCCACCATCTTTTCGTGCTGCGGGACGGGCTCCACACGGAGAACCGGAAGAAGAAGCTGGACGAGGTGGCCGACCATCAGCAGACCACCCGGTGGATCCACAAGTCCCTGATCGTGCTGCTGCCCGGGTGCGATCTCGCCTTCCTGGGCGAGACGCGGGAAGGTCTCATGGAGTTCATCCCCTTCTGCCTGGCGGTGGGCATGATCCTGGCCACGGGCCGGTCGGTGCGCTACCCCGGCGAGATCCTCGCGGATCCCACCTCCACCTGGCTGGCCATCGGAGCCCTCCTGGTGGGGCTGCTGTATATCCGTTCCTGGCTGAAGCTCATCTTGAGGAGGGCCTGAGATGGCACTGGAAGGCTCCCTCCGGGACTTCGACCTCTTCTCCCTGTTCAACATGATCAAGATCCAGGGGAAGAACGGCACCCTGGTCCTCTCCCAGGGCCAGGAGTTCGTCAAAGTCTTCTTCGAGAACGGCGAGATCGTCGGCTGCGATTCCAACCAGGTCCGCATGGAGGATCGCCTGGGCACCATGCTCGTGCGCCTGGGCCGCCTTACGGGCGAGGAACTGCTGGCCATGGTCCAGGTGCAGCGGCAGACCCTCAAGCGCATGGGCACCCTGCTGCTCGAAAGCGGCAAGGTCCAGGCTTCGGATCTGCAGGATGCGCTGTTCGGCCAGGCCACCGCCATCCTCCATCGCACCTTCCGCTGGGTGGAGGGCGACTACCGCTTCGATTCGTTCCTGCCCCCGGATTTGGACCGGGAGCACTTCGTCCCCATTCCCGTGGACACGGTGCTGATGGAGGCCGCCCGGATCCAGGATGAGTGGCCCGAAGTGGAACGCCGCCTGCCGGCCATGGATCTTCCTTTGGGTCGCTCCCCGCGCGCCCAGGCCCTCCATCTGGACATCGACCGGGATGTGTCCGGGGTGCTGGACGGGAAGGGGCAGATCCAGCATGGCTCTTCGGGCCTTACCCACGAGCAGGAGATGGTGCTGTCGTACTTCGACCATCCCCAGGCCATCAAGGACATCGTCCAGATCAGCCGCTACGAGGAACTGGATACCTGCAAGGCCATCGCGGACCTGCTAGAGGCGGGGCTGCTGGAGCCCATCTCCGGCGAGGCCCCCAAGGTGGTGCGCCCCTGGGTGGATGGCCACCCGGATCTCGCCCCCGAAACCTGGGAGCCGAGCGCCTTGTTGTGGCCTCTGGTGGCCCTGGCCTTCATCGTCCCCCTCGCCCTCTATGTGCCCCACCAGCGGGGATCCATGAACCTGGGGCTGGCCAGCCTGGCCCCGGTGGATGTCCGCGTGGTGCCCGAGGGGCCCACCCGGATGCGGCAGGCCTGGGCACTCCGCATGGCCGCTCCGAAGGACGGAGGCGCCATACTGGCGAAGGATCTCGGCAGGCCCCTGGATGAGAAGAACCCGGTGCCCGACCTGACCCAGCTGCCGGACCCGATGATTCCGGTCCCGACAGCGGCTCCCCAGCCTTCTCCACGCCCCAAGCGATAAGGATTTCCGATGTTCGTGCACCAACGCCAGGGCTCCCTGGAGGTGATCTGCGGCCCCATGTTCTCCGGCAAGTCGGAGGAGCTCATCCGGCGCATCAAGCGCGCGATCATCGCCAAGCAGAAGGTCCAGGTCTTCAAGCCCGCTCTGGACGACCGCTACGACGCCTCCGCCATCGCCAGCCACAGCCAGCGCAAGCACGAGGCCATCCCGGTGAAGAACACGGAGGAGCTGCTCCGCCATCTGGATCCGGAAGCCCAGGTGGTGGCCCTCGATGAGGCCCAGTTCCTGGACGAGGGGCTCATCCCCATCATCGAGGAGCTGGCCAACCGCGGGGTGCGGGTCATCGCCGGCGGCCTGGACCAGGACTCCAACGGCGAGCCCTTCGGCATCATGCCCATCCTTCTCGCCAAGGCGGAATATGTCACCAAGCTCCAGGCCATCTGCATGGTCTGCGGGGCCCTGGCGGGGCGCACCCAGCGCATGGTGCACACGGGCGGCCAGGTGCTGGTGGGCGCGGCCGAGGCCTACGAGGCCCGTTGCCGGCACTGCCATGAGACGCCTCACGCCACCGGTCCGCGGATGCTCGAAGGCGAGTGACCTCCACCCTCCCCGAGGGCTCCTTCCCCCTTGGAACATTGACACTCCGTCAAGGTGATTCCTGCTGCGACAGGAAAGCGCGGCTCGGCGAGGGGTGGGCTGCTGAATGGGTTTTGACGGGGCGATAGACTGGCCCCGGCGCGCTGCTGCAGCGCCGTTTTGCCAACTTGCCCGAGGCTTCAGGGCACACAGGAGGTCACCATGGCCGGCGCCTACGCCACCTTCACCCACATCACCGACTACATGGGCTTCGAGGGCCTGCTCACTGAGGAAGAACGGATGATCCGCGAGACCGCGCGGAAGTTCGTGAACGCCGAGGTGCTGCCCATCATCGAGAAGCACGCCCAGGATCAGACCTTCCCCAAGCACCTCATCCGCAAGATGGGTGAACTGGGCTTCTACGGCCCCTCACTGCCCGAGGAATACGGCTGCATGGGCGTCTCCAATGTGGCCTACGGCCTTCTGATGTACGAGCTGGAGCGGGGCGATTCTGGCCTCCGCTCCTTCGCGTCCGTGCAGGGCAGCCTCGTCATGTGGCCCATCTACGCCTACGGCAGCGAGGAGCAGAAGAAGCACTGGCTGCCCAAACTGGCCGCGGGTGAGAAGATCGGCTGCTTCGGCCTCACCGAGCCCGACTTCGGCTCCAATCCCGGCGGCATGCTCACCAAGGCGGTGCGCGAGCCCGGCGGCAAGTGGCGCATCAACGGCACCAAGATGTGGATCACCAACGGCACCGTGGCCGATGTGGCCGTGGTGTGGGCCCAGACCGAGGACGGCATCCGGGGCTTCCTGGTGGAGAAGGGCACGCCCGGTTTCAGCGCCCCGGAGATGAAGGGCAAGTGGAGCCTGCGCGCCTCCACCACCTCCGAACTGGTGCTCGAAGATGTGATCGTGGATGAGAAGACCAGCCTTCTGCCCAATGTGAAGGGCCTCAAGGGCCCCCTGGGCTGCCTCACCCAGGCCCGCTACGGCATCGCCTGGGGGGCGCTGGGCGCCGCGGACGCCTGCTACCAGTGCGCCCTGGACTACGCCAAGACCCGCATCCAGTTCGACAAGCCCATCGCCAGCTACCAGCTCCAGCAGGAGAAGCTGGCCTGGATGGTCACCGAGCTCACCAAGGGGCAGCTGCTGGTCCATCAGCTGGGTCGCCTGAAGGATGCCAAGACCTACACGCCCGCCCAGGTCTCCATGGCCAAGATGAACAATGTGAATGTCTCCCTCGAGATCTGCCGGAAGGCCCGCACCATCCTGGGCGCCAACGGCATCCTCGATGAGTACCCGGTCATGCGCCACATGGCGAACCTCGAGAGTGTCTACACCTACGAGGGCACGCACGACATGCACACCCTCATCATCGGGCAGGAGGTCACGGGGATTCCCGCCTACCGCTAAAGGCCGCTCCGTCCTCCGAAAAACGGGCCGCATGGCCCGTTTTTCGGAGGATAAAATGCCGAATGCCCCAACCCTTCCGCATCCTGTCGATCGATGGCGGCGGCATCCGCGGCCTCATCCCGGCGCTGGTGCTGGCGGAGCTGGAGCGGCAGACGGGTCGGGCCGTGGCGGACTGCTTCGACCTCATCGCGGGTACCAGCACGGGCGGCATCCTGGCCCTGGGGCTCGCGGCGCCGGGGCAGGGTGGGCGGCCCCGCTACTCCGCGCAGGATCTGGCCGGACTCTATCTGAAGGAGGGACCACGGATCTTCGACGAGAACCTCTGGCGCCGCCTCACGAACCCCATGGGGCTGCGGGCCGCGAAATACCCATCAGACGGCCTCGAGGGCGTGCTCAAGCAGTACTTCGGGGAGGCCCGCCTCAAGGAGGCCCTCACCGAGGTGTTGGTGACCGCCTACGATCTGGAGAAGCGGGATGCTTTCTTCTACCGCCGCCGTAGGGCCCGGGAGGATGCCCGCTACGATGTGCCCCTCCGCGTGGCGGCCCGCGCCACCAGCGCGGCTCCCACCTACTTCGAGCCCGCTCTGGTGCAGTGGCCCGGAGAGCGTGATGTGCTCGTGGATGGGGGCGTCTTCGCCAACAACCCGGCCATGTGCGCCTATGCGGAGGCGTGGCAGGCGCTGGGAAGGGCTGGTCGTTCCGCGGAGGACCTCCTCCTCGTGTCCCTGGGCACGGGGCTCTATGCCAAGCCCTACCGGTACGAAGAGGCGAAGGGCTGGGGGGTGGCTGGGTGGGCCAGGCCCGTGCTGGATGTGATCTTCGATGGTGTGGCCGACACGGTGGACTACCAGCTCCGCCAGCTGCTGCCCGCCCGCGAAGACGGCACACCGCGCTATCACCGCTTCCAGGCCGATCTCGACGCGGGGCTCAGCGAGATGGACGACACCAGCCCGGGCCATCTGGAGGGACTGCAGCGCGCGGTTGAAGGCATCCTCAAGCGCCAGGCCGCGGAGGTCGAGGCCCTGGCGAAGCTGCTTCGGGTTTGAGACCTCCTAGTGCGTCTTCTCCGTGCGCACCACCAGGACATCGCAGGGGGCCAGCCTCACCACCCGCGCGGCGGTGCTGCCGAAGAGCAGACGCTCCAGCGTGGAATGGCCCACCTGGGCCACCACCAGCAGGGTCCGGTGATCCGCTTCGGAGATGAGTTCTTCCGCGGGGCCGCCCCATTTCACGACGGCGGTGGCCCCGGGGTAGGGCCTGAGCCAGCCCTCCAGCTGCTCGCGGGCGTGGTCTTCCATGCTGTGGAGCCAGGCGGGGTCGGGCAGGGCGATCTGGGCTTCGGGCAGCATGGGCGCTGGGGGCTGGAGCACATGCATGGCCACCAGGGGGACGCCCATCCGGACGGCCCAGTTGCCGGCCCGGTCCAGGGCCTGCTTCGAGGCCTCAGAGAAGTCGATCCCCACCAGCACCCGCGTGATCACGGCGGCCTCCGTTTGGACACCCCAAAGATAAGTCCATGTTCCTCATGAAGCTCCCGTTTTTTTGAGGGGAGGGGTTGAAATAAAAGTTGCAACACCTAAAATGAATCCAGGAGGCATCATGATCACGCTGCGACCTGCTGGAACCCGCGGCCATTTCGATTTCGGCTGGCTGGACACCCACCACACCTTCTCCTTCGGCGAGTACTTCGACGCCGACCACATGCAGTTCCACGCGCTGCGCGTCATCAACGAGGACCGCGTGCAGGCGGCCAAAGGGTTCGGCACCCACGGCCATCGCGACATGGAGATCCTCACCTGGGTGCTGTCCGGCACGCTGGAGCATCGCGACAGCCTGGGCACCCACGGCGTCATCCGCCCAGGCGAAGCCCAGGTCATGAGCGCCGGCACCGGCATCCGCCACAGCGAGTTCAACCCTTCGGCCGAAGAGCCCGTGCACTTCCTCCAGGTCTGGATTCTCCCCGAGCGCCAGGATCTCGTCCCCCGCTATGACCAGGTGGCTTTTCCCGAAGCCGGCCTTCAGAATCAGCTGCGCCTCATCGCCAGTCCCGACGGCGCGGAGGGTTCCGTGAAGCTCTTCCAGGATGTGAAGGTCTTCGTGGCCCGGCTGGACGCGGGCCGCGCGGTGCAGGGCTCCATCCCCTCCGGACGCGCGGGGTTCCTCCAGGTGGCCAGGGGCTCCATCAGCCTCAACGGCGCGACGATGACCGCCGGGGATTCCGCCCGCATCGAAGGAGAGCCGTCCATCACCGTGGTGGCCGGGGCGGTGGCTGGATCACCCGCCGAAATCCTGTTCTTCGATCTTGCCTGAGGAGGTTCCGATGACCCGCAAATCCGTTTCCGTCCTCGTACCCGGACTCCCCACGGAGGACGGCAACCGCGTGCCGCTCACGCGCCTGGTGCCCGGTCAAGGCAAGCGCGGCGCAGAGGCCTTCCGCGCCATGGATCCCTTCCTGCTCATGGACCACTTCGGTCCCATGGTGCTGCCTCCGGGGACGGATGCGGGCTTCCCGCCCCATCCCCACCGGGGTTTCCAGACCCTCACCTACCTGATCCAGGGCGCCTTCCGGCACCGGGACAGCACGGGCGGTTCAGGGCTGCTGCAGCCCGGCGGCGCCCAGCTCATGAATGCCGGGGCCGGCATCGTCCATGAAGAGATGCCGGTGCCCGAGCACCTGGAAACCGGCGGCCCCATCGAGGGCGTGCAGCTCTGGATCAACCTGCCCAAGGCGCTGAAGGGCTCCACCCCGGGCTACACGGACCTGCAGGCGGAGACCATGCCGTGGACCGCCATCCCCGGCGGGCGCATGCGCGTGCTGGCGGGCACCTGGGCGGGCGTGACCGGCCCGGCCCGCACGCCCGCGAAGATCGCCTATGCCCACCTGGAGCTGGAGGCCGGTGCGCAGTTCGAGCAGGCCATTCCCGCAGGGTGGATCGCCGCCGCCGTGCCGCTGCACGGAGCCATCCGCATCGAGGGCACGGAGGTTCCGGCCGACAGCGTGGCCCTGCTGGGCGAAGGCGATTCGCTGGCCCTGGAGGCGGCGACTCCCGTCAGCCTCATGCTGCTGACGGGGGAACCCCTCCGGGAGCCCATCGCCCACTACGGCCCCTTCGTGATGAACACCTACGAGGAGATCGAGCAGGCCATCCAGGATTACCAGGCCGGCCGCATGGGCCATCTGGACTGAACTTCAGATCTGGGGGGCCGGGCCGAAGAAGAAGGTCTGACTCCCGGAAACGCCCATGTCCGACCCCACCCCCAGGCCCGCCGTGCCCGCCGCGAGTGGCTCCGGGGAGCGTGACCCGGCGCAGCTCGCCCAGGATCTGGCGGGCCTGGAAACCGTGATCAACCGCTCGGCGGCCGGCGCGGCGCGGACCTCGGTGAGGATCCAGACCCTGGCGCGGGAGATCGACCGGATCCTCGACAGCACCCGGAGCATCCAGGGAACTCTGGAAGGCCTGGACGCGAACATCTCCCAGGCGGCTTCGGCGGCGGAGGAGGGCGCCGAGTCCACCCGCCTGATGGCCGACCTGACGCGCCAGGGCCGCCAGGAAAGTGACGAGGCCGTGGCCACGGTCCGCCAGCTCCAGGAACAGACGACCCTCACTTCCGAACGCCTGGAATCCCTGATGGGACACATTCTCCAGGTGAACGAAGTCTCCCAGGTGATCGGGGAGATCGCGGACCGCACGGGGATGCTCAGCCTCAATGCGGCCATCGAGGCCGCCCATGCCGGTGCGGCAGGCCGGGGTTTCGCCGTGGTGGCCGAGGAGGTGCGGAAACTGGCGGACCGGACCTCTCGGCAGACTCAGGAAATCGGACAGCTGCTGGAATCCATCCGCCGGGACCTAGATCCGGCCCGGGAGGCCATGGGCCGGAGCCTGGGCCTGGCTTCCGAAACCCGCGCCCAGGTGGAGGCCGTGGAGCAGCGATTCTCGGGCATCGCGGAGCTGGCGGAATCCACCGCGGGGAATGTCTCCAGCATGGCCCGCACGGCCTCGGAGGAGCATGCCGCGGCCCGGAGGCTCGTGGCGGCCTCGGGAGAGCTGCTGGATGCCACGGGCACCCTGAAGGCCGAGGCGGAAGCCGTGGCCCAGGACGCCTTCAGCGTCTCCTCGCTCACCGAGCTCGGACACCGCCACCTGGCCGCCTACGACACGGGCTCCCTGTTTCATCGCGCGCTCGATCTGGCGCGGGGCCTCACCGCCACCAGTGCGAAGATCCTCGAGATGGCCCTCGGCGACAGGCAAATCCGCCAGGAGGATCTGCTGGTGCTTGACTACCGGGAGATCCAGGGAGCGGAGATCCAGAGCCTCTCCCGCTTCTTCAATGTGCTGCATGTTCCGCCCGAGGGCTTCGCACCCCCCAAATACCGCACCGCCTACGATGCCCTGGTGGAGCGGCCACTGCAGGAGGCCTTCGACCGCGTCCTTGAGCAGGAGCCGCGCCTCACCTTTGCCCTGATCCTCGACCTCAACAGCTACGCCCCATCCCACAACCGACGCTTCGCCCAGGACTGGACCGGCCACCCGGACAAGGACCTGGCCGGCAACCGCGTGAAGCGCTTCTTCACGGACAACCGCGTCCTGGTGCGGGGGGCGCGGCACGGCCTGGGCGAGGCGGCCGAGGCGCTCCCCGACCGGGCCAGCCGGGCGGCGTTCCAGCGGGTGGCCGACCTCGACGAGAAGGCAGCCCGCCGGGAGGACTTCCTGGTCCAGACCTACGCGCGTGACACCGGGGCCATCATCACGGTGCTCACCGTGCCGCTCCATGTCTGCGGCCAGCGCTACGGCGTGAGCCTGCTGGGCTGGTCGAGCGAGCGTTAGATCGGCTTGGCTTCGAGCTTCCGTCCCAGGGTGAACCGGCCCTGGGCCAGCTTGGCCAGGGCCCGGGCCAGGGCTTCGCGGCTGCAGGCCAATTCGGCGCTCCAGTCTTCCAGGGGTAGCTCGCCGCCCTCGGGGTGGGCCTCGGTCCAGGCCTGCCAGAGGGTCGAGAGGGCCGTCGCGTCCGGTTCCTGGCGATCCCGCCAGCTGCGCTCCTGGGGGCGCTTCGGTTCGTAAAAGGAAAGGCCCCGGAGCTTGTCGGGCAGGAAAGCCTGCTCCCGATTATAGTCGTCGTGGGAGTAGTGGTAGCCCACGCCGCGGCCGGCCTTGCGGGCGGTGGCGGTGTGGGCGTCGCGGATGGCCTCGGGAATGGGGGCGTCGTCGGCCGCCAGGGCCGCGTCCACCGCCAGCACGGTGGCATTGCTCTTGGGGGCGTTGGCCACATAGATGATGGCCTGGGCCAGGGGGATGCGGGCCTCGGGCCAGCCGATCTGCTCCACGGCGCGGCTGGCGGCTTCGCTGAGGAGGAAGGCCTGGGGATCGGCGTTGCCCACATCCTCCGCGGCGCAGACCATGAGGCGGCGCGCGATGAAGCGGGGATCCTCGCCGCCGCGGATCATGCGGCTCAGGTAGTAGAGGGCGGCGTCCGCGTCAGAGCCCCGCAGGCTCTTCTGGAAGGCGCTGGCCAGGTCGTAGTGGCCATCGGCGCGATCGAACATCATCCGGCCGCCCAGGGCCCCCTGGAGGGATTCCAGGTCCGGATCCGGCATCTCCATCCAGGTCTCCAGGCCAGACAGCGCCGAACGCAGGTCGCCACCGGCCCAGTGTGAGAGCCACTCGAAGACCTCGGCCGGTTCCGGTTCGGCGCCGCGCTCCTTCGCCCAGGCCCGCTTCAGCACCTGCTGGATGTGGACTGGTTCCAGGGGCTTCAGCGCGATGAGCTGGCAGCGGCTGCGGAGCGCCGGGTTCAGGTAGAAGGCGGGGTTTTCCGTGGTGGCGCCGATCAGGATGGCTTCGCCGCGCTCCAGGAAGGGCAGCAGGATGTCCTGCTGGGCCCGGTTGAAGCGGTGGATCTCGTCCAGGAACACCACGGGCGGAACGCTGCGGAACAGGGGCATCTCGCGGCTGTCGGCCAGGAACTTCTTCAGCTCCGCGGCGCTGCCGCTGACCCCTGAGAACTCCATGAAGCCGTGGCCCGTGGCCTCGGCCAGGATGCGGGCCAGGGTGGTCTTGCCCGTGCCCGGCGGGCCCCACATCACCATGGAGGGCAGGCGCCCCCCGGCCGTGAGCCGGGTCAGGGCGCCCTTCGGTCCCAGCAGGTGGGCCTGGCCCACCACCTCGTCGAGGGTGGCGGGGCGGAGGCGTTCGGGAAGGGGGATGTGGGACATGGCGACCCCTCCAGCCTATCAGCGCCTGTGCTAGGCTCCCGGCATGTCCACGCGCGCCTATGAACGAGACCCTTTTGCCACGGCGCTCGAGACCCGCATCCTGGCCTGCGGAGAGGAGCAGGGACGCCCCTTCGTCCTCCTGGAGGACACGGTCTTCTACCCCGAGGGGGGCGGCCAGCCCTGCGACCTGGGCACTGTGAACGGCGTGGCCGTGGTGGAGGTCCAGAAACGCGAGGGCTCGATCCGGCACTACCTCGCGGCGGCCCTTCCGACGGGCCCTGCTTCGCTGCGGCTGGACTGGACCCGCCGCTTCGACCACATGCAGCAGCACACGGGCCAGCATCTGCTGACGGCCGTGGCCCAGGACCAGTTCAAGTGGGGTACCACGGCCTTCCACCTGGGGGCGTCGGTCTGTGACATCGAGTTGGACGCGGCCTCCATTTCGCCGCGCGACATGGAGGCCTTGGAAGAAGCTGTGGCCGCGGAGATCCGCGCCCATCGTGAAGTGACTGCCCGCTGGGTGAGCCCCGAGGCCTACGGCGCGGAAGCGGTACGCTCCCGTGGATTGCCGGAGGGGCACGCCGGCGACATCCGCCTGGTGCAGATCGCCGGGGTGGATCTCAACACCTGCGGGGGCACGCACCTGCACCACACGGGCGAGATCGAGGCCCTGAAGCTGCTGGGCACCGAAGGCATCCGGGGAGGTACGCGCCTCTACTATGTGGCCGGAAGGCGTGCCAGGCTGCGCCAGGGCGCGCAGGAAGAGCGCAATGCAAGGCTGCGGACCCTGCTCGGCGCGCCCGACGAGGAGCTCGTCGCCGCCCTCCAGATCAAGCTGGATCAGCTGCTGGCCCTGGAGCGCCGCAGCCGGAAGCTGGAGGAGGAGCTGGCCGAGTTCCAGGCTGCGGCCCTGGCCGCGAGGCCTGAGGCCCTGGTGGAGGCCCACCTCGAAGGCCGCGACATGGCCTTCCTGCAGAAGCTGGTCCGGGGCATCCTGGCGGCGGATCCCGCCAAGGCCGTGTTCCTCACGGCGGATCCGGGTGGGCAGGGCCTCTTCCTCCTGAGCGCGGGTGAACGGTCGCCGCTGGATGTGCCTTCAGCCGGCAAGGCCGTGGCGGCGATCCTCGGGGCCAAGGGCGGCGGTTCCGGCAAGAGCTTCCAGGGCAAGGCGCCGGGCCTGGCGGCCCGGGCCGAAGCCCTGGCCCACCTCCGTTCCCGGGCCGAGATGGGACAATGACGCCACCATGGATCTGATCTACCTCGACCACAACGCCACCACGCCGCTCGACCCCGAGGCTTTCGAGGCCATGCGGCCCTGGTTCACAGAGCGTTTCGGCAATGCCAGCGCGGCCTATGCCCTCGGGCACCTGTCGGATGGCGCGGTGGTGGCGGCGCGGGAGCAGGCGGCGGCCCTGGTGGGCTGCGCACCCGCGGAGATCGTGTTCACGAGCGGCGGCACGGAAAGCCTGAACCATGCCGTCCGGGGCGTGTGGGAGGCGTTTCCCGCGAAGCGGCACCTGGTCAGCACGGCCGTGGAACACCCCGCCGTGCGGGTGCTGGCGGCCTGGTGGAAGGCCCAGGGAGGCGAAGTCGCGGAGGTGGGCGTGGACGCTGAGGGGCGCCTGGACCTGGCCGCCCTGGAGGCCGCGATCCGGCCGGATACGGCCCTGGTGGCCGTCATGGCCGCCAACAATGAATCGGGGGTGCTCTTTCCAGTGGCCGAGGCTGCGCGCCTCGCCAAGGCCAAGGGCGCCCTGTTCTTGGTGGATGCCACCCAGGCCATCGGCAAAGTGCCCGTGGCGGCGGCGGCCTGGGGGGCGGATCTACTCACGCTCAGCGGGCACAAGTTCCATGGGCCCAAGGGGACGGGCCTGCTCATGATCCGGCGGGGCGTGCGCCTGAAGCCCTTCATGCTGGGCGGCCCCCAGGAGCGGGGGCGCCGCGGCGGCACCGAGAATGTTCCGGGGCTCGTGGGGTTGGGCAAGGCCGGGGCCCTCGCCCAGGCGCGGCTGCCGCAGATGGACGGCGTGCGGCATCTGCGCGATGCCCTGGAGACCGGCCTTTTGGACGAGATACCCGAGGTGCGCATCCATGGAAGGGGGGCGGAGCGCCTTCCCAACACCAGCCTCGTGGGGTTTGCGGGGATCGAAGGCGAGGCCCTGCAGCTGAAGCTGGCCGAGCGGGGCATCTGCGTCTCCACCGGGAGCGCCTGCAGCACGGGCATGCGGGAGCCCAGCCATGTGCTGCGCGCCATGCAGGTGCCCGGTACCTACGCGCGTGGCACGGTGCGTTTCAGCCTGGGATTGGGCACCACCGCGGCGCAGATGGCCCGGGTGGCGGACCTGCTGCCGGGTCTGGTGGCGGAGCTGCGCCAGGGTCTGGGTAGACCTTGAATTGATCGATAAATTCCATGAACGACATTGAAATTTAATGATTTCATGGAACGGTCGTCGAATGCATGATGGGGGAGTCCATTTCCCTTCCGCCTCCTTCCGACCTGGAGCGCATCATGACCCTGGAACGCCTCAAGCGCTTCGCCCAAGGGTTCCTGCCCACCCCCGCCGAGGCCGCAGCCATCCGGTGGCGGACGCCGGCCGTGGTGGATCGGGGACGGATCGGAGAAGCCCGGGTGGCACTGGATCGCCACGGGCGCGGCGTACTGCTCTGGGAGAACGCGGGCAAGCTGTGGACCATGCCCATGGGCCCTGGGGCTTCGCCTGCGCTCATGCGGCTTCCCTTCGGTGAGGGGACGACGCCGCGGCTCGCCCTGAACCCCGAGGGGCGGGGGCTTGCGATCTGGCTGGCCGACGGGGAGGATGAGCGCCAGATCCTGGGCGCCGTCCTCGGTCCCGGCGAGAGCCCGGGCCGCGGGGTGTTCCGGACGGTGGGGCGGATCCACCAGCTCCAGGTGGCCGTCGACAGGCGCGGCAATGCACTGGTGGCCTGGGTCCACGAAAGGGTGGGACAGATCGAGGTGATGGCCCATGCCTTCAACACCCGCGGGGAGGCCTGGGACGAGGAGCCGGTCCTCCTGGGGCTCCCGGGAAACCCGTCGGCTTCGCCGCAGCTGGCCGCCAACCGGCGGGAGCACGCCATGGTGGTCTGGGAAGCCCAGAACAGCGTGTTCGAGGGACTGATGGCCTGCCACTACTGGCCGGCGGATCGGATCTGGTCCGATCGTCCCGTGCCCGTCGTGGCTCATGCCGCCCGGCATCACCAGGTGGCAATGGATGACTCCGGGAACGCCCTGGCCCTCTGGGTTCACGCGCCGTACGGCCAGCGGAGCCTCCTCGAGGCCAGCTTCTACGAGGCCCTTCATGGCGAGTGGAGCGAGCCCGTGGTGCTCGCGAGCGCCCATGTCATGTCATCCCCCCGGCTGGTCATGAACGGGGATGGCGAGGCTCTGGCCGCCTGGTCCCAGCGGGAGAACGCCGGCGTCTCGCGGCTGCTCGTGAAGGCCTTCAAGGGAAGGGGCTGGGAGCCCGGCGCGGAGTGCCTCGACCACGGCCATGAACCCGTCCAGGACTTTGCCATCGACTTGGCGGAGGATGGCCGTGCGGGGTTCGTCGTGGTGCAGCGGGGAGCCACCGGGGACCAGGTGTCCGTCCGGATCCGGGAGGATGGGTGGTCCCTTCCCAAGACGATGGGATCGGCTCCGGGTTCCGTCTGCGCCGCGCCGCGCATCGCGCTCAGTCCCCAGGGGGCCTCACTCATCTGGATCCAGGGCGAGGGCGAAGGTCGGTCCCTGGTCCTGACGGACTCCCACTGAAGGCGGCCCGCACGAGACTCTAGGCGCCGAGCAGCTGCCTCGAATAGTGTTCCACGGCGTAGGGCAGCCACCGGTGGCCCGGCAGGTCGCGGCTGAGATAGCCCATGTGGCCGCCGCGGGGCTCGAAGTGGAGGTGGACCGCCGGGGAAGGCTGGGCCTCGGCGGCATGCCGCCAGGGGATGAAGGGATCGTCCTTGGCCATGAGGATCACGGTGGGGATGGTGATCTTCGACAGGTGGGACCGGGCCGAGCACTGGTCGTAGTAGTCATCGGCATCCCGGAAGCCCGCGGCCTTCGTGGTGTAGGCGTCGTCGAACTGCCGCAGGCTCATCAGGGGGCCGGTCCGGTAGATGTCGGGGATGAGGCCGTCCTCCACACGCTGGTGGATGGCCTTGCGGCACCGTCGGATGAAGCGGAGTTCGTAGAGGCGGCTGAGGCCCCGGTGGATGGTGTCGGAGCAGGCGCCGAGGTCCACCGGCGGGTTCACCGCGATGGCGGCGTCGGGTTGGGCGGCCGGTCCTCGCAGCCCGCCGCCCAGGTTCAGGAGCAGGGCGTTGGCGGAGAGGGAATAGCCGATGGCTAGCTGCCGGAGGTCCGGATGGCGTTCGCGGGCGGCCGCGAAGGCTGCGCCCAGATCCTCGCCGGAACCGCTGTGGTAGGGCTGTTTCGCCAGGCCGCGCCCCTCGCCGCAGCCCCGATGGTTCACAGTCCAGACATGGTGGCCCAGCTTCCGGGCCAGGGCGATGGTGCGTCGGACATAGTGGGCCTGGTCGTCTCCCCCCAGGCCATGGAAGACCAGCACCAGGGCATCGGTCTCACCCGGGTAATGCCGGCCCGTGAGCTGGTCGCCATCGGCAAGCTGGATGCGGAAGGGTTCCGAGGGATGCGTCGGCAGCTCGCCCGGCAGGTAGTTGCCTAGGATGGTCTGCAGGTGCCCGGAGGCGGCCCACCAGGGCGCGCGACAGGAGAGGGGCGGGGGGACGAGCGGGCGCATGACTCCAGTTTGCGCCCGGAGTCCTCAGTCGTTCCGCTTGAAGACGAATTTGTAGGAGAACGGGTTGTCGAGCTTCGGATGGGCGTAGGTCACCTGCAGGGCCAGGGAGTTGCCGTCCTTCCGCATCGAATAGACATGCTTCAGCGTGTAGCCATCGCCGGCGAGGGTCTGGATCATGGTGGGCCCGTCCTTGGTGAGGGTGGCCTTGAACACCACATCGTCGCTGCGTTTCCAGTCGTTTTCGGTGCCGTCGGCCGGGGTGTCGATGGGGCGCTCACGGCCCATGGTCACCGAGAAGCTGTCCCCGGCGAGGATGTCCAGCTTGTTGAAGCTGCGGCAGGCGCCCTGGAGCTTCTTCTTCCAGAAGAGCTTCATGGCGAAGTTCAGGTCCTTCAGGTGGGCATCGATCTGCTCGTCGATTTTGTCGCTCTGGGAAGCCTGAAGGGTCCACTCGCCGTCCCAGTCGACCTGGGCCTGTTTCGGGGCGGATTCCTTGGTGGGCGCCTTGGTCTTCTGGGCGACCACTGGAAGGGCCAGCAGGCAAGGCAGCAGAAAGGGCAGCAGGCGCATGGATGCTCCGTGGAGGGATCGTTGGATCGTACCTCCGGGAAGGGCCGCGCGGAAGCGCTCCTTGTGATTCCTGCAACAAAGCCGCGAATTGATGACCTTCCAGGAAAGATCGCGTAAGACGAGGTGTAAGCTGGGGGCAATCAGCCCAAAAACTAGGGCACTCAATTGAAGGAGTGTGGCTATGAGTCGTAAGCAGGAAGCCCTCGACTACCATTCGCAGGGACGAAAGGGAAAGATCGAGGTCGTCGCCACCAAGCCTTGCTCCACGGCCCGTGATCTGGCGAACGCCTATTCGCCGGGCGTGGCGGAGCCCTGCCTGGAGATCGAGAAGAACCCCGAGGATGCCTACAAGTACACCGCCAAGGGCAACCTGGTGGCCGTGATCTCCAACGGCACCGCCGTGCTGGGCCTGGGCAACATCGGCGCCCTGGCCGGCAAGCCGGTGATGGAAGGCAAGGGCGTGCTCTTCAAGCGCTTCGCCGACATCGATGTGTTCGACATCGAAGTCAATGAGCTGGACATCGACCGGTTCTGTCAGGTGGTGAAGGCGCTGGAACCCACCTTCGGCGGCGTGAACCTCGAGGACATCAAGGCCCCGGAGTGCTTCGAGATCGAGACCCGCCTGAAGAAGGAGATGAACATCCCCGTCTTCCACGACGACCAGCACGGCACCGCCATCATCAGCACGGCCGCCTTGATGAACGCCTCCGAGATCGTCAAGAAGAAGCTGAGCGACATGAAGGTGGTGTTCAGCGGCGCCGGGGCCTCGGCCATCGCCTGCGCGAACATGATGATCGCCGCCGGCGTGAAGCTAGAGAACCTGTGGCTCTGCGACACCAAGGGGCTGGTCTATACCGGCCGCACGGAAGGCAACAACAAGTACAAGGACAAGTTCGCCAAGCCCAGCGAATGGCGCACCCTGGCCGACACCATCGTGAACGCGGATGTGTTCGTGGGCTGCTCCAGCAAGGGCGCGCTGACGCCCGAGATGCTCCTGAGCATGGCCAAGAACCCCATCGTCTTCGCCCTGGCCAACCCCGATCCCGAGATCGACTACCCCACCGCCAAGGCCACCCGCGACGACATCATCCTGGCCACGGGCCGCAGCGACTACCCGAACCAGGTGAACAATGTCCTGGGCTTCCCCTTCATTTTCCGCGGCGCCCTGGATGTGCGCGCTTCGGAGATCAACGAGCCTATGAAGCTGGCCGCCGCCAAGGCCCTGGCCGCCCTGGCCAAGGAAGAGGTTCCGGATTCTGTGGTGAAGGCCTACTCGGGCCAGAAGTTCAGCTTCGGCCCCGAGTACATCATCCCCAAGCCCTTCGATCCCCGCGTGCTGCTGTGGGTGGCTCCGGCCGTCGCCAAGGCCGCCATGGAGACCGGTGTGGCCAAACAGCCCATCGCCGACATGCAGGCCTACAAGGAGCGCCTTGAAGGGCTCCAGGGCCGCAGCAAGGATGTGATCCGCAGCGTGGTCCACCGCGCCAAGGCCAATCCCAAGCGCGTGGTCTTCCCCGAAGGCGACCATCCGCTGATCCTGCAGGCCGTGTCCCAGATGGTGGACGAGGGCATCTGCGTGCCCATCCTGGTGGGCGACCCCGCCAAGGTGAAGGCCGTGGCCGCCGGTCACGGCATCTCCGTGGACGGCATCGAGATCCTCGATCCGGCCACCGTGGCCTGGCGCGCGGAGGCGGAGGACGCCTTCCTGGAACTGCGGAAGCGCCGGGGCGTCACCCGCGACGAAGCCAGCCGCAAGATGCAGGAACGCATCTACTTCGGCGCCATGATGTGCCGCCTGGGCAAGGCCGATGGCCTCATCGCCGGTCTGACGATGTACTACCCCGACACCATCCGACCCTGCCTCGAGGTCATTGGCACCCGCAAGGGCGTCAAGCGCGTGTGCGGCGTCTACACCATGGTGCTGAAGAACCGCGTGCTGTTCTTCTCCGATACCACCATGAACATCGAGCCCAGCAGCGAGGAACTGGCCGAGATCGCCCTGCTGACCGCGGATCTGGCGAAGGACACCTTCAACATGGAGCCCCAGGTCGCCATGCTGTCCTTCTCCGATTTCGGCAGTGTGGAGCATCCGCTGGTCCGAAAGGTCCAGAAGGCCGTGGAGATCGTCAAGGCCCAGCGGCCCGGCCTCAAGTGCGACGGCGAAATGCAGGCCGACACCGCCCTCGGCGCCGACATCCTGTCCGAGAACTACCCCTGGGTGGACCTGCCGGGCGGCCCGAATGTGCTGATCTTCCCCGACCTCACCAGTGGCAACATCGGCTACAAGCTGGTGCAGCGGCTGGCGAACGCCGAGGTCATCGGCCCCATCACCTGCGGCATGGCGGCTCCCGTCCATGTGCTTCAGCGCCACAGCGACCTGAACGACATCATCCACCTCACGGCGCTCACCGTCGTGGAGGCGCAGCAGAAGTAGTCTTCAGCCTTCAGTTTTCAGTGTGCGGGGGCCTTCGGGCCCCCGCTGTTATGCTGGGATGAATTCACGGCTCGGGAGCGGCGTTGGCGGATGTGCTGTGTGCCTG
Organism: Geothrix sp.; assembly: GCA_019449415.1. Lineage (GTDB taxonomy): Bacteria > Acidobacteriota > Holophagae > Holophagales > Holophagaceae > Geothrix > Geothrix oryzae. The sequence goes on from JAGRPP010000017.1 coordinate 89,616, forward strand.
GTGCGGGGCTTTGGTCGGACAGAGTGCGGCTGAGCATTCCCACGGCATCTGCCAGCCTTGCTATCAGCGACTCCGGGGCGTTCCCGATCTCACCGAAGAAGAACTCGACGAGCTGCCCTTCGGCGTCATCGTGCTTTCCCGGGATGGCATCATCCGCTCGTACAACCGGGCCGAAGGTGAACTCGCCGGGCGGGCACCCGGCAGCGTACTCGGCAGGAACTTCTTCGCGGAAGTGGCCCCGTGCACTTCCGTCCAGGCCTTCGAAGGCTCCTTCCGGGCGTTCTGCGAAGGGGACGAGGTCTCCCGGACCTTCCAGTTCACCTTCCGGTTCCCGGCGGGCCCGGTGCGGGTACAGATCGTCTTCCTCCACAAACAGCCGGATGTGGCGGTGGCGATCCGGAAGCTCCCCTAGCGGGCCGGCTCAGCGTTCCAGCTGCCGCATCCACTCCTGGATCTCGGGGTCGGGATCGGGGCTGAGGTGCAGGGCCATGCGCAGGTCGATGAGGGCCTGTCCGGGCTCGTCGCGCTGCAGGTGGATGAAGGCGCGTTCCTTGTGGGCCCTTGGATTGCTGGGCTCGAGGAGGATGAGGTGGGTGCCGGTCCAGAGGGCCTCTTCCCAGTCCTCCGCATGCATGAAGCGCAGGTGCAGGTTCCGCACAAGGCGGACGAGGATCTGGCGATCGGGTGCGGGGCTGAGCATGTCCCGGTGGAAGGCCACGCGGCCGGCGGTGGCGGACTTCACCAACTCGGCTCCGCCCTCCTCGCCCACGGGCCGCCCCTGGTGGAAGGGATCGAAGCAGAGCAGGCCGAAGTCCGTGCGCAGGGCGGCGATGAAGTGGCCCGGGAGCCTCACACCCACGGCGTCGAACCCCATGCGCCGAGCCAGGTCGATCCAGAGGATGGACAGCGAGATGGGTAGGCCCTTCCGCCGCGCAATCACGGCCGGAAGCAGCGCATTCAGCGGATCGTCGTAGGTCTCGCGGTCGCCGGTGAAGCCGAGTTCCGTGAAGAGCAGGTGGTTGAGCGCGTCCAGGGCCTTGTGGGTGTTCCAGGGCAGGGGCATGCGGCCCGCGAGGATGAAGGCCCACTCATTGAGCTGCAGGGCGACATGGTCGGGATCGGGATCATCCAGGGCCGGCGCCACGGCGTGCACGGCGCCTTCAGCCAGATTCCGGCACTCGGGATCCTCGCGCAGGTACTCGAGCAGGGACATCAGGCGCGCCGCTGGATGACCGCGCGGGCCACCAGCGCCAGCGCCAGAAGCGCCAGGGCGCCGTAGACCCAGCGCTGCCAGGCGGTGGTGGCCGCCTGCACCTTCTTGCCTTCCTCGGCCTTGCGAGCGTTCTCCTCCAGGGAGAGCTTGGACTGCGCCTCCCGGGCGTCCTTCACGGCCTTCTGGGCGGATTCGCGCGAGGCCTGCAGGTCCTTGGAGGCCGCTTCCTGCTCCTCCTGCACGCCCAGGACTGCGGCGCTCTTCCGCGGCGGGACCTGCTTGGGCAGGAAGGAGGCGGGCACGGCGGTGCCGTCATCCTCGTAGGAGGCGGGCGCCTGACTGTTCTCGATGGATTCCGTCAGGAGCTGGATGTCCTCCCGCAGCGCCTGTAGCACCTGGCCCTGACGGTGGAGCTGGGCGCCCTGGATCCAGAGCATCACCAGCTGGAGCGCCAGCAGGGCGGGGATGGTCCATCGGAGGGTGGGGCGGCTCATGCGTGCTCCCTTCCCAGGATAAACAGAGTCCGGTCATCGCGGTTCTGGGTATCGAAGGCGGCCACATCCTGGAAGACCGCTTCACAGGCGGCCCGGGGGCTGCCGGTGCCCCAGAGGCGGCGCAGCTGGTTGCCCAGGCGGCCCACGCCGTAGAGTTCGCCGTCCCGGTTCATGGCCTCGGACAGGCCATCGCTGTAGAGCACCATCCAGCCCTTGGGGGGTAGCACCCCTTCGATGACTTCCCAGTCGCCGGGACCCGCCGGGCGGAGGCCGAGGCCGCGGCCGTGGGGCGTCATCTCCGTGGAGCAGTCTTCCGACAGTCCCTGGAGTAGCAGCGCCCCGGGATGCCCGGCCCGCGCCAGCCGGTAGTTGCCGGCCTCGTCCCACTCCAGCAGGACCAGGGTGAGGAAGCCCCGCTGACCCAGCAGCTGCCGCAGGGTGTGGTCCAGCGAGCAGAGGATCTCCTCCAGGCGCTGGTCCTCGCGCTGGGCAGCCTGCTCGAGGAGCGCCGTGGCCTGAGCCATGTAGAGCGCTGCGGCGAGGCCTTTGCCGCAGATGTCGCCCACGGCGGCCAGCCAGTTGCCGCTGGGGCGCCGCTTGACGAAGAGCAGGTCGCCGCCGGTCTCCAGGGCGGGTTCGAGCCGCAGGGCAACCTGGAAGCCCGGGATGGGCGGCAGATGGGAGGTGATCAGGCCCTCCTGGATGCGGCGGGCCGTTTCCAGTTCCTGGCTGAGCCGCTCCTGGGCCACGAGGCGCTGGTGCATGACGGCGGTCTCCAGCACCTGGCCGGCGGCCAGGGCCACTTCGCGCAGCAGCTCGCGGTCCTCCCGGCCGTAGTTCAATTCGGCGTATTTGCCTCCCAGCAGGACGGCGCTGTGGGGTTGGTCCCCAGCCACGATGAGCAGGAGCAGCTGGGCCTCCAGGGCATCCACATGGGCCCGCACGCCTTCGCCCTGTTCGCGGATCCAATCGGCTTCCTCGCTGCCCAGGCCCAGCACCAGCTCGCGATTCTCGCGGGCGAGGCGGAGCAGCCCTGGGGGGAGCCGGAGGGGCTGGGGCGGAAAGTGCAGGCGGCGGTCGTCCCGGTCCACGGCCTCGGCAGCGGGCAGGAGGATCTGCCGCTCCTCGATGGGCAGCACTTCCAGGAACTGCGGCTGGAAGGCCTCGCCCAGGGCGCGGCGCAGGGATTTGATCAGGGCCTCTTCGCTGAAGCGCTTGCGGGGCTCCCGCACGGCGCTGAGGGCGATCTCGCGGGTGCTGGAGAAGTCCCGGCGGAACCGCCTCCGGATGCCGCGGAGCAGGCGCCGCAGGGCCCACCCCAGGGGGAGCGCCAGCAGGCCGATGAGGGCCCCGGCCCAGCCGGACGGGATCGAGGAGAGGTGGGAGAAGGCCCAGGCCAGGCCGCCCAGGTAGGCCACGATCGTGATGCCGAGGATGGCCATGTAGCTCACCCACCGCAGCAGCACCTTCCGCACATCGAAGAGGCCGTGGCGGAAGATGGCGAAGGCGAAGCTCAGGGGCAGCAGGGGGGCCGGCAGCATGAAGATGAAGATCTGGCGGCGGAAGAGCAGGCTCTTCCCGTATTTCGCATCGAGCAGGGTCCAGGCCACCAGGTCGAGGCAGAGCACCGCCGCCACGATGAGCGAAGGCAGCAGGGCCCGGCGCAGCCGCTCGTGGGTCCGGAAAGTGCCCGCCAGGAAGAAGCCCAGTCCCGTGAGGGCGGCCACCACATAGAGCGGGATGGGCAGGCCGAAGGCACCCAGGGCGGCCTTGAGCAGGCCTTCGGGAGCCACGCCCGCCGGCGTGCGGAGGGCGCCGTCGGTGAAGATGGCCCACAGCCGGACGAAGAGCAGCCACAGGGAGAGCACCGCGAAGGTCCCGTACACGGCCTGGAGGAAGCGCCGGTTCCGGCGGAGTGCGAAGGCGTGCGGGAAGCGGAGGAAGAAGTGGATCCACAGCGGCGGCAGCAAGGCGATGGCGACGGCGGTCATCAGGGCGATGGCGATCCGCATGGCGATCGGTGCGTTGCCCGATAGCGTGGCCCCCGACATCAGCAGTGCCGTGGCCGCCAGGTAGAAGAAATGGCGGGAGGTCTTGCGCTCCGGGGCCGAAAGCACCACCAGCAGGCTGATGGCCCAGGCGAGGATGCCGTTCAGCAGCAGGGCCAGCTGCACCGGTTCCAGGGGCTTCACGAGACGCAGGGGCAGCAGGATCTGACGACCCTGGCGCTTCACCGTGTAGATCAGGATCGCGCCCTGGGGCTTGGCGTTGATGAAGCGCTGGGCCTTGAGCGTGCCTTCCTGGGTGGGCTCGAAGGCGCGGCCCTGAATTTTCACCAGCTCATCGCCCTCGAGGAGCCCAGCCTCCTCGGCCACGCCCTCGGGCAGGATCTCGCGGATGACGACCTTCCCGTTTTCCACCACCCAGGAGCACTGGTCATCCGAGGCGGCGTAGACCCACTGGTTGAGCGCGAAGGAACCCAGCGCCAGCGTCAGGCAGGCGAAGCTGATCCACAGCAGGCGCCAACGGATGCGTTTGAGGTAGGGATTCATGGTGCCTTTGTGGGAATATGCCCGGATGGAGCGGATCTCGCGGAACGATCGGGCCTGCTGGGTGCTGGTGGGCGGAAGGCGACGGCTGGGTCGGGCCCTGGCGGAGGATCTGGCCAGGGACCACGACCTGGTGCTGACCAGCTCTGGGCCCTGGGATGGGGAAACCTGGGTGGATGACTTGTCGGAGACGGCGCGGATCCGGATGCTGCAGTGGGATGCCGAGAATCCGGAACTGGTGTCCCGCATGATGGCAGATCTGGACAGGTTGGCGTCAGATGGATGGGCGATTTCCGGCGCGGTGATCCTGGCCGGGACCTTCCCGAAAAGCCCCTTCGGCACCTGGACGCCAGACCTCCTCGAGGCCACCTGGCGCATGAACCTGAGCTTCCCGTTCCTCTGCGCCCAGGCCTTGGGACCGCGGCTCGTCGCTGGCGCCTGCCTCCAGCTCCTGTTGGACACCTCCATCCACCACCCCTGGCTCGAACGATTGCCCTACAGCGCCACCAAGGCCGGCCTGGCCGCCCTCGTGCCGGGGCTCGCCCAGCTGCTGGCGCCGAAGGTGCGGGTGGTCGGCCATGCCCTGGGGGCGGTGCTGCCGGCGGAAGGGAGCGATGCCGGCTTCCTGGCTCAACGCACCCTGCTCAAGCGCCTGGGAGATCCCGCCGACCTCTGCCGCGCGGTGCGCTTCGCCGCCGACAGTCCCTTCCTCACGGGCGACATCCTGACCCAGGACGGTGGGCGGCGCTGGGTGGACCGATGAAGGTCAAGGTCAACGAGGTCTTCCACAGCATCCAGGGGGAGGGCGCCCGGATCGGCCGGCCCTGTCTGTTCATCCGCCTCACGGGCTGCCCGCTGCGCTGCTCCTATTGCGACACGGCGTACGCCTTCTACGACGGGACCCTGCGGGAGCTGGATGACCTGCTCGCCGAAACACGGCAGCGCCTCGGCCCGCCTCGGAAAGGACCCAACGCTCCCTTCGTGGAACTGACCGGCGGCGAGCCCTTGGCCCATCCCCAGGCTCCGGAGCTGCTTCAGGCCCTGCTGAACCTGGGCTATGAAGTGGCCCTGGAAACGGCCGGCAGCCACGACCTGGCGGCCGTTCCCCGGGAGGTCATCAAGATCGTGGACCGCAAGACCCCGGGCAGCGGCGAGGTCCACCGCTGGCTCGAAACCAACCTCGACCACATGGTTCCCGGCCAGGACGAGCTGAAGTTCGTCTTGTGCGACCGGGCCGACTACGAGTGGGCCCGGGACTGGTGTGCCGAGCGGCAGGTGTGGGACCGCCTGGAAGTGCTCTTCAGCCCCGTGTGGGGCAGCCTCGATCCGGCCTGGCTGGCCGAACGGATCGTCGCCGACAACCTGCCCGTGCGCCTGCAGGTGCAGCTGCACAAGGTCATCTGGGGCGCGGAGAAGAAGGGGGTCTGAGGGGGCCTCGATGAGGATCGAATAAATTCACCCGTTCGTCATCAGCTGGACCCGGCGTGGTCAAGGGCTGGAACGATAAGGGAGGACGGAGCGTGCCATGCTGCGTCAGATTCGACCCTTGTACCACCCCCGTGCGGCCCGATGCCTGGGGGCTGCGGTCCTCGTCGCCGTCCTGCCTGCGGCGCCCCTTCTGGCCGAAGGGGTCCCGGTGGAAGAGGCGGCCAAGTTCCTCCTGATCCTGGCCGGCAGCGCGGGCTCGGAAGGGCGGGTCGCCTGCAGGGAACTCGACATGGTCATCCAGCTCAAGAAGGCCGACATTTCGGTGGACGCCAAAGCCAATGTGGCCTGGTCCTTCACCTCGGATCAGACCCGGTTCTATGCCGGCCAGGGCAAGCTCGTCGTGTGCAGCAGCCGGAAGCTGTTCGCGGATGGTGGCGCCATCGCCTTCGAGCGGATCGGAGGTCGGCTGACGGTCTTCGTCCATCAGGCCAACCTGAAGGGAAGTGGCGTCGGCCTTCCCGAATCCTTTCTCCGGATGGCCGTGAAGGTCTAGCCGGGTTTGGGGTGGCGGCTATTTTCCGGCCTTCCACCCCGCCCGCTCCTTCTCGAGGTTTTCAGTGTATTCCTTGGGGGCCTTGCCCTTGGAGAGGTTGATGGCCTTTTCGAGCTGGGCGAGGGCCTCGGGCATTCGCTTGGCATCCTTGTAGATCCGGGCGGCGGTCTCGTGGTTCCAGAAGCTGTCCCCGGCCTTGAGGCTCTTCTCGATCCACAGGAGGGCCTTCTGGGGTTCGATGCCCTGGGCCTGGCAGTAGGCGGCGGCCTGATACCAGGGCACCCAGTCGGTCTCGGGGGCCTTCCTCAGGGTGCTTTCCAGGTGGGCCCAGTAGATCCCCTTGGTGTCGAAGGCCACCGGGAAGCTCACGCGCAGCTTCTCCCAGCCCAGTTCGACCGTGGCGTCTCCGGTTCCGGTGGGGATCACCCGGTAGTCCAGGTATTCGAGAAAGGGTCCGGCCTGAGGCGTGGCCTCCCAGCGCACCAGATCCTCCTCGGCCTTGTACTCGTAGGCCCCCCACTGCTTGGCCTTCTTGTTGAGGATGAGGGTCCAGGCCTTCTCGCCGGGAACGACGAAGAAGCCGTACGAGCCCGCAGGCACCTCCTTGCCCGCCACCTTGGCGGCATGGCTGAAGGTGATCACGGTGGCGCTGTTGGCGCCGGCCCGCCACACCTGGCCGAAGGGCACTAGGTCGCCCCAGACCTTGCGGCCCTTCACGGCAGGGCGGGCGAAGGCGAGGTCGATCTTGCTGATGCCGATTTCCTGCGACACCGTGCAGGCAGGGCTCACCCGCAAGGGCGTCAGGCGCACGGGCGCGGGCTTGTCCTGGGTGGTCTGGGCGGCGAGGGGAAGGGCAACCGCGGCGGCGAGAAGGGCAGGGAGAAACAGGCTGCGCATGGGGATCTCCGGGATGGGGATCCAGCTTACCGGGTTCCGCCTGGGCCTCAGCGCGGTTCTTCGACGAGGGGCTGGGCCTTGGCCGGGGCCTTAGGCGGCGCGCCCAGGAACCGCCCTGGCTGGCGGTTGAAGGCCTTGAGGAGGCCGATCCCGAGGCGGCGCCCTGCGCGCCCGCTCAGGTCGCGGGCCCGCAGGGCGGTCCAGAGGGCCAGGGCGAAGGAGAAGGCGAAGTTCATGACCCCGATGAAGGCAATGCCCAGCAGGCCCCAGAGCACCTCGCGCCAGGCCAGGTTACCTTCCAGCCAGAGGCTGGCCGAAGCCAGGGCCAGGGAGGCGGCCTGGAGGGTGACATGGCGGACCTCCAGGTGGATGCCTGCGAAGGCGAAGGCCATGGGCACGAAGACCAGCAGGCCGCCGAGGGCCGAATAGCCGGCGAAGCCCGCCAGATGCCGATGGATGAAGCGGCCCAGGGCGGCCGCGCCAGCCTGCCCGAGCCAGCCCTGGAGGCGGTGGTTCTGGGCCAGGGCCTCGGGCAGGCAGCGATAGGCGCTCCAGTTGGCGGTCCAGCCCGCGGCCAGGCTGGAGAGCCAGAGCAGCACGCCGGTCATGGCCGCGTAGACCAGGGTCCAGCCGTGGAAGGGGTGCGTGCCGTGCAAGCCGTGCAGGGCGGATTCGGTTCCCAGGGGGCCATGGCCCGTGGCCCAGGCCCAGAGGGCGGCGATGCCCAGGGCCGCGGGGATCGTCGCCAGCACATTTCCCAGGGTGGCGATGACCTGGGTGCGTGTGATGGCCGCCACGAGTTCGATCTCGCGGGCCTGGTCGTCCCCTTCTTCCAGCGCCCGGGCCAGGGCGGCGGCGGTCATGGCGGGCTGCTTGGAAGCGAGGCTGAAGCCCATCAGCTGCATGGCGCAGAAGCTGATGGCGTAATTGGCGGAGAGGGTGAGGCCCGCGAGCAGGGGCGCCAAGGGCAGGGCGGTGAAGGCCGCCTTGAGCAGGGCCGTGAGCGAGGTGACCAGGCCGCCCCCGGCGGCGGAACGGCCCATGGCCCACCACTCCGCCCGGTCCCGGGCGATGTAGTGCTCGCCGGTCTCGCCGGTGTGCTCGACGACCTTGCGGGCCAGGCGCTTGACCACCGTGCGCAGCAGGAATCGCAGCCCGTGCTGGGAAGCGCTCCCCCGCACCAGCTCGGCGGCCAGGGCCGTACCGTCCCCCCGGGCCCCGGCGAAGTCGAGCAGCTGGTCGATACGCGCCAGCTGGGCCTCCAGCAGTTCGAGCCGGAACACCAGGTCCGTGGAGACGCCCCGGGCTTCGAGGCTCGCGTGAGCCCTGGCCAGGGTGGCCACGCAGGCCGTGCGGCAGGCCTCCCAGGCCGCGCGGGCTGAGGCGTCCAGGGGACGATCCGCAGCTTCCTGGACGGCCCGGGTGAGGTGGAAGAAGGGCGAATCCGCGTCGCTGCCTTCGGGGCTCAGCGCCAGCAGATCGCGCGAGAGACCCACGGCGGCGGCCCGGTGGGACAGCAGGCAGGCGGCGTGGACCCAAGTCTCCTGCGGCGGTGTCAGGATGCCACCCCAGGCGGCCCGGAGGTCTTCGGGCAGGGATTCGATCCAGGCCGCATCGGCCTCCTTCAGATTCAACCGGTCCAGCAGGGCGTAGAGATCCCCCTCGGGATCCAGACGGGGGATGAGGTGGTCCGCCAGGCGCAGGAAGCCTTCGCCCATCAGGGTCGTGCGGTCCGGCAGGCCCGTCTCCGCCAGCAGGCGGATGGCCGAGGCATGATTCCAGGCCTCGGCCAGGGGGCCCGTGAGACCTCGTTCAGCCAGGGCTCCGAGAAGGTACCGCAACTGGGCGGTGCGGTGGGGCTCCCCTCCCGCGGGGGCCTCCGGCGAGGCCGCCAGCAGCCAGCGGAGCAGGGGCTCCGGCCTCGGCGAGCCACCGAGCAGCACATCATCCAGCCTGAGGTCGGGCAGGGGCATCGGCAATCCTGGTGGAGACCTCAGGGTGCCACAAGCCTAGAGATTGAACCTCGTTCGATGGGATGAGTCCCGGCTAGTCCGACTGAGGAACTGCTGCACCGCCTGGGGATCCACGGTGGCCGGCAGGCCCGACCAAGGCTGGGAGGGCTTCAGCATCATCAGCATGTCCTCGGGGCACCCCACCTGCTCGTAGAGCTGCTCCACGCGGCGCGCCAGCTGCGCGGCGGTGGTTTCCGCGGACAGGGCTTCGCGCAGGAGGGCTTCCCGCCAGCGATCCTGGGCCTGGGACCAGCGGGTGCTGCCGGGCCGGGGCGTCTTGCCCACCGCTTCGGCGCAGGCGGCCCAGAGGTGGGCTTCAAAAGTGCTGAGATCCTCGCCCCGGAGGGCCCGCAGGCGCGCCACGGCAGGGCCTTCCCCGGGGACCCAACCCTGGATCTCGGCGGTGCCGAGGAAGCCGAAATCATGGCCCGTGACGATGTCGTCCCAGGTGGGGTTCCCGTGGATGATCCGGAAGGCCTCGAAGGGCGTGGGGGAGTTCATGCAAGCTCCTCAGACCAGCAGATGAAGGGCGAGGTGGACGGCGATCCGGGCGCTGGCCTCGGCGCCCTCCAGCGTGGGGGCCAGTTCCATGAGATCGGCGCCCACCCAGGGCTCGGGCCACTGCCGCGCGGCGTGGATCAGGCGCAGGGCTTCTTCCAGGTTCAGGCCACCGGGCACAGGCTCGGCCACGGCCGGCACCAGCACCGGATCCAGGGCATCCAGATCCAGGCTCAGATAGGCGGGGCCCTGGCCCACGGCGGTCAGGTCCTCTTCCAGCTGGGACGCCAGTCGCGGATCGCGCAGATCCTCAGGCGTCCACATGCGCACGCCGGCCGCCTGGAGGAAGGCCAGCTCGTCATCATCGAAGCGCGGAGCCCGCAGACCCGCCTGCACCACGCGGACCGGGTCCACCAAGCCTTCCTCCAGGGCTTGGCGGAGCCAGGTGCCGTGGTGGATGTCCGTCCCCCAGGCGGCCCCATCGGCCGCGTCTGGGTGGGCGTCCAGATGCAGGAGACCGAGGGGGCCATGTTGGCGGGCCAAGGCCCGCAGGGCGCCGAGGGTGAGGGCGTGGTCACCCCCCAGCATCAGCGTGCGGCAGCCGGTCCTGGCCCAGGCGCCCACGGTGGCCTGCACGGTTTCGAGGGCTTCCGCCAGGGAAAAGGGCAGGGTGGGGATGTTGCCGCCGTCCAGCCAGCCCTGGGCAGCTGCGGGACCGAGGGCGGGGCGGGCTTCCCTGAGCCGCCCCGGCATCGGGTGGGAACCCATGCCCATGGCGGCCGCGCGCATCGCCCAGGGCCCCAGGCGGGCCCCGGGGCGGTTGATGACGCCCGCATCGCAGGGCGCGCCGAGCACCACTCCGGTGGCAGGACGGGGATCGATGCAGAGGGGGAGGCCGAAGAAGGGCGTGAGGCCCGTGCGGAGGCCCTGCAGGAGAAGATCAGCGGACATCGGGGCTCCGGGGCGAGAGGGCAGCTCGAAAGGCGGCGAGCCACTGGGTTGCATCCAGAAAGTCGCCCGGGTGTAGCGGGGCCTCGGCCGTCACGGTGAGGGGGGTGCGGGCGGCGAACAGGGTGCGGAGGTGCGGGAGCAGGGTCTCGTCGCCGGTCCAGGGGTAGTGGGGCGCAGGACTGCTGAGGCGGATGGGCTGGGCGGGCAGCCCCAGCTCGTAGGCGGCCCGCAGCCCGCCCTCGTAGAAGGGGGCCAGGCGTTCGCCGCGGGTGGTGGTGCCCTCGGGGAAGAGGAGCATGTCCCGGCCGCTCTGGAGCGAGGTGGTGAAGCTGGCCAGGGCCGCCGCGCGGCTGGTGGCATCCTCCCGGTCCACGAAATGGATGCCAGACTTTTGGGCCCACCGCCCGATGAGCGGATAGCCCGTGACCTCGCCCTTGGCGATGGTACCCATGGGGCGGAGGCTCATGAGCACCACGGGATCGACCCAGCTGAGGTGGTTGGCCACCCAGAGGGGGATGTCCCGGCGGGGCTGCCCGGTGATCTCCAGATCCAGGCCCAGGGCCGGAAGGAGCCGCTGGGCCCAGCGGTGCATGCCGGGCTGGGGCTCCGTGCCGACCGCCAGCCGGGGCAGCAGGGCGAAGGTGGGCCAGAGGACGCCGGCCCAGCTCACTAGCTCACCAGCTTGAGGCGGGTGTAGCGGGCCCGAACGCGCTCGAGGTCATCGCGCGTGATGGCGGACCAGAGGCGCGTGTCGCCGGGGGCGTAGAAGTCCTTCACCTCGGCCACCACCCGGGCACCGAGGGCGTTGTGGACGCTGCGGGCGTCGGCGTTGCCGGGCTCCACCAGGAAACGGCACTCGTCCACCTTCTCCTGCAGCAGCTTGGAGACCATGGCGCGGATGAGCAGGTAGTTCACCCGTCCCTTCTGGTAGTCGGGATGGACCGCCAGGGTGGCGCAGTAGGCGGTGGTGCCCTTCACGAAGTTCAGGACATAGCCCACGGGCCGGTCGCCGTCGAAGGCGAGGAAGCACCAGTCGCCGTAGAGCTCGGTGCAGAGGCGCAGGTAATGGGGGCAGAGTTCGCCGGCGCCATCTCCGGACCAGATCTCGGCTTCGAGGCGGCGAAGGTGGCCGTAGTCCGAGCTGGACAGCGGCCGCACCGCGTAGCGGGCTCCCTCTGGATGGGGGGCGAGGGTCTCGATGGTCATGCCGTACCTCCCTGGTGTTGCAACCAGGATCGGAGGCGGGGATGACGGTCCCGCGTTGGCCGCGGCAATTCCGCGCAAACACCTTGATACCGGATAGTTACAAGCTATCCGCGAATCGGGCCCTTCAGTTTCACAGAAGGCTGAGGCGCTCTGGAAACGGGAGCGTCACTTCTGCGTGAATCAGCGTCGGCTTAGAAGAAGGGCGCCACCAGCTTGAGAAAACCCGCGGCGAGGAGGGCGCTGATGGGAATGGTGAGCACCCAGGCCACGACGATGTTGCCCGCCACGCCCCAGCGAACCGCGCTGGCGTTCATGGAGGTGCCGACGCCCATGATGGCGCCGGTGATGCTGTGGGTGGTGCTGACCGGGATGCCGAAGTGGGCGGTGGTGAAGAGTACCGCCGCGGCCGCGGTCTCGGCGGCGAAGCCGTGGATGGGGCGCAGCTTCACGATCTTCGAGCCCATGGTCTTGATGATCTTCCAGCCGCCCGAGGCGGTGCCCAGGGCCATGAAGCTGGCGCTGCCGATCTTCACCCAGAGAGGAATGATCACCTTGGCCTTGGCATCCATGGGGAGATGGAACTTGTAGGCGATGAGGGCGAGACAGATGATGCCCATGGCCTTCTGGGCATCGTTCTGGCCGTGGGTGAAGGACATGGCCGCGGCGCTCACCAGCTGCGCCTTGCGGAAGACGACATTCACCTTGTGTCCGGAGAAATGGCGGACGATCCACAGGATGATCAGGATGAGCAGCATGCCCACGATGAAGCCCATGGCCGGGGAGATGATGATGAAGGCGCCGATCTCTTCGAGCTTCTTGGTGTGGAGCGCCCCGAAGCCCGCATGGGCCACGACGGCTCCGGCCAGGCTGCCGAGCAGGGTGTGGCTGGTGCTGGAGGGGATGCCGAACCACCAGGTGAGCAGATCCCAGGTGATGGCCGCCATGAGGGCCGCCGCGATAACGGCCGGGACCACATGCTGGCTGTCGGCGATGCCCTTGGCGATGGTGGTGGCCACGGAAGTGCCCGCCAGGGCCCCCGCGAAATTGAGGGTCGCGGACATGACGAGGGCGTACTTGGCTGGAAGCACGCCGGTGCTCACCACCGTGGCGATGGAATTGGCCGTGTCGTGGAATCCGTTGATGTAATCGATGCCCCAGGCCAGAAGAACCAGGACCGCCAGGGACGGGATGAGAAACGCTTCGATCATCGAAGCCTCAGGCGTTTTTCATGACGGTGGAGCCGATGACCTTGGCCACCAGCTCGATCCGGTCGGTGGCGTCCTCGATCTTCTCGAGCATTTCCTTCCACTTCACCACTTCGATGGGGTCTTTCGGATTGTCGAAGATCTGGGCCAGGCCCGCGTGGTAGATGGAGTCGGCCTTGTTCTCAAGGGCGTGCACCCGGCGGATGCGGTCCCCGATCTCCTTCTGGTTGGACATGTTGCGCAGGGAGCGAGTGAGGTGGAGGATCTCGCCGGCCCCCTCCACGATGATGGAGCTGATCTCCGTGACCGCGGGCATCACCTGGCTGATGCGATAGAGGATCAGGCGTTCGCACACGGAATGGATGCGGTCGATCACATCATCGATGGCGTGGGCGAGGGTCAGGATGTCCTCGCGATCGATGGGCGTGACGAAGGTGTGGTTCAGGCGGTCGATGATCTCGTGGGTGATGTCGTCGCCGGTGTGCTCCAGGTCTTTCATCTGCCTGCGCAGCTCCGCAAACCGGGCCGGATCGGCGCTGCGGATCTCCCGGTCGAAGAGCTGGGCGGCCTGATAGACATTTCCGGAGGCCGATTCCAGGAGATCGAAAAAGACCATTTCCCTGGGTTTGAGCCAGCGCATCACGGCATTCAAGGACATGACAACTCCCACAGATCCGTTTTCCACTGTACCGGCTCCAGAGGTGTAAACGGAGCGTAAATTGGCGGCGGGGCGATGGGTGGGGCCGTGGGGAAGGTGTATGGTCTGAGGGCATGGCGGAACACGAGATTCAGCGTGAGGTCGAGTCCGGGGTGCGGGTTTTTCTGGGGCGGGCCTTGGTCTGCCTGGGGTCGGTGCTCTTCCTCGGCCTTGGGCTGGGCATGAGCGTCCATCAGGGAGCCTCGGTCCTCTGGACCCTGGGGCTCGTCGCGACGGTGTTCCTGGTGGTCATTCTCATGGCCCGCTGGCAGGTTCGGCTGGTGGCCGAGCCCCTGGGCCAGCTGCTGGGCGGGTCCAGACCCAGGACCATCGAGGACCTGCCGCGGGCCTGGTCCGCCCTGGAACAGGAGAACCTGGATCTCCGTGAGCGGGCGGCGCGCGAGGACCGGCTGCTGCCCAGCATCATGGCGAGGCTCGAAGAGGGGGTGCTGTTGTTCGGCCCCGCTGGCGGCCTGGAGCAGTTCAACCCCGCCGCCCAGCGCCACTTGGGCCTGGGGGCGCCCCTGGCAAAGGGCATGGTGGTGGGCGAGGTGTTCCGGGATCCGGACAGCTCCACCGCGGTTCAGAAGGCCTACCGGGGCGCGCCCTCGGAATGGCGGTTGGCGCGGGCGGGCCGGACCCTCCGGGTGCGGGCCATCCCCTTCGCGCCAGCAGGCTCCGTCAGTGGCGTGCTGCTCACCCTCGATGATGTGACGAGCCAGGAGGCCCTCGAGACCACCCGGCAGAAATTCATCTCCAATGTCAGCCACGAACTGAAGACGCCGGTGACAGCCATCCGCATCGCCGCGGAGAATCTGCAGGAAGAGGCGCTGCCGGACTCCGCCCAGGCCGGGGCCCAGTCCATCCTCCGATCCGTGGATCGACTCTCCCTGCTGCTGGGGGATCTTTCCGAGCTGAGCCGCATCGAAAGCGGGGCCCTTCATCTCGATCCCGTGCGCCTGGATCTGGCGGCCTTCCTCGCCTCCCTCGTGAAGGACCAGCAGGCGCGCCTCGCCGGGGCCGGCGTCCACCTGGCGGTGGAGGTCGAGGCTCCCGAAGGGGCCACCCTCCTGGCGGACCCCCTGCGCCTGAGCCAGGTGGTGGAAAACCTGCTCTCCAACGCCATCAAGTTCAGCCCGCCGAGCGGCCGGGTGGAGCTCCGCGTCAGGCTCTCCGAGCGGGGGCAGCTGTGGGAGGTCAAGGATCAGGGGCCCGGCATACCCTCGGCCGACCAGGGGCGCATCTTCGAGCGGTTCTACCGCTCCCAGGCCACGAAGGCCAAACCAGGCACCGGCCTGGGCCTGGCCATCGTGAAGCACCTCTGCCGCCTGATGGGCGGTGAGGTCACCGTGGAGAGCAGACCAGGCGAGGGGGCCACCTTCCGGGTGATGCTGCCCCCGCTGCCAAGCCGGCAGGAGGATTAGGGTCCGTTCTCAAAGGCTGTGGCGCTTAGGCGCCGGCCGGCCCGCCGAGCCGGTAGCCGACGCCCACGACCGTTTCGATGAGGTCGGCCGCAGGCTCGCCCAGCTTGGCCCGGACCCGTCGGACATGGGCATCGATGGTGCGGCTTTCGCCCAGGTATTCCAGGCCCCACACCTGCTGCAGGATCTTCTCGCGGCTCAGGACGCGGCGGGGATTGCCGAGGAAATAAGCCAGCAGCTCGAACTCCCGTCGGGTGAGGTCCACCAGTTGGCCGTCCACCCGCGCCGTGTGCATGTCGAGGTCCACGGTGATGGGGCCGAAGGTCAGCTGCGGAGCGCGATCTGCGACTTCGGTGGGCACCGCGCGCCGGAGGATGGCCCGCAAGCGGGCAGCCAGTTCCCGGGCCGAGAAGGGCTTGGATACATAGTCGTCCGCGCCGAGCTCGAGGCCGAGCACCCGGTCGATCTCCTCGCTCCGGGCGGTGACGAGCAGCACGGGGAGGCCGCGGTGCGAAGCGTGGGTCCGGATGGCCCTCAGCACATCGAGGCCGTCCATGTCGGGCAGGCTCAGATCGAGCAGGGCCGCATCGAGCCTGGGACTTGGCGCGCTGAGGGCCTGGAGGGCATCCCGGCCGGTGCCCACGCTGGTCAGGCTGAAGCCCTCCCGGCGCAAATGCTGCTCGAGACCCAGGCGGATCTCGGTGTCGTCTTCCAGGAGGAGAATGTGGGGCATGGGACCCTTCGTCGCTATTCTACGGAGTTGCCGCGGAGGTACGGGTGCTTGGCGTTCCGGCCCTCGAGGATGAAGAGGACCTCCTCCGCGATGTTGGTGGCCTCGTCGGCAATGCGCTCCCAGTTCTTGATGACGAGGATCAGGTGGCTGGCCCGCTCGATGCAGAGGGGATCCGCCAGCATGATTCGCAGCAGGTCGCGGTAGATCTTCCCGTAGAGGGCGTCCACGCTGTCGTCGCTCAGGATCACCGCCTGGGCCAGCGCGGCGTCGCTGCTGACGAAGGCATCCACCGCGCGGCGGACCATGTTCCGCGTTTCGGTGCCCAGCTGCTCCAGGTCGTTGCCGGCCAGGATGGGCGGATGGACCAGGGACACCCGGCGGGCGATGTTGCAGCAGTGGTCGCCGATGCGCTCCAGCTCGGGGATGATCTTGAGGCTCGAGGCGATGCGCCGGAGGTCCGAAGCCGCAGGGGAGTGAAGGGCCAGGAGGTCGATGCACTGCTGGTCGAGCTTGAGCTCCCACTCGTCCATGCGGCGATCGAGCTGGTTGACCTGCTCGGCCTTGGCCGGGGAAGGCTCCGTCAGGGCCTGGATGGTGAGGTCGATCATCTCCTCGGCCACGCCGGCCATGGCCATGATGCCATCCCGCAGCTCCTTGAGTTCCGTGTCGAACAGCCGCATCAGCCGAACCTCCCCGTGATGTAGTCTTCCGTCATTTGCACCCTAGGCGTGGTGAAGATCCGCTCGGTCAGATCCATCTCGATCAGTTTGCCCAGCCAGAAGAAGGCCGTGAAGTCGCTGACCCGGGCGGCCTGCTGCATGTTGTGGGTGACGATCACGATGGTGAGGCGCTCCTTCAGCTCGGTGATGAGGTCCTCGATCTTGGCGGTGGCGATGGGGTCGAGGGCGGAGCAGGGTTCGTCCATCAGCAGGACTTCGGGATTCACCGCCAGAGCCCGGGCGATGCAGAGCCGCTGCTGCTGGCCCCCGGAAAGCCCATTGGCCGAGTCCTTCAGCCGGTCCTTGACCTCATCCCACAGGCCGGCCCCCTTCAGGCTGGTCTCGACGGCCTCCTCGAGCACCGTGCGGTCCCGCTGGCCCTGGATGCGAAGGCCATAGGCCACATTCTCGAAGATGGACTTGGGGAAGGGGTTCGATTTCTGGAACACCATGCCGGCGCGCTTCCTGAGGGCGATCACATCGGTCTCGGGAGCGTAGAGGTCCGTATCGCCCAGCAGGACCCGGCCCTCGATCCGGACATTCTCGATGAGGTCGTTCATCCGGTTCAGGCAGCGGAGCAGCGTGCTCTTGCCGCATCCCGAGGGGCCGATGAACGACATGACCGAGTTCGGGGCCACCTGCAGGTTGATGTCCGACAGGGCCTGCTTCCCGCCGTAGAACAGGTTCAGCCGCTCGACCCGCAGCATGGTCGGCGCCGACCCGGCATTGGGGTCCGGCAGGGGCAGGTGGGCCCTGGGAAGGACTCCGGGGCGCGGACCGGATCCGTTGATCGGTGCTTGCAGGAGCGCGGGCTCCGGCACCGGACGAGGGTCGTCGATTTCCATGGCGAGGGCTCCGGTAGGCATGATCAGAATGTGCTCCCGCCCAGGCGTTCCCGCAGCTTGCGCCGCAGGTTCAGGGCAAACAGGTTGAGGATGACCACCACCAGCAGCAGGAGCAGCGAGGCCATGAAGACCATGGGCTTGGCGGCCTCGGAATTGGGGCTCTGGAACCCGACATCGTAGATGTGGAACCCGAGGTGCATGAATTTCCGGTCGAGGTGGAGGAAGGGGAAGGTCCCATCCAGGGGCATGGCGGGGGCGAGCTTCACCACGCCCGTGAGCATGAGGGGCGCCACCTCGCCCGCGCCCCGGGCGATGGCCAGGATGAGGCCGGTGAGGATGCCAGGAGTGGCGCTGGGCAGGACGACATTCCAGAGGGTCTGCCACTTGGTGGCGCCCATGGCCAGGCTGGCTTCCCGCTGGGAACGGGGCACCGCTCCCAGCGCCTCCTCGGTGGCCACCACCACCACGGGCACCGTCAGCAGCGACAGGGTCAGGGAGGCCCAGAGGATGCCGCCGGTCCCGTAGGTGGGCGTGGGCAGGCTGTCGGCGTAGAAGAGGTGATCGATGGTGCCCCCGAGGCCGTAGACGAAGAAGCCCAGGCCGAACACGCCGAACACGATGGAGGGGACGCCCGCCAGATTGTTCACGGCCACGCGGACGGCCCGGACCAGCCAGCCCTGCCGGGCGTATTCGCGAAGGTAGAGGGCCGTGATCACGCCCAGGGGAACCACCAGGACCGACATCACCAGCACCATCATCACGGTGCCGAAGATCGCGGGGAAGATGCCGCCCTCGGTATTGGATTCCCGCGGCGAATCGGCCATGAATTCCCAGAGGCGCGAGGCATACACGCCCAGCTTCCCGAAGACATTCATGTCGTTGGCGGGCACCAGCCTGACTACGGAGGCCAGGGGCAGCTCCTTGACCTGGCCATCGGCCGTTGACAGGGAAAGGGTCCAGGTTCTGGACTGCGCCCGGAGGTCCTCCAGGCCCGCCTGGACTTGGTCATAGGTGGCCTGGAGCGCGGAAACCTTGGCATCCAGCGACTCGAGGAGGGCTGCATCGCCGCTCTTTTCGGCTTTGCGGCGGTCCAGCCGGATGGCTTCGATGCGGCGGTTGAGTTCCCCGACCTCGCCCTTCCCGATGGACTGGATGCGGCGCCGCAGGCGGAAGGCTTCGCCCAGGTGGTCCTGGGCTTCGGCCAAGGCGCGCGCCCCGGTGGCCACGACTTCGCCCTGGTGGCTGATGGAGGCGATCCGGCCGATGAAGGGGCCGTATTCGAGCCGTTCGATGAGCAGGGCGTCTTTCGGCTGTTCCGGAGCGCTGATGTTGGCAGCGGGAATCCAGCGGAAGTCCTGGCCGTAGACATCGCGGTTGGCGACGCGGAACTGGATCTTCTCCGACTCCCCCCCGCGGGCGGGCTCATGGCCCGTGATCTCCCCCAGCAGGGGCCCGTCGGGCGTCTGGACCTGGACGATGGGACTGGGCCAGAAGTAGCCCAGGCCCTTGGCCGCGATGAACCCGGCCAGGCCGATGATCATGGCGAGGCAGAAGGCCAAGACGGTGGCGGAGAGCCAGACGAAGACATCGCCCTGACGGAAGGATTCGGTCAAGCGGCTCATCAGATGGACTCATAGCGGCGCCGCAGCCGCTGGCGGACCAGTTCGGCGACGGTGTTGAGGATGAAGGTGAAGATGAAGAGGAGGAAGGCCGCCAGGAAGAGGATGCGGTAGAGGGTTCCATGGAGCGGGGCTTCCGGAATTTCCACGGCGATGTTGGCGCTGAGGGTGCGCATGCCGTTGAAGGGGCTCCAATCCAGCACGGGGGTGTTGCCGGTGGCCATGAGGACGATCATCGTCTCACCGATGGCGCGGCCCAGGCCGACCATGGTGGCGGAGAAGATGCCGGGGCTGGCCGTCGGGAGCACCACGCGCCAGGCGGTCTGCCAGGGGCTGGCGCCGCAGGCGAGGCTGGCCGAGGTGAGCGAGCGGGGCACGCTCGACAGGGCGTCCTCGCTGATCGTGAAAATGATCGGAATGACGGCGAACCCCATCGCAAAACCGACCACCAGGCTGTTCCGCTGATCATAGGAGACGCCCATGGCCGACTGCAGCCAGGCGCGGTAGCTGCCTCCCATCATCGTATGCTCGACCCAGGGCCCGGCCAGGCTGGCGAGCCAGATGCCCACGAGCAGGATCGGGAACATCCAGAGCGCCTCGCGGCCGGTGCCGAAGGCGTTTCGGAAGGGCTGCGGCAGGCGACTCCAGATGGGCATGACCAGCAGGGCCAGGAAAAGGACGGCGAAGGGGTAGATGAAGACTTCCACGGCCATTTTTTCAAGCAGGGGGGCCATGACGAGGCCCGCCAGGAAGCCGAGTACGACGGAGGGCAGGGCCGCCATGATCTCTACGGTGGGCTTGATGACATTCCGGAGGCGCGGGGAGGCCAGCTGCGAGGTGTAGAGCGCCCCGAGGACCGCCAGGGGGAACGCGAAGAGCATGGCGTACAGGGTGCCCTTGAGGGTTCCGAAGACCAGGGGCACGAGGCTGAACTTGGGCTCGAAATCGTCAGTGCCGCCCGTGCTCTGCCAGACATATTCCGCCTTCTCGTACCCCTCGTAGTGGGTCTTCCCCCACAGCAGGCCGAAGCTGACTTCCGGATGAGGCGCGCTGAGGGACCAGAGGCGCAGGGCGCCCGTGGCGGCGTTCGCATGGAGGATGAGGTCGCCCCGGGGCGCCAGGGTGGCGTGGCCGGGGCCGTCGATCCGCATGGAGAACAGCCGCCGCTCCGTGGTCAGGTGGTCCACCACGACCTGACGGGCCGTCCAGCCGAGGAACCGCTTGTCGCGCTGGCTCGGCTGGAACCCCAGGACGGCTCCGTCCAGCCGGGGGAAGTGGTGGAAGGCCTGGAGCTGGAAGGTCTCATTCACCCGGACCCGCTGGAAGGCGGCGAGCTTGCCCTGAATCCCGCCAACCAGGAGGCTGGTGTGCCCCAGCGCGAAGCCCAGGGACTGGATCGGCTCGCCGAAATCCGAGGTGGAGAGGACGCCATTCGCCTCGGGATCCACATCCAGCAGCCGGCCTTCCCGGGTTCCGACGAAGAGGTTCTTGGCATCGCTGCTCCAGGCCGCGGCCGTGGGGTGGAGCCCGGGATCGAGGGGGAGCGCCTTCCAGTCGAGGGCACCCGTGCCATCCAGGGCCGATTCGGACC
This sequence comes from Geothrix sp., assembly GCA_019449415.1. Classification (GTDB taxonomy): domain Bacteria; phylum Acidobacteriota; class Holophagae; order Holophagales; family Holophagaceae; genus Geothrix; species Geothrix oryzae. Next base: position 110,247 of record JAGRPP010000017.1, read on the forward strand.
AGACCAGGCCATCGCCCTGGCGGGCGGCCACCCTCAAGGTGGTTCCACCGGCGAGGCCGCCGCCCTCCAGGATCTGGAAGGTCAGGATCTCGCCCACCTGCGGCCCGGCCAGTCCGCCGCCCAGCCAGTGGGATTCCAGGGTCCATTGGGCGGGGTCGTTCTCCCCGGCGGGTTTCGACCAGGCCATGCGGGCCAGGAAGAGCCGGTCGTCGGCCCCGATGACGAGGCACTCACCCCGCGGCGTGGCGGGCGTGAGGGCCTTCCAGGGCAGGAGAGGGCCGTCCGCGGGAACGGGGAGGGGGGTTCCTTCCGGGAGCCGAAGGGCCTTCACGCCCTCTGTCCGGGACAGGAAGACGCCTGCCTTCCCGGATTCATCCAGCCAGCCTGCGGCGGACTGGGGCGCCTGCAGGGTCGCGACGGACTTGGACTGGGGCGGAATGAACAGCGGAATGGCTTCCTTCAGGATGAAGAGAAGCATCGCCAGCACGGCGCCAATAATCAGAATGCCCCCACCCGAAATGGTGAAGGCCATAAACCGATCCATGCGCTGGGCGCGGGCCTGATTGGAGGGGGTGCTGGGCATGGGGTCTCGTAAGGGGGTCAGGTCCGGGTCAAAACATGGGCGTGCCGGAGGATCCCCCCGGCACGCCCATGCGCGACTTCATTACTTCAGCTTGGCGATCTCGTCGGCTTCCATCTTGGCGGTGAGGGGGAGGAACCCGTCCTTCACGACGATCTCCTGGCCCTCCTTGCTGAGCACGAACTTCAGGAACTCGCGGGTCAGGGGATCCACGGGCTTCTTCGGGTCCTTGTTGATGTAGACATAGAGGTAGCGGGACAGGGGGTACTTCCCGCTCAAGGCGTTCTCGTAGGTCGCGGCGAAGGATGCGCCGCCGTTCTTCTTCTCATCGGAGAGGGGCACGGCGCGGACGCCCGAGGTGGCGTAGCCGATGCCGCTGTAGCCGATGGCAAAGCGGTCGGACCCGACGCTCTGGACCACGGAGGAGGAACCGGGCTGCTCCTTGACGGTGTCCTTGAAGTCGCCCTTGAAGAGCGCGTGCTCCTTGAAATACCCGTAGGTGCCGCTGGCGCTGTTGCGGCCGTAGAGGCTGATGGTCTTGGAGGCCGCCTCGCCGGTCAGGCCGAGATCGCCCCAGGTCTTGATATCCTTGGCCAGCCCGCCCTTGCGCGTCTTAGAGAAGATGGCGTCAACCTGCTGGAGGCTGAGGGACTTGACGGTGCTGTTCTTGTTCACGAACACGGCCAGCGTGTCGATGGCGACGGCCACCTTGGTGGGCTTGTAGCCGAACTTCTTCTCGAACTTGTCGATCTCCTCGTTCTTCATCTCGCGGCTCATGGGGCCGAGCTGGCTGGTGCTCTCGATCAGGGCCGGAGGAGCGGTGGTCGAACCCTTGCCTTCCACCTGGATCTTCACATTGGGATACTTCTTGTTGAATCCCTCAACCCAATAGGCCATCAGGTTGTTCAGGGTGTCGGACCCGATGGAGTTCAGGTTCCCGCTGATTCCGGAGACCTTCTTGTAGGTGGTGACCTTGGGATCGACCTTGATGGTCTGGGCGGTCGCGGACACCCCCACCAGAACGGCCAGAAGGGTGCGGGCCAGGACTTGCATTCTCATCGATGCCTCCTTGTATGGGTTCGACTCTGGGGGCCGGAGGTGAAGGTCGCTGGCCCAGGTTGTGACATCCGTGTAACTTCACCGGGAGCCGCATCCAGGGGGGCTGGGTGCTCTTTGCTTGCCCCCCGGGGAATAAGTGGGTTTAATGACTGAAGATCCTGCGGGCAAATCGAGGCCACGCCCTTTGCTTTCGCGGATTGCGACCATCCCTTTATTCCCTACCGGGTGGCCGAAGACAGGGCAGGGCCCCCTTCGGTTTCCCGACCTCCCATCCCGAATCCAACCCCATGCAAGGCCGCCGCGCACACCCTGCGCCAGCCGCAGCCCTGGGAACCACAGGAGAATCCTTGAATCCCAAGAAAACGATGATGATCAACGCCACCGATCCGGAAGAGATCCGCGTGGCCACCCTGATCGACGGCGTCCTGTTCGATTACGATGTCGAATTTCTCCACAACGAGAAGATCAAAGGCAACCTCTACAAGGCCAGGGTCGTCCGCGTGGACACCAGCCTCCAGGCGGCCTTCGTCCACTTCGGCGGCCAGAAGAACGGCTTCCTGCCCCTCGGGGAGCTCCCCCGGGAGATGAGCGGCGACGGTCGCCGGGGCCGCATCCAGGATGTCCTCCAGCGGGACCAGGAGATCCTGGTCCAGGCCGTGCGCGAGGAACTGGGCAGCAAGGGTGCCATGATGACCGGCCAGATCAGCCTGGCAGGCCGCTACCTGGTCATCACCCCCGGCAACCCCGTCAACGGCATCAGCCGCAAGATCGAGAGCACCGAGGAGCGCCGCCACTTCAAGCAGCTCGTCGACACCCTGGAGATCCCCGAGGACATCGGCGTGATCGTCCGCACCGCCAGCCTGGGCGTGACGAAGGAGGACTTCGAGCGCGACCTGGAGTATCTGCTGGACACCTACAAGGAAGTGCTGAACCGCTACAAGCACCGCCACGGTCCCGGGCTGGTATGGCAGGAGGACGATGTCGTCACCCGCACCCTGCGCGACACCTTCAGCGCCGATGTGGAGGAAGTGCAGATCGATGACCTGGACACCTTCCATGCTGCCCAGTCCTTCTTCAAGCGGACCATGCCCCAGCACCTCGAAGTGCTGAAGCACTACACGGGCAAGAAGCCCCTCTTCACCCGCTACCAGTTGGAAGAGCAGATCGACCGCGTCTACGGCCGGAAGGTGCCCCTGCCCAGCGGCGGCGCCCTGGTGCTGGATCAGACCGAGGCCCTGGTGGCCATCGATGTGAACAGCGGCAAGACCTCCGGCGACGGCGTGGAGGACATGGCCTTCAAGACCAACATGGAAGCCGCGGAGGAAGTGGCCCGCCAGCTGCGCCTGCGCGACCTGGCCGGTCTCATCGCCATCGACTTCATCGACATGAAGCGCGAGTCCCACATCCGCTCCGTCCAGGACAAGCTGGTGGACTGCCTCAAGGCCGACAAGGCGCGCATGGAGGTGGGGAAGATCAACCGCTTCGGCGTGCTGGTCATGACCCGCCAGCGCATCCGTCCGAGCCTCCAGCATGTGAACCACGAGTCCTGCCCCACCTGCGCCGGCACCGGCAAGGTGAAGACCATCGAGGCGATGGCGCTCTCCGTGGTCCGCAAGCTCCATGGCATCCTGGCCAAGGGCGGCATCGGGGAGATCCGCGTGAAGCTGGCCCCGGCCATTGCCGCCGCGGTGCTCAATGAGAAGCGCAGCGACCTGACGCAGATGGAGGAGGAGAGCGGCGCGAAGATCCTCATCCTGGCCGATTGGTCCATGGGCTACGGCGAGATGGCCGCCGAGATCGAGCGCGCCGAGGAGGCTCAGGCCGAGAAGCCGACCGCTGCCAAGCCGCACCGGGAGAAGGGCGGTCCGGAAGAGGAGACGGTTGTGCTGGGCGGCGACAGCCCCATCTCCTTCGACAAGGCGCTGGGCGTGCATGGCGAAGGCCCCAGGGAAACCAAGAAGGAAGCCTTCAAATACGACCGCCGCGATCTGCAGCGGGCGGCCCTGGATGAACGGGAGCGCCTGCGGGCCCTGTTCGAGAGCGCCAAGCCCGAGGACGAGGAGTCCGAGGAGGGGGCCGAGGAACCTGGCGACGAGGTCAAGGGCGAAGGTGCCAAGCGCAAGCGTCGCCGGCGTCGCCGCAAGGGCGGAGCGGAGCGGAACGGCGAGGGCACGACCCCGGCCGAGACCCGCGAGGACCGATCCGAACCCGCCCCCCAGCCCGAACCTCCGAAGGTCACGGCGGACCTGGTGGCCAGCCTGCTGACCCCCAGCCCCCGCCCGCGGATCGGCGCCGCAGCTCCAGCCGTGGCCGCGCCCGAAGCGCCCGCGGACTCGACCAAAGACCTGGCCAAGCCCAAGCGCACCCCCCGCGCGAAGGTGACCTCGGCGCCCGAACCCGCCGCGGCTCCCGTTTCCGAGCCGGCCGTGACGGCGGAAATTCCTGCCAAGAAGAAGGCCGCGCCCAAAGCCAAGGCTCCCAAGGCGCCCGCCAAGAAGGCCGACAAGGCCGAAACGGCGGAAGAAAAGCCCAAGCCCAAGACGACCCGGGCCAAGAAGGCCAAGGCCGAGTAGCCGGCCGTGTCCCTCTACTGGCTGGCCCCCCTCGCCTCCCTCGCCACCCTCCTGGGTGGCTGGGGCGTCGTGCGGTTCCTCCAGGGGCGAGCCCAGTTCATGCGCCTTCTTTCAGGCGTGGCAGCGGGCTACCTGCTCTCCGTCACCGTGGTCCGCATCATCCCGGAGTGCCTGGAGGCCAAGGGCGGGGAATCCAACGCCCTGTGGGTCCTGGCAGGCTATCTGCTCGTCCATGTGATGGAGCACGGCATCACGCTCCACTTCCACTACGGCGAGGAAACCCACAAGGACGGCTCGCCCCTCAGCGGGGTGCTCGCCCTGATCGGGCTGTCCCTGCACAGCCTTATGGACGGTGTGGCCATTGCGGCGGCCCTGGCCACCCATAGCAACCTCGGCCCGCTGGTGGTGCTCGGCATCCTGTTCCACCGCATCCCCGAAGGCGGCACCATCGCCTCGATCTTCCTGGTGCGGGGATTTGGGAACCGGGGCGCCCTCCTCGCGGCGGGCACCCTGGCCCTGGCGGCCCTCGTGGGCTCGGCCGGGCAGTCCCTCCTGAACCTCCCCACGGGGCCGGTGCTGGGGCTCACGGCCGGGCTGGCGCTCTATGTGGCCAGCTCGGATCTGCTGCCGGAGGTGCAGAAGGTCTCGGGGTTCCGCAGCACGGTGGCCCTGCTTTCCGGCGTGGGGATCTTCCTGCTCAGCGCGCGGCTGCTGCCGCACCATCACTGACCAACTCATGGCCATCCCCGGGAAGACCCGAGGTCTGCTGCTGGGGGCCCTGCCGTGCCTGCTGGCGGCGCAGGGCCCGCCCGCCATTCCGGTTCCCGCACCGCTGGAGGCGCCCACCCTGGCGGAACTGCTTCCCCTGAGGCCGTTCCAGGTGGATTCGGGCCCGGGCCTTTCCCGCGTGCCCTTCGATTGGCGGGGGGAGCGGGTTCGCGAGCAGGGGGATGTCTGGATCCTCGAGCAGGGCGCCATCCAAGCCGAGGGCCTGCTGCTCCTGGCGGATCACATCGAGTATCGCATTTCCGAAGGGCGCCTGGTGGCCTCGGGCCACATCCGCCTGGAGGGCCCCGGCCTGCGCCTGCGCAGCGAGCGGCTGGAGATGGACTGGGAACGGCGGTCCGGCGAGGCCTGGGCGCTCCAGATGGACCTGCCTCCGACCTGGTCCCTCCGCTCCTCCCATGTGGCCTTCACCACTCTGCGAACCTGGTCCTTCGACAGCGTGGAATTGAGTCCCTGCCCGGAAGAGCGGCCTGGCTGGAAGGCGCGGCTCTCGTCCCTGAAAGTAGATCTCGACGGCTTCGCAACCCTGTGGAATGCCCGGGTCCAGATGGGGCCCGTGCCCATCTTCTACCTGCCGTACGCTCTCTATCCGGCCCAGGCGGAGCGGACCTCGGGCCTGCTGCCTCCGAAGCTGGGACTCTCGAGCGCCTTTGGCTCCACCCTGGGGCTTTCGTACTACCAGGTGCTGGGAAGCTCGGCGGATGCCACCCTCGCGCCGGAATACTTCAGCAAGGAGGGCGTCCTCTGGGGCGGTGAGATGCGCTGGCGGCCGGACCTGACCCACCAGGGGAGCCTGTCCGGGCAGACCATCCACCAGCGCAGCCTCGACACCCACCGCTATCGCTACTCGCTGAACGAGGTCTGGCAGCGGGAAGACGGATGGCAGCTGACCGCCGATGTGAACCAGGCCTCGGACAACCTGGTGGATGCGGACTTCGGGAAGGGCATCGGCTACCTGGGGGCCACCACCTTCGACTCGGCCCTCTACCTGGGGCGCAGCTTCACCTTCGGCAGCCTCAGCCTCTCGGCGGCGGAGCAGCGGAGCTTCTTCTTCACGACGGATCAGGGCGACCCCTTCTACAGCCCGGATTTTCCCGCCTCCCTCCGGCGGCAGACCCTGCCCCAGGGCGAGTTCCGGTTCTTTCCGGTGGCGCTGGGTGCGCAGCTCTACCTGGACGGCGGCGTACGCCTGGGGCGCTTCGCCTACCGCGTCGAAGGCAGCACCACCACGCCCGATCGGGCCTACGCCTGGGACCGCCAGGACACCAACACGCGCCTGCACGGGCGCCTGGGCCAGTGGGGGCCCTTCCGCGCCGACCTCGAGGTCATGGGCCGCGCCACCCACTACAGCGCCTCGCTGAGTTCCCCGGTCTTCGATGCCGAGGGGGGAACGAGCGACACGGCGGTGAATCCCGCCACCAGCCCCTTCCAGGTGGATGGCGCCGCGGCGACGCGGTTCCTGGCCTCGGGGCACCTTCGCCTCTCGGGCCCCCAGGTGGGCCGGAGCTTCAAGGACTTCTCCCTCTTCGGCTACAAGGGCGAATTGAAGCATGTGGCGGAACCCTATTTCGGCTTCACCGAGACCAGCCGGTACTCGGAGGCCGGTGCTCTGCCGCGCTTCGACACCGTGGACTCCTTCCCGGGCGTCAACGAGAGCGCCTCCGGCGAGCGGAGCATCGAGCTGGGCCTCAAACAGCATGTCCTGGGCCGCCCGGGTTCGGGTTCCGGCTTCGCCGATCTCGCGCGCCTGCGGATCGCCACCCGCTATCACGCCTCGCCCATCATCCTCAGCGACGGGCGCTACAAGAAGGGCTGGTCCAGCGTGGACACGGATCTGGATGTGGAGCCCGACGAGCGCCTGCGGATCAGCCTCCGCCGGTCCTCGGACCTGGGCGCCGGGGGCTCCGACAACGCCCTGAGCCTGGATGTGAAGGCCCGGGACGGGAGCCGCTTCAACCTGGCCTACTTCTCCACGGGCATCAACCGCTTCCTGGTGCGCCAGAAGGGCCTGCAGGTGGGCGGTGTCCAGCGCTACTGGGATGACCGCCTCCGTCTGGAATTCAGCGCCAACTACGACTTCCACCAGAGCGGCTTCGCTTCCAGCCAGGTGGCCCTGGCGTATGTGGAACCCTGCGTGGCCTATGTGCTGAAGTTCACCCATGTGGCCGTGAACAAGGCCCTGGTCTCCGGGGGGCGAGAGGACCGCATCGATCTGACGCTGACCCTGAGGGGCCTGGGCGACCTCTTCAGCTTCCGGCGCTGAGGGTCCGCGGGGGACGCCCTCCGCCCTCCGCCACGGCCACGCGGTTGCGGCCCAGGCGCTTGGCCTGGTACAGGGCCTTGTCCACCACCGCCAGCAGGTCGGCGGGGTTCTGACTGCCGGGGCCGCCCACCCCGAAACTCATGGTGGGAAAGAGGGTCTGTCCGGTGGCCAGGGCGATGGGGTCCTCGTCGATGCGGCGGCGCAGCTTCTCAGCCACTTCCGCGCCGGCCTTGAGGCTGGTCTCGGTCAGCAGCACGGCGAATTCCTCCCCGCCGATGCGGAAGGCGAGGTCGGACCGGCGGAGCGCGGACCGGATGCGGACGGCCAGCTGGCGAAGCACCTCGTCGCCGACGGGGTGCCCGAAGCGGTCGTTGATGAGCTTGAAGTGGTCCACATCCCCGAGGAGCAGGACGAAGCCCCGGCGGTGCCGCTCCCACTGGCGGACGGCGTGTTCCAGGTTCTGATCGAAGGCGCGGCGGTTGAGCAGCTCCGTGAGCGGATCGGTCAGCACCTCGTTGCGGAGGGCCGCCGCCTCGATCTCCAGCATGCTGCGCCGCTCGCGGAGGTCGTGGATGGCGGATTCATACTCACCTTGGATGCGCCGGGCATGCATCCACTCGATGGCGCGCTTGCAGGCGTGAAGGAGCCGGGGCGCGGAGAGGGGCACGGGCACCCAGTCCGAGACGCCCGCGAGGAGGAACTTGCGCTGTGTGGCCTCGTCCTTCACCTGGCCCACGAGGATCGTGTAGGGCAGGCAGCCCTGGTCGCGGAGATGCTCCAGCCGGGCCAGGGCTCCTGGGGCGCCTCCCGTGAGCCCCAGCAGCAGCACCGGGGCCTTCAGAACGCGCTGAGCCTCGGCGGCATTGCGGGCCGGCGGAGTGTGGACCTCCATCAGGAAGTGGTGCAGGAGATCCCGGGCCTTCAACGCGAGCCCGGGATGGAGGCCCAGGGCCAGCACGGGAACTCGCTCGGCCTCGCCGCGGGTCGCGGCCCCGGTGATCACCGGGCCGAGGTGGTTCAGGAGCTGCTGGATCGTGTGGCGGGACGGGATGAAGCCGTCGCCCCCCACCTCCCGGAGTGCCTCCTGGTCCTGCTCGGTGGGGGGGTGGTCCACCACCACGAAGATGGGGAGGTTCCGGAAGAGGATCCGGGTCTCGCCGCGGAGGAGGCGGCAGAGCCGATAGCCGTCCATGGGGTCACCGCCGGCATCCACCAGCAGGACATGGGCCTCGCTCCAGGCATCCTTGGCCAGAGCCTCCAGCGGGTCGCCGACATGGAGAATCTGGTGCCCCGCACCTTCGAAGGCCATGCGGAGGCGCTCGACGAGATCGTCATGGCGGGAGATGACCAGCAGGTTCATGGGGGCCGTAGGCGGAAGCCCCCATGGTAGTGCAGTTCATCGATCGATTAGGGAAAAAAACGACGAGTGATGCGGCGGTGGAGGGCGCAGGTCAGCTCGTAGGGGATGGTGCCGAGGGTCTGGGCCAGGCGCTCCAGCCCGTGGGGAGCGGAGGGGTCGGCGCTGTAGAGCACCATGGGATCCCCGGGGGCGATGGGCACATCCAGGGGCAGGGCCACGGTGAGGTAATCCATGGAGACTCGGCCCACCACGGGGAAGGTTCGCCCCTGGAAGCCCACCATGGCCCGGTTCCCGAGGTCCCGCCGGTAGCCGTCGGCGTAACCGCAGGCCAGCGTGGCGATCTGGAGGGGGTGGGGAGCCACGAAGGTCCGGCCGTAGCCCACGGTGGCGCCCGCGGGCATGGCCTTCACCCGGGCCACCTCCGCCACCAGCTCCAGGGCGGGTTCCAGCCCCAGGGCGTGCCCCTCGGGAATCGTGGTGAGGCCGAACAGGGCCAGGCCCGGTCGCAGATGGGTGTCCTGGTCGAGCAGGCCGCGCAGGCAGGCATCGCTGTTGCCATGGTGACGCTGGGCCGGATGGATGCCCGCATCCGCGAGCTGCGCCAGGCAGGCATCGAAGATCCGGCGCTGGCGATGGGCAAAGCCCTGATCCGGGTCGTCCGCCGTGGCAAAGTGGCCCATGACGCCTTCGATCCAGGAACCCAGCCGCCGCAGGTCGGGCAGGCAGTCCCCCAGTTCCGAAGGCAGCAGGCCGAACCGCCCCATGCCCGTATCGAGCTTCAGGTGGAGCCGGACCGGATGCTGGGGGAGGATTCGCGCATAGTCGGCCAGGTGCTCGGGTCCCACCACGGCGATGGTGAGGTTTTCGGCGCTGGCGGCGGGGAGGGCCTCAGGCCGGAGGCCGCCCAGCACGAGGATGGGGCACTCGATGCCGCCCTGGCGCAGTTCAAGGCCCTCCTCCAGGTTGGAGACGGCGAGGCCGTGGACGCCCGCCTCCTCCAGGGCCCGGCCCACGGGCACGGCCCCATGACCGTAGGCATTGGCCTTCACCACGCCCCAGATCTCCCGGCCCCCGGAGGCGGAGCGGATGCGATCCAGGTTCCGTGCGATGCGGCCCAGGTGCACCTCGGCCCGGAGGGATCGCCCCTCCGGGTGCGGCTTCAGGGGTTCGAGGTGCTGTTCATTCACGCCAGGGGGCCTTCACTCGGCCAAACCCTGCCCGACCAGCCAGCGTTCGGCGTCGATGGCGGCCATGCAGCCGCTGCCGGCGGCCGTGATGGCCTGGCGGTAGACATGGTCCTGCACATCGCCGCAGGCGAAGACGCCGGGAATGGAGGTGCGGCTGGAGCCCTTCTCCACCTGGAGGTAGCCGGTCTCATCCATGGGCAGCTGCCCTGCGAAGAGACCGGTGTTGGGCTGGTGCCCGATGGCCACGAAAAGCCCTTCCACCGGGAGCTCGGACTCGGCGCCGTTGACGGTGTCCTTGAGCTTCAGGGCGCGGATCTTCTCCACCTTCTCGCCCATGGGCGTCTCGTGGGTGGCCGTGACCACATCCAGCACGGTCTGGTTCCAGTGGGGCTGGATCTTCTCGTTCTTGAGGGCGCGGTCCTGCATGGCCTTGGAGGCGCGGAGCTTGTCCCGGCGGTGGATGAGGTGGACCTTGGTGGCGAACTTGGTGAGGAAGGTGGCCTCCTCGATGGCCGTATCGCCGCCGCCCACCACGGCGATCTCCTTGCCGCGGAAGAAGAAACCGTCGCAGGTGGCACAGGCGCTGACGCCGCCGCCGGAGCGGGAGAGCGCCTCGTCCTTGCCGATGCCCAGCCACTTGGCGGAGGCGCCCGTGGCGATGATCACGGCATCAGCCGTGTAATCGCCCTTGTCGGTGGTGAGCTTGAAGGGGTGGCTCTGGAGGTCGGCCTTGAGCACGGTCTCGGATTTGATGGTGGTGCCGAACCGGAGGACCTGCTCGCGCATCTCGTCCATCAGGGCGGGGCCGGCGATGCCCTGGCGGAAACCCGGGAAGTTTTCGACTTCGGTGGTGATGGTGAGCTGGCCGCCGGGCTGGGCACCTTCGAACACCAGGGGGGCGAGGTTGGCGCGGGAGGCGTAGAGGGCGGCGGTGTAGCCGGCGGGGCCGGTTCCGACGACGACGACTTTATGGTGGCTCACAGGCTTCTCCTGGCAAGGAACGGGCACGCGTCCCGGCTTTCGAGTCTAGCGCGTCTGGACCGGCTAGCGCGCGAGGCCCCGCTCCCGGAGCAGGGCTTCCACGGCGGCCACATCGCTGGGGACATCCACGCCCAGGCTCAGGAAAGGCGTCTGGGCCACGCCGATGGGGATGCCGGCGGCCAAGGCCCGGAGCTGCTCCAGCATCTCCAGCTGCTCGAGGGGGTGGGGGGGCAGGGCCGTGAAGGCCCGCAGGGCGTCGGGCCGGTAGGCGTAGAGCCCCAGGTGCCGCTTGAAGTGGCGCAGCTGGTCCGGCTTCAGCCAGGGCCGGAAGTCCGCCTCGAAGATCGAGGAATGGCGCAGGTAGGGAATGGGGCTGCGGCTGAAGTAGAGGGCCCGCTGGCGGTCGTCCACCACCACCTTCACCGCATTGGGGTTGAACAGGTCGTCCGCGTGGGCGAAGGGGCAGGCGGCGGTGCCCATGGGCAGGTCCGGCTGGGCGCGCATGAGGGCCACCACTGCGGCGACGGTGTCGGGGTGCATGGCGGGCTCGTCGCCCTGGATGTTCAGCACGCAATCGAAGGGCTCACCGAGGGCCGCCAGGGCCGCCGCCGTGCGGTCCGTGCCGGAGGGCAGGGTGGCTTCCGTCATCACGGCCTCCCCCCCGAAGCCGTGCACGGCCGTCGCGATGCGGTCGTCATCCGTGGCCACTACCACCCGGTCCACCCCGGCGGCCCGCTGGGCGGCTTCGAAGACCCACTGGATCATCGGCTTCCCGGCGATGGGGGCCAGGGGCTTCCCGGGGAACCGGGAAGCCTGGAAGCGGGACGGGAGGACGGCGAGGGTGCGCATCCGGACAGTATCGGATGGTCGCGGACCGGGATCACCTGAAGATCAGGGAAGGCGGATCGGGCCATCCCGACCAGATTCCAGATTCGGCGGCCCGGTGCCGAATCGGGGTGTCAGGAGTTGCGTTTGGATCCATCCTTCGACGATGTCTGGGCAGAGTGGGAGGACCTGTTCGCGCAGGCCCGGAAGACCCTCGGTACGCTGAAGACCCCCCAGCCGCCGCATGTGGTGCAGACCTCGGTCAATGCCCTGTTCCGGACGACCCACACGCTCAAGGGCATGGCCGGGATGTTGGGTTTCCCAAGCTTCAGCCGGGCCGCCCACCGCATGGAGGACATTTTCGACCTGATGCGGAAGGGCCGCCTGCGGTCCACGGATTCCCTGATCGAGACGCTCGAATCGGGCATCCAGGCCCTGGAGTCCGGCTTGGCCGGGCTCCGGCGCGGGCGGCCGGAGCCTGAGGACTACCTGCGCGGGCTCCGGCGGCAGCTGGGCGAACTGGAGGCGCTGGCGCGCCCCTCGGAAGGCGGGACCCAGGACCTGACCTCCCTGCTGGACCTGCCGCCCGAGGTACTGAAGGGCCTTTCGGACTACGAGCGCACCCGGGTGACGGCCGTGCTGCTGGCCGGTACGCCGATCCACAGCCTCGCTGTCTGCCTGGACTTCGCCACCTTCGACGAGCGCCTGCGGGCGCTGAGCGAGGCGGCGGCAGCCAGCGGTGAGCTCATTTCCACGCTGCCCTGGGAGGTGCCGGAAGGAAGGGAGGGGCTGGCCTTCCTGCTGCTGGTCGCTGCGCCCTCCGTCGAGGACCAGGCCCTGGGCATCCCGGCCGAGGAGTTCATCGGCACCCGCCGGTTGGCCGATCCCGAGCGGGTGCCGGCCAGTGTGCGGGCCGCCGCAGCCACCCCGGCCCCGGAACCTCCGCCCCCCGAATCGGGGCCGGAGCCCACGCCCTCGTCGGCCCCGATCCCGGATATGGAGGTGCTGAGGCTCCCGGCGCAGCGGGTGGAGGCCCTGGAGGCCCGTCTCATGGAGGTGGCGCAGCTGCGGGACTCCGTCAGCCAGATCATGCGCCAGGGCAGCGGCGCGGATCGGGCGCGTCCCCTGGGGATCATGGGGGAAATGGAGGCCGGGCTCCTGGAAGTCCAGAAATCCCTGCTCCAGATGCGCATGGTGAAGGTGGAGAGCCTCTTCTCTCGCATCGAGCCCATGGTGAAGACCCTCAGCCGGGACACGGGCAAGCCCGTCCGGTTGGCCTTCTATGGCGGGGATCTCGAGCTGGAGCGCAACCTGCTCGGACGCCTCACGGAACCCTTCCTGCACCTGATCCGCAACTCCCTCGACCACGGCCTGGAGACCCCTTCGGAGCGGGCGGCCCAGGGCAAGAGCGAAAGCGGGTCCCTGAGGATCTCGGCCTCCCAGCGGGGGCGGAACCTGCGCTTCGACCTCCGGGACGACGGGCGTGGCTTTGACCTGGCCCGCATCGAGGCCCGCGGCATCGCCATGGGCCTGCTCAAGGAGGGGCAGGTCCACACGCCCGAACGCCTGCACCGCCTGACCCTCGAACCCGGGTTCTCCACTCAGGAACAGGCCTCGGAGATCTCGGGCCGCGGCGTCGGGATGGATGTGGTCCGGGCCGAGATCGAGGGCCTGGGCGGGGAGATCCAGATCTCCAGCGAGCCACGGCGCGGCAGCCTGATCCGCCTGACCCTCCCGCTGTCCCGCGCCGTGGTCAGCTGCCTCAAGGTCCGCAGCGGTGGACAGACCTTCGGGATCCCGCTGGGCAGCGTGGTCCGCGTCCAGGCCAGCCCGGTTCCCCTCCACGGAGGCGACCGGGTGGAGGTGCTGGGCATGAAGCTGCCGATGGAATCCCTGCAGGCTTGCCTAGCCCAGCCTGAGCCCTCCGCGGGCCAGCGCCTCGTGGTGGTGCTCCGCCAGCAGGGCGCCTCCTCCGCCAACGGGGTGGAGATCGCCCTGGGGGTGGACGAAGTGGCCGGCCGCACGGAGCTCCTGCTGCGCAGCCTGCCGGAACTGGCCCATGCCCAAGGGATCATGGGCGGCAGCCTCCAGGGCGAGGGCATCCTGTGGGTGTTGGATCCGGAGGCCGTCATGGGCCTGGCCATGGATTCCCTCATGCGGCGGGTGGCCCGTGTCTGAGCACTCCTCCCTTCTTCATGTCCGGGCCGCGGGCCGGGACATGCTGCTCTCCGTCGCCGACCTCTGGGAGGTGGTGGCCCCGGCGCCCGTGACCCGGCTCCCTGGTGGTCCTCCTGGCATCCAGGGCGTGGTTATCCACCAGGGCGAATTCCTGCCCGTGTTGGCCTGGAAGGACCTTCCGGACTGCGCTGATGCCGGCGGAGACATCACGGCGGTGGCGGTCTTCCGGCGGAGGCTGGGCGTGCCCCTCGAGCGCCTGTTCGGGACCCTGGATCCTCCAGATGAGGGCTGGCGGTCCTCGTCCGAGGAGGATCCCTGCAGCGCCTTCACCGCCGGCGTATGCCAGCTGGAGGGGCGCGACCTGCCCTTGCTGGATGTGGACCGCCTGCTGGCGCTGCTGCACCGCCTCCGCGCCGAGCGCTGACGGGCACTGACACGCGCTGACAGGCGCTGACGGCCGCTGACGAGCGGGGCCGTCCGTGCGATGATGGCTGTTTCGTCATCGGAGGCTCCTTTGAACCGTCGCCTTGCCGCCCCCGTTGGAATCACTGCTACTGGGCAATGTTTTCCCCCAAGGGTGGTCACCAACGACGATCTCTCCAAGATCATGGAGACCAACGACGAGTGGATCCGGACCCGCACCGGCATCCGGGAACGCCGCTGGGTCGAGCCTGGCACTGGCGCCTCGCAGCTGGGGGCCCCGGCTCTTCAGATGGCCCTGGACAACCGCGGCATCAAGGCCACGGACCTGGACCTGATCCTGGTCACCACCGTGACCCCCGACACCTTGTTCCCGGCCACGGCCTGCCGCATCCAGGACATGGTGGGCGCGACCAATGCCTTTGGCTTCGACCTGAACGCCGCCTGCTCGGGCTTCCTCTACGCCCTCACCACCGCCTCCAGCCTCGTGGCCGCGGGTGGCGTCCGCCGGGTGGGCGTGGTGGGCGTGGACATCATGTCCACCATCATCAACCTGGAGGATCGGGCCACCTCGGTGCTGTTCGGTGATGGCGCGGGCGCCGTCATCGTTGAGCGGGTGGAGGAGGGCCTGGGCATCCTCGACTTCGAGCACAAGGTGGACGGCTCGGGCGGCTGCTTCCTCTACATGCCCGCTGGCGGTTCCCTGAAGCCCGCCTCGGCCGAGACCGTGGCCGCGAAGGAGCACTACATCCACCAGGCCGGGAGCGAGGTCTTCAAGAACGCGGTGCGCGAGATGGCCGACAACAGCAGGCTGCTGATGGACCGGAACGGCTTCCGCGGCGACGAGCTCAAGCTCTTCGTCCCGCACCAGGCCAACATCCGCATCATGGATGCCGCCGCCAAGCGCCTGGAGCTGGATCCCGCCCGCATGATGGTGAACATCGACCGCTATGCCAACACCACCACGGCGACCATCCCCACGGCCCTGCACCAGGCGGTGGAGGAGAAGCGCGTGGCCAAGGGCGACCTGGTGGTGCTGTCGGCTTTCGGCGCCGGCTTCACCTGGGGTTCGACGCTCCTGCGCTGGGCCTACTGAGCCGGCGCCCGGCGCCGTGCGGATCATCGCCGGAACCCTGAAGGGGCGGCGCCTGACGGCTCCTCCGCCCGGCGACCTGCGCGTGCGGCCCACCTCGGACCGGGCGCGGGAGGCGCTGTTCTCCATCCTCCAGCGGTGGCCGTCCGGCCCCTTCCTGGATCTCTGTGCGGGGACCGGGGCCGTGGGCCTGGAAGCCCATTCCCGGGGCTATGCACCCGTCACCTGCGTGGAAGCCGCCGATCCAGGCTGGTCCTGCCTGCTCCGCAATGCCGGAGGTACCGGGGTTAACCCCCTGCGGACGGACCTTCTACGCCTTCCAGAGACCGCTTTCACCGGGCAGGCCGTGATTTTCCTGGATCCGCCCTACGATCAGGCCGCGGCCCTCTGGGGCCGGGTGGCAGGCCGGTTGAGGGGCTGGATGGCCCCGGACGGGGTCCTGGTCTTCGAAACGGACCGGCAGACCATGTTGGAATTACAGACAGGGTGGGCTCTGGCCGAAACACGCGAGTATGGTGCGGCACGATTCCATCTCTGGACCCCGGCCTGAGCTCAGGACGGAGACCCCCGTTCAGCTCAGTGCCTCCGTGCGCGCGCTGGTCGTCACCCGACTGCGCCTGGCCACCGGGCTCATCTGGTTCCTCGGGTTCACCATCGGGCTCCTGTTCCTCTTCGCCTCGCTTCCGGACTTCCGGTTCTCCCTCATGGGGGGGATCGCGGCTCTGGGGCTGCTCGCCCTGGCCATCGGGGGGTCCTATCTCCAGATCGAGCACCTCCGCCGGTCCCTTGCCGACGGGCCCCTCAGCCCCGAGCTCTATCGCCCGCTGACCCGGTTTCCCCAGACCTCGTCCCTGCTGTTCTTCTACCTCGCGGCCTGCATCAGCGTGGGCGCCTACCTGTGGGTGAAGCTCTACCTTGGGCAGAGCATCTGGGTCAGCTTCCTCATCATGCTGATGTTCGTGGTGATGGCCGCCCTGGCGGCCATCAGCCAGTATTTCCTCGCCAAGCAGAACCTGATGAAGGTCTACCAGCTGCTGGCGCGGGAGCCCGGGTTCAACGAATCGCTGGCGCGGTTCTCCACCAGCCTGCGGGCCAAGTTCGGCTTCGGCATCATGGCGATGACGGGTGGGGTGGTCCTCCTGTCCATCCTGGTATCCGGTCTCACCCTTCAGTCTTCCATTCGCACCAAAGTCACCAGTTACGCGAAAAATGAACTGGTGAACCTGGCCGATTCCGTGGCCTTCGTGCAGGAGATGAACACCACCCCCGAGGACCTCCAGGCCTTCCTGGGAACGCTGAAGCTGGGGGCGGGCGGGGGTGTGTCCCTGCGGCTGCCGGCCAGCCGGGGCGGAGCCGTGCTCGGCTCCCGCACCCGCATCGCGGGCGCCGGCGACATTCTGGTGATCCAGCCTCTGCCGGACGGATCTGAGCTGAGGGCCGTGATTCCCGAGGCCGAGTATGCCGATGCGGTCTGGAAGGCCCTGCGACCCAACCTCGTCATCCTCGTGCTGTCCTCCATCTTCCTGATCTACTTCATCCAGCTGATCCTGCGCGATGTCCAGCAGCCGCTGCTGCTGCTGAGCCGCAACGCCCGGCAGGTGGGCGAAGGCCACATCGACAGCCTGGAGGCGGTCTACAGCGACGATGAGGTGGCGGCCCTCAGCCAGGGCTTCGGCCGCATGGTCGGCAGCCTTCGGGGCATGGTGGTGCAGATCCGCTCGGCCAGCCGGGATCTGGCCAAGGCCTCCAGCGCCATCCGGGAGTCCGCCGACGGCGTCCGCCAATCCAGCCATGGCCAGCGCGAGCTCATCGAATCCTTCCACCAGGAGATCAACGAGCTGACGGACACCTCCATCAGCATCAGCGCCAGTTCGATGGAGCTCAGCCTGGCCTCCGAAAGCACCAACGCCACCATCGTGGAGATGGCCGCCAGCGTGCAGCAGATCAACCAGAGCATGGACGAGCTGTTGATGGTGGTGGAGGGCATCACCTCGGCCATCCGCGACTTCGACAGCGCCATCAAGAATGTGGGCAAGAATGTGGACCACCTCGCGGGCCACGCCATCCACACCAGGGAATTCGCCGAAAACCTGGAGCAGAGCACCTCCGCCATCGACGACAGCGTGAAGATCGCCCAGCGCTACACCAAGAAGGTGATCCACAATGCCGCCCGCGGCATGGAGCTGGTGGGACGGAACCGGGAGAAGATCCAGGTCATCGAGCGGGTGGTCCAGGACTTCCACGGCACCACGCGGACCCTGCTCCAGCTCGGGGCCGACATCGCCAAGATCCTCGACTACATCGGGGACCACGCGCAGCAGACCAACTTGCTGGCGCTCAACGCGGCCATCATCGCCTCCCAGGGCGACGCGGGCGGGGATGGGCAGGCCAAGGGTTTCTCGGTGGTGGCGGACGAGATCAAGCAATTGGCCGAGCAGACGGGCCGCTCCACCCAGGAGATCCAGCAGATCATCGGCACCCTCCAGGCCGAGATCCGGAAGGCCTACCAGCAGGTGGAACTGGGCCTCGACGCCGTCCGGGACGGAGCCGAATCCGTGGGCCAGAGCGAGGAGGCCCTGCAGGCCATCCTGGAGTCCATCAGCGAGACCGACAGCGTGGTGGAGAGCATCCTCAACGAAACGCTCCAGCAGGCGGGCCAGGCTTCGCTCATCCACGAGGCCAATCGCAACATCCACAACCAGGTGGAGACCATCCGCTCGGTCATCGCCGAGCAGCAGCAGACCAGCAACTACATCCTCTCCCTGGCCATGAATGTCCAGCAGGCCACCAGCGTGGTGCGTGACTCCACCAAGGAACAGAGCACCGGCAGCGATGAGATCGCCCGGGCCACGGAGCAGGTTCGCGCCCTCGCCAGCAGCCTCCACGAGATTTTGGCGCGGCAGGAGGACCATGTCCTGTCGCTGAAGGAGACCATGAACCGCGTGCTGGGCAAGGCCGTGGAGAGCGAGCGCGCCATCGAAGCCTCCAGCGGGGCAGTGGAGCAGCTGGGCGTGCAGGTCCACATGCTCAACCGGGAAGTGAACATCTTCAAGTTATAGCGGGGTGGAGCCAGGCTGCCGGGCTGCTAGGCTGGAGCCGATCCTGGACGCCCCTTCATGTACCGTCTCTCCATCAAGACCAAGCTGAGCGCAGTCATCAGCACCCTGGTCCTCTCGTTCATCGCCTTCAACCTGCTGTACTACCCGCGCTGGGTGGAGCGGCAGATTCGAATCCAGGCGGAACTGAGCGCCCGCCAGGTGGCCGAGACCGCCAGCTATGCCCTGAGCCCGGCGGTGAGCACGGGCAACACCCGGGATATCGCCAGGGTGCTCCAGGGCGTCCAGAACATCCCCTCCTTCCGCTTCAGCGCCGTCTACGGAGCCGGAGGGGAGGCCCTGGACAGCACGCCCACGACACCCGACTGGGTCATGGGGCAGATGCTCAAGGATGGCGTGTCCCAGACCTACACCCGCGGTGAGAGCAACATGCTCGTGGTCGTGGCGCCGGTCTTCTACGAGGAGCCGAGGGCCGACCAGGTCGGCAGCCTGGTCATCGGTTTCACCACCGAGGGGACCCAGCGTGCCGTGCGGGAGAACATCCGGGCCAGCCTCGCGGTGGGCCTGGTGACGCTGGTGGTGGGCATCGGCGTCGCCGTCTTCCTGTCGAACCGCTACCTCCGCCCCGTGATCCAGCTGACGGAGGCGGCCCAGAAGGTGGCCCAGGGGAATTTCGAGGCCGTTTCGGTGAAGGTCTCCACCCGGGACGAGATCCAGGATCTGAGCCAGTCCTTCGAGGTGATGACCGACAAGCTCCGGGTCTCCCGGGACGAGATCGAGCGGCAGAACCGGCTGCTGGAATACCGGGTTCAGGAGCGCACGCGGCAGCTCATGGAGACCATCTGGGAACTGGAGGAGATCCGGGCCAACCTCGAACGGCTGGTTCAGGAGCGCACCCGCGGCCTGGAGCAGAGTCAGGAGGAGCTCCGCGCCTGGGCCAGCACGCTGGAGGAGAAGGTCCAGGAAAAGACCCAGGAATTGCGGGAACTGAACGACAGCCTGCTGACCAGCTACCAGCGGTTGAAGGAAGTCGATCGGCTGAAGGATGAGTTCCTGGCGAACATGAGCCATGAACTCCGCACCCCGCTGAATTCCATCATCGGGTTCTCGGGGATGCTGATGCAGGATCCGGAGGGCCGCCTGAGCCGGGAAGGGAAGGAGGATCTCCAGATCATCTACCAGAACGGCCGCTCACTCCTGGGGCTCATCGATTCCATCCTCGACCTTTCGAAGATCGAGGCGGGCAAGATGGAGCTGGAACTGGAGGAGGTGGATCCCTTGCTGCTGCTGGACGAAGTGAAGGCCATGGCGGCGGGCCTCATCCAGGACCGCCCCATCAGCCTCGTGTACCAGCGGCCCCAGGGCGCAGCCTGCGTCATGGGCGACCGGAACCGCCTCCGGCAGGTCTTCACGAACCTCGTGGGCAACGCCATCAAGTTCACGGAGGCCGGGTCGGTGCGCATTTCCGCGGTCCTCGGCGCCGGGTCGCTCCAGATCAGCATCGAGGACACGGGTATCGGCATGTCCGTCGCGGAACTGGAGCGCCTCTTCAAGCCCTTCCAGCAGGTGGACGGTAGCATCACCCGGCGTTTCGGCGGCACGGGCCTGGGGTTGGCCATCAGCCAGCGGTTCATGGGGCTCATGAACGGCCAGATCCGCGTGACCAGCCGCAAGGGCGAGGGCAGCACCTTCGTCGTGGAGATGCCGCTATGCGGGGGGGACTCTGTATGACCGCCCCGCTCCAGATCCTCTGCATCGAGGACAACGCCATGAACTGGCGGTTGGTGCAGCGGCTGCTCTCCCAGGCCGGGTACGACATGCACTGGGCCGAAGACGGTCTCAAGGGCTTTGAGGCAGCCTCCCGGCTCAAGCCCGCCCTGATCCTGCTGGACATCAACCTGCCGGGGCTGTCGGGCTTCGAGGTCGCCACCAAGCTCCGGCAGAACGCCGACCTGAAGGATACGGTGATCGTCGCGCTCACGGCCAAGACCATGCGGAGCGACCGTGAAACCGCGCTGGTGACGGGGTGCGACGGATTCATCTCCAAGCCCATCGACCCCTTCATCTTCGTGGGGCAGGTGGAGTCCTACCTTGGCGGCCAGCGGGACCGCCTGGAGCAGGGGCGGGAAGGCGAGGCCCTGCGGCAGTTCAGCCAGAAGGTTGTCGCGCACTTGGAGGCCCAGCTGCGGGAAGCCCAGGAGGGCAACCAGAAGCTCCTGGAGGCGCAGGGCGCCCTGGAGCAGCGCAGCAATCACCTGTCCCGGCTGCTGTCCCTCAGCAAGGAGATCATCCCCGTGCGGGATGCGGGCGAGATCCTGGCCCGGGTCCTGGGACAGTTCCGCGAGGAACTGCAGCTCGACCGCCTGAGCGCCTACCGCCTCCACCCGAGCGGCGCCTATTTCCAGGGGCTGGTCTGGGGACCCGCCGGGTTCCAGGAAACAGCGGTGCTGCCCCTGGATCACCCGCTTGTGACCAAGGCCGAGGCCCTTCCTTCGGGTGGCGTGCTCATCGATGCGGATCTCCGGCAGACCGCCGCCTGGGAGCAGGGCATCGAGCTGCAGCTGTGGAATCCCCGGGCCCAGGCGTTCCTGCTCCCCCTCCGCAGCCGCTCCGGGGAAGACCGCCTCTGGGGGTTTCTCGCCGCGGATCGCGCCGACCGGCCCTATCAGCCCTTCGAAGCCGAACTGGCCGCTCTGTATGCCGGCACCCTGCAGGTGAGCCTGGAGAACGCCGAGCTGATCGCCCATCTCGACGAGACCAGCCAGGCCTTGGGCACCAGCTACGAGGGCCTGGAGTCCGCCTATGAGGCTCTGAAGGAGGCCCAGCGGGCCCTGGGCGCCCAGGACCGGAAGGCCACCCTGGGCGGACTTTTCCTCCAGATGGCCCAGCGCCTCCAGGTTCCGGTTCAGACCCTGAAGACGGAAAGCCAGGCCCTATCCTTTTCCATCGACCAGGAAGGGCCGCTGCCCCCTCTCGAAGCCCGGCAAGCCTGCCACCGGGCCATGGAGCAGATCCATCGGGCCACCGCGCAGGTGGACAGCCTGGTCCGGGCCCTCCTCCGCCGGGCGGGCCAGGGGGAGGCCAGCGCCCCCGAATGGATTCATCTGCACGACCTCCTGAACCAGGAGCTGGAGTTCCTCCAGGCCGACGGAACGCTCTCAGAGGCCCATCCCCTGGAGCTCAACCTGCAGGCCCCCCGGGACCTCATCTACGGCGTCTATACGGATTTCTCCGAAATCCTGGGGCACCTCCTGGCCCATGCCCGCCAGGGAGAGCCCGGCCGGATCCAGATCCGCTCCTGGGGAGGGAACCGCCACTTCCGGCTGGAACTCGAAGACGAGGGCGGGACCATCTCCCGGGAACGCATCGACCAGGCCTTCGAGCCCTTCTCGCAGCTGCGGCCCGGGGAACCCGGCCCGGCTCGGCAGCCGGGGGTGGAGCTGCCCCATTGCGCGCAGCTGCTGAATGCCTATGGGGGCACCGCTCACCTGGCGGCTACGGAGCGGGGGACCGTCGTGAGGATCAGCCTTCCGATGGAGTGAGGTCCCTACCGGGTGACGACCTTTTCGATGCGCTTCTCGAAGGTCGTGCCCAGCACCAGCCGGTGGACGAAGATGCCCGGCGTGTGGATCGCATCGGGATCGAGCGCGCCGACCTCGACGATCTCCTCCACCTCGGCGATGCAGACCTTCCCGCAGGTGGCCGCCATGGGGTTGAAGTTCCGGGCGGTCTTGCGGAAGACCAGGTTGCCAAGGCGGTCGGCCTTCCAGGCCTTCACCAGGGCGAAGTCAGCGAAGATGCCGGATTCCAGGACGCACTCCCGGCCCCGGAACAGCCGCGTCTCCTTGCCCTCGGCCACCTTCGTGCCGGCGCCGGTGGGGGTGAAGAAGGCCGGGATGCCCGCGCCGCCCGCCCGCATGCGCTCGGCCAGCGTGCCCTGGGGTACCAGCTCGACCTCCAACTCGCCGTGGAGGAACTGCCGCTCGAACTCAGCGTTCTCGCCCACATAGCTGCTGACCATCTTCCGGATCTGGCGGTTCTTCAGGAGAAGGCCAAGCCCGAAGTCATCCACTCCGGCATTGTTGGAATAGCAGGTGAGATCCTTCACGCCGGTCCGGACCAGCGCGGCGATGAGGTGCTCGGGGATCCCGCAGAGGCCGAAGCCGCCCACCGCCAGGTGGGCTCCGTCCGGGATGTCCTGCACGGCTTCCAGGGCACTGCTGACGCGCTTGTCGATCATGACGGGGAACCTCGGAATGTCCCTTCAGTGTGCCATCTCTGGCATCCTGCTCCAGTTCCTGTTTGAACCGGAAGGGGGTCGATCATGAGGAGGAGGTTCCTGGCCGTCCTGGGGGCGCTGAGCCTTGGCGCTCAGGCCCCGGCACCACCCCCGGGCAGCCTGCACGACGCCCTGCACGATGTCCGGGAGACCCATCTCCGGGGGGTGAAGAAGCTCACGGACACCGGCTCCAACGCCGAGGCCTACTGGTCGAACGACGGCCGGAAGATCATCTTCCAGAGCACGCGGGACGGCCATCCCTGCGATCAGCTCTACACCATGAATGCCGACGGTTCCGACCAGAAGCGGGTCAGCTCGGGTAAGGGCCGGGTCACCTGTGGTTGGTTCCTGCCCGGGGATCGGAAGATCATCTATGCCAGTACCCACGGGGCCGGCCCGGAGTGCCCCGAGGGGCCGCCCTTCACGCCCGGCAAGTACCAGTGGCCCGTGTTCCAGGGCTATGACCTCTACATCGCCGGCGCCGACGGTCGCGATGCGAAGCCGTTCCTGCCCGCTCCCGGCTACGACGCCGAGGCCACCGCGGCGCCCAACGGCAAGTGGATCGTCTTCACGAGCGAGCGCGGCGGTGATGTGGATCTCTGGCGGGTGGACCTCGACGGGAAGCACCTCGTGCGCCTGACCGATGGTGTGGGCTACGACGGTGGCGGCGTGTTCAGCCCGGATTCCAAGCTCATCGCCTGGCGCACCAACTACCCGAAGGGCGAAGCCGCCACGGCGAAGTACCAGGAGCTGCTCAAGCGCCACCTCGTCGAGCCCATGGAGATGGACATCTGGGTGATGAACGCCGACGGCAGCGCCAAGCGGCAGGTCACGAAACTCCCGGGGGCGGCCTTCGCGCCCATCTTCACGCCGGATGGCAAGGGCCTCGTCTTCGCCACCAACCACCATGACAACCAGGGCAGGGGGCGGGGGTTCGACCTCTTCCGCATCAACCTGGATGGGGCAGGTCTGGAGCGCCTCACCTGGACCGGCGTGTTCAACTCCTTCCCCCACTTCAGCCCCGACGGGAAGAAGCTGCTCTGGGTGAGCGGTCGGGCCCCGCGGGGCCCGCGCCAGTTCGATGTGTGCGTGGCGGAGTGGCTCCCGTGAGCGCAAAACCAGCGATCTTTCTCGACCGGGACGGCACCCTCAATGAGGAGGTCGATTACCTGTCCGACCCCGAGCAGCTGGTGATGATTCCTGGGGCCGCGGCCGCCGTGGCCCGGCTCAATGCCCGGGGGATCCCCGTCGTGGTGGTGACCAACCAGAGCGGCATCGGCCGCGGCAAGTACGGGTGGGACGACTTCGCCGCGGTCATGAGCCGGATGGGCGCGCTGCTGGCCCTGGAGAACGGCCGCATCGACGCGGTCTATGCCTCGCCCCACCACGAGCGGGGGCAGGGGGCCTACGCTGTGGCGGACCATCCGGAGCGCAAACCCAACCCGGGAATGCTGGTGAGGGCCGCGGAGGAACTGGGCCTCGATCTGGCGCGCTCCTGGATGGTGGGCGACAAGGACATTGATCTGGAGGCGGGCCGCCGGGCCGGTTGCCGCGTGGCGCTCGTCCGGACGGGCTATGGCGCCCAGGTGGACGGTTCCGCGGCAGACCTGGTGGCGCCGGACCTTGGCGGAGCCGTGGACCGCATTCTGGCCGAGTGGCCATGATCCTGGTCGAAAAGACTGGCCTGGTTCCCGGCACGCTGATCCAGCGGTACAAGCGCTTCCTGGCGGATGTTCGGCTGGAGGATGGCCGTGTCGTCACCGCTCACACCACCAATACGGGTTCTATGAAGACCTGCTGGGAGCCCGGCGATCGGGTGTTGCTGGAGCCCGCCGCCAACCCAGACCGCAAGCTGAAGTTCACCTGGCTGACGGTGGAACGCCCCGGGGGCTGGGTGGGAGTGGAGACGGGCATGCCCAACCGCGTGGTGGCCGCAGCCGCCCGGAAGGATCTCCTGCCTGGTCTGTCCGGTCTGCACGGCGTCCGCACCGAGGTGAAATACGGGGCCGAGAACAGCCGTATCGATGTGCTGGCCCTGGACGGCGAGGGTCGCCAGGTGTTCATCGAAGTGAAGAACACCACGCTGAAGGAGGGCGACTGGGCCCTGTTCCCGGATGCGGTGACGGAGCGCGGAACCAAACACCTGCGGGAGCTCCAGGTCATGGTGCGCGAAGGTCACCGGGCCGCCATCGCCCTGTTCGTGCACCGGACGGATGTGGATCGCTTCGACGCGGCGCGGGAGATCGATCCGGTCTATGCGACGGAGTTGGACCGGGCGGCGGAAGCCGGCGTGATGATCCTTCCGCTGGCTGTGCGTCTCGTCACAAGGCGGGAAGCGGATGGTCTCTGGAGCCTTGGGTGGGAAGTGCCGGGCCTTCTGCCCTGGGTTCGGCGTGGCTAGACTGGGGTTTTCCTCCTCAGGAGTCCCGTATGTCCGTCCCTGTGTCTGAGCTCATGAAGACCCCCCTGAACGCCGCGCATCGGGCCCTGAACGCCAAGATGGTGGATTTCGGCGGCTGGGACATGCCGGTGCAGTACCCCGCTGGGATCCTCGCCGAACATGAGGCCGTGCGGACCAAGGCAGGTCTCTTCGATGTGAGCCACATGGGCGAGATCCGCGTGAAGGGCCCCGGCGCCCTGGCGCTGGTCGAGCATCTGACGCCCAATGCCGTGTCGAAGCTGGTCATCGGCCAGGTCCACTACACCGCCTTCCTCTACGAGAACGGCACCTTCGTGGACGACCTCCTGGTCTATCGCGAGGGTGAGCAGGAGTTCCTGCTGGTGGTGAACGCCGGCAACTCGGACAAGGACTTCGCCTGGGTGCAGAAGCACGCCGGCGGCTACGACTGCACGGTGGTGAACGAAAGCCCCGTCACGGGCCAGATCGCCCTCCAGGGCCCGCTGTCCCTGAGCATCCTTCAGCCCCTCACCAAGACCCCGCTCGATCCCATCGGCTACTACTTCTTCACCCACGGCGAAGTGGCCGGGGTCAAGTGCCTCATCAGCCGGACAGGCTACACGGGCGAGGATGGCTTCGAACTCTACTGCGCCGCGGGCGACACCGAGCGCCTCTGGAACGCCGTGATGGCCGCCGGAACGCCTCAGGGCCTGCTGCCCGCGGGTCTGGGCTGCCGCAACACCCTGCGGCTCGAGTGCAAGATGGCCCTCTACGGCCACGAGATCGACGACAGCATCCACGCGCTGGAAGCCGGACTGGGCTGGATCGTGAAGCTCGACAAGGGCGACTTCATCGGCCGCGACGCCCTGCTGGCCGCCAAGGCTGCGCCCGCGCCCCGGAAGCTTGTGGGCTTCAAGACTCTGGAGAAGCGCGACATCGCCCGCGACCACATGCCCGTGGTGCAGGGCGGGAAGCAGATCGGCTTCGTCACCAGCGCCGCGCCTTCGCCCACCTGCGGCATCAACCTTGGCCTGGCCTATGTCCCCACGGACCTGGCCAAGACCGGCAACCGCATCGAGATCGAGATCCGTGGCCGCGCCGTGCCTGCCGAGATCATCCCCACGCCGTTCTACAAGCGGACGAAGTAACCTCGTTTCCACCCGCACATCTCACACTCCATGGAGGATCCATGTTTCCTGCCGACCTGAAGTACACCAAGGACCATGAATGGCTGAAGCCCGCGGGCGACGGCACCGCGCTGGTGGGCATCACCCAGTACGCGCAGGATGCGCTCGGCGATGTGGTCTTTGTGGACCTGCCGGAGGCCGGCGCCACCTTTGCCCAGGGCGAGGAATTCGGAACGGTGGAATCGGTGAAGACGGTGTCTGAACTGAACATGCCCTCCGCCGGCGAGGTGCTCGATGTGAACGCCTCCCTGGCTGATCATCCGGAAGCCGTGAACGAGGATCCCTACGGCAAGGGCTGGATGGTCAAGATCAAGCTGACGGGCGGGCTGGCGGGTGATCTGCTGGACGCGGCCGCCTATGAAGCCCTGGTGAGCGCCGAGAGCCACTAGACCCATGGCGCTGCCGCTTCTGACCGCCCTCCTCTGGGGGACGATGCCGGTGCAGCTGCCGGCGTCGTCCCCCCAGGCGCATGTGGCGGTCGCCCCTCCCCGGGCGCCCGAATCCGACCCGGCCCGCATCGCGCGGCTCCGGAGCCTCGTGGAGGCGGCGGAGCAGGCCCTGGAGGCCGAAGACGAAACGGCGGCGGCCGCTCGTGCCGACGAGGCGGATGTCCTCACGGCGGACTGGCCTGCGGAACTGCTGCGGATCGCCGAGGTGCAGAGCCTGCTGCAGCGGCTGAAGGAGGTCCAGGACCAGCTCGCCGAGGAGGAGGCTCCGGAGACCGAGCCCGGCCTCAAGACCACCGGCGAGGTGGTGTCCATCACCGGCGAGGAGCTGCGGGCGGAGCTGGAGCGGGTCCGGGCGGCAGAGCAGGGCGCCACCTATGATTTCCCCATCGACCTGAACGACAAGGTGCTCACCTGGGTGAGCCTCTTCACCACCACCAAGCGCGGCTTCATGGAGAACGCCCTGGGCCGCGCCTCGATGTACATGCCAATGATCCGGCAGGTCTTCGCGGAGGAAGGGGTGCCGCAGGATCTGGCCTACCTGGCCGTGATCGAATCGGGCTTCCGCAACGAGGCCAAGAGTCATGCCAAAGCCGTGGGCATGTGGCAGTTCATCCGTTCCACGGGCCGCATCTACGGCCTCACGGGCAACGCTTGGATCGAGGAGCGGCGCGATCCGGTGAAGGCCACCCGCGCGGCAGCCCGCTACCTCAAGCGGCTCTACGAGATCTCCGGCGACTGGTACCTGGCTTCCTCCGGCTACAACGCCGGTCCCCTGACGCTGGAGCGTGCCATCCAGAACATCGGGACCCGGAACTTCTGGGATCTGGCCCGCTCCCGCTGGCTGCGCACCGAGACCAAGAATTATGTGCCCGAGCTGTGCGCCGCGATCCTGGTCGGGCGCAACCCCGAGCGCTACGGCCTGCGCATCCTGCCGCTCCCCCCGTACGCCTACGAGACCGTGGCCGTGCCCAGCATGACCAGCCTCACGGTGCTCGCCCGCTGCGCCGGTACGGATTCCAACACTTTGAAGGCCCTGAATCCGGAACTGCTGCGGGGTTCCACACCGCCGGGCGCCTACACGCTGCGCGTACCCCCGGGCAAGGCCGGCGAGTGCTTGCGTCAGCTCGCCCGCATGCCGGCCGGCAAGCGGCTGGACTTCCAGCACTACACCGTCCGGAAGGGCGACACGCTGGCCAAGGTGGCCCGGCGTTTCCGGCTGACGCCGGACGACCTCCTGGATGCCAACGACCTGACGGCGAAGCAGTTCAAGCCGGGCAAGCGCCTGCTGGTGCCGCCTCCACCCACCCTTGCGCTGGATGATCGGGACCTGGCCCCGAAGGTCGAACGCGTGAAGCTGCTCGGAGACCGGCCCCTGGAGCCGCTCCCCGTGCTGATGCCCGTCCCGACGGCTGCGGAAACGGCCGCCCCCGCCGGGGCCGAACCCGCGTCCGCACTGGAGAGGCCCGCGCCACCCGTGCCGGCGGCCCCACCCGGGCTGGCGCCTGCCGCGGTGGCACCGCCCCCCGAAAGCTCTGTCCGCCCCGCGGAAGCCCCCACCGAACCCCCCGCAGGTGAGCCTGAGGCCACCCCCGGAGCCATGTACCGCGCCCGGCCCGGCGACACCCTGGCCAAGATCTCCCGGGCCCGCCGGATTCCCCTGGGAATGCTCATGCGTCTGAATCCCCAGGCCGTGAAGACCCTACACCCCGGCGATCCCGTGCGGTTGCCGGGCTCCGCGGCACCGGCCGCCCCTGCCCCAGCGCGGCCTTCGGCTCCGTCCCCTGCCTCGGGTTTGGCCTCGACCACCCCGCGCATCCATGTGGTCCAGAAGGGCGAGACCCTCGCTGCCATCGGCCGGAAGTACGGCCTGGATCCCAAGGATCTCAAGGCCTGGAACCGGATGAAACGGGATCGGATCCAGGCCGGCCAGCGGCTCCGGTTGTCTCCCCGCTGATCTGTGCTTGCGGAAGCGCAAAAGGGGTGTGATACTAGGTTTTCCCGAATGGGGCCATAGCTCAGCTGGGAGAGCGCTTGCATGGCATGCAAGAGGTCGTCGGTTCGATCCCGATTGGCTCCACCAAACAGAAGGCCACCGCAAGGTGGCCTTCTTGCTGAAAGCTGAAAGCCCCGTCATGCTCGCTTCCCTCAACCATGTGGATCTTCGCTTCGGCCCTCAAGAGGTGCTGAAGGATGTCACCTGGGCCATCCAGGAGGGCGAGTGCTGGGGTGTCATCGGCCGCAATGGCGCAGGCAAGAGCACGGTCTTTAAGCTGCTGCTGGGCCAGCTGGAGGCGGACAGCGGCACCGTCGTACGCCCCACGAAGGAGCGTGGCATCCGCATGGGCCACTACGCCCAGGACCTGGTACCCGAGACGCACGGGAGCGTGCTGGAAGAGGCGCTGGCGGCCTTCGGCGATGTGGAGCGCCTGCAGCACGAGATGCGCGAGCTGGAACACCGCATGGGCGAGGCCGGTGCGGATCTCGAACTGGTGATGGAGCGCTACCAGAAAGTTACGGAGACCTTCGAGCACCTGGATGGGTTCACCATTCGCGCCCGCGCGGAGAGCATCCTGCAGTCACTGGGCTTCAGCGCCGCCGATTTCGAACGGCCCGTGGAGACGCTGTCGGGCGGCCAGAAGAGCCGCGTGATGCTGGCCAAGGCCATCCTCCAGGGCCAGGATCTGCTGCTGCTGGACGAGCCCACCAACCACCTGGATCTGCCGAGCTTGCGCTGGCTGGAGGCCTTCATCCAGGATACGGATGCCACCGTGGCCGTCATCAGCCACGACCGCTATTTCCTGGACAAGATCGCCACCGAGATCCTGGAGCTGGAGATAGGCCGGTCACGGGTCTACGAGGGCAACTACTCCGAGTTCATGGAGAAGAAGGAACAGGAGCTGGAGCTGCTGGAGCGGCATTACGAACAGCAGCAGGCCTACATCAAGAACCAGGAAGAGTACATCCGCCGCAACATCGCCGGGCAAAACACGAAGCAGGCCCGGGGCCGCCGCACCCACCTCGCCAAGCTCGACCGCATCCAGAAACCCCTGCGCGACCGCCGCAAGGTGAAGTTCAGCTTCCCCGAGACTCAGCGCAGCGGCGATGTCGCGCTGGTGCTGGAGAACGCCAGTGTGGGCTGGGGTGGGCAGGCCCTCTATGCGCCTCTGGAGCAGCTGCAGATCAAGCGGGGCCAGAAGGTCGGCATCGTGGGCCTCAACGGCACGGGCAAATCCACCCTGCTCAAGGCCATCTGCGAAGAGATCCCCTTCATCACCGGCCAGGCCCGTCTGGGCAGCCAGGTGAAGGTCGGCTACTTCGACCAGCATCATCGGAACCTGGACCCCCGCAACACGGTGTTCCAGCAGATCCACGCCGTGAATCCCCAGGCGCTGAAACAGGATGTGCTGGGCTTCCTGGCGAAGTTCCAGTTCCGCGGCGACGAGGTGGACAAGCCCGTCACCGCGCTGTCCGGAGGCGAGCGGGCCCGCCTGAGCATCGCCACGCTCATCCGCCACGGCGTGAACCTGCTGCTGCTGGACGAGCCCACCAACCACATGGACATCCCCAGCATGGAGGCCATGGAGGACACAATCCTGAGCTTCACCGGCGCGGCCATCGTGGTGACCCACGACCGCTACCTGCTGGGCCGGGTGGCGGATTCCCTGCTGCGCATCCACGAGGGCAAGGCCGAGTTCCGCGAAGGCGGCTACGAGGATCACCAGGCCTGGGTGGATCTGGACTTAAGCGCGGACGAGGGATCCGGAAGTCCGGAGCCCGAATCCCCGAAGAGATCGGCAGCGCCGCAACCGAAGCAACCTGCGACCGGGAAGGCTCCGGGCCCCGCTGCCGGTCCCGCCCCGTCCAGCAAGTCCGCCGCCATCGACAAGGACAAACAGCGGGCCATCAAGCGCTTCGAGAAGCAGGTGGCCGAAGCCGAGGCCAAGGTGGCCGACCTGGAGGCGAAGCTGGCCGAATTGCAGAAGGACATGGCCGCCATGGACCCTTCCGATTGGCAGGCCTTCAACGCCCGCCTGGATAGCCAGAAGGCGCTGGAGGCGGATCTGGCCTATGCCATGAGCGACTGGGAGGCCGCGCAGACCGCCTTGGAGGAAGCCCAGCGGTAGGCCGGGTGGTTTGTGCTATCCAGGGGGCATGCGCCTGCCCATCTATCAGATCGACGCTTTTGCCGACCGCGCTTTCGCGGGTAATCCGGCGGCCGTGGTGCTTCTGGACCAGTGGCTGCTTGATCCGGTCATGCAGGCCATCGCCGGTGAGAACAACCTGGCGGAGACCGCCTTCCTGGTGCACGAGCCCGCAGGCTGGCACATCCGCTGGTTCACACCGGCCTGCGAAGTGGACCTCTGCGGTCATGCCACCTTGGCCTCGGCCTTCGTGCTGTTCGAGCGGGATCCCCTTCTGTCGCGGATTGCCTTCCAGTCCCGGAGCGGGTCGCTGGCGGTGGACCGCGAGGGCGAACGGTTGGTCCTGGACTTTCCCAGCCGTCCACCTGCGGCCATGGCACCCGTTCCGGGGCTGTCCGAGGCCCTGGGGGCCCCCGTGCGGGAGGTCTGGAAGGCCCGGGACCTGGTGGCCGTGCTGGACGATGAAACCACCGTGCGGAGCCTGAAGCCCGACCTGGCGGCCCTGACCAGGATGGATGACTTCGCCGTAGTGGTCACGGCCCCGGGAGAAGAGGCCGATTTCGTCTCGCGGTTCTTCGGCCCGCGGGTGGGGGTTCCGGAGGATCCCGTCACCGGGAGCGCCCACAGCACCCTCGTGCCCTTCTGGGCATCTCGTCTGGGGCGTACCAAGCTGCGGGCGCTGCAGGTCTCCCCTCGCGGCGGCGAGCTCCACTGCGAGCTGCGCGGGGACCGGGTCGCCATCGGCGGCCGCGCCGTGAAAGTGCTGGAGGGGACCTTCTTCCTCTGAGGCGCTGATAGGATGGGGCCACCCCCTCCGAGGCCTTCCATGACGCAGTTCCGCGGCGCCCATGTCTTCATCACCGGTGCGGCCAGCGGCTTGGGCCGCCTCATGGCCCTGGAGGCCGCCCGACGGGGGGCCCGCGTGAGCCTGGTGGACCGGGATGCCACGGGTCTTGCCGGGGTCTGTGCGGCCATCCAAGGGGAGAAGGGAGACGCCAGGGACTTCGTGGTGGATCTTTCGGACCGGGCGGCCATCCAGGCCATCTGCGCCGAGGTGCTGGAGACCCGGGGTGGCGTGGACATCCTCATCAACAACGCGGGAATCGTCTCGGGCAAGCCTCTGCTGGAGTGCAGCGACGAGGCCATCGAACGGACCTTCCAGGTGAATGCGCTGGCGCTCTTCTGGACGGTGCGCGCCTTCCTTCCCGGCATGACGAAGGCCGGGAAGGGCCACATCGTCACCGTGGCTTCTGCCGC
The DNA here is from genome assembly GCA_019449415.1 of Geothrix sp. Lineage (GTDB taxonomy): Bacteria > Acidobacteriota > Holophagae > Holophagales > Holophagaceae > Geothrix > Geothrix oryzae. The sequence goes on from JAGRPP010000017.1 coordinate 142,320, forward strand.
CGGCCTGGCAGGCACCTCGCGACTGGTGGATTACTCGGCCTCGAAATTCGCCGCGGTGGGCTTCGACGAATCCCTGCGCATGGAACTGAAGCGCCTGGGCAGCCCGGTGCGCACCACCGTGGTGTGCCCCTTCTTCATCGACACGGGCATGTTCGAGGGCGTGAAGACCCGCTTCGCCTGGCTGCTGCCCATCCTCCAGCCCGGCTATGTCGTCGGCCGCATCATGGGGGCCATTGAGGGGAACCGCGCTCGGCTGGTCATGCCCCGCTTCGTGATGACCGTCCCCGTGGTGCGGGTGCTGCCGCCCTTCCTCTTCGACGCCGTGCTGGGTTTCTTCGGTGTGAACCGGAGCATGGACGAGTTCGTGGGGCGGCACTGACCCGACGAGGTTCGCCATAAAAGCTGGAACACAGAGGACACAGAGCATTCACAGAGAATCACAGAGGAAAACCAGAATTTCTTCTCGATCAGTTCTCTGCGTCCTCTGTGTGAGTTCTGTGTCCTCTGCGTTCCGCTTTTGACCTAGAAATAGCGCAGCGTCAGGTCGATCATCCGCCGCACGAAGCCCGTGTAGGGCGGATACATGAGCTGGATGGCCGAGAAGCGGGTGCGCTGGCGCAGGATGCCCCGGGCGTTGGAGAAGGCCTCGAACCCGTGGCGGCCATGGGCCTTGCCGAAGCCGGAGGTGTTCACGCCGCCGGTGGGCAGGCCCGTGTGGGCGAAGTGCAGGATCGTGTCGTTGATGCAGCCGCCGCCGGCCGTGGTGCGGGCCACGAGGCCCTCCGCCGTCCGGCGACTGCCGCTGAAGACATAGAGCGCCAGCGGCTTGGGCCGGGCGTTCACGAAGGCCACGGCCTCGTCCATGTCCTTCACCTTCAGGATCGGCAGCAGGGGGCCGAAGATCTCGTCCTGCATGACCGGCGAGGCCGGATCCACGCCGGTCAGCAGGGTCGGGCCGATGTAACGAGAGGCCGCCTCGGTCTCGCCGCCGAAGGCGACCTGGGCCGCGGAGCCGCTCAACAGGCCCTGGATCCGCGCAAAATGCCGGTCGTTGATGATGCGGGCCAGATCAGGACTGGCCTGGCGCGCGGCGGCATCCGCGCCGTAGAAGCTGGAGAGGGCCTCCTTCAGGTGGGTCACCAGTTCATCGTGGACCCGGGCGTGGACCAGCACATAATCCGGCGCCACGCAGGTCTGGCCGCCGTTGAGGCCCTTGCCCCAGGCGATCTTGCGGGCGGCCCCGCGCAGGTCGGCGTCCGCGTCCACCAGCACTGGCGACTTGCCCCCCAGTTCCAGGGTGACTGAGGCCAATTGCTCGGCGGCGGCTTTCATCACGACCTTGCCCACGGCCGGGCTGCCGGTGAAGAAGATGTGATCGAAGGGCAGGCCGAGCAGGGCCTGGGCGATGTCGGCCTCGCCTTCCACCAGGGCCACCTCCTCTGCGGGGAAGAGGCCGGCCAGCAGCTTCCCAAGGAAGGCGTTGGTGTGGGGAGTGAACTCCGAGGGCTTGAGGATGGCGCAGTTGCCCGCGGCCAGGGCTGACACCAGGGGCCCGAGCGTGAGGTAGATGGGGTAGTTCCAGGGGCTGATGATGAGCGCCAGGCCCTTGGGCTCGTGCCGGATGGTGCCCACGCTGCCGAAGAGGCCGATGGGGGTGGGCACCCGGCGGGGCTTCATCCAGCGGGGCAGGTGGCGCAGGGCCTCCTTGATCTCCGAGACGACGGGATAGAGTTCCGTGAGGTCCACTTCCTCCGGCGATTTCCGGAAGTCCGCCGCGAGGGCCGCCTGGGCCTCGGCCCGGCGGGCCATGAGGGCATCGAGAAGCGCCTGGAGCTTGGCCTTGCGCTGCTGGGCCGAGGTGGCCGCCACCCGCCACCGGGCTGCCTGCTGGCGGGCGAAGAGAGCTTCCAGATCAGGCTGGGGCACGGGCGCTCCTGACGGACGGGGGTCCGCCCATCTTACGCCCGCGGGGGGATGCGCCGAAGGTCAGACCCAGGCCATCTCGGCGGTGAAGTGGCGCAGGTACTTACTCTGCTTCACGATCTTCACACCGCGGATCTCCCTGGCCTTGGCCTTCACATCGGCGATCACCTCGGCGGCGAAGTCGAAGTGGCTCTGGGTGTACATGCGGCGGGGGAAGGCCAGCCTCACCAGCTCCATGCTGTGGTAGGTCTCGGTGCCGTCCTCGAGCCGCTTGCCGAACATGACGGAGCCGATCTCCACGCCCCGGATGCCGCCTTCGAGGTAGAGGGCGTTGCAGAGGGCCCAGGCTGGGTAGTGCTCCACGGGCATGTCCGGCAGCACGGTCTTGGCGTCAATGTAGACCGCATGGCCGCCGGTGGGCTTCACGAAGCCGACCCCCGCGGCCTCCAGCTTTTCGCCCAGGTATTCGGCCGTGCGGAGGCGGTAGCGGAGATAGGACTCATCCATGCCCTCCTCCAGGCCCACGGCCAGAGCCTCAAGGTCGCGTCCCGCCAGGCCGCCGTAGGTGGGGAACCCCTCGGTGAGGATGAGCATGTTGCGGACGGGATCTAGCCATTCGTCGCTGCGCAGCATGATGAAGCCGCCGATGTTCACCATGCCGTCCTTCTTGGCGCTCATGGTGCAGCCGTCGGCGTAGCTGAACATCTCCTGGCAGATGGCCTTGATGGGCGTGTTTTCGTAGCCCGGTTCGCGGAGCTTGATGAACATGGCGTTTTCCGCGAAGCGGCAGACATCCATGATGAGCGGCTTTCCGTACTTCTTGAGGAGCTGGGCGTAGGCGCGGAGGTTGGCCATGGAGACGGGCTGGCCGCCACCCGTGTTGTTTGTGATGGTGATCATGCCGAAGGGGATCCGGGCGCCGTCCTTCTTGAGCACTTCCTCGACGCGGGTCAGGTCGATGTTGCCCTTGAAGGGGTGGATGAGGCTGGGCTGGAGCCCTTCGGCGATCACGAGGTCCAGGGCCTCGACCCCGTTGAACTCCAGGTTGGCGCGGGTGGTGTCGAAGTGGCAGTTGTTGGGCACCAGGTCCCCCTGCTTGCAGACGGCGCTGAACAGCACCTTCTCGGCGGCCCGGCCCTGGTGGGTGGGAATGAAGTGGGCCATGCCGGTGATGCCCTGCAGCACGGCCTCCAGGCGGAAGAAACTCCGGGCGCCGGCGTAGCTCTCATCGCCGACCATGATGGCGCCCCACTGGGCCGAGCTCATGGCGCCGGTGCCGGAATCCGTCAGCCAATCGAGCAGCACATCCTCCGCCCTCAGCTTGAACACATTCAGCTTCGCGGCCTCGAGCATCTGCAGGCGCTCCTGCGGAGTGGTCATGCGGATGGGCTCGACGGACTTGATGCGGAAGGGTTCGATCATCGTGCGGGGCATGGTGGCTCCAGAGACGGAACCCTCAGAGTACCGGAGGTGACCGGGATGGACATCACAAGGGGCTGGCGGCCCGGCGCGCGTCAGGCGATCCTGGATGGCTCGGAGTGCGCATGAGTCTTCTGTTGGCCGTCGATGTGGGCAACACCAATGTGGTGCTGGGGATCTACGATCTGTCAAAAGGACCGGATTCGCCCCTGGTCTGTTCCTGGCGTCTGGCCACCAGCCGCGAGCGCACCGCGGACGAGTACGGCGTCTCCGCGCTGGCCCTGATGCGCCACCAGGGCATCGAGGCCAGCCAGATCAAGCATGTGGCCATTTCCTGCGTTGTCCCGCCGCTCCATCCCATCCTCATGAGCCTGGCGAAGAACTACTTCGGCGTGGACGCCTTCTACATCGAGCCCGGCGTGAAGACCGGCGTGAAGGTGCTCATCGACAACCCGGCCGAGCTGGGGGCCGACCGCCTGGTGAACGCCGTGGCGGGCATCGAGAAGTACGGGGCCCCCCTCATCGTGGTGGATTTCGGCACCGCCACCACCTTCGATGTCATCAACGCCAAGAAGGAATACCTGGGCGGGCTGATCTGCCCGGGTCTGAAGATCAGTGCGGATGCCTTGTTCCAGCGGGCCAGCCGCCTGCCACGCGTGGAGATCGCCGAGCCGGAGCGCCTGGTGGGCCGCAACACCGTCCAGGCCATGCAGTCCGGCATCTTCTACGGGTATGTGGGCATGGTCGACGGCATTCTGGACCGCCTGCTCGCGGAATGCCCGGAGGCCAAGATCGCCGCGACGGGCGGGCTGGGCCATGTGATTGCGCCCCACACCAAGCACATCCGCCAGATCGCGCCGGATCTCACCCTGGACGGCCTGCGCATCCTCTGGTTCCGCAACCAGGGCAGCGGCCGGAAGTAGCCGGATGGAGCTGCCGCTGATCCGGCTGGCCGTGGTGGACTCCACCCAGGCCTTCCTGCGGCGGAATCCCCATCTGGGCTCTTGCGTCGTGCTGGCGGACCAGCAGAGCCAGGGGCGGGGGCGCCAGGGCAACCGCTGGGAAAGCGCCGCCGGGGTCGGGCTCTGGATGTCGGCGTCCCTGCCTTCTCCGGCCGGCGTGGCCCCGGGTGTGGTGCTCCAGCGCGCCATGAGCGCCGCGGCCCGGGTGCTGGATCCCGAGGGCCGCACCCTGGGCTTGAAGTGGCCCAACGACCTGGTGGCCTGGCGGGAGGGCCGCCTCGTCAAGGTGGGAGGCATCCTGGGCGAACAGGCCGGAGGGCGCCTCATCTTGGGGCTCGGCGTGAACCTGACGGTGGCCCCGGACCTGCCCGGCCGCGCCATTCCCCCGGCGAGCCTGAGGGACCTTGGGTTGAAATCGCCATCGACCCCTGAACTTGCAGTCCATATCGCAAGCATTTGGAATTACTTAAGTGAAGAGTTTCAACCATCTTTCCGATGGCCTGTCCCCGGGACGGCGATGCGCTGGGAAGATGGGCAGGGTACCTGCCTGGGCTGGGAGCCCGATGGCCGGCTGAAGGTGGCCACGGCCGACGGCATCCGGCGCCTCAGCGCAGGAGAGGTTTCGGGACTCGGGTAGGGCCCGGGGGAGTGCAGGTTCCATGTCGCTGGGGATAACTTCAGCAGGAGGCCCCGGCATGTCGCCTTTGATCGAAATAGAGACTTGAACTCAAAACACACCTTGAGCATTGATGTTGAAGGGAGCATTGTTTGATTGTTTTTTAAACCTCTCAAGCAGAAAGGGATGCGCCATGAGCAGTGCCGTCACGGACACGACTCCCCTCTCTCCGCGCTGGCGCCAGGCGGTCATCCTTGTGATGATCTTCGGCTTCAGCCTGCTGATCTGGATCACGGCCAAGACCTATACCGGCGCGCCGCCCATCCCGGCTCGGGTGATCGGAACCTCGGGACGGGTGCTCTTCACCGGAGAGGAGATCAAGGATGGCCAGGAGGTCTTCCTGAAGTACGGTCTCATGGAGCACGGCACCCTGTGGGGACACGGGGCCTACCTGGGGCCCGACTACACCGCCGAATACTTGCACCGCCTGGCGGAAATCGGGCGGGACACCCTGGCCCGGGCGCAGTACGGCAAGGCCTTCCAGGATCTGAGCGAGGGCCAGGCCCTCGAGATCGGGGCCCTGCTGAAGAGCCAGATCAAGCAGAACCGCTACGACCCAGGAACGGACGCCCTCCAGTTCACCGAGGTCGAGGCGGCCTCCTACCGCCTCCAGGTGGAGGAATGGCGGACCTACTTCTCCGGCAGCAAGGCCGCGGTGGGTCTGCCCACGAAGTTCATCCAGGACGAACGGGAGCTGGCCCACCTCACGGCCTACTTCGCGTGGGCCACCTGGGCCACCGTGGCGCCCCGCCCGGGGAAGGACTACTCCTACACCAACAACTGGCCCTACGAGCCCCTGGTGGGCAATGGCCCCACGGCCTCGACCTACCTGTGGAGCGCCCTGAGCCTCATCACTCTGCTGGGGGGACTGGGTCTGATCCTCTTCATCTTCGGGAAGTTCAACTACCTGGGCTGGGGTGGCGCGGCGGGCTGGAAGCACGCGGAGGAGGGCCGACTCCACGCCTGGACCCTCACCCCCAGCCAGAAGGCCGTGGCCCTCTTCTTCGCCGTGGTGGCGGTGCTCTTCCTGGGCCAGGCGGCCATGGGCGGCGTTCTGGCCCACTATCGCGTGGAGCCGGACGGGTTCTACGGATTCGACCTGGCTCGGCTGCTGCCCTACAACCTGGCCCGAACCTGGCACCTGCAGCTGGCGATCTTCTGGATCGCCACGGCCTGGGTGGGTGGCGGCCTCTTCCTGGCGCCCCTGGTGGGCGGCTCGGAACCGAAGGGACAAAAGGCCGGCGTACTGGTCCTGCTGGGCGCCCTGGCCATCGTGGTCTTCGGCAGCTTGTTCGGCGAGTTCGCGGGCATCAACGGCTATCTGGGCAGCCTGTGGTTCTGGCTGGGCCACCAGGGGAGCGAATACCTCGATCTGGGTCGCTTCTGGCAACTGCTGCTGGCCGCCGGGCTCATCTTCTGGCTCTTCCTCATGTTCCGGGCCCTGCGCCCGGCCATGAAGGGCGGTGAGCAGGGCGAGCTGCCCTCGCTCTTCTTCTACGCTGCCATCGCCATCCCGCTCTTCTATGTCCCGGCCCTGTTCTACGGGCCGCGCACCAACTTCGCGGTCATCGACAACTGGCGCTTCTGGATCATCCACCTCTGGGTGGAAGGCTTCTTCGAACTCTTCGCCACGGTGCTGGTGGCGGTGATGTTCTATCAGCTGGGCCTCGTCACGGCGAAATCCGCCACCCGGCTGGTGTACCTCGACGCCATCCTCTACCTGGCCGGCGGCATCATGGGCATTGGCCACCACTGGTACTTCACAGGGCAGGGCACCCTGAACATGGGCCTCGCGGCCAGTTTCTCCGCCCTGGAGGTGGTGCCGCTCACGCTGCTGACGCTGGACGCCTGGGATTTCATCCGCCTGCAGGACAGGAACTGCGACGACTGCGGCCGGCCCCTGGCGGCGAAACAGCGCTGGGCCATCAAGTTCCTCATCGCCGTGGGCGTCTGGAACTTCGTGGGGGCGGGCGTCTTCGGCTTCCTCATCAACCTGCCCATCGTCTCCTACTTCGAGGTGGGCACGACGCTGACGGCCAACCACGGGCACGCGGCCATGTTCGGCGTCTTCGGCATGCTGGCCCTGGCCGTCCTGGTGTTCTGCCTGCGGGAGCTCAAGAGCGATCGGGCCTGGGACGGGGCGGAGAAGTTCATCCGCATCGGCTTCTGGGGCCTCAACATCGGCCTGGGGCTGATGCTGGTGCTGGATCTGTTCCCCGGCGGCGTGATCCAGCTCTGGGATGTGCTCTCCAACGGCTACTGGCACGCCCGGCGCCTCACCTTCCTCATGGGGGGCACCTTCCATGCGCTGGAGTGGGTGCGCATCGTGGCCGACATGGTGTTCCTCCTCGCCGGGGCCCTGCCTATCGCCTACGGCACCCTGAAGCTGGTGTTCACCCCTGAACCGAAGGATGCGGTCTGATCCGCGCCATCCAGGAGATCGTCATGACCATCACGAACCTGCAGGAAGCCCTTCCCATGCCTGAATCCCAGCGGGCCACCCTGCCACTCATCGATGTGGAACACGGCACCAAGGTGGTTCTGGTGGCCTTGCCCCAGGGAGTCAAGATCGCGCCCCACAAGGCACCCTATGTGGCCAGCGCCCAGCTCCTGACCGGGCGCATCGAGGTCCTCAAGGGCGAAACCTGGATCCCCATGGTTCCCGGGGACCGGGTGGTCTTCGACAAGGACCAGCCCCACGCCTTGACCGGGCTCGAGCCCTCCTATGTGCTCGTGACCCACATGCGGGGCTAGGGCGGTGGCGGATCCGGCGCCCGTCCATCCCACGGTTCTCATCGTCGGCGGCGGGTTCGGGGGGCTGCGGGCCGCCCGTGCCCTGGCCGGCGCACGGGTGCGGGTCGTGCTCGTGGACCGGCAGAACCACCACCTGTTCCAGCCGCTCCTGTACCAGGTGGCCTCGGCCACGCTCTCTCCCGCCGACATCGCCGCACCCATCCGCCATGTCCTCCGCACCCAGGGGAACGCCGAGGTAGTGCTGGCGGAGGTCGCGTCCGTGGACCTGGAAGCCCGGCGGGTCCAGCTGCGGGACGGTGCGACCCTGGCCTACGACTTCCTGATCCTGGCCGCGGGCTCCCGCAGCTCATACTTCGGCCGCGATGCCTGGGCCGAGCTGGCCCCGGGCCTAAAGACCCTGGACGATGCTCTGGAGATGCGGCGGCGCTTCCTGCTGACCTTCGAGCGGGCCGAGCAGGAGGAGGATCCGGAGGTCCGCCGGGAGTGGCTGACCTTCGTCATCGTGGGCGGGGGCCCGACCGGCGTGGAACTGGCCGGCACCCTGAAGGAGATGGCCAGACTGTCCCTGCCTCGGGAATTCCGGCGCATCCGCACGGATCGCGCCCGGGTGATCCTGGTGGAGGCCGGCCCCCGCATCCTGGCGAATTTCGGTACTGGATTGTCCGAGAAGGCGGTGCAGGGGTTGGAGCGCATCGGCGTCGAAGTCCGACTCGGACAGCCCATCACGGCCATCGACGCGCGGGCCGTCGAGCTGGGCGGCGAGCGCATTCCGACTCGGACGGTGCTGTGGGCGGCCGGCGTCTCGGCCGTGCCGTTGGGCGCAGGCCTCGGCGTGCCCCTGGACCGCCTCGGGCGGGTGATCGTGGAACCGGACCTCAGCCTCGCCGGCCACCCCGAGGTCTTCGTCGTGGGCGACCTGGCCGCCTTCACGCATGGCCCCGAAGGCCCCCTGCCAGGCGTGGCCCCGGTCGCCATCCAGCAGGGCGCGGCGGCGGCGGCAAACCTCCTGGCGACCCTGGCGGGTCGCCCGCGGCGGGTCTTCCGCTACCGGGACAAGGGCAGCATGGCGACCCTGGGTCGGGGCAAGGCTGTGGCGCACATCGGCCGCCTGAGTTTCACCGGCTACCCGGCCTGGCTGGCCTGGCTCTTCATCCACCTGATGCTGCTCGTGGATTTCCGAAGCCGGGTGTTCGTCTTCTTCGAGTGGCTGTGGGCCTACTTGACGACTCAGCCCCGGGCCCGGCTCATCCTCGGGAAGCGCGATCTCCGTTCCTAGAGCACCGACATTCCTAGAGCACCGACATTCCTAGAGCACAGACCGGATCTCCGCCTCCTTGAGAATCCTGGGGCTGTTCTTGGCGGCCTGGAGGATGCGGTCCACCCGCTCGGGGCTGGGGTCGTAGCCGTTCATCTCGAGCCAGTAGACGACATTGCTGTGCCCGGCCAGGGGACCGATCTCAATCTCCTGGCGCCGTCCCACCAGGGCCGCGGGAACGCCGGAATAGACCGCATCTGCCAGCTCCACATCGCCGCGGTGCAGGGCCTTCACGATGGCCGCGGCATGGACGCCAGTGCCCGTGCGGAAGGCGTCCCGCCCCAGCACCGGGTAGTTGGCGGGGATCTCCACATCGCACAGTTCGGCCACCCGCTCGGCCAGGGCCGGGAGACCCGACAGGTCGCCCTTGGGATAGCCCATGAGGTGCAGGTTGATCATGAGCTGATCCAGGGCCACATTGCCGCAGCGCTCGCCAATGCCCAGGATGCTGCCGTGGAGGCGATCCGCCCCGGCCTCGAAGGCCGCAATGGCATTGGCCACACCCAGGCCCCGGTCGTTGTGGCCGTGCCAGTCGATGCGGACGGCGCGGCCGTCGATGACCTCTTCCCTGATGAAGCGGATCAGGCGCCGCACACCGTCCGGCGTGGCGTGGCCGCAGGTATCCGACAGGCAGATGGCATGGGCCCCTTCGTCAAGGGCCGCTCCGTAGATGGCTCCCAACACCTCCGGGCGGGCCCGGGTGCTGTCCTCGGTCACCATCATCACTGGCACCTCGTGTCGGCAGCAGAAGGCCACGGCCTTGCGGGTGGCATCGACCAGGAAGGCCAGGTCCCAGCCTTCCACATCCATGCGGATGGGGCTCGACCCCAGGAAGGCTCCAGCCTCCAGCGGGATGCCCGCGCGCTGCTGGATCTCGGCCACCTGGGCCAAGTCCCCTTCCATGGTGCGGACGGCCACATTGGGCGAGATGGGCAGGCGGTGGTCACGGATCTCCACCATGAGTGCCCGCACGGCGGCCATCGCCTTCGGGCCGGCTCCGGGCATGCCGAGGTCCACCGCGTCCACGCCCAGGCGGGCCAGACGGTGGATGAGATCCCGCTTGGCGGGGATGTCGGGGTCGCGCACCGAAGGACTCTGGAGCCCATCGCGCAGGGTTTCGTCGAGGAGCAGCGGGACCCGGGCGCCTTCCGCCAGAGGGCCGTTCCAGTCGTTGATCAGCTCGTCGAGGGTCATCTCCCTCCTAGCCTAAGGTGACTTCAATCCTGCGGTCCAGCAGGGTTCCCAGGAGCGTCCCCTTCTCGAGGAAGGTCTCCATCTCCGCTTCCGCCTCTCCCTGGGCCTCCAGGCGCACCTGGAGAACCTCCTCATCGATGACGACGGAGAGGTTCCGGACGGCCTGGCGCCGCCGCCGGTCCAGGGCATCGGCCGCCCGGAGGATGGCCGCCAGCTTCCTCACTACCTGGCGATGCCAGGGCGCCAGGGCGCGAAAGGCCTCGTGCTTGGCGTGATGAGGGGCTTTGCCCCGGTGGAAGCGCACCACCTGGGCCAGCAGGTCCACCTCCTGAGGCCAGAAGCCGGGCAGGGTGGCGTTGCGCACCAGGTACTCGCCGTGCTTGTGGTGGCCCTTCTCGGAGATGGAAAATCCGATGTCGTGCAGCCGGGCCGCGAAGGCGAGCCACTGGCGCTCCGTATCCCCCAGCTCGAAGTGGGGCTGCAGGGCCAGGAAGAGCTGATCGGCCAGACGGGCCACCTGGCGGCTGTGCCCGGGATCGGGATCGAGCCGGGAGGCCAGTTGCTCGATGGAGGCGCGGCGGCGATCCGCGAGCGGCGGGATGGCGGCCCCTCCGTGCTTGAGGGCCTCCCAAATCATGCCTTCCCGCAGACCCACGGGGAGGTGGCGCAGGGGCGGGGCCCCCAGCCATTCCAGGAGCGACAGGGCCCAGATGGCCCCCACATGGAGGACCTCTGCGCGCTTGGGATCCACGCCCAGCCGCTCGATGCGCTGCGTCGCGTCGGACCGCCACAGCCTCAAGGCAAGGGCCCGGAGCTGCGCCACGGTGAACGCGCGGCCATCGCCCGCACCCCTGGCCAGGTCCTCGAGCGTGCCCGAGGTGCCGAGCGCCAGCGCGGGCTCCGGCAGCTCCGAGGGCAAATCCTTGCGGGCCTTCTTGAGGATGCGCCGGATCATCCGCCGCAGGCGCTTGAGGTCGCCGGCCGTGGGCGGGTCGGCGGTCTGGGCCGCATCCGCCAGCCGCTGGAGGCCCCAGGGCAGGGAGATGCTCGCGGCCACGCGTCCCCCCTGCACCCAGGTCATCTCGGTGCTGCCGCCGCCGATGTCGATCAGGGCCACAGGTTCCTGGGGGAAGGGGATGGCGTGGGAGACGGCCTGATGGATGAGCCGGGCCTCCTCCTCGCCCGAGATCACCTGGATGGGGATGCCCAGCGCTTCGGCCTCCAGGACGAAGGTCTGGGCATTACGGGCGTCCCGCAGGGCGGCGGTGCCGCAGGCCATAACCGTGTCGCAGCCCAGGTCCTCGATGACTTTCGCCATGTGGGCCAGGGCCTCCAGCCCGGCCCGGTAGGCTTCGGGGCCGATCTCACCGGATTTCGCCTCGCCCAGGGCGAGGCGGACCATGGCCTTCTCCCGCGCCAGAACCCGCTGCCCGCCGAGGGGATCGGCCTCCACCACCACCAGGTGGATGGAGTTCGATCCGACATCGACCGCTGCGATCCGCATGGGACGATTGTGGCGGAGGCGACCCCCCTGGCCAGCGGAATCTTGGCCCGAGGCCTGACGGGCGATTGGATCGGGGCTGGGATCGCGGGAGCCGGCGTGGTGCAATGGAGATCCATTCGTCCCCAAACAAGGAGCCGCGCATGTTCCACCGCTGGTGCATCGGATTGATCCTCGGGGCGGGCCTGATGGCCGCGCCGCCTGCGCCTGGCCGCACTCAGGCCTGGGTGTTGGCTCTGGATGGGCACGGCGGGATGGTGGGAGACCTGAAGCCCGGGGATCTCGAGGTGAAGGTGGGCGGCAAGGTCCGTCCGGTCGTCGAGTTGAAGACGCCCGCCCAGACGGCCGACGCGGCCCAATCCTGGGTGCTGGTGTTCGAACCCATCCGCGACACGGCCATGCGGGCCATCGCGTTCACGGCCGCCGCGGATTTCCTGACCCGCGTGCCGGAGGGCGACCGGGTGCTGATCATCGCCAGGGGCAAGGACTCCATTGAATCGCTGATGCCCGGCTTCTCGCTCCGCCGGAGCCTGTGGGCCGAGGCCCTGGCGAAGGTGCCGGACCTGCTCCCGGAAAGCCTGGTGGGGTCCCCACAGGAAACCCTGCAGGGCGCCGGCTTCAATGCCGCCTACGCGGATGCTTCCGATACCCCTGCGGGGCAGGAGGCTCTGACGGCCCTGCTGACCCGCTTCAGGTCCGGAGGCCCGGCGTGGGCCAAGGGCACGACCGACCAGCGGGGCGTCAATGTCCTGGATCGCCTGAACTTCAACAATCCCATGCTCGTGGCTGGGATGCTCGCCACCATCAGCCGCGAGATGAAGGCGCTGGAATCCGTGATGGCGCATGTGGCGCCGCTGGCCGGGCAGAAACACATGGTGGTCTTCTCCCGCTGCGAATCCGACGACATGGCCCACCCGAGCGTGAAGCGCGCGGCGACCCAGTCCTTCAAGCGGGAACGGGGCGATGGTGGGGGCCCAGCCGAGTCGGCCACCCTGGCCAACCGCGACATGACCATTCTCCAAATGTCGGTCAAAGCGAAGGCCGTGGCTTCGGGCGTCACCCTCTACTCCGTGGCGGGTGCCGGCCAGAACATCCTCGGCAGCATCGGGAACATCACCGCCGCCACCGGAGGGTTCGCCTTCCCGCTGGGCAATGGCCTGGACGCGCAGTTCGGGCAGGGCATCCAGGTGTTCGGGTCCCGGTACCTCCTCCGCTGGGCCGATGACGCCACCACCACCGCCTCGCCCGCCCTGGAGATCACCGTCAAGCGGAAGGGCGTCAAGGTGCTGGCCCAGTCGCAGCTCTGAGTGGCTCATCGACAGGCGTCGGAAGGGGATCTCCATGGCGGTCTTCCAGGCATTGAGCGCGCGCAAGCGAGGGCTTGGGTTTGGTGTGGCGCTGCTGATGCTGCTGGGCGCTTGCGCCCGGCCTCGGGCAGACCCTTGGCCGAAGCAGATGAACGCGGCCCTGGCGGGACGGCTCGCGGGGCTTTCGGAGAGCGCCCGGGCGGACTACCAGGCGGGGTTCGTCAACGGCGCCACCATGCTCCACGAAGCGCAGAAGGCCGGCATCAGGCCCTACCAACCCACGCGGTCGCTGCCGGCGCAACCGCTTCGCGGGTGGAGCGCTCCTCCCGCAGGTGTTCAGGCCGGGGTCTTCGACCCCGCCTCTGAGGTGGATCCGGCCACGGGGCTCGTCCTGATCGCCGCCAGCGGAGCCAAGGGATCCCCCTTTGCCGAGGGCCAGGTGGACGGGTTCGGCTGGGCTTTGTCCGCCGTGGGCCAGGGCCTGATCCGGCCCGTCCCTGGGATCTCGCTCCCGAAAGAGTGGACTTCATTCCAACCAGGGAAAGAGACCCAGCCCCTCGGCCAAGGGGCGAAGACAGTGCGGTTCCTGTGGGCGCCGGGCCTGGTGGCCTGGGCTTACCAGGAACGGGGATTCCCCTGGCGGCACACCTGGCGGGCTTGGGGCGATGCGGAACCCCCGGCGTGGGTCGGGCTGGCAGACCACGCGCTCTGGGTGGAAACCCGAGGGGGCCGGGCCCTCGCCTTGGATGTGGACACGGGGGAGATCCTCCGCACGCAGCCCGCGGTGCCGCATGAACCGGCCCGCTCCATGGACTGGGAGAGCTATCAGAAAGAGGTCCTCCGGGCCTTCAACGAACCCGAGTTCCAAAACTCGCTGGCGGCCCTCCGGAAGGCCGCGGAGTCGGGGACCATCCCCGACTGCCTGGCCGTGGCCCGGAAGCTCAGCGGCATGGGGGAAGCGGCCGACCGGGAGGCGTTCACCTGGTTTCTGAAGGCCGCTGAAAAAGGCAGCCCCGAGGCCATGCTTCGCGTGGGGGTCCTGCTCTTCCACGGGCTCTCGGCCCCGGTGGACCGGGAAGGGGCGAAGCGCTGGATGGCGCGGGCCATCCAGGCGGGAAACCCGGATGCCGCGGCCGTCCTGGAGACGCTCTTCCGGGATCACGAATAGCCCGGCTCACGGTGGATTCCGGGCATGGACAAGGCATGGACGAGCTTGACCTCCGGTAACCGTTGCGCGAAGCCAGAACGCCCGGCCATGCTCGTTCCACATTCCGAGGTGGAACATGGCTTTGACGGTGGATGGCATCTTTGCGCTCATGCCCGAGCTCTTCCTGCCCGAGAAGGCGCAGGGCCTGACGGTCTCCGTCTACTACCAGGTGACGGGGGAAGGGGGTGGCGACTACACCTGCCTCATCGAGAACGGCGCCTTCTCCCTGAAGCGGGAGCCCAAGCCCGACGCCACCTCCGTGGTGGTCATCGGGGCCGAGGACTGGATCGCCCTCAATGAGGGCAAGCTCGATCCCATGCAGGCCTTCATGACCGGCAAGCTCAAGGGCACCGGCGACCTGGGCCTGCTCCAGAAATTTCCCAAGTTCTTCAAGAAGCCCCAGAAGCAGGGTGGTCCGGTGAAGCCGCTGAAGGAGCTGGTGCCCGCGCGCCTGGCCCTGGCAACCGGAGTCAAGGTGACCGTGGGGTCCGAGAGCTGGGGCGAGGGCGCGGAAGTGGCAGGTGACGAGGCCGCCGTCCGGGGTCTGATCTGCGGCCTTTCCGATCCCGGGCCCGCGCTGCTGGGGGGCCAGATCCGGTTCTCCGGCGACATGGCGCTGCTTCGCAAGGCCTGGAAGACCTGGTCCGACGAACCGGAGATCACCTTCCCCGATACGCCGGGCGGCAAAGCCCTGGCCACCCTGAGGAAGCGGTACAAGGGCGGGGCCAGCGGCACCCTGGAAGTGAAGGTGGATGGCGTGCCCTACCGCCTGGATTTCAGCCCCGAGGGGCTGGCCGTGCGGCCGGGCGAGGTGGAGGGCGGCGCGGCCCTGGGTATCTCCGATGCCGATTTCGCGGCCCTCAACGCGGGCAAGCTGAACCTGGTGGCGGCCCTGCTGGGCGGCGGCATCACCGTCAAAGGCGACATGAGCCAGGTGGCGGCCTACACCGCCCATTTCGAGGTGGATGTGAACCCGGCCCAGGGGCTTCTGGAATCCATGCCTGACCGTTTCAATGCGGAAAAGGCCGGCGATCTAGAGGCCGTGGTGGGCTACCAGATCGAGGATATGGCTTACACTCTGTTAATCCGAAACGGGACCTGCATGGTCTTCCCGCGCCTGCTGAAACCCTGTGATACGCTCCTCAAAGCCAAGGCTGACGATTTCATCGCCATGAGTACCGGAACGCTGAATGCCCAGGAGGCTTTCATGACCGGCAAGATCCAGATCGAGGGCGACCCCCTGCTCATGCAGAAAGTGGCGAAGAGCTTCAAGCGGCCGGAGGCCTGAGGAGGCGCAGGTGACCAGGGGGGGGGACCACCACAAGGGCCACGAAGCCCGGAAGCCGCTCCCGGCAGGAGATGGCGTGGTGCGCTCCACCAAGCTCATCCCCACTCTGGTGAAGCCCGTTGCGGGTCTTCCCGACCCCCAGACTCCGTGCGGCCAAGCCGTGGGTCAGACCATGGACCTGCCCTGTTCAGGGCGGTGCGGGCACTGCGACTGCCATCCCTGCCGGCTGCACGGGCCGATCTGACCTGATCAGACGGCGCCTTCCCACAGCTCCCGCAAGCGCTGGTAGCCCGCCCGGCTCACCGGCAGGCGGGTGCCGTCCCGCAGGATGGCATCGCGGTGCTCCTTGGTGTCCTGTTCGACTCGGATAAGGCGGTCGAGGTTCAGGATGTAACTGCGGTGAATGCGGATGAACCGGCTCGAATCAAGTTGCGATTCCAGGTTGGCCAGGGTCTGCTGCTTGAGCAGGTTCTTGCCCTCCGTGCGCAGCAGGACATAGTCGTCTTGGGCCTGCACCCAATCGAGCCGATCGAGGTGAACTACGGTGACCTTGGGACCATCCTTCACCACGATGCGCTCCAGGGGCTTCCCCTGGCGGGCGGCGGCGGCGAGTTCGGAGGCGGGTGGCGGCGGCGCGGCCGGCTGGGCCGCCTGCAGGGCCCGGGCCTTGGCCAGGGCCGCATCGAACCGTTCCTTCGAGAAGGGCTTCAGGAGGTAATCCACGGCGTGGGCCTCGAAGGCCCGGAGGGCGTGCTGGTCGTAGGCGGTCACGAAGACCACGGCGGGCCGCCGGCCTTCGGCCTCCAGGAGCTCCAGCACCTCGAAGCCATCCAGCTTGGGCATCTGGATGTCCAGGAAGATCAGATCGGGCTGGTGCTGGGCCGCGGCCTTCAGGGCCTCGAAGCCGTTGGCGCACTCCGCCGCGACTTCCACATCCGGGTGGGCCGCCAGGTGCTCGCGCACCACGGCGCGGGCCAGATCCTCGTCGTCGATGATCAGGGCTTTCATGGTTCGGTCTCCAGGGGGAATACCAGGGTCACGCGATGGAGGGCCTCCTGCACGCCGGCCTCGAAGCGGGCGCGGCTGCCGAAGCGGCCCAGCAGCCGCTGGCGGACCTGCCGCAGGCCGATGCCCAGGCCCTGGGGGGTCGGGGCATCTTCATCCATCGGGTTCTCCACGCGCAGGATCACATGGCCTTCGGTGACCTCCGCACGGAGGGACAGGGTGCCGCCTTCCGGCAGCGCCGCGATGCCGTGCTTGATGGCGTTTTCCACCAGCGGCTGCAGCAGCAGGGTCGGGAGCAGGGCGGGCTCGGCCGCCGGATCCACGGCCCAGGCCAGCCGCAGGCGGCTGCCGAAGCGGATCTGCTCGATGGCCAGGTAGGCCCGCGCCAGATCGAGTTCCTCCCGCAGCGGCACCAGGCGGCGCTCACCCAGGCCGAGGCTGCGGCGGAGGAAATCCGACAGGAGGACGCACATCTCCCGCGCCCGGGCCGGGTCCACGGCGGTGAGCGCCGACAGCGAGTTCAGGCTGTTGAACAGGAAGTGGGGATTCAGCTGGGCGCGCAGGGCCTTCAGCTCGGATTCCTGGGCCAGCAGCTGCAGCTCGGCGCCCTTCCGCTCGGCTTCGAGGGCCCGGTCCTGGGCCAGCATCAGATAGCTGAGCGCCACCGAGGCGAGGTAAAGCAGGATGCCCAGGCCGGTGAGCACGGGCAGGGCCGTGTTCACGCGCTGGGGGAGGGTGCCGAGGCCGGGCACCCAGGCCAGCATCCGGGCCAGCATCCAGGCGAGGCCGGCCCACAGACCGCCCATGAGTACGGCCGCCATGCCCCAAGCCGCCCCGTGCGCACCGAGCCCCTCCACCGTGCGGCCGAGGGGCAGGGCCCGGCAGAGGAACCAGGCCGACAGGAACAGGAAGGCCGCCAGCAGGCAGAGGGGCAGGGCCAGGGAGCCCGCCTCAGCCCAGCTCCAGCCCTGGCTCCGGGCGATTCCCGTGAGCAGCAGCGCGATCGGGGCCCACCCCAGGAGGTAGGCCCCCAACCGGGCCCGGCTGGCCAGGAGCGGGTGCATCAGCTCTTGACCTCGGTGCCGCCGAAGAGGATCAGGCCCGTGACCACCAGGCGGGGACGGCCTTCCACGGGGCCGGGGCCATGGTGGGTGCTGTCGTTCAGGGCCCCGGCCACGGCCGTGGCGCGGTTGGCGATCTCCCAGCCATCGGGCACACGGATCTCGCCGCCCCCGAAGAGCACGAAGACATCGATGCGGGCTTGGCCGTTCTCCAGGGCCGCCTGGCGGAGATCCACCTCATAGCCGCCGAAGATGGCCGTCAGCTCGCCGCCCTTGAAGGCCTGGGTGAGGACGCGCCGCTTGAAGCCCCCGAAGATGGCCGTGCCCTGGAGGAAGTCCTCGGAGCGGGCCAGCTCGGGCGGCACGCCGCGGTTCTGCTTGAGCGCCTTGACCACGATGAGGATGCCCACGCCCACCACCAGCATGGGCGCCAGGGCCTCGGCCAGATGGCCGCGGGCGAAGGTGAAGAGCAGGAGGAAGGCACCGCCGAGCACGAGGAACCAGCCGCCCATGCCCCCGCTGCTGCCTTCCTGGCGGATCTTGGCGACGCCCATGGCGACCAGCACCAGGGGCCAGAGCTTGAAGATGGTGTGGGCCTGGATGAGGCCGAGGTTGTCCAGGGTGAGGACGAGGCCCGCCACGATGATGGCCACGCCCACCACCAGCTTGGGGCTGAAGGGGCTGGGGGCCTTGGCGTCGTCGGGGGCAGTCATGGCTTCACCTGTTCAGAGTCGGTTTCAGGATCACAGGAAACGGCGGGGCTTGGCGATGGGGGGACATCCTTGCTTTTCCGTCCCCGCTTGGGCTGGGGGAAGATGGCCCGCAGGGTGACGATCAGGCCGCCCCAGACCAGGAAGATCGGCCACCAGCGCTCCAGGAGGCCCCAGGGGCCGAACTGGGAGATGAAACCCGCGACGGAGAAGCACAGCCAGACATGCCCCCGGAGGCTGAGCGGCCCGTCCTGGACCAGCCGGGCGAGGCCGAGGGCGGCCAGCACCAGCGGCCACCAGGTCAGCAGGTGCCAGGCGTCGTACCAGCGGAGGCTGTCCGCCGTGAGGATCAGGCCCAGGGCGATGACCGCCAGGCCGACGACGAGTTTGGTCGAGAAGAGGGGGGGGCGCGTGTCCTGGGCGTTCATGAGCGGTGTTCCTTTCTGCCGGATCCAAAGGGGACGACGAAGGCCAGCGTGGGGAGCCACAGCGCCAGCCACCACCAGGGGCTGTCGAGGAACCATCCCGCGTGGATCATGCCTTCCTCCCGTGTGATCAAGCTACGGGCGTTCCCACCCGGAATCGGATGGGGATCGGCGAATGGCGGGCGGGGACCGGCGAGCGGTCAGACCCAGGCGATCGTCCCGCCCCGGCTGCGTTCCTGCCAGGCATGATCCAGGGCGGGAACCAGGTCCGGAGGGCATTCAAAGCGCACCACGGCCGCCTCGCCCTCGAAGGTCTGCTCCAGGACGAGGGCGGCGGGGAAGGCACCCAGCAGGGCGAAGGGAAGGTGGGCCTGGGCGGCGGGCACGCGGACCTCGCCCGTGCGGAGGACGCGGACCTCCTCCCAGCAACTGGCGGCATCGGCCGCGGCCAGGGCACCCTGGACGCCCTCGGTGTAGGCACGCACCAGGCCGCCGGTGCCGAGCTTCGTGCCGCCGTACCAGCGGATGCAGACGGCCAGGAGATCGGTGGCCTCCGCCCCCTCCAGCACCGCCAGCATGGGCCGCCCAGCCGTTCCGGACGGTTCGCCATCGTCATCGGCGCCGAAGGCCGAGACAGGAACGCCCTCGCGCCAGGCGCTGCAGTGGTGGGTGGCGTCGAAGTCGCGCTTCCTGAGGGCCGCCAGCACTGCCGCCCGTCCGGCCGCCTCCCGGGCCGGGTGCAGCTCCGTGAGGAAGACCGAGGCCTTCTCGCGGAAACGGTGACTCACGACTTCATTCAACCGACGCATGAATCCAGCATGCGTGCGGCTGTGACGGGAATCAACAAAGGGGGAACAATGGCGACCATTCAGTCGTATTTGCTTATAGTTGGGGTGGATCTTTTCGAGGAGACGGCATGGATACCGTCGCGCGGCCCTTCTCACCCACGGTCCTGCAGCGCAGGACCCCGGTACCCTCGGATCTGGACATCGCCCAGGCGGCCACCCTCAAGCCCATCGGACAGGTGGCGGCGGAGCTTGGGTTGCGCGAGGACGAACTCGAGTTCTACGGCCCCACCAAGGCAAAGGTCCGGCTGGAGGTGCTGGAGCGCCTGCGGGACCGCCCGGATGGCCGCTACATCGATGTCACCGCCATCACGCCCACCCCCCTGGGCGAGGGCAAGACCACCACCACCGTGGGCCTCAGCCAGGCCCTGGGCGCCCACCTGGGGCAGCGTGTGGCCACCTGCATCCGCCAACCCAGCCAGGGCCCCACCTTCGGCATCAAGGGCGGCGCGGCCGGCGGTGGTTACAGCCAGGTGATCCCCATGGAGGACTTCAACCTCCACCTCACGGGGGACATCCATGCCATCACCGCGGCCCACAACCTCTGTGCGGCCGCCATCGACGCCCGCATCCTGCATGAGGCGGGTGCTTCGGATGAGCAGATGTTCGAGCGCATCTTCCCGAAAGCCAAGGGGGGCCGGAAGTTCCCCCGGTCCCTCCAGCTGCGCTGTACGAAGCTCGGCGTCACGAAGGGAAATCCAGAGGACTTCACGCCCGAGGAGCGGCGCCGCATCTGCCGCCTGGACCTCGATCCGGCCACCCTCACCTGGCGCCGCGTCCTGGATACCAGCGACCGCTTCCTCCGCGGCGTCACCGTGGGGCGGGGCGAAGAGGAACAGGGCTTCGCCCGGGAGACGGGCTTCGACATCGCCGTGGCCAGCGAGATCATGGCCGTGCTGGCGCTGGCCACCAGTCTCCAGGACATGCGGCACCGCCTGGGAGCCATGGTGGTGGGCCTCAACCGGAAGGGGGAGGCCGTCACGGCCGAGGACCTCGGCGTGGCCGGTGCCATGACCGTGCTGATGAAGGATGCGCTCAAGCCCACCCTGATGCAGACGCTCGAAGGCACGCCTGTCTTCGTCCATGCGGGGCCCTTTGCCAACATCGCCCACGGCAACAGCTCCATCTTGGCGGATCGGATCGCCCTCAAGCTGGCCGACTATGTGATCACGGAGTCCGGCTTCGGGGCGGACATGGGCATGGAGAAGTTCTTCGACATCAAGTGCCGCGTGTCGGGCCTGGTGCCGGATGCCGTGGTGCTGGTGGCCACGGTGCGCGCCCTCAAGATGCACGGCGGCGGCCCCAAGGTCGTGGCCGGGAAGCCCCTGGATGCGGTCTATGTGGAGGAGAATCTGGAGCTCCTCCGGCAGGGCCTACCGAACCTGCTCCACCACATCCGCATCGCCCGAAAGTTCGGCATCCCCGTGGTGGTGGCGGTCAACGGCTTCGCCACGGACAGCCCCGCCGAGCTGGACCTGGTGCGCCGGGCCTCGCTGGAAAGCGGCGCCGAGGATGCCGTGGTCTGCCAGAACTGGGCCCTGGGCGGGGAGGGGGCGCTGGATCTGGCGAAGGCGGTCATGCGCGTCTGCGACCGGCCGTCGAATTTCCGGTTCCTCTACGACCTGGACGAGCCCATCAAGCAGAAGATCGAGACCATCGCCCGCGAGATCTACGGCGCTGACGGCGTGGACTACTCGCCCGAGGCCGAAGCCCACATCGAGGCCTACACCCGCCTCGGCTACGACCGGCTCCCCATCTGTATGGCCAAGACCCACCTGAGCCTGAGCCATGATCCCACGCTGAAGGGCGCCCCCACTGGCTTCCGCATTCCCGTGCGCGATATCCGGGCCAGCGTTGGGGCGGGCTTCCTCTATCCCCTGCTCGGCAAGATGGCCACCATGCCGGGACTGCCCACCCGCCCCGGTTTCTACGATGTGGACATCGAGCCGGAGACCGGACGCGTGGTCGGTCTGTTCTGATCGCACGAAAGCCGGGAACGGAGTGGGCCGCTGGTAGCATGAAGCCTTCATGACATGGGTTCTGTGATGCCGACTGGTCCGCTCCCTCCCTTCCGCAGGTGTCTCCGCGGCTTGGCAGCCTTGTCGGCTGGAGTCGTGCTCCTGACGGCTTGGCCAGCCCGGGCCGGGGGCGCTCCCGCAGCACCCGTCGCGACGAACCTGGCCGAGGCCTTCGGGAAGGGCCCCATCGCCCTGAATGCCCGGGTCCTCCGGCGCGGGGCCGACGGCCAGGACCAGGCGCTGCCGCTCTTCCAGACCCCGGTCCTCCGGTACCAGGATCGGGTGGAGATCTCGCTGTCCGGCGAGGCGTTCGATCCCCGGGTGACTCGCTCCGACTGGACCCTCATCGCCGTCTTCCTGCCCCGGACCGTGGCGCCGACCACCCAGGGTGTGGCCGAGCTGCGCCTCAAGCGGCAGGGTGGCCAGATGGTGGCACCCATCCTCCAGGCCCCTTACGACGCCATTCCGATGTTCTTCCTGGTGCCCGACAGCGGGGGCCGGCGGAAGATCCTGGCGGATGTCCTGACCCACCTGGAAGCCTTTCGCTCCATCTGCCTCAAGCTCTCGGATCTTACCGAGCAGCGGGCTCATGCCGACCGGTTCCTCACCGGTCTGGACACCATCCGGAAGGACCAGTCCCCCGCGGCCTACGATGCGGCCGTCTTCAACTTCCTGAAAGCCTACGGGGGGCAGGTCTCCCAAGATCTGCAGGTCTTCCTGAGCCGGAACAGCGCCTCGAATCTCGACAAGTTCCAGTTCCTCACCCAGGAGTTCCGCCGGACCAACATCCTGGTTCCGGCCAATGATGCCGGCGACCGGACCACCACCTTCCAGGGCCAGTCGGTCTCGGGGCCCGCCCGGGCCTCCTCCGCCTACATCTCCATCGTGTTCGACCTCGTGCAGATCTTCCAGAACCTCTGGCCGGGCCACCGGTTCCAGTATGTTCCCGCCCTGGCCAAGGACTTCGACGGAACCCGTTCCCAGCTCTGGTACGGCGACTGGATCCACACCACCGGCGATGTCCTCGGAGCCCTGGTCTTCAGCCCCTGCCGCTGGGAGGATGCGGAGCCACCCGCCTTCACCTTCTCGGTCCCCCCGGACAGTGCCCTGGTCCAGCCTTACGGCCAGCTGCTGCTCCAGCCCAAGGCCGGGAGCAACCTGCCCTTCGCCTTGTTCGGGCATGACTGGCGACTGGTCGTCGAAGGACCCAAAGGAGAGAAGCTCGCGCCGCTGCCTCTCGCTCCGAACCCGGAAAAACAGGCCTTCATGATCATTCCGGGCGCCCCGCTGGAGGCCCTGCGCCAGCATGGTTTCCTGCGCGTCAAGGCCCACATCGAGGGGACCTGGGGGTTCCGAGCAGTGGCCACCGAGGCTCAGGAGATTCCAGCCGGCCTCGATTCCGCGTGGCGTCCCTCCGTTGCGGAGCGGGCCCACTTCATGGTGGGAGTAGCCAGTGTGTTGCGGCTCCCCGCGCCCTGGGCCGCCTGCCTCGGCCGCATCGCCTTCCGCCCAGGCAAGGGTGGGGCCTCTCCCCTGGAGGGCGATCTGAAACCGCAACCGGATGGGTCGCGGCTGGCCACATTCAGGCCCCTGGGGAACCTCTCCGGGCCGGGGAATCTGGAGCTGTTCCTGCCCGGGGCCGAGCGGCCCGCCTTGACCCTCCCCATGACCCTGCTGCCCCCCCTGCCGGTGGTGGACCGTGTGGAAGTCCACCAGGGTGAAGCCACCGTCCTCATCTCCGGACGCAACCTCGGCGAGGCTTCCCAGTGCGTCCTCGGAGGCCAGGTCCTGGTCCGGAGAAAGGAGAACAGTGACGGCTGGACCTTCGATTCCACCAAGGGGTCGATTGCCGGAGCCTCCGGGGCCCTGCTGCAGGGAGAGATCCAATTGGCTGATGGGCGGACGCTGGCCCTGAAGGATGTTCGGCTGCTCCCCCCGCGCCCGGTGCTGGGCGGCCTGCAGGTGCTGGCCGAGCAGCCCGCTCCGGGCCTGCCGCTCTCGGCGGAACTTCCGCTCCTGTCCACGACCAGTCCGGTCATGGTGTCGATCCTGGCGGGCCGCAAGGGGGCCTTCCCCTTCGGGCACAGCCCCAAGCTGTCCCTCCGCCTCGCGGACGAGCCGGCCACCGTGCGCGCGGTGCCTCCCGCTGCGGTCCGCCTGCTGGGACGCGGCCAGCGCCTGATCGCCACGCTCCGAGTGGCGGAGCTCTTCGGCCCCACCGCTTCCGGACGCCTGGAACTCCAGGTGGAGGATGCCTCCGCGGGCGCCAGTGCCTGGGTCGTCCTGCCGCCGCTGTTCCTGGACCTGCCCATCGTCAAGCGGCTCTACCAGGATGCCGCCGGTACCCACCTGGAGGGTCCGGCGCTGGAGGCGATCGAGGCCGTGGCCCCCAGCCCGGTTGGTCCCTGGGTACCGCTGGTCATGGGCTTCCGGAACGGCAGCCAATCCGCTGAGGTCCCGCCGCCCTCAGCCGGCGAGAACCTCTGTCTGCGGCTCTACGGCTGGCCCGAGGTCCTGGTGCGGCTCCAGGAACCGTTGGTTCCGCATGCGCCGGTCGCCGCATCGGCGCCAGCACCGCCTCCGGCACCGGAGGGTGGCGCCAAGCCCGAGCCCCGGCCCAGCCCGACCGAGGGACCCAAGTAGACATGACACGGGCCCGCCAGTGCGGGCCCGTGTCATGTCATGCGTTGGGGGGCTGCTACGCGATGGCGTCGATGATGGCGTTCAAGGTGGCGCTGGGCCGCATGGCGGCGCCGGTCTTGGCCTTGTCGGGGTGGTAGTAGCCGCCCATGTCCACGGGCTTGCCCTGGGCTCCGATCAGCTCCTCGTTGATCTTCGCCTCGTTGGCGCCGAGCTGCTGGGCCACCTTTGAGAACCGGGCCTGGAGCTCGGTGTCCCGGGCCTGAGCGGCCAGCGCCTGGGCCCAGTACAGGGCCAGGTAGAAGTGGCTGCCCCGGTTGTCGATCTGGCCGACCTTGCGGGCGGGAGACTTGTCGTTGTCGAGGAACTTGGCGATGGCCTGATCCAGCGTTTCCGCCAGCACGGCGGCCTTGGCGTTCTTGAAGGTGTTGGCCAGGTGCTCCAGGGAGGCGCAGAAGGCGGAGAACTCACCCAGGGAATCCCAGCGGAGGTAGCCCTCCTTCTGGAACTGCTGGACATGCTTGGGGGCGGAACCGCCGGCGCCGGTCTCAAAGAGACCGCCACCGCCCAGCAGGGGCACGATGGAGAGCATCTTGGCGCTGGTGCCCAGCTCGATGATGGGGAAGAGGTCCGTGAGGTAGTCGCGCAGGACATTGCCCGTGACGGAGATGGTGTCGAGGCCCTTGCGGATGCGCTCGCAGGAGACCTTCATGGCTTCATCCGGAGGCAGGATGCGGATGTCCAGCCCCTTGGTGTCGTGGTTCTTGAGGTAGGTCTCGACCTTGGCGATCATCTGCGCGTCGTGGGCGCGGGCCTTGTCCAGCCAGAAGATGGCGGGGGCGCCGGTCAGGCGGGCGCGGGTGACGGCTAGCTTGACCCAGTCCTGGATGGGCGCGTCCTTGGCCTGGCAGCCCCGGAAGATGTCGCCCTCTTCCACCTTCTGGGAGAGCAGGGTGGCGCCGACTTCGTCCACGATGCGGATGGTCCCGGCGGCCGGGGCGAAGAAGGTCTTGTCGTGAGAACCGTATTCCTCGGCCTTCTGTGCCATGAGGCCTACATTCGGCACGCTGCCGATGGTGGCGGGATCGAAGGCGCCGTGCTTCTGGCAGTCCTCGATGACGGTCTTGTACATCGTGGCGTAGCAGCGGTCCGGGATCATGGCCAGGGTGTCGTGGAGCTTGCCGTCAGCGCCCCACATCTTGCCCGCGTCGCGCACCACCACGGGCATGGAGGCGTCCACGATGATGTCGTTGGGCACATGCAGGTTCGTGATGCCCTTGTCGGAATCCACCATGGCCAGGGCCGGGTGGGTGGCGTAGACCGCCTGGATGTCCGCCTCGATCTCCGCGCGGCGGGCCTCGGGCAGGGACTGGATCTTGGCGTAGACATCACCCAGCCCGTTGGCGGTGTTCACGCCCAGTTCCCGCAGGGTGGCATTGTGCTTCTCGAAGACCGGCTGGTAGAAGACGGACACGGCGTGGCCGAACATGACGGGATCGGAGATCTTCATCATGGTGGCCTTCAGGTGCAGGGAGAGCAGCAGGCCGTCCCGCTTGGCCGCGTCGATCTGCTCCGCGTAGAAGGCCCGGAGGGATTTGACATTCATGACGGAGGCGTCGAGCACCTCCCCGGCCTGCAGGGGCAGCTTCTCCTTCAGCACCTTCACGGCGCCATCCGCGCCCACGAACTCGATGCGGGCCGTCGTGGCCTTGGCGAGGGTGGTCGAGGTCTCGCTGCCGAAGAAGTCGCCGGTGGTCATGTGGGCCACGCGGGCCTTGGAGTCGGGGCTCCAGGGCGACATCTTGTGCGGGTGCTTCTTGGCGAAGTTCTTCACGGAGAGGGGGGCGCGACGGTCGGAGTTGCCCTCGCGCAGCACGGGGTTCACGGCGCTGCCCAGCACCTTGGCATAGCGGGTCTGGATGGCCTTCTCCACTTCCTCCGTGGGCTGCTCGGGGTAGTCAGGGATCCGGTAGCCCTGGGATTGCAGCTCCTTGATGGCGGCGATCAGCTGGGGGATGGAGGCGCTGATGTTGGGAAGCTTGATGATGTTGGCTTCCGGCTTCAGGGCCAAGGCACCCAGCTGGGCCAGGTTGTCGGGGATGCGCTGGGATTCGGTGAGGTGCTCGGGGAAGTTGGCGAGGATGCGGCCGGCCAGGGAGATGTCCGAGGTCTCGACGGCGATGCCCGTGCCCTTGGTGAAGGCCTGGATGATGGGAAGCAGGGAGTAGGTCGCCAGCGCCGGGGCTTCGTCGATGTCAGTCCAGATGATCTTCTGGGTGGTCATGGGCTCTCCTTAAGGATCTTCCCCGGCTCGACCCGAACGAGAACGGCAGGCTGATCTCGTTTGTCCGGCGACGGGTAATCAAGGCAGACTCCCACGGGAAAAGCCTTGCTTCAAGCGGCTTTCCCTGTCGAGACGGCGGTTTGGGACTTCGGTCACTCGGGGCGTTTTCAGCCCACCACCGGCATGGCAGCTCCAGAGGCGGCCCGGACACTCCCGCGGGTCACGGCAAAGTCCATGCGCCCCAGGTTCACGCCGCCGAAACCCACCTGAAACACGAGGGTCTCCCCCTGGGCCTGGGGAAGCTTGGTGGGGGTCTCCAGGAAGGTGTGGCTGTGGCCGCCGATCACTGCGTCGATGCCCGGCACCGCCCCGGGCAAGCGCAGGTCGTCGTGGGCGGAATCCTTGTTGCTGTAGCCCAGGTGGGACAGCACCACCACCAGATCCACCTTCTCGACCTCGCGCAGCCGCTTCACCACGGGCTTCAGGCTCTCGTAGGGGTCCTTCCAGACGATCCCTTCATGGTTCTTGGGGGCCACCAGGCCCGCGAAGGCCACGCCCACGCCGGTGATGCCCACCTTCAGCCCCGGGAACTTGCGGACGAGGTAGGGCCGGAGGCGCTTCTCGAGGGCGGGGGCGCCCTTGCAGTCGAAGTTGCAGTTGACGAAGGCGAAGGGCGGGTTGGCGTGCTTGAGCTGCTCCATGGATTCCATGGCCTCCACCAGCATCGCCACGCCGTTGTCGAAATCGTGGTTGCCCAAGGTGCCCGCGTCGTAGCCCACCATGCGCATGAGCTGGTAGTCCAGGCGGCCTTTGTAGCGGTTGAAGTAGGGCGTGCCCTGGAAGGTGTCGCCGGCGTCCAGGAGCAGCACGGTCCCCAACTGCTGGCGCAGCTGCCGTACGAGGGTGGCCCGGCGGGCCATGCCGCCCTTGCCACTGATGGCGCCATTGCCCGGCCCGAAAGGCTCGATGCGGGAGTGGGTGTCGTTGGTGTGGAGCAAGGTGACGCGGCCGGCGGCGGGCCCTTCGGCAGCCCCCATCGAGGCCCGCAGGGGGGACACCTGGGAGGCGGCAGCGGCGGCGCCGAGGGAGGCTAGGAAATCGCGGCGATCCATGGGGGCCCCTACAGCTTCAACTTCTTGTCGCGGATGGCTTCTTGGATGGGAACCGGAATCCCGTAGCGGCCCGGGGTCGGGGAGACCAGATCCTTCTTCGCCTTGCCCAGGGCCGTGCACTCATCGAGCAGCATCTGGCGAAGCGTGACGCCGGTGGTGAACGGCTTGCGCCCTTTCTTCAGCGTGGGGATGGAATCACCGCCGCCGTACAGGTAGTCCGTGGTGGCCACCTTGACCGTGGCCTCCGGATCGATGGGACTGCCATCCTCCCAAGTGACGGTGAGGACGGCCTGCTCGGGGGGACCCTCGACCTTCGCCTTCACGCCGGAACAGGGTTCGCCGCCACGGCGGAGCAGGCCCTCCTTCACGACCTGGATCACCTCGGCGCCCGTGAGCTCGATCACCACCATCTCGTTCTCGAAGGGCATCAGCTCGAAGATGTCGCCCACCTTGAGCTGTCCCGGCCGCAGGTTGGCGCGCAGGCCTCCGGCATTGGTGATCGCGAACGGGACCGGCGCGCCCACGAGGGGCTGGGCGGCGCGGCGCATGACATCCGAAACCCAGTAGCCCAGCAGGTTCTCCTCGCCGCGGCGC
This sequence comes from Geothrix sp., assembly GCA_019449415.1. Classification (GTDB taxonomy): domain Bacteria; phylum Acidobacteriota; class Holophagae; order Holophagales; family Holophagaceae; genus Geothrix; species Geothrix oryzae. Next base: position 170,560 of record JAGRPP010000017.1, read on the forward strand.
CCCCGGAAGAGCCCCTGGGGGGCCTCCACCAGCGGCAGGCCGAAGCTGGCCTTGATCTCCGCCGCCAGGGGGGCGATGACCTTCTGGATGTCGGCATCCTCCGGAATCGCCTCGGTGATGGGGATGACCTCGGTCTTCACGCTGGGGGGCTGTGCCGCCAGCGGAAGGGAAAGCAGGGACAGGATGAGGAGGGCACGGCCAGGATCAGGCTTCACGGGCATCTTCCTTCAAGACCGCCAGGGCATCCCGCACGGCGGCATCGTGGGTCCAGAAATGGGCGGCGGCACGGAGCAACCAGCCCATCAGCCAGCCGTTGACCAGGGTGACGGTCAGCTGCAGCAGCAGGAACAGCCAGACCCGGAAGGTGGTGCCGCCCCCCATCCGCCAGGCCAGCAGCAGCACCAGGAAGGGGAGCAGGGCGCGCAGGGCGGCTCCACCGAGATTCACGAGACCCCACTGGATCGGGTGCATCCAGAGCCGCAGGAAGCAGTCCACCAGGTGCGCCCAGTAGCCCCGGGAGAGCCCCGCGGCGCGCCCGAGCCGACAGAACCACCACTGGAGGTTCAGGGCGGCGACGGTCGCCATCACCACCAGCGGACGCCCGAAGAAGGCCATCCAGCCGAGCCCGTCGATGCCCAGGCCCCCGGCCCAGGCCAGAGCTGAATAGGCCGCCCAGCCCGCCAGGCCCACAGGGAGGAGGCCTATCAGCAGGGTGTCCAGGGCACCCAGCAGCCAGGAACCGAGCCGAGCCTTCTGTCCGCCCGCTTCCGCCTGGAGGCGCCAGCCGCACCAAAGGACGATCACCAGGCCGACGCCCAGCAGGTGGACCGTCGGCGAATTGGTCGCGCGGTGCTGGAGCCCGCCATTCACCCACAGCTCCCATATGTCACGGGCGCTGATCCCTTCGCCCCAGTGGCTAGGCAGGGCGCTCCAGCCGGCGGCCCGACGAAGGTGGCCCGCCCAGCCCAGCGAGGGGCCCAGCAGGACCAGCGCCCAGCCTGCCATGAGGCCCCAGCCCCAGCGGCCGAAGCCGCCGGGCAGGGCGGGGGCCAGGAAGGACCAGGGCGCCCGGGGCGACAGGGCTTCCTCGGTGTGGATGGTGGTGGGGGGCTCTTCCTCGAAGCTCATGGCCGTCCGCAAGCAATCCTTCATCAAACCACACTTGACAGGGCCGGGGCCGGTGGGGTTTCATCGCATCCATGCTGCTGTCCTTCCCCTTCCTGCGCCGGGGCCTCCTTTTCGGGGCCTATTGGTGGCGCGTGGGTTCGGACGGCTCCCTTGGCGAGGCCTGACGGCCGCTGCCACCCCGGACCTTCCGAGCCCGACCCCATGGTCGGGCTTTTTTGCATTTGGATGACCCCATGCACCTAATCCGCCACCCCTTTCCCGCCGACCTGCTGACGCCCCTGGCCGCCTACCTGGCCCTGCGGCCGGTCGGAGCCAGCCTCCTGTTGGAGTCCTGCGATCAGGGCGAACGGGTGGGTCGCCACAGCTTCGTGCTGCTGGAAGGTCCGGCGGAATGCCGCCTGGCTCCTCCTGCCCGGGGTTGGACCGAGGCTCTGCGGGATCTCGCCGGGACCTCGCCGTCCGGGGCGATCCATGATCCCGGCGCCGAGCTCCCCGCGCTCCGGGAGCCCCTCCCCATCGGCGTCGGGTGTGCGGGCTATCTCGGTTTCGAGGCCATGGGCGCCCGGGAGCCCACCCTTCCGCTACCCGCCCGCGACGGGCTGGGCTTGCCGGGCCTCTGGGTGAAGCGTTTCGACACGGCTCTGGTCTTCGACCACTTGCACCAGGTCGCCGAGTTGCAGACCGTGGATGGCGATGCCGAGGCCGGTTTCCGGCGCCTGCGGGAGCTGCGGGCCCGGCTGCTGGCGGGCGTGCGCGATCCGGGACCCGGCACCTCCCACCCGAGGGCGCAGGCCCTGACGGCCCGCGAGGCCTACGAGCGTGCGGTGACCCAGGCCCAGGAGCGCATCCTCGATGGCGACATCTACCAGCTGGTGCCCAGTCAGCGCTTCCGCGTGGAGGATCCGCCGCTCCCCCTGGAGGCTTACCGCCGCCTGCGCCGGTTGAACCCGAGCCCTTATGGCTTCCTGCTCGAATGGGGGGATTTCGCCCTGGTGGGCGCCTCCCCCGAGATGCTGGTGCGGGTGCAGGACGGCGAGGCCGAGACCCTGCCCATCGCCGGCACGGTGCCCAGGGGCGCCAACGCTGAGGAGGACGCCGCCCGCTTCGAGGCCCTGAAGCGGGATCCGAAGGAGCTGGCCGAACACCAGATGCTGGTGGACCTGGCCCGCAACGACCTGGGCCGCGTGGCCGTGCCCGGCGGAGTCCGGGTGGAGAAACCCCTGGCCCTCCAGCGCACCAGCCATGTCCTGCACCTCACCACCACGGTGAAGGCGAAGCTGCGGGCAGGCGTGGATGCCCTGGATGTGCTGGCGGCGGCGTTCCCCGCGGGCACCGTGAGCGGCGCCCCCAAACTCCGGGCCTGCCAGCGCATCGCCGAACTGGAAGGCGAGGTCCGCGGACCTTACGGCGGCGTGCTGCTGCGGCTGGGGACGGACGGCATCCTGGACACGGCCCTCATCCTCCGCACGGCGGTCTACGCCGGGGGCGTCGCCTACCTCCAGGCCGGGGCCGGCGTGGTGCGGGCCTCGAAACCGGAATCCGAATACTTCGAGACCCTGCACAAGCTGGGCGCCGTCGCCCAGGCTCTTGGGGTCCAGCTGCCCGGAGCCTCGCGATGATCCTCCTGATCGATGCCCTGGATTCCTTCACCTACAACCTGGTGCAGGCCTTCGAGACGCTGGGGATGCCGGTGCGCGTGGCCCGCCACGACGCCCTCGGCCTCGAGGAGGCCAAGGCCCTCCGGCCTGAAGCCGTGGTCCTGTCACCGGGGCCGGGCCACCCCACGGAAAGCCCCGCCCACATGGCCCTGGCGGGCTCGGATTGGGACATCCCGCTGCTGGGCGTCTGCCTGGGGCATCAGGCCCTGGCGGCGGCCACGGGGGGCCGGGTCATCCGCGCCCTCGAGCCCCTGCACGGCGAGGCCACGCCCCTGGAGCACGAGGGCACCGGGCTCTTCCTGGGGCTGGCGCCGGGCCTGCCCGTGGGCCGCTACCACAGCCTCATCGCCGAGCCGGCCTCGCTGCCCGCCTGCTGGCGCGTGACAGGCCGCAGCCCCGGTGGCGAAATCATGGCCATGGCCCACCGCCAGCTGCCCCGCTGGGGCGTGCAGTTCCACCCCGAAAGCATCCTCACGCCGGACGGCCCGGCCATGCTCGCCAACTTCCTCCGGATGGCCAAGGAATCCCGATGACCCTGCTCACCACGCACAACCCCATTCGTCCGCTGCCCGAGGCCACGGCCTCGGAGCTCATGCGCATCTTCATCGACCAGGACACAGATGCCCTGCTGGTGGGGGCCTGCCTGGCCCTGCTGGCCCAGCGGGTGCCCGAGGCCCACGAACTGGCGGCCTTCGCCGCGGCCCTGTCCGAAGTGGCCGAGCCGTTCCCGATCGTGCCTGAAGGCGCTCTCGACACCTGCGGTACTGGCGGCGACGGCGCGTCCACCGCCAACCTCAGCACCCTGTCGGCCCTGCTGCTGGCGCACCTCGGCGTCCCCATCATCAAGCATGGGAACCGCGCCGCCACCAGCGTCTGCGGCAGCGCCGACCTGCTGGAGGGGCTGGGCTACGACCTGGCCCGGGCCAGCGCCGACCTGTCGCAGGACCTGCGTGCCCACGGTTTCGCTTTCCTGTTCGCCCCGGCCTATCACCCCTTGCTGGGGCGCCTGCGGGAGATCCGCCGCCGGCTGGGGATCCCCACCATCTTCAACCTGCTGGGCCCTCTCCTGAATCCCGCGAACCCGCCCCTGCAGCTGCTGGGCGTGGCCCGCGAGGAGCTTCTGGTTCCCATGGCTGGGGCCCTGGCCCAGCGGCCGACCCTGCGGCGGGCCTTCGTGATCCACGGCAAGGATGCCGAGGGGAGGGGGCTGGATGAAGCCTCCATCGAAGGGCCTACCATGGTCCAGCCCGTGGTGGATGGGCGGGTCCAGGCCCCCCAGGTGCTGGTGCCCCGGGAACTGGGCATCGGCCAGCCGCAACGGCATGCCCTGCGCATCGCGGACCGGGCCGAAGCCCTCGCCGTGGCCCGGGGCATCTTCGGCGGGATGGGTCACGCGGACTTCCGGCCTGCGGTGGCGGATGCGGTGGCCCTGCAGGCGGGACTCGGCCTGCTGCTCCATCGGAATCGAGGGCTCGAGGACCTGCCTCGGGCCTACCAGGAGACACGGGCCGCCCTGAACCGGGGGTTCACGCCGCCATTCCCCACCCCGGGTCCCACCTCGAACGCTGCCATGGAGGTGCAGCCATGAGCCGCCTTCCCGATCCCGCCCTGTTGGTGGGGGAGACGGGCCTCTCCTCCCGATCCCACCTCCTGCGGGTGCTGATCGCGGAACTCGCACGGGTCCGCCAAATGGCCACGCCTTCCCCGACCAGGCCCCGGCTCACCGGAGGCGGGCCCTTCGAAGCCGCCTTGCGGCGCGATGGGGTTGAGAAGGGCGGTGCGGTCATCGCCGAATACAAGCAGGCTTCGCCTTCCCTCGGCCCTTTCGCCGCCGGCACGCCGCTGCTGCCCCAGCTCCGGGCCTATCTCGAGGGCGGCGCCGCGGCCTTCTCCATCCTCGCGGAGCCCTTCCTCTTCCGAGGCGACGCCAACCACATCCGCCTCGCGGCAGAACTCGACCGGCCCCGGCTCTACAAGGGCTTCGTGATCGCCGAGGCTCAGCTGGCCGAGGCGGAAGCCAGCGGTGCCGAGGCCGTGCTGCTCATCGCCCGCGTGCTCAAGGGCCACACGGCGGCCTTTGCGGAGGCGGCGCGCGCCCGCGGCCTGGAGCCCCTGGTGGAACTGCACGATCTCACGGAGGTGGCCTTCGCCCAGGAGGCCCAGGCCCGACTGGTGGGCATCAACGCCCGGGACCTCTCGACCTTCAACCTCGGCGTGCCCACGGCCGAGCCCCTGCGCAGGGCCTTTCCGGAGGCCGTGCTGATCCGCGAATCCGGACTCGCCACGCCGGAGGACGCGCGCACCGCGCTGCGGGCCGGCTTCGATGCGGTGCTCATCGGCGAGGCGCTCATGCGGAGCCCGGACCCGAAGGGGTTCCTGGAGCGCGTCTTCGCCGACCTCCGGCAGGAGGCCCGATGAGCCTGCTGGCCAAGGTCTGCGGCCTCACCACGGCCGAGGATGTGGCCTTCGCCGTGGACGGGGGCGCGGACCTGCTGGGGTTCGTGGCGCATCCGCCCAGTCCGCGCCACTGCGCGGACCTCACTGTGGCGAAGGCCGGCCTCGGTCGCGCGGTACTCGTGGCCGTGGTGGGACACGCTGAAGATCTGCTCGACTTGGCGCGGCGCCACGGGTTCCGCCGCGTACAGCCCTACTTGCCGGCCGCCGAGCGGGAGCGCGGCGTGACCCTGCTGCGGGAGGCCGGGCTCTTCGTCCTGCTGCCCTGGCCCGACGAGCCCGGCCAGGCGGCCATTCCCGCGGACCTCTACCTCTGGGAGTCCAGCCCCGCGCAAACCGGCGTGGCCGGGGGCTCGGGCCAGGGCCACGGCATGCTCTTCCCTCCGCCAGGTCCCTTCCTGCTCGCCGGCGGGCTGGATGGTGCCGCTCTCGCCACCCGCGCCGCGGCCCTGCCACCCTCCGTCCGCCTTCAGTTGCGAGGCTTCGACGCGGCCAGCCGGCTGGAGTCCTCCCCAGGCCGCAAGGACGCCGCAAAAGTCGGCGCGTTCATCACCGCCGCCCACCATCTGGAGCACCCATGACCACCAGATTCGAACTCCCCACGCGATTCGGGACACAGGCTCTAGGCGGCTGCTACGCACCGGAAACGCTCATGCAGCCGCTGCTCGACCTGGAGGCCGCCTTCCTCGCGGCCTCCTTCGATCCCGCCTTCGTCGCCGAGCTGAAGTCGGAGCTGCGCCACTTCGTGGGTCGGCCCACGCCGCTCACGGCTGCGCCGCGCCTGGCCGGAAAGCTGGGCCTGAAGGCGCTCTTCCTCAAGCGCGAGGACCTCACCCACACGGGCGCCCACAAGATCAACAACGCCCTGGCCCAGGCCCTCCTGGCGCGGCGCATGGGCAAGACGGAGATCATCGCGGAAACCGGCGCGGGGCAGCATGGCGTGGCCACGGCGGCGGCCTGCGCCCGGCTGGGACTGTCCTGCACCGTCTACATGGGTGTCACCGACATGGCCCGCCAGGCGCCGAATGTGGCGCGGATGCGGCTCTTCGGCACCCAGGTCGTGCCCGTGGAAGCAGGGCAGGGCACGCTCAAGGAGGCGGTGAATGAGGCCCTGCGGGCCTGGGCTGGCCGCTGCGACCGTGCCCACTACATTTTGGGTTCCGCCCTGGGGCCCCATCCGTTCCCGACCCTGGTGCGCAGCTTCCAGACGGTGATTGGCGAGGAAGCCCGGGCGCAGGTGCTGGAGCAGTCCGGGCATTTGCCCGAGGTCGTCCTCGCCTGCGCCGGCGGCGGCAGCAACGGCCTGGGCTTGCTGGTGCCCTTCCTGGGCGACGGCCTGCGCCGGGTGGCCGTCGAGGCTGGTGGCCATGGTCCGGCGCTGGGCGAGCACGCGGCCCGGCTCGACGGAGGCCGCATGGGCGTCCTGCATGGCTGCAAGACCCTGCTGCTCCAGGACGAGCACGGCCACACGGCGGAGACCGCCAGCATCAGCGCCGGGCTGGACTACCCTGCGCTGGGCCCTGAGCTCGCGGCCCTGGCGCTGGACGGCCAGGTGGAGGTGCGCCGCGCCTCCGATGACGAAGCCCTGGCCGGGGCGCGCCTGCTCTGCGAAAGCGAAGGCATCCTGCCGGCCCTGGAGAGCAGCCATGCCCTGGCCCTGCTGCCCGCCTTCGCCGCCGAAGGCGCTGCCACCATCCTGCTGGGCCTCAGCGGCCGAGGCGACAAGGACCTGTCCACCTATCAGTCGCGCCTGGGGATCTGAGATGAACCTGAACCCGCTGCTCCCTTTCCTGATGGCCGGTGATCCCAGCCTTGAAGCGCTGCCCGCCCTGCTTTCTGAGGCCAGATCCCTCGGCATCGAGGCCCTCGAGCTGGGACTGCCGCACTCGGATCCCATCGCGGACGGTCCCTTGCTCCAGGCCGCGGCTCAACGCGCCATCGCCCGGGGCGCCACGCCCCTCCGGGTGCTCGAATCCCTCGCGGGAATCGCGGAAAGCCCGGACCTCATCCTCTTCACCTACCTGAATCCCCTGCTCCAGATCGGTGCGGATCGGCTGAAGGCGCTGCTGGCGCCCACACCGGTGAAAGCGCTGCTGGTGGTGGACCTGCCCTTTGGCGAGGAACCCGGATTCGAAGCGGACCTGCGTGCCGCGGGCTATCCGATGGTGCCGCTGCTGGCGCCCACCACGACTTTGGCCCGGGCCCGGCAGGTCTTGTCGGAACGACCGGATCCCGGCCCCTCCGCGCCCTTCGCCCAGCGGTTCGCCTATGTGGTGGCTCGCCTGGGCGTCACGGGGACAGGGCAGGGTACCGACCTGGCCCCTGTGCGTGAGCGGCTGGGCCAACTGCTTGCGGCCACGAGCCGCCCCCTGGCGGTGGGCTTCGGCCTCTCCGATCTCGCCAGCCTGGCGGCGGTGCGGGACATGGGCGCCACGCCCGTGGTCGGCTCGGCACTCGTGCAGGCTCTCGCCACGGGCATGTCCCTATCGCAGGCCCTCGGCGGCGGACTCCGTTGATGATCTTAAGATCGTGAATTCGCGGGTTTTCAGCCCACCCCCAGGATGGTTGCAAGGGCGTAACGATTTGGTATCGTGGTCAATCTTGCCCTTCAGAACCGGCTGGCAACAGCCACCCACCCCGGGAAGTCCGGGATTAGGAGCCATGCGCCCATGACCCACCGCTCACGCCTCACCCTCACGGCTTTGACCCTCATCGCCGCCGGCGCCTTCGCTCCCCAGGCCCAGGCTTCCGGCTTCCAGCTCCGCGAGCAGAGCCCGAGCGCTCAGGGCAACGCCTTCGCGGGCATCAGCGCGGGGGGCAACGACATCAGCGCCCTCTTCTTCAACCCCGCGACGATGACCCAGTTCGACGGCTGGCAGTTCTCCCTGGGCGGCACTTATGTCGGGTTGGATGTGAAGCTGCAGGACCTCTCGGCCAGCCGCACGCCGGCCCTGCTCGCCCTGGGCTTCCAGACGGCCCCGGTCACGGGCACCAGCCTGGGCCCGGTCTCGGGCGCCTCCAGTCACGGGAACTCCGGGATCTCGGCCGTCCTGCCTGAGTTCAACATCATGTACAGCGTCAGCAAGGACCTGAAGGTGGGGCTCTCCCTGAATGTGCCCTTCGGCCTCACCACCGAGTACGACGCCAACTGGACCGGCCGCTACCACGGCCTGAAGTCCGATCTGAAGACCATCGATGTCGCGCCGAGCCTGGCCTACCGGGTGAACGACCAGTTCTCCTTCGGCGTGGCCTTCGTGGCCCGCAAGGCCGATGCGGAACTGACCAATGCCGTGGACTACGGCACCGCCCTCGCCCTGAAGGTGGGGTCCGGACTGGCGGCGGCGGGCCTGTCCACCGTGTCTCCCGGTCCCGGCCAGAACAGCCCCGTGGCGAACATCGCCATGGGCGCTCCCAGCGCGGTCTTCGGGACGCCGGGCTACGCCATCCCCGGCGCCTGGGACGGCAAGGCCGGCCTGAAGGGCGATGGCTGGGGCTACGGCTGGAAGGCGGGCTTCACCTGGCAGCCGACCAAGGAGTTCCGCCTGGGCGGCGCCTACTCCGCCGCCATGACCATGACGCTCAAGGGGGATGCCTCCTTCGAGTTCCCCAGCAACCTGCCGCCCACGGACTTGGCCGCCCTGAACGGCGCCGGCCTCAAGAATGGCGGCGGACAGGCTGACCTCGCCCTCCCCGCCACGGCCTCGCTGGGCTTCGACTGGAAGGCGACCTCCGCCTTCTCTCTGCAGGGCGAAGTGGCCCAGAGCACCTGGTCCCGCTTCAAGGAACTCCGCGTGAAGTTCAACACCGGAGCCCCGGATTCCATCACGGACGAGAACTGGAAGGACACCTGGTTCTACTCTCTGGGCGGCACCTACAAGGTCAACCAGGACTGGACGCTCCGCGCCGGCGTGGCCTTTGATCAGGGCGCCGTGGACGACAACCACCGCACCCCCCGCATCCCCGACAACGACCGAAAGTGGCTCTCTCTCGGCGCGACCTACACCGTCTCCAAGAAGGTGGCCATCGATGTCGGCTACACCCACCTGTTCATCGGCGACGCCAAGATCAACCTGACCGCGGCGGGCGACAACACGACCCGGGGCAGCCTCACCGGCACCATGAAGGCCACCATCGAGATCCTGGGCGCCCAGGTTCGGTATTCCTTCTAAGCTTCAGTCACTCCAAGAGGAAGGGCCCGGTCTGCCGGGCCCTTCCTCTGCCTAGATTTCCGTGACGGCCCGCAGATCCCCGGCCTGGATGGCGTTCCTGAACCGCTCGTAATCCCGGGTGACCTGATCCGCATAGACCTTGGCGAAGTCGGCCAGGGACTCATCCAGCTTGTCGGCATCGCCCAGATACCCCGCGAGCATGACCGCATCCCCGGTCCGGGCGTGGGCTTTGGCCAGGATGCCGCCGCAGAGGGCCGCGTAGTCCCCGAGCGCAGCTCCCCCCAGCGTCGCCCCATCGATGCCCGCCTTGTGATCGGACCATTGCCGCACCAGGAAATCCTGGCCCCCGAACCGGGTCCAGCCGAGCAAGGGATCCACCCAGGTCTGCGAGCGGTGTTGCCCCAGCGCGACCCGCTGTCCCTGATGGGGGCTGGGGGGCGCCTCCCGCAGGTGGAGGGCCCAGGCGGAAGGTTCTTCCGATTTGAGTTGGAGGAAGAGCGGGTCTTCCAGGCCGCGGCCCAGGCAGAGCACCAGCAGGCTCCTCAGGCCGATGCTGCCGGTGCCCACCACCTTGAAGATCGCATCCACCGGCCCGTAGCCTTCCAGCACCTGCCGGCGCCCGGGAAGTACGGTCTCCCGATAGGCCGGCAACCCCTCCCACAGCCCTTCCTGCTCCACCGGATCAAGCGGGCGGGTCAGGGGAGGCCGGACCTGGAACCGTCGACCGCCCTGGCCGTCATCCATCGTGGCTTTGGCCAGGAGCTTGTCGGGCGTGTCCCGCCTGGCCTTCGCCAGGACCTCCTTCAGGACGCCTCCGCCGCCCTGGGGAGTCACTTCAAAGCGGACCAGCTCCAGTCCCTTCATCTCGGCGAATCGGGCCATGTGCTCGCGGTAGGCCCGCACCAGCCCCTTGACCGCCTCGCCGACATCCGCCTCGGACTGGCCCGCCTCCCGGCCGCCCAGCACGGTGCTGGCACAAAGCCGCTTCAGATCCCATTCCCAGGGGCCGGGCATGGATTCGTCAAAGTCATTGAGGTCGAAGACCAGGTGCCCGTCCGGGGCGGCATAGGCCCCCAGGTTCAGCAGGTGGGCGTCCCCGCACATCTGCACGGTCATCCCGGTGGTGGGTCCTGGGGCGATGTCCCCGGCCATCAACGCCACCGAACCCCGGAAGAAGGCGAAAGGGGAGGCCGACATCCGCCCCCACTTGAGGGGCAGGAGGTCCGGAAGGCGTAACTCGTTGGCGGCCTTCAGGCGAGGGATCAGGTCCGGTCGGTCACCGGCTGCCTGCCAATGCCCCTGGTCCGTGCGCTTCAGCCGTTCCCGCAGCGCCTTGCCGGCGGAACGACGGTCGGCGAGCGAGGGACGGGGCGGCGGCATCGGCATGGCAGTCTCTCGGGTGACCCCGACTGGGGCACGGGTGGGGCGGGCTACACCCGCTCCACCGCCATGGCGATGGCATTGCCGCCGCCTAGGCAGAGCGCCGCCACGCCGCGCTGCTTGCCGTGCCGCTCGAGGGCATGGAGCAGGGTGGCCATGACGCGGGCGCCGGAGGCCCCGATGGGGTGGCCCAGCGCCACGGCGCCGCCATGGACATTGATGCGGTCTGCGGGCAGCTTCAGTTCGTTCATGGTGGCCACCAGCTGCACGGCGAAGGCCTCGTTGATCTCCCAAAGGTCCACATCCCCCGCGGACCAGCCCACCTGTACCAGGAGTTTGCGGATGGCCTCCACGGGCGCCATGAGCACCCATTCGGGCTCGAGGCCGGCTGTGGCGGTGCCGAGAATGCGGGCCTGGATGGGCAGGCCGTGGGCCCTGGCGAAGGACTCGGTGCTGACCAGGGCCGCCGCCGCGCCATCGTTCACGCTGGGGGCGTTGCCCGCCGTCACGGTGCCGTCCTTCTTGAAGGCGGGGCGCAACTTGGCCAGGGATTCGGGCGTGGAGTCGGCCCGGGGGCCCTCGTCCTCGCTGAGGATCAGATCCCCTTTCTTTCCGGGGACGGCGATGGGCACGATCTCTGCCTTGAAGGCGCCGGTCTGGATCGCCGCCACGGCCTTGCGGTGGCTTTCGGCGGCCCAGGCGTCCTGCGCTTCGCGGCCGACGCCGTATTTGGAGGCCACCAGCTCGCCCGTGTGGCCCATGTGCTGATCGGTCATGGCGCACCAGAGCCCGTCGAGAATCATGGCGTCCTTGGCCTCGGTATGACCCATGCGCGCGCCCGCCCGCAACTTGGGCAGGAGGTAGGGCGCGTTGGACATGGACTCCATCCCCCCGGCCAGCACCAGGTCGTGGTCGCCCAGGCGCACGGCATTGGCCGCCAGCTGGATGGCCTTGAGGCCGCTGCCGCAGACCTTGTTGATGGTGAGGGCGGAGACGCTGGCGGGCAGGCCGCCCCGCAGAGCCGCCTGGCGCGCCGGGGCCTGGCCCACGCCCGCGCTCACCACATGGCCGAGGATCACTTCCGTCGGCACCGCGCCGGGCACTGCAGCCAGCAGGGCCTTCACCACCTGGGCCGCCAGATCCGGAGCGGCCAGGGGCGCCAGCCCCCCCTGGAACTTGCCGATGGGGCTGCGGAGGGACTTGAGGATCACGGCTTGGGACATGGGGACTCCGGAAATTCGGATGCTCGGACGGTCAGTGGATCGGGGCTCAGGGGGCAGGATTGGGCCGGCGGGGGGGCAGGGCGGGCTCGTCCAGCGCGGTGAGGTCGAGGTTCTCCAGGTTCAAGGTCGGGGGAGCGGGCACATACATGTCCGGCGCCTCCTCCTGGATGTGGCGCCGGGTGCGGTCCATGAGGGCCTCCAGCTCCCGGAAGAAGCGGATGCGCTCCATCTTGAGGTTGCGGAGTTGCACCTCCAGCTCGACCACATGCTGCTGGGCCTCGCGGATGATCTCCTCCGCCTTGAACTGGGCCTCGCGGATGATCAGTTCCTTCTCGCGGCTGGCACCGTCGAGCACATCCTCGCGGGTGCGCTGGGCCTGGAGCAGGGTTTCACGGAAGATGCGGTCCTGGTCCTGGTACTGCCGCAGCCGTTCGCGGCTGTCCAGGATCTCCTCCTTCAGCTTCTGGTTCTCCGCCAGCACCTCCTCCCACTCGGCGGCCACCTCGTGGAGGAAGGAACGGACCTCGGCTTCTTCGAGACCGCGGAAGACCTTCTCGAATTCCCGGCGCTGGATGTCGAGGGGGGTGTACTTCATGACACGCTCCTAGGAGGCCAGGGCCCGCAGAAAGACTCTCTGGATGACGCCGAGCAGCAGCACCGCGACGAGGATGTCGAAGCTGAACCCCCCGATGCTCGGCACGATGGCCCGGATGGGGTGGAGGATCGGGTCGGTGATCGCGTGCAGCAGGCGGATCCAGCGGTTTCCGGGGTCGATCGGGAACCAGGACAGGATGGCCACCGCCAACAGCAGATAGATCAGGACATCCAGGGCGTAGTAGGCGATGGCGAAGAGAAGAGGCATGGGCAGGATCCTGGGAACACCCCATCATAGCTGGGAGTGAGGATCTTCCATGCGCATCGGCATCTCCTGCTACAGCACCTTTGGCGGCTCGGGCGTCGTGGCCACGGAGGTGGGCAAGGCCCTCGCCGCCCGGGGCCATGAGGTGCACATCCTCAGCCCCAGCGTGCCGCCGCGCCTGGTGGGCTTCGAAGATCGCATCAACTTCCACGAGGTCCGGGCCACCACCTATCCCCTCTTCGAGGACGCCCCCTATTCCATCGCCCTGGGCTCCAAGATGGCGGATGTGGCCGAGCACCACGGCCTGGAGATCATCCACGCGCACTACGCCATCCCCCACGCCATGGCCGCCCTGCTGGCCCGCATGGCCATCCCGGGCCTGAAGGTCGTGACCACCCTCCACGGCACGGACATCACCGTGGTGGGCAGCGACCCGAGCTACCTTCCCATGGTGAAGATGGCCATCCGGGAGAGCGATGGCGTGACCGCCGTTTCCGAGTACCTGCGGGACGAGACCTACCGGACCTTCGGGGTGGGGCGCGACATCGATGTCATCGGGAATTTCGTGGAACCTCCCGGCCAGGAGCGCCCGGACTGCCGGGCCTGGCTGGCCCCCAGGGCCACCTCGGTGCTGACTCACATCTCCAATTTCAGGCCCGTGAAGCGCGTGATGGATGTGCTCAAGGTGTTCGAGCTGGTCCGCAAGGAGGTGCCCGCCCGCCTGGTGATGGTGGGCGACGGGCCGGATCGCGTGGAGGCCGAGGCCTATTGCCGCGACCGGGGGTTCGCGTCCGAGGTGCGCTTCACGGGCAAGCAGCTGGACATCGGCACCGTGCTGGCCTGTTCCGACCTCTTCCTGCTGCCCAGCGCCACCGAGAGCTTCGGTTTGGCGGCCCTGGAGGCCATGGGGCACCGGGTGCCGGTCATCGCCAGCCGGGTGGGGGGCCTGCCCGAGGTGGTGCGCCACGGCATTGATGGCTACCTGGAGCCCATGGGTGATGTGGAGGCCATGGCGGCCGACGCGGTGACCCTGCTGCGCGACGAGGATCTGCGGCTCACCATGGGCGATGCCGCGCGCGAGCGGGCGCTCGGCACCTTCGCGGAAGGCCCCATCGTGGATCAGTACGAAGCGCTGTATCGGCGGGTACTGGGCAAAGACTGACGAGTCGGTTCAGCCCCAGGGGCGGACGCTCCGATACGGCGGCAACTGCGGGAGTGGTGAATGGTCTGGTTTCGGGTCGCCCTGGTGGGCCTGCTGGGAATCTTCGGCATGGCCGCGGAGGGATGGCATCGCCCCTTCACCCTGCTCGGTCCGGATCAGGGGCTCCCCTCGGGGGCCATCACCAGCTTGACCCAGGATTCGGACGGCTTCATCTGGGTGGGAACGGAAAGCGCGCTCCTCCGCTACGACGGGGCTCATTGCCGGGCCTGGGGGCGGGAAGACGGATTGCCGTCGGGCTTCGTCCATCGCGTCCTGCCCGCCAACGGTGGGGGCGTCTGGGTCTCCACCCTGCGCGGGCTGGTCCGCTTCCGGGCCGGGCGCATCGAACGGGCCCAGTTCGACGGTCAAGTCGAATCCCTGCCCGCCAATGTCCTTGAGCTGGACCGGGAGGGCCGCCTCTGGGTCCTGACTTCGGCGGGCCTGTTCGTTCAGCAGGAAGGGCTCCATTTCCAGCGCCGATCGGAGCGGCCCTCGGGCCGGGCCTTCACCCTGGGGGCGGGCTCCGGCGGCGTGATGCACCTCGGCTCCGAGGAAGGTCTCGAGACCTTCCTGCCGGATGGTTCGAGCCGCGTCTGGGGCCCCGCCCAGGGCCTTCCCGAAGGCGGCGTTTCCGTCGTGGTGGAAGACGGGGCCGGCCGTCTCTGGGCGGGCTCCGGCCGCAGCCTGGCCATGAAAGCGCCGGGCGGCGATCGCTTCACCGACCAGTGCTCTCGCCTGGGGGGGAGCCTGTCGCCCAACAGCGTGCCCTTCAGGGATGCGGATGGATCGGTCTGGCTCCCCACCCAGGCCGGGGGCCTGCGCCTGGCCGGAGACAAGACGGAGCGGATCGACTCGGGCAACGGCCTCCCCTTCCGCTGGGTCCGGACGATCTTCCGGGACCGGGAGGGCACCCTCTGGATCCTGGGGACGGCCCTGGCCCGCCTCCAGGGCGGAGGCCGCGTCTGGAACCACTCTCTGGCCTCAGGGACCTCCGGCGAGGTGGTCTGGTCCATCGTCCGGGATCCCAAGGGTGCCTTGCTGGCAGCCACCGATGACGGGGCGATCCGGGTGGAAGCCGCGGGTCTGAGCCGGATCCGGGGCACCGAGGGACATCGCATCAAGGGGCTGACCACCGATCCGACCGGAACCCTCTGGATGGTCAGCACCATCGGCCCCACCCTCTGGCTGCGTCCCGGCAGCCAGCAGACGCAAGTGGCCCCGCTCGGGGACTTCGGCTTCGGCGTCAACAGCGTGATGAAGGATTCTCGGGGCGCCCTCTGGCTGGGCCATGGGCGCTACGGCATCCTCCGTTGGGACGCCGGCGCCGGCCGGCTCGTCCAGGAGGTCGGCCCCACCGGCCAGGGCTCCCTGGGTGTGTTCCGCATCCGCGAAGATGCGCAGGGTCGGCTTTGGGCCGCCACGACGGCGGGGCTCTACCTGCGGGGTGCCCAGGGATCCTGGCGGCTCTTCACCGAGCGGGACGGCCTGCTCCCCTATGGCCTCTATGGCATGGCCTTCCTGCCTGACGGCAGCGCCTGGGTGCACTACCAGGAACCCCAGGGACTCACCCGGATCCGCATCGACGGCAGCCACCTGACGGTGGTGGAACAGCGCGTGAAGGGGCAGGGGCTCCATTCGAACCTGGTCTATGCCGTGGAGGTGGATGACCGGGAACGGACCTGGGCCTCGACGGATCTGGGCCTGGACCGCCTGGACCCGCCTCTGCACATCGGGCGCCGGGAGGGCATGGTCAGCGAGGACTGCGCCATCCAGGCCCTGCTCGCCGAAGGTGGACGCATCTGGGTGGGCACGGCCGCCGGTCTGGTCCGTTACGAAGCGGGTGACACCGACCTGCCCCTGGCGCCTCCCCAGGCCCACATTCTCGAGATGGCCTTCGGCCCCCGGCGCCTGGAGCCCCCCTTCGACCGCCTGGCTCCGCTGTCCCACCAGGAGGCCACCGTGACCTTCCGCGTGGGTGCGCCCTCCTATTTGGGCGAAGGCCGGGCGCGCCTGCAGGTCCGCCTGCTGGGGCTGGAGGATGCCTGGCGGGATGTCGAATCCCCCCTGGTGAGGTACCCCGCGCTTCCCGGCGGGCGCTACCGGCTGGAGACCCGCGCGTCTGACGGGGAAGGGGCGTTCGGCCCGGTCGCCGCCCTGGACTTCCAGGTCCGCCCCCCCTGGTGGCGCACCTGGTGGGCGACTGGCCTAGCCGGTCTCGCCCTCCTCGGCCTGGGCCTGGTCATCCTGCGCCTGCGCCTCGCCGCCTTGGCCCGGAGCAAGGCCGAGCTGGAAGCCCTCGTGGCCGAGCGGACGGAAGAACTGCAGCACCGGAATGAGGAACTGTCGTCCGCCCTGGGCAATGTCAAACAACTCTCCGGCCTTCTCCCCATCTGCTCCACCTGCAAGAAGATCCGGGACGACCAGGGCTACTGGAATCAGCTGGAACACTACATCAGCGAACACTCGGAAGTCGGGTTTTCGCACGGCATCTGCCCGGATTGCGTGGAGACCATGTTCCCGAAGCGCGCCAAGGGAGGCCAGGCCCCGGAGGCGGATCAGAAGGGCTGAGGGGCCTCCCTCCGGGGAAATACCCGGGCGGTGGCGGTGGCGGGAACCTATCGTGGGGGTGGAACGCTACGGCTCGGGGAGGCTCCGTGATCCGTCGTACGCCTCGATCCTGGCTCAATACCCTCTTCCTCATGGGGACGCTGGTCTTAGCCCTGATCCTGGTGCCGTGGAAGGTGGCGATTCAGGGCCTTCGCTGGAGCGAAGCGGCGGTCCTTCTGGCCATGTATTCGGCCACGGGACTCGCCATCACCGTGGGCTACCATCGGCTCTTCAGCCATCGGGCCTTTCAGGCGGCCTGGCCCGTGCGGCTGGCGGTGCTGCTCTTCGGGGCCGCGGCCTTCCAGAACTCCGCCATCGCCTGGTGCAGTGACCATCGCCATCACCACCGCTTCGTAGACGATCCCGAGCGCGATCCCTATCCGGTCAAGCGGGGCTTCTGGTACGCCCACTGGATCTGGGTGATGGAGGCCAAGGATCGGCCCCTGGAGGCCATTGGCGATCTGGAGCGGGATCCACTCCTCCGGTGGCAGCGCCGGTACCACTTCTGGATTGGCGGTGCCGTGGCGGCGTTGCCCGTGCTGGCGGTGGGCCTGCTGACCCGCAACCTCGTCGGTCAACTCGTGATCGGCCTGCTGCTGCGCATCGTTCTGACGCACCACAGCACCTTCCTCATCAACTCCGCTGCCCACTGGTTCGGCACCCAGCCCTACACGGATGCCAACAGCGCCCGCGACAATGTGCTGCTGGCGCCCTTCACCTTCGGCGAGGGCTATCACAACTTCCACCACATGTGGCAGTGGGACTACCGCAACGGCCCCCGCTGGTACCAGTGGGACCCCGCGAAGTGGCTCATTGCCGCCGGAGCCTGGGTGGGCCTTACCCGGGGGCTGCGGCGGGTCTCCGCGACGGAGATCCAGCGGGCCCGGGTAGCCATGGAGGCCCGGCGGTTGGCGGCGGCGCTCACCCGGGATGCCTTCCAGGCCAGGCGGACCCTGGAAGCGGCCCGCTTCCGCATCGATGCGGCCCTCGCCGCCCTCCAGGCCTGTCTCGACGCGTGGCCCGCGAAGAAGGCCGAGTGGAAGGCGAAGGGCCATGCCAAGGCCGATGCCTGGCGCACGGTTCGGACCGAATGGAAACGCCAGCGACTCCAGCATCGCCGTGCGCTCCGGGAAGCCTGGGCAGGGTGGAACCAGGCGCGGCTGCAGGCCAAGCGGCAGGTGCTGACCTGAAGACCCAACCGGAAGCAGGGCTGTTACGAGAGGAGCTGGTCGAAGAGGCCCGGCTCGGTCACCTGAAGCCCCTGCATCGGGTGGGCTGAAGGGTCCCCGGCCTTCACGAGCGATCCCGCCCGGACGCCCAGCAGGCGCAACTTCCGGTCGAGGGGTGCCCTCCTCAGGGCGGCGCGGGCCGCCTCGCGGAGCGACGAGGCCTCCGCCACCGCCACCGCGAGAGCCTGATCCCGGGTGACGGTGGTGAAGTCCTCAAAGCGCAGCTTGATGCCGATGGAGTGGGCCCGAAGGCCCTTGCGCGCCAGATCCCCGGCGAGCCGCTCGCACAGGTCGAGCAGAATGCGCGACAGGTCCTCCCGATCCAGCCGCGCATGGAGATCGCGCTCGAAGGTGGTCTCCCGGCTGATGGACTTGGGCTCCCGGGACAGCGCCAGGGGCCGCTCGTCCCGGCCCTGCGCGGCATCGTGAAGCCAAGCCCCGTAGCTCCGCCCGAAGTGCTCCACCAGCCAGGCGGGATCGGCCTGCGCCAGCTCCCCGATGGTGCGGATGCCGAAGCTGTCTAGCTTGGCGCTGGCCTTGGGTCCGATGCCATTGATGGCCGAGCAGGGCAGGGGCCAGATCCGGGAGGGAATGTCCTCGTACCCCAGGATGGTGATGCCATCGGGCTTCTGCAGCTCCGAGGCGATCTTGGACAGCAGCTTGTTGGGCGTGATCCCGATGGAGCAGGTCAGGCTGGTGGCCCGCCGGACGGCCTCTTTGAGGCGCCGGGCCAGCTCACCCGAGGTTCCCGGGACCTCCGTCAAGTCGATGTAGATCTCATCGATGCCGCGGTCTTCGATCAGCGGCGCCTCTTCCGCCACGGCGGCCTTGAAGGTCCGCGACACCCTCCCGTAGGCCTCGAAGTGGGCGGGCAGCAGAATCGCGTCCGGCGCCAGCGCCGCCGCCTTCATGAGTCCCATGCCGCTGCGCACCCCGAAGGCCCTGGCTTCGTAGGTCGCCGTGGTGGCCACGCCGCGGCCGACATAATCCTTCAGCCTCGGGTGGTCCTTCCCCGCCTGCGCCGCCGCGGCGCGGCGACCGCCGACGACCACCGGAAAGCCCCTCAGCTCCGGATGCTCCAGCAACTCCACCGACGCGAAGAAGGCATCCATGTCCAGGTGGGCGATGCGGCGGGCGGGTGGAACAAGATCCATCGGAGGTTCCTGGGACCGGATCAGGATGGCGAAAAATGGGCGAATAGGCAAGGGACGCGGATCACCGGGCCAGCCTGATGGCTACTGTTTCTTGAGAGTGATCGACGACTGGCTCCGATCCTGGTTCGTGCAAACCGAGGCCGCAGACTCGAACTGGCGCGTGGCTGGGCGTCGGGGCCGGACGGCTCCGACGCCCCACCGGGGCGCCTCCACCTGGCCCCCTACCGGCCTGCCCCTGCTTCTCGGCAGTTCGAGTCTCTTGGCTTGGGTGGGCGTACAGCAAAACCGGAGCCGTGGGGCTCCGGTGTGGTGTGTGGTGGCTGGAGGCAGACTCGAACTGCCGACCTAGGGATTATGAGACCCTCGCTCTAACCACCTGAGCTACCCAGCCATGAAGGAGCAGTGTAGCGCGGGTGTGGGCCTGCGTCTACGCCAGATCGTCCACCAGCACGACGATGAGGCGCTTGGGACCGTGGACGCCATAGGCCAGGGTCTGCTCGATGTCGGCGGTCTTGCTGGGGCCGGAGATCATCAACGCATTGGGCGGCAGGGCGCGGCCCCAGCCCAAGGCTTTCACGGCGGACCAGAAGCTGTCCTGGATCGTGGAAGCCCGGAGCAGCGCGATGTGGACGGGGGGCACCAGGGACATGAGCCGGGGCTCGGCGGGCCCGGGCATCAGCAGGAGGCCGCCGGTCTCGGCGACACCGCCCACCGTGCTGGTGAAGCCCGCATCCACCTCGCCGAAGAGTTCCTGTTTGAACGCTTCCACGGGGCGGTCGTACGGCATCAGCTGAGTCCCGCCGGGCGCCCAGGCGGCCGCCAGGGCCGCGCCATCCTGGCAGGCGGGACCGAAGAGCAGGTTCTTCAGGCCCTCGCGATCGCAGAAGGCGCGCACCACGGCTGGCCAGGTCGCCGGAGTGGCGTCGAGGAATTCCGTGTGGACGGCCTCCATGCCCTTGCGGAGCCGGGCCACCCGCTCCTGGGCCGGCCATTGGCGGCGCTCGAGCACGGCCGTGTCGAGGGCGGGCAGGGGACCGGAATCACCGGCGGCGCGGAGGCGGCCAAGGATGGCGGTGCGGGGATCAGACATGGGGGCCTCCCTCGGCGCGCATCCGTTCGCTGAGCGAGCGGCGGGCGGGCACGGGCTTGGTGCGGGACTGGGTCCAGTTCTTGATCAAGGGCGCGCCGGTGGGCAGGGCCTTCCCGAAGCGGGTGGCGAACCAGGTGGCGATCCGGTAGAGGGTGGGGCGCTTGGTGACGCCGGCCCAGAGACGCCAGGCCCAGTCTTCGGTGGCGGTGCGGCCGGTACCCTTGCCGGCCACGGCCGATCCCAGGTCCTCGTGGGTGGCCTCGCGGCGGAGACGCACCAGGATTTCCGGAATGGGGATCTCCACGGGGCAGACCTCCCCGCAGGCTCCGCAGAGGCTGGAGCCGTGGATCAGGTCGTGGCGGACGCCCACGCCCTCCATCTGCGGCGTGAGGATCTTGCCGATGGGACCGGGATAGACGGCCTCGTAGGCGTGGCCGCCCACGCGGGTGTAGACCGGGCAGTGGTTCATGCAGGCGCCGCAGCGGATGCAGCGCAGGGTGGCGCGCAGCTGGGGATCGGCATAGATCCGTGAACGGCCGTTGTCGAGGATGACCAGGTGGACTTCCTGGGGGCCATCCTTCTCGCCCGCGCCCCGGGGGCCGGTGATCAGGTTGAAGTAGGTGCTCACGGCCTGGCCCGTGGCCGAGCGCGTGAGGATGGCGTAGAGCGGCGCCACATCCTCCAGCCGCGCCACGACCTTCTCGAGGCCCATGACGGCGATGTGGAGGGGGGGCACATGTGTGCTCATGCGGCCGTTGCCCTCGTTCTCCACCAGACACAGAGTGCCGGTTTCCGCGACGGCAAAGTTCACGCCGGACAGACCCGCATCGGCGTCGAGGAACTTCTGGCGCAGCACCTTCCGGGCCATGGCCGTGAGCTCGTCCACATCCTCGGTGTACTTCGCGTCCTTGATCTTCTGGCTGAACTGCCGGGCGATCTGATCTTTGTTCTTGTGGATGGCCGGCATGATGATGTGGCTCGGCGTCTCGCCATCGAGCTGGATGATGTACTCACCCAAGTCGGATTCCAGGGCCTCGATACCCTTGGATTCCAGGAAGGCGTTGAGGTGCATCTCCTCGGAGACCATGCTCTTGCCCTTGACCAGGGTCTTGGCGCCCTTGGCCTGCATGATGCCCAGAATCAGCTCGTTGGCCTGCTCGCAGGTCTCGGCCCAGTGGACCTTGATGCCGTTCTTCGTGCAGTTGGCTTCGAACTGCTCGAGCAGTTCCGGCAGGTTCAGCAGGCTGCGGGAGCGGATGGCCGTGCTCAGGTCGCGGAGATCCTGCAGGTCGCGGGGATCCGGGAACTGGGCCTTGCGCTTGGTGATGAGGCCGTCCATGGCCCGGCGGAAATTGGCCCGGAGCTGGGGATCCAACAGGGCCTTGGCGGCGGCATCGCGGAAGTGGACTTCAGTCTCAGCGTGCACGGGTGCGCTCCCACAGGAATTCGGCGACATGCTGGACCTTGAGCTTGCTGCTCTTGGCTTCCAGAGTGCCATTCACATTGAGCAGGCAGCCGCCATCCGTGGACAGGACCACGGATGCGCCGGTCGCTTCGGCATCCGCGGCCTTGTCGCAGGACATGGCCGCGGAGATCTCCGGCTGCCGCACCGAGAAGGTGCCGCCGAAACCGCAGCACTCGTGCTCCCGGGTCAGGGGTGCCAGCTCCACCTGGGCGAGCTGGCCGATGAGCGCCTGGGGTTCGCCCTTCAGGCCCAGATCGCGGACGGCGTGGCAGGAGCTGTGCCAGGTGACCTTCACGGGCTCGCCCAGGTCCTTCAGCTTCACTCCGAGCACATTGACCAGGAACTGCGTCAGTTCGTAGACGCGAGCGCTGAAGGCGCGGACCTTGGCCTCGTCTGGCTGTCCATGGAAAAGCTCGGGATAATGGACCTTCATCATGCCTGCGCAGCTGCCGGAAGGCAGGATCACGGGCAGGTCCTGGGGGAAGAGCGCCACCTGGGTGCGCGCCACCTCGCGGGCCTCCTCCCAGTAGCCGCAGTTGAAGGCCGGCTGGCCGCAGCAGGTCTGGCCCTCGGGGAAGACCACCTCCACTCCAGCCTCGCGCAGGAGCTGGATGCCCGCCATGCCTGCATCGGGAAAGAACAGGTCCACCAGGCAAGTGCCGTAGAAATAGACCTTTTTGGGTTTCGATCCATTCACTTGGAGGCCTCCGGGCGGGTTGCGGATTCGAGCAAGTATAGGAAGCTTCGGTAGACTTGGCCCGTGGATCGGGTCATGCCCACTTCGCAGGTGCGGCTGCTGGCGTAATACCCGTCGAAGGACTGGGTCTTCACTTCGCGGGCTTCGTGCTTGGTGGCCGAGGCCGTCAGTTCCGCGTGCGTGAAGCCCCGGTCACCCGCAAAGCCGCAGCAGCCCGCGTCCCGCGGGACCAGGACCTTGTCGGCGCAGGCCTTGGCCACGCCTTCCAGCTGGGGCAGGAGGTTCATCTTCGTCACGGAGCAGACAGGGTGGAGGACCACGGAACCGACCTTGCGGGTCACCTTCAGGCGGGGCAGGAGCACATCGTTGGCGAAGGCCGTGCTGTCGATGATCTTCAGCTTGTCGAACCGGGCCTGGTTCTCGGGGGTGAGGTACCCGCGGCTGGTGATGACGCCGTAGGTGCAGGGGCTGGTGTCCATCACGATGGCCAGGCGGCCCTGGTGGCTCCACTCCCAGAACTTCTCGATGGCGTGGTTCACCGTGTAGCGGTGCGCCTCGTCATAGCCCTTGGAGGAGAAGGGCACGCCACAGCAGGTGCCTTCCACATCGAAGGGGATGTGGACGGGGTACCCGGCGCGCTCCGCCACCTTCACGAGCGCTTCCACCAGGCTCAGTTCCTCGGGCTCTCCGGGCAGGTGCCCCATCATGCGGGAGATGCAGGCGGGGAAGTAGATGGCCTGGGCACCCTCCAGCTTGGTCACCGGGAGGGCGGCCTTGGCGGGCTTCGGCATCTCGGGACTCCACTGGTGGGAGGCGCCGAAAGCCTTCATGGCGCGGGTGATGAAGGGCATCACCTTGGGGCCGAAGAGGCTCTGGACGATGTGGCCGCTGCGCAGGGCCAGGCGCATGGCAGGCTCCACCGAGGCGAAGTTGCGGGCCACGGACAGGGCGATCTTCTGCGCCCGGCGGCTGTGGTTGGCCCGGCGGAAGCGCTTGGTGAGCTGGCCGGTGTCGATGCCCACGGGGCAGGCGGTGGCGCACAGGCCATCCACCGCGCAGGTATCCAGGGCCATGTAGGGGAACGCTTCCCGCAGGGAGGAGAGCAGGGCGGGATCCTCGCGGTTGGTTTCCAGGCGGGCCATCTCGCGCCGCACCACGATGCGCTGACGAGGTGTGAGCGTCAGCTCGCGACTGGGGCACTTGGGCTCGCAGTAGCCGCACTCGATGCACTTGTCGACTTCCTCTTCCACGCCGGGCATGGGCTTGAGGTCGGACAGGTGGCACTTGGGATCGGCATTGAGGATGACGCCGGGGTTCAGCAGGCGCTGGGGATCCACCAGGGCCTTGAGCTGTTCCATCACGGCCTTGGCCTCGGGGCCCCACTCGGCTTCCACGAAGGGTGCCATGTTGCGGCCCGTGCCGTGCTCGGCCTTGAGGGCGCCGTCGTATTTCTTCACCACCAGTTCCACCACATCATCGATGAGGGCCGAGTAGCGGTCCACGGCGGCCTGATCGTTGAAGGACTGGGTGATGACGAAATGCAGGTTGCCGTCCTTGGCATGGCCGAAGAGGATGGCCTCGTCATAGCGGTGCTTGACGAAGAGCTTGGTGAGGTCCACCGCGGCATCCGCGAGCTTCTCGATGGGGAAGGCCACATCCTCGATGAGCACGGTGGTGCCGCGGGCGCGCACAGCGCCGACGGACGGGAAGGTCCCTGAACGGATCTTCCACATCAGGGCCTGCTCCACCGGATCGTGGGTGAAGCGGGCGGGCTCGAGCAGGGTCAGGTGGGCGGCGGCGTCCAGGGCCAGGCGCTCCAGCTCGGCCCGGGCGGACTCATCCTTGCCCTGGAATTCCACCAGCAGCGCCGCGGCGCCTTCCGGCAGGGTCTTGATGGTGGGGGGCGTGCCGGCCTGGTTCTCCACGGACCGCAGCGAGGCCCGGTCCAGCAGCTCCAGGGCTGCGGCGCCGGCATCCCGCAGGGGCACGATGGCCGCGCAGGCGGCATGCAGGTCGGAGAAGATCAGGAAGCCCGTCACCTTCACGGGCAGATCGGGCACGGATTTCAGCACGGCCTCGGCGATGAAGGCCAGGGTGCCTTCCGAACCCACCAGAAGGTTGCGGAAGATGTCCACCGGTCGTTCGTAATCGATAAAGGCGTTGAGCGAATAGCCTGTCGTGTTCTTCATCTTGTACTTGGCGCGGATGCGCTGGGCCAGCGGCTGGTTGGCTTCCAGGTCGGCCTTCAGCTTGAGCAGCCCTTCGGCCAGCGCCGGCTCGGCCTCGCGGAAGCGCGCATCCGCGTCGGCGGCGGCCGTATCGATCACGGTGCCCGAAGGCAGCACGAAGGTCAGGGATTCCAGGGTGTGGTACGCGTTCTGGGTGACGCCGCAGCACATGCCGCTGGAGTTGTTGGAGAGGATGCCGCCCACGGTGCAGGTGTTGATGGAGGCCGGATCAGGCCCCATCTTGGCGCGGTAGGGGCGCAGGGCGTGGTTCACATGGGCGCCGATGACGCCGGGCTGCACCTTCACCTTGGCGCCGCCCTCCAGCACCTGGATGCCGCGCCAGTTGCGGGCGACTTCCACGAGGATGCCGTCGGAGACCGACTGCCCGGACAGGCTCGTGCCCGCGGCTCGGAAGGTCATGGGGACCTGGAATTCGCGGCTCAGCCGGAACAGGGCCCGGACCTCGTCCACGCTGCCGGCGAAGACCACCGCCTTGGGGATGAGGCGATAGAAGCTCGCATCGGAGGCGAAGGCGATCAGATCGACGGGTCGATCCAGAACGCGATCCGGGCCGACGATGGCAACGAGGGCTTCCTTCAAGGAAGTGGCGATGGCGGCAGTGCTCATGAGAAACATCCTCTTCCCACGGGGGGCGGCAAAAGGTCCCGCCGACGGTTGGAGCTGTCGGCGGGACCCGGGGTCATTCAGTACGAGAGCGCCTGGGCCAGAGCTACTTGGCCGGGGCAGGGGCGGGCATGGTCGCCGGAGCGGCCGGGGCAACGGGAGCGGGAGCCGTCACCACCGCAGGCGCGGCGGGGGGAAGCTGAGGCATCCAGTTGGCGGGCAGGACCTTCGCATAGAGGAAGACCACGACGCCGACCATGGCCGCCAGGGCCAGGCTGTGGAAGAACACATAGCGGAGGATGGTGCCCTCCTCACCCTGCTGGTTGGTGGCCACGGAGGCCACCACGAGGCTCTGGGCGTCGATCATCTTGCCCATGACGCCGCCGGTGGTGTTGGCCGCGGCGGTGAGGATCGGGTTCAGGCCCAGCTGCTGAGCGGTGATCTTCTGGAGACCGCCGAACAGCACATTGGCGGAGGTGTCGCTGCCGGTCAGGGCCACGCCCAGCCAGCCCAGCATGGCGCTGAAGAAGGGGAACAGCACGCCGGTGCTGGCGAAGGCGAGGCCCATGGTGGCGTCCAGGCCCGCGGACTTGGAGACGAAACCAAGGCCCAGCATGGCGGCGATGGTGAGCAGGGAGATCTTCACGCGATTGACGGTCTTGCCGAAGATCTTGACGAGTTCCAGGAAGCTGAAGCCCGCCACGAGACCACTGAGAATGCCGGCCAGGAGAAGGCTGGTACCCGTCAGGGAGAGCCAGTTGAAGGTCCAGACCGCGGTTTCAGCGGAAGGCTTGGCCACGACGGGAGGAGCCTTGATCACATTCTTGTGAAGCAGGGGGATCTCGAAGTTCTTGACGGTGTATCCGTAGAGGAAGTTCGGCTTGTCCTTGGTGCCGCCGTTGAGGAAGGTCTTGACCTGAGGCGTGCCCCAGGCAAACACGAACAGGGACAGGAACACCCAGGGCAGCCAGGCCTTGACGACCTTGCCGGCAGGCTGTTCGACCTTCACCGCGTGGGCATCTTCACGCTCGTGCTCATAGCGCCAGGTGGTCTTGGGCTGCCAGACCTTCAGGAACAGGACCAAGGCCACCATGGAGACGATGGCGCCGATGATGTCCACCAGCCAGGGGCCGTGGAAGTTGCTCACCGCGAACTGCGTGATGGCGAAGCTGCCACCGGCCACAAGGCAGGCAGGCCAGACTTCCATCATGGCTTTCCGCCCAGCCATGGTCCAAATGATCCAGAAAGGCACGATCAGCGAGAAGATGGGCAGAATGCGGCCAGCGGCGGCGCTCAGCATGTCCAGGGGCAGGCCGGTCACGCCGGCGAGGGCGATCAGGGGGCTGCCCAGGGCGCCGTAGGCCACGGGGGCGGTGTTGCCGATGAGGGCCAGACCCGCGGCCTGGAGGGGGCGGAAGCCCAGGCCGATCAGCATGGCCGCGGAGATCGCCACGGGCGTGCCGAAGCCGGCGGCGCCCTCGATGAAGGCACCGAAACTGAAGGCGATCAGCAGGGCCTGGATGCGGCGGTCACCGGCCAGGCCGGCGATGGAATGCTTCACCACTTCGAAGTCCCCGGACTTCACGGTGATGTCGTAGATGAAGATGGCGTTCAGGACGATCCAGCCGATGGGCATCAGACCGAACAGGGCACCGTGCACGGCGGCCATGCTGGCCATGCCCGCGGGCATCTTGTAGATCAGGACGGCCACCGCGTAACAGGTGAGGAGGCCCAGGATGGCCGAGTAGTGGGCCTTGACATGTTTGGCCAGGAAGCCCAACAGCACGAAGACTGGCAATGCTGCCACCAGTGCGGAGAGGAAGATATTCCCCATGACGGGGGAATAGACTTGGGTCCACGGGGTCATGCAGCCTCCAGTTGGGTGGGGGGAGTAGGGGATGAAGAGGTAGTTTAGGAAAAGAACCTGGAGGAAGATTACAATGGGTCTAGTGGTCAGACCATAAAAACACCTTCTGCTTTTGATCACACTTTGCATGTGTTATTTTTTATGGACTTAGACCCCTAACATAAAGCGAACCCCCATGGAATTCACCCCCATCAAGACCAAGCGGCTCTACGAAGAGATCGTCGAGCAGATCAAACAGCTCATCACCGACGGAAAGCTGAAGCCCGGGGACAAACTGCTGGCCGAGCGGGAACTGGCCGAGCGGTTCCAGGTCAGCCGGGCCTCGGTACGCGAGGCCATCCGTACCCTCGAGATGCTAGGCGTCATCGACATCCGCCCGGGAGAAGGGACCTTCGTGCGGAGCAGTGAGACCGACGACATCATCCGGCCACTCGCGATGTTCCTCGCCGTCGAGCGCAGCTCGCTGCTCGACATGTTCGAGATGCGGCGGATCTTCGAGACCGCCACGGCCAGCCTCGCCGCAGAGCGCGCCACCATGGAGGAGCTGGATCAGATCGAATCCATGCTCGAGAGCATGAAGGAACGGCTGAATGTGCAGGACCCGGAGAAAGGCGAGGAGTTCGATGCCGCCTTCCACCACGCGGTCGCCGAGGCCACCCACAACAGCCTTCTGACCAAGCTGTTCAAGACTGTCTCCGAAGAGTTCGCCAAGGCCAACTCCGTGGCCCGCCGCCAGCTGTACCACGACAACATCCAGAACGCCCAGAAGATCATCGACCAGCACTCCGAGATCCTCGCCGCCATCCGATCCGGCTCGCCCCAGATGGCCTCCAAGGCCATGCTGACCCACCTGATCTTCGCGGAAGACGAGCTGAGGAAATGGATCGTCTAGACAAACGGTGACGAGGGCACTTTCTGTGCCCTCGCCCTCTTTCGCATTCCGGCGAAATGGTGGCCCCGGTGGGGTTCGAACCCACGACCAAGCGGTTATGAGCCGCCAGCTCTGACCGCTGAGCTACAGGGCCGGAGCCAGTGTAGCAAGGCGGGCCGGGCCGCTCCGTCACACTCCGGGGATGGCCCGGCCCCCTTGGGCGAAATCCAGTAGCTGGATCATCCGTTCCGCCAGGGCTGGAAGATCGGGCGACTCCAGCAGGAACTGGCGCTCGGTCGGCTCGAAGTCCAGGGCCATCGCCAGCGTGTTCAGCCGGGCTGCGTCTTCCAGGGGCAGGTCCAGGAGTTCCTTGAGCTGGGTTTCGATGCCTTCGGCGGCGGCATAAGCGTGGAGTGACTCCATGAGGCGGCGGCGATGCGGTCCTGGCCAGAGCACGGAACTGTCGAAGGGGAGCGGCTCGGTGCGCGCCTGACGGAAGCTCTTGCCGGGAACCTCTTCGAGAATCCGTACTGCCTCCTTGCCTTGCACCAGCAGGTTCCAGCGCCCGCCGGTCAACGGTTCAGCCCTGACCACCTCCGCCAGGCAACCCACCTCGAAGGTCGAGGCCGTCTCTCCGAAAGGGCCCGCATCCGGACTCTCCCTCATCAGCACGAGGACCAGATGGTGGTATCCGTTCAGCACCTCGACCGTCATCTCCTGATAGCGGGGCTCGAAGACATGCAACGGCAGGAAGGTCTGCGGAAAGAGCACGACCTGGGGCAGGGGGAAGAGGGGAAGAATGGCTGGTAGCATGAACACCTTGCACCATCCCATCGGAGTCGGAACAGTGAAGGATGAGAACCAGGCCACCGCCGCGCAGGAAGTCGGCCACGCCGTGCTGGACGCGGTTCGAGGAGGCCTCGCGGAGCTCCGGGAAACCTGGGATCCCGCCCAGGTGAATGCGTGGTGCCAGATGGTGCTGGGCCGAACCGGACGCGTGGTGCTCACGGGCATGGGCAAGTCGGGCCTCGTGGCCCAGAAGGTGGCGGCGACTCTGGCGTCGACCGGATGCCCGAGCTTCTTCCTCCATCCTGCCGAAGCCCTGCACGGCGATCTCGGCATGGTGACCCCCGACGACTCGGTGCTGGCGCTTTCCAACAGCGGCGAAAGCGAGGAGGTCGTCCGCCTCCTGCCGAGCCTGTTGCGCCTGGGGATTCCCCTGGCGGCCATCACCGCGCGCTCCGAGAGCAGCCTGGGGGAGGCCGCCCAGTGGACCTTCCTCTACCGGTTGCCCCTGGGAGAGGGGTGCCCCCTCGATCTGGCCCCCATGGCGAGCACCACCCTTCAGCTGGTCTGGGGTGACCTCCTGGCCGCCACGCTCATGGACCGACGAGGGTTCACCCGGGATAACTTCGCACTGAATCATCCCGCTGGAAGTCTTGGCGCGAAGCTCATGAAAGTCGGGAGTTTGATGCACACCGCATGGCCTAGGGTCGAACCTTCGTCCACCCTGACCGAGGTGCTGCGCGCCATGACCGAAGGGCGACTGGGCATGACCAGCGTCATGCTGGGCGCCAGCCTAAGCGGCGTCATCACCGATGGCGACATCCGCCGGGCCCTCGAAACCGCCGAACGGGAGGGACGGAACCCGCTTGGACTTCACGCCGAGCAGATCATGACCCGGACTCCGGCCCGGATCAGTCGCGAGGCCTTGGCCCTTGAAGCCGCCGCCGACATGGAAGCCCGGAAGATCACCTTCCTCATGGTCGAACAGGAAGGGCGTCCCTGCGGCGTCATCCACATCCACGATCTTCTGGCGGCAAAGGTCTTGTGAATGTCCGGCCCAGATCGAGGCCGTGATTCAAGGTTACATAATATACATTATCGAAAGCTAAATCTGGACCCCAAGTGCCTGCCGTACTGACCCGATACATCCTGCGCCGATGGAGCCTGCCTCTTGTGGGAGCCCTGCTCTTCTATGGGTTGCTCCTGCTTGCCAACGAGATGGTGGCCATCGCCAAGCAGATCTTCTCCCAGGGAGCACCCCTTCGTTGGCTCGTGCCGCTGCTGCTGACCTCGCTGCCGGAAATTCTGGGGATGGTGCTTCCCATGGCCGCGGTCCTTGGGGGGCTGCTCGGGACGCAACAGTTGATGGAAGGTTCCGAACTGGTAGCAGCCCAAGGGCTTGGTGCCGGCCGGCGCACCTGGACCGCCCCCTGGGCGATCCTGGCCCTCTCCCTCGTGGCCCTGGCCACGCTCAACGCTCACCTGCTGGTCCCCGCCGCGGCCCGGGTCCAACAGGGCCTGCAGGTCCGGATGACCGAAGAGGCCCAGGCCCGGTTCCTCCGACCGGGAGGGCCGCCCTGGTTCCCCCCCAGCGCTCCCCACTCCGCCTTCTGGGTCTCCCCGGAAGGCCAAATCCACATCATGGAATCGACTCCCCAGGGGGTGCAGCACCTCACCGCCGCCACCATGACCTATGCGCTGGAGGCCAAGCCGGATGGATCTTCCGAACTCCAACTCCACCTGTCGGGGCTTCAGGGCGTCCTCTACCAGCCCGCCGGGGCCGGGAGCGTCCTCCATCTCCACCAGGAAAAGCAGGTCCTCCGCTTCGCCATTCCCTCGGGCAACCGCCTGCTCCCCCCCACGCCGCTGCGCTACGAAAACAGCGCCACGCTGCTGAAGTTGGGACGGCGGACGGGCTCGGGGGTGGAAACGCCCGATGCGAAGAACCGGAGGATCCTGGCGCTCATCGAGGTGTGCCGGCGCACGACCTTGCCACTGGCTGCCGCGGCCCTCCTGTTGCTGGGCATCGGCCTGGGCTTTGGGCATCCCCGGTTCTATCGGGGGGGCGCCATCCTGAAGAGCATGCTGGTCATCATGCTCTACTATTTGGTGATGAAGTACTTTGAAAACATGTGGTTGGCCGAGAAATTAAAAACGGTTGCCCCCCTACTGCTGCTCCCCTTCCCCTTCCTGATCGCCGGCTGGCTCCTGCTTCACCTGCGCCTGCGTCCCCACCATCCGAACCGCCTCTGGCGAAGACTCTCCCCCGGGTTCAAGCCCGTTCGGTCCCGTCTGGCTCCGACCCTGCAACGAATGGCCGACACCAAGGCCCATCTGCTGCGTTGGATCCATGGGAAGGGCACCCAGCACGGGATCCTTCGGCACTGGTCCACCCTCGCCTGGTGGCGGAACTGGGCCTCGGCCCTGGGAAGCCTGCTCGTCCTGAACCTCCTGGTGGAGTACGCGACCCTGGCCGGTGACCTGTCGAAGAATGGTGTTCAACTCCATGTCTTTGCTCGTTATTGGTTCTGGAATCTCCCCCCCTTCCTGGTGATAGCCCTGCCGATGGCCTTCCTGCTGGGCAGTCTGCTCTCCCTTTCGGAGGCGGCCCTCAGCCGGGAGTGGCTGGCCCTCCGGGCGGGGGGCGTCAGTCTGCTGCGCTGGCTTTGGTGCAGCCGCTACGCCTGGGGGGTGGTCGCCCTTCTGACCCTGGTGCTGCAGGCAGGCGTAGCACCCACGGCCATGAGCCGTGCTAACAACCTTTATCGACGAATATTAAATCGGTCTGAGGTTCAAACCTCGTCGCGTCCCTGGCTGCATTTGGGGGCCACGGGCGTCCTTTGGCACCTCCAGGCGGATCAACGCTGGGGCTTCCCCCTGAAGGCTCCGGGGGAGGCGCCCATCCTGTTGAGATGGCGCCTCGGGGCTTCCCGATCCGAGGCCCTGGCCTGGGGCGGCCTCCATCTGGTGCAGGGGCCCGAGGCAGACCAACTCTTCCCCGCCCAGGCGCTCCGAGCCTCCGCTTCGGCCGAAGAGGCCCGCACCCTCGACCTGCTCCACTGGCAGCGGTGGGCGCCGGACCCCGAGCGGTCCTACATGCTCTGGAGCCGCCTGCTCGGTTGGCTGGCCGGACCCTGCCTTGTCCTGGCCATGCTGTCCTTCGCCTTTCCGGGCCCTCGTCAGGGGCGTGGCCAGGCCCTGGGTGCCGGATTGGTGGCAGGACTGGTGTTCCTGGGTCTCCAGACCCTGTTCGGCGGCGCGGCCCGGGCCTCTGAGATCCCCGCCTATTGGGGCGTCCTGGCCCCCCTGCTCATCCTGATGTCCATCTCCCTGTTGCGCCTTCAGCGCCTTAGAACCTAAGCCATGTCCACCCTGCTCGATGCCGCCCTCGGCCCCCTGTTGGAACACCCCACCTTGAAACGAGGAGACCGGGTTCTGGCGGCCATGTCCGGCGGTGTGGACAGCTCCGTGATGGCGGCCCTGCTGCATCGGGCCGGGTACGAGGTCATCGGCATTTCCATGCAGCTCTTCGACAAGAAAGGGCTTCAAACTTCGGAAGGGAAATGTTGCACTCTTGATGACTTCCAGGACGCTCGTCGAGTGGCTTACGACCTCGGCTTCGCCCACTATGTCATGGACTTCGAAGAGCGGTTCCGGGACACCGTCATCGAAGGCTTCATCCAGGGGTACCTAGATGGCGAAACGCCAAGTCCTTGTATACGATGCAACCAACACCTCAAGTTCTCCACCCTGATGGATCGGGCCGAGGCTCTGGGGGCCGCTTTCGTGGCCACCGGACACTACGCGACCATTACCCATGGAGATGGGCGCTGGCACCTCCGAAAGGCTTCCGATCCAGCCAAGGATCAGAGCTATTTCCTCTTCCACCACCATCAGGCCACGCTGGCGCGAACCCTCTTCCCCCTGGCCCATCTCACCAAGCCGGAGGTGCGACGGTTGGGCGCGGAACTGGGCCTTCATCTGGCCGAAAAGCCCGAAAGCCAAGAGATCTGCTTCGTGACCCAGGATCGCTACGATGCCTTTCTTGAAGCCGAGGGTCGCACCCCGGGACTGGGAGATGGAGATATCCGGCACTTGGACGGCCGGGTGCTGGGCCGGCACCACGGCTATTGGCGGCACACCATCGGGCAGCGCCGGGGGCTGGGCGTCGCCTTTGCCGATCCTCTCTATGTGATCCGGCTCGAGCCCGCCACCAACACCGTCTGGGTGGGCGGCGAGGCCGATCTCTTCGGTCAGGAACTGGTGGCCCGCGAGCTGACCTGGGTGGACGGCCCACCCGCTGGTCCCCTGGCCTGCGAGGCCCGGATCCGCAGCCGCTCCCCGGAGGCCGAAGCCCTGGTGATCCCCCTGCCGGACGGCCGGGTGAAGGTCGCCTTCGCCGAACCCCAGCGGGCGATCGCCCCCGGGCAGGCCGTGGTCTTCTACCGGGATGGCGAGGTCCTCGGAGGGGGGTGGATCGATGGCTGTGCGGGTCGCCCCGGGGATCGGCCTCTCAGCCCTGTGACCCCCGTCCAGGCCCACCATCGTTAGCCTTCAGGGATGGTCACCTACCGCCTTTGGGTTCAGACCCATCCCTTCCTGTCCGCCGCCCTCCAGTTCGCCCTGCTGGGCACTTTGGGTGAGCTCGCGGCCTCAAGCTTTAGGGCTCGGCGCCCCAGCCTGCCCTGCACCGCCCCCCAGTTGCTGGCCAAGGTCCTGGCCTGGGCCCTGCTCGGCCTCGTCATCAAGGCCGGTTTCGTGGGCATGAGGGGCTTCACCCGGGCGCTGGTGGATCACCACATCCTGCCGGCTTTCCTGGGCTTCGGCCTCGGCGGCGCCTTCGCGCTCTCCGCCCTGACGAACCTCTTCTTCGGCCCGCAGATGATGCTGTTCCACCGCCTGGAGGACAACCTCATCCTCCGCCGCCGTGGCTTCGAGGGCATGGCGCCGGCGCTCTGGACCCTGCTCTGGTTCTGGGTTCCCGCGCACACCCTCACCTTCAGCCTACCCCTGGACTACCAGCTGGGGCTGGCGGCGCTGTGGTCCCTGGCGCTGGGCGTCATCCTGGGCCTGCGAAGCCGGGATCACTCCCTCCCCAGGGTGTAGGCCACCCCCGGATAACTCACGAAATGGTAGAGGTTCGCCTCGGCCGTGACCCCCAGGCCCTGACTCCGGACCGGCAGCTGGGGAAAGCTGATCGAGGTGCCGAAGGCGATGGGCTGGCCTGTGGGCACGGGACTGCCCAATTCGCGGGCCGTCTCCCCCAGGAGCAACAGGCCGAAGGGGATGGAGAAGCGGCCGCACCAGGGCATGCGGTATTCATCGGGGTTCTGCGGATTCACGACTGCGGTGAAAAAGGCCCTGGCCTTGGCGGTGGTCACCGGCCCGGCCAGCGGACCTTTCAGCAGATCGCGATCCCGCGCAACCGCCTCGGTGTAGGGGCCCACACCCCCTTCGCCGTACGGCGTGTATTTGAAGTCTGCACCGTAATGAATGCCATCGGAAGAGATGACCACCGCCAGATCCCTTCCCAGGGACCAGCCGCGAGCCTTGGCACTTTCCGCCAGGGCCTTCCCCAGGTGCGCGGCCAATTCCTGGAACCGGTCGAAGGAGGCCGAAGGGACCAGGACCGACACGATCTCCATTTTGGGATTGAGGTGCTTCAGCCAATAGGCGATGGCCTCGACGGAGTGCTCACTGTCCTGCATCGCCGCATCCTGGATGACATCCGCCGCCGGAATCCGCGCCAGCAGATCCTCCCGCAGCTTCGACACGGGAATCTCCCCGTCGGGGGAACGCCAGGCCCGGTAGGAGTCGAATACCAGCGCATCCTTGGCGCCGAAGCGCCGGTACTTATGGAAGACGCCCACCAGGACGACGGTCCGGGCCGTCACCAGGGGCAGGATGCGGCGATAGACCCGGCCGGCGTAAAGATAGTCATCGTGGGGGCAGATGAGCCCGGCGATCCCTGGGGCAGGCAGCGGACCGGCGAATTCCGGGGCGGGAGGAAGCGCGGAGGCCTCCCACACCTGGGCCATTTGATCGGGCCTGGACGCAAACCCCACGGTGTCCTGCTGACCACGAAGGTCCCCCTGGGAGGGGATGCCCATGGCCTTGCGGACCTCTTCCAGGGCCGGGCGCCGGGCCGGCGCTGGCTGCAGGGAGAGGGAAGCCTGGCCCAGGGCGGGAAGGCAGGCGAGAAGGCAGATGAAGATGGCCGGAATGCTTGGCATGGAGGATCTCCGGACCTACCGTAACAGCCCTGCCTGCGCGCCATCTGCGACTTCGATGGCGGATTCAAACCTGGCAGCGCAAAAAAGCCCCCTTGCGGGGGCTGGTCTGGAGGCGCCGATCGGAATCCGGTTCCCGCCGCACGGCTGGCTGCGCACGGCCCTTCTCGCCCGGAACGCCACATCGAGTGGCGCCCCGGGCGGGGCCTACCTGCGCGCCATCCGCGACTTCGATTCCGACCGGCGCGAAAAAGCCCCCTTGCGGGGGCTGATCTGGAGGCGCCGATCGGAATCGAACCGATGGATACAGGATTTGCAGTCCCGGGCCTTACCACTTGGCTACGGCGCCTTGCGTTGATGCTGTGGGCGTTGGTGCTGTGGAGCTTTCAAACAATCCGGGCCGCTTACGCGGCCCGGGCAGTGGAGCGGGTGATGGGATTTGAACCCACGACTTCAACCTTGGCAAGGTTGCACTCTACCACTGAGTTACACCCGCGTGAGACATCAAGACTAGCAATGGCGCGCGATCCGGTCAACGGTCTTTTTCAGCACGACAGGCGCCGCAGAGCCCGAACAGCATGAGCTGGTGGCGGGTGATCCGGAACCCCGAGAGCTTTTCCAGTTCGGTCAACGACGCGTCGAGGCCGCAGGCATCCACTTCCGTGGTGCGGCCGCAGCGCTCGCACTGCAGGTGGTGGTGGTGGTGCCGTGAATCGCAGCGCACGAACCGCATGACCTGATCGGGCCCCATGATGCTCTCGGCCCAACCCTCGTGGACGAACCGTTCGAGGTTGCGGTAGACGGTGGGAAGCCCCGAGCGGCGCTCGGGCATGCGCTCCCAGATCTCCTCGACGGTGAGGGGGCGATCGGAGTCCTTCAGCACGCGCAGGATCCCCTCCCGCTGGGGGGTCTGCCTCATGCCGGCGGCACGCAGAGAGGGCGTGGAGGGGGGTGCGGGTTCCAGCATGGCCTTAGCATGCCAGATTCGGGCATGCTGGAACCTATGCTCCAGCGCACATTGGGCCGCCTGGGCGTGCGGGATGCCAACCCGCCCTTCCTCCCCCTCGCCTTCAGGCTCTTCACCAGCTTCGGCTTGCTGGTGCTCCACCTTGCCCTGCCGGCCGAGGGGCGGGTCGCGGGCCCGGGCGAAAGCGCGTATCTCTTGGCCTTGGGGCTTCTGTTCATCGAGGCCACCTGGGAGGTCGGCCTCGGCCTGAAGGCCCAGGATCTCTTCCTCTTCCCCACCCCGCGGCTTCCATGGATCCGATGGAACCTGGCCCTGGACCTGGTCCTGGTGGCGCTGGTCATCGCCTTCCAGGGCGTGATGCAGGAGCGGTTCTCGACGCTGTACATCTTCCCGGTGCTGGCCTCCGCCTTCTACCTGGGGACCGTGGAGATCGTGTGGGTGGGCATCGCCTGCTCCGCATCCCACATCCTGCTGGTGCTGGGGTTCAGCAGCGGCCTGCTGCCCCCCTTCGGCCTCTCCGGGGAGACCCTCGATCCCGACGGGACCCGGCTTCCGTATCTGCTCGGCATCGCCTCCCTGCAGGTCTTCGCCACCACCCTGGTGGTGGTGCTCATCCGGCGGAACCTCGAGCGCCTGAGCACGGATCTCAGCGTCAGCGAGGCGGCCGTGGACGAGCTGTCCGCCCTCCATCGGCGGGTGGTGGAGTCCATGTCGTCCGGTCTCATCACGCTGGATTCGGCGGGTCGGGTGACTTCCGCGAACCCGGCCGCCGAAGCCATCCTCGGGCGGAGCGTCCCTTTGGGCGTACCGCTGCAGGGCCTGCTCCCCCTGGGAGATCCCCTCCCCACCCAGCGGGGGCGCGAACATCGCTTTGAACTGACCGTTCAGACCGAGGACGCGCGCCGCCGCATCCTGGGCGGGCACCTCGCCTCGCTGCGCGACGGCCGGGGCCAGGAGACGGGTCAGCTGCTGCTCTTCCAGGACCTCACGGAACTCAAGGCCCTCGAGGAGCGGACCCGGATCAGCGAGCGCCTCGCGGCCATCGGGCAGCTGGCGGCCGGCCTGGCCCACGAGCTGCGGAACCCCCTCGCTTCCATCAGCGGCTGCGTGCAGCTGCTCCACCAGCACCAGGCGCCCGTGGATGTGCAGGGCCGGGTCCTCGGCATCCTGGAGCGGGAGACCCATCGCGTGGGCGCCATCGTCTCCGACTTCCTCGACTTCGCCCGGCCGGAGGCCCTGCCCAGCGCCACGCTCTACCTGCCCAGGGTTCTGGAGGAAGCCCGAGCCAGCTGGGAGATGGATCTCCGGACCGGCGGTTTGCCGCTGACCGTGCAGGCGCCCCCCAAAGTATTCCTCCGCTCGGATGCCGTGGGCCTCCACCGCATGCTGATGAACCTCCTGAGCAACGCCCGCAAGGCCGTGAAGGGGACTCCCGCTCCCAGAGTCAGCCTCTCGGCCAGGCACTCGGCGGGGCAGATCCAGCTGACCGTGGAAGACAACGGCTGCGGCATGGGGCCCGACCAGCTGGACCGGCTGTTCGTGCCCTTCGCGGGGAGTTTCGAGGAGGGTTCGGGCCTCGGCATGAGCCTGGTCTACAAATTCACCGAGGCGATGGGGTGGCGGATCGAGGTGCAAAGCCGCCTCGGGGAGGGCACCCGCGTCCAGATTTTCCTACCGGAGGCGGGACCGGAAGATGCATTGGCGGCTCATGGAGATCAGGCGTAAACTTCCGGCAGCTTTCAAGCATCAAATCTGCACACACCCTTGCGGGGTCCACTTGGCACCTGCCAAAGTGGCTTATTCCCTTCCAGTGTCCTCAGGCCGCGCCTCCCCCTTGTCGCGTTCTGCCCAGGCTTGAGAGGGACCGGACACCCGCCGATGCCTTTGACATTCCACGCACAGCCCGACAGGCCAGGATCTGCCATGAATCGCAAGCTCATCCGACCGAACCTCAGCGAACTCAAGGACAAGCTGGGCATTTCCGCCAAGGCCGGCGGTGGGGAAGCCATGACACCGGTTCCGCCCGCCCTGACGGCCAGCGGCGAGCCCAACCCGGCCACCAACCCGGCCGCGGCCACGGCGCCGCAGGGCCTCGGCAGCCCCCGGCGCAAGATCGCCCCTCCCGAGCAGACCAACGCCGAAAGCTTCTACTACCTCAAGCAGATGCAGTCCAAGACGCCGATGGTGATCGTGCTCCAGGACGATGAGAAAGTGCGCGGGGTCATCGAGTGGTACGACAAGCACTGCCTGAAGATCAATCGGGTGAAGGAACCCAATGTCCTAGTCCCGAAACACAACATCAAGTACATCTACAAGCAGGAAGAGGAACCCCGCATCCGGCGGAGCCGCGCCCTCAAGAAGGAAGAGCCGCTCAGCACCGAGGTGGAAGTCCCCGCCTACGATTGAGGCCGGGCTTCCCACCCCCGAAATCACCGCCCCCGAGATCACAATCAGGATCACGATTGGGATCACCATGAGCCGCCGACCGCGCATCGCCATCACGCTGGGAGATCCCTGCGGCATCGGGCCCGAGCTGCTGCTCCGGTCCCTGCCTGCCATCCGGGTCTGGTCCGATGTCGTGGTCGTGGGCTCCCGGGCGGGGGTGGACCTTCTCGAGGGCCTCGCCGGAAACGCAGTCACCTGGCGCTGGGCCCCTTCCTCCGCGCCTCCCCCACCCGCCTTCCAGGGCTCCGCGCTGGAGCTTCGGATCGAGGGGCTCCAGGACCCAGCCGCGGCCACCTGGCTGGATCCCACGCCCGACATCGGAGTGGGGGATCTCCACCTGGGCCAGGGCTCCGCAGCTTCCGGCCGAGCCACGGTGGAGGCCATCCGCCTCGCCGCGGGCCTCGCATCCTCGGGGGCGGTGGATGCCCTCGTCACGCTGCCGATGGCCAAATCCGCCGCCCATCTCGCCGGGTACGACATCCCGGGCCACACCGAGTTCCTCCAGGCCCTCGCCGGCGCACCCCTCACCCGCATGGCCTTCGTGAGTCCCCGGCTGTCCGTGGTGCTGCACACGGTCCACCAGAGCCTGCGCTCCGTGGTGGACGGGCTTGAGGTCCAGGCCGTGGCCGAGACGCTGGCCTTCTCCGCGGATCGCTTCATCCAGCTCACGGGCAATCCGGGCCTGCGCGTGGCGCTCTGCGCCCTCAACCCCCACGCCGGAGAGGCGGGGGCCTTCGGCCAGGAAGAGGCGCTGTTGTCGGAGGCCCTGGCCCGGGCCGAGGCCTCCTTCCGGGAGGCAGGGCCCGCGGGGCCGTTCGCAACCCTGCCCTCGCCCTTTCCGCCCGGCCCCGCGCCCCAGGGTTGGACGCTCCATCCAGGAGAGACCGGAAGGGCCCCGGTGGATGCCGGCGGGCCTTCCCCCCACTTCTCAGGACCGCACCCTTCCGACAGCCTGTTCCACCGCGCCGTCTCGGGGGAATTCGATCTGGTCGTGGCCCTGTACCACGACCAGGGGCTCATCCCCATCAAGCTGCTGGAACCAACCCGGGCCGTGAACCTCACCCTGGGCCTGCCCTTCATCCGCACCAGCCCGGACCACGGTACGGCCTTCGACAAGGCCGGCCGGTGGATCGCCGATCCACGGAACTTCCTCGAAGCCACGGCCCTGGCAGTGCGCCTGGCGGGCCGGGCCCGCCACCAGCCCTGGACCGCCCGCGTGGCCACGCCGTGAGACCTGACGGAGACCGGCCTGCCGACGCGGTGTTCGGTCCCGGCGGTTCCGCCTGGCCCCCTGGCCACCCCCCACCTGCGGGAGAGGGACCCCGCACGGCCCTGCCCATCCACCGGGGCGTTCCGCGCCACCTGGAGGCCCACCTGGCGCGGCTCCAGGCCGGAGCGGAGGCGCTGGGCCAGGAGGTGCCCTGGCTGACCGGCGCCGTGATGGAACTCGGCAGCTGGCTGGAGCCGGTATCCGAAGGCGCCTTGCGTCTGGCGCTTCACCTGGAGCTCCGGTTCCTTGCGGCGCGGCTGGAGGTCCTGCCCTCGACGCCGGATTCCTATCGTCTGGCGCCCCTGCCCCACCCCATGGGGGATCTGCGGTCCAACCCCCTGGCCCCCCATAAAGGGCTTTCGGGCCCCTGGCGCACCCCGGCCATGGCCGAAGCCCGCCGTCGCGGCGCAGAGGATGCCCTCCTGCTGTGGCCCGATGGGACTCTGGCAGAGACGGCCATCGCGACCGTGGCCCTGGAGCGCGGGGGGGCCCTGATGCTCCCGCCTGCCCCGGGCCGGGTGGCCAGCGTGGCCGAGCGGCTGGACCTGCCGGCCTGGGCGGAGGCCCGGGGCTTGGCCCTGGAAACCCAGGACATCCCCCTTGGGACCGAGGGACGGCTCTGGTGCCTGAACGCGTTGCGCGGCATCTGGCCCGCAGTCCTAGTCTGAGTCCCCGGCCAGGCCCGTCAGGGTGACCGCGCAGCTGTTGTAGGCTGGTAGCGGGAGGTGGCATGTCCACGGTGGCGGTGATCCTGGCAGCGGGCCTCGGAACCCGCATGAAATCGCGGCTTCCCAAGGTGCTGCATCCCATCCTCGGTGACCCCAGCCTGCTCTGGGCCCTGCGGGCCCTCCCTCCGGGCCTGGGCGGTGCGGTGGTGGTGGTTCACCACGGCAAGGAGCAGGTTCTGGCCGCCCTGGAGGCCTGGCAGAAGGCCGGGTTGCTGCCCTGTCCCGTGAGCACCGTGGACCAGGGGGAGCCCCTGGGCACCGGCCATGCCCTCCAGGTCTGCATCCCCGAACTGGACCGCCTCGGCGCCAGCCAGGTGGCCATCCTCTGCGGGGATGTGCCTCTGACTTCGGCCGCCACCGTGTTCCGGCTCTGCTCCGCCGAGGCCCTGCTGCTGGCCATGGACCTCCCCACGCCCGGCTCCTACGGCCGGGTGATCCAGCACGGGGACGGCCACCTCGCCAATCTGGTGGAGGCCAAGGACGCCACCCCCGACCAGCTGGCCGTCCAGAGGGTGAATGGCGGCGCCTATGCCCTGCCCTGGCCCGCTCTGAAGAAGGCCCTCCAGGGCCTCAAGAACGACAACGCCCAGCAGGAGTACTACCTCACGGATGCCGTGGCGGCCGTGGCCCGGGACATTCCCGTGGCCGTGGAGGTCTGCGATCCCGAGGAACTGGCCGGCATGAACTCCAGGCACGATCAGGCGGCCCTGCAGGCTGCGGCCCAGCGGCGGATCCAGAGGCACTGGATGGCCGAGGGCGTGACCTTCCTCCATCCCGAAAGCACGCTGGTGGGTCCGCGGGTGGTCCTTCACCGCGATGTGCTGCTGGAACCCGGCGTGCGGATGGAAGGCTCGGTCCTCGTCGGCGAGGGCTGCCGCATCGGCCAGGGCACGGTGATCACGGATTCCGTCGTGGGCGAAGGCGTGGATATCCGGCCCTACTGCGTCATCGAGCAGGCCCTGGTGGGGGCGGGCGCCAAGCTGGGGCCCTTCGCCCGGCTGCGGGAGGGCACCGACCTCGCCGAAGGCGTCCACATCGGCAACTTCGTGGAAACCAAGAAGGCGAAGCTCCACCGAGGCGCCAAGGCCAACCACCTCGCCTACCTCGGCGACACCGAGATCGGCGAAGGCACCAACATCGGCGCCGGCGTCATCACCTGCAACTACGATGGCGTGAACAAGCACAAGACCACGATCGGCCGCCGGGTCTTCGTCGGATCGGACACCCAGCTGGTCGCTCCCGTGACCATTGGCGATGGGGCCCTCATTGGCGCGGGCAGCACCATCACCAAGGATGTCCCCGCCGACGCCCTGGCCCTCAGCCGGGCCCCGCAGACCAGCCGCGAGGGAGGCGCCTCCAAGCTGCGCGACCGACAGAAGAAGCCGTCTGGGTTAAGCTAGGTTTTTGCGTCCCGGAGCCCCATGGTCCTGACTCTCTTCGACAAGACCGGCGCCCGCGTGCTGGGGGCCCTTGAGACGACCGGGGACTTCGCCGTACTCGCAGGGCGGACCTTCGCCGCCATCTTCAAGCGTCCCTTCGACGGCAAGAGCCTGATGGGCCAACTCCATTCGCTGGGCGTGAACTCCATTCCCGTGGTGGTGCTCACGAGCATCGCCGTGAGCATGGTGTTCGCCGTGCAGCTGGCCTTCGGCTTCCGTCAGTTCCAGGCGGAGGGCCTGGCCTCCCAGGTGGAGGGCTTGGCCATCGTCCGCGAGCTGGGGCCGGTGATCACGGGCCTGATGCTCTCCGGGCGCATCGGCTCGGCCATGGCCGCGGAATTGGGCACGATGCAGGTGACCGAACAGATCGATGCGCTGGAGTGCCTGGCGACCGACCCCATCCACTACCTCTTCGTGCCGCGGTTCTTGGCCGCCGTCATCATGGTCCCCCTCCTCACGGTGGTCTCCATCTATGTGAGCTTCTGGGGCGGCTACATGATCCTCGTCGGCGTGGAGGGCCAGAGCGCCTATGTCTACAGCAGCGAGTTCTACAAGTTGCTGGCCTTCCGCGATCTCCGCATCGCCCTCATCAAGGCCCTGGTGTTCGGAATGATCATCGCCCTGGTGGGCTGCTGGAAGGGGTACCGCACCCACGGCGGCGCCGAAGGCGTGGGCAACGCCCCCACCAGCAGCGTGGTGACCAGCAGCCTCTGGATCCTCGTCTCCGACTTCTTCCTGACCAAGCTGTTGTTGGTGTGACGGCATGGCGCTGATCGATGTCGTCAATCTCTCCAAGGCCTTCGGTCCGAAGGTGGTGCTGTCCAATGTGAACCTGCAGGTCCAGGAGGGCGAAAGCCTTGTCGTCCTGGGCGGATCCGGCACCGGCAAGACCGTGCTGCTCCGCAACATCATGGGCCTGCTGACCCCCGACTCGGGGCATGTGGCCATCGAGGGCAAGATCATCGCCCAGCTGGACCGGGAGGAACTGTTCCAGGTCCGCCAGAGCATCGGCATGTGCTTCCAGATGGCGGCCCTCTTCGATTCCATGACGGTGTTCGAGAATGTGGCCTTCGGCCTCCGGCGGCACCTCGAGATCACCGAGGCCGAAGTTCAGGCCCGGGTGGAGGAATGCCTTTCCATGGTGGGGATGAAGGGCACCGACAAGCTGAAGCCCGCGGAACTCTCCGGCGGCATGAAGCGCCGCGTGGGTTTCGCGCGCGCCATCGCCCTCAAGCCCAAGATCCTCCTCTTCGACGAGCCCACCACCGGGCTGGACCCGGTGATGACCGATGTCATCGGCCGCGTGATCCTGGACCTCAAGCACGAGCTGGGCGTCACCACCATCACCATCACCCACGACCTCAAGTCCGCCTTCGAGATCGCCGACCGCATCGCCCTGCTCTTCCGCGGCGAGTGCATTGCCTGCGAATCGCCGGCGGCCTTCAAGGTCAATCCCCATCCCGTCATTCAGCAGTTCCTGCGGGGGGATGCGGATGGCCCC
This sequence comes from Geothrix sp., assembly GCA_019449415.1. GTDB lineage: Bacteria > Acidobacteriota > Holophagae > Holophagales > Holophagaceae > Geothrix > Geothrix oryzae. Next base: position 213,830 of record JAGRPP010000017.1, read on the forward strand.
TTCCTTCAGGACCCGCCCCCGCCCAAGCGCAAAACCCAGGAGGCCCACCCATGAAGCTCGAAACCAAAGTCGGCCTCTTCTTCACGGGCGCCATCTTCCTCCTGGCCGTGCTCATTCTCCGGACCGAGAAGCTGGAGGTCGGCGGCAAGCGCAACCAATCCGAGCGGTTCACCATCTTCGACTCCGTGGCCGGGCTGAGCCTCCAGAGCGCCGTGCGCATCGCCGGCGTGAAGGTGGGCGATGTCCGCACCATCGCCCTCGAGAACGGCAAGGCCCGCGTGGCCATTGGCCTGGGCAACGAAGTGCAGGTCTACCGCGATGCCAGCGTGTCCCTGGGCTCCATCGGCATCCTGGGCGAGAAGTTCATCGACCTCGATCCCGGCCACAGCGCGATGGGCCCCTTCCCCGAAGGCATGCCCCTGCCCAGCAAGGCCGGCGTGAGCCTGGACAACCTCATGGAGACCCTCTCCGAGATCGGGAAGAATGTGAAGGGCGTCACCCAGTCCCTGAACGAATCCATCGGTGGCGAGCAGGGCCGGCAGAAACTCGACGAGATCGTGGACAACATCCGCGTGCTGACCGCCGAGTTCCGCTCCATGGCCCAGGAGAACCACGGGGCCATCAACAACACCATGGCCAATGTCGAGGCCATCAGCTCCGACCTGCGCGACAAGCTGCCCAAGCTGGCCCAGCAGTTCGAGACCGTAGGCAAGAACCTCAACGCCATCCTGGAGGAGAATCGCCCCGAGCTGAAGGGCGTCATGAGCGATGTTCGCAAGCTGGCCCAGAGCTTCCAGGGGACCGCGGAGAACATGAAGGTGCTCACCGACCGGATCAACAAGGGCGAAGGCACCATCGGCAAACTGCTCAACGACGAAACCACCATCAAAAAGATCAACGAGGCCGTGGACAATGTGAACGGCATGCTGGGCGGCTTCAACAAGATGGACTTCCGCCTCGACATGAACGCGGCGCAGTGGGACAAGCGCAAGGACAGCCGCGTGGGCCTGGGCCTGGAAATCGCGCCGCGGCCCGATTACTGGTATGCCCTGGGCTTCGCCTCCACGCCGGATGGCAAGCTCAGCGAGAGCACCCGGACCGTCACCCAGATTGATCCCATCACGGGCCAATCCGTCAGCGTGCTCGAAAAGAACAAGTTCGTCACCACGGACCAGAGCTTCACCGTATCGGCCCAGTTCGCCAAGCGCATCGGCGCCGCCATCTTCTCGGCGGGCATCGTCGAGGGCAAGGGCGGCGGCGGGCTGGAGTTCCGCACCTTGGATGATGACCGCCTGCGCTTCGGCATCCTGGCTTACGACTTCACCAAGCGGGACGACAAGCCGAATCCCCGCTACCGCTTCACCAGCAGCTATCAGTTCTGGAAGGGCGCCTACATCCAGGCCGGCGTCCAGGACATCGGCAACAAGGACCTCCGCACCGTCTTCTTCGGTGGCGGCCTGCGCTGGAAGGACGATGATTTGAAGAAGATCATCGGCTTGGCTGGAGCCTCCAAGTGACGCCGCGCGGTCAGATGTTGCCGGCACGCCGACCCATGCGGTCTGAGCCTGCACGGCAGGCGAAGAAGAAGATCATCGGCCTGGCTGGAGCCGCCAAGTGAAGGAACCCCGCGCCCTGCCCCAGCCCGGCCCCCTGCCGGTGGAGCGGGGCGCGCTGTTCCTCTGGGTCCGCCGGGGCGTGCCGCTGGCGCTGGCGGTCTTCGCCTTCGCCTTTGCCGCCCTGCATTCGGCCGGTCGCGGCTGGTGGCTGCTGGCGGGCACCGGCGCCCTGGCCGCCGCCTGGCCCAGCTTCCTCCGGGGAGAGGCCTTCCTCCGCAACCAGGCCACGGTCATGCGCCAGGACTGCCTCTGGACCAACGCCCTCCGCCCCCTGGCTCGGCGGCTGGGCCAGGAAGATGCCTGGATCCTCTCCTTCTGCGGCCACAACAACCAGCGCGTCCGGGAGGCTCTGGGCGGCCGCCGGGCCAGGCGGGCCCTCATCCTCCTGCCGCACTGCATCCAGATGGCCCGCTGCAAGGCCGGCATCCTCGACGACCTTCAGGCTTGCTACGACTGCGGCCTCTGCCCCGTGGGCGATTACATGAATGCCGCCCTGCTGAACCGGTGGGAAGGGCGCATCACCAACCGCAGCCACAAGGCCTACCGCGAGGCGCGGGAATTCAGGCCGGATCTCGTGGTGGCGGTGAGTTGCACGGACCGCCTGCTCAAAGGGCTCACGAAAATGCCGGAGATCCCCTGCTATGTAATCCCCCTGTCCCTGCCCCACGGCATGTGCGTGGACACGGATTTCAGCGTGCCCCATGTGCTCGCCGCCATGGAGGCCCTGGTGGAACCCAGGCGCCCCGGCGACATCCAGCCCCTCAGGCGCGAGGGCATCGCGTGACCGGAGCGCCTCCCCGCTTCCCCCTGCGCACCTTCGCCCAACGCCTTCTCGGCCCGGAGGCCACGGCGTACCTGCTCCACCTGCGACCGCTGGAATGGCCGATCATGACGGCCCACTTCCTGCTGGGCACACTGCTAGCCTCGGGCTGGCCCCTGGTGGTGGGCCCCGCCCTCCTGGGCTGGCTGGTGTTCGTGGCCCTGATGAACGGGGGCACCCTGGCCATCAACAGCGCCTTCGACCAGGACGAGGGCGACATCGGGTATCTCAAGGCGCCCCCCAAGCCCCCGGACCACCTGCTGACCTTCTCTGCCCTGCTGCTGGCCGCCTCCACCCTGCTGGGCTTCCTTCTTCCCCGCCCCTTCGCGCTCCTCAACCTCGCCTGCGTGGCCATGAGCATCCTCTATTCCGTGCCCCCGGCACGCCTCAAGGCCCGGGCGGGGTGGGATCTGCTCATCAACTGCCTGGGGTTCGGCCTGTTCACGCCCCTGGCGGGCTGGGCCCTCACCGGCCGGCCGTTCAGCCCGGCCATCCTCAGGGCCGCCCTCGGCTTTGCCTTTCTCTTCGCCACGCTCTACCCCATGACCCAGATCTACCAGGTGGCCGAGGACGCCCGGCGGGGTGACCGCACCCTGGTCATCCGCGTGGGTGTGGGCCGGAGCCTGGGATTGGCCCTCGGGGCGGCCCTGATTGCCCATGGTCTCTTCGCCGCCGCCGTTCTGGCCAAGGGGCGGAATCCCGGGTTCCTGGCCATCTCCCTGGGCGCCTGGCTGGCCGTCCTGCTGCCCTGGCTGGCCCGGTGGCGCACCTGGTCGGATCATCGGCACGAAGCTGGCATGTACTGGGGCCTGGGTGCCTGGGCCGTCACGGACCTGAGCCTTCTGGTCCTCTTGTGGCCTTGAGCAAGAATTGCCCTTGAGCAAGGGACCTCCCGATCCGATAGACTAGGAATAAGTGACAACAGTCGGAATCTTCAGGAGCGTGCATGGGATTCAGCAGGGGTTTTCGGTTGGCAGGAGTCGTCTTGGCCGCAGGATGTGCGGTCCTGAGTGCTGGCTCGGCCCATTCCGCAACCAAGCTGACCCTGAAGTCCGCATCTGCCCTGGTGCTGGATCAGAGCACGGGCCAGACCCTGCTGGAGAAGCAGGCCGGCGCCGTGGTGCCCATCGCGTCGATCACCAAGCTTATGACCGCCATGGTGCTGCTGGACGCCCACCTCGACCCTCAGGAAATCCTCACCATCACCAATGATGACAAGGACATGCTGCGCCACAGCAAGTCCCGCCTGCCCGTGGGCACCCGGCTGCCCCGGGAGCAGGCCCTGCTGCTGGCCCTGCTGGCTTCCGAGAACCGTGCGGCCCACGCCCTGGGCCGCACCTTCCCGGGTGGTCTTTCGGCCTTCGTTCAGGCCATGAACGCCAAGGCGAAGGAACTCGGCCTGACCGGGGCCCGCTTCGAGGATCCCACGGGCCTTTCGAGCGGCAATGTCGCCACCGCCCGGGACCTGGCCCGCATCCTCGAAAGCGCCTACAACTACCCCGAAATCCGCGATTTCACCACCCGGCCCGAGACCAGCATCCTGTCCGGCCGGAAGAGCATCCAGTTCCCCAACACCAACGCCCTGGTGCGCAGCCCCCGCTGGAGCATCGGCCTCTCCAAGACCGGCTACATCGAAGAGGCCGGCCGCTGCCTCGTCATGCAGGCCATGCTGGCCAACCGGCCCGTGCTCATCATCCTGCTGGATTCCTGGGGTAAATACACCCGCCTGGGCGACGCCAACCGCATCAAGCAGTGGATGGAAGCCCGCCTCGGCACCAAGGGCTGAGGGCCTGTTGCTCGTTCCCGAGGTCCGGCCCCCCTTCCCCCTGACCTGGGGCTTCTCCACCCGCCTGGATCCGCCTGAGGATCTGCCCGTCCGGCGCCTGAACCAGGTGCACCGCTGCGGGGTGGTGGAGGCTTCGGAGGCCACCGTGGGGGCCGTGGTGGAGGGCGATGGTCTCTGGACCACCGCCCCCGGCGTCCGCATCGGTGTGCGCGTGGCCGATTGTGTGCCCGTGCTGCTGGCTGGCCCGCTCCCCGGCGGCCGCCCCTGGGCCGCCGCCCTGCATGCAGGCTGGCGGGGCGCCACCGGGCACGGCGATGACACCCCCTTCGAGGGCCCCGGCCGGGGCATCCTGCGCCGCGGCACGGCACGCTACCTTGCCCTGGGAGGGCGTCCGGCGGACCTGGTCTGGGCCTTCGGCCCCGCCATTCTGGCCTGCCACTTCGAGGTGGGCGTGGAGGTCATCGAGGCCGCGCGCCGGGACCCCGCCTGGCACGAGGGGCTGCGTTCCGAAGGTTCCTCGGGGAAGTCCCATCTCGACCTGCATGGCTTCCTGCGGGCCCAGGCCTTGGATCTGGGCCTGGATCCGGCCCGGGACGGCAGCGTACCGCTCTGCACCGTGTGCCGCCCGGACCTGCTCTACTCGTACCGCCGCGGTGAGACCACCGGCCGCCAGTGGGGCTGGATCGAGATCGGATAACCTGAGAGTCCACCTCGCTCCTGACGACTGAGGCCTGAAGATTCAAGACTGAGGACTGACATGCTCAACATTACGGATGTTCGCATCACCAAGGTGGAAGGCGATGACAAGCTCCGGGCCTTTGCGGGTCTGGTGATCGATGACTGCTTCCTGGTCGGCGACCTGCGGGTGGTGGAGGGCGAGGACGGCTACTTCGTGGCTATGCCCAGCCGGCGCAAGCGCGATGGCAGCTTCAAGGACATTGCCTACCCCCTGAACAACACCCTCCGCGAACAGATCGAGGAGCGCGTGCTCCTGGCCTATGAGACCGCCACCGGAAACCGCGCCCTCAGCCGCATCGAGCGGGGCGAAGCCGCCGTGGTGCGCCCCGACCTGCTGAGCGTCGAGGAATTCGGGTTCACGCCCAAGAGCAATCCATGAACGGGCCTCTGGCCTGGGCCTGATCCAAGAGTCGGACTTGGGCGGGACGCAGAGCCGCGCTATGCTTGCCTTTGCGCCTGGGGAGTAGCCAAGTGGTAAGGCAGCAGGTTTTGATCCTGCGTACCGAGGGTTCGAATCCTTCCTCCCCAACCAAAACGACCGCCGCAAGGCGGTCGTTTTGGTTGGGGAGTGCCTGAAGGGTCCGAAATCAGGGATGGCCTTGCAGCCTCTTTCCCCGGTTACAACGGGAATCGCAAGCCCTTGTCCCCACGGACCTCCACCGTCTCGCTCTTGCTTCCCCGGGCGCCCCGGACGGTGATGGTGTGGCGGCCTTGCGCCACCTGGACACTGCTGCCGTCGCTCTCGATGCCCGCGTCCTGACCATCCACGAAGACCTTGCCGGTGCCGGGAAAGGTCTCGACGGTGAGGGCGGCGAGGGCGGGGAGCGTCAGGGGGAGGACCTGGCCCGCAGACACGCTCAGCGCGCGGCTGTCTTTGTAGAAGTGTTTAGGGCTGACGAGCTCGAGCTTGTGGGGGCCCGGTGGCAACGCCAGCTTGGCGCCGGGGCTGAGGTCGCCCAGGTCCTTGCCATCCACCTTCACGCGCACGCTGAACCCACCCGCCAGCTTGAGGGTCCCCGGGGCGTTGGGATCCAGGGGCGGTTCCTGCCTCGTATCAGCGGTGGTGGCCTCCTTCAGTTCAAAGGCCCGCCCTCCCGGAACCTCGCCGGGCCCGAAATCCGAGGCGTACCCCAGCTTCTCCTTGGTGAGCGTCAGACGGTGGGGCTGCCCCTGATTCCAGCGCACCTTCAGGGGCGTCACGCCCTCCAGGGGCTTCTCATCCAGCACGACGGTGGCCCCCTGGGGCACGGAATCGAGCGTCTCCTCCGTGATGATGGCCTCCAGGGGGAAGGCTGGGGGCGCCTCGCCGGGCTTGAACGCATAGAGGATGGGCTGGAACCCCTTCAGCTCGAGACGCAGCTGATCGCCTGCCTGCAGCGGCTGGTTCATGGGCGTGGCGCCCACGGCCAGCCCGTTCACGAAGACCTTGGCCCCCGCGGGCTGGGAGTCGATCTGCAACCGGGTGCCTTTCGGACCGCGGAAGAGGAACCAGCCACCCACCGCCAAGACCGCAGCGGCGGCCAGGCCCAGCCAGATCCGACTGGCCCGGCTGGATTCGGCCCGCGGCACCACCATGGTCTCGTCGAAGGAGGTGGAGGTGATCTCCGGGAGCGGCGAATCGCCGCTCAGCTTCATGAGCCCGAGGATCTCGCGCCGGTCCTCCTTGCCGAGGTCCACCACCGCGTCGAGCAGGTCCCGCACGAAGGCCGTGCAGGTGGCGTGCCGGTCCTCCGGCCGCTTGGCCAGCACCTTGTCGAAGACCCGCCGCCAGCCTTCGGGCAGGATGCCGGTGACCGGAGGCTGCACCTCGACGGGCGGTTCATTCACGATGCGATAGAGGATGGTGTTGATGGAGTTGCCGGGAAACGGCGACTGGCCGCTCATCAGCTCGAAGACCAGCACCCCGAAGCTGAAGATGTCGGACCGGCTGTCCACCGTGCCTTCGCGGATCTGTTCGGGACTGGCGTAGCTGGGAGTGCCCAGGAAGGTGCCCGTCTGGGTGAGGCTGGCGTCCTCCCGCTTGGCGATGCCGAAATCCATCAGCTTGGTGCGGCCGTCCTCGCCCACCATCGCGTTGCCCGGCTTCACATCCCGGTGGACGATCCCCTTGGCGTGGGCGTGGTCGAGGGCCTCCGCCAACCCCACGGCGATCCGCAGCTTTTCTTTCGTCGGGAGCGGCGGGCCGGTCTTGATGAGGCTGTCCAGGGGCTTTCCGGACACGAACTCCATGGCCAGGAAGGGCCCCAGCCCCTCCTCCTCCCCGACATCGTAGATGGCCACGATTCCCGGGTGGTTGAGCAGGCCCGAAACCTCGGCTTCCCGCTGGAAACGAAGGAGATATTCGTGGCGATCCGCCTCGGTCCGGGCCGCATCCATCCGCATCAGCTTGATCGCCACCTTGCGCTTGATCCGGGGGTCCTCCGCCAGCACCACGCTACCCATGGCACCGGAGCCCAGCAGGCGCTGGACCTGGTAGCGGCCGATGGATTGGGGGAGGTTCAGGTTGTCGAGGTCGGCCATGTCAGCATCCTACCGAACCCATCGGAGATGAAGCGGTAGATTGTTAGGTTTTTCGTGGATTTTCCCAGCGTCCCTGCCAGACTATAAGCAGGCTCACTGACCTGGGCTGTGGGAGGTTTATTCCGTGATGGAAGTCGTCAAGACCATCGTGCTCGGCACCTACTTCACGCTGCTCACCATCCTGAGCATCTACGGGGCGCATCGCCTCTGGATGCTGCTGCTCTACTACCGCCACAAGAATGAGGTTCCCCAGCCCAAGGGCGACGAGAACTACCTGCCGGTGGTCACGGTGCAGTTGGCGGTGTTCAACGAGATGAATGTCATCGAGCGCCTCATGGACCATGTCGTGAAGATGGACTGGCCCAAGGAGAAGCTCGAGATCCAGGTGCTGGACGACTCCACGGACGATACCGTCAAGGTCGCCAGCGCCGTGGTGGACCGCTACAAGGCCCTCGGCTTCGACATCCACTACCTCCATCGCACAGACCGCACGGGCTTCAAGGCCGGCGCGCTCTCCGAGGGCCTCAAGGTCGCCAAGGGCGAGCTGGTGGCCATGTTCGACGCCGACTTCCTCCCCACCGAGGATTTTCTGCGCAAAGCCGTGCCCCACTTCGCCGACGAGAAGGTGGCCTTCGTCCAGGGCTGCTGGGCTCACCTGAACCGCGAGTTCTCCCTCCTCACCCAGGTGCAGGCGATCCTCCTCGACGGCCACTTCGTCTTCGAGCACACGGCCCGCCACCGCTCCCACGCCTTCTTCAACTTCAGCGGCACCGCCGGCATGTGGCGCGTCTCCGCCATCGCCGATGCGGGCGGCTGGGAGCACGACACCATCACCGAGGATGCCGATCTGTCCTACCGGGCCCAGCTCAAGGGCTGGAAGGGCGTCTATCTCAAGGATCTCGTCGTTCCCGCCGAGCTGCCCGTGGAGGTCAACGCCTTCAAGAGCCAGCAGCACCGCTGGGCCAAGGGCAACGCCCAGGTCATCCGCAAACTCATGAAGACCATCTGGAAATCGAACGAGAGCCTGCACACCAAGCTGGAGTGCTGGTTCCACCTCACGGCCAACTGCAACTACATGCTGATGGTCGTGCTCTCCGTCATCATGGTGCCCGCCATGATCTTCCGGGCCGGCACCCCCATGCATGTCCTGCTGCTCACGGATGGGCCCTTCTTCCTGCTGAACGCGGTGAGCGTGGGGCTCTACTTCGGGCTCTCCCAGAAAGAGCTGACGGACAACACCGGCTGGCAGTCCCGCCTGAAGTACATCCCCGGCCTCATGGGCCTGGGCATCGGCCTCGCCCTGAACCAGGCCAAGGCTGTGCTGGAGGGCTTCTTCACCGACGACAAGGAGTTCAAGCGCACCCCCAAGTACGGCGTGGATGCCACTGGCAAGACGGTCACCAAGCGGGCCTACAAGGTGCCCAAGAGCCTCATGACCTTCCTGGAGCTGGGCTTCGCGATCTACTATTTCGCGGCCGTCCTCGTGGCCATCTGGATCCGCAAGTGGGCCTCGGTCCCCTTCCTCTGGCTCTTCTTCAGCGGCTTCTCCTACATGAGCATCCTGTCCCTGGCCGATGTGAAGCTGTTCCGGCGCCTGGCCATGGATGAACCTGCCGACGACGCCCAGAGCGCCGCGAACTTCGTTCAGTAGCCCGGCTTCCGATCAGGGACCATGGCTCGCCCAGCCGCCCGTCCCGGATCCTCCCGCCCCCGCGCCGCCGCCTTGCGGTACCGGCCGGAGGCGCCCTTCCAGGACGCGGCGCCCCGTCTGGTGGCCAAAGGCCAGGGGCTCCTGGCGGAACGCATCCTGGAACTGGCGAAGCAGCACGGCGTCATGGTCTCCAAAGATCCCGACCTGCTGGCCGCCCTCGAACCGCTGGACCTGGACCGCCTCATCCCCCCCGAGCTTTTCCAGGCCGTCGCCGTACTGCTGGCCGCCCTTTACCGGGCCAACAAGAGCCTGGCGCCACCCCTTCCTGATCCGAGACGATGATCGATCTGCACTGCCACACCCTCCACTCCGACGGCACGGACACGCCCGAACGGCTGGCCCTGCTCGCGGACGAGGCCCGGCTGACGGCCCTGTGCCTGACGGATCACGACACTCTGGGCGGCATCCCTGCCCTCCTCGCCATGCAGCCCCAGGTGAAGGTCCGCCTGCTGGTCGGCACAGAACTGAGCTGCCGCTTCCTGGGCCGCTCCCTCCATGTGCTGGGCCTGCTCGTGGACCCTGCCGATGCCCGCTTCCAAGCCCGCCTCGAGGACCTGCGCGGACGCCGGGATGACCGGAACCGCCGCATGATCGTGCGCCTGGCGGAGCTGGGCTGCCCCATCACCTACGAGGAAGTCCAGGCCCAGGCCGACACCCCCCTGCTCTCCCGCGTCCATTTCGCCAAGGCCCTCGCCGCGCGGGGCTTCGTGCGCCGGGCGCCGGAGGCCTTCGAGCGACTCATCGGCGATGACTGCCCCGGCTTCGTCCCGCGGGAGGAACTGAGCCCGGCCGAGGCCGCCCGCTGGATCCGCGAGGCCGGGGGCGTGCCCGTGGTGGCCCATCCCGGCCGCTTCGCCAACGGGGGCTTCCGCTGGGACGAGGCCATGCAGGACCTCCAGCGTGAAGGCCTGGAAGGACTGGAGGGCTATTACGGCGAGTACCGGGCCGCCGAACAGAAATACTTCGTGGCGCTGGCCACGCGCCTCGGCATGGTCGTCACCGGCGGCAGCGACTACCACGGCGGGAACAAGCCGGGCCTCCGGCTCGGCCGTGGGCGCGGCGGCCTCAAGGTGCCCGACGATCTGCTGGATCGTCTGGAAACCCAGCAAAGAAATGGCACTTATCGCTGAAGGCCGATAGGCTGAAAGCACCGAGGCCGACATGTCCGAGCGCATCCTCCTCGTCGAGGACGACCCCATCAACATCAAGTTCATCTCGACCGTCCTTGTAAAAAAGGGTGGCTACGAAGTCGTCGTCTCGGAAGAAGTGGATGAGATCCTGCGCCTGGCCCGCGAGACGGATTTGAAGGCCGTCATCATGGATGTGAGCCTGTCCCGCTCGAGCTACGAGGGCCGCAAGGTGGATGGCATCTTCATCACGCAGCTTCTCAAGCAGGACGAGGCCACGCGCCACATTCCCGTCCTGCTCGCCACGGCCCACGCCATGTTCGGGGACCGGGAGAAATACCTGGAGCTGACCGGCGCGGAAGGCTACATCGCCAAGCCGATCCATGACCCCGCATCACTCATCGAGGCGGTGAAGGCCGTCATCGGACACTGACCATGGCCGTGAAACCCGCTCCCCTCGCCGCTTTCCGGCTCCTGCTGGAGTACGACGGCAGCCGCTTCCAGGGCTGGCAGAAACAGGGACCGAAGCAGTCCCGCGAGGGTGTGCGCACCGTGGCCGGGAGCCTGGAGCACGCCATCCACGAAGCCGGCCTGCGGCTCCTCTACTTGGGCGGCGCGGGACGGACGGATGCGGGCGTTCATGCCCTGGGCCAGGTCGCCCACCTCCACCTGGAAGCCAAGGGCGCCCCGCGCCCCGGCGAGCTGCGGCGCCTCCTGGATGCGGCCCTGCCCCAGGATGTCGCCGTGCGGGATGTGCGGTCCTGCCCTCCGCGCTTCCACGCGCGGCACGACGCCGTGGACCGCAGCTACCTGTACCAGATCAGCCACCGCCGCAGCGCCTTCGGCAAGCCGTGGATCTGGTGGGTGAAGCGCAGCCTCGATCCCCAGAAGCTGAGCCAGGCCTGGAGCGCCTTTCAGGGCGACCTGGATGTGAGCGCCTTCGCGGATCTGGATCCCGAGGAGGACGGTCGCAGCCGGATCATCCGCTGCGAGATCGTCGAAAGCGGCTCCCTCACCCTGCTGCGGGTGCGGGCCACCCACTTCTTCCGCCGCCAGGTGCGCCGCATGGTGGGCGCCTCCGTGGCCTGCGCCCTGGGCGAAGAAGAACCCCGCCGCGTGCTGGAGGATCTCCGCAACCCCACGGAAGCCGCCAACCTCTACTGGGGCGCCAAGGCCGCCCCCGCCTCGGGCCTGTTCCTGGAGGCCGTGCGCTACGCCGGAGATCCTGAACCCGGGCCGCCGAAGCCCACCCTCTCCATTCCCTGAGGATGCCCTGATGCTCACCCGCGACGAAGGCTGGCAGCTGCTCTGCGAATGGACGCCCTCCGCCAAGCTGCGCGTCCACGCCCGGGCTGTGGAACTGGTCATGCGCGACCTCGCGGGCCGGCTGGGCGAAGATGTGGAGCGCTTCGGCCTCGCAGGCCTGCTGCACGATGCGGACTACGACACCTGGCCCGAAGAGCATCCGACGCGCATCGTGGCCTGGTTGCGGGAGCGCGGCGAGGCGGATCTGGCCCATGCCGTCAGCGCCCACTACACCCGCTGGGGCGTGCCTTACGACCACCTGCTGGACAAAGCCCTGCTGGCCTCCGATGAGATCACGGGCTTCGTTATGGCGTGCGCGCTCGTGCGTCCCACGCGCACCGAGGGTCTGGAGCCGAAGAGCGTGAAGAAGAAACTGAAGGACAAGGCCTTCGCGGCAGGGGTCGATCGCTTCGAGGTGGCCGAGGGCCTCCGCATGCTCATCGAGGCCCAAGGCGGGACCGAGGAGGAGCACCTGGCCCGCATCATCGCCGTGCTGCATGAGCACCGCGAAGAACTCGGGCTCGCCTAGCCGACGCCCCTAACGGACGACGAAAGCCTCGCCCAGCGTCTCGGCGATGCGTTGTCGGCGAAGGATGAGCGTCCGCAGGTACTCCTGCTTTTCGAGCAGGGTCTTCCGGCGCAGGGGTTCATCGGGCAAGGCCCTGGGCCCTTCCTGGGGGTCGGAGAGCCGGTCTACCTCAGCCCTGGCCCGGGCTTCGGCGGCGGCGACGCGGATGACGCGGATCGCCCGTTTCGCGGCAGATGACCCCCAGTTGTTCTCGGTCCACAGGGGTTCGAAGGCTGCTTCCGCCAGCACCACCCGCTCGCGACCATCGGCCTGGCGCCGGCGCTCGAAGACGGCCTGCAGGGCCGCCCCGTCCCGGCTGTCACCCCCCGCCACTGGAAACAGGTCCGCCCGGTACATGCGGTCCTGGTTGCTGATGAAGTTGCCCAGGGAGTAGACCACCAGGGCCTTCCGTCCATCCACTTCCAGCAGTTCCGCGGGCTGCAGCACATGGGGATGGTGGCCCAGCAGGAGGTCACAGCCCGCCTCCACCAGCTTCCGGGCGAGCTCCCGCTGCCGCTTCGTGGGCTGCCGCTGGTACTCGTTCCCCCAGTGGACGCTCACCACCACCAGGTCGGCCTTTTCCCGGGCCGCGCGCACGGCCGCCAGGGCCGGCTCCAGGTCCAGCGGGCGCACCCAGGGCTCCGTGGCCCGGCGGTTCAGGTCCACATTGAAGAGATCCGTGAAGCCCAGGAAGGCCACCTTCAGCCCCTGCCGCTCGATCACATGCAGCGCCTCGGCCCGGGGCCGGTCCTCGCCGCTTCCCACGGCCACGAGTGCTTCCGCCCGCAGGCGTTCCAGCGTTTCCCGCACGCCCCTCGGCCCCTGGTCGAAGGCATGGTTGTTGGCCGTGGACAGGACGGTGAACCCGCTCGCCCGCAGGGCCGCCGGGAGGGTCGCGGGGGCGTTGAACTGGAACGGCACGCCGGGCCGGCCCGTGCTGGGTGCGATGGGCGTCTCCAGATTGCCGAAGGCGACATCGGCCCCCTGGAAGAGCGGCAGCAGATCCTCCCACAGGGCCGGGTACCCCTGCGGGTGGGCCTCGGCGGCGGCCTTCACATCCTGGTGCATGAGGATGTCCCCCACCGCCACGAGGCGGATCTGCGGGGGCGGAGGGAGGGCTGCCCCGGCCTTCTCCCGGGATCGGCAGGCCAATGCCAGGAGCACCAGTCCAGCCGCCGCCAGGGTGGCTCCGGCCCGGCGCGGGCTGGACATCAGGCCCATTCCTCCGGCCCGTAGTAGACCTCCACCGGGAGGCCCGGCAGCCGGGACCGCAGGCTGGCGGCCAGGGCGTCCATTTCGAGCCGCGGCAGCGGCCGGGCCTCGGGTTCGGGCGTGGGCCGGGCCACGGTGTAGAGCTGGATGGCCTGGAGCTTTCCCCCCTGCGCGAGAATCGTCTCCAGGCGCCCGCAGTAGGCCTCGACTTCATCGGCGGAAGGGCCCTGCCCTTTCCAGCTCAGGAAGAGCGTCTGGATCAGGATGGGCCAGCGACGGGCCGTGGTCAGCAGGTTGTCGAGGATACGCGCGAAGGGCACCTGACTGCGGCAGATCTCCCGGTAGTAGGCCTCAGTGCCCGCGTCGAGCTTGGCCCAGACCTCCCCGTGGTTCGCCATCAGCACTTCCAGGCCGCGCACCACATCCGGGGCCTGGAGGCGGCTGGAATCCGTGATGAGGATGAGCTTCACCAGGTCCAGCCCCCGGGCCCGCTTCAGATCGGCCACGCAGGTCACGGCCTCGGCGAAGGCCGGAGCCGTGGTGGGCTCCCCATCGCCGCTGAACGCGATGTCATTGAGGCGCCGCTGCTCCGGCCGCGCGGAATCGAAGGGAGGGATGTCGTAGATCTCGCCGCTGGTGGCCAAGTCCAACAGCAGGCCCAGCTCCTGCCGAAGCAGATCCAGGTCCAGGTCGCGGCGCTTGGGTTGGGTGAGGCGGTCCACCTCGCAGTAGACGCAATCGAAGTTGCAGACCTTGTCGGGGTTGAGGTTCACACCCAGGCTCACGCCCCGGCTGCGCCGCGAGATCACCGGGTAGCAGTAGTCAAAATCCCGCCAGACACGACGGTGATCCAGGTGGGCCTTGATGAGCTCTGACATGGCACCAGAATACGCGCGTCAGGCGCGCTTTGCCCGGCCGTTCCGGGCCCGGTGGGCAGCTTCCGCCACCTGGACCATCTCCGGCTTCCACAGGATCGGTTCTGGTTGCAGCGCCTCGTTCACGGCCACCATCACGAATTCGCCGCTGGTGACATCCCGGCGCTGATCCGAGACCGGCTCATAAACCTGGACTTCAAGCTGGAGGGTGAGGCTAGTGCGTCCCTGCCGGGTGATCCCTATGTAGAACTCGATGATCTCACCGGCCCGCACCGGGCTGTGGAAAACCAGTTCCGAGACCTTGACCGTGAGGAACCGCCGGTTCCGGGACATGAGCGAGGCAGTGATCCCGGCCACCTTGTCCATGCGGGACATCATGTCGCCGCCGAAGAGGGTGGCATTGAGGCCGATGTCCTGATCCAGGACCATTTCGCGAGAGATGAGCATGCCTCAGTACAGCACGGGGCCGGAGCCGTGACAGCAAAAAGGGCACCGGAAGGAGGCCGGTGCCCTTTGGGTCTGGAATGGACGGACTACTTCAGGCGCTCAGCCAGGGCGCGGCCCATGTCGGCCGGGCTCTGCACCACGGTGATGCCCGCGGCAGTGAGGGCCTTCATCTTCTCGGCGGCGGTGCCCTTGCCCCCGGAGATGATGGCGCCCGCGTGGCCCATACGGCGCCCCGGAGGGGCCGTCTGGCCGGCGATGAAGGCCACCACGGGCTTCTTCATGTTGGCCTTCACCCAGGCGGCGGCATCTTCCTCGGCGCTGCCGCCGATCTCGCCGATCATGATGACGGCGTGGGTGTCGGGGTCGTTGTTGAACAGCTCGAGCGCGTCGATGTGGCTGGTGCCGCTCACGGGGTCACCGCCGATGCCGATGCAGGTGCTCTGGCCGATACCGAGCGCCGTGAGCTGGCCCACGGCCTCATAGGTGAGGGTGCCGGAGCGGCTGACCACGCCCACATTCCCCTGCTTGTGGATGCGGCCGGGCATGATGCCGATCTTGGCCATGCCGGGGCTGATGATGCCCGGGCAGTTGGGGCCGATGAGGCGGCTCTTGGGGTAGTTGGGCAGCACCCGCTTGACCTTGACCATGTCCAGGACGGGAATGCCTTCGGTGATGCAGACGATCAGCTCGATGCCCGCGTCCAGCGCCTCGAGAATGGCGTCCGCGGCGGCCACGGGGGGCACGAAGATCATGGTGGCGTTGGCACCTGTCTTGGCCACGGCTTCCTGGACGGTGTTGAAGACGGGGAAACCTTCGATCTCGGTACCGCCTTTGCCGGGGGTCACGCCGCCCACGACCTTGGTGCCGTAGTCCCGGCAGCCCTTGGCGTGGAAGAGACCTTCGCGGCCCGTGATGCCCTGGACGATGAGTTTGGTGTGGTTGCCCACGAGAACGGCCATGTCATACCTCTCGAAAATGCGATTCAGGGTTCCGTGGATGAACTACTTAACCGAAGCGACCACCTTCTCGGCGGCATCCTTCAGGTCGGCGGCGACGATGAGGTTCAGGCCGCTGTCGGCAAGGATCTTCTTACCTTCCTCGACATTGGTGCCTTCGAGGCGCACCACCACCGGCACCTTGATGCCGATTTCCTTGGCCGCGTTCACGATGCCGGAAGCCACGATGTCGCAGCGCATGATGCCGCCGAAGATGTTCACCAGCACGGCCTTCACCGCCTTGTCCTGCAGGATGATGCGGAAGGCGTTCTTCACCGCGTCCTCGGTGGCGCTGCCGCCCACATCCAGGAAGTTGGCCGGGGAGCTGCCGCAGTACTTGATGATGTCCATGGTGGCCATGGCGAGACCGGCGCCGTTCACCATGCAGCCGATGCTGCCGTCCAGCTTGATGAAGTTGAGGTTGTACTTGCTGGCTTCCACTTCCTCTTCCGCTTCCTCGTTGAGGTCGCGGTAGGCCAGCACATCCGGGTGGCGGACCAGGCCGTTGTCGTCGAAACCGATCTTGGCGTCCAGGGCGGTGACATCCCCCTGCTTGGTGATCACCAGCGGGTTGATCTCCACCATGGAGCAGTCCTTCTCCACGAATAGCTTGTACAGGTTCTGGAGGAAGACCACGCCCTGCTTGAAGGAGTTGCCTTCGAGTCCCAGGGCGAAAGCCACCTGGCGGGCCTGGAAGCCGTTGAGGCCCAGGGCCGGATCCACGGCCACCTTGACGATCTTCTCGGGGGTCTTCTCGGCCACTTCCTCGATCTCCACGCCGCCTTCCGTGGAGGCCAGGATGGTGATCCGGCTGGTGACGCGATCCACCAGGAAGCTCAGGTAGAGTTCCCGCTCGATGTCCACGGGCTTGGAAAGGAAGACCGTGCGGACCTTGCGCCCCTCGGCGCCGGTCTGCTTGGTGACCAGCTGCATGCCGATCATGGCCTTGAACAGCTCGGCGGCCTTGTCGGGATCCGTGGCGAACTTCACGCCGCCGCCCTTGCCGCGACCGCCGGCATGGATCTGCGCCTTGACCACGCTGGCCCCACCGAACTCCTTGGTGATCATGCGGGCCTCTTCCGCATCCTGGGCCACCTTCCCATCCGGGGTGGCTACCTTGTACTGCCGCAGCAGTTCCTTGGCCTGGTATTCGTGAATATTCATGGTCACTCCCGAAAGGGTCACCTTCCAGTCTAGCGACCGGAGGCCAAAGCCCGAACCCCGAAGGCTGTGACCCGTGGCATCCTTTGAATCTCCAGGGAGGAGTTTCCCCATGGCCCAACTGGACCGGCTGCTTTCCCATGTCATCGCCAAGGGTGGCTCGAAGCTGCGTCTCGAGGCCGACAAGCGGCCCTCCCTCGAGCTGCGGCGCGGCGGGAGCGTGGACCTCCTCCCGAACCCCCTGCCCGCCGTGATGGTGGATGTGCTGGCCGGGGATGTGGTGCCTCCCGAGCTCAAGAACGCCTGGGCCACGGAGGGCCGGGCAGAATTCGAGTACAACCTCTCCGGCCAGGCTTTCCTCATCCGCCTGACCCGCTACCAGGAGGCCGCCCAGATCACCGCTGAGCACCTCGGTTCGGCGGCACCCGCCCCCGCCGTCAAGGCCGACCTCCCTGCGGCCGCCCCGGCTGCGGCGGCTGCCACGCCAGTGGCCACGACGGCTCAACCCAGCGCTCCGAAACCGGCCCCGAAATCCGCGCCAAAACCCATGTCGACGCCCGGCGGAACCGGCGACGCGCCCCGGCACGCCCTGGCCGAACGGCTGTTCGCCGCGCTGCTGGAATGCCAGGGCTCCGACCTGCACTGCACCAGCCGCGAGGCCCCCCTGGTCCGAGTGCACGGCGACATGCAGGAACTGCCCGGCTTCCAGCCCCTGGAACCGGAGGCCCTGCTCGAGCTGATGGAGGCCCTGGCCACACCGGACGCCTGGGCCCGGTTCCAGAGCCATCGCGATGCGGACTTCGCCCACGCCTACGATGCGGGCGGGTGCCGGCTGCGCGTGAACTACTTTCACGACCGGGTGGGACCGGGCTTCGTCTGTCGCGTCATCCCCAACCAGATTCCCGACCCCGACAAGCTCGGCCTACCCGATCCCGTCCGGCGCCTCTGCAACCTGGCCAAGGGCCTGGTGCTGGTGACGGGCCCCACGGGCAGCGGTAAATCCACGACCCTGGCGGCCATCCTCGACCTGGCCAACCAGAAGCGGAGAGACCACATCCTCACCATCGAGGACCCCATCGAGTTCGTGCACCCCCGCAAGGGCTGCCTGGTGAACCAGCGCGAAGTGGGCACCCACACCGACAGCTTCAAGAGCGGCCTGCGCGCCGCGCTCCGCGAGGATCCCGACATCGTGATGGTAGGCGAGATGCGCGACCTGGAAACCATCGCCATCGCCCTGGAGACCGCCGTCACCGGCCACCTGGTCTTCGGGACCCTGCACACCAGCAGCGCCATCGGCACCATCGACCGCATCGTGGACCAGTTCCCCGCGGATCGGCAGCAGCAGATCCGCGTGATGCTGGCGGATGCCCTGAAGTGCGTGGTCAGCCAGACCCTGCTCAAGAAGATCGGCGGAGGCCGCGTCGCGGCCCTGGAGACCCTCTTCATCAGCCCGGCCATCGCCAACCTCATCCGCGAAGGCAAGAACTTCCAGATTCCCAGCGCCATGCAGACGGGCCGCAGCTACGGCCAGAAGCTCATGAACGACTCCCTGGTCGAGCTCATCAAGGACAAGAAGGTCGAGCCCATGGAGGCCTACCTCAAGTGCCCCGACAAGGAGAGCTTCATCGCCGCCTGCAAACGGGCGGGGATCCCCTTCGATCTGAGGCTCGGGGAAGTCGAAGCTTAGGGCACCGGCAGACCTTGCGCGAAGGCCCGGCCATCCCATCCTGGATAGCGCCTGCGGGCCAGGTTCTGTGCGTCTGCCCACCCGGGGGTCCCCTTTTGGAACCTCCGGTGAAGTTTGTAATGATTTGCCTTCATTCAGGGAGATGCATCCAAGCCCGCCCCGATCAGAGTCCATTTTGAGATCTGTCCTGGAGGTGGAGCATGGCCCTGCAACTGGGGAAGTCCCCTCGATCGCCCAAGGCGGCCCCCACGAAAAGGGGGCCAGTCCATCCCAAGGCCCGCAAAGCGCAGGCCGTGGTGGCCGTCCTCCCCTTCTTGGATCAGCGCCCGGGGGGCGCCGATTCCCACCTCAGCGAAGGCATCGCCGAGGAGGTCCTGCAGGCCCTCAACCACCTGGAGGGCCTGCAGGTGGTCTCCAGGACCACCTCCTTCCACTACGGGGGATCGGCCCTCTCCCCGCTGGCGGTGGGCCGCCGCCTGCATGCGACTGCAATCCTGGCAGGCACACTCCGGAAGGAAGCCTCCCTCCTGACCCTGAAAGCGGAACTGGTGGAGGTGAAATCGGGCCGGGTCACCTGGTCCAAGGCCTACGCCTTCGACCGGCAGGATCTCTTCAAGACGCTGGACGACCTCATTGCATGCGTGGCCTCGGCCCTGCATGTGCCAGCCTTCATCCGGCCCCGCTACGCGGTGGATCTCGAAGCCTACGAATCCTACCTGCGGGGACGGCAGGCCTACTTCCGGTTCAACCGCCAAGGCATGCGGTCCGCGGCCGAGATGTATCGACGCGCCCTGGACCTGGATCCGGATTTCCCCTCGGCCTGGGCAGGTCTGGCCAACTGCGCGGCCTTCACCTACATCTACATCGACCGCACCGAACCTCAGAGGGAGCTGGCCGAGTCCTGCAGCCGCAAGGCCCTGGAACTGGACCCCGGCCTGGCCGAGGCGCACGCCTCCCGGGGTGTGGCCCTCTCGGCCGCCGGCCTGGCCGACGAGGCCGAGGCGGCCTTCGAGACGGCCCTCCGCCTGGATCCCAATCTCTTCGCGGCGGCCTACTTCTACGCGCGCCATTGCTTCGCCAACGGCAAGCTGGAAAGGGCCATCGAGTACTTTGAATGGGCCGCCGCCCTCCGCCCCGAAGACTTCCAGGCCATCCTGCTCGTGGCGCAGGTCTACCACAGCCTCGGCCTGGAGGATGAGGCCGAGCGCGCCCGGAGGACCGGGCTCGCCCTGGTGGAGGAACGGCTGGAGCGGGTTCCCGAGGATGTGCGCGCCCGCTACCTGGGGGCCAATGCCCTCGTGGCCCTGGGAGAGCGGGAGAAGGGCCTGAATTGGGCCCGCAAGGCCCGGAGCATGGATCCGGACGACTCGATGCTGCTCTACAACCTGGGCTGCATCCATGCCCTCGCTGGTGATCCCGAGGAGAGCCTGGACTGCCTGGAACGGGCGGCCAGCGGAGGGCTCTCCCAGAAGGACTGGTTCATCCATGACGGGGATCTGGATGCCATCCGGTCCCATCCCCGCTTCCAGGCCCTGATGGCACGGCTGGGGAGCTGACCTGAGGGCCCCGCTTCACATGCTCCGCGACAGCAGGGCTTCGGGGATCTCGCGCAGCAACTCGCCGGTGGCGGCCTCGCCCTGCACCAGGGCCAGGTGGGCCACGGCATTCCTCGAGGCCCTCACCGCCAGTTCCCGGGTCTCGGCCAAGGCATCATGCTGGACGATGAGGGCGCGGAGGTGGGCTTCCTCGTCCTCGGGAATGGGCACTTCCTCGCCCCGATCCCAAATGGTCCGAACCAGGGACCTGGCCTCGTCCGGGGCCTTCTCCAGCAGGGTGAGCATGGGCAGGGTGAGCTTACCTTCGCGCAGGTCGCTGAAGGCCGGCTTGCCCAGCTGCTCGCTGGTGGCGGTGTAATCCAGGAGGTCGTCCACCAGCTGGAAGGCTCGGCCCACTTCCAGGCCGTACTGGCGCATGGCGATGCATTCCTCCTGGCTCCGGCCCGTGAGGACGGCGCCCGTCTCCGTGCAGCCGCTAAACAGCAGGGCGGTCTTCCGCTCCTGGATGTCGAAGTAGTCCTTCCGGCTGGTGTCCAGCTTGAAGAGCACATCGTTCTGGATCAGCTCACCCTCGATCATGCGGGTGGTGACCTCCGCGAAGATCTCCATCATCCGCCAGCTGCGCCCGGCGATGGCCTCGCTCATGGCCACCAGGTAGAGCAGGTCCCCGAAGAGCACCGTCAGGGTGTTGCCCCACAGACGGTTCAGGGTGGGCATGCCGCGCCGGAGCTGGGCATGGTCGATGACATCGTCGTGCACCAGGGTGGCCGTGTGGATCAGCTCGAAGACCGCGCCGAAGCGCACATCCTCATCGTTGGGGACGCCGCAGAACCGGGATGACAGCATCACCAGGGCCGGCCGCAGGCGCTTCCCCTGCCCCCCTCGGACATGGTCCGCCAGCTTCTGGACCACCTCCACATCACTCTGCAGAATGCGCTGCAGCTCTGCCTCCACACCCGCCAGCTTCGGGGCGATGGGAAGGAAATAGCGGGAGAGGTCCAGTCGGCTCAAGGTCAGCCCCGGTAATTGGTGAACTGCAGGTCCAGCCCCTGATCGTCCTTCTTGAACAGGGCGATGACCTCCTGCAGATCGTCCCGGCTCTTGCCGCTCACGCGGAGCTGATCGCCCTGGATGCTGGCCTGGACCTTGATCTTCGCGTCCTTCACGGCCTTGATGAGCCCCTTGGCCTTCTCCACCGGGATGCCCTGGTGGATGGTGACCTCCTGGCGGACCGTGCCCTTGGCGGCGGGCTCGATCTTGCCGTATTCCATGCTGCGGATGCTCACGCCGCGCTTGTGCAGCTTGGTCTGGAGCACATCGATGACAGCCTTCAGCTTCACCTCGTCGTCGCTGGTGAGCACGAGGATCTTGTCGTCCTTGAGCTCGATCTTGGAGACCGATCCCTTGAAGTCGTAACGCTGGCCGATCTCCTTCATCGCCTGGGAGACGGCGTTCTTCACCTCGTCCAGGTCCACCTTGCAGACAACATCAAACGAACATTCGCTGGCCATGGGCACTCCTCATCCGGGTCCAGCCTCCAGACTAGCGCCTCGCGCGGCTTCGGGAAAAGGCGACAAGCCGGTTCAGAGTTCCAATCGCTGCCGGAGGGCGGGCCAGCCCTCCCACAAGCCCAGGAACTGGAAGGCCGCCAGAACCAGGGCGTGGTGGATCTCCCCCCGGCGCATGCGGGCCTCCCATTCGGGCCAGGAGCAGGCCCAGACCTGGAGCTCTTCGGCCGGATCCAGGGCCAGGGCCCCATCGGCCTCGCAATCCAGGGCCAGGAAGGTGTGGCAGCGGTTGTTCTGGGTGGCGGGGTTCGGGGTGCAGCTGCCCAGGGCCACCCACCGATCCGACACGAAGCCTGTCTCCTCTCGCAGTTCGCGGCGGGCCGCCGCGGCCGGGGTCTCCCCCGCATCGCAGCCCCCTCCGGGGATCTCCAGCGTCGGGGCATCGATGCCGTGACGGAACTGCTCCACCACCAGGAGGTCGCCGCCCCGCGTGAAGGCCACCACATTCACCCAATCGGGGCCCTGGAGGCGGTAGAAGGCGTGCTGGCGCCCCGTGTGGGGGCTGCGGCGCTGGGCAACGATTTGGCGGAAGAGGCGCGAATCCTGGCGTACGCTCTCGGACTCCTGGATCCAGGCGGCGGTGGGATCAAAGCCCTCCGGGTGGCGGTGGAGGAGACGCATCAGTAGCGGGGCACCGTGGGATCCAGGCGGCTGTAGGCATCGATGCCGCCGGCGAGATGGGCCAGGTCCTTGAACCCCGCGCCCTGGAGGAAGCGCAGGGCGTAGAGGCTGCGGGTGCCGTGGTGGCAGTAGGCTGCCACGGGCCGGGAGGGATCCAGTTCGCCCACCCGGTCCGCCAGTTCGCCCAGAGGGATCAGGACGGCTCCGGGAATCCGGGCGAGGTCGTATTCCCAGGGCTCGCGAACATCGAGCCGCTGCACGGTCCCGTCGAGATCCCGGTAGGTCTCCGGAGAGAGGTGGATGCCCTGCTCAAACATGCGGCGGTCCTCCGGAGCCGAGCACCCGGCTGCAGATGTGGTGGGTGATGACATCCAGGGCCGTGCGGTTCTCCACGCCCGTGGGCACGATCAGGTCGGCCCAGCGCTTGCTGGGTTCCACGAACTCCAGGTGCATGGGCCTCACGCTCTGTTCGTACTGATCCATGACGCTTTCCAGGCTGCGGCCCCGCTCCCGGGTGTCCCGGCGGATGCGACGCAGGATGCGGATGTCCGCGTCCGTATCCACGAAGACCTTCATATCCAGCTGATCGCGCAGCTCCGGCAAGGCGAAGAGCAGCAGCCCCTCCAGGATCACCACCTGGCCCGGCGGCAGGGGATCCTCCCAGCCGGTGCGGTCCGACAGGGTGAAATCATAGGTCGGCTTCCGGATGCTCTCGCCGCGATGCATCGCCGACAGGTGGGAGGCCATCAGTTCCAGATCGAAGGCGTGGGGGTGGTCCCAGTTGACGGGCCGGTCCCCGAAGCGCCCCTTCACGACCTCAAGCGGGGCGTAGTAGGCATCCATGTCCAGCAGGAGGGCGGCCACGGCCTTCTTCTTGAGCCGCTTCACCAGCTCGGCGGCCACGGAGGTCTTCCCGCTCCCGGAGCCACCCACGATGCCCACCAGCATCGGTCTGTCGATCATGACGCCCCCTTTCTTCCATCCTACTTCACACGCCTCTGCTAAGGTTCATGCCATGAAGCGCACGCGCATCACTCCCGCCCTGGCCCTTCTGGTGCTGCTGGCCGGCTGCAGTTCGGAAGATCCCCGGCTCCCCGGCAACCTCTACGAAGAGGCCCGGAAGCTGAATCTGGAGGGCCGGAGCCTCGAAGCCCGGGCCATGATGAAGCAACTGGCGGAGCGCTACCCGGATTCCGAGGCCGCCCACCAGGCCAAGCGGGACCTCTACCTCATCGAGGCCTTCGTGAGCCGCGACATGGCCGACCGCCAGCGGCAGGTCCGCGGGGCCATGAAGCGCGTCACCGATGCCCTCATCCGGTTCAGGACGAAGAAGGGAGAATATCCCGTGGCCCTGCAGGAGCTGGTGCCCGAGTACCTCGACCAGGTGCCCGAGGCGCCCTGGGGCCATCCCTTCCTCTACCGGCCCTATGTCACCCGCCCCGTGGAGGAGATCCAGGTCAAGCGGGGCCCCGTGCGGCAGAAATTCAACACCAAGTTCGACGGCTATTATCTCGCCTGCCTCGGGACCGACCTCCTGCCCGGCGGCGAAGGCCTGGCCGGCGACCTCCTCATCAAGGATGGCGCCCCCTGGAGCGAGGCGGGCCTCCCGCCCATCCCCCAGCCCCAGCCGGTGCGCTGAGGCGCTTGCGCAAGCACACGAACTGCGGCCACCGGGCCGCAGTTCGCCGTCATGTCCACCCGGAAGGAGCTACTTCACGCCCCAGTCCAGGATCACCTTCCCGCTCTGTCCGCTCCGCATGGCGTCGAAGCCCTTCTGGAAATCGTCGATGCCGAAGCGATGCGTGATCACGGGCGTGATGTCCAGGCCGCTCTGGATCATGGCGGCCATCTTGTACCAGGTCTCGAACATCTCGCGGCCGTAGATGCCCTTCAGGATGAGGCCCTTGAAGATCACCTGGCTCCAGTCGATGGCGCAGTCGCCCGGCAGGATGCCCAGCAGCGCCACACGGCCGCCATGGTGCATGGCCTCCAGCATGGATTCGAAGGCGTTGCGGTTGCCGCTCATCTCCAGGCCCACATCGAAGCCCTCGGTCATGCCCAGGTCCTTCATGACCTCGGGGAGGCCCTTCTTCATGGGGTTCACGGCGACTGTGGCGCCCATCTTGCGAGCCAGGTCGAGCCGGTATTCATTCACATCTGTGATCACCACATGGCGGGCACCCACATGCTTGGCGATGGCCACCGCCATGATGCCGATGGGGCCTGCACCCGTGATCAGCACATCCTCGCCCACCATGTCGAAGCTCAGGGCCGTGTGGGCCGCATTGCCGTAGGGATCGAAGATCGAGGCCACCTCGTCGGGCACATTGTCCGGGACCTTGAAGACATTGAAGGCCGGGATGGACAGGTACTCGGCGAAGGAGCCCGTGCGGTTCACGCCCACGCCCACGGTGTTGCGGCAGAGGTGGCGCTTGCCTGCCCTGCAATTGCGGCAGTGGCCGCAGGTGATGTGGCCCTCGCCGCTGACACGGTCTCCGGGCTGGTAGCCCTCCACCTCGGCACCCACCTGCTCGATGACGCCGAAATACTCGTGTCCCACCACCATGGGCACCGGAATGGTCTTCTGGGCCCACTCGTCCCAGTTGTAGATGTGCACATCGGTACCGCAGATCGCGCTCTTGTGGACGCGGATCAGGACATCGTTCGGCCCCACCTGGGGCATGGGCGCCTCCCCCATCCAGATGCCTTCCTCGCGCTTGGACTTCAACAGGACTTTCATGCGTGCCTCCAACCGCACCATTTCATCATCAAGGGCAAGGCCGGCCAACTTCGGCCTTCCCGACTTGACGATTCGAGAAACCGGCCGATAAGGTGCTTCCAGGCTTTCCATGACTTCCACCCCCCTGCGGCCCAACCGCCATTCCAATCGGTTCCCTCGCGCGGATCGCGTGTGGGCCGGTGAGGGCGTCTCCTAGATCCCTGGTTTCCCGGACCACCCCCGATTCGCGACAGCGGATCGGGGGTTTTTCTTTTGGAGTCTCCATGTGCGGCATTCTCACCATCCTCGGCATCGATCCGACCCGGTCCAATCCCGCCGAGCTCCGGCGTCAGGCTCTGGCCATGGCGCGGAAGATCCGCCATCGGGGGCCCGACTGGAGCGGCATCTTCGCCGATGACCGGGCGATCCTCGTCCACGAGCGGCTGTCCATCGTGGATGTGGAGCATGGCGCCCAGCCCCTGATCGACACCCTCCAGGGCACCGTGCTGGCGGTCAACGGCGAGATTTACAACCACCGGGACCTCCAGGAGGAGCTGCAGGAGCCCCACGACTTCCAGACCCTGTCGGACTGCGAGGTGATCCTCTACCTCTACGACGAACGGTCTCCCAAGGAGTTCCTCAACCGCATGAACGGCATCTTCGCGTTCGTCCTCTACGATCCCAAGCGGGGGACCTTCCTCATCGCCCGGGATCCCATCGGCGTGGTGCCGCTCTATGTGGGCTGGGACGAGGCCGGCAACTTGTACGCCGCCTCGGAGATGAAGGCCCTGGTGGGCCACTGCGAACGGATCCGCGAGTTCCCGCCGGGGCACTTCTTCCTGGGGCACCAGGCGGACAGGGGGTTCCAGCGCTACTACGAACCGGACTGGGCCGAGCCCGGCCGGGTGCCGCAGGAACCCTATGACCCCGCGGCCCTCCGGAAGGCCCTGGAGGCCGCCGTGCGCCGCCAGCTCATGTGCGATGTGCCCTATGGCGTCCTGATCTCGGGCGGCGTGGACTCCTCGCTGATCGCCGCCATCGCCGCCCAGTACCGGGAGGGCCGGGTGGAAGCGGGCGGCAGCGCCCCGGCCTGGTGGCCCCGGATCCACAGCTTCGCCGTGGGGCTGAAGGGTGCGCCGGACCTCGGCCCCGCGCGGCTGGTGGCCGACCACATCGGCGCCATCCACCACGAGATCCACTTCACAGTGCAGGAGGGCCTGGATGCCCTCTCGGATGTGATCTACCACCTGGAGACCTTCGACATCACGACGATCCGGGCCTCCACGCCCATGTACCTCATGATGCGGAAGATCCGGGCCATGGGCATCAAGATGGTGCTGTCGGGCGAGGGGGCCGACGAGATTTTTGGCGGCTACCTCTACTTCCACAAGGCGCCGGACGGGGCCGAGCTGCACGCGGAAACCGTGCGGAAGCTCCAGAAACTGCACCTCTACGACTGCGCCCGGGCCAACAAATCCAGCGCCGCCTGGGGCGTGGAGGCCCGGGTCCCCTTCCTCGATCGCGAGTTCCTCGATGTGGCCATGCGCCTGGACCCCTCGGTGAAATTGCCGCGCAACGCCGCCCGGCCCCGCCCCATCGAGAAATATCCCCTGCGCAAGGCCTTCGAGGGGCTCATCCCGGACGAGGTGCTGTGGCGGCAGAAGGAGCAGTTCTCGGATGGGGTCGGCTATGCCTGGATCGATGCCCTCAAGGCCGCCGCCGAGCGCGAGATCAGCGACGCCATGATGCAGACCGCAGCGGCCCGCTTCCCCGTGAAGACGCCCGAAACCAAGGAAGCCTACTTCTACCGCCAGTTCTTCGAGCACCACTTCCCTTCCGCTGCCGCCGTCGAGTGCGTGCCCCACGAGCGCAGCGTGGCCTGCAGCACGCCCATCGCCCTGGCCTGGGATGCGGCCTTCGCGACCATGGCCGATCCCTCCGGGCGGGCCGTGCGCGATGTCCACCAGCAGGGCCACCGCTAGCCTCCGGATCTCCCGCCCGCGCTATCATGCATCGACCAGCAGACCTGGATGCCAGTGGTGAGCGTGCCTTCCGACCAACGACAGTTTCCCCGCGTCCCCATCGCCTACCGGGTGAAGGTGGTGACCGGCGACCAGATCCTCGCCTTCCCCTCGGCGATCAACATCAGCCTGGGCGGCATCCTGGTCGGGGGCACGGAGCGGCTTCCCCTCGGCAGCGCCTGCGGCGTGGCCATCCTCCTCGAGGAGGCCGAGGCCGGGAAGCGGATCGTGACCCGGGGCACTGTGGTCCGGGCCGATGCGGATGGCATGGCCATCGCGTTCTCCAGAGACCTCGACCCGTCCAGCCTCGACGCCCTGAGGGCCTTGATCCGATCCCTGAACCCCGAGACTGATCAGGCCTTCGAGGCCCCCATCAAGGCCTGCGGTTAGCCGCCTCCCGACCGGAAGCGCCCGCCATCCGAATCTGCCCCTGGAGCCCCCGTGCAGCCCCCTGAATCCGCCTTCTCGCGCCTCATGGACTACATCAAACCCGGCTCCGCCGCCCAGGGCACCGCCGGGGAGGCCGCCAGAGAGGCATGGACCCCGCCCGTCTTCGAGCGGTACGAAGACATCAAGCCCTGGCTGGCCGAGTCCGTCCTGAGCGCCACGATGTACGAACGGTTCCCGGATGGCCGCTGGACCATCCAGCTCCTGCTGAAGGAGCAGAACCCGGGAACCTACCGGTACATCGTGCTCTAGGTCAGGCGATCACCTTCAGCTCGCGGCCCACCTTGGTGAAGGCGGCGATGGCGTGATCGAGGTCCGCGCGGGTGTGGGCGGCGCTCATCTGGGTGCGGATGCGGGCCTGGCCCTTGGGCACCACGGGGAAGAAGAAGCCGATGACATAGACGCCCTCATCGAGGAGCCGCTTGGCGAACCCCTGGGCCAGGGGCGCCTCGTAGAGCATGACCGGCACGATGGGATGCTCGCCCGGCAGCAGCTTGAACCCGGCCTTCTCCATCCCAGTGCGGAAGTAGCGGGCGTTCTCGTGCACCTGCCGGATGAGGCCCTGGCTGTCCTTGAGCAGGTCCAGCACCTTCAGGGTCGCCGCCACGATGGCCGGGGCCACGGAATTCGAGAACAGGTAGGGCCGGGCCTTTTGGCGCAGCCAGTCGATGGCCTCGCGCTTCCCGGCGATGTAGCCACCGGAGGCGCCACCCAGAGCCTTGCCGAAGGTGCCCGTCATGAAGTCCACACGCCCCATAACGCCACAGTGCTCATGCGTGCCGCGACCATTCACGCCCATGAAACCCACGGCGTGGCTGTCATCCACCATCACCATGGCGCCGTACTTCTCCGCCAGGTCGCAGATGGCCGCGAGCTTGGCGATGTAGCCATCCATGCTGAAGACGCCGTCGGTCACCACCAGCTTGAAGCGGGCTCCGGCGGCATCCGCGGCTTTCAGCTGGGCTTCCAGGTCGGCCATGTCCGAGTTGGCGTAGCGGAAGCGCTTGGCCTTGCAGAGCCGGATGCCGTCGATGATGGAGGCGTGGTTCAGGGCGTCGCTGATGATCGCGTCCTCCTCCCCCAGCAGGCCCTCGAAGATGGCGCCGTTGGCATCGAAGCAGGAGGAATACAGCTGCGTGTCCTCGAAGCCGAGGAAGGCGGCGAGCTTGAGCTCGAGTTCCCGGTGGATGTCCTGGGTGCCGCAGATAAACCGCACCGAGGCCATGCCGAAGCCGTGGCCATCCATCACCGCCTTGGCGGCCTGGATGACTTCTGGATGGTTCGCCAGGCCGAGGTAGTTGTTGGCGCACAGGCACACCACATCCCGGCCGTTGGCCTTCATCTGGGGCTGCTGCGGCGAGGTGATGACGCGCTCGGTCTTGTAGAGTCCGGCCTCCTTCAGCAGCTCGATCTCACGGTTGAGGTGGGCCAGGTAGCCAGGATTCACGGCAATCTCCTATCGTCAGCAACTTGATAGGATACTGCGAGGTTGAAAGGCTGGCACCGAGTTGTGTCACCATCCTTGCGAACCGGAGAGGAACCGACCATGCGCCCTGCCCTGCTCCTTCCCGTCCTCCTGCTCACCCTGGCCTGCAGCTCCAAGCTGGAGCGCGGCAAGGCCGAGGACCTGATCCGCAAGGATTACCCCGTCGTGGTTCCCGTCACCGTGCCAGAGAAGGCCAGTGCGACGAAGGGCAGCCCCGAGCACCTGCGCCTGGGAGCGCTCAAGGAGAACCTCGACAAAAGCGGCTGGTTCGACACCACCGTGCAGACCGAGGGCGATCGGGAGTCCTTCACCTTCCGCCTGAAGGCCGACGCCCCCAAGATGATCAAGGCCGCGCCCAAGGGGTTCTCCCTGCCCGCAGCCGAGGCCACCTTTGTCCGGGCCATCCGGCTGGAGCCCACCCGGGAGGGGGCCCGCGTCACCTACGAAATCCGCCTGGAGAAGCCCACGGCCCAGTTCCCCCTCTTCCAGGCCCTGCAT
Organism: Geothrix sp.; assembly: GCA_019449415.1. GTDB lineage: Bacteria > Acidobacteriota > Holophagae > Holophagales > Holophagaceae > Geothrix > Geothrix oryzae. The sequence goes on from JAGRPP010000017.1 coordinate 243,314, forward strand.
CCGGACGCGAAGGTGGGGCAGACCAAGCAGCGTCATGCCACCTTCGAGCGGCGCCGGGGCTCCTGGGAACTGACGGGGACCGACGAAGCCTTCCGCAAGGCCGAATGACTTTGACCAGAGTTACAGCCTCGTCACTTGGGGGCCGGCAGACCCTCCAGTACCCTTGAAGGCATCGAGGTTCCCTTGAAGCACAGTCCCGCCTTTCGTCTGCGCCGGTTCCTGAACTGGTTTCCCCTGGGACTGACCTACGCGGCCATGTACATGGGCCGTTACAACTTCAATATCGTGAAGAACGACATCGGCGCCTGGTACCACCTGGACAAGGCGCAGATGGGCCTCATCGCCTCGGCGGGCTTCTGGACCTACGGCCTCGCCGTGGCCTTCAACGGCCCCCTCGCCGACCGCATCGGCGGGCGCAAGGCGATCCTCGTGGGTTCCCTGGGTGCCGCCCTCCTGAACCTGGCCATCGGGTTCATGTTCCTGAACGGGCATGTCACCCAGATCCTGGTGAGCATGAGCCTGCTCTGGAGCCTGAACATGTACTTCCAGAGCTTCGGGGCCCTGTCCGTGGTGAAGGTGAACAGCACCTGGTTCCATGTGCAGGAGCGCGGCGTCTTCGGCGGCATCTTCGGGATCATGATCAGCTCGGGCTACTTCCTGGCCACCACCATCGGAGCCTGGCTGCTCGCCAGTTCCCGCAGCTGGACGGTCATCTGGTTCGTGCCGGCCGCCGCCATGGCGTTCATGTTCGCCGTGGACTGGTTCCTGGTGCGCAACCGCCCCAGCCATGCCGGATACCCCGACTTCGACACCGGGGATGGCTCCAACGCCGGCTCTGCCGAAGATGCCCCCCTGCCCCTCCGCGACCTGATCAAGAAGGTCTTCCACAACCCCATCATCGTGTCGCTCATCTTCGCGGAGTTCTGCACGGGCTTCGTGCGCCAGGGGGTGATGCTCTACTTCACCGAATACCTGCAGGAGATCTACCACCTGGGCAAGAAGGAGTACCTCTTCTGGTGGACCGGCATCGCCTTCATGGGCGGCGGCATCCTCGGGGGCCTGCTCTGCGGGTGGATGAGCGACAAGCTGTTCCAGTCCCGGCGTCCGCCCGTGGCCTTCTTCTTCTACCTGGTGCAGGTGGTCATGCTGGGCCTGCTGGGCATGACCCTGGGCCAGGGCACCTGGGGCGGCCAGATCTGGGCCGTGATCCTGCTGGGCCTCACCGCCATGTTCATCTTCGGCGTCCACGGCATGCTCAGCGGCACCGCCAGCATGGATTTTGGAGGACGGAAGGCCGCGGCCTCGGTGGCCGGGGCCCTGGACGGCATCCAGTACATCGGCTCCGGCCTGACGGGCTTCGGCCTGGGCTGGATCCTCAAGACCTACGGCTGGGACGGCGTGGCCATCCACGGCCACCAGCCGGCCCACGCCTGGGTCTGGGTGGGCTCCATCATCCCCTTCAGCCTCATCGGCGCCTTCATCATGACCCGCATCTGGAACGCCAAGGCGGGCGCCGGGGCGCACTGAACTGAAGATCAACCACAGAGGACACAGAGACCGCAGAGAAAAGCCAAGCTCCCTCTGCGCTCTCTGTGGCCTCTGTGGTTAAAGGCTTTTACTTCTTCACCAGCTGGTCGAAAGCCGCCTTCAGGCCGCCGTGGATGGCCTGGACATCGGCGGGTTTCCAGAGCTTCTGCTCTTCGCGGACGAAGGTGGTGAGGTCATTCCGGTTGTCAAAGCGGGCCACAGGCAGGTGGTAGACCTTGCTGGCGTAGCGATCGCCTTCCTGGATGAGGCGCTCCACGCGGATGGTGCCGGGACGGTCGCTCTGCTCCATGAGCCAGGCCATATCGTCCGTGCCGTACTGCCCCAGCATCACCTCCGTGGGGACGCTGTGGTGGAGGATGCTGCCCTGGCCGTTGGGGCGGCCGCGCTCGATGTTCTTGCGGCGGCTCTCCACGGGATCCACCCAGACATACAGCACGGAGGCGGTCTCCAGGATGGCCGGGGACAGGGTCTGGAAGGCCGTGTCGTAGCCGTGGGGTGGGCATAGGGGGAACGCGGAGCCGTGGGCACCGCCCCGTGCAGCCTCGATCACCAGGGTGCGGCCCGTCTTGTCCTGTGCGTTCTGGCGGTTGAGGGTATCCAGCTCGGCCCGGCATTCGTCTTCCAGGGCCTCGGCCATGCGCACCCTGATGCGGTGGGGGACCTCGCCAAGGGGCTGGGAGAGTCCCACCTTGGCGTGGGCCGCATCCAGGCGGTCGAAGAGATGCTGCGCCGCGCTGGCCACCAGGGTCTGGCGGCTGGCCATGAGGTTCGCGTAGTCCTCGTTCAACAGCTCGATGAGGACGGCCCAGGTCCAGTTGTCCCGGAAGGGCCGGTTCGGGCCGTGGTAGTAGGCGTAGCCAAGGCCGTTGGCCTTCAGCTCGTCATCGATGCGGTGCATGAGGTGGACATAGGGATAGTCGTCCAGCTGCAGCGTGGGGCCCATGTGGAAGTCGTTCCGGCACTGGTCGGGCGTGAGGCTGGCCAGGTAGCGGCGCACCTCCGACTTGCCGGAGGCGGGCAGGCTGAAGAGGAGGATGGTGTCGAGGAGCTGGCTCATGGGGTCCGCCGTACAGAACTTCAAGAATGCCATGCCCGGAGCGAAACGGAATCCCGGAAGGCTCAAGCCAAGGGATCGCGAGCTCATGGAGAAGCCCCTGTAACCTCCGGCCCGGAGCGCGGGGAGCGGTATGCTGGAGCAAGGGCCCTTCCCCGCACCCCCGACCACATCGGCGACCCTCCGCAAGCGTGGTTCCTTTTCTCCGGAATGTATCACCCATGCGTGACCGCGAAATCGTCGAGCGCGTCCGGGACGCCACGGACCTCCTGGCCCTGGTGGGTCAGGCGGTGAAGCTGCGCAAGCAGGGCTCGGCCCATGTGGGCCTCTGTCCCTTCCACGCGGAACGGAGCCCCAGCTTCCAGGTGGTGGCCAACCGGGGCTTCTACCACTGCTTCGGCTGCGGCAAGCACGGCGATGCCTTCGCCTGGCTCATGGAGCGCGAGGGCATGACCTTTCCCGAGGCTCTGGAGCAGCTGGCCCGGGCCGCGGGCGTCGACCTGCCCCAGCGCCGGGAGCGGCCCTCTGCCGAGGTGGACCTGGAAACCCGCATGCGTTCGGCGCTGGAGGCCGCCCAGTCCTTCTATGAACGCCAGCTCGAGCGCAGCGAGGCGGCCCGCACCTACCTGCGCCAGCGGGGCTACGAAGGCCCCTTCGTGGCCGAAGCGGGCTTCGGCGTGGCACCGGACGGCTGGGATGCGCTGGTGACGCACCTCCGGGGCCTGGACTTCTCGGGCGAGCTGCTGGAGCAGGCGGGTCTGGTCAGCCGCAGCGAGCGCGGCACGCAGATCGACTTCCTCCGCAACCGCCTCACCCTGCCCATCCATGACGCCCGGGGCCGCATCGTGGCCTTCGGCGGACGCATCATGGGAGAAGGCCAACCGAAGTATCTGAACACCCGCGATACGCCCCTCTTCCACAAGGGCGAGACCCTCTTCGGCTTTCACCGCGCCAAGGGCGCCATGAAGGACGGAGCCCTGGTGGTGGAGGGCTATTTCGATGTGCTGCAGCTCCATCAGCACGGCATTCACCAGGCCGTGGCGCCCCTGGGCACGGCCCTCACCGAGGAGCATCTGAAGGCCCTGGGCCGCTTCACCCGCCGGGTCATCCTCTGCTTCGACGGTGATGCGGCCGGCCGGAGAGCCATGGAGAAGAGCCTGAGGATGGCGCTGCCGCTGGGGTTCGAGGTTCGTCTGTTGGAGCTGCCGCAGGGCGAGGATCCCGATACCTGGTGCCTCAAGCTGGGTGGCGAGGCCTTCCGCGACCTGCTGCGCACCGCGCCGGACTGGACCGCCTTCATGGTGGACCGGGCCATGGAGGGCAAGGACCTGCGCCGCATCACGGATCGCATGGGCGCCTTCAAGGACCTGCTGGACTTCCTGCCCTACCTGCCCCGCACCACCGAAAGCCGGGATCTCTTCGCCAGCCTGGCCCATCAGCTCCAGGTCCCCCTGCAGGAGCTGGACCGCGCCGTGCGTGGCCGCCAGGCCCCGGTTCAGGGTTCCGAAGAGCCCCCGCCCAGCCAGTCCGCCCCCCCGGAAGTGGATGACCTCATCCGCAGCCTCCTCCTGCTGAGCACCGCGGGTCACTGGCGGCGGGTCCAGGAGGTTCCACCGGCCTGGTGGGAAAGCCTTCCCGGGGCACCGCTTCTGCAGGCCCTCCTGGATGCCGAAGGGGATCCCACCGAGCTGCCCGCGGGCGCCCTGGCCGCCATCCGCCACCTGGAGGCCCAGGCCAGCCACAAGGATGAAGCCGGCCGGGATGCCGATTCTTTATTTGCGAAGCTGGAAGGCCGATACCTGGATCGGGAGATACAGGCCAACAATCGCCTGCTCCAGGATCCCCGCACCCTCGTGGACGCAGCTCTCACGAAACAGGTGGAGATCCGCCAGAACGACCTGCTCATGCGCCAGAAGAAGCTTTCCCAGCAGCGGCGGGTCGCCCGGTGAGGGTTCAAGCCACCATCCGACCCTTGCCTGAATCCGCAGATCCCTTATACTGAAAAGTTCCGGACTCGGCCGGTACATTGGACGAGTTCTGCTTACCTCTCGGCCGCCGGCACCGCCGGCCCGATATCTGCAGCGTTCTTTGAGGTCCGAATGGTTCCGACGCCACCGCGAGAAGCCTACTACCCCCTGACTAAAGCCCTGATCTCCATCGGAAGGAAGAACGGATTCCTGCTGGTTGACCAGCTCAATGATTTCCTCCCCGATACCGCCTCCAGTCCCATGGACCTTGAGGTGGTCATGGGTCTGTTCGCCCGTCTGGGCGTGGGCATCGGCGCCACGGAGGAGGAGGCTCAGGCCGCCCGTGAGGCCATCGAACCCGAATTCGTCCTGGTGGACGGCGGCGGCAAGGGCGACAAGGACCTCGAAGTCGAGATCGACAGCCCCGACAGCGACAAATTCAATGACCCGGTCCGCATGTACCTCAAGGAGATGGGCACGGTCCCCCTCCTCAAGCGCGAGGACGAGGTCGAGATCGCCAAGCGCATCGAGGTGGGCGTGCGCAGCGTCATGCGCGCCCTGTCCCGGTCCCGCCTGGCCGCCAGCCTCCTCATCGACATCGGCAAGATGCTGAAGGAGAACCCCGGCAAGATCCGCGAAGTGGTGGGTCTGTCCGACGAGGTGGACGACGACGAGGATGCCGAGAGCACCTCCGCCACCCAGCATGTGCACCACCAGTTCGAGAAGCTGTTGGTCTACGACCAGGCCCTTCAGGAGCTGCTGGATCTGCACCTCCAGGTGGAGGCCGGTACCAAGACCCTCCCCAAGAAGCGCAAGCTGGGCCGGGAAATCCTCATGGCCCGCGGCCGCCTGTCCCGCCAGATCCGCAAGCTGGGCCTCAACAGCCTCGCCGTCACGCGCCTCATCGACAAGATCACCCATCAGCACAGCCAGGTGATGGCCGGGGAACGCAAGTGCCGCGAGCTGCGGGACCGGCTCAAGAACCCCGCCTTCGCCAAGCTGAAGGATCGCTACAAGGAAGAGCTGGCCCACATCGAGAAGACCCTCGAGGACTTCTTCGAGAAGTACGAGACCACCAGCGAGCAGTTCCACAAGGATTTCAATGGTCTCAAGGCCGCCGAGAGCATCAGCCGCGGCGCCAAGGCCGAGCTCATCGAGGCCAACCTGCGCCTCGTGGTCTCCATCGCCAAGCGTTACACCAACCGCGGCCTGCAGTTCCTGGACCTCATCCAGGAAGGCAACATCGGGCTCATGAAGGCCGTGGACAAGTTCGAATACAGCCGCGGCTTCAAGTTCTCGACCTACGCCACCTGGTGGATCCGGCAGGCCATCACCCGCGCCATCGCGGATCAGGCCCGCACCATCCGCATTCCCGTGCACATGATCGAGACCATCAACAAGCTCATCCGCACCCAGCGCGAGCTGGTGCAGAAGCTGGGCCGGGAACCCTCCAGCGAGGAGATCGCCCACGCCATGGACATGCCCGTGGGCAAGGTTCGCAAAGTGATGAAGATCGCGCAGGAACCCATCTCCCTTGAGACGCCCATCGGCGAGGAGGAGGATTCCCACCTGGGGGATTTCATCGAGGACAAGACCGTGGTCTCCCCCGTGGAGCAGGTCGTGCAGCAGCGCCTCAAGGAGACCGTCCGCAATGTGCTCAACACCCTCAGCGAGCGCGAGGAGCGCGTGCTGCGCATGCGCTTCGGCGTGGGCGACGACGGCTCCGAACACACGCTGGAGGAGGTCGGCAGCGAGTTCGCCGTCACCCGCGAGCGCATCCGCCAGATCGAATCCAAGGCCCTACGAAAGATCAGGCACCCCCGCTACTCCAAGACCCTCAAGGCATTCCTGGGGTAACACCCTTCGCAGAGAGCGCCGAGATGACCGAGGTTCACAGAGGAAGATTTGTTCTCCTCTGCGAACCTCGGCTGTCTCTGCACCCTCCGAGAGTGTTTTTCCCAATGAAGTCGAGGTAGCCTGAGCCCGTGACCGACGCCCGAAAGAGCCCCTTCGCCCCGCTTCGAAATCGCATCTTTATGGCGATCTGGATCGCGGCCATGGTCTCGAATGTGGGCACCTGGGTCCAGAGCGTGGGCGAGAAGTGGCTCATGGCCGAGATCACCCGGTCGCCGCTGCTCATGAGCCTCATCGAGACCGGCTCCACCCTGCCCATGCTGGTGCTGTCCATGCCCGGCGGCGCCATCGCCGACATCGTGGACCGGCGCCGTCTGTTGCTGGTCACCCAGGCCTGGATGCTGCTGGCGGCCGCGGCCATGGCCCTCCTGTCGGCGCTGCACTTGGTGACCCCGGCCATCCTCATCACCATGTCCCTGCTGCTGGGCGTGGGGGCCGCGCTCAATGCCCCAGCCTGGCAGGCCTCCGTGCCCGACCTGGTGCCCAAGGACCAGATCGCCGCTGGCGTGGCCCTGAACAGCGCGGGCTTCAATGTCAGCCGGGCCGTGGGCCCCGCTCTGGGAGGCCTCGTGGTGGGCTGGCTGGGCGCGACCTGGGCCTTCGCCCTCAACGCCGTCTCCTTCGTGGGGGTGCTGGTGGTGCTGAAGGGATGGAAGCGCGCGCCCGTCACCACCGACCTTCCCGCCGAGCGCTTCATCGCCGCCATGAAGGTGGGCCTCCGCTACACGCGGCACCGCTCGGCCCTCCAGGTGATCCTGCTCCGGGGCGGCGGGTTCGTGTTCTTCGGCGGGACGATCTTCGCCCTGCTCCCCACCCTGGCCATCCACCAGCTCAACCTCGGGTCTACGGCCTTCGGCCTGCTGCTGGGGTGCATCGGCACGGGCGCGGTGGGGGCCACCTTGTTCCTGCCGGCCCTGCGAGAAAGGCACAGTCCCAACGCCCTCCTCGCGACCGCCATCGTGGCCTTCGCGGCCGGGCTGCTGGTCCTCTCCGTCGTGAACCGCCCCCTGCCCGCAGGGCTGGCTCTCCTGGTCTGCGGAGCCGGGTGGCTATCCGTCCTCAGCACCTGCAATACCGGCGTCCAGCTGTCCGTGCCCTCCTGGGTGCGCGCCAGGGCCCTCGGCGTCTACATCACCGTCTGGGGCGGCGCCATGGCGGGCGGTGCCGCCTTCTGGGGCTGGGTGGGCGAGCGGTGGGGGATCCATGTGGCCTTCCTTGCCTCCGGGATCGGTATGCTGCTGTTCCTGGCCACCACCGCCCGACTGAAGATCCAGGCCCTGCACGAGCCCATGGACATGAGCCCGCACCGCCTCCAACCCCACGCCCCCGAACCCATCGGCCCCGACGAGGGCCCCATTCTCACGGTGCTGGAGTACCGGATTCCGGAGGAACGGAAGGCCGCCTTCCAGGACGCCATGCGGGAGGTCCGCCGCATCCGCATCCGCGACGGGGCCGTGCGCTGGTCCCTATTCCAGGATTTCGTTTCGCCGGAGCCCGGCCAGCTGCGCTTCGTGGAGAATTTCCTCAGCTCCAGCTGGGGCGAGCACCTCCGCCAGCACCACCGGGCCACCGTGGAGGATCGGGCCGCCTTCCGCAGCGCCTATGGCCTGGGCCTCGAAGCGAGGCCCAGGATCCGCCATCTCCTCGCCGCCTGGGAGGACCACCGCTCCATCCTGGACCGCATCCTGGAGTAAGGCCGCGCCTGGGCTAGGAGGCCCGGCCCGTTTCGGTCATGCTGGACTCATCGCTTCGGAGCCCGCACTCGTGCTTTCCAAGGACCAGACCCTGGGCAAATACCAGATCCTGGATCGCCTCGGCTCCGGGGGGTTCGGAGCCGTGTACCTGGCCCTGGACACCTGGGTGAACCGCAAGGTGGCCCTGAAGGTCCCCCACCAGCAGCAGGACGAGATCGTGGACCTGCTGAAGGAACCGCGCATCATGGCGGGCCTGAAGCACCCGAACATCGTCGAGCTCATCACCGTCGAGCGGAAGAACGGGATCTTCTTCATGGTCCTGGAATATGTGGAGGGCGAGAGCCTCGACCGGATGATCCGGCGGGAGCGCACCCTTGCGCCGACCCGGGCCCTGGAGATGGGCCTGGACATCTGCAGCGCCATCGCCTTCGCCCACGGCCACCAGATCCTGCACCGGGACCTGCGCCCCGCCAACATCCTGGTGAACCGGGACGGCCTGGCCAAAGTCACTGATTTCGGAACCTCCCGCGTGCTGGAGATGCAGCATGTCCCCTTCGCGCCCACGCGCATCGGCTCTCCACCCTACATGGCGCCGGAGCATTTCCGCGGCCGGGCCGTGTTCCAGTCCGACCTCTGGTCGCTGGGCATCACGCTCTACGAGATGCTCACCGGCACGGTGCCTTTCTATGACGCCGATCCCCTGAAGATCGCCCAGGCCTTCACCAGCCAGCAGATTCTGGCGCCCCACCTGCGGAATCCCATCGTGCCCAAGGCCTTCTCCGAGGTCGTCATGAAGGCCCTGGCGGTGAATCTCGGCGAGCGCTACCTGTCGGCCCAGGCCTTCCTGGAGGCCCTCCGCCGCCTCAAGGACAGCGTGGCCCGCGAGACCCGCCCCCTCGGCACGGCCGTGCTCTCCTCCAGTACTTCGGGCCCCCATCCCACCCTCCGCGCCGCCACCCAGGCCCGCCTCTGCCGCTTCTGCTACCGGCAGCTGCCCCGCATGGCCATGGTCTGCCCCAACTGCGGGGAGAAGAACTAGCCAATGATCTGGCACCCCACCAAGGATGCGGTGCAGCGGCTCTGGGGCCGCCGGTGGGTGCGCCGGGTGTCCTATGTCCTCGTGGCCGGGGCGACCACCATGACCGTGGGCCCCTGGCTCGCCACGCGGCCCGCCGTCCTCCGCTGGACTGTGTCGAAGCTCGATGCCCTGACCCGCGAGGAGACCGGACTCCCCCTTACCATCGGCCAGCTGGAGATCCACCCCATTCTGGGGTCCATCGTCCTGCGGGATGTGCACCTCGGGGGCGACCTGCTCAGCGTGCGGCGCATCGAGATCCAGGCGGACCTCCCCTCCTTCCTCGCGCCTCCCTACCGGATCTTTTCCATCCGGGCGGAGCAGCCTCACCTCCGGCTGACGGAAGCCGGCCTGGCTCCCCTCAAGCTCAAGGAGCGCCCACCACGGACGGGCCCCCTGCCCCAGGTCCGGCTCGACCTCTTCAGCCTCACCGGCGGCGAGATCGACATCCCCGAGCCGCTGCGAGGCATTCCCGCCGCGCGGTACCAGTTCGAGGTGAAGGCTACGGGCCAGGGCCCCAACCGCCTGCGCGTGGATGTGGCCGGCCCGCAGCTGTCCGTGAAGGGCCCGAGCGGCTGGGAGCGGGGTCGACTGGACCTGAACGGGGAGCTTTCCGAGACCTTCGTCTCGCTCCAGGAGGGCTACCTCCGCCTGGGCGAAAGCCAGGTGCGGCTGAGCGGGCGCCTGGAGGCCAAGACGCCGAAGGTGCCCGAGCGCCTGGAAGGCCGTCTCGGCAGCGTGCTCAGCTTGGCCCAGGTCGCCCGCTGGGGAGGCCAGACCCGGCCGCCCCTGACGGGCAGCCTGGATGTCAGCGCCACCATTGAAGGCACCCTCGCCGTCCCCCGCTGGTCCGTGATCGCGGAAGGCCAGGGATTACGGCCGGCGAATGGGAGCTTCCAGCCCGGCGCGCTCGACCTGCGGGCCAGCGGCGGCCTCCAGGCCGCCAAGGTGGAGCACCTGCGCTGGCGGTCCACCCAGGGAGAGTTGGACCTCCAGGGAACTTGGTCCCAGAAGGCGCCCCCGGAAGCCACCCTCCAGGGACGGAACCTGGATCTGGATGCCGTCGGCCGCGCCCTGCGCCTGCCTGAATTCCAGGGCGTCCGCGGCACGCTGCAGGCCCAGGTCAAGGGGCCGCGGGAAGCCTCGGCCCTGGGCCGCCCGGACCGCTGGCAGGCTTCGGCCCAGGTGGCCCTGACGCAGCACGGGCTGGAGGCCGGCACCCTGCGGGCCACCTTGCGGGATGGCCGGGCCACCCTGGATCAGCTCCGGCTGGATCTCGAAGCGCTGAAGGCCTCCGGCACCGGCTGGGCCACCCTCGGGCCTCGCGGCCCGGTGCGTCTGGAGGCAGAAGGCCAGGTGGAGGTGGGCGCCAGCCAGGTGGCCCAGGCGCTGCGTGCCTGGAAGGTGGTGGACCTGGACATGGAGGGTCAGACCCGGGCCCAGGCCAAGGTCCGCTGGAGCCGAGGTACTGGCCTGGAGCTGGACGGCACCACGGAAGTCTCCCATCCCCGCTGGCACGGGGCACGGGCAGATGAGCTGCAGGCCAAGGTGGAGATCCGGGGCTCGGAGCTTCGTGTCACGGACATCGACCTGAAGAAGGATGAGGGCCGCGGCGGCGGCGACCTCTGGCTCACCTGGGGCCGCACCGCCCCGGGCCAGAAGCAGATGGACATGTGCTACACCGCCTTCCGCCTCCCCGTGGCCGAAGGGCTCAGGGCCGCCGATCTGAAGGATGACGAGGGCCACGACCTTCCCATCACCGGAACCGGCAGCGGCTGGGTGCGCCTCCAGGGCCCCTACGATCACCTCACCATGCAGGGCGCCGCCCAGGTCGAAGCCGGCGAGGTCTATGGGATCAAGGTCCCCGCCGCCTCTTCCGATTTCGCGATGGACCTCGAGACCCTGCGGCTGCGTCTTCAGGATGTCCGCATCGCCGAGCGACCCGAGCTGCTGGGCAGTCCCGGCTCCGAACCCGAAGGGGCCCTGGCCCTGACCGGCCAGGGCGACATGGACCTCCGCCGGTGGACCTGGAAGGTGGATCTCGCGGGGCGCCTCGATTCCCAGCTGATGGCCCTGCCCGGCCCCCGCATCCAGGCCCAGGTGGAGGCCCGCCTGCTGGGACCCATCACCAGTCCCTTCGGCGCCCTGGACCTGCCCGAGGGCCAGGTCAGCCTGAGCCGGGGCCGCATCTTCTTCGGCGGGCGGAGCCTCGAGGGTCTGGAGGGCGCCTTCAGCCTGGAGCGGGGCCGCATGGCCGGCCGTCTGGCCCTGGAGGGCATGAGCCGCCCGCTCGTGGAGGTCCAGGTTCGGCAGGACGGGCCGGACTTGGCGGGCAGCCTGTCGCTGAATGTCTCCGCGGACAGTGCCCGCACCGAGAACCTGGCCCGGAGCCTGACCGACGACCTGATGGAGGACCTGAGTCTCGAGGTCTCCGCCCAGGGGCGCTGGAACGGCCGGAACCTCCTCTGGACCGGATCTCTGAACCGCCTGGCCGCCCAGTTCAATGCCTTCGAACTCCACCAGGTGCGGCCCTCCTCCCTCCGCGGGGACGCCAGCGGCGCCGAGGTGGACATCGCCCTGGAAGGCGGCGCGCGGAAGGCCACCGACCCGACGGCCCAGGCCGCCAACCTGCGCCTGACGGGCACCGTGCCCTTTTCGACGGCCGTCCCCCTGGCCCTCCGGGTGCAGGGCGCCGCCAACCTCGCCCACCTCAAGTCGATCTTCGACCGGGTGATGGAGGTGGACGAGTACAGCCTGCTGTCCGAGCTGCGGATCCAGGGCCTGGGCCGGTTCGACCTCCTGGCCCACGGGACCTATCCCGCGCCCCTGCTGGACGGCACCTTGTCCCTGGAAAAGGGCCAGACGAACCTGCGCGGCTATCAGGGCGTGGAGGATCTTCAGGTCGGCCTGATCTTCAAGGACCGCACCGTGTCGATTCCCGCGGACCGGCCGCTGCGCGGTACCTTGGCCCACGGCGACCTGCAGGTCTCCGGCGACCTCACCTGGCGGCTCGGCGGCCTGGAGGCCTACCGGCTGAAGGCCTCCCTCGCCAATTTCCAGCTTCGGGATGTGCCCGATGGCCTGGATCTTCAGGGCACCCTCCGGGCCACCCTGGAGGGCACCGAGGAGGGGGGCCTGCTCAAGGGCCGCCTGCGGGCCGACCGCCTGAGCTACCAGACCGAGGTGAAGCTGGCCGACCTCATCCTGCGGAGCGCCCTCAGCGACAGCGGCGGCCTGGTGGGCCTGGACCTGGATGATCCGCTGGAGCGCATCCGCCTGGACCTGGACCTCGACCTGCGCAGCCCCTGGAGCTTCGACACCAACCTCTTGAAGCTGGAAGGCCGCACCGAGGGGCCGTTCCAGGTGCTGGGCACCCTGGCGCATCCCGTGCCCAAGGGCACGATGATCTTCCAGCCCGGCGGCCGCATCACCAACATCTTCCCCGCGGGCGACATGGTGGTGGATCGGGGTTCGCTGGTCTTCTCCGAATCGCGCCCCCTGGATCCGGTCATCAACCTCCAGGGCAGCGTCAGCTCCATCCCCGGCTACACCGTGAACCTCGACATCCACGGCACCCTGAGCAACCTGGCCATCGTGCCCAGTTCCACGCCCAGCCTCCGGCAGGACGAGATCGTGGCCATCCTCATCAATCCTGGCAATGTGGCCAATGTGGGCGCGGCGGGGGCCACCTCCGGCGCCACCCAGGGCGCCATCACCTCCGGCATCGCCAGCGCCGGCTCCGGCCTCATCTCCACCCTGGCCTTCGCGCCCTTCCAGGAGCAGATGCGGCGGACGCTCGGCCTGGATCGCGTGAATGTGGCGGTGCGCTCCACCAACCTGGGCACCACCGAGACCGAAGTCACCCTGGGCAAGAGCATCAACCTGTTCGGCCAGCGCAGCGCCTTCGTGGTATCCCACAAGAAGAGCGGCGAACTGAGCATCACCTCCGGCCAGGTGGAGTGGCGTTTCGGCGGCTTCATCCTGCAGCTGGGCGCCAGCAAGGGTGGCGGCACCGGCCTCAATCCCTCGGGCGAGATCCGCCACACCTGGAGTCCCAAGTAGGGCGCGGGCGGTAGGCTGGAGGTGGAGACACGCATGATCACGGTCAAATGCTTCGCCCGCTACCGCGCCCTGCTGGGGTTCAGCGAACTCGAGCTGCCCCTCGCCCCCACCCTGGGCGACCTCCTGGCGGATCCCCGCTTCGCGGACCTGCCCAAGGACGCCCTGCTGGCCCTGAACCAGAGTTTCGCGGACCGCACGGCGCCGCTGGCGGAAGGTGACGAGGTGGCCCTGATGCCGCCGGTGTCGGGCGGGTGATTAACTCTCTCGCCGGATTTCCAGCACCTCGCCGCCGCTGAGACGCAGCAGCTCCTGGAAGGCGGGTTCCCGCCGAAGGCGGTCTTCGGGACGGTCGCCCTGAATTTCCTCGGCGGAACCGCCCTCGAAGCTGATCTCCAGTTCCCTCAGGCCCGGAAGCACGGCCGCCAACGCCGCCAGGACATGGGGATTGGTCTTTTCCCGCTCGAGATCCTGGAGAGTCTGCCGCACATTGCCCGGGAACCGGAAGTGCAGCACCGGCGGCTCCCAGCGGAGATCGGTGGCCATCTGGGGCGCCGTGCCAAGGGCCCGGAGGCCCGGCACCTGACGGAGCGCCTCACTGCAGGCCACCCGCAGCTGGGGGGGGGCCGGTGCGCCCGCGGGAACTGGCGCACCGGCGCGGGCAGGAGAAGGGACGGAAGCAGGGGCTGGAACGCGGGCCGGGGAACTCGCCACGGGGGCCAAGGTGGGGGCCGGAGCGGGCCTGCGAGGCCCCTCAGGCGCCGGCGCGGCCTGGGGGGCCCGGGAAGGGACCGGCGGCGGCCCGGCGGGCGGGCTCGAAGGTCGCGGCGGCGCTCCGGTCCCGTAGGCCCCGGAGACAAGGGCATCCAGGGGGGCCAGGTGAGGCAGCTGCGCCGCCGTGAGGAGGGCCAGCTCCACCACCACGCGGGGCAGGCTGCTGTCCCGCAGGTCGCGCTCCCGGCTCAGCAGCAGGTTCAGCATCCGCGCCCAGCGCAGCAGGTCCTGGGGGCCCCGGGCGGCTCGGGCCTCCGCTTCAAGGCGGTCGCGGAAGGCCAGCACCAGCTCGCGCCAGAAGGTGGCCCAGTCGGCGCCCTGTTCGTTCAGCTCGCGGCAGGCCTCCACCAGGGCCGCCGTGTCGCCGATGACCAGGGCCGACAGGACGCCCTGCACCAGGTGGGCGCTGACGATGCCCAGCTGCTCCCGGACGGCTTCTTCCAGCACTTTCCCATCGCCGGCGGCGATGACGCGATCGAGGATGGTCAGCGCATCGCGCATGGAGCCCTGGCCCGCCTCGGCCACCAGCCGCAGGCTGCCGGCCTCCACCTCCACGCCCTCGTGCTCGCAGACATGCCGGAGGCGGCCTTCGATGAGCCCCACGGGAATCAGGCGGAACGGGAAGATCTGGACGCGGCTCTTGATGGTGTCGGGCACATCCTGCAGTTCCGTGGTCGCCAGCACGAAGATGGCGTGGGGCGGCGGCTCCTCGATGACCTTCAGCAGGGCATTGAAGGCCTCGGTGCTGAGCATGTGCACTTCGTCGATGATGTAGATCCGGTAGCGGCAGAAGGCCGGCCGCGTCTGCACCTGCTCCCGGAGGGCCCGGGCGTCGGCCACGGAGGCCCGGCTGGCGGCGTCGATCTCGACGATGTCCAGGCTGCTGTCGGGCTGCTCGGCGGCGCGGCAGGGATCGCAGACCCCGCAGGGCGTGGCGGTGGGGCCTTCGGCGCAGTTCAGGGCCCGGGCCAGGATGCGCGCCGTGCTGGTCTTGCCCGTGCCGCGCACCCCCGCGAAGAGGTAGGCCTGATGGATGCGGCCGCTCTCCTTGGCCCGTTTCAGGGCGTTGGCCAGCGCCTTCACACTACCTTCCTGTCCCACAAGGTCGGATAGCAGGCGGGGGCGGTATTTGAGGGCGAGGGTGCTCATCGGAAATCCAGTCTCCCATAAGAGTACCCAACCTGCCCCATAAGCAGGGAAGAGGCTCCGGTGGGCCGCCAACTGCGGTAACCTGCGATTCTCCCGAGGACATCCGATGCCCCACGCATCTCGGAACGAACACGCCGCATGCGGGGTGGGATTCATCGCCTCCCGAACCGGGGAGGCCTGCCACCAGATCCTCCGGGATGCCCTCCAGGCCCTGCGGTGCGTGGAGCACCGGGGCGGCTGCGCGGCCGATCAGGTCAGCAGCGACGGCGCGGGCGTCATGGCCGACATCCCCTTCGAGCTGCTGGGCCACCGGCCCGGCGAGATCGCCGTGGCCAGCCTCTTCATGCCCCAGGATCCGGATCGCCTGCGCCGCGCCCTCGCGTTGTTCGAATCCACCTTCGCGTTCTTCGATCTGGATGTGCTGGCCTACCGCGAGGTCCCCGCCGATCCCGCGGTGCTGGGCGACGACGCCCGGCGCACCCTGCCCTCCCTGCGGCAGGCCATCCTGCGGCGGCCGGCCCACTGCCGCACGGATGCCTCCTTCGACAAGCTGCTCTACAACGCCAAGCAGGTGCTGCGCACCAAGCTGGAGGAGCAGGGCATCACGGACGAGTTCTTCTTCGCCTCGCTGTCCGCCCGGACCATCGTCTATAAGGCCCTCACCCGCGCCGCGGATCTCGACCGCTTCTACCCGGATCTTCTGGATCCGCGCTTCATCACGCGGTTCGCCCTCATCCACCGCCGCTTCAGCACGAACACCCGCACCTCCTGGGACAAGGCCCAGCCCTTCCGACTCCTCGCCCACAACGGCGAGATCAACACCATCGCCGGCAACCGCTCCCGCGCCATTTCCCGCGAGATGTCCATCGGGCTCAAGGCCGACCAGCTGGTGACGCACGGCTCCATCAGCGATTCCGGCAGCCTGAACGAGATCGCCGAGGCCCTGCTCTACCGCAGCAGCATCCCGCATGTGGAGGACATCCTCGCCATCATGCTGCCGCCCGCCGAAGCCGAAGCCCCCTTCTACACCTTCTGGAGCCGGGCCATGGAGCCCTGGGACGGCCCCGCTTTCCTGGTCTACGCCGATGGCGGCACCGTGGGGGCGCGGCTCGATCGCAACGGTTTCCGGCCCGCGCGCTGGGCCATCGCAGACGACCGGTTCTATCTGGCCTCCGAGGCCGGCGCGTTCCCCTTGGATGAAGCGGCCGTGCGCCGCAAGGGCATCCTCCACGCGGGCACGGGCGTGAAGGTGGACCTGGCCACGGGCCGCGTGCATTTCCGGGATCCGGGCCGTTCGCGGGAGCACCGGGACGCCGCCTTCGACCCCCGCACCACGCCCATCGGCTCGGTTCCCGATCCGGCCCCGCCGGAAGGTCCCGTCAGCGTGTTCCGCAAGACCCTCTTCACCTGCTCCCGCGAGGAGCTGGAGAAGATCATCTATCCCATGGTCGCCACCGGCAAGGAGGCCATCGGCTCCATGGGCGACACGGCCCGGCCCAATGTCTTCTCCTCCGAGCCCCGGCCCTTCTTCGACTACTTCTACCAGCACTTCGCGCAGGTCACGAACCCGCCGCTGGACTACCTCCGCGAAGGCAACATTACCGACCTGCGCGTGTTCCTCGGCCGCTCGCCCAACATTTTCTTCCCCAAGGACCTGATCCCGCTGAGCGAGGCCCTGGAGCTGCCCCGGCCCATCCTCGACCTCGGGCAGATGCGCTTCCTGGAGCGGATGCAGAGCTACCGGCCCTCCGAATCCCACATCATCCCCCGCACCTTCCCCATGCGCTTCCGCCGCGACGACGGCGTGGCGGGCTTCCACGCCGCGGTCGCGCGGCTGGCGGCCGATGTCCTCGAGGCCGTGAAGGGCGGCACCAGCGTCATCATCCTCAGCGACCGCGAGGCCAGCGTGGAGCAGCCGCCCATCCCGGGCCTCATCGCCCTGCGGGCCGTGGTACACACCCTAAACGAATCCGGCCAGCGCCTCAATGCCTCCATCGTCATGCACACGGCCGAGGCCCGGACCTCGCACCACCTCGCCGCCCTCATCAGCTTCGGCGCCTCCGCCGTCTGCCCCTACCTCGCCCTGGAGATCGCGCGGCGCGACGAACACCCGTCGTTCGGCGCCCTGAGTGCGGACCGCCGTGAGCAGAACCTGGTCGCCGCGCTGGAATCGGGCCTGCTCAAGATCATGGCGAAGTGCGGCATCTCAGTGGTCCAGAGCTACATGAGCGCCAAGCTCTTCACCGCCGTGGGCCTGGGACCGGAGCTGATGGAGACCTTCTTCCCACAGCGCACCAGCCCCATCGGCGGCATCGGGTATGAGGATCTGGCCGGCGACATCCTCCGGAAGACCGGCCTTGCTGCCCAGGCGGGCTTCATGGACCGTCTGCTGCACACCCACCAGTTCCGGGAATCGCCCCATCCCGGCCAGGGCGAGCATCACGGCATGACCTCCGCCCGGGCGCGGCTGCTGCACCGCCTGGTGGCCTTGGATCCCGAGACACCCGAAGCGCGGGACCTGTACCAGGACTACCTCGCCTCCCTGAAGCTCGACGAGCCCATCAATCCTCGCCACCTCCTGGCTCTGCGCACGGCGGTTGCGCCCCTGCCCCTGGAGGCCGTCGAACCGGTCTCGGCCATCCTCCAGCGTTTCGGAGCCGGCGCCATGTCCTTCGGAGCCGTCAGCGCCGAGAGCCAGCGCGACCTCATCCTGGCCATGGAAGCCTCGGGCGGCCGCAGCAACAGCGGCGAAGGCGGCGAAAATCCCTTCTACTGGACGGACGGCATCACCGCCTCCACCAAGCAGGTGGCCTCGGCCCGCTTCGGCGTGACGGCGGAGTACCTCATCTCCGGGGAGGAGCTTCAAATCAAGGTGGCCCAGGGCGCCAAGCCCGGCGAGGGCGGCCAGCTCATGCGCGTGAAGGTCGACGAGTCCATCGCCAGGGCCCGGTTCTCCCTGCCCGGGGTGGATCTGATCTCCCCGCCGCCCCTGCACGACATCTACAGCATCGAGGATCTGAAGGAGCTCATCTACGAACTGCGGCAGGTGCATCCCGCCGCGAAGATCAGCGTGAAGCTCGTCTCGGGCACGGGCATCGGCACCATTGCCGTGGGCGTGGCCAAGGCCGGGGCCGACATCATCTATGTCGCCGGGGGCGACGGCGGCACCGGGGCCGCCACGCTGGGTTCCATGAAACACGCAGGCCTGCCCTGGGAATTCGGCCTGGTGGAGGCCCAGGGGGCGCTGCTGGAGAACGGCCTCCGCGACCAGGTGGAACTGCGGGTGGACGGTGGCCTGCTCACGGGCAAGGATCTGGTGACGGCGGCCATTCTCGGCGCCGAGGGCTTCGAGTTCGGAAAGCTCCTGCTGGTGGCCGAAGGCTGCGTGATGGCGCGGATCTGCGAAAAGAACACCTGCCCCGCGGGCATCGCCACCCACGATCCGAAGTTCAAGGCCCGCTACACCGGCAGCCCCGAGGCCATCCAGCGCATGCTGATCCACCTGGCGGAGGATGCGCGCCGTCACCTCGCGGCCCTGGGCGTGCCCTCCCTGGGGGATCTCCAGGACCGGGTGGACCTCCTTCAGGTGGCGCCGGACCATGCGGCCTTCGTGCACGACCGGAAGCTCGACCTGGGTTCGCTCCTGAATCCGCGCCCGCCAAGACTCGGCGTGGGTCCGTCCGCCTCCGCCTCCGAAGGCGTGGGGGCCTTGAACCAGCGCATCCTGGCGGAGGCCGAGGCCTTCCTGGAAGCCGGCGGCACCCACCGCCAGGCCCACACCATCACCACCCAGGACCGCGGCGTCCTGGCCACCCTCGCCGGGGCCGTCGCCAAACGGGTGCGGGACCGCCGTCGGCAGGGCGAGAGTCCGGCCGTCCCGGGCACCCTGCACCTGGACTTCACCGGCAGCGCAGGCCAGGGGTTCGCCGCCTTCCTCACGGACGGGCTCGAAGTCCGCCTGCAGGGCGAAGCCAACGATTCCGTCGCCAAGTCCATGTCCGGCGGGCGCGTGGTCCTCCTCCCGCACCCCCGGTCGACCTACGCCGCCGAAGAGAACGCCATCCTCGGCAACGGCGCCCTCTATGGCGCCACCGGCGGGACGCTGCTGGTCCGCGGCCGGGCCGGAGACCGCTTCGCCGTGCGGAACAGCGGGGCCTCGGCCGTGGTCGAGGGCACGGGGCACCATGCCTGCGAGTACATGACCCGGGGCGCCGTGGCCATCCTCGGCCCCGTACTCTCCAATGCCGGCGCCGGCATGACCGGCGGTTGCCTCTACCTGCGTCGGACCCATGCGGAGAGGGTGAACCAGGACTACCTCACCGCCCTCCCCTGGCGGTTCGAGGAGGAGACCCAGTTCCGCGGCCTGCTGGAGCAGCACCACGCCGAAACCGGCAGCGCCACCGCCGCCGCCCTGCTCGAAGACTGGCCCGCCACCCTCCAGACCTTCAGCGCTTTCGTGCCCGTGGCCGTGGCGGCAGGGCTGAAGGCCAGCTAGCCCCATCCGCCGGACCCACCTTCTGCGGGAAGGCTTTGCATCCTGCCTTGGTGGAAGGCATCAGCCCACCCGGTCGAACAACCCAGGCTGGCAGACGGGAGGCGGAGGTTGCGGGGTGGGTTTCTCCGCCTTCTCCCGGGGCCGGCGGCGGGCCGGAAAGGCCTCGGCAAAGGCTTGCCGGATGCCTTCGGCATAGGTGGGGTCCAGCACCTTCAGCCAGCCATGGTCCGCCAGCACTTTGTAGAAGGGATCCTGCTTCAGCAGGCGCAGGCGGCCGACCCAGGCGTTGGATGCACCACTGGTGCGGGCCCGGCGGGCGAACGCCTGGGGGGCATGCACGGCCATGAGGGGGGCCACCGCCACTGTCACGCCGATGCCCGCCGCAGCCAGTCGTTCCACCGCGGCCCAGCGGCTGGGGATGGCCGGGGCGTGCGGCTCCACCGCCTGGCGGACGGTGTCGTCATCGGTGGGGATGGAGAGGCCCACGGTCAGCCGGTCTCCGAAGGCCCGCAGCAGCTCCAGGTCCTGCAGCACCATGGGCGAGCGGGTGTGAACGATCACCTCGGTGGTGGGACAGAGCAGCAGCACCTCCAGGCAGCGGCGGGTCAGCCGGTACTCCCGCTCCAGGGGCTGGTAGGGATCCGTGGCAGAAGCCATGAACACCCGCTCGCCGTGGAGCCGGTGCCGCTGGGACCAGAGCAGCTCCGGCGCATTCAGCTTCGGAGCGACCCACTCGCCCCAGTCTTCGGGCTTGTGCAAGGCGTTGGGGTAGTCCCGCACATAGCAGTAGCGGCACCCATGCCCACAGCCGCGATAGGGGCTGAGGGCGAATCCGAAGCCGTACCGGTCGTCTTTCTGGGGGCGCAGGATGGATCGGGCCTCCTCCGGCTCCACCAGCAGGTTCTGGAAGAGGGGCGGCGGATCCGATGGCAGCGGCAAGGGCGTCACACGGCACCTCCTGTGCCGTGCCCTGCGGGCTTCGGCTTGACTCGCGCCCTTGGCGCTCGCCCCTTCGGGGCCGTCTGCTTCGCAGCCGGTCCTATCTGCCTTCGGCAGATGATCGCCAAAGTGGCACTTCGCTCCTGCTTAATGCTCATACCCCAAATTTTCGCTTTTTATTCGTCAAGTCAAGGGGCGGCGGGCGATTTGGGAGCCTGGGGGATCACATTGATCCGGCCGTTGGTTTCAAGGATGGCCACGCGCACATCGGCCACATCGGAAACCCCCGCCTGCCGCACGGCGGCCATCAGCTCATGGCGGGTGATCCGCTCGGAAGCCAGCATGGCCTCGTCCAGCAGCCCGTTGTGGATCAGGATCTGCGGGCGCCCCTCCAGCAGCGTCTCCGCCCGCTTGCTGCGCCAGGTGAGCCAGGACATGACGCCGTTCACCGCCAGGAGGGTGGCGACCAGGATGAAGCCCCCGGCCACGGTGTTGTCCCCAGCATTCATGCTGTTCTGCACGGCGTTGCTCAGCACCAGGAGCATCACGAAGTCGAAGGGCGCCAGCTGGCCCACCTGGCGCTTGCCCGTGAGGCGCAGCAACACCAGGAGGAAGCCGTACACCAGGAGGGCCCGCAGCACGAACTCCCACCAGGGCTGGGTCAGCTTCCACATGGAAACGCCCACGGGAAGGGCACCCTCAAGCAACATGGCGATGGACATGCCCCTCCCCTGAGGACCGAGGACTGAAGATGGCCCTACTCGATCTCGACCGAGAAGGCCGCTGAGCCGAGTTCCGCACCATCCGCAGACAGGACCTTCACCGTCCACGGGCCCTCGTCGCCCTTGCGGAAGGTGCGGTAGGCATTCGTGCGATAGGGCGAGCGCGGCACCTTCAGCTCCAGCTTGGTGGTGCGCTCGCCCTTCGCGAACGCCACGGTGATGGTGCTGTCGGCGGCGCCGGCGACCTTGGTCCAGGCGTAGAGCTTCGTGCCGGCGGACACTTTGAAGGAGGCGGCTTCGCCCTGCAGTTCCATCTTTTCGATGCCGGTGCCGACCTTGATCTCGGCAGAGGCCTTGGCTTCAGGGGCCTGGGCGACGAGCGCCGCCGAGACGAGGAGGGGAAGGAGGAAGGCCGGGCGCATGGAGGCTCCTTGATGGAAAGGTGGCCCCATTCTGCGCCCGATCCCCGCCGGTGTCACCGCGCCGGTGTCACTGCATTGGGGGCTTCCGTCAGAAGGTGATCACCAGGGAGGTGGTGAACACGGTGTCGGTCTTCTTCAGCTGGAAGGGTACCTGGCCGAGAACCACCGGTGGCGTGGCGACGGGCGTCTGCACCACATCTACCCCCACGGAGGCGGGCTTGTTCTTGTAGGTGATGTCGTAGCCCACCTTCAGGGCCAGCCGGGACGACAGGGTCGTGGTGAAGCCGTTCCGCCACACCCCCAGGTAGTTCTGGGTGTCCTTGAAGCTGTCGGAGAGGTTCAACTCTGAGGTGAAGGTCGATGTGGCGAAGAGCTTCTTCTCGAACTTGGCGCCCAGCCGGAAAGTGGCGAACCCGTCCTCCGTCCCCGCGGGCCGGAACACCTGGGTCTCCCTGGTGTAGCCCACGCCGGCGTCCGTGAAGAACTTGGTGCGGTCCTCCTTGATCCACCAATGGCCGAGCCCCACCAGCCCCGTGTACCGCGCTTCCAAACCCGCGGGGATGTTGCGCTCCCAGCCGGCGGATCCGAACCACTGGAGATGCTCGGTGAGGTTGTGGTCATAGCGGAGGTTGGCGAAATAGGTCTCCGTGCTGGTCTGGGTAGTGCGGGTCTCCAGGACCGTGGCTGACGCCAGGCTCGGCCCGAGGGCGCTGCGGCCCACGGTGGTGGTGGCCACGCGCACCCCCCCGGCGTTGAACGCGAAGGCCGCGTCGGCCCAGGTGTACTTGAACTCGTTGGAGAAGCCGAGGCTCTGGCTCGAGGCATTCCCGCCCACGGCCACATAGCTCAGGGCGGCCTTGTCCGACCAGGGCTGCTTGGGAGGGGCTTCCTCCTGGGCCGCCAGAGGCAGCAACGCCGCTGGAATCAGCATCAACAAAGACCCGGTGCGCATGGCCACCTCCTAGAAATTCCAGGCGATGGTACCCGCTTCCCGGTCGAGATGCACTCAGGCCACCCAGGTTTCCAGGCCTTCGAGGATGTCCCGCACGCCGGGGCCGAAGCGGGCGTTGCTGAGCCAGTCGAGGCCGGCGGGCAGGCCTTCGACCGCCGTCTTCACCCGGGCCCGGTGGCCCAGCTCGGGGCGCGGGATGGCGCGTTCCGCGCGCTCGTGGCGCGTGGCCACGGGCTCGCCGAGACTGGGAATCCAGAACTTCAGCCGCGCCTGGATGCCCTCCCAGGTCTCGAGGTCCGCGGGCTTGCCGAAGGCGCCGCCGATGAAGCTGCGGAGCTGCATGAGACCCTCCGGCGCGCTCTGGGGATCCATCCAGGAAGGCACCAGGGAGCCCAGGTACCCGCGGCCTTCGGGGGGATGGATGAGGAAGCCGAAGCTGTCCTTCAGGGCCGGCAGCGGCGCGTGGCGGCTGTGCCAGAGGTCCACGGAAGTGTAGGGGATGGCCGCCAGGGCCTCGGCGCTTTGCGCAGCCACGGAGCCCAGCAGGATCGCGGCCTCATAGGCGGGCAGCGCCAGCACCACCCGATCGGCCTCGCGGATTTCGCCGCCGCCGCTCACGCGCCAGCGACCGCCGGGCAGCGCCTCCAGCCGCTCGGCGCGGAGGCCTGGGCGCACGGACGCTAGCTTGGCCGCGAGGCGGATGGGCAGCTGGCCCATGCCGCCTTCGGGCACCACCATGTGGCTCACGCCGCCCTTGCGGATGCCATTCACCAGGCTGCCCGTGGCCTCCCACTGGCGCAGCTTGGGGATGGCGTCCACGGACAGGATCTCCGCGGGCGCGGCCAGCACCCCCGCGATCATGGACGGCAGCAGCTCCGTGGCCACGCCCTTGCCCAGGCGCCGGGTGATGAAGGCGCTGAGCCCCTCCTCGGGCTCTCCCGGCCGCACGGGCTGGAAGGGCTCCAGCATCATGCGGAGCTTGGCGCCCAGGGGCATCAGCGGCGAAGTCATCAGCCCCACGGGTGAAGCGGGCACGGGGATGAGCCGCCCGCCCTTCCCCACCCAGCGGGCGCCGGTGCCGGGCGACTTGAACGGCAGGTCGATGGCGCTGAAGAGGCGGTCCACCGCCGTGCCCTTCTGCCACAGCACGCCCTGGGGTCCAGTCTCGAAGTGGCCGCCTTCCCATGGCAGGGTCTTCATCCAGCCGCCCACGGTGGCCCCGGCCTCCCAGACCTCCACGGCCTCGCCGCGCTGCTGCAGGTGCCAAGCGGCCGCCAGGCCCGTCACGCCTCCGCCGAGGATCAGGGTGCTCATGGGAGGATCTCCAGGACGCGCCGCGTGAGGCAGCGGATGTAGGCGGGATCGGTGCCGGGGGCGGCCACGCGGCGGTAGGTGCGGATGCCCGCCTTGTCGGCCACATGCCGGTATTCGATGTCCAGCTCGTGCAGGGTCTCGATGTGCTCGCTCACGAAGCTCATGGGCACGACGATCACATCCTTGCCGCCCATGGACTCCAGCACACTCTTCAGGGGCGGCTCCAGCCAGCGCACGGGCCCCGTGCGGCTCTGGTAGGCCAGCAGATACCCGCCGGGAATCTCGCCGATCCGCGCCATGAGCGCATCCCGGGTGGCGTGGATCTCCTTCTCGTAGGGATCGCCCGCCTCAATCTGGCGCACGGGCAGGCTGTGGGCGCTGAAGATCACGGTGGCCCCCGGGAGCTCGCTGAGCGCCGCCCGGAGCGGCCGTTCCAGCGAATCGAGATAGTCGGGATCGGTGGCGTAGTGATCCACCCCGGGCAGGATCTCCATCCCGGCCTTGGCCGCCTCGATGGCCAGTTCCCGCAGGCTGGAGCCCGTGGTGGCGCGGCAGTCGTGGGGATAGAGCGTCACCGGCACCAGCTTTTGGATGCCCCCCCGCTTCAGGGCCTTCAGCAGCCCCTCGGCCCGCGGCGCGGCATAGCGGAAGCAGAGCTTCACGGGTTCTGTGCGCCCCGCGGCGCGCAAGGCCGAGCGCAGGGCCGAAGCCTGGTAGGCGCTTTCCCGCAGCAGCGGCGAGCCACCGCCGATCTCGGCGTAGCGGCCCTTCGCGCCGGGAGCCCGCAGCTTCGCGATGAGCCTCGAGAAAGGCCCCTGCAGCCAGGCTGGGCCCGGCAGCCGGATCAGATCCCGGTCACCGAACAGCGCCGCCAGGAACGGCTCCACCTGGTCCAGGTTCACCGGGCCGCCGAGGTTCAGGAGCAGGATCGCCGTGTCTCGCATCGACTTCCACCTTACTTGAGACTTGCTGGAACATTCGTCACGGAACCCTGGACAGGTCCTGTGCGGACAGGAAATTCCGCCCGGACCCGGGCCGACCCACTAGACTGATATCGAGACTGGAGATCAGCCATGCCCCTGTCCACCCCGCCATCCCCCCTGCTTTCCGCTTCGCAGGCCGCCGCCCTGGCCCCCTTCGCCGCCCTGCCCGACGAAACCCGCCTCTGGCTCCTCGCCTTCGACCGTCCCGTGGAGGCCGCCCTCCTGGCCCCCGAGGTCGAGGCGCTCCTGGGCCGCTGGCGGCACAAGGGCGTCGAATACCACGCCACCTGGACCGTCCTGGAAGGCCGCATCCTGGCCGTGGCGGAGCCCACGCTGGCGACCCAGCCTTCGGGCTGCGCCATCGACGGCATGCTGCGCGGCATGCACCAGCTGGCCGGCCGCCTGAACCTGACCCTGCTCGACCCCCAGGCCGTCCTCGCCCGGCTGTCCGGGGGCCTGCGCGCCTTCGACCGGGCCGAGTTGGAGGCCCGCCTGGCGGACGGCACCTTGGAGGGGACCACGCCGCTGCTGGACCTGACCCTCTTCAATCTGGGCGATCTGCGCCAGGGACGCCTGGAGCGCCCCCTGGCCGCCACCTGGATCGGCCGGAAGTACCTGCGGACCGTGCCTTCGGCCTGATCCGAGACTGCGGGGCATCGTCCCGCAAAACGAAAACGAGGCGGCCAGGCCGCCTCGTTTTCGTTGGAATGATGAGGGTCTAGAAGATCGACTCACCCGGCTTGCGGCGCCAGCCCTCGGAGCGCTTGGGCGCGTCCGCCTTGGGCTTGGCGTCCTTGGCGGCGGCCAGCGTCTGCAGCAGGGAGCCGCCCATCTTGGAAGCCACGCTCTTGGCCAGGGCCGGGGCCGCGGGAACCATGGGGGCGCTCACGGGGCCCGACACGGAACCCTCGGGGGCGGTGGCGGACTTGGCGGTGATCTCCTTCAGGCGCTTCTCGTACCAAACCTTCCGCTTGGGATCGATGACGCGCATGTTGGCGGCCTTCTCCCCCTTCTTGAGGACCTTGGGCTTGGGCTTCTCACGGTCTTCCCGCAACACGGAATCGGGCTTTGCAGCTTCTTCGAGGATCTTCGCCAGGTTGCCAAGGCCACGCAGGGTCATCATGTGCGGTTGTTACTCCAGAAGGGGCCACGGGCCACCGTTCATAAGAGTAGCGGCAGAGCCTTTGCTTACATAGTGATTTTAGGCACGAGCTGCGTTTTTTTCGCCGCCCGGGGGTCCCCGGTGCCTGGGACACTGGACCTCATGGCAACCTCGACCGCCTCGATGAAGGCCCGGCTGGACGGGCTCTGCGCCCGCTACGACACGGCCGGGGCCCTGGAGAAGGATCCCCTGAGCCTCCCGCTCACCTACGACGGCCCCCTGGACCGGGAGGTCGCCGCCTTCGTGGCCGCCCACCTGGCCTATGGGCGGGTGGACCCCATGATCCGGGCGGTACGGACCGCCCTGGCCCCCCTGGGCCCGCAGCCCGCGGCTTGGCTCCGGGATTGCTCCGAACCGGCCGCCCGGAAGGAGTTGAGCCGGGCCCTGGCCTCCTGGGTCTGGCGCTTCCACACCGGCGCCGATCTCACGGCCTGGCTGCTGGCCTGGAAGCGGCTCGACGCGGAGAGCGGAGCCGGCCTCGAATCCCACCTGGTTCCGGCCCCCGGGGAGGCGCCCGACGAGGCCCTCTCCCGGCTGGTGCAGCGGCTCCGAGCCGACCTCCCAGCGTCCTACGGCGCCCGCTTCTCCCTGCCCGATCCCCGCGAAGGCGCCGCCTGCAAACGGTGGCGCATGTTCCTCCGCTGGATGGTGCGCTCGGGCTGGCCCGACCTCGGCCTCTGGACCCGCCTTTCCGCCGATCAGCTGATCATCCCCCTGGATACCCATGTGGCGCGGGTCTCGCGCTTCATCGGGCTCACCCGCCGTGCCACGCCCGACGGAAAGATGGCCCTCGAGATCACCGAGGCCCTGCGCCGCCTGGATCCGGCCGATCCCCTGCGCTACGACTTCGCCCTCAGCCACCTGGGCATCATGGGCGATTGCCCGGGGATCCGCAGTCTGCCGTCCTGTGCCCCCTGCCCCCTCGTGGCGGTGTGCAGGGCCGGCAAGCGTTGACGCGAAGCCGGAGGGCCCGGGTGGATCCGCGGGAACAGATCAGCGGGAGCCGCCGGGAAAGCCCACGGACTGAGCCAGCAGGATGAGCTGATCGGGCCGGAGGGCGAGGCGGGGGGCCAGGAGGGCCCGGTCCACATAGGCCCGGGCGCCGGTGGCCAGGCCCGTCGAGGCGCAATAGAGGTAGATGTTCTGGGAGATGTAGCCGGCATTGGCGTGGGCCCACTCCCGGCGCTGCTCCAGGGGGCCCGTTCCCGTCTTCGCCAGATCCGCCACGAGGACCAGCGTGACGGGGGCGTGCTGGACGAAGGTCTGGGTGCCCCCGAAGGCCCGCAGGTCGCCCGGCGCCACGGGATCCAGCCGGTGGGCCTGGGCCTGGTAGCGGTAGGCGCCCTTTTTCAGCAGGACATAGAGGTCGATCTCCTGAGTGTTCCGGGCGGAGGGCGCCGTGCGCTTCCCATCGGGGCGGTTGACCCCGAAGGCGGCCCACAGGAGGTCCGAAAGCTGCTGCAGCGGCAGCTCCCGCTTGTCGAAGGCGCGGGAGGTCGAGCGCAGGGCCAGGGCCTCCATGAGCGGCCGCCCCCCGGTCTTCTGGGGCGCCGGCAGCTCCAGCGGAGCCTGCACCTGGGCGAGCAGCACACTCGCGGACAGGAGCGCGGAGGCAAGGGCGACGCCGATCTTCATCGAACACCTCGGGGACCATGAGCGTGGGGAGAATCGGGGCGGACACCCCGGCCCGGCTCGGTCTGCGGCCCCATCTTAGTCGAAGATGATCGATAGGTTGAATATTCGGTCCTTGAGCCCGGCCCCTTTGCGCCCAGGCGCAAAGGGGCCGGGCTTACCACGGCACTCGGGGGAACGACTTAGGGCTGCTTCTTCCGATCTGACCCGGTTCATCGCACCCCGATGCATGGGGCCCGGCTTGGATTCAGACTACCCGGGAAGCGCCCCGCAGCACCAGCAGGAGGCCCCTCGGCAGAGGGGCACCGCTGCTCGAAGTGATGGATTTCATGGCCTTTTTTAATCAGTGGAAAAATACGGTGCCTGACCCTTGACACCCCTACATGTTGGGGCCATCCTTTTCTCCCGGCACAACCCCTAGAGGTCACCTCAAAGTTCCCCATGTTCTGGGGATGGCTTTGCGCACCTCGTGGGAAGGCCGTGTCTTTCGAACCGTCCTTCTCCACTCCATCACCCAGGACAGCCCCCATGAAGATTGCCCGCCACTTCACGAAGGCAGGTCACGACCCCCTGGAAGGGATCCCCTTCGTCCCCCGGACCAGCCGCATCTCCAAGCTCGACGGCACGGTGGTCTTCGAGGCCAAGGATGTGATGGTCCCGGACACCTGGTCCCAGGTGGCCGTGGACATCCTGGCCCAGAAGTACTTCCGCCGGAAGGGCATCGACGCCCAGAACGGCGGCGAGAAGGATGCGCGCCAGGTCTTCCACCGGCTGGCGGGCTGCTGGCGGCACTGGGGCGAGACGCACGGCTACTTCGATTCCGCCGAGGATGCCCAGGCCTTCTACGACGAGCTCACCCTCATGCTCGCCAAGCAGATGTGCGCGCCCAACTCGCCGCAGTGGTTCAACACGGGCCTGCACTTCGCCTACGGCATCTCCGGCCCCGCCCAGGGCCACAGCTTCGTCGACCCCAAGACCGGCGAGATGATGAAGTCCACCTCGGCCTATGAACGCCCGCAGCCCCACGCCTGCTTCATCCAGAGCGTGGCCGACGACCTCGTGAACGAGGGCGGCATCATGGACCTCTGGACCCGCGAGGCCCGTATTTTCAAGTACGGTTCGGGCACGGGCACCAACTTCTCCAAGGTGCGCGGTTCCGAAGAACCGCTGTCGGGCGGCGGCCGCAGCTCGGGCCTCATGAGCTTCCTGGCCGTGGGCGACCGCGCCGCCGGCGCCATCAAGAGCGGCGGCACCACCCGTCGCGCCGCGAAGATGGTCTGCCTCGACCTGGATCACCCCGACATCGAGGCCTTCATCGACTGGAAGGTCGCCGAGGAGCGCAAGGTGGCCATGCTGGCCGCGGGCAGCGCCGTGGTGCGCCGCCACTGGGACGCCATCTGCAAGACCGTGGAAGGCTCCACCAGCAAGGACGCCGATCCCAAGACCAACGAGGCCCTCCGCAAGGCCCTGGCCCGCGCCAAGCGCGAGGGCGTGCCGGCGGCGTTTCTCACCCAGTGCCTGGGCCGCCTGGCCGAGGGCGACTTCGCCCGGGATCTGGCCGGCTACGACACCTCCTGGGACGGCGAGGCCTACCTCACCGTCGGCGGCATGAACTCCAACAACTCCGTGCGCGTGCCCGATGCCTTCATGCGCTCCCTGGAGATGGACGGCGACTGGGAGCTGAAGCGCCGCATCGACGGCAAGACCAGCAAGAAGCTCCGCGCCAAGGATCTCTGGGAGAAGGTGAACCGCGCCGCCTGGACCTGCGCCGACCCCGGTATCCAGTTCAACACCACCATCAACGACTGGCATACCTGCCCCGAAGACGGCCCCATCAACGCGAGCAACCCCTGCTCCGAGTACATGTTCCTCGATGACACCGCCTGCAACCTGGCGTCGCTGAACCTGTGCACCTTCCTCACGGATGACGGCGGCTTCGACCTCGCGGGCTACCGCCACGCCATCCGGCTCTGGACCGTCGTGCTCGAGATCAGCGTGCTCATGGCGCAGTTCCCCAGCGAATCCATCGCCAAGCTCAGCTATGACTTCCGCACCCTGGGCCTCGGCTACGCCAACCTGGGCGCCATGCTCATGCGCATGGGGATCCCCTACGACAGCGTCGAGGGCACCCAGTGGTGCGCGGCCCTGACCGCCCTCCTCACCGGCGATGCCTACGCCGCCAGCGCCGAGATGGCCCACGAGCTCGGGCCCTTCCCGGGCTACCAGAAGAATGCCACGCACATGCTGCGGGTCATCCGCAACCACCGGCGAGCCGCCTACAATGCCCCGGCCTCGGAATACGAGCAGCTCTCCATCCGGCCCCAGGGCCTGCACGGCGCCGGCGTGCCCAAGCGCATCGTCGAAGCCGCCCGCGAGAGCTGGGACACGGCGCTGACCTACGGCGAGCAGTGGGGCTTCCGCAACGCCCAGGTGACGGTGCTGGCGCCCACGGGCACCATCGGCCTGCTCATGGACTGCGACACCACCGGCGTCGAGCCCGACTTCGCCCTCGTGAAGTTCAAGAAGCTCGCCGGCGGCGGCTACTTCAAGCTGGTGAACGGCGCCATCCCCGAGGCCCTGGCCCGCCTGGGCTACGCGCCCACGCAGATCCACGAGATCGAGCGCCATGTGGTGGGCTGGCAGCAGATCACCGACGAGACCCCCGGCATCACCCGCAGCATGCTGAAGGGCGCAGGCTGGGCCGAGGAGGAGATCGCCTCCGTGGAGCAGAAGCTTCCCACGGCCTTCGACCCCGCCTACGCCATCGATGTGGAGCGCCTGAAGAACGACTTCAGCCCCGAGCAGGTGGAGACCTTCCTCCTGGCCCTCAGCGGCACCATGACCGTGGAAGGCGCACCCCACCTCAAGGACGAGCACCTGCCCATCTTCGACTGCGCCAACCGCTGCGGACGCACGGGCCGCCGCTACATCGCCCCCGTGGGCCACCTGAAGATGATGGGCGCCGCCCAGCCCTTCCTCAGCGGCGCCATCAGCAAGACCATCAACCTGCCCGCCGAAGCCACCGTGGCTGAGATCGGCAGCATCTACGAAGCCAGCTGGCAGCTCATGCTCAAGGCCGTGGCGCTCTACCGCGATGGCTCGAAGATGAGCCAGGCCATGGCCACCAACCTGGATCTGCTGGATGGCGTCGACACCCTGCTCGACGAGCAGGCCACCGGCACCGAGAAGACCCCGGCCGTGGCCCAGGCCCTGACGCAGCAGCTGGTGCGCACCTACCGGCGCCGCCTGCCCAACCGTCGCGGCGGCTACACCCAGGCCGCCACCATCGGGGGCACCAAGCTCTACCTCCGCACCGGCGAATACGAGGACGGCAGCCTCGGTGAGATCTTCCTCGACATCCACAAGGAGGGCGCCGCCTTCCGCGCCGTGCTCAACTGCTTCGCCATCGCCGTGAGCATGGGCCTGCAGCACGGCGTCCCGCTGGAAGAGTTCTGCGATGCCTTCCTGTTCACCCGCTTCGAGCCGGGCGGCATGGTGGCCGGCAGCGACACCATCAAGCTGAGCACCAGTCTCATCGACTTCGTGTTCCGGGAACTGGCCATCAGCTACCTGGGCCGCTACGACCTGGCCCATGTGGAGCCCGAGCAGCTCGTGAACGCCGCCACCGGGCTACGGCCCAACAGCCAGGCCCCCGGCGCGAACCTGCCGAACCTGCCCACGGGCACGCCCCTGCCCTTCCCCGAAGCCACGGGCAGCGTCTCCGCCCCCGCCGTGGCCCAGCCGGCCCTCCAGCCCGTGGCCCAGCCGGTCACCGTCGGCGCCCGGACCGCCGTCTCGGCGGCCCAGGCCGCCCGCGAAAAGGGCTACACCGGCGACCCCTGCCCCGAGTGCGGCCACCTCACCCTCGTCCGCAATGGCGCCTGCATGAAGTGCCAGACCTGCGGGGCCACGACGGGGTGCAGCTAGAAAACGATTCAGCCACAAAGAACACAAAGGGCACAAAAGGGAGCTTTCTCTTTGTGCCCTTTGTGTCCTTTGTGGCTAATTTCTTCATTCCCATCGGATGATGAGCCATGCCCGATCCTCTTGACCCCACCGCCCTGGACCTGGCCTCGGACCCGGAGCTGGGGCCCTTGCTGGCGGCGCATCCGGACATTGCGCCGCTGCGGTTCCGGGATGGCGAGCTCCTGGTGGTGGAGGGGGAGGATTCTCAGGATCTGTTCATCGTGCGCAAGGGCAGCCTGGTGGTGGAGAAGGCCCTGCCGGACGGCACGATGCGGCCCCTGGCCCAGCTGGAGTGCGCGTTGGACGCGCCCGTCATCATCGGCGAGATGGCCTACTTCGGGGCCCAGCGCCGCACGGCCACGGTGCGCGCCGTGGGGAGCTGCCAGGCCCTGCACCTGAAGCCCGCCCACCTGGACGCCATCATGGCGGGCTTCCCCGGCCTCACCCGCATCCTCTGCCGCCAGTTCACCTCGCGTCTGAAGGAAGCCAACGACGAGCTGCGCGACCTGCGGGCCCGCTTCGATCTGGCGGCCCAGCGCCGCATGGTGCAACCCGGCGAGGTGATCTTCGAGGCGGGGGCGAAGGCCGAGGCCCTGTTCCAGCTGGCTCTGGGGACCGTGCGCCTCACCGAGGCCACCGGCACGCGCCTCCTGCGCGCGGAGGATCTGCCCGGTGGCTACCTGGGCCTGGCGGCCTACCTGCGCCAGCGCCCGCACGCCGCCACGGCCACCGCCGAAGAGGCCTGCTTCCTGGCGGTGATCCCGGCTTCGCGCCGAGCGGCCTTCCTGCGCACCCAGCCGGAACTGGCGCTGAAGCTCATGGAGACCGAGGGGAACTGAGGGTCTCAGGCCCCGGCTTCCAACCCCGCTTCGGTCACGGCCGCGTCCAGCATCCACCGCGCGATGCTCAGCGGCCCGGGCAGCGGCGGCAGCGCATCCAGGCGGAACCAGCGGGCGTCCTCCAGCTCGGCGGGATCGGGCCGCAGCTCACCCGATAGGTGCTCGGCCAGGAAGGCCACCATGAGCCCGTTGGGAAAGGGCCAGGGTTGGCTGCCGAAGTAGCGCAGGCCCTGGATGCGGATGCCCAGTTCCTCGGCCACCTCCCGGTGCACGGCCTGCTCCAGGGATTCTCCGGGTTCCGTGAAACCCGCGATGGCGCTGTACACGCCGGGCTTGAAGTGGGGCGACCGCGCCAGGGCCAGCTCCCGATCCCGGCCTTCCCCGCGGGAGATGAGCACGATGATGGCCGTGGCGTTCGAGGGGAAGACCGCTAGGCCGCAGGCCGGGCAGCGTCGGCCGTGGCCTTCACCGGGCTCCAGGGCCGTGGCACAGCGGCCGCAGAAGCGGTGGCCCGCCGCCCACTCCAGCCACTGGTAGGCGCGGCCGGCACGGACCCAGGCCTCGAGATCCATCCGGGCGAAAGCCTCCCGGAGGCTCATGGCTTCCACCCCTTCGGGCACGGCCTGCTCTCCGGCCACCTTCAGGGCCAGATGCCCCTCGGGCAGCCGCAGGCTGAGCTCGGCCTCGACCTCGGGAAGCACTGATCCAGAGGGAAGCCACAGGCGGTCCCCCTGGAAGACGATCCGTACCTCGCTCACCCCATCTCCCAGCAGGCGGCCTAGCTAGCGCCGGTCATGGCCCTTGCGGTCATCGCGCCGATCATCCCTACGGTCGTCGCGCTTGCCCTGGCCCTTGTGCTTGCCCTGGTCGTGGTGCTCCCGCTTGGGCTTCCGCTCGACCCGGCGGCCTTCCCGGCCGTCCTTCGGGGAGCGCGGCGCCGCGGGCGCCGGAGCCGGCTTCTTGGAGAGGCCCAGGGGATCCGGGAGGTTCAGCGGGTTGGGGATCTGGGCCAGGAGCAGGGAACTGCCAAACATCAGGGCCATCAGCGTACGGGTCATGCGGGTCATACGGGTCATACGGGTCATGGGGTTCCTCCCGGGACGGGTCTGCAAGAGGCAGCGTTCCGCCGTGCCGAAGTCCCATGCTACTCCCTTGGGAGCGCGGCCCCAGCCCGGCGGTTCCGGCTACACGAAGGCCACCGCATGCACGGGCGGCAGGTGCTCGGCGAGGGTGAGCCAGCTGTCGCCGCCATCCTCGCTGATCCACACCGACCCGGTGGTGGAGCCGAAGGCCAGGCGCTCGCCGGTGGCATCGAGATCCAGGGCGTGGCGGTAGACCAGATCGTAGGCCCAGGCCTGCGGCAGGCCCCGGTGCAGGGTTTCGAAGGTGCGGCCGCCGTCGCGGGTGCGGTTCACCACCACGCGCCCCTCGGCGGGAATGCGCCGCTCGTCCTTGATGGCGGGCACGAACCAGGCCGTGTCCGGATCCTTTGGATGCACCACCACGGGGAAGCCGAAGACCGAGGGCTTCACCTCCGTGATCTCCGTCCAGCTCATGGCGTTGTCGGTGCTGCGGAAGATGCCGTTGTGGTGCTGCACCCAGTAGGTGTCCGGGGCCGCGGGGCACTGCACCATGCGATGGGGATCCTGGGATTCGGGGGCCTCCACCAGCTCGGGGGGTGCGTAGTCGGCGCGCATGCCCTTGGTGTGGGCCGTCCAAGTCCGACCCAGATCGGTGGTGATCCACACCCCTCCGCTGGAGACGGCCACCGCCACGCGGTTGCCGTCCCTGGGATCCACGCAGATGGAGTGGATGCCAGGGGCATCGGCGCCGCCGCCCATCCACTTCCGGCGCTCGGGCATGTTCCAGAGGGATTCCACCATCTGCCAGGTGTCGCCGTGGTCCTCGCTCCAGAAGAGCCCGCCGGGCAGCGTACCCGCCCAGAGCAGGCCTGGTTGCGAGGCGAGGCCCGGCGCCAGGGACCAGAAGCGGATGAGGCGCCAGGGGATCTCCCGGCCCAGGAAGTCCTTTTCGACATGGCCCTCGGGCGGCGTGGGGTAGGCGGGCACGCCGATCTCGGCCCAGGTGGCGCCGCGGTCCCGGGAGCGGTGAAGCTTCGCGCCGAAGTGGCCATGGTCCAGGGCCGCGTACCAGGCGCCATCCCGCGGGTCCTGCTGGGTCAGCGAGACATTGTCGCCCAAGAAGGACACGCCCTCGAGGGCCCAGCCTCCCTTCCCCTGCCGCCGGGCGGAGAAGAGCCCCTTGCGCGTCGAAATCAGCAGCTGGTCGGACATGTCAGCCTCCGGAAAGGGCCTGCATGACGAAGATCTCGCCGGTCGCGGACACGGGATCCCCCAGCCCCCTCCGGTCAGAGATGGGCTCGCCATCCACGAAGATCGCCATGTGGAACCGCAGGGCGCCGTGCTCATCCAGCACATAGCCGCGGGCCCTGGGGTAGAGCGCGAAAGCCGCTTCCAGGCTCTCCTTCACCGTGGCGCCGCCCACGGCACAGGGCGGGCACGGCACATGGCGCTGGAGGTTGCCGGTGAAGGTGACGCGGGGCATGGAGATCCCTGGGACCCGCCAATCTCCGCCCTTCACAACCGGGTGTCAAGCTGTGGGGACAATTACTTTCACGGCGGCTTTCCCGGCGGCCGGCGCGACCTCCCAGGGGGGGCCCGGTGCTACTTCCCAGGCGGCCGCTGCCACCGCTCCCGGTGGGCCTCGGCCTTCATCCGTTCCTCCTCCCGCCGGATCCGGGCCTCGAGGAATTCCTCATCCTCAAGGCGCGTGGGATCGGGGAGGGGCCTGCCCTCCAGATCGTGCAGGGGCGCGGAGCGGCGTTCCACGCCGATGATCCTGCTCCAGACCTGCCGCCGTTCGATCGGTACGACCATGGTCCACCTCCGGCTCAAGCCAAGAATAGGTCCCGGGAATCGTCACGCCATTGTCAAAAAAAACGCAGGGGACGGATCCCCTGCGTTCTCGGAAAAAACCGTAGACCGGTTAGATCAGGCCCAGCTGCTTCACGGCCTGACGCTCCTCGTCGAGCTCCTTGGCGGTGGCGTCCATCTTGGCGCGACTGAAGGCGTTGATCTCCAGACCCTTCACGATCTCCACCTGGCCGTTCTTCACGGTGACGGGGAAGCCGTAGACCAGGCCCTCGGGCACGCCGTAGCTGCCGTCGGACACGAAGGCCATGCTGGTCCAGTCGCCCTCGGGGGTGCCCAGCGCCCAGGAGCGCATGTGCGCGATGGCGGCGTTGGCCGCGCTGGCGGCGCTGCTGAGGCCGCGGGCCTCGATGATGGCCGCGCCGCGCTTGGCCACGGTGGGGATGTACGAGGTCTCGTACCAGGCGTGGTCATTGACCAGCTCGTAGGCGTTCTTGCCGTCCACGGTGGCGTGGTAGAGGTCGGGAAACTGGGTGACGCTGTGGTTGCCCCAGATGGTCATCTTCTTGATGGCCGTGACGGGCTTGCCGGTCTTCTCGGCCAGCTGGGAGATGGCGCGGTTGTGATCCAGGCGCACCATGGCGTGGAACTGGGTGGGCTTGAGCTTGGGCGCGTTGGAGAGCGCGATGAAGGCGTTCGTGTTGGCGGGGTTGCCCACTACCAGCACCTTCACATTGCGGCTGGCCACTTCGCTGAGGGCGTTGCCCTGGGGCTTGAAGATGCCGCCGTTGGCGTTCAGCAGGTCGGCGCGCTCCATGCCCGCCTTGCGCGGCAGGGCGCCCACCAGCAGGGCGTAGTCCGCATCCTTGAAGGCCACCATGGGATCGTCGGAGGTGACGACGCCTGCCAGCAGCGGGAAGGCGCAGTCATTGAGTTCCATGACGACGCCGTTCAGCGCCTTCAGGGCCGGGGTGATCTCCAGCAGCTGGAGGATGACCGGCTGGTCCTCGCCCAGCATCGCGCCGCTGGCGATGCGGAAAAGCAGGCTGTATCCGATCTGACCGGCAGCGCCGGTGACGGCAACGCGAACGGGGGGCTTCATGCTGGATCCTCCTGGGAGATGGCTCATTCTATACCTCACCTCGGACTCATCGAACCGTCGGGCCGGGAATCCGTGACGCATGTCCGCACACGGGCCAGCCATCTGGAAAGTTCCGCGATCCCCCAGCCGATAGGATGGATTCGGCCCAACCATGCGCGCACCCCTCCCCCGAATCCTGCGAATCCTCCTGCTCGCCAGCCTGGCCCTGGTCGCCCAGGCCGTGGGCATTCCCGCCTCCGGGCGCATGGTCTTCCGTGCCTACGGCCCCTCCGAAGGCCTGGAGCACACCAGCCTCACGACCCTGGCCCAGGACTCGACGGGCTTCCTCTGGATGGGCACCGAAGGGGGCGCCTACCGCTTCGACGGCACCAGCTTCCGCCTCTGGAGCCTGCCCGAGGGCCTGCCCTCGGCCTGGGTGCGCGCCTTCGGGCCCGCCCCCGATGGCAGCCTGTGGATCGGTACGCGCGCCGGGCTGTGCGTGCTGCGCGAGGGGGGCATCCGCCTTCTGGAGCCGGGCGATCCGCTGGCCTCCGCCCGGATCCACCACATCCTCCACGACGCCAAGGGCCAGATCTGGGTCGCCGCTGAATCGGGGCTGTTCCGCAGCATCGGCCGCGGCCAGCGCTTCACCTCTGTCCAGGGGTGGCCCGGCGGCCCGGCCTATTCCCTGGCCTTAGGCACCCACGGCCTCTGGGTGGGTGGGGCCTCGGTCCTCCGGTATCGCGACGAGGACGGCGCCTGGCGGACCTACGCCGCTCCGGAAGGCGTCCCTGCCGAACCCGTCAAGGCCCTCCTGCTGGGCACCTCAGGCACCCTTTGGGCCCGGACGCCCAGCCAGTTGCGGGTGCTCCGCCCGGGCGGCGCCCGCCTCCTCCCACCCTCCCGGAACCTGCCGCCCCTGGCCGTCAGCTTCTACGAGGAGACCCTCAGCCCGGATGGCCAGGGCGGCGTGTTCGTGCCGACGGCCAAGGGCCTCCTGCGTTTTCAGGAATCGGGGATCTGGAAGCTCCTGGACGAGACCCGGGGCCTGCCCTCGGGATGGGCCAACCAGGCCCTGGTGGACCGGGCGGGGAACCTCTGGGTGGCGAGCCTGGGCCTGCACCGGCTTCAGGGCGGCGGAACCTGGGAGAACTTCACGCGGCTGGACGGGCTTCCGGCCGACAACACCTGGGGCCTGGTCCGCGATCGCGCCGGCGTGCTCTGGATCGGGACCAGCAACGGCCTCGCGCGCATGGGGCCCCGCGGGCCTGAGTATCCGGGCCCCCGCGGGCCCAAGCACCTGGCCCCCCGCGGGCCTGAGGCCTACGCCCCGGGCGCGGGACTCGTCCTCTATGTCCTCAAGGAAGCTCCCGACGGGGCCATCTGGGGCGCCGGGGAACATCCCTTCCTGGTGCGCGTCAGCCCGGACCGCTCGCGGCTGACCCGTATCCCCCTGCCCCCCTCCCCGAGCCTCGCAGTGCCCGTGGCCCTGGCCTTCGATCCGGCGGGTTCCCTGTGGATCGGCACCTCGAACGACGGGCTCTGGCGGCTGACCGACCCCTCGGGACACGCCTCCTTCCAGCGCGCGGAGATTCCCGGCGCGGGCGACCTCGGGCAGATCACGGCCCTGCACCTGGATGCGCGGAGCCGCCTCTGGGTGGCCACGGGCCGCGGCCTGGCCTGCCTCGATCAAGGCCGCTGGCGCCTCTGGGGCCGGGACATCGGCCTGCGGAACGCCCCCCTGTGGGCCCTGGCGCCGCTGTCGGACGGCACGGCCTGGATCGGCTACCTCGAGCCCATGGGCCTCACCCGCGTGGATCTCAAGGGCGAGGCCCCCCGCGTGATGGAGCAGAAGACGCGGCGGGACGGCCTCGCCAGCGACTCGGTGTACAGCCTGGCGGTGGATCCCTCCGACCATCTGTGGGTGGGCGGCCCCCGGGGCGTGCAGCGGCTCGATGAGCGGGGAGGGCGGCTCTTCCGGCGGGAGGACGGCCTGGCAGGCACGGACTGCAACCCCTTCGCCACCTGGGTGGACGCGGATGGCGGCGTCTGGTTCGGCTCTACGGCGGGCCTCCTCCATCACCACGATGCCGAAGGGCCGCCCCCGGGGGCATGGCCCGCGACGATCCTGGTCTCCATCACCCTGGGCTCCCGCCAGTGGGACCGCCCGATGACCGGCGAGGGCACGCTCGGCACGGTCCCGTACGGAGAGCGCACGCTGTCGGCGCGGTTCAGTTCCCTGGCCTTCGAGCATGAAGGGCGGCTGCGATTCCAGGGCCGCCTGGTGGGCCTGGAGGACGGTTGGATCGATCTGCCGGGCCGGGAGCTGCGCTACCCCGCCCTGCCCCCAGGCACCTACCGCCTGGAGGTGCGCGCCCTGCTCGAGGACGGCGGTCCGGGGCCGGTGACCTCCGCGGCCTTCCAGGTGCTGCCGCCCTGGTGGCTCCGCTGGTGGGCCTGGCTCATCTGGGGGGGGCTCGCCCTCTCCCTGGGCCTGGCCGGTCTCGGCTGGCGCGTCCGCTGGCTCCGGCGCCGCAACGAAGAGCTGAAAGTCCTCGTCCACCAGCGCACCGAGGCCCTGGAGCTGAGCAACCTCGCCCTCACCACCATCTCCACCACCGACCACCTCACGGGCCTGCGCAACCGCCGCTATCTCGCCGAGGAGCTCCCGTCTGTGCTGGCCCTCGCCCTGCGGACCCGGCGCGAGCGCGCCGGGTCCGAACCCGCCACCGACGCGTGCATCGTCTTCGCCATGCTGGACCTCGATCACTTCAAGCGCGTGAACGACACCTGGAGCCACGCCGCCGGCGACCTGGCCCTGAAGCAGGTGGCGGATGTGCTGAAACACGAGGCCCGCGAATCCGATTTCCTCATCCGCTGGGGCGGCGAGGAGATCCTGTTCGTGGGGCACACCAGCGATCTCGAAGGCGCCGCGGCCGTGGTGTCCCGCCTGCACCAGGCCATCCGCAATCACCCCTTCGACCTGGGCCTTCCCACGCCGATATCCCTCACCTGCTCCATCGGGTACTCCCTCTTCCCCTTCCAGCCGGATCACCTGGAGGGCGCCTCCTGGGAAGACCAGGTGCGCGTGGCCGACCGCTGCCTCTACGCCGCGAAACGCTCCGGCCGGGACGGCTGGGTGGGCGTGGCGGGGCGGCCCGGATCGGCGCCGGGCCTGGCCCAGCGCTTCGACCAGGCGCCCTCCCTGTGCGTCCAGGGCGGCACCGTCGATCTGCTCAGCGGCCCCTGGAAGGTGATGAGCCTTCACTGGGACTAGAGCTTGGCCTCCAGGTCCTTCACCACCTGCTCGCCACCCAGGTGGCGCATCTGGTTGAGGATCCAGCTCTGTCGGCCCCGGATGTACTCGCTGGGGGCGTTCGCGCGGAACTTGCGGGGGTTGGGCAGCACGGCCGCCAGCAGGGCGGCTTCGCTGGCGGTGAGCCGCCGGGCGGACTTGCCGAAGAAGGTGCGCGCCGCAGCCTCGGCGCCGTAGACGCCATCGCCGAACTCCACGATGTTCAGGTAGACCTCCAGGATCCGCTTCTTCGACCAGCCCGCCTCGATCAGCAGCGTGAACCAGGCTTCCAGGCCCTTGCGGGTCCAGGAGCGGCTGTTCCACAGGAAGAGGTTCTTCGCCGTCTGCTGGGACACCGTGGAGGCGCCCCGCTTCCGGCGGCTGTGCTCGTTGTGCTGCACGGCCTTCTCGATGGCCTGCCAGTCGAAGCCGAAATGATCCGTGAAGTTCTGATCCTCCGCCGCGATCACCGCCGCGCCCAGGCTGGGCGAGATCTCCTCCAGGGGGACCCAGCGGTGGTGTGAGACATAGGGCTTGTCGCTGGACCAGGATTCGACGCGCCGCTGCACCATCAGGCCCGAGACCGGCACCGGCACGAACCGGAAGACCAGCACCAGGATGAGGTTGAAGGCCAGGAACAGGCCCACCGCCCAGCCCAGCCCCACCAGGAGCCGTCGCATCCAGCCACGCTTCGTCTTCGCCATCGTGTGCTTCCCAGCCAAAACAACAGTCTGCCAGCCTCGGAGCCGATGCATGAGACATCGGCTCCGGAATGTCCGCCCCCGCGGCGCCCGGGCCCGGAGAGCCCCGCGGATGTCCATCGAGCACGACCAGCGGAAGTACCCCCGCCTGAGCACCACCAGCCGCGTGTACGGACTCCGCTTCCGGGCCAAGGGCGTCGATGTCCAGGACTGCCGCCTGGTGAATCTCAGCGCCGGAGGCTGCGGCGTGGAGATCCAGATGGCCGATGCCCGGAATCTGGAGGTGGGGGATGTCCTGGAGGCCCTCTTCCTGGATCACCCCGACATGCCCCTGGTGCCCCTCTCCGCCGTGGTCCTGCGGATGCTCGGCAAGGTGCCGGGCAAGACCCTCGGCTATGTTCTCGTGGGCATGGAGTTTCGGGGCATCACGCCCTTCGTGCGCGGCCTCATCGCCGACCATGTGGCCGCCCAGCTCGCCCGTGAATGAGTCGCGGATGAGCCGCGGATGAGCCCAGGCTGTGCAGGTCATGGCCGGCCCCGCGGGTGCCGATGAGAAATTCCCAGAGAAGCCAGAGGCCGTGACGGATCCATGAAGCAACCTTCTTTCGAAATCTTCCTGGACCGGCTCGATCCGGCCGCGCGGGCCGATCAGCTCGCCTTCTTCCGCACCGTCGCCGAGGCGGGTCCTGCGGCCGTGGAGGAGCTGGCCGGCCGCGTCCGCCGGGTCTCCTGCCCGGCCGGCCTGAAGCAGCTCACCTTGGAGTTCGCCTACTACTACCCCTGGGAGGACTGGCTCCCCGTGCTGGATCGCCTGCTCCGGCACGAGAACGACCTGGCACGCTTCGAGTCGGGCGTGCGCGCGCTCGGACGGATGGGGACGCCCGCCGCCATCGGCATCCTGAAGGAGCTGGCCCAGGGCCGCGCGACGCCGGACTTCCGCGAAGCCGTCGAGGCGGTGCTCGGCGAATCCGATCCCGCCGAGGCCTTCCAGCACCACTTCTCCCGGCTCCTGCAGGGCAGCGCCCAGCCCGCCGATGCCAACGAGGGCGCCCACCAGCTCGAGAACCTGCTCACGCCGGACAGTCTGGAGGCCCTCAAGGAGGCCGTGAACCACCCGGATCTCCTGGTGTTCCGCCATGCGCTCCGCCTCGTGGGATTGGTGCCTTCCGAAGCGGCCGCGGACTTCCTGCTGGACTACCTGCAGGAGACGCACCTGGATGCCCTGGAAGACCGCGAAGCCCGGGCCCTCCTCGCCACCTTCCGCAACCTTCCCCGGGCCGAGGTCCAGGCGCAGGCGCTCCAGGCCCTCGCGGCGCGCTGGGGGGAACGCCGCCCCGAGGCCGCGGCGGACCTGGCTTCCGGCCAGGCCGATCGCATCCGGGCCGGGGCCGCCGCGCTCCGCGAAGACCATCCGGGGATCCGGGATGCCTTCCTCCTGGACGCGCTCCTCGCCGCCACCGAAGAGAAGCCCACCCACCTGGCGCGCTTCCTGGGCCAGGCCGGCGACGCGGCCCAGCAGCGGGTCCGACGCCTCGACTTCGCCATCGACGCCGCGGCCCAGGGGCTCACGGCCCTCGCCGGCCAGGGCTTCATCGAGGCCGCCCGCCTGCTGCCCGGCCTCGCGGAATCCCTGCGGCAGACCACGGGCCATGCCGGGGTGGCCGGTGCCCTGGCCCAGGTGGTGCCCCCCGAGGCCCAGGACCTGCTCGACCTGCTGCTGGGCGCCCCCGACGGCGCCCTCCGCGCCGCCGCCGTGGAGCTCCTGGGCGCACGGAAAGACCCGGCCCTGCGGCCCGCGCTGCTCAGGGCCCAGCGGGATGCCATCGCCGACATCGCCGACCGGAGCCTCTGGCACCTGGGCCAGCTGCCGGATCCCGCGGGAACGGCGCGGGCCTTTCTCGCCGATCCCGACCCCGAGCAGGTGCAGGTGGGCCTCCGCTTCGCCGCCATGCACCGGCTGCAGGAGCTGGTGCCGGATCTCCTCGCCCTCCTGGCCGAAGAAAGCCGCGAAGCCGTGCTCGTCGCCGCCCTGGAGGCCCTGGGGGCCATCGGTGCTCCCGAGGCGGTGGAACCTCTCCTGACGCTTCTGCATTCCGGTCAGGCGCCGCGCATCCAGATCGCCCTCGCGGAGGCCCTTCGCGACCTGGGCAGCGCCGAGGGGGCCCTCGGCCTCTGCGCCAAGGCCCGCGAATTGAATGTCCCTGTGCTGCATGCGGTGGCCGTGGAGGCCCTCGCCCGGATCCACGGCGATCCGGAGCGGCCCCTGTCCGCTCCCGCCACGGCGGCCCTGATCCGGGCCGTCCAGGGCGGCTGGTCCGACCGGAATCCCTGGCCCCTGCGCCGCCGCATGGCCGACGCCCTGCTGACCATCCACGCGGAGGATCCGGACCTCTGGACCGAACTGTCGGACCTCTTCCAGGGGGCCCTCGCCGAAAAGCGGCCGCCCGGCGAGGTCTCCCCCGATGACCTGGCCCGCCTCCAGGCCTGCGCCCGGTCGCTGGCGCTGCTGGCCACGCTCTGAGCTGGCCAGGCTCTGAGGCGGCCTCGACAGGACGGCACCACCCGGGGCATCCTCCCAAGCGGAGGACGGCATGAGCGAGAACCTGACGGGACCTGAACTGGTGGCCCTGGTGCAGCGGGTGTTCCAGCCTCGGGCGGGCGAAGGCGCCGTGGCCATCCTCGTGGACCTGCCGGATGCCAAGGTGCCGGATGATGCGAACTGGGCCGCCCGGCGCGACATCGCCGCCGCCTGGGCCCGCGAGCTGGCCGCGCATCGCGCCGAGCTGGGCCTGGACACGCACCTGGTGGTCTACCCCAATGTCCACACCAACAACGGCGACCTGCCGGAGCGGGCCTGGCTCCACGCCGGCGGCCCCCTGCCTACCGCCGAAGCGCTGGATCCCGCGGCCTCCGCGAGCTTTGCCGATCTCTACGCCAGCCACCCCATCCTCATCGCCCTCACGAAGTTCTCGGCCACCGCCCCGCTGAAGATGGCAGCGAAGAAGCACCCCATCCGCGCCGCCACCATGCCCGGTTTCCGGGCCGACATGATCCCCGCCCTGCGCCTGGACTACGCCGAGGTGAACCGCCGCGTAAACCTTCTGAAGGACCTGCTGGACCGGGCCGAGGGCGCCGCCTTCCGCTTCGCCACGCCCGGGGGCCCCTGCGACCTGCAGGTGGACCTGCGCCACCGCACGGGCCACGCCTCCGGCGGCCTGCTGCCCCAGCCCGGCGTGGCGGGCAACCTGCCCTCGGGCGAGGCCTACATCGTGCCCTACGAGGGCGAGCGCGACGGCGATCCCAGCCGCACGGCGGGGGTGATGCCCGTGCAGTTCGGCGCCGAGATCGTGCGCTACCGCATCGAGCAGAACAAGGCCCTGGAAGTGATCAGCGAGGGCCCCAAGTCCCGCGAGGAGGCCGCCCTGCTGGCCCGGGAACCCGCCTACGGCAACCTCGCCGAGCTGGGCCTGGGCGTGCTGGCGGCCTTCGGCGTGAAACCCATCGGCGAGATCCTGCTGGACGAGAAGCTGGGCCTGCACCTGGCCTTCGGCCGCAGCGACCACTTCGGCGGCCAGGTGGGCCCCAAGGACTTCAGCGGCCCCGAGGCCGTCATCCACATCGACCGCGTGTATGTCCCCGAAACCCAGCCCGAGGTGAAGGTCGTGAGCGTGGACCTGGCCATGGCGGACGGAACCACCGTGGCGCTCATGCGGGACGGGGCGTATTCAGTGGGGTTCTGATCAGGCCGGGGTGCGCAGGTTGGCGATGGTGGCCTGCATGAGCGCCACCACCTTGGGAGCGGATCCGTCCCCGGAGAAGGCCTGGACCTCGCCCGTGCAGACCGTGAGCGACCGGCCCGCGTTCTGCACCTTGCCGATGGCCAGGAAGCGGTCCCCGAGGGCGGGCCGCAGGAGGTTGATCTTGAACTCGGCGGTGACAACCTCGCAGCCCGGCGGCGCCTTCGTCAGCGCCGCGTACCCGCAGGCGCTGTCGAGGATGCTGGTGATGGCGCCCGCATGGACGAAGCCGTGCTGCTGCGACAGCCGCTCCGAGAAAGGCAGCGCGATGTGCACCTCGCCCTCCGCGACCCGGACCAGCTCCGCCCCGAGCGTGGTCATCAGACCCTGGGCCTGGAAGCTGGTGGCGATCCGTTCCTGAAGGTCGGTCAGCGGCATGGGGTCGGTCCTGGAAGGGTGCGGGGCGAATCGATCAGGCCGTCGTGAAGAAGGCCTGGTGATGGGTGACGAGCCCGCTCGGAGTGTCGTTGGAGAACGACATGCACATGAA
Source organism: Geothrix sp. (assembly GCA_019449415.1). Classification (GTDB taxonomy): domain Bacteria; phylum Acidobacteriota; class Holophagae; order Holophagales; family Holophagaceae; genus Geothrix; species Geothrix oryzae. The sequence goes on from JAGRPP010000017.1 coordinate 288,229, forward strand.
GAACTCGGGCGGCACCTCGTGAATGTGCAGTGAAGGGTCGTGCCTGAACCCAAAGCGAAGGTAGTAGTTGGGATCGCCCACCAGCAGGCAGCCCTTGGCCCCAAGCTCGCGGAGGCCCTGCAGACCAGCCTGGATCAGCGAAGAGCCGATGCCCTTCCTCTGGTGGGAAGGCAAGACGGCCACGGGGCCGAGGGTGTACCAGCCGAGATCCTGGCCATCGATGAGGGCTGGGGAGAAGGCGATATGACCCACCACCTGGCCCTCCGTTTCGGCCACGAGAGACAAGGTGAGCGCGCCCGAGGCCCGCAGGGCCCGGACGATCAGGTGCTCCGTCTGATGGCTGTAAGGATGGTGAAGAAAGGCCTCCAGGTTGATCTGGTCGATGGCGGGGATATCCGCTTCGGTTTCCGGTCTGAGGATCATAGGCCCCCCCGATGGGACGGTCGGAGGAAGGAAGGCCATGCAGGCGAGGGCCGAGTTGTACGGAGCGTCCGGCCGATCATGGTTCCCGCCGATAAATACCCGTGCCGTTGCAGGTCTTGCAATCCATGACGACCTTGAGGCTTCCATGGCATTTCTTGCATGGAAGGTGGACGGACCCACTGCCAGAGCACTTCGCACAGGCCGAGGAGAATGCCTTCTGGGTCTTGAGGCCCTTGCAGCGGGGGCATGGCGTGCCATCCCGGAGCACGCCCTTGGCGTCGCAGCGGGAACATGGTCCAGATGCCTGGGAATAGGTGCCGGTCCCGGAGCATTTTCGACAGCTCAAGGCCACGGCGCCCTTCCCGCCGCAGAGGTCGCAATCCACGGACAGGTGGCCACTGCCTTCACATCTCAGGCACAGGACGCCAAGGCCTGCGGGGGAGAAACGCTTGGAGGAAGGTTTGGGATCACTCATTCGTGAAGAATGGTTCAAAGCCTCTCCCCGGGGAAGGTCCAATGGTCCTGAGATGGGGCCCGACTTTTGAACGGGCCTGACCCTGCCCGTCATGGATAGAGGTTCGCCAAACCAGGCCGGGCCTCCTCCGGTTGGGCCATGAGCAGCCTGTTTTTGGGTGTGATGTCTCCGGGGATCACCTGCGTGAACACCCGGTACCCCTGGAAGCGCAGCCGTGCGGCGCGGGTGGCATCGATGGCCAGCGGGCCATCCAGCCAGCCCTCCAGGCCTCCCAGATCAGCCTTCTGGAGATCGTGGCAGCAGGGCAGGACCGCCACGCAGGCCCCGGCCTCCACCGCCCGTTCCAGGATCAGATCGGTGAGCCCGCCGCAGGCATGGGCCGAGACGATCAGATCATCCCGGAATAGGGGCACCTCCCGCAGATCGGACTCGAGGTACCTGATCCGGCCCTGCAGCCGCGGCCAGTCCTGGCACAGCGCCGCCTCCAGCGCGGCGGCACTCTTCGGGATCCGCTGGTCCACGGCCACGGCCGAGGGGGAGGTGTCATCCAGAAGGAGGAGAATCTGGGCCACCAGACCGTGACCACAGGCCAGGTCCACCACCCGCCTCCCCCGGAAGCGGCGCCGCACCCTTCGAGCCACTTCCCAGGCCTCGTAGAGCTCCTTGCGCGGCAGGCAACCCGCACGGCAGACAGCCCTCGCAAGGGCGTCGAACAGGGTGTCCCCTGCAAATTGGGGAAGCAGCTTTTCCGTCAGCCGATTGCGAGAGGAGCGATCCATGGAATCAGAGGCCCCTAAGACAGGAACGGGAAGAGCAAGTAAGTTCGGCCTTGCCTAATGTAAGGAACCGAAGCCGACCCGCCTCTGCCGAGGTAACGAGTAGATCCGAGGAAGCGAGAAGCTGAGAGAGTGGGAGGCCCTGCAGGCTCGCACAGATTGAGCGAAGGAAGAGAAGCGTTCAATGGCCGGCCACCAAAAGGGCCACCACCTTTAGCAGGGCCTGTCCCGAGAAATCCCGACCCGCTGAACTAAATGAGATGGTCGTAGCGTATTCGACGGATCCCCCATGAATGCTTAGCCTGTATGGCTGTTTCGTTAGCGTCTTCATTCGCTCCTTATCGACCTTCCATTTCAGAATGGTCAGGCCCTGAATGTCCTCGGCCACGATCTCTTCGTTCGTACCATCGACAAATTCGGCCTTCCAGGAAGGAGCCTGGCCATACCGCTTGACGCTCAGGCTCACTAGGTTGATTTCAGGTTCACCGTATTTAAGCAGTTCCCCCGAGATTTCCATGCCGCGTGGATGTGTCTGAGTCAGAACAGCGGGTGCACATGCGAAGGGCAACATCAAGTATAGGGACGCCAGTGTGGCTCTGAAGGGGTGTGCAGCCATGGCATAGCTCCTGGCGATTGGATTTAGCCGATCCAAACTGCAGTTGAAACGATTCATCTAGATGATGTACAGGTTTTGTGAGGGCAGAAACAGGCTAGCTGCTCGCACCTGGGTCCGAATTAAGTGGTGGGTTTGGTCGTAGCAGCTGGCTGATACCAGCTTCAGCTTGTTTGTAGCGAAGATCGATGAGGGTCATAGCAACTGCCCCAACATCTTCGTAAAGGTTGTCAGCGTATTCATGAAGATTCAGATTCGGATCGTAATGTTTGAGAGAAACAAAGGATTCAATTTTCTCTAGTTTCGATTGAGCAATGGAAGGATCTGCTTTTGAGATCAGAAACTCTCTCCAGCCTCTTTGCTGCTTCTCGTTGTTGCAAGATTGACAGCAAGGGACAACATTGCCCCAGGCATGGAGACCAAGTGCGGCCTTGTTCATGGGAATCAGGTGATCAAGCGAGATCGTTTTCCGACTGATTGACGCACCGCAGTAACAGCATTCATTCCCGAAGAACTCAAGAAGCTCCGATTCTTGAGCGGCCTTGGGCCCGAATGGGGCGAAGCCTCTTGCCTGGTCGTAAAACTTCCCAACATCTTGGAGGAAGATTCGGATGGCCGAGTTTGCGATGTCGTATCGAGATCGAGCCATTCTGCAGATCCTGTGGCCTAACCACCTTTAGGCACCGATAAGTGGAAAAGGCGGCAATGGGACCACTCTCCCACCACCATCTCTTCCCGTCCATCACCAGCTTGCTTGGCTTTTCTTGGTTTCTTGCTGTCTCGGCGGTAAATCCGTTATCGCTGCAAACGGCTCACCGTTTCGGATAGACCGGCACCGGCGGGAAGCTCGGCGTGGGGTTCTCCTTGAGCTGCTTCAGCAGGGTCTCGATGCCCACTTCGAGCTGGCGGTCGTGGCCCTGGAGCAGGCTGGCGGGATCGTTCTCCACGGTGAGGTCGGGGTCGGCGCCGTGGTTCTCCACCCACCATTTCCCTTCGCGGCCGTAGAAGCCGTTGTTGCTCTGCTCCACGGTGCCGCCGTCCAGGGTGAACTGGGTGTTGATGATGCCCACTAGGCCGCCCCAGCTGGGCACGCCCACGATGGTGCCCAGGTTGCGGGCCTTCACATGCATGAGGAAGGCTTCGCCGTCGCTGCCGTTCTGCTCGTTGCTGAGGAAGACATAGCGGCCGTCGGAGGCCGTGTTGGGGTAGCGGAAGGGGGCTACGCCGCGCATGACATTGAAGCCCACCTGCTTGCGTTCCAGCTTGTCGATCATGAAGTACTCGGTCCAGCCGCCGCCGTTGCCGCGCACATCGACCACGAGGCCCTTCTTGTAGCGGAAGGCCCGCCAGTACTTGTCGAACTGGCCGATGTTCTGGTCGCCCATGGCCGTGATGTGCATGTAGCCCAGCTGGCCGTGGGAGGCCTTGTCCACGGCCGCGATGTTGCCTGCGATCCACCGCTCATAGCGCAGGTTCCAGTCGCTGGCGACGGGTTCCACCTCGATGGTGCGGGCGCCTTCCAGCGAGGGCTTGGCGTTCACAGTGAGCGTCACCTTCTGGCCCTTGATGACCTGGAGGCGGGCCTGGATGGCCTCGGGGGCCCGCAGGGCCTTCCCGTCGATGGCCAGCAGGTACTCGCCCTCCTTCACCTTGGGCGCGGGATCGGCCAGGGGGGCCTTGAGATTCATGGCATAGGGCGTGGGGCCATAGACCTTGGCGAACTTGTAGAAGCCATGGTCGGCGGTGAAGTCGGCGCCCAGGTAGCCGGGAGCCACCAGGCTGGGCGCGGGCCGCGCGGGACCGAGGTCGCCGCCGCCCACATAGGTGTGGCTGACATTCAACTCGCCCACCATCTGGCTCAGGAGCCAGTTCAGCTCCTGCCGGGAGTTCAGCTCCGGCAGCCAGGCGCGAAACTTGGCCCCGATGGCGTTCCAGTCGTTGCCGTTCATGTCCTTGTCGTAGAAGAAATCCCGGTACCAGCGCCAGGTGTCCTCGAAGATCTGCTTCCACTCCTCGCGGGGAGCGGCGGTCATGGTCATGCGTTCCAGGTCGAGCTTTTCGGGCAGGGCCTTGGTGGCGAACAGGGCCGCGGCCTCGCCCGCATGGTAGTTGGCGCCCTTGCGGATGAGCACCCGCCTGCCCTCGGCATCGAAGGTCCAGCTGCTGACCGGATCCGTCAGCACCACTTCCTTGTCCTTCTTGGCGGCGGGATCGTAGAGGTGCAGCTTCCACTTGTCCGCGCCTCGGGTCCCGTAGAGCTCCTCCACGACGCTGTCATCCCAACCTTCGACCTCGTCCCAACCCACCAGGCCCTTGCCGGCCTGCAGGTGGAAGAGGTTGCCGGGCTTCACCGGCAGGGGCGCGATGCGCTCCGACAGGCCCGCCACATCGATGCGGAAGGTGCCTGCGGCGGAGAAGGAAGCCGCCGGCTTCTCGTCACCGGCCTTCAACTTCACGGCCATGACCTGCACCGGCGCGGACTGGATGTGGTTGTCCTGGCTGGGGTCGAGCCGTGTCTGGAAGTTGTTGTAGCTGAGGAAGTAGAGGGTGCTTCCATCCTGATCGAAGCGGGGGTTCAGGCAGTCGTAGAAGCCATCGGTCAGCGTGACCTTCTGCTTGGTCGACAGGTTGTAGAGGTGGATGCGGCTGTTGCGGTTGGGCTCGACGAAGGCGTAGGCGACCCACTGGGAATCCGGCGCCCAGGCGTAGTCGCTGACCTCCCAGGTGAACTGGTCGTTCTTCAGCTCGTGGGACTCGTCGACCTTGGTGAGCTTCCGGCTGGCGACATCCATCACATACAGCGCGAAGCTCTTGTCGCCGAACAGGACCTTCGTCCCATCCGGGCTCCACTCCAGGTGGTAGAGGGCGGTCTTCAGGCCCGTGGGGATCCGCTCCGGGGCGCCGTCCACTGCCTGCACATAGAGGTCGTAGTCGCCGCTGGCATCGCTGAAATAGGCCACGCGCTTGCCGTCGGGCGAGAGGCGCGGCATGCGTTCACGCACGCCCGGCGTCTGCGTGAGGTTCTTCGCGGGCTTCGCGGCGTCCGTGGGCACGAGGAACACTTCGCCCCGGGCCTCGAAGACGGCCGTGCCGCCCACCAGGCTCATGGCCTGGATCCAGTCCTTGGGGTTCACGGACCGCGGCGCGGCCTTCCAGCCATCGCTGCTGGTGGTCACCGCCACGGGGCGGACGGCCTTGGTGGCCAGGTCGAGGGCCTGCAGGTGCCCCCCCTGCACGAAGACCACGGTGCGGCCATCGCTGCTGGGCTGCTGCACATCGAAGTCCTTGAGGTCCGTGAGCTGTTCCACGGCCTTGGTGGCCGGGTCCACGGCATAGAGGTTCGTGATGCCGTTGCTGCCGCGGTCGGACTCGAAGACCACCTTCCCGCCGGCCCAGATGGGCGCGCCGTTCCGGCCCACATAATCGGTGAGCTTCTCGAACCGGCCGCTCTTCAGGTCGGCCAGCCACAGATCCTGATGGCGGCCGCCCTTGTAGCGTTTCCAGTAGTACTCCACCACACCCTTGGTGCTGTAGGCCAGGCGCCCGCCATCCGGCGAGACCGTGCCCTGCACGCCGCGCGGCACCGGCAGCGCCTCGGGCTCGTGGCCCTCCAGGTCCACGGCGAGGAGCCGCTCCACGGGGCGGAAGTCGTGATCGGCGACGGTCTTGTAGACGACCTTCCGGCCATCCGGCGTCCAGCCCTGCACGGTGGCCGCGCCCGCCCAGGTGAGGCGCCTGGGCGCGCCGCCCTCCGCGGGCATCACATAGACCTGGGTGACACCGTTGTACTGGGCGCTGAAGGCGATCCACCGGCCATCGGGGCTGAACCGGGCCGCCGTCTCCAGGCCGGGATGCGTCGTGAGCCGCCGGGCGGCGCCGCCCTTGAGGGAGCCGAGCCAGAGGTCATCCTCCCAGGTGAACACCACGCGGTCGCCCTTCACATCGGGCGCGCTGACGAAGCGGGGGGCGCGGTCCTGGGCCACCAGGGCAAAGGCCACGAACGCGAGGGCGGAAACGCGGAAGCTCAGCATCAAAGACTCCGGGAACGGGTTCGCCATCATACATCGTGAAACGAGGAATGTGGAACCGGAGCGTCTAGAAGAGTTTGCCCACCAGCGCTGCCAGGGCCGTCTCGGTGCGGAGGATGCGGGGGCCCAGATCCAGGGGCCGCATCCCCGCCTTCAGGAGGCTCTGGGTTTCCGCCTCGATCCACCCGCCCTCGGGGCCGATGGCCAGGGTGATCGGCCCCGCCAGCCCCTTCGGCGCCGCCCCGCCGGTGCCGGGATGGGCCAGGAGGCCCGTGCCGCCCGCCAGCAGCCCCGGCAGCTCGTCCTCCACGAAGGGCCGGAAGAGCCGCGCCAGGCGCAGCTCCGGCAGCGCCGTGTCCTTGGCCTGCTCCAGCCCCAGGATCAGCTGGTCGCGCAAGTTCTCGGGCCTCATGCGGGGGCTGGCCCAGTAGGCCTTCTCCACCTTCCACGCGTTGAGCAGCACGAGGCGCGCGGCGCCCAGGCTGGCGGCGGCGGCCACCACCCGGTTCAGGACCTTGGGCCGCGGCAGGGCGATCAGCAGGGTGAGCGGCAGCTTGGGCGGCGGCGCCTGATCCAGCGCCAGGGCCAGTTCCAGGGCCTCGTCATCCAGGCGCAGCACCCTGCCCCGGCCCATCTTCCCGCCCAGCAGGCCCACGGCGAGGTCGGCTCCGACCGCGGCCCGGTGCACTTCGCGCACATGGGCCAGCCGCCGCCCGGTGAGGCGGGCGCGGTCCGGGGCCACCAGGTCCTCCGGGAGCAGCAGCACCAGGTTCAAGCCAGGTCCTTCACCAGGATCAGGTCGCGGTCCACCTGCTGCCCGATCTGGAAGATGTGGTCGCCGGCTTCGCGGAAGCCGCACCGGCCATAGAAGGCCAGGGCCTTGTCGTTGTGCTCCCACACGCCGAGCCAGAGCACATCTGCGCCCCAGGCCCGGGCCAGGTCAAGGCAGGCCGCCATCAGGGCCGCGCCCCGGCCCCCGCCCTGCGCCGATCTCAGGAGGTAGATGCGCTGCAGCTCCGCGGGCCGCGCTCCCCCCACGCAGGGCTCCCGGTGCCCCAGGCGGAGCTGCGCGAAGCCGACGGGAACGCCCTCCAGCTCCAGCACCAGGCCCGGCCGCGAAGGATCGGCCAGCTCGGCCCGCTGGAGCGCCTCGCCGTAGGTCGCCTGGAGGAACGCCGCCAGATCCAGCGGCGAACAGATCGCCTCGAAGGTCTCGGTGAAGGTGCGGGCGCCCAAGTCGGCCAGGAGGGCGGCATCCGCCACGGTGGCGGGTCGGAGGGTGACGGCAGTCATCGACACTACCTCCCCCGGGTCCCGGGCTTCGCGGGCCCCTTGGGCGCGGTCGAGGCTTTGGGCTTGGCCGTGGGTGCGGCCTTGGGCTTGGCTTTGGCCTTGGCCCGCTCTGCCACGGCGATGGCCTTGGCCATCCAGCGGGCCAGTTCGTCCGCATCCTCCAGCACATCCTCGGGCAGCTCGTAGTAGCCCATGGGCTTGCCGGGGTCGCCGAAAGGCAGGAAGGGGCCCATGCCCGCGGCCTCGAAATCCGGGCGGTTGGTGGCGTCCACCTTGAAATACAGCACGCCGTCGTCCGCCAGGGCGAAGGCGCGGCCCTCGGCGAAGAAGCAGAGACCGCCGAACATCGCCCGCGCGGTGACGGGGCGGATCCGCCCCAGTTGTTCCAGGAGGTATGTGCGGAAGCTCACAGAGACGGCCATGGCGACCATGCTACCTTCCCCAGGGCCCGCCGGTACGACCGGCCTTTCGACAGGATCCCCCATGCGGATCAACACCCTCGACGACCTGCTCCTTGCCGTGAAGAACCGTCCCCACAAGCGGCTGGTGGTGGCTTGGGCCAACGACGCCCACACCCTGGAGGCCGTGAACGCCGCCGTGGAGGCGGGCCTGGTGGAGGCCATCCTCGTAGGGGATGAACCCCTCATGGTGAAGGTCTGCCAGGAGCAGGGCCTGCCGAAGGAGCGCTTCCGCATGGTCCATGCGCCCACGGATACCGAGGCCGCCGCCAAGGCCGTGGCCATGGTCCGGTTCGGCGAGGCCGATCTGCTCATGAAGGGCCTGCTCAGCACGGACAAGTACATGCGGGCCATCCTCAACAAGGAGCAGGGCCTGCTCGATCCCGGCGCCATCCTGAGCCATGTGACCGTGATGGAGCATCCGGGCCACCCCAAGCTCCTCATCGCCGGCGATGTGGCCGTGATCCCCGAGCCCGAGTTCAAGGAGAAGCTCGCCATCCTGGGTTACCTGGTGAAGGTGGCCAGGGCCTTGGGGATCGAGCTCCCCAAAGTGGCCGTGCTGTCGGCCTCGGAACAGGTCATGCCGAAGATCCCGTCCAGCGCCGAGGCGGCCATGCTGTCGAAGATGGCGGACCGCGGCCAGATCAAGGGCGCCCTCGTGGACGGCCCCATGGCCCTGGACGGGGCCATCGATCCTGATTCGGCCCGCATCAAGGGCATGGGCGGCCCCGTGGCCGGAGATGCCGACTGCCTGCTCTTCCCCAACCTCGAGGCGGGCAACACCTTCTACAAGGCCGGCACCAAGCTGGGCGGCGCCGAGATCGCCGCCGTCGTCACGGGCGCCCGCGTCCCCTGCGTTCTGAGCAGTCGCGGCGACAGCGCCAAGACCAAGCTCAGCTCCATCGCACTGGCGGCCCTGCTGGCCTGAGCCGGGTCCGCGGCAGAATGAAGGGGACCAGCCCCTGGGAGCGTGCGCCCGTGAACCCGAACGACCCTGTCCATCCCACCGCTCCACCCACCGCTCCGGCCGCCGCCGAAACCGCCCTCGTCGATGCCGCCATCACGGGCCGCCGCTCCATCCGGGCCTTCCAGCCCACGCCCGTGCCCCGGACCGCGGTGGAGGACATCCTGCGGGTGGCTTCGCGGGCGCCTTCGGGCACGAACCTCCAGCCCTGGCAGGTGCATGTGCTGACCGGCGCGGCGCTGGCGCGGCTCTCGGACAGGATCCTCGCGATCTACGCCGACCCCGCGGAGCTGGCCCGCCACGAGCGGGAGTACGACTACTACCCCAAGGAATGGACTTCGCCCTACCTCGAGCGACGCCGGAAGGTGGGCTGGGATCTCTACGGCCTCCTGGGCATCGCGAAGTCGGACCGGACCGGCATGCACGCGCAGCATGGCCGCAACTACCGGTTCTTCGATGCGCCCGTGGGCCTCATCTTCACCATGGACCGCATCCTGCAGGTGGGCAGCTGGCTGGACTACGGCATGTTCCTCCAGAACATCATGGTGGCGGCCCGGGCCCGGGGTCTGGACACCTGCCCCCAGGCCGCCTTCACCCAGTTCCACCGCGTCATCGCCGAGGAGCTGGGCCTGGGCCCGGAGCAGATGGTGATCTGCGGCATGGCCCTCGGGTACGCCGATCCCTCGGCCCCCGAGAACGCCCTCGTCACCGAGCGGGCGCCCGTCTCGGAGTTCGCCCGGTTCTACGATTAGTAGGGACGAGTAGGACCGCTGCTGACCCTTAAGCCTGAGGGGGGTAGTCCTTGGCGGTCTCCCGTCCGGACAGCACGCGCAGGGCGCCCTTGGCGAGGGCGGCCATCTCGTTCTCGCCGGGATAGACCTTCACGGGGCAGCCCAGGGCCGCGGTGAGGCGGTTCAGCTCGCCCACCAGCTTCGGCGAGCGCGCCATGCCGCCTGTGAGCAGGACGGCGTCGATGCGATCACCGTCGAAGGCCGGCACGAGGGCCGTGATGGCCTTGGCGATCTGGTAGGCGAGCGCGTCATAGACCGCCTTCGCTTCGGCGTCGCCCGCGTCCACGCGGCGCTCCACCTCGCGCATGTCGGAGGTGCCCAGCAGGTCGATGAGGCCTCCCCGCCCCTTGTTCAGGAGCTTCAGTTCCGCCTTGGTGTACTTGCCGGAGAAGCAGAGGTCGATGAGCTGCCCCACCGGCAGGGTGCCCGTGCGCTGGGGGGAGAACGGCCCTTCGCCATCCAGCCCGTTGTTCACATCGATGTAGCGGCCCCGGCGATGGGCGCCCACGGTGATGCCGCCGCCCATGTGGGCCACGATCACATTGATGCGCTCGTAGAAGGTCTCGTGCTCCTCGGCGTAGCGGCGGGCCGTGGCGATCTGGTTGAGGGCGTGGCTGATCACGCGACGCGGCAGCTCCTTCAGGCCCGTGATCTTCACCTTGGGATCGGCCTCGTCCACCACCACGGGATCCACGATGTAGGCGGGCTTGCCCGTTCCGGCCACCAGCTCGGAGGCGATGAGCGCCCCCAGGTTGGAAGCGTGCTCGCCGCGCTGGCCGGCCTTCAGGTCCTCCAGCATGGCGGGCCCCACGGTCCAGGTGCCGTGGGGAATGGGCCGCAGCAGGCCGCCCCGGCCGGCCACGGCATCCAGATCGCCCAGGGACAGCCCCTTGTCCGCGAGGAAGCGCAGCACGGACTGCTTGCGGAAGGCGAACTGCTCGGTGATGGGCCGGCCCTCGAAGGCCTTCAGCTCTTCGGCCGGGTGCTGGAGCTCCTCGGTGAAGCGCTCCTCGTCGCCCTCGAAGATCGAGGTCTTGGTGGAGGTCGAGCCGGGGTTCAGCACCAGCACGCGATGGCGCCGGAAGAAGGTGTCCTTGGGGGTGCGCTGCCACTCGCCGTAGGCGTGCAGGCGCAGGACCGAGGCCTTCACGGCGAGGCGGATGTCCTCGGGCGTGCAGTCCATGGGCAGGTCCACGCCCTGGAACCAGAGGCCGAACATGACCGGGAACTTGCGCGCCTCGGGGAACCGGGTGGCATAGAGGTGGTAGAGCAGGTTGCCCATGTCGAGGTTGGGGCAGACGATCACATTGGGTCCACCCTCCCAGGGCAGGCCGTCCGGGTGGTAGAGGTCGGCGGACCGGCGGGACAGCGCCACGCTCACCTTCACCTCGCCGCGGATGTGGATGCTGGCGTAGCGGGTGCTGTGGGCGATGCGCTCGGCCAGGATATCCGGCACCAAATCAGCCGCCTGCCGCACCAGCTCGGGCGAGGGGCCCTCGTCGCTGCCGCGGTTCGAGTAGGACACCATGGCGCAGCGGATCTCCGGCAGCACCTCCTCCGGGAAGAGATCGCGGGCCACGGCGCAGGTGCCCACGGCCACCTCGGCCAGGGTGCGCGGCGTCATGGTGGCGTTCACGCCCACATCGCCGAACACCACGATGTTGTGGGGATAGACATCGTTGGGATGGGAGTCCGGCAGCACGAACACGCCCGCCTCGCAGGCGACGCTCCGGTGGGCCAGCAGCTCCACCATGGGCCGGAAGAAGGCCTTGGGCTCATGGATGGCCCCGCCCACGACCATGTCGGCATGGCCCTGCTTCACGGCCCAGATGCCGAAGCGCCCGGGTTCGGATACCAGCAGACGGGCCTCGTCCAGGCTCAGGGGCCGGCCGTGGGTCCGGCCGAAGTCTACGCAGGCGGCGGCGAAGGCCTCCACCAGGTCAGGCCGGGTGGCGGGCACCACAAAGGCGCTCTCCGACAGCGTGTAGGCCACGCGGTCGGCGCCGAGATGGGCCAGGTGCTGGGCGGCCACGGCGCGCACTTCGGCCTCGGCCGCCAGGAACACGGGCCGGATGAACCGGCTCAGGAAGCAGGCGGCTTCGAGGGTGCGGGGATCCAGGGCCTCCGGAAACATCACCGTGGGGCGGTTCCGGGGTTCGGCCAGCAGTCGGCTGTCGAGGGACGCTTCGATGTCAAACATGGGACTCCAAGACCACTGGGGCCTTCAACCTGCCGAGTCTATCAGGCGGAAGATTCTATGTTGTCTACCCGGAAGTCACATTTGATCTCAGCGGTCTGTCACCCGCACGGACTCCACCCAGATCACCTCGCAGGAGCCGTCACCGGTATCCGTCCGGGTGAGGCTGCTCACCCAGTGCCAGCCATCCTTCCCGTCCGCCCGCACGAGCTGGCCCCGCAGCGCCACCACCTGCCCCGGCTTCACGGCCAGCAGGCGCTTCTCCACGAGGGACGTGGCCGGGATCAGGTGCATGTTGGCGCTGTGGGCGATGACCTCGGCCTCGGGAATCGGCATCCGGGGGGTGCTCCAGAAGTACCAGCGGTCCCGCTGCTGGATGTTGAAGGCGTCCAGGATCCGGGAATCCGACATGGGCCCCCAGCCCAGGGCGAAGTCCACGGGAGACAGCTCGGCGGGCCGGTCGAAGCGGTACCGTTCCACGCCCAGCACCCGGGCCCGCAGCTCGAACCGGGCCAGGGCCGTGAGCGCATGGTTCCGGAAGGTCCAGGGAGCCGGGGCCTCTGGCGGCGTCTGGAGCGGATCCTCCGGCGCGAGCATCCCCGGCGGCTGGGTCACGGGGCGTCCCTGCCACCACCACAGCCCGGCCAGGGCCGCCACGATCGCCACGACCACGGCTCCACGCCGCTCCTGAAGCCACTCCAGCCATCCGCTCATGCGACCAGACTACCCGCGCCCCGGAAAATGGTGATGCCCGTCACGGCGCGGAAGGTCGGCCCGCCTATGTTCACAGCCTTCATATGGTTCTTTCCGCGTTGGATCCCCGGTGCCCGCTCGAAATCGAGCCGGGGCACCGGACCGCGAGAGGGCCCCGGAATCCGGGCGGGACGGCGCCCTGGACCAGACGGCGTCGCGCAACCCGTCCCTTGGAGTCCTCATGGACCTCTCCTGGCTTTCCGCCAATCCCGGCCTGACCTTGCTGGCCTTCCTCGGCGCCGCCTTCGCGGCGCTCCTCCTCAGCAAGTGGATCCGCTACATCCCCAACAACCGCGTGGGCATCGTGGAGAAGCTCATCAGCGGCAAGGGGTCCGTCAAGACCGGCCTCATCGCCCTGGGTGGCGAGGCGGGCTTCCAGCCCCACCTGCTGCGGGGTGGCTGGCACCTGCTCACCCCCTTCCAGTACCGCATCCACAAGATGCCCCTGGTGACCATCCCCCAGGGCAAGATCGGCTATGTCTTCGCCCGGGACGGCCAGGACTTGCCGCCCACCCAGGCCCTGGCCAGCAACGCCCATGGCGCCGACTTCCAGGACCTGGTCGCCTTCTTGCAGAACGGCGGCCAGAAGGGCCCCCAGCGCCAGATCCTGCGCGAAGGCATGTATGCCATCAACCTGGCCCAGTTCGTGGTGCTGACGGAAGACCAGCTCTACTACCTGCCCCTCGACAAGAGCGAGCTGGAGACCTTCCAGAAGATGAGCGCCATCATCGCCGAGCGCGCCGGCTGGCGGCCCGTGATCATTCGCGGCGCCGATGACGCGGTCGGCATCGTCACCGTGCACGACGGCCCGAGCCTGCCCAGCGGCGAGATCATCGCCTCCACCGTGGGCGAAGATCCCCACCAGGTTTCGACCTACCACAACAACTTCCAGGACGCCGACAAGTTCCTGGCGGCGGGCGGTCAGCGCGGCCGTCAGTACCAGGTGCTGGTGGAAGGCACCTATTACATCAACCGCCTCTTCGCGACCATCGAGATGATTCCCAAGACCGTGGTGGAAGTCGGCACCGTGGGCGTGGTGGTGAGCTACACCGGCGCCATCGGGACGGACATCAGCGGCCAGGAGTACCGCCATGGCGAACTGGTGGCCAACGGCACCCGCGGCGTGTGGAGCGAGCCCCTGCTGCCCGGCAAGTACGCCTTCAACACCTACGCCGGCAAGGTGCTCATGGTGCCCACCACCAACTTCATCCTCAAGTGGACCAAGGGCGAGGTGGGCAGCCACAAGTTCGACGAGAACCTCACCGAGGTGAGCCTCATCACCAAGGACGCCTTCGAGCCCAGCCTGCCGCTCTCCGTGGTGGTGCACATCGACTACCGCAAGGCGCCCCTGGTCATCCAGCGCTTCGGCGACATCAAGAAGCTGGTGGAACAGACGCTCGATCCCATGGTCAGCGCCTACTTCAAGAACATCGGCCAGACCCGCACCCTCATCCAGCTCATCCAGGACCGCAGCGCCATCCAGGAGCAGAGCGGGGTCCAGATGAAGGAGAAGTTCAGCCAGTACAACCTGGAGCTCCAGGAAGTGCTCATCGGCACGCCCACCAGCGGCGCGCCCGGCGGGCAGATCGAGCAGATCCTCGTCCAGCTCCGCAGCCGCCAGATCGCCGACGAGCAGGTGGAGACCTACGGCCGCCAGCAGAGTGCCGCGACCAAGGAGCGGGAGCTGCGCGAGGCCGAAGCCACCGCCAAGCAGCAGACCGCCCTCACGGAATCGGCCATCAGCATCCAGGTGCAGAGCAACCAGGGCAAGGCCGACTACGCCAAGGCCCAGCAGCAGGCCGCGCAGATCCAGACGCTCGCCGGCGCCGAGGCGGAGAAGGTGCGCCTCATGGGCGAAGGCGAGGCCAAGCGCATCAAGGTCATGGCGGAAGCCCAGGCCGAGCAGGCCGCGCGCGTGGGCATCGCCCAGGCCATGGCCATCGAGGAGCAGGTCCGCGCCTACGGCGGTCCCCAGTTCCAGCTGGTGCAGCAGGTCATGAACCGTTTCGCCGAGGCCATCGAGAAATCCCAGGTGGATGTCGTCCCCAAGATCCATATGGGCAGTGGCGACAAGGGCGGCGGCAGCCTCATCGAAAGCCTGCTGGGCCTTCTGCTCAGCGAGAAGGCCGGTCAGCTGGCGGGCGTGGCGACACCGGCCGCCGCGAACCCGGAGGCCGAGGCCATGAAGTCGCTCCTGCGGCAGAACCTGACCAAGTAGCACCCCCCTCAGCGACCCGAGAAAGGGGCGGCGATGCCGCCCCTTTCTCGGGTAGGTTTGGAGCATCCTCTCCCGCCTGATCCGGACGCTCCATGATCCCTCTGCCCTTCCTCGTTCCTGCCGCCCAGGTCCAGTCCCAGGTCCAATCCCAGGGCCTGGCCGCCCCCCTGCCCGCCCCGGCGGAGGCCCTGGTCCGGGCCAAGGATTGGGCCGGCCTCGCGGATTGGTTCGAGACGGTGGCGCCCGCCACCCGGGGCGCCCACTACGAGCTGTGGATCCAGGCCCTCAACCGGAGCCGGCGCTGGGAGCGGCTCGCGGCGGTCTGCGAGGCGCTGCAGCCCCAGCTGGAAGCCAAAACCGGCCCCCGCCTGGCCACCTACCGCCTCTACCGCGCCCAGGCCCTGAGCCAGCTGGGCCGCCATGGGGACGCCGCGACCGCCCATGCCGAAAACGGCCGCCTCGGCTATCCCGACGGCTTTCCCAACGCCTGCGCCGAGGCCCGCCTGGCCGAGGACTGGAGCACCCTCCAGACCTGCGCCGATGCGCTGCTCGAAGCGCGCCCGGGGGATGCCATGGGCCAGGCCTGGAAAGGCGAGGCCCTGGCGCGCCAGGGTCGCCTGGCCGAGGCCGAGCCGATCCTCCGCGCGGCCGTGGCGAAGGATCCGGGGATCGCCTACGCCTGGAACAACCTGGGCCGCTGCCTCAACGAAAAGAAGGCCTGGGCCGGGGCCTGCGAGGCCCTCGACCGGGCCCTGGCCCTGGAGCCCAACCAGCTCGAGGCCCTCTTCAACCGCGGCCGCGCCCGCTTCGAACTGAAGCGCTACCCGGAGAGCCGCGACGATTTCCGCGCCGCCCTCGCCCTCCGCCCAGGCAACCCCGTCCTCACCGATAACCTGCGCCAAGCCGAGCGCTACGCCGCCCTGCCCGCCCGCAAAAAGCATTAGGCACGCCCCACCAGCGGAGTTCGCCCCAATCCTTTAGGTCTGCCTCGAATCGACCGGCTTCAATGGCTAAAAATCCAGCACCATCCGCCCATTTCCGGTCTGCCCATTCAAATCGCCCCCTTCAATAGCCCCACGGTAATATCAACAATTACATCCTCCTCAAACCGGATTAGGCGAACTACGAACACCTTCGTCCTCATCGTCCAATTTAAAGTTAGGCCGATCCATGGTTCCAAGATCCTTATTCGCTGCTACTCCCATTCTCACCTGGGCAGCGTTGAACCTTGGATGCAATTCACCAATGTTTTCGACACCGAAGCATCTCAATGTTGTCGTTCAGGCAAATCATCCGGATCCTGGCTACCAGATCGTATTAATGCCATTTGAGAACGGCTCAGTCAAATTAAGTGGTGCAATGTTCGAGTTCAATTGTTTAGATGAACATCCCAAGGATTATCAAATTGTCACAAAGTTTTTTAGATCCGTACAAGTGAATTCTCCGGTGAGGCTCAAGCTGCACCACCCTGGCAATTACCGCGTCAACATCAGGTCCGCAGGCTTCAAAAGAGTCAATTTTGATTTGCCCATGAGGAAAGAAGATTTCATATCAATCGAGGTCGCTCTTGAATACGATCCGAACCTTGCATGGGAATTACAGCCTGAGTTTCCAAAGCCTAGTACCAAATGATCGCCCATCGGCCTAACCCTCAGCTCAACTCGGACCCCGCCTGCATTGCTTCTCGCTCCTTTTCGTCTCCCTGCTTCCTCGGCTCCGCTCATCGTCTCGGTGCAGGCGTGGCCGGTTAGCTTCTTTCGTTAGGTGCCCCTTGAGGCTGAGAAACATTCCGGTTGCGATGGTGTTGGCCCTGGCAGCCTGCAGTCAGCCTTTGGCTCCGATTTACAAGCAGGAAATCACCAGGATTACCGTCGAAGCCCACCTGAAAAATCGAGATAAGCGAGTCTTCGAACTTACTCAGCCCTCAGACATCAAGTTCGTCGTCGATCACCTCCGCAACCTGTCGTCCCACCTCTACGATCACTCAGATCCTGAGTTCGAGCTTCGGTTCGTAACAAAGGAAGGTGGTTCCCATTGGCTTCGTGTCGCTCGAACTGAAATTGGCCCAGGTGCTCCAGCATCTGCCATCAATCGGCACTGGTTCCCCAAGGATTCCGCTCTCTTCGATTTCCTTGTTGAGCATACTTATGGCAAGCCTTCTCCATGAGCACGCAGCACCTAACCCTCCGCTCAAGTCGGACCCCGCCTGCATTGCCTTTCGCTCTCTCTCAACATTTCCCTATCCCGGCTCCGCTCATCGTCTCGGTGCAGGCGTGGCCGCTTAGCTTCATTCGTTAGGCCGCACCGATGAACGATCTGCCAAAAGTCTGGAAGCGCCTAGCAGTCGTCGGGGCTGCTTGGTCCTTCATTGCTCTCGTCCTGAACCTGTATGAAGTTCTGTTCATTGATTCAGCGTCGATTTCATTCAGCGTCGGCCTTTCCTTATTCCTTTTCTGCATTCTCGGCCCAATCCTCTGGTTGGTTGCAGCTCTAAACCTTGCCTCGGATAGCGGACTCAAGCGGTGGCCCCTCTGGTTCATGTTTATTCACCCCGTGGTATCCGTCGTGATTTACTGGGCCGTGAATCACAAAAAACTCAACCTTCAGCGGCCTAACCCCTAGCTCAACTCGGACCCCGCCTGCATTGTCTTCCGCTCCTTCTCTTGTCCCCGCTTTCTCGGCTCCGCTCAGCGCCTCGGTGCAGGCGGGGCCGGTTAGCCCACCCGTTAGCGCGCTCCATTGAGGTCCACATGGGAATTCTCTCTTGGCTCTTTGGCAGCAAAGCATCTACACGCGGTTACGCTGAATTGCCAAATCCATTATCTCAATCTGGGCCACCAGAGCCAGAAATCCAAATGCATTCGTTCAGTTCAGACGCATCCTATTTTTCAAATCAGGATGTTCTCGATGGCCTGGAGTTCAGCGCAACACTTCAAATACAGACTCCACATGAAGTCCTCATTCATCATGGTGAAACATTCCAAGGCCCTCCAAGCCAAGCACCGAAATATTCCTCGGATGCCGATGGGATCTGGATGTTCAAAACAAAATCATGGCAATCACTTGGCGTCGACTTAGCGGATTTCTCTGTCGATTCGTGCGCTTCAGATATTGGCCCAATCTCTTCAGGAACCTATCTTCCGTTTTTACTTGAATTCAGAAAAATCGTCGAAGGTGATTTACCTATTCCATCTCAAATCAAAGCGATTAAGGCCTTGAAAACTCATTCAACAGAATTTGCGGCTATTCTGCGCAAATTGGCCAAGGCGTATCCTGGTTTCCCCAACTCATTCTATATTGGTCGCCTTTGCGAAATCCCTGGGGTTGGCCCAAAGACAGCGACAGCCCTCTTCCAAGCAGGTTTTCTTTCAATCACCTACATCAAAGGGGTTCCACCAGAGAAACTGACCTCCGTCCAGGGAGTTGGCCCGAACATTGCAAAAAGAATTCTAGATTTTGCAAACTCATACGGTCAGCCCGAGCGCTCTAACCCTCCGCTCAACTCGGACCCAACAGCCACGATCTGCTAGGCTCCTTCATGCCTTTTGATTTCTCGTCTCCCCTCATCGTCCAACAGGCTGTTGGGCCGGTTAGCTTCATTCGTTAGGCCTCGAAAAGCGGGGTCGCCTGCATTCCGTTCGGGTCGTCAATTCGCCTGTTCGGCCGTTCTACTTGGGGTCTCGCGGCGGGCATGCGTTCATGGTGGCAAGCCTCACGCTGCTCTTTCCAATCTCCGTTTGGTTTTCCCGCCGCCTCGATTCATGTCGCGTCAGAACTGGCGTCTCGGCCTAACCTTCAGCTCAACTCGGACCCCGCCTGCATTGCCTTCCGCTCTTTCTCTTCACCTGGCTTTCTCGGCTCCGCTCATCGTCTCGGTGCAGGCGGGGCCGGTTAGCTCCCTTCGTTAGGCTTCACCTCAACGGCAGGGCTCCAAAAGCCACGAGGCCAAGCACAAGAAGCCCAGCCGCAACAAAGAAGGCACCAAGGATTCTCGCTCTTCGATTCGCCTTCGGTCGGTGCACATAAGCCTTCAGAGACTCGGTTCTTCCCGGAAAGGTTCCTTCAAACGGATCACCGTTCTTCAGGTATTTCTTCCAGGTTTTCCAGTAGTGCTTCGGCCAAAGCAACATCCAGAGACCAAACCCAAGCGCCATACCTACCCAGGCCACTACAATGGCTAAAACACCAAGCGGCACAGCATCTCCTTTTCGTTCAGAGCAATCATGCCATACCCGTTCAGCCTAACCCTCCGCTGCACTCGGACCCCGCCTGCATTGCCTTTCGATCTCTCTCAGCTTCTCGCTTCCTCGGCTTCGTTCAGCACCTCGGTGCAGGCGGGGCCGGTGAGCTTCATTCGTTAGGCCTCCAGCAACCCATGAGACTTCCATCCAAGGCTTCCGCTGCATTGCTTGCGTCAGCAAGCCTTCAACTGTGCCTCTATCTCACCAAATTGGCCGGGGCTGAATCGCTCACCGGCCTCATCGTCATTATTCTTATTTCCATTCCATTATTCGCATTCTTGTCCAAATGTCCCAGATCCGAAAAGGCCTTCGTCATCCCAGCTGCCTTGCTGTTACTCGCTCCTTCATCCTTTGACTGTTTTGTGTGGCTTACATTTCGAATCGGCGGCTTTGCCCCATGATCGCCCTAACCTTCAGCTCAACTCGGACCCCGCCTGCATTGCCTTCTGATCCTTCTCTTGTTCCCGCTTCCTCGGCTTCGTTCAGCGCCTCGGTGCAGGCGTGGCCGGTTAGCTCCATCCGTTAGGTCGCTCCCCATGAGTGCATTCCAACTGCTCGAAACAGTAAACGATCAAGCGTCGTTTCTTCTGTTTGTTGAAGCATTGGCCCTCGAATCCCGTAGCGGTGTCGGCTGGGAGAATGCTTCGATTACCGATTTCCTTGAGTCCGCGTCGGCTTGGGCTAAAGATTCTTCATTCGGGCAAGGCAACGATTTGGGCACAACCTCTCCCTGGCGTTTGTTCGCATCTTTCCTCTACGCAGGCAAGGTCTACGAATGAGCGGCCTAACCCTCAGCTCAACTCGGACCCCGCCTGCACTGGCTCCCGCTCTTTCTCTTCATTTCGCTACCTCGGCTTCGCTCATCGTCTCGGTGCAGGCGTGGCCGGTTAGCTCATTCCGTTAGGCGCCATCGACTAGGAACCACAGCAGCCAACATTCATCAAAACCAACCAGAAAGGGGCACTGTAATGCACATACTCATCCCGGTCGTCCTTCTTACCGTTTCGAGTTCTCTCGCGGCTCAGGTTGTTCGCATTAAGGTCAAGGACCAGGGGCTGCCTCCGGGGTATCGGATTGAATTCAAGATCGGAGCCACTGTCCTGGGCATTCCCGAAAAGATGGGCAAATCGGATGACCTGAAAGAACGGATTCTTGGTGAATCTGTCAGTACCCATGAGGTCGTTCTACTTTCAGGCCAGTCGGAGGGGCTTGCCCTCGATATTCCGCTGAAAGCCGCTCCACTAGAGGCTTCAGGCCTTCGCGTCCTCCTCGGCCTTCCAGCTACTTACACCATTTACGATTCGGCGAATCAGGTGGTTCGTTCTAGCTCTGTGAGATTTCACGCTCTGACAACCACCTTCGATGACGGTCGAATTGTGTTGTACGCCCGACAGAATGGGCTTACCCAGGACGGCAAACCAAACATTCTCGTTGGCACTGAAATAGATGGGCAACCGAAGGCAAATATCATCGCCATCCCTAAAACCAAGTAGGCCTCTACCATAGGCGCCTAACCTTGCGCTCAACTCGGACCCCGCCTGCATTGCCTTTCGCTCTCTCTCAACATCTCGCTTCCTCGGCTTCGCTCAGCACCTCGGTGCAGGCGGAGCCGGTTAGCTTCATTCGTTAGGCCGCCCTCCGAGGCCCAGTACGCTCTAAATTTTATGCTGCATCAGGTTCATAGGTATCAAGCTCTGAAAATCAGGTCCCATCCGGCAATTTCCTGTCTGCCTAATCAGCCTTCCTCGTTTCTTAGCTCCACGGTTCCTGCAACACTTACCTATCTTTTTCACCTTACGGTTAGGCGAACTACGAGCTTCTTCGTCCTCGCCGCCCAATTTAAAGTTAGGCCGCCCATCCAGCGGAGTACGCTCTAAATTTTAGGCCTGCATCGAATCAATAGGCTTCAGTAGCTCCAAAACCCGCTTCATCCGTGGTTTTCCGGTCTGCCCATTCAAATTGCGCCGATCTATAGCTCCACGGTAAAATCAGCAATTACATCCTTCTCAAACCGGATTAGGCGGATTACGAACCTCTTCGTCTTCGCCGTCCAAGTCTAGTTAGGCCTCACCCATGACTAATGAACCAAGAGATTGGCGCCTCATTATTCGCGATGAATTAGAGGTTCTTTCATCGGAAGCAGAGCAGCTTGAATACGAAAAGAATGTACCGTTCGTAGACATCACGGTAGAACTTCTCTGCGGATGGTCCGATGATTCCTACTACCCGGATGATGATGAATTCAAATCCTGGTTTACCGACGCCGAGTTAGAAGCCATGTCAGCCTTCAACGAGTTCTTCGATGAGCGAATACCCATGCTTCCTGAAAGTAATGGCACCGTTCAAAGTTGGCTGAATTGCCCGGCCTGGCGCGAGATAATGGCTGAGGCGCAAAAAACCCTTAGTCTCATCCCGGCCTAACCTCTCGCTCAAGTCGGACCCCGCCTGCATTGCCTTTCGCTCTTTCTCGTCTCCCTGCTTCCTCGGCTCCGCTCAGCGCCTCGGTGCAGGCGGGGCCGGTTAGCTTCATTCGTTAGGCGTCACCCCGAAGACCACACCACCTAGAGGATCCCGTGAATTTGCCAAGGAGTATTGGGGCGGTTCTCATCGGTTGGATGACGGTGGTCGGCCTTTCACTCTCCACAGACCATTTGCTCCAACAAGCCAGGCTCTATCCAGCCTGGGGCCAGCCGGTCTGGAGCTTCTGGCCCAATCTCCTGGCCCTCTCTTATCGATGTGTCTTTACCGTGACCGGTTGTTACATCGCAGGAAGGCTTTCGGATCGAAATCCCATGCTCCACGCTATGCTTCTCGGCATCATCAGTTTCATTCTCAGCCTTCTTGGGGCTAGGACCGCCATTCAAAACCATTTTGGGCCCGCGTGGTACCCCATGGCACTCGCCCTCGCCACTTTGCCGTGCGCGTGGCTAGGCGGCCTCCTTTCTAAATCACGCAGCGCCTAGCCCTCGGCTAGCTCAGCCCCTGCCTGCTTTGCCTTCCGTTCTCTCTCATCTCCCTGCTTACTCGCCTTCGCGCCAGGCTTCGGTGCCGGCGGGTCCGGCTCGCTTCTTCATTTGGCCCCTCAGAGGAACCCTATGGCTCAATTACTGATGAGATCCGTTCTTGCCTGTGTTTGTTCGCTTGCCCTCGCGCAAGGAGTCCCAAGCCAATTGAATATGGGTGGATTTCAGCTTGGCCAAGTCATCAGGCTCACCCAAAAAAAGTTTGGCGAGCCATATGTGGTAAGAACGACCCCCGACAATCGGGTGATCAACGCCTTCTGGACCTCTGAAAAACATGAGCACTTAATGATCTTCGAATCGGCTCCGCCCAGGAAAGACCGAATTACTTCCATTCAGCTATTTGGAAAACCAACCCCAGGTGGCCCAAGCATAGGAGGCATTTCCCTGGGCTCGAGTGAAGCAGAGGTGATCAAGGCATTTGGAGCTCCAAGCGCACGGAGGGTATATGAAGATGAAGGCAATGAATACACCAAACTCGAATTCAACGGGAAAAACTACACAGTTGAATTGAACAAGGATGCACTGGTCGTTAGCCTCAAGCTTTATGGGTTCGATGGTTTCCCGAAGGGGTCTGCGGATCTCCCCACATCTGAAACTTTGATCAAAGCCTTGGCTTCCGGTGAAACCAGGGCCTTCAGTCACTTGCTGGCTCCTGATTTTGAGATCTATCGCGGCGGCAAAATCATTCGATATGAAGGCCCCGCCTTAGATGAGTTGGATTCAAATAGTGAAATTCGAGATGCCCTGTTTGGGCCTACAGGGTTGAAGACCACCCTGGTAGGAAAGCATCTGGAGGAGGACCCGCAGATGCGTATTACTGAAGAGAAACAAATATTCCATGTCATCAAATATCCAAACAGCCGCCTTCTAAAGGAGATCGTTTTCACCTTATACGCTGGATCCTGGAGAATCTATGAGGTTGCATTTCGAAATTAGGCATTGGAGGCCCAATCTCCCGCACAGGTCCCGACCCTCATCTGCCTGGTCATAGAATCTCCTGCGTTCTCAGGAGGAAACCATGAAAAAACAAAGCGCGAGTCCAGTTCCCTCGGCATCGGATCTCATCACGGAACGAATCACTGAGCTCGGGGACTGGCGGGGGGAAACCCTCGGCAGAATGCGCAAGCTCATCAAGGAGGCCGACCCGCAAGTCATCGAAGAGTGGAAATGGATGGGCACTCCCGTCTGGTCGCACGATGGCATCCTCTGCACGGGGGAATCCTACAAAAAGGCCGTGAAGCTCACCTTCCTCAAGGGCGCGTCACTGGCGGATCCGGATCACCTCTTCAACGCGAGCCTCGACGGAAACGCGCGGCGCGCGATCGACCTCCACGAAGGAGAAGAGGTCGACGCATCGGCCTTCAAGGCGCTCATCCGCCGGGCGGTCGAGCTCAACCGGTCCACCCCGTCGAAATCCCCGAAGAAACCGAAGTCCTAGGGGATCCCATCCAGTCAGCCTTGTTCGCGAGTGCGCCCATGCCCAAGCCCCCGCCGTTCTCCAGGCCCGTGACGGCTCTCCGGAAGGCGGCCCTCGCCTTCCCCGAAACCACGGAGGACCACCCTTGGGGTGAGTGCGCCTTCAAGGTGAAGGGGAAGGTGTTCCTCTTCCTGTCCACGGGCGACGCCACCCTCTCCCTTTCCATGAAGCTGCCCCAGTCGAACGGGTTCGCCATCCTTCTGCCCTTCACCAAACCCACGGGCTACGGCCTCGGCAAAAGCGGATGGATCACCGCGACCTTCACCCCGGGGGAATCCATCCCCCTGCCCCTGCTGCTGGACTGGCTCGAGGAGAGTTTCTGTGCCGTGGCGCCCAAGCGCGTGTCGGCGGCCCTGGCGGCGAAGGCCCGCCCCGCGGCCCTCCGGAGCAGGCGATAATCCCTCCATGGATGCTTCCGGCCCCCTCCACGATCTCCTCCAAGACCTCCTCGATGCCGGCCGCCGCCTCCACGCAGGCGGCCTGCTGGCGGCTTCCGACGGCAACCTGTCCCTGAGGCTGGCCGACGGCCGCATCGCCATGACGCCCAGCGGCGTGCCGAAGGCGAAGGTGAAACGGGAAGACCTGGCCTACCTGGCCCTCGACGGCACCATCCTCTCGGGCCGTCCCAGCAGCGAGCGCGCCATGCACCTGGCCATCTACCGCGCCGTGCCGGAAGCCAGGGCCATCGTCCACGCCCACCCGCCCACCGCCATCGCCTGGTCCCTGGCGCGGCCCGAGCTGGGAGAGCTGCCTTCGGACGGCTTGCCGGAAGTCATCCTCGCTGCAGGCCGCATCCCCATCGTGCCCATGGCCATCCCCGGCACCGAGGCCATGGGCACGAACCTCCTGCCCTTCCTGCCCAACCATCGCCTGATGATCCTGGCCCGCCACGGCGGCCTCTGCTGGGGCGAGCACCTGGACGAGGCGACCGGCGGCATCGAGCGGCTGGAGCAGGTGGCCGAGATCCTCTGGAAGGCCGAAACCCTGGGCGGCGCCAAACCTTTGCCTGAAGATGAACTCCTGGAATTGCATGCCCTTCGGACAAGGATTGGTCCCCGAATCATCTAAGAGAACGAGTCCACCGATTCCACGGATTCCACGGATTCCACGGATTCGAATACAAAGGCAATCTGTGTGAATCTGTGAAATCTGTGGATAGAGAGCCTTCATGAATCCCTTTGAATCCCTTGGCCTGAAATACGACGGACGCACGCTCTGGGTGCTGGACCAGACGCAGCTTCCAGACGCCGAAGTCTGGCTGGATGGCAGCGCGCCCGAGGACATGATCGCCCTCATCAAGCGCCTGGCCGTGCGGGGGGCGCCCCTCATCGGCGTGGCCGCGGCGGCCAGCCTGGCCACCTGCGCGGCGCGCGGGGCCTCCGCTGCCGAATACGCCGCCGCCTGCGCGGCCCTGCGCGCGGCCCGGCCCACGGCCGTGAACCTCATGTGGGCCATGGACCGCATGAAGGCCGCGACCGATCCCGGGGCGGAAGCCCAGGCCATCTTCGAAGAGGATGTGCGGCTCTGCGAGGGCATGGCTCAGCACGGCGCGGCCCTCATCCAGGAGGGCGAGGGGATCCTCACCCACTGCAACACCGGGGGCCTCGCCACGGCGGGCATCGGCACGGCGCTCGGCGTCATCCGCCGCGCCCACGAGCAGGGCAAGCGCATCCATGTCTTTGCCGACGAGACGCGGCCCCTGCTCCAGGGCGGCCGCCTCACGGCCTGGGAGCTGAGCAAGCTGGGCATCCCCTCCACCCTCATCACCGACAGCATGGCGGCCCTGCTCCTGCGCGACGGCAAGGTCCAGCGCGTGCTGGTGGGCTCGGACCGCGTGGCCGCCAACGGCGACTTCGCCAACAAGGTGGGCACCTACGGCCTGGCCGTGCAGGCCCGCTTCCACGGCGTGCCCTTCCATCCCGTGGCCCCCTTCAGCACCGTGGACCTCGCCTGCCCCACCGGCGCCGCCATCCCCATCGAGGAGCGGGACCCCGCCGAGGTGCGCGGCCATGGCCGCCTGCGGTGGGCCCCCGAAGGCATGGCCGCATGGAACCCCAGCTTCGATGTCACACCGGTGGAGCTCGTCACCAGCCTGGTGCTGGATCGGGGCGTCTACAGCGCCGGCCAGCTTCGATCCGGAGTCCTCGCCAGGGTGTGCGGGTAAAGACAAATGCGCCAACCGCAGAGGACGCAGAGCGCACAGCGAAAAGCAGGTCTCTTTCCTCTGCGCCCTCTGTGTCCTCTGTGGTTAATGGCGTTTCACTGCCCCCGTCCGCTCCAGGCCTGCAATCCCACGCCGATGACGATGATGACCAGCGCCACCCACCGCATGGGCGTCATGGCCTCGCCGAGGAAGGCCCGGGCCATGAGGGCGTTGGCGATGAAACCCAGCGCCAGGAAGGGATAGGCATAGTTCACCTGCACCATGGAGAGGGCGCCCAGCCAGACGACGACGCTCACGGCGTAGCAGGCCAGTCCCGCGATGACCCAGGGCTCGAGCATGAGACGGAACAGCGGGCCCGCGGCCAACTGCATGCCCCCGGCCGCCTGCAGGCCCTTCTTCAGGCAGATCTGCGCGGCGGCATTGAGCAGCACGCCCAGCACGATGAGGGGGATGGCCTTCAGGTTGGGGCTCATGGGGCCTCCGAGGCGGGCAGGACTGGGCGGGTGACGGCCTGGGCTTCAAGAGCGGCCCAGATGCGCTCTGCAGGCAGCTGGGTCATGCAGGGGTGATCGGGCAGCGGGCAGTGCCACTGCTGGCATTCGAGACAGGCGAGGTCCTCCTTGCGCAGCACCGTCACCTGGGGCCCCCGGGGCGCGGTGTGGCGGGGGATGGTGGGCCCGAAGACGGTCACCACGGGCACGCCGCAGGCCGCGGCAAGGTGGGCCAAGCCTGAATCGTTGGCCAGCACGGCGGTGGCGCCCGCAAGCCAGGCGGCGCTCTGGGACCAGGGGAGCTGCGCCGTGAGGTTCAGCACCTCCGGCACCTGCTCCTTCAGCCTGCCGCCCCAGATCACATCGTCACCGGGCCCGCCCAGCACCACGATGCGGTACCCGGCCCCCAGGGCCCGGTGCGCCAGATCCACCAGCAGGTCGAGCCCCAGCCGCTTGGCGCCGGCCGCCGCCCCGATGGCGAACGCGAGGTAGGGCACGGCGTCGAATCCCTGGCGGCGGCGCTGGTCAGCCACGGCCTCCGCGCTCGCCTGGCGCGGGTGGAAGGGCAGGAAAGCCGCCGGTCCCAACTCGGAATAGCCGCACCGCACGATGTCCCGGTAGCGGTCGAGCGCGTGGTCATCCCGGTCCCAGTACTTCAAGCTGGCGGTCAGCAGGAGCGAGGCGCCGCCGTCCCCGCAGCCCACGCGGCGCGGCACGCGGGCCAGGAAGGCCGCGGCCGGGGCGCGCAGGCTCTTGGCCAGGGCCAGCACGGAGGCCGGGCGATGGGTGCGGAGCAGCCGCGCCCCCTCCAGCAGGCCGGTCTTTCCCGGGGGATCGGCCACGGCGCCCCCATAGCCCTCGGCGCCCTCGAAGAGTTCCACCGTGGCCGCCGGACCCCAGGCCACCAGGGGCAGACCCGCGGCGATCAGCGGGGCCGCGGCCTGGTGCATCAGCACCGCGTCGCCCACGAAGCGGGGTAAGCGGAGCCAGTGGGCGCCGGGCGGGATCATGGCTTCTTCTTCAGCAGCAGGATCTCGCCGCCACCCGTGGGCACGGCCAGCAGCACCTCGAAGCGGGCCCGCAGGGCCGGCGTCATGCCCCAGGCATCGAGCTCCCACTCGCCGCGCTGAGCTACGAGCCGCGCCTCGGGATCCAGCCGTTCCAGGGCCCCCGCGCTGCGCAGCTCGGGCATGAGGTGATCCGTGTAGACCATGACGCCGCTGCGGATGGTCTGCCAGTAGTAGACCTGCCGCCCGGCGATCAGGGGCTGCACGGCGGCGGTCCAGCGACGGTAGGACTTTGGCGGATCCAGCAACCGGAAGCCCCAGGTGCCACCCACCAGGTAGAGCAGGCCGAGGGCCAGCGTCGCAGCGGGAATCAGGCTCTGGGCCCGCTGGCGCCAGGCCTGGACGGCCGTCCCGAGCGTCCCGGCCACCATCACCAGGGCCATGAAGCGGATCGGACCGAGGAAGGGTGCCACCTGGACCTGCACCCTCGGCCCCCCGGCCCCCAGGGCCACGGCGGCCAGGGCGAGGGCGGGCACGGCGAGGCCGGCCGCGAGCAGCAGGCCCAGGCGGCGGGTGCGGGCGCCCTCCATCTGCCGGAACAGATCGGCCAGGAGCAACGCCAGGAAGGGATAGCCCATGAGCAGATACTTGCCCTGCTTGCTCTGCACCGCGCTGAGGAAGATGAACGGCACGAGGAAGGCCAGCAGCAGGAAGCGCTTGGCCGGATCGCCCAGGCTCCGTTCCCGCCGCAGGTGCAGCCCCAGCGCCGGCAGCAGCAGCACCCAGGGGAAGAAGTCCCCGAGGAGATACTCGCCGTACTTCCACCAGGGATGGATGTGGTCCCAGGCCTTCGTGGCCCGCTCGAAGTTCTGGAAGATGATCAGCTCGTAGGCGTAGTGCGCCCCGCCCTTCAGTCCAGCGGCCACATACCAGGGCGCCACGAGCAGCAGTGTGAGCCCCAGGCCCGCGAAGATGCCCGCGCGGCGCAGCACGGCGAAGTCCCGCTGCCAGAGGAGGAAGGCCCCCAGCAGGAGCACCGACAGCACCGGTGCCAGGGGCCCCTTGGCGAGGAAGGCCAGGGCCAGCCAGAAGTAGGCCTTCAGGAACCAGCGGCGGTGCTCATCAGGGGAGGCACTCTCCTGCCGGTCCCGCAAGAGCAGGTAGCCGCCGAGCCAGCAGAACCAGCTCCAGGCCAGCAGGGCCGCGAAGAGCAGATCGATCTGGATGAACTGGCTCTGCCAGAACCAGAGGGGCGTGGTGGCCAGGATCAGTGCCGCGGGTTCGGCGAGCCCTGGTTCCAGGAAGCGCACGGCCCAGCGGCGGAAGGCCGCCAGGAAGGCCACGGCGGCGAGCACCGACGGCAGGCGCAGGGCCCAGGCCGCCACGCCCTGGGTGAAGCCCAGCCCGCCGGTGAGGGCATCCAGCAGCCCCGCGGACGCCTTCATCACCCAGTAGTAGAGGATCGGCTTTTCGCTGTAGGGCACGCCGTTCAGGTAGGGCAGGATCCAGTCGCCGCGAAGGCGCATCTCCTTCACGCACTGGGCGAAGTCAGGCTCGTCCGGCGCCCACAGGTCGCGCATGGGCAGCACGGCCAGGAGCAGCAGGGCGAAGAGCAGCTCGGGCGCATGGGTACGCAACCAGTCCGCCAAGCGGGTTCTGGACCTCAAGGGAGGCGGCGGGGGCAGGTGTCCGTCCATCCCTCCATCTTCCCCCGGAAAGCGGCCTTCCGCCCAGGCGTTAGAATAGAGGCATGGGCCCCCTCGTCCTCAGCCTCTTGCTTCTGGCCACGCCGACCACCCTTTCGGCCACTCCTTCGGCCGCTCCCTCGGCGGACGGCGTGAAGGAGGACATCAAGCAGGCGGGCAAGGAGATCGGCCAGGGCTTCAAGAAGGGCGGCAAGGCCATCGGCCATGCGGCGAAGGAAGGCGGGAAGGCCGTGGGCCGCGGCGCGAAGACCGCCGGCAAGGGCGTCGCCAGGGGCGCCAAGGAAGTCGGCAAGGGGATCAAAGAGGCCGTGAAGAAGTAGGGACGGCGCGTTTCCTCAGCGCCGCCGGGCCACCACGGCCGCGGGGTTGCGCGCCACGACCTCCCAGCGGACCTTTTCACCGGCGTCCAGCTGCTTCCAGCTGGCGGCCTTGGCCATCACCAGGACGGGGCGCGAAGGATCGGTCTGCTTCAGGTGATCGGCCATGGGGCCCAGGGCAGCAGGGTCTTCGTTGAACCAGCGCGCCGCCTCGGCGCCCAGCTTGTCCCGGCCGTAGGCCAGCTCGCCGGTGCCCGCCACCACCACGGCCCGGGTGCGGGCATAGAAAGGCAGCCCCTGGAAGTAGGTGCCGTAGCTGATCCACTGGGCATTCGCCGGCGCGGCGCGAAGGAGATCGGCCACGGACTTGCCCGGCCCCGCCGTCACCTGGGCAGTCCAGACCAGCAGCCACAAGGCCGCCCCCATGGCAGTCATAAGACGGGGAGCCGTCAGCCCTTTGGGCCGGTGGGCCCAGAGGCCGAGGCCCGCGAAGCCGGCGCCGAGGGCCAGCATCCAGGCGAACCCGCCCAGATCCTTGCGGAAGATGGCCGCGGCCAGGAGGAAGATCCCGCCGAGCAGCACCAGCTCCTTGCCCATGCGGCGCAGGGCGGCGGCTTCTTCCCCCTCGCGCTCGAAGGTGCAGGCCAGAGCCGCAAGCGGCACGAGGACCGGCAGGATGTAGGGGGCCAGCTTGGAGCCGGAGGCGCTGAAGAAGGCCAGGGGCCAGACGAAGGCCAGCGCGGTGATGCCCACGACCCAGCGGGCCAGATGGTCCTGGCCCTGCGGGCCCCGGCCCCTGAGGAAGGTCCAGCCGCGCTTCAACCCCACGGCCGTGGCGGACAGCCAGGGCAGCAGGCCCACGGCCAGGACGCCCACGAAGTAGAGCTTGTCCAGCAGCCAGTTGTTCGAGCCCTGGCGGGCGTGTTCATGGGTGAGGAAGCGCGTGAAGTGCTCGTGGATGAAAAAGAACTGAGCGTGACCCGGATTCGCGCGGTTGACGGCCCAGAACCAGGGCACCACCAGCCCGAGGTAGAGCAGCCAGCCCAGGGGATCGAAGGCCGTGCGCAGCACGGCCCGTCGGAGTGCGGCGTCTCTCCAGGCGAAGGGCAGCGAGAACGCCAGGATGCCGCCCATGAGGATCACTTGGGCCAGCCCCTTGGTGAGCATGGCGCCGGCCATGAAGAGGAAGGCCGTCAGCGTCCACCCCAGGCCGCCCTGCCTCTCCTTGCGCTGGGCGGCCGCCTCCACGAAGGCGGCCAGGGCCGCCACCAGGAAGGCGCTGAAGAGGGCATCGAGGGTGAGGATCTGGCCCACCAGGAAGGCCAGCAGGCCCGTGGCCGCCATGAAGGGCGCCCACAGGGGATCCCGGGCGCCCAGCCGCTTCGCCAGCCGCCAGGCCGCCCAGATCATGAGCCCCGAAGCCAGAGCCAGGGGCAGCCTCGCTGCGGCGCCGTTCACCCCGAAGAGCTTCATGCTCAGGGCCGACAGCCAGTACTGAAGGGGCGGCTTCTCGAAGTAGAGCACCCCGTTGAGGCGCGGCGTCAGCCAGTCGCCGGCCGCGAGCATCTCCCGCGGGATTTCCGCATAGCGCCCTTCATCCGGCTCCCAGAGCGGTCGCACCAACAGCGGCAGCAGGCCGAGGAAGAACCAGAGGATGAGGAGAGAAGTGCGTTCGCGGCGCGTCATGACGCGGGGTTCAGGGCTAGTTCTCGGTCTCGACGACCTTCTCCAGCGCCTTGTGCTCCTCGACGAAGAAGTCCATGGCCTTCTTCAGCGAGTCCTTCATGGACACCTTGGGGTCGAACCCGAAGGTGCTCTGCATGCGCTTGATGCTGGGGGTGCGGCGGGCCACATCCTGGTAGCCCTTGCCGTAGAACTCGCCGCTGCCGGTCTCGATGGTGCGCCCCTCGGGGATGCCCCGCTCGATGCGGAAGGGGTGGTCCTTCCAGATGGCGATCATCATCTCGGCGATCTCGCGCACGCTGTAGTCGTTGGCGGGATTGCCGATGTTGAAGATGCCGCCGTCGGCCTTGCCGCCCTCGTTGCGGAGGATCGCCATGAGGCCGTCCATGGCGTCGCTGACATCGCAGAAGCAGCGGTGCGCGTGGCCGCCGTCCACCAGATTCAGGGGCTCGCCGTTGAAGAGGTTCCAGCTGAACTGCGTCACCAGGCGGCTGCTGCCCTCCTTGGCGGTGTTCAGGCTATCGAGCTTGGGGCCCATCCAGTTGAAGGGGCGGAAGAGGGTGAACCTCAGGCCCTGCTGGAAGCCGTAGGCCCAGATCACGCGGTCGAGGAGCTGCTTGCTGGTGCTGTAGATCCAGCGGTTCATGGGAATGGGGCCCGTCACCAGGGGCGACTCGTGCTCGTCGAACTCCGCGTCGGGGCACATGCCGTAGACTTCCGAGGTGCTGGGGAACACCACGCGCTTCTTGTACTTCACGCACTGGCGGACCACGCGGAGGTTCTCCTCGAAGTCCAGCTCGAACACGCGCAGGGGATCGGTGACATAGACCTTGGGGGTGGCGATGGCCACCAGGGGCAGCACCACATCGCACTTCTTGATGTGGTACTCGATCCACTCCTTGGAGATGGTCACATCGCCCTCCACGAAGTGGAAGCGCGGGTTGGCCAGGTGGTCGGAGACTTTGTTGGCGGCCAGATCCAGGCCGTAGACCTCCCAGTCCGTGTCCTGCATGATGCGGTCCACCAGATGGGACCCGATGAAGCCGTTGACACCGAGAATCAGGACTTTCACGAAAGCTCCTCACGCAAACATTTCAGTCTAGCCGCTTGGATCTTCGAGCGCATTATCCACCTATTTCAGCCAGCCCTTCCGCCGGAACCAGACCCAGATGGCCAGGGCCGTCAGGACCATGGCGGCGATCACAAGCGGATACCCGAGCCGGTGCTCCAGCTCGGGCATCCGCTTGAAGTTCATGCCGTAGACCCCCGCGATGAAGGTGAGCGGCAGGAAGAAGGCGCTGAAGACCGTGAGCACCCGCATGACCTCGTTGGTGCGCTGGCTGGCGAGGTTGATCTCCAGGTTCATGAGGTGGGTGGCGCTCTCCAGGAGTTCGTCCGCCCAGGTGTGCAGCCGATCCGCCTCCTCCACCACATCCGCCAGCAGCCCCTGGTCGTCCCTGGCCTGCTCTTTCAGGTGGCCCAGGGAGGTCATGATGCGGCCCAGCGTGCGCTTGATGACCGCGCAGCGGCGCTTGAGGCCGTAGATCTGCTTGATGCCCTGGTGCGGGGTCTTCCGGCTGAAGAGGGCCGCCTCGATCTGGTCGAGCTTGTCTTCGCTCTCCTTCAGGGGATCGTCGAAGGATTTCACCGCGCCCGCGCAGAGGGCCAGCGCCAGCTGCTCCGGCCGGAGCGCCGCCCCGCCCGAGGCCGCCTGCTGGGCGGCCATCGTGAAGAAGGGCTGCTCGCGCCGATGGACGGTGATGACGGCTCCCTCCATCATCAGCACCACGAGGCGCCGGGTCATGGCCTGGATGGTGTCGCCCCGCTTGGCCACCTCGTCGTAGGCCCGGAGGATCAGCAGCTGCTGGCCCGGCAGGCGCTCGAACTTCGGCAGGTGGGGCTGGTTGAGAAAGTCGCGCACCGCCGCCGGGTGCAGGCCATAGCGGTCTGCCACTTCGGCCATCTCTGCGGCCGTGGGGTCCACCAGGTCCACCCACGCAAAGGAGGACCCCTCAGGAAGCGGCAGGTTGCGCAGCATCAAGGCACCCGGCAGACCACCTTGCCGAAGCCCTGTCCGGCTTCGAGGTGGCGCTGGGCTGCGGGATAGTCGGCCAGATCGAAGACCTGGTCGAGGACGGGACGGAAGGGCGGATTCGTGGGATTGCGCCGCAGCAGGGACAACAACGACCACAGGTGCTCCCGGCGGCCCATGTACGAGCCCCGGATCTGGATCTGCTTGGCGAAGAGGGCGCGCAGGTCGAAGGTCGTCTCGCGGCCCGTGGTCGCGCCGCAGGTGACGATGCGCCCTCCCCGGGTGCAGACAGAGAGGCTGGTGCCCCAGGTGGCCGCGCCCGTGTGCTCGAACACCACATCCACGCCGCGCTTGCCCGTCAGGTCGCGCACCTTGGCGGCCAGGGCCTTCAGGTCGCCGCGGACGAGCGCGTGCTCGGCCCCCAGCTCCCAGCACTTCATGGCCTTGGCCTCGCTGCCCACCACGGCGATGGCCGTGCCGCCCAGGGCTTTCACCAACTGGATGGCCGCGCTCCCCACGCCGCTGCCGCCGCCCCAGACCAGCACGGTCTCGCCGGGGCGCAGGGCCGCCTTGTGGACGAGCATCTCCCAGGCCGTGAGGAAGACCAGGGGAAAGGCCGCCGCCTGCTCGAAGTCCCAGTTCGGCGGAATCGGCAGCAGGTTCGCCGCGGGCACCAGCACATGGGTGGCGGCCGTGCCGTCGCAGACATGGCCCAGCACGCCGTAGGCGGGACAGAGCATGTCGTCGCCGCGCAGGCAGGCCGGACAGACGCCGCAGCTGAGACCCGGCGCGATCATCACGCTGCCGCCCAGCTCCACGCCCGGCGGCAAGACCGTGCCCTCGCCCATGGCCTCGACCACGCCCGCGCCATCGCAGCCCGGCGTGAGCGGCAGGGGCAGCGGGAAGCCCGGCAGGCCTTCGGTGGTCCAGAGGTCGAGACGGTTCAGGGCCATGGCCTTCAGCTCGAGCCGCACCCAACCCGGCTTCGGATCCCCGGGTACGAAGGCCTCGCGCACCGGCGAACCCGCCGGGCCGTGTTGGTTCACTCGGAAACGGAACGGATCGGCCAAGGCGGCCTCCAGGTCACTCGGACTTCAACGAGCGGGTCATCAGCCGCCGCACGGCCTCCTCGGGGCGCTCGCCGTTGAGGAGGCGCTGCACTTCGGCGGCGATGGGCAGGTCGAGACCGTGCGCCTTCGCCAGGTCCAGGGCCGCCTCGCAGGTGAACATGCCTTCGATGACCTGGCCGCCCAGGGCGTCCCGTGCCGCGTCCACGCTCTGCCCCCGGCCCACCAGCTCGCCGAAGGTGCGGTTGCGGCTCTGGGGCCCCGTGGCCGTGAGGAGCAGGTCGCCCATGCCGGCCAGACCCATCACCGTGGACGGCTGGCCGCCCAGGACCTCCACCAGCCGGGCCATCTCCGCCAGGCCCCGCGTGATGAGCGCCGCCCGGGCGTTGTAGCCCAAGCTAAGGCCATCCACCAGGCCCGCCGCGATGGCGAGGACATTCTTCAGGGCGCCGCAGAGCTCCGTGCCCACCACATCGCGGCTGAGGTAGATGCGCAGCTTCTCGGAGGACAGCTGGGCCTGCAGGGCCTTCGCCCGCTCATCGGACACGGTTTGCGGCAGCGCCAGCACGATGGCGGAGGGCACGCCGCGGCTCACCTCATCGGCGAAGGTCGGGCCGGACAGGGCGCCCACGGGCACATCCAGCACGCCCGTGAGGGCCTGGGACAGCGTCTGATGCGTGCTCTGGAGAATGCCCTTGCTCACATGGATCACCAGCTCGGGGGCCTGCCCCGCGCGGGGCCGCAGACTTCGCCAGGCCTCCGGAGTGACCTGGGTGGGCATGGCGGAGACCCACAGGGGGGCCCCGAAGGCCGCCGCCGGATCATCCGAGGTCTGCAGGTTGTCCGGAAACACCACATCCTTCAGGCGCAGGTGCCGCCGCGTGGCGGCCATCTGCGCCATCTCCTCGGGAAAGGTGCCCCATAGGGCCACCTTGGCGCCCGCCCGGGCCCAGGTGATGGCCAGGGCCGTGCCCCAGGCGCCGGAGCCGAAGACGCCGATGTCAGCCCTGGACATGGGTGGCCTCCTTCTTGGCGCTCCACAACTTGGATTCCGTGCCTTCCTGCAGGCGCTTGATGTTCTCGCGGTGCTTCCAGATCACCAGGACCACCAGGGCCAGCCAGGGAAGGATGGGCCACAGGTCCCTCCTAGCGGAGAACCCGAAAGCCGAAAAACAGTACATTCCGATCATCAGTTGGACCGGCACCATGGCCGCGGCCAGGATGCTGCCCAGGCTCACATGCCGGGTGAGCCACAGCACGAAGACGAAGGTGGCCATGGGGAGGACCATCAACTGGGGATCCGCGGCAAGGATCACGCCCAGGGCCGTGGCCACGCCCTTCCCACCCTGGAACTTCAGCCAGGGCGTATAGATGTGTCCCAGCACCGCCGCCAGCGCCATGAGAGCGAGCATGTCGGTGCCCAACCCCGCCCGCTTCGCCAGGAAGACCGGCAGGAAGCCCTTCAGGATGTCCAGCAGCAGGGTGACGACGCCCAAAGCCTTGCCACCCACCCGGCTGACATTGGTGGCGCCGATGTTGCCGCTGCCGTGGGCGCGCACATCCCCCTTCCCCGCCAGCTTCACCAGCAGGAGGCCAAAGGGGATGCTGCCGCAGAAGAAGGCCGCGAGGCACCAGAGGACCAGGGATTTCGGATCGGATGACGGCATGGACGCAGTGTATCAGCGGCCGTGCGCCGGCAGGAAGGCTACGCGGACAGCGCCCGGCGCAGCAGATCCAGCGCCCAGGCCGTGCTGCGGAGCTGAATGTCCGTGCGATCGCCTGGCTGGTTGAACGCCTTCGAGACGGTGCCTCGCGGCCCGGCCAGGGTGATGAACACGGCGCCCAGCGGCGCTCCCCCTTCCGCTGCGGGGCCTGCATTGCCCGTGAGGCCGAGGCCCCAGGTGGCGCCGAGTTTCGCGCGGACCGCCTCCGCCAGGGCCCGGCTGGTCGCTTCAGACACGGTGCCTTCGGCCGCGAGGAAGGCCGCGGGAAGCCCCAGCAGCGTGGTCTTGGCGGCGGCGGTGTAGACCGTGGCGCCCCCGAGAAAGGCCTCGCTCGCCCCGGGGATGGCCGTGAGACGCGCGGCCAGCAGGCCGCCGGTCACGCTTTCCGCTACGGCCAGGGTCTCGCCCCGGGCCTTCAAGCGGCTCAGAACCGCATCCTCCAGGTTGCCGTCTCCGACGCCGACCAGATCTCCGCCCAGCAGGGCCTCGAATTCGAGGCGGGCGGCCTCGAGGGCGGCCAGGTCGCTCCCCCGGGCCAGCAGCTCCACCTGGGTGAGGCTGGCGAGGATGGTCCATTCGAGGCCGGCGTGGCGTTCGCGGGCCTCACGGGTGCGCTCGTCCAGGTTGCTCTCGGGCACGCCCCCCACCACCAGGCGCAGCGTGTGCACCTGCTGACCGGCCAGGGCTCTGAGGCGCGGCTCCACCTGTTCCTCCCACATGCGCTTCATCTCGCGGGGCACGCCCGGCAGCATCACGAGGCGCGTCCCGGGGTGCCCCGGGGGATTCGCCCACCACACGCCCGGCGCCGTGCCCACGGGATTCGCGAGGGCCTCCGCGCCGGCGGGGATGAGTGCCTGCTTGAAGTTGGCCTGGGGCGGAACCCGCTTCCGGGCCGCGTAGAAGGCCAGCATGTCCTCGCGGCTCTTCGCATCTTCGCGCAGCTCGGCGCCAAGGATGTCCGCGAAGCATTCCTTCGTGAAATCGTCGAAGGTGGGGCCCAGGCCGCCGGTGGTGATGATGAGATCCGACCGCGTCAGGGCCTCGCGGAAGAGGTGGGCCAAGTCCTCCCGGCTGTCGCCGACCGCGGTCTTGCGGTGGAAGCCGAGACCCAGGGTCGCCAGGCGCTCGCCCAGCCAGACGGAGTTGGTGTCGAGGCGCCGCGTGGTGAGCAGCTCCGTTCCGATGGCGATGCATTCGATGCGCATGAAAGGAATGGAAACACGGGCATCGCGAAAGCTCAATGCGGGTCAGGACTCCAGCCACTCCCGCGCCGCCCAGCGCCCCAGCCAGATCCCGGCGCCGGTGCCCACCATGCTGAGAACGACTCCGGTGGTCACGCCGACCAGGGCCCCGAGGTACCACCCCGCCAGGCTGCCCAGGGTGGCCCCGACGAAACCCATGAGCTTTTCCACGGACGCCTCCCGGGCTCTAGGATGATGGAATTGGAAGAGGTGTTCCCATGATCATCCCGGACTTGGACGACCTGATCCTGGAATCCGATGAGGAGTCCGGCATCCAGGAGCTGGGCCGGCGCTTTCTGGCCCGGGGACCCTGGACCACCGTGGCCTTCCTGGTGAAGACGAAGACGGATCCCGAAGGCGACTGGGAGGGACCCTTCCTCTGGCTGCACCGCTACCAGAAGGTGGCCCAGGGCTGGAAGCTCGTGAGCCGCTTCCGCACCACGGAATCCATCCAGCTCGAGAAGCTGGCGGATTCGCTGGAGGCGTGGAAGGGCTACTTCAGCGCGGGCAGGTAGCGCTCGCGGATCACCGCCAGGTGGTGGGCCGTGTGGCCCGCACAGATGAAGGGGAGGCAGCGCACGGTGATGGCCCGGCCGTTGGTGGTGCCCTGGTGGTCCCAGGCCGCCTCGGGCAGGCTGCGGAACAACGCGAGGCTGGCGCTGCGGGCGGCGCGCCAGTCGGCGAGCAGGTCCGCCACGGGGTGGGCGTCCGCCTTGGCCGCGACGGCATAGGTCTCCTCGTCGAAGCCCGGCAACGGCGTGGCGTCGCCCCGGCCGATGCGCAGGCAGCGGTAGGCGAAGATGCGCTCGGCATCGCTGAGGTGCTGGAGAAGATCCTTGAGGCTCCACTTGCCCGGGGCGTAGCGGAAGCCGCCCTGGGCTTCGGAGAGCCCCGCGAACAGGGCCGTCACTTCACCCATCTGGCTCTGGAGGCTGGCGGAAATATCCCCCTCATCCGCCGCGGCGATGTAGGGGGCGTAGGCTTCGGGGTATTCGCCGGGGAGAGGTCGCGTGAGGCCCATGGGTTCTCCTCTTCAGAAGGTCATCACCTTCATGGTGTTCGTGCTTCCAGTCTTCCACAGGGGGAGGCCCATGGTCATCACCACGCGATCCATGCTACCCAGCTGATGCTTCGCCACCAGCAGCTCCCGCACCACAGCCACCATCTCGTCCGTGTTGCTCACGCGGGGGATCAGCAGGGAGGTGACGCCCCGGAGCAGCCCCATGCGGCGGGCCGTGACTTCATCCACCGTGGCCCCCAGGACCGGTGTGCGGCCCGCCAGGCGGCTCACCATGCGGGCCGTGCCGCCCCCTTCAGTGAAGGCCACGATCCAGCGGGCGTTGATCTCGTCGGCCGTGCGGCAGGCCGCGAACGCCACGGAGATGTCCGTACGGGCCAGCACCTTCTCGGCCAGTTCGTCGGGCAGGGTGGGCGTGCGCTGCTTCACATTGGCGTCGGCCTCCGCGGCGATGCGGGCCAGCCACTGGACGGCCTCCACCGGATGGGCGCCGGTGGCACTCTCGGCGCTGAGCATCACCGCATCGGTGCCATCCCATATGGCGTTGGCCACATCGCTGGCCTCGGCCCGGGTGGGCTGCGAGTGCTCGATCATGCTCTCCAGCATCTGGGTGGCGGTGATCACGGGCTTCAGGGCGCGGCGGGCGGTCTTGATGATCTGCTTCTGGAGGCCCGGAACCCGCTCCACGCCAAGTTCCACGCCCAGGTCGCCACGGGCCACCATCACGCCCCAGGAGACCTCCAGGATCTCGCCCAGGTTCGCGAGGGCCGCCGGGTGCTCGATCTTGGCGATGATGGGCTGGGTGCCGCCCAGGTGCTGGATGATGGCCTGGAGCTGCTGCACATCCGAGGCCCGGCGGACGAAGCTCTGGGCGAAGAGGTCCACCTCGTGCTCCACGCCCCAGCGGATGTCGACATGGTCCTTCTCGGTGAGGGGATCCATGTTGATGTCCATGCCGATGGGATGGATGCCCTTCCTGGCCTTCAGGGGCCCGCCGATGATCACCCGGGCCTTCAGGAGGTCCGCGCGCTTCGCCAGGATCTCCACCGTGATGGCGCCGTCGTCCAGGAGCCAGCGCTGACCGGCCTCGGCACCCTCGAACAGCTCGGGGTGCGGCAGGGGTGCGGCCCAGGCGGCGTCGGCGGGAACCGTGACCCCCGCGGCGAAGAAGTAGCCTTCGCTGCCCTCGGCCAGGGCGATGGGGGCCTCGAGCAGGCCCACCCGCCACTTCGGTCCTTGCAGATCGAGGAAGACGGGGATCGACCGCCCGAGTTCCAGCGCCAGGGCCCGGACCTTCTGGAGGGCCTCGACCCGGCTCTCGGGGTCCCCGTGGCTCGCATTTATTCGCACCGCATCGGCTTCGCGGAGAGATTCCCGCAACCGATCACCCTGCATCAGGGCCGGACCCAAGGTCATCACGAGTTTGGTCTTGCGCACATCAACCCCCATGGCCTGCACAGGCATTCCACACACTTTTCCACAGTCTGCGCCTGCGTTTCCAAGTTGTCACGGGGCTTTCCCTCTTGTCATCGCGGTGCTACCTTCTTGGTCCCGATACGGTTGTTGGAGAAGACGGAATGCGCGAAAA
Source organism: Geothrix sp. (assembly GCA_019449415.1). Lineage (GTDB taxonomy): Bacteria > Acidobacteriota > Holophagae > Holophagales > Holophagaceae > Geothrix > Geothrix oryzae. The sequence goes on from JAGRPP010000017.1 coordinate 327,997, forward strand.
GCTGCGAGTCCTCGTGGCCGAAATGGTGCGTGGAGGCGTCCCTCTGGAGATGGCGCGCCGCGAATTCGAGCGGCTCTACCTGGAAGAGGTGCTGGCCACGCACGAGGGCAACCACAGCGCCGCTGCCCGGGAGCTGGGCATCCACCGGAACACCCTCGCCAAGAAGCTGGAGACGCCCCCCAGCCGGATCCGCCAGGTGAGCCTGGCCAGTTGAAGCAGCCATCCCCGGCCCCGTTCCATCCAAAGCCCGGCTCCGCCGGGCTTTTCATTTTGTCGGTGCAACAGCCTTTTCCTTCGACAGGATGGGACAGGACCGATACAACAAGGATTCGGAGGACGCCATGAAGAAGGTGGCCATCAATGGACTCGGGCGGATCGGAAGGCTGGTGCTGCGCCACCTGATGAAGGTTCCGCATGTCCAGGTGGTGGCCGTGAACGACCTCACCGATGCGGCCACCCTGGCCCACCTGATGAAATACGACTCGGTCCACGGCCAGGCGGACTTCCCCGTGGCCTCCGACGGGAACTACCTCGTGCTTGGCGGGCGGCGCATCCGCGTCTACGCCGAGAAGGATCCCCAGCTCATCCCCTTCGGGGCCCAGGGGGCCCAGGTGGTCCTGGAATGCACGGGCAAGTTCACCAAGCGCGCCCAGGCCGCCGTCCACCTCCAGGGCAGCGTCACCCATGTGGTGATCAGCGCCCCCGCGGGCGACGCGGACCGCACCGTGGTCATGGGCGTGAACGAGGCGGCCCTGGATCCCACGGCGGACCACATCATCTCCAACGCCAGCTGCACCACCAACTGCCTGGCCCCCATCGTGAAGATCCTCGACGACGCCTACGGCCTGGATTACGGCTTCATGACCACGGTGCACAGCTACACCAACGACCAGCGCATCCTCGACCTGCCCCACAAGGACCTGCGCCGGGCCCGGGCCGCGGCCCTCAGCATGATCCCTACCAGCACGGGCGCCGCCAAGGCCATCGGGCTGGTGCTGCCCCACCTCAAGGGGCGGCTGGATGGCATCGCGGTGCGGGTCCCCACCCCCGATGTGAGCCTCGTGGACCTCACGGCCACCCTGAAGCGCGACGCCTCGTTGGAGGGCATCCAGGAGCTCTTCCGCCAGGCCGCCACGGCCGGCCCCCTGGCCCCCTATGTGGAAGTCCTCGATGCCGAACTCGTCAGCGCGGATCTGGTGGGCAGCACCGCTAGCACCCTGTACGACCCCTACCTCACCAAGATGCTGGGCCCCCGGCTGGTCAAGGTCTTCGCCTGGTACGACAATGAATTCGGCTACGCGGCACGGCTGAAGGATCTCTGCGTGCACCTGCTGGAGCGGATCTAGTCGATGGGTTCCATCGCCCTCAACGGCCTGGGTCGCATCGGCCGGCTGCTGGTCCGCCTGCTGGGCACCACCCGGCCCGGGCTCCTGGGCGCCGTGAACGACCCGGCCCCCCTGGACCAGCTCGTTCACCTGCTCCGTTACGACTCGGTGCACGGCCCCAGCCATCGCCCCATCGACGGGTTCACCGAGGGCGGGCAGGACTTCCTCCTGCTGGGGGACCGGCGCCTGCCCCTCTTCCATGCCACGGATCCCAGTAGCATCCCCTTCCCTTCCGGGACCCGCCTGGTGGTGGAGGCCAGCGGCCGCTTCACCCGCCGGGAGGAGGCCGCCCGGCACCTGAAGGGGGGGGTCTCCCATGTGGTGATCAGCGCGCCCAGCCCCGATGCGGACTACACCATCATCGCCCCGGTGAACGGCTCTGGGCTGGACTTGGCGCGCCACCGCGTCGTCTCCAACGCCAGCTGCACCGCCCACGCGACGGCGCCCATGCTGAAGATCCTGGAGGATGCCTTCGGCCTGGAGCATGCGGGGATGAGCACCGTGCATGTCGTCACCAACGACCAGCGTCTGCTGGACCTGCCCCACAAGGACCGGCGGCGGGCCCGGGCGGCCTTCCAGAGCATCATCCCCACCACCTCGAGCGCCTTCGGCGCCCTGCACCGCGTCATGCCGGGCCTGCCTCCGGGCTTCGATGGCGTGGCCCTGCGGGTGCCCCTCCTCAGCGTGAATCTGGTGGATGTGGTGGCCACCCTCCGGCGGGATGCCGAGGTCGCGGGGATCCGGGCCGCCTATGCCGCCGCCGCCGCGGGCCCCTGGAAGGATCTCCTGGCCCTGGCCGATCCCCACACGGTCAGCTGCGACATCACGGGCCGGACGGAAAGCGTGATCCTGGACCAGGACCTGACCATGATGCTGGGACCCCGCTTCGTGAAGGTCTTCGGGTGGCACGACAACGAAACTGGCTACGCCGCCCGGCTTTGCGACCTGGTGGTGGACCTGGCGGCCAGGATCTAGAGAGTCCCCGCCGCGAAGCCCGTGCTGAAGGCCGCCTGCAAGTTGTAGCCCCCCACCGGGCCATCCAGATCCAGGAGCTCGCCGCAGACGCGCAGGTTCTCCCAGCCCCGCAGAGCCATGGTGTGCGGATCCACGGCCGCCAGCTCCACGCCGCCCGCCGCCACTTCGCCCCGGGCCAGGGGGACGGGCTGAGGGCCGCCCAGCGGCAGCGCCGTGACCAGACCCACCAGCTCCCGGCGCGCGGCCCGGGAGAGATCCTTGAGCATGAGGCCGCGATCCACGGCGGCCTCCTGCAGCAACGGGTCCACGAGCCGCTCCGGCAAATGCCGTTGCAGCCAGGTGGCGGCCAGCAGGCGCGGGTTTGCCCGAGTTTCTTCGATCAGCGCCGCGTCCACCCGCTCCGGCGCCGCCAGGCTCGAGGCGTAGACCAGCCAGGCGGCCCCCTCCCGCCGGGCCCGTTCGGTGGCCTGGCTCAGCTCCAGGGCCGCGGGTCCACTGATGCCCAACTTCGTGAAGAGAATGTCTCCCGCAAAGACGGCGAGACGGCGGCCTTCAGGTCCAGCGCTCAGGCGCAGCTCTCCCTCCCGCAGGGCCACGCCTTCCCAGGTGGCGCGGGGGCGGACCAAGGGGATGGGGGCCAGGGCCGGAAACCAGGGGCGCACCGGGGCCTTCAGCCCTTTCAGCCAGCCGAGGGCCTCGCCCCGAGTGCCCGTTTCCGGATAGCTCGCGCCCCCCGTGGCCAGGATGAAGGCGTCCGCGGCGAGGCGTTCCTCGCCCACCCGCAGCGCCGACAGGCGGGGGAACTCCCCTTCCAGCCCGGTCACGCGGGCGCCCGTCCGCACCTCCACCCCCGCCCGGCGCACCAGGGTCTCGAAGGCCGACACCACCGCTCCGGCACTGCCGGGGCGGTCCAAGGGGAACACGCGGCCGTTGTCCCGGACATAGGTCTCCACCCCCTCCCGGCGCAGCAGGTCCAGCACGGCCCGGTTGTCGAAGGCGTGCAGGGAGGGCCTCAGGAACCGCGCCTGCTCTTTGGAGAAGGCCGCCATTAGGGCCTTGGGGGGGCCATCGTGCGTGATGTTGCACTTGCCGCCGCCGCTGATGCGGAGCTTCACGCCCAGGCGCCCATTGGCTTCCACCAGCAGGACCGCATGGCCCCGCGAGGCCGCCCTCCAGGCCGCCACCAGCCCCGCCGCACCCCCGCCCACCACGACCACCTTCGCCATGGCTCCATCATGGCCGAGGCGGGGCTACACTGGGACATCGCGCCTGGGGTTGATCCATGACCAATGCACCGCTGGTAGGCCTAATAATGGGCAGCCGCTCCGACTGGGAAACCATGGAGCACGCGGCTGAAATGCTCAAGGAGCTGGGCATTCCCTTCGAGGCCGAGGTCGTCAGCGCCCATCGCACGCCGGACAAGCTCTTCAGATACTGCGAGAAGGCCGAGGGCCGGGGCCTGAGGGTCATCATCGCCGGAGCCGGCGGCGCGGCCCACCTGCCGGGCATGGTGGCCGCCAAGTCCCCCCTGCCCGTGCTGGGCGTTCCGGTGCAGGGCAAGTCCCTGAACGGTCTGGATTCCCTCCTCTCCATGGTGCAGATGCCCGCGGGCATCCCGGTGGGGACACTCGCCATCGGCAAGGCCGGCGCGGTAAACGCGGCGCTCTTCGCGGCGGCCATCCTGGCGGGCACCGACGAGGCCCTCCGCGCCCGCTTGCGCGCCTACCGCGAAGCCCAGACCCAGAAGGTGCTGCTGAACGACCGCCTGCCCTAGGGAACCCTGCATCGCTGGGCATCGCTGGGCACCCCTGGACTACCCATGGGCATCGTCGAGGGCTATTTCTGGAAGATGCCTTTGAAGAATTTCTTGATCTTCCCGTCTCCCGGATGGCCCTTTTTCCCGCGCAGCTTCTGGAGGCGGATGGGCTCGGGCAGGGGCCGGTGGCGCTCGGCCACCGTGGTCCAGGGCGCATGGCCATCCAGGGTCAGCCGCAACTGGTGGGCGCCTTCGCCGGGCACGGAGACCGTGGCGGGCGTCCGCCCCTTCGATTCCCCGTCGAGGAAGACCTCGGCCCCGGCGGGTTCGGTGATCAGCGACACCTCGAAGGGCGCAGGCTGAAGGCGCAGGGAGAGGTCGCGATCCTCGGGCTTGAGGCGCACTTCCAGGGGTTGGAAATCGGGCTTCTCCAGGCGGAGGGTTTCCGCCTTGCCCTTCACCACCACCTGGCGGAGCGGCGTCTGGCCCAGGGGGGTCCCATCCAGGAAGACCTGGGCCCCGCCCGGACGGGATTCGATGGACAGCACGCGACTCCGGTCCGGGCGGAAGAAGGCCACCCATAGCAGGAGTCCCACGCCCAGAGCGCCGGCCGCCCAAATCCACCGCGAACGCACGGTGAACCTCCCGGCGGGCGCCGGGGGCATGCGCAAGGTGCCTGGGGAAGTCTCGGTGCCCAGGGCCTCGATCCGCGCCAGGCAGCCGCTCCGCAGGGCCGGGTCGAGGGGAAGGACTTCCACCAGGGCCCGCAGAAAGGTCCGCAGGTCCCCGAACCTCAAGGCGGGGTCCTTCTCGAAGGCCCGCCGGAACACGGCCACCGCTTCGGGAGGCATTCCCTCCGCGAAGACCGGGGCGTCGTGGATGATCCGGTAGAGCGTGGCGCCCACGCTCTCGCCCGAGAAGGGCAGGCCGCCGGTCAACATCTCGTAGGCCGTCAGGGCGAAGGACCAGCGGTCTGAAGCCGCTGTGGCCCTGGCGCCGTTCAGCACCTCGGGCGCGGAATAGGCCGGCGTGCCGAGAAAGGCGGCCGTGCTGGTGAGGCGGCCGTCATCGTTGCGGGCGATGCCGAAATCCATGAGCTTCATGCGCCCATCGCGGCCCACCATGAAGTTCTCGGGCTTGATGTCCCGGTGGACGATGCCCAGGGCATGCACAGCCTCCAGGGCCTCGCCGGCCTGGATGAGCAGCCCCAAGGCCTCCTCGGGTTCGAGGGGGCCCCGCCGAATCCGGTCCGACAGGCATTCGCCTTCGACGAATTCCATCACCAGGAACGGACCCAGGTCGGGTTCCTCGCCCACATCGAACACGGTGATGGCGCTGGGGTGGTTCAGGCGGGCCGAGATCTCCGCCTCGCGCTTGAAGCGCTCCAGTACCTCGGCGTCCCCGGTGCCCTCCCGCACGACCTTGATGGCCAGGGGCCGCTTGAGAAGCGGGTCTTCCGCCAGGTACACCGTGCCCATCGCCCCTGAACCGAGGGTGCCGAGGACCTTGTAGCGGCCGATGGTGGAAGGGTCCAGGCTCATCTGTTCCTTGATGATGCCAGAGCAGGGCCGGTCCGGGCCCGCGATCCGGGCGTACGGGTAGACTCGAGGCATGTCCGAGATCGGCTTTTCCACCCTCCACCCCGCCCAGCTCCGCCGCTTCGGGCGCGTGTTCTACCCCGCGGGGCTCCGGCTGCAGAAGGCCCTTTCGGCCCATGTCAGCCAGGACGGGACCCCGGACCAGCTCGTGATCCTGGAGCACGATCCCGTCTTCACGCTGGGCCGCAACGCCACGCCCGCCGACATCCACATGAGCGACGACTTCCTGGCCGCCCAGGGCGTGAGCGTCCACCGCACGGACCGCGGCGGCGAAGTCACCTACCACGGCCCCGGACAGATCGTGGCCTATCCCATCTGCAACCTGCGGGGCGGCCGCGAGGATGTGGGCCGCCTGGTCCGGGGCCTCGAGGAGGCCATGATCCGCACCGCCGCGGATTTCGGCGTGGTGGCCGATCGCCTGAAGGGCGCGCCGGGCATCTGGGTGGACACGGCCCGATATCGAACAGGAGGCGGCCTGGAGAAGCTGGGCGCCATCGGCCTGCACCTCAGCCGCTGGATCACCACGCATGGCATCGCCTTCAATGTGCGCCCCAACCTCGACCACTTCCGCTGGATCACGCCCTGCGGGTTCACGGACAAGGGCGTCTGCAGCCTCGCCTCCCTGCTGGGCGAGGCCACACCCAGCCTGGAAGCGGCCACGGACCGGCTCCAAGCCCACCTGACCGCCTGCCTGGCTCTGGATCTCCAGCCCGTGCGCGAACCCAGCCGCAGCGTCTCGGCCATGACCTGGCGCCGGGGGCCCGCGGGTCCCGAGGTCCTCATGATGCTCCGGGTGCCCGAGCACGGCCTCTGGTGGCAGAGCGTGACCGGCATGATGGAGCCGGGGGAAACCCCGGAAGAGACCGCCCACCGGGAGCTGATGGAAGAGACCGGTCTCTCCGGCACCCTGCGGCCCCTGGGCCTCTCCCACAGCTTCTGGGTGGATCCCGCCATCGTGCGATTCCCCGATGCCGAGCCGCGCTTCAACACCGAGATCTGCTTCTCCATGGAGGTGGCCCCGGAGGCCCCGGTCCGCCTGGAGCCCCTGGAGCACAGTGAATGCAAGTGGTGCGGCCTGAAGGAGGCCCACGACCTCATGAAGTGGGAAGGCTCCAAGGCGGCGCTGAAGCTGCTGGAGACCTGGCTTGCCCAAGCCTGAAGCAGGCGGCCGGATTCAGGTCTCCCACCAGAGCGCCGATAAGTAAGGGGACCGGCCATGCCTCCCTCCCTCCCGACCTTCCCCGCTCATGGCCAGAAACGCTGGCCGGGGTTCATTGTGGGCGTGGTGATCGTCCTGGTCGGGGCCGGATTCGCCAGCTTGGCTCTGCCCGTGGCGGCCCGGGACATCGCCCTGAACCTGCTGAACGCCACCGTCTTCGGTGCGGCGGGGGCCGCGGCCTTCCACCGCGCCCGCCGGGAGCCCGAGGCGGCCCGGGGATGGAACCTGCTCAGCCTGGCATTGACCGCTCAGTTCCTCACTCAGGCCTGGGCGCTCCACAGCCTGGTCCGATATGGCCAGCCACCGGCCTTCCCTTCCCTTGGGGAAGCCTTCTCCTTCCTGTCTCTGGCGCTGACCATCGCAGCCCTGCTGGCCTGGCCTCTGGTCTCGACCAGCGGATCGGAGCGTCTGAGGAAGGGGCTCGATGGCCTGGGCATCGCGGCGGCGGTCTTCTTCGTCGCCTGGATCTTCGCCCTTGGCCCGCTCTTCCGCGACACCGCCGCCACGCCCCTGAACCGGGCCGTGATGGTGGGCTTCTTCCTCGGCAACACCACCATCCTCGGCATCGGCGCCTACCTCTGCGCCCGCCAGCCCAGCCGTCTGGGGGGGCCCCTCGGCTGGGTCATGCTGACCTTCGGCCTCTCGCTCCTCCAGGTGACCATCCAGGTGCCCCTGAGCCTGGCGGGTGGCTACTATGTGGGCCACCCCCTGGACATGCTGGTGCTCCTCGCGGGCCTCGGCGTCCTGTTGGCCCCCCTGGCCCCGCACCCCGTCCAGCCCGGTCCCGCGCCGGATGCCGAGACCCGGGACACCTCTCTGGGCACCCTCATCCTGCCCCTGGTCCCCACGGCCACCGCCGTTCCCTTCGCCCTGAGCGTGCTGTTTCTCGCGCCGGAACGCGTGGACCGCCCCTTCCTCATCACCGGCATCCTCATGACCACCCTGGGCTTGCTCCGGGGCCTGCTGGCGCTCCGCGATCTCCAGCTGCTCTCCACCGCCCTGGAAGCCAGGGTGCAGGAGCGCACCCGTTCCCTGGAGGCCGCCCAGGAACTTCTGCTCAAAACGGAGCGCCTGAACGGCGTGGCCATCCTCGGCGCGGGTCTCGCCCACGACCTGAAGAACCTGCTGGGCGTCATCCGCCTGCGCACGGACCTCCTGACGGCCCGCCTCGGGAACCGGGAGACCGAGGCCAGGCAGGATGTGGAGGGGCTCCGGGAAGCCGCCGCCCGGGCGGAAGCGCTCACCGCGGACCTGATGGCCTTCGGCCGCGGCTCGGAGGATGCCCCGGTGGCCGTGGACCTCGCCTTGCGGGTGCAGCAGCTCCGGCCCCTGCTGCGCGCCACCCTGCCCGCCGGCATCCGGTTCACGGTCGACCTCCCCCCGGATCCCGTCTTCGTCCTCAGCCAGCCCGGCCGCCTCGATCAACTGATCGTCAACCTCGTCCTCAACGCCCGGGACGCCATGCCCGACGGCGGCGTCCTGCGCCTCGCCGTGGCCTTGGAGGACCGGGGTTCCCAGGCGGAGCTGACCGTCTCGGATACGGGCGTGGGCATCCCCGAACCGCTGCAGGCCCGCATCTTCGAGCCCTTCTTCACGACCAAGGCCCCCGGTCGCGGCACCGGCCTGGGCCTGGCCTCCGTCCACCAGACTGTGGTGCTCCTCGGCGGGTCGCTCTCCCTGGTCAGCCAGCCCAACCAGGGCACCACCTTCACGCTGAGATTCCCGGCCTGCGCCTGATCGGTGCCTGAGCCGGGTGGCCGCTGCCGCGGTCTGTGACCCGCGGCACGCCCTCCGCCCCGCGCGATGAGGAAGGCCCCGGGCTTGCTAACCTGGATGATTCCCCTGGAGTCACCATGTTCCCCCTGTTCACCGAGGACCAGACCGCCATCCGCGAGGCCGCGCGCGACTTCGCGATGTCCGAGATCGATCCCGGCGCCGCGGCCCGGGATGCCAGCGGCGAGTTCCCGAAGGCCATCCTGCAGCAGCTGGGCGAGATGGGCTTTCTCGGCATGACCGTCCCCGAAGCCTACGGCGGCGCCGGGGTGGATTTTCTCAGCTACATCCTGGCGCTGGAGCAGGTGGCCTATGCGGATGCCTCCGTGGCCGTGACCATGAGCGTGAACAATTCCGTGGCCTGCGCCCCCATCCTGGCCTTCGGCACCGAGGCGCAGAAGCAGAAGTACCTGAAGCCCCTGGCCAGCGGCGAGGAGCTGGGCGGGTTCATGCTCACGGAGCCCGACGCCGGTTCCGATGCCGCGGCCCTGAAGACCCGGGCCACGAAGGTGGACGGCGGCTGGCACCTGAACGGCGCCAAGGCCTGGATCACCAACGGCGGCGTGGGCCGGTACTTCGTGACCATGGCGCGCACCGATCCGGACAAGGGCAAGAAGGGCATCAGCGCCTTCATCCTCGATGCCCGGCAGCCCGGGGTGGTCATGGGCAAGCCCGAGGAGAAGATGGGCCTGCGTTCCAGCAAGACCGTAATGGTGGCCCTGGAGAACGCCTTCGTGGCCGAGGATGCCCTGCTCGGCAAGCCCGGGGACGGCCTCAAGGTGGCCTTCGGCGGCCTCGACGGGGGCCGCGTTGGCATCGCGGCTCAGGCCCTGGGCATCGCCCAGCGGGCCATGGACGAGAGCGTGGCCTACGCCAAGGCTCGCGCCTCCTTCGGCAAGCCCATCGGCGAACATCAGATGATCCAGACCTACCTGGCCGAGATGGAGGCCCGCCTCCAGGCTGCCCGCCTGCTGGTCTACCGCGCCGCCGCCCTGAAGGAGGCCGGGAAGTCCTGCACCGTGGAGGCGGCCACCGCCAAGCTCTTCACCACGGAAAGCGCCGTCTGGATCTGCGACCGCGCCGTGCAGATCCACGGCGGCTATGGCTATTCCCGGGAATACCTCGTCGAGCGCCTGTACCGCGATATCCGCGTGACCACCATCTACGAGGGCACCAGCGAAATCCAGCGCATGGTGATCGCCCGGGAATTGCTGAAGTGATTATTTTCAACACCTGGTGAAATCCTTCTTGCCCTCATCTTGCGAGGGAGGCATCCTGCTTCCGGGGTTAACCTAAACCGGCCCCTGGACCCGTCCGTAGGCAGCCTGTCCCCGTGGCAGCTCTTTTCGATCTTCAAGGAGTGGTAGATGACGCGTCTCCCGATCTTCCCGGCCCTGCTGGTGGCCTTCTCCCTGTTGGCCCAGGAGACTCCCAAGGCCGATGGAGCCAAGGTCGCCACCCAGCTCACCCTGCAGGGCGCCATCGAGACTTCCCTGAAGAACAACCTGCAGGTGCAGATCGCCGTCGAGACGCGGGACTTCACGCGCGCCGGCCTGACCATCGAGCAGGGTGCCTTCGACTGGAACCTGACCAGCAGCCTGAGCCTGAGCAAGGTCCAGGATGCCAGCCGCACTCAGAACTTCCCTGGTGGTCCATTCAGTTCCTCGGAGACGACCTCCTTCAGCCGGAACTTCACCCTGGGCTCCACCAAGGCCTTCGGCTGGGGCGGCAACCTGAGCCTGAACTACGCGCCCTCGTACCGTTTCACCAAGGGCACGGTCAACGGCGGGCCCGAGTCTCCCTTCACCACGAACCCCTACGACGGCAGCTTCTCGGCCACCTACTCCCAGAGCCTGCTGAAGGGCTTCGGCCGCGATGCGACGGAAAGCCGCCTGATCGTGGCCCGCAAGAGCGCCCAGGCCGCGGACCTCGCCTTCCAGAAGGCCATCATCGACCTGGTGGCCAGCACCGAATCCCTCTACTGGGATGTGGTCTACGCGCAGCGCAACCTGGAGAACAAGCAGCAGGCCCTGACCCTGGCCCAGAAGCAGCTCAAGGAGAACCAGATCCGCGTGCAGGTGGGCACCCTGGCCCCCATCGAGGTCACCTCTTCCGAAGCTTCCGTCGCCCAGCGCGAGCAGGACATCATCGCCGCCGAGGCCCAGCTCCTGAACGCCAAGGACGCCCTGATCCGCGCGCTGTATCCGTCGTCCGAGCGCCCCGCCGGCCTGGAACCCACCGATGCCCCCAGCATCAAGCCCCTGGAGCTGAATGAGGCCGCCGCCGAGAAGCAGGCCCTGGCCAACCGCATCGAGCTGAAGAGCGCCCGCCTGGACCTGGAATCCAAGCAGGTGCTCGAGTCCGCGGCCAACAACCGCACCCTGCCCCAGCTGGATGCCTACGCCACCTACAACGGCAACGCGGCTTCGCAGATCCCCTCCGAGGGCCTCTCGGCCGTCAACAAGGACCTGACCAAGGGCGCCTACCCCGGCTATACCGTGGGCCTCCAGTTCGCCCTGCCCATCCAGAACCGGGCCGCCAAGGGCACCCAGGCCCAGGCCCGTGCCAACCGGCGCCAGAGCGAGTGGAGCCTGCGCGATCTGGAGCTCGGCATCACCCTGGAGGCCCGCCAGGCCTTCCGCAATGTGGAGGCCTCCGCTAAGGGCGTCGCCGCCGCCGAGAAGACCCGCATCTTCCGCGAGAAGGATCTCGAGGCCGAGCAGAAGAAGTTCGAGAACGGCATGAGCACCAACTTCCTCGTGCTTTCCAAACAGAACGACCTCGACACCGCCAAGAGCAGTGAGCTCCAGTCCCAGATCACCTATGCCAAGGCCATCACCGCCCTGGAGAAGGCCCTGGGCCACCTGCTGGAAGCGCGGAAGCTCGAGGTGAAGTAGAAACAGGCGTTCCCTCCTGCGCAGAACGGGCCCCATTCGGGGCCCGTTCTGTATCACTTCCGCCGCGAAGCGGCGGAAGCCGGGGGTCCTTCCGTCTTGGCCTCCGCATCCGCCGGCAGCGTATCCAGCAGGGTCTTCCACTCGAACCAGTCCTTCTTCCCCTTGATCCACTTCTCGAACCAGTTGAACTCGCTGACCATCTTCACCAGCTGGTAGCGAGGTTCGGTCAGGCCGTGGGGCATGCCGGGATAGACGAGGTACTCCACGGGCACGCCCAGCTTCTTGAGGGCCATGTAGAGCTCGTCGCTCTGGGGTTTGGGCACCCGCTGGTCCGCCTCGCCCACATGGATGAGCGTGGGAGTCTTCGCGTTCTTGATGTACTTGAGCGCCGATTCCTTCAGGAAATTGTCCCAGGCATCGTAGGGCCTTCCGCCCAGGTAGAACTCGCGGACGCTCTGGACATCGCTCTCCGCGTACATCGAGATCCAGTTCACCGCCCCGGCGCCGGTGCTGATGGCCTTGAACCGGTCGGTCTGGGTGAGCGTCCAGCTGGACAGGTGCCCACCCGCGCTCCAGCCCATCATGCCGAGCCGGTCCGGGTCCGCCACGCCCTCACGGATGAGGTGATCCACGCCGCCCATGATGTCGCCGTAGGAGAGGCGCATGAAGTTCCCGCCGATCTGCCGGGCGAAGGCCTCGCCGTAGTTCGTCGAGCCCCGGTAGTTGGGCTGGAGCACGGCATAGCCCGCGGCGGCGTAGATGTGCGGGTAGGTGACATAGCGGCCCTGGAATCCGTTCATGTCCGCGGCGGCCGGCCCACCATGGAGCTGCACGATGAGGGGGTAGCGCTTCCCCTTCTCATAGTCCAGGGGCTTGATGAGCAGGCCCTCCACCTCGACGCCATCCTTGGCCTTCCAGCGGACCGTTTCCGTGGCGCCCAGGGCCAGCCGCGCCACTTGGGGGTTCGCGTCGGAGACCTTGATCCAGGTGGCTGCCGACCCCACTGTCCGGGGCCTCGCCACATAGAGATCCAGGGGCTTCCGGGGCTGGCTGTAGCTCACCAGGAAAGCCTTGGCGTCGGCGTTGTAGCCGCCGTTGATGACACCGGTCTCCTTCGTGAGCTGGGTCATGGCGCCGCTGGCGACGGACAGGGCGAACAGGTGCTGGTCCGCGCCCACAGCCTCAGTGAAGTAGAGGGTGTGCGAGTCCTCGCTCCAGCTGGCGTTGGACACGCTCATGTCCTTCCCGGCCATCAGATTCCGGGCGGGTCCGCCGGCCGTGGGCACCACCCAGAGCTTCTCGTTGCGGAGGCGCTCGAACCGCTCGGGCGCCGCATAGACGAGCCACTGTCCGTCCGGCGAGAAGGCTGAGAACCCGGCGAACTTCTCCAGGACCAGGCGGCCCTGGCCACTGCCCAGATCCAGCAGGTGCAGGCTCGCCTCCTCGTGGGTGATGTCGCCCACGCGACGGGCGGCGGGAAGGGCCCGGTACGAGGCCCAGCGGCCGTCCTTCGAGAGCTGGAAGGCCGCCACGGTGAAGCCCGCCCCCTCCGTCCAGCGCTTCTCCGTCTTGTCCTTCAGATCCACGGACCACACATGCACGGGCGGCTGCTCCGGATCCGCGACGCGCACATCGAACTTCTTCTCCTTCCGCTTCAGGTCGTCCTTGTCCACCCCATCAGGGCTGGTGAAGAAGATGCGCTGCCCGTCCTCCGCGAACGCGAAGTCGCGGATGGGCGTGGCGTGCTTGGGGAGGGCCGTCACGGTCAGATCCTCCGAAGCCAGATCCACGAGCGAGAGCTGGCGGTCCTCCGCCTTGCCCGCGCTGAAGGCCAGCCACTTCCCGTCCCGGCTGAAGGCGAAGGCATGGACGCCGTCCTTGGCTTCCGTGAGCTTGCGGGCCTCGCCTCCGTCCACCGACATCAGATACACCTGCTGGCTACCCTCGCGATCACTGAGGAAGGCGAAGCGCCGGCCGTCCCGGGCCCACTGGGGGGCCGTCTCGTTCTTCTCGCGGGTGAAGGTCATCTGGCGGGCGGCGCCGGTGGCGGCCTCCGCCACGAAGATCTCGGTAAAGGCCTTGCCCAACTTCCAGTGGGGGATGCTCACCGTGTAGACCACCCGGGCTCCGTCCGCCGACAGCTGACCGCCGCCCACGCCGCGCATCTCCATCACATCCATGAAGGTCATGGGTCGCGTGGCCGGAGTCGGCGTCGGCGTCGGCGTTTGGGCCAGCAGGGGCCCTGCTGCCGCCAGCACCATCGGGACCAGTCCCCATCGATTCGAACGCATGCCGCCTCCTGCCTCGTGTATTGAGGCCTAGATCATGGCGCAGGTCGCCCCTTCAGTCCATCCGCAGGCTGAGATCCACCGAGGGCGCGCTGTGGGTGAGGGCCCCGACGCTGAGGAAGTCCACGCCGGTTTCCGCCACGGCGCGGGCGCGCTCCAGGGTGAGGTTGCCGCTGGCCTCCAGGAAGAGGCGCCGCCCGCTGCGGTCCCGCAGGGCCACGGCCTCGCGCATCTGCTCAAGGGGCATGTTGTCCAGCAGGACGCCATCGACATCCGGCAGATCCAGGCAGGCCTTCAGCTGGCCCAGGGTCTCGACCTCCACTTCGATCTTCACCAGGTTGGGAGCGCTGTGCCGTGCCGCCTCCACCGCCGCCCGGATGCCGCCGGCCGCGGCGAGGTGGTTCTCCTTGAGCAGGACGCCATCCCCCAGCGTAAGGCGGTGGTTCACGCCCCCTCCGCAGCGCACGGCGTATTTCTCCAACAGCTTGAGGCCCGGCGTGGTCTTGCGCGTGTCGAGGATGCGGGCGCCCGTGCCTTCGATGGCGTCCACGAACTGGTGCGTGAGGGTCGCCGTGCCCGACAGCCGCTGCAAAAGGTTCAGCATCACGCGCTCGGCCAGCAGAATGCCGTGGCTGGACCCCTCCACACGCAGGACTTCGGTCCCCTTGGACACCCGTTGTCCGTCAGCGGCCTCCAGGGTCACCGCCAGTTCGGGTTCAGCCAGCCGGAACACCTCCTGGGCCACAGGCAGGCCGGCCAGCACCAGATCCCCCTTGGCCACCACCCGGGCCACCATGGGCCGGTCCGGCACGGCGGCCGTGGTCCAGTCCTGGGTGCCCCAGTCCTCGCGCAGGAAGGCGCGCAGCTGGTCGCGGTAGGTCTCGGGGTGTGGGGGATGGAACATCGGTCACTCCGGCCCCAGCGTACAATGGTCGGCAACAATCCCACATCAGGAGCCCCCCATGCCCTTCGTCCTCGTCGAGAAAGCCGACCGCATCGCCTGGGTCACCCTCAACCGGCCCGAGAAGCTCAACGCCCTGAACAACGATGTGCTGAAAGAGCTGGAACAGGCCTTTGCAGAACTCGAGCACGACGCCGAAGTGGGCGTGGTGGTGGTCACCGGCGCCGGCGAGAAGGCCTTCGTGGCCGGAGCCGACATCGCCGAGCTGAAGTCCCTCGACACGGCCTCGGCCCGGGTGCAGGCCCTGCGCGGCCAGGCCGTGTTCCAGCGCATCGAGTCCATGCCCAAGCCCGTGATCGCCGCCGTGAACGGCTTCGCCCTAGGCGGTGGCTGCGAGCTGGCCCTGGCCTGCCACATCCGCATCGCCAGCGAGAACGCCCGCTTCGGCCTGCCCGAGGTGAGCCTCGGCATCATCCCCGGCTACGGCGGCACCCAGCGCCTGCCCCGCCTCGTGGGCAAGGGCGTGGCCCTGGACCTGATCCTCAGCGGCGAGATGACGCCCGCGGCCGATGCCCTCCGCATGGGCCTCGTGAGCCGGGTCGTGCCCCAGGCCGATCTCCGGGCCGCCGCCGAGAAGCTCGCGAAGACCCTCCTCTCCCGTGGCCCCCTGGCCCTTCGCAGCGCCCTCGCGGCCGTGCACGAGGGCCTCGAGATGCCCCAGGAGCAGGGCCTCCAGTACGAAGCCGCCCTCTTCGGCCTCCTGGCCGCCACCCAGGACATGCAGGAGGGCATGGGCGCCTTCCTGGAGAAGCGGGCCGCGCAATTCAAAGGTCTTTAGGTTTTGACTTGCTCCAAAAAAGGCGGGCCATCCGGCCCGCCTTTTTTGGAGGAGGGAACGGCTAACGCTTGGGGGCCCCGATCGAAACGGCCGCCGTCTGCTCGTTGTGGTGCTGATCGGCGACCTTCACCAGGATGCGGTCCCCGCGCACGGCCTCGCGCGGCACGATCACATCGAAGCGCTCCTCCTTCTGATCGAAGACGCGGTCCTCGGGGACGATCTGGAGCCAGTGCTCGCCATCGGCGCTCACCGCGGCCTCTTTCAGCACCGAGGTCTCATCCCGGGCCACGAAGCGCAGGCGCACACCCTCGCCTTCGGGCACGGCACTCAGCTCGGCGATGGCCGGGGGCGTGTGGTCGATAAGGAAGGGCGCCGTGCGCCAGGTGCTCGTGAGGGCGGCATTGAAGGGGACCGTGGGCGCATCCGAAGCGGTCACTTCCAATCGGTAGCGGCCATCGGGCACCGGCAGGGTGTCGAAGCTGAAGAACTTTTCCTTCCAGGCCTTTTCCAGGAGCAGCGGCGCCCCTCGTTCAGGCACCAACCGGATGGTGAACTCGAGGGCGTCGCCGTTGGGATCGTTCACCCGAAACACGAAGCTCGCGCCCCCCCGGCGGAAGCTGCGCTTTTCCGCGCCCATGTAGCCCAGGGCCGGGATGAGCTTCTGGGTCTCCAGGGGCACGCGCTCGATGCCGATGTCATCGGGTGGCGCGGTGCGGGTGATGACCAGCCCGGGTGGCATGATGTCCACGCCCTCCCAGACCGGCGCCAGGTTGCGGTGGGCCCAGTGCAGGGTGACGGTCTCCACCGTGGGGGTGGCGCCGCCCCGGGTGCTGCTGAGCCGCAGCCGGAACTGGGCGAACCGGGAGGGCGGCAGCGCCGGGCGCTCTCCGCTGCGCAGCGGCGGCGTCCACGCACTCCAGGTGGCATCGGGCGTCTCGGTGCTGCCCGTGCGGAACTGCAGCTCCACATTGGTGCCGGTGGGCAGGTCGGACTCGAGGTAGGCCCGGCCCCAGTCGGCCAGGGGCGCCCCCTTCAGAATCTTCGATTCCAGCGTCCCTTCCGTGGCCTGGGCCTCGGAGAGCAGGTGCAGCTCGGCGGGATTGGAGCCCACCACCAGCAGATCCCCGCCGGCGGGAAGGAAAGCCGTGGCCTGGGCCGTCCCCAGTTCCTGCACCACCGCGAAAGGCGCGAAAGGATCGGTGTCGCGGGCCTTGCCCAAGGGCAGCGAGAAGAGGCGCGAACGGTTGCCCGTACCCACGAGCAGCTGCCCCTTCCAGGCCGTCAGGGCATAGACCTGGCTCTGGGCGCTCTGCCACAGGGTTTCCGGCACCCGGTCCCGGTCCAGGCGGATGACGGCGGAGCGAGCCGTGCTGGCCGTATCGGCCTGCAGGTAGCCCTCCCGGCGCTCCAGCTGACCCGTGCTGAATTTGGGCGTGAGCCCGTTGTCGGCGCCGACATAGAGCTGGCCCTCGGCCACAGCCAGGGCGCGCACTTCCTCGAAGGGCGTGTCCATGAGCGTTTCCAGGCGATCGCCCTGCCGGCTGTAGCGCAGCACCAGGCCCCGGCCATGGCTGCCCAGGTACCAGCCGCCCTGCCCGTCCGGCGTCATGGCCGTGAAGGCCGTCTCATCGGCCAGTTCCGCCAGGCGGCGGCTCGAGCCTTCCCTCGCCTGCAGCAGCACCGCCCCCTTCTCGGACCCGCCCGCCACGATCACCGCGTCGCCCTCGACGGCCAGAGCCCATACGATGCGGGCTTCGATGTCGGCGAACGGCTTCACCTCGCCGGCGGGGGACACCCGGAACAGCTTGCCCTCGCCCGTGGGCGCCACCACCAGATCCTGCCCCAGCCGGGCCAGAGCGAACACGATGCCGCCCTTCACCTGGCCGAGCGGCTTCACCTGGCCGCCCGCATAGTGGAAGAGCTTGCCGTCCGTGCCTGCGGACAGGTAGGCCCCGCCGGCTCCGTCCGACACCGCCGCCCAGATGACGCCCTCGGGCAGCTGGCCCACGCGCCGAAGGTTCGGCGCCAGGCGCAGGCGACCGTCGGCGCCGATGCGAACGCCGCGTGTCTCGGAACCCAGCCAGTCGTTGAATCCCGAGAAGGTCGCCATGGGCTGGTCCGCCAAGGCGGCGACGCTCAGGACGGCGGGAAGCAGCAAGGTCAGCCAGCGCATAGAACCCTTTCCTCTCATGCTCATCACTCGATCTCCACTTCCAACTGGCTGAGGCCGCGGACTTCCCGCTCCAGCGGCAGCACGGCGCGGCCCACAATCCTGCGCTGCAGGCGGTTGTCGCTGCTGGCCCCATCGCCGCCGACCAGGCTGGCCACGGTGGGGGGGATCCCCTCGATGCGGCTGCCGCGGAGGCCCGCGCCCGGCTGCGCCTGCACCAACAGGGCGTAGGCGTGGTTGTTCCGGAGGGCCCCGTTCAGGATCCGCACCATGTCGTTCAGGCTGGCCACTTCGATCATCCGTTCGTCCGGATCCGCCGCCATGAGGCTGAAGCCGTCGCCCACCATGAGGATGGCCTTGCCCTTGGCGGCCGAGGAAGGCACCTGGATGTTGAAGGTGGCCGTCTCCCGCACGCCCTGGATGTTCTGGAGGGTCACCAGCACGGGCAGCACCTCGCCGCGCTTGGCCCGGGCCTTGAGCAGGCGGACGCCGGCGATGCCCGTGAGGTCGAGCCGCTCCTCCGCCTTGATGGTGAGCGAGATGCCCTCGAACACGGGCCGCTCGAAGGGGTTGAAGCTCACGGCCTGCAGGATGCCGCCCACATACTGCGCCATCCGAAGGGAATTCAGATCTGCGATGACATTTTCGATCTGGATGGCGGGATGCCCGGCCAGCTTGATGTTCCCCTGCATGGAGAGGCTCTGGAACCCCAGGCCGCGGGTGTGGGCCTCCAGGGTCTGGGCCACGGCCGTGGCCGCCAGCGCGGGCGTGACCACGGGATGATCCATGATCTCGAAGCGGAAGTTCAGCGTCCGCTTGCCCCCCAGGTTCAGGCCGATGCGCAGGGGCACCATGCGGGCCTCAGCCCCCAGCAGCCCCGCCACGCCCGAACTGCGATCCAGGCGCAGGGCGCCGATGGGCGCCACCGGCATGGCCATCTTGAAGGAGCTCTGGTAGCTGGCCACGGTGCTGGCCACCGTGGCCGACCACAGCGGCAGGTCCACGGGCCCCAGGTTGAACAGCTGGTGGCCGAAGAGCAGGATGCGCTTGCCCGAGACATAGGTGATGGTGCCCGCGGCCGCCAGATCCAGGTCGCCCTGCATGAGCGTGACCGCCACCATGCCGCCGGGCTCCAGGGGGCTGGCCTCCTCGCGGCTCCCGGACATCACGGGGGCAGCGGCGAAGGTGACCGGCAGTCCCGCCCAGAGGCGCTGGACCTCGGCTCCCAGGGCGCTGCCGGCGATGGACATGGACAGCGCCTGGGGGTCCGGGTCGCCCATCAGGGCCCGGAAGTCGAGCATCTGGCCCGTGAGGGCGGACTTGAGGACCTTCGGCGGCTCCAGCTTGGGCAGGATCAGGGGGGTCCGGCTCGGGGCGGTCTCGGGGATGTCCCGGAGCTGATCCAGCATCTCGGCGATGGGCGTGATGCCCCCGATGGCCTCCTTCTCAAAGGCGATGCCCGTGCTGAGGGCCCCGATGAGCTTGCCGTCGATGTAACAGGGACTGCCGCTCATGCCGGCCAGAATGCCGGTTTCCGCCAAGGGCCCCCCTGATGCCCTCACCATAATTCGGCTGCGGCCCGGCGCGGCGTTCTTTTGGACGCCCAACACCTCGAAGTCGAACCGCTCGATCTTGCCGCCCTGGAACACGGTCCGGCCGTACCCCTTCATGCCGGCGCGGATCTCGGACGCGCCCATGGTGGCTGGTCCCTGGGCACACAGGGAGGCCCCGAGGAGGAGGGTGAAGGCAAGGGCGACCAGTTTCATCGACATCTCAAGGAAAGAATGAAGCCTAGCAGGGCTGTCCCGGGAACCGGGACGGCCCCCGAGCGGGCGCCCCTGTGACCTTCAGGTGCCCGGGGTGACATTTTCGTTCCTTGACCATCCGGTCCTTTTATTACGAGGGGGTCTGAGGCTACTCTTGGGGCACGGAGGAACTTCCCATGCGTTCAAGGCATTTGAACAGCTCAACCCTGGTGGCCCTGCTGGTCGCGGCGGCTCCGCTCATGGCCCAGGGCGTGTCCGCCCAGCTGGGCGGCCGGATCATGGATACCAAGGGCGCGGCCGTGGCGGGCGCCACGGTGACCATCCGCAACACGGAGACCGGTCTCACCCGCACCACGCAGACCAACGCCGAAGGGCGCTACCTGGCCACCCTCCTGCCGGTGGGCCCCTACAGCGTCACCGTGACCAAGGCCGGCTTCCAGACCGCCAGCAATGTGAAGGTGAACCTCAACCTGGGTGATGCCGCCCCCCTCGCCATCCGCCTGGCTCCCGAGACCGGCGCCGTGGTGGAAGTCGTGGCCGCCGCCAGCCAGGTGGACAGCGAGCGCGCCAGCGCCGCCGCCATCGTCTCCCCCGACAACCTGACCAACCTGCCCGTCTTCAACCGCAACTTCACCAATCTCGCGACGCTGGCCCCCCAGGTCGTGGTGGACAGCAGCCGCGGCAACCTCGCCATCGCTGGCCAGCGCGGCGTGAACACCTCCATCAACATCGACGGCGGCGACAACAACGAGCCCTTCTTCGGCGGCGCCACCGGCGCGGCGGAAGGCAAGACCCCCTTCACCATCTCCATCGAAGCGATCCGCGAGTACCAGGTCGTCACGGACGGCGCCAGTGCCGAGTTCGGCCGCATGGGCGGTGGCTATGTGAACGCCATCACCAAGAACGGCACCAACGACCTCAGCGGCAGCCTCTTCTACTACATGCGCCCCCGCGGCTGGGTGGAAGCCGGCCCGACGCTGCGCCAGCCCAATGGCAGCACCACCACCAATCCCGTCGGCGACTTCCAGCAGGAGCAGTTCGGCTTCAGCGTGGGCGGCCCCATCGTCAAGGACAAGCTCTTCTACTTCGTGGCCTACGACGCCCAGCGCTACAAGTCCCCCATCAACCAGGTCTGGGGCGGCAACACACCCGTCACCCTCAATCCCGCTCTCCCGGGCCAGGCCAATGATGCGGTGCTGCTCGCCAAGGGCGGCAGCTACTCCAACAAGCTTGATTCGGATGTCTACTTCATCCGCTTCGACTGGAACCCCACCATCGACCAGAACATCCAGTTCCGGGTCAACCACTCCAGCTTCAAGGGCGTCACCGGCGCCAGCAGCATGGCGGCCTACGAGAACCTGGCCTCGGACGATGTGAAGACCGACGCCTATGTCCTCCAGTGGAACTGGGTGATCAACGGCAACTGGATGAACGAGTTCCGGATCAGCCACACCAAGGACGACATGCCCCGGTCGACCTACTCCAAGATCCCCGAAGTCAGCATCTCCAATGTGGGCTACTACGGCGCCTATCCCTTCGACCGCACCTACAGCACGAAGCGCACCCAGTTCCAGGAAAACATCAGCTATGTGACGCCGACCTTCCAGGTGAAGGCGGGCGTGGACTACAACGACATCAATGTGTCCGAGTTCTTCGCCGGCAACTGGCAGGGCGTCTACCAGTTCAGCTCCCTCGCCAACTTCCGGGCGGGCAACTGGTCCTACTACCGCCAGAACTTCGGCCTCAACAGCCCCGTGCAGCAGGCGGGCCTCTTCGACACCAGCTACAAGCAGCTGGCTGCGTTCATCCAGACCGACTGGCGCCTCACCGACACCTTCAAGCTGGGTGTCGGCGTCCGCTGGGATCGCCAGGAGAACCCCGACTTCCCGATCCTGGACATGAGCAACCGGCTCGCGACCACCATGCCCGTGACGGGCAAGATCCCCACGGACAGCCAGTTCTCCCCCCGCGTGTCCTTCACCTGGACCCCCGCCTTCGACCAGGGCAAGACCGTGGTCCGTGGCAGCGTGGGCCGCTATGTGAGCACCACCCCCGCCGTGTTCCTCTACCAGGCCTTCGCGGCCAACGGGATCCGCACGGGCTCCAAGGACTTCCAGCCGACCGAAGCCGCCACCTACGGCATCCCCCGCGGCGCGTCCTTCAATGCCTCGAATCCCTACTGGATCTCGGCCATGCCCGCGGGCGTGACCCTCACCGGATTCAATATCTGGAGCTTCAGTCCCGACTTCAAGAACCCCTACACCGACCGCGTGAACATCGGCGCCGAGCGCCCCTTCTTCGGCGACCTGGTGCTGGGCCTGTCCGCGACCTACGCCAAGGCTCAGCAGCTTGAGCGCACGGCGGACCTGAACCTCGGCAACCCCACCCCGAATGCCTCCGGCCGCCTCATCTACCCCAGCACCATCAGCGCGTCCGGCGCCTACACGGCGGTCCGCCCGAACGCGGCCTACGGCACCATGGGCCTGTATCTGTCCGATGCCACCAGCCAGTACCACGCCTACACGGCCAGCATGAAGTACCACAAGGATGGCAGCCCCTTCGATGCCCAGCTGTACTACACCTACGCCATCAACAAGGACAGCGACTCCAACGAGCGCAACTACTCCGGCATCGGCATCCAGGATCAGGGCCGGCTGGGCGCCCAGTGGGGCTACGCCGATACCGACCGCCGCGAGGTGCTCACGGGCTACTTCAGCTTCCTCGACAAGGAAGTGACGGGCATCCTGACCTCCGTCTCCATCCGCTACCAGACGGGCACGCCCTACACCCTGACCTACAGCGCCGATGTGAACGGCGATGCCAACAGCACCAATGACCGCGTCTTCCAGAATGGCGTCGATCCCGGCCGCAACACCCTGCGCGGAGGTTCCAACCTGACCTTCGACCTCGGCCTGCGCCGCGACTTCTTCTTCACGAAGCGGATCAGGATGACCCTGTCCGCCGATGTGTTCAACCTGCTCAACCGCCAGGACACCTACCTGTCCTACCGCGCCCCCTCGGTTGGCAACGCCTCCACGATCGATGCGGTCAACCCGGCGCCCACCCCCCAGCAGACCTGGACCGGCTCTGCCCGCCAGATCCAGATCGGCGCCCGCTTCGCCTTCTAGTTCCAACCGCACCACGAAAGGGCGGCGCACATGCGCCGCCCTTTTTCGTTAGTCTGGAGGCATGCGAATCCTGGCCTTGGGCGATGTGGTGGGAGAGCCGGGACGGCGGCTGGTGGAGGCCTTCCTGCCCGACCTGCGCCGGGAGACCGGGGCCGATCTGGTGGTGGTGAACGGCGAGAACGCCGCCCACGGCCACGGCATCACGGAGACCATCGCCCGGGAATGGTTCGATCGGTACGGCGTGGATGTCATCACCACGGGCAACCACGCGTTCGATGTGAAGGGCATCGACGGCTATTTCCGGCAGGAGCCCCGCCTGCTCCGGCCCGCCAACCACCCCCCGGACACCGCCGGAAACGGCTGGGTGAAGCTCCACACGCCTTCCGGTGCCGAGGTGCTGATCATCAACCTCATGGGCCGGGTGCACATGCCTCCCTGCGAATGCCCCTTCCGCTGCGTCGACGCCATCCTCCAGAAAGAGCGGGCCGACCTGGTACTCGTGGACATGCACGCCGAGGCCACCAGCGAGGCCCAGGCCATGGGCCACCACCTGGATGGCCGCGCCGCCGCCGTCCTCGGCACCCACACCCATGTCCCCACCCTGGATGCCAAGGTGCTGCCTGGCGGCGTCGCCTATGTAACCGACATCGGCATGACCGGCCCCTACGAAGGCGTCATCGGCATGAAGAAGGAGGCCAGCCTGGGCCGCTTCCTGAAAGTACAGCGCCCCCGGTACGAAGTCGCCGAAGGCGACCTCCAGCTCCATGCGGTCCTCGTCACCACCGATGGCCGCAAGGCGACGGCCATCGAGAGGCTCCTCCGGCGGCTTTGAGGCACGCCTTTCCCTTCCGGGAATCGTGGAGCGGTCAGCGGCTGAAGCGCCTGAGCATCCGCATGTTCCGCCGGTACGCCACCCCGCGGGTGAAGTTGATGGCCACCTGCCGGGGGAAGCGGGTGATGGAACTGGCCAGGGTGATGAAGACGCGCACCGTTTGGGCCGGGCCCCGGCCCTGCCGGCTGGCGTTGTCGTAATAGACCATCAGCGCCTGGCGCATGGTGGCGCGGGGCAGGTTGAAGAGGCCATAGCTCTCGATCACATCGTGGTTGATGCGGCGGGTACCGTCTTGTTCGGTGACGATGAGGTCCTCGGGGCGGATCTCCTGGGTCATGGCGGCTCCTCGGGTCAAGAGTGTATCGGCCCGAAGGGGGGTTTGCTGTAGCCAGGGCCTCCAGGCCCCTCAATCCTCGAGTTTCGGGAACACGAAACCGGCCAAAGCCGCTCCGATCAGAGGGGCCACCCAGAAGAGCCAGAGCTGGGACAGGGCCCATCCGCCCACGAACAGGGCCGGGCCCGTGCTGCGGGCCGGGTTCACGGAGGTGTTCGTGACGGGAATGCTGATGAGGTGGATGAGGGTCAGGCAGAGGCCGATGGCGATGGGGGCGAAGCCCGGCGCCGCCTTCTTGGCCGTGCTGCCCAGGATCACCATGAGGAAGAAGAAGGTCATCACGACTTCCGTGAGGAGGGCCGCGCCGAGCCCGTACTTCCCGGGGGAGTGCTCCCCGAATCCATTGCTGGCGAACCCGCCGATGGCGGAGCCGTTGCCCGTGGCGATCACATAGAGGATGGCCGAGGCCGCCACGGCCCCCAGCACTTGGGCGACCCAGTACCCCGCGAGGTCCTTGAAGGGGAAGCGTCCGCCCACGGCAAGTCCCAGGGTCACGGCGGGGTTCAGGTGGCAGCCGGAGATGGGTCCGATGGCGAAGGCCATGGTGAGCACCGTGAGGCCGAAGGCCAGGCTGACGCCGTGGAGCCCGATCCCCACGCCCGGGAAGGCCGCGGCCAGCACCGCGCTGCCACACCCGCCCAGCACCAGCCAGAGGGTCCCAACGAATTCCGCCGCAAGTCGCTTGTTCACACATCCTCCCTTGGAAGAAAACGCAACGACTGGAATGTTGCGGCCAGTCTAGCGGCCTTCAGGATGGATTCAAGCAGAAGGGGTCAGGAAAGGCGGGTCCAGCCCTCCAGATACAGGTTGAAGCCAGGATCGACGGCGGCCTTCTGCTGGACGAGAGCCCGGATCTGGGCCTCTTCGGCCTCCATCTGTTCCGGCGACAGGTGGCCGGAGAGGGTCATGGCCCGCAGCCAGACCAGGAAGGTCGTGAGGGCGTCGAACTGGTTGTAGCGTACGATGCCGGCCAGGTCCCCGGCGCGCCACAGGTCGATGACGCTCTTGCCGTCCGTGCCCAGCTTGCCGGGAATGCCGCAGGCCGTCGCCAGTTCGTGGAGGGTGGAGGAAGCCTTGCCCCAGGCGCCGGTGATCTCGCGCAGGTCGATGTGCTGATTGCCGTAGCGGTCGAAGAAATCGCCTGCGGCCCACTTCTCCGCGCTGCGCCCCAGGCCCGGGATCGACAGCCGGTGGACCATGGCCCGCTGCACCAGAATGGGCAGGTCCGAGTCCCTGGAGTTGAAGCCCACCAGCTGTGGCTTCTTGTCCCCGATGGCCAGCAGGAAGCGGCGGAGCAGCTCGTCCTCCGGCAGTGCCTCGGGCCCTTCCGGCAGCGCGTAGAGGCGGTGCTGCACCTCGCCATGCTTCACGGTCCGGATCACCGCGGCGATGGACACCACGCGGCAGAGGATGGTCTTCAGGTAGGGCCGGGGGTCGGCCTCGGTGGCGCCGCCGTAGGCCCAGAGGCGGGTGATCACCTCGTCATCCGGCATGTCCCCGGGCAGGTCCAGCACCCGGCGCCCGGTGGCCGGATCCGGCACCCATTCGGCGTCGAAGGCGAAGATCTGGTGATGGGGGGGTCGCAACATCCTTCAACCTCCGCGTGTGTTTGCCTTCGATTCCTAGCGATCCTAACGGCCCAGAGCCCACTTGCCCCCGCCGCCCATGGCGCAGGCCAGGCCCACCAGCAGGCGGAAGAGGCCGCCGAGATTCGCGAGCACCCCCGCGCCGTGCATCCAGCCATGCACCAGCGGCCAGCCCAGCACCGCCACCAGCAGGCCGCCCGCCAGGGGAACCCACAGGCCCAGGAGGATCAGCGCGCCGCAGACCAGTTCCCCGAGGGCCAGGCCCCAGGTGGAGGCATGAGCGAACGAGATGGCCCCGTGGGCGCGGCGGAGGACCTCGAACCCCTGCACCACCGCCATGCCGCCCACGGCCAGGCGGAGCAGCAGGAGGGCCCAGTCGGTGCGGGTCTTGGAAGCGGCCATGGAATCCCCGGGAATCCATCATTGTAGGCTGGGAGTTCTTCCACGGGACCCCCATGCTCCGCACCCTCGCCTTCGACGCCGACGACACCCTCTGGCACAACGAGACCCACTACGCTGAGACCCAGGAGGCCTTCCGCGCCCTGCTGCGGCCTTTCCACGACGATGCCTGGATCGACGCCCGCCTGCATGACACCGAGATGCGGAACCTGGGCCAATACGGATACGGCATCAAGGGATTCACCCTCTCCATGATCGAGACGGCCCTGGAACTCACGGAGAACCGTCTCGACGGCACGGGGCTGCGGCGGGTGCTCGATCTGGGCAAGGCCATGCTGGATAAGCCGGTGGAACCCCTGCCGGGCGTCGCCGAAGTCCTGGCGGAGCTGGCCGGCACCTTCGAGCTGATGGTGATCACCAAGGGCGACCTCTTCGACCAGGAGACCAAGCTGGCGAAATCGGGCCTGGGCGGCCACTTTTCGAAGGTCGAGATCGTGTCGGAGAAGGACGAGGCCACCTACGCGACCCTCCTCCGGCGCCATGGGATCACCACCGCCTCCTTCACCATGGTGGGCAACTCCGTGAAATCCGACATCCTCCCCGTCCTGGCCCTGGGGGCCCGCGCCGTCCACATCCCCTACCACCTGACCTGGGCGCACGAAGTGGTGGCCGGTTCCGGAGAGTCCCCCTTCCCCGTCCTTGAGTCCATCCGGGACCTGCCCGCCCTGCTCGCCGGCTGGTGACCGCTTCCTCCGCTATGCTTGAAAGCAAGGAGAGATCCCTATGAGCATCCAGAACATCGGCGTCATCGGCGCAGGCCAGATGGGCAACGGCATCGCGCATGTCTTCGCGCAGGCGGGTTTCAGCGTGCTGATGCAGGACATCAGCGAGGCCTTCGCCGCCAAGGGCGTGGCCACCATCGACAAGAACCTGCAGCGGGGCGTGGACAAGGGCAAGATGACGGCCGACGAGAAGGCCGCCGTCCTGGGCCGCATCCGCACCACGACCAAGCTTGAGGACCTGGCTCCCTGCGACATCGTCATCGAGGCCGCCACCGAGAAGTGGGAGGTCAAGAAGCAGATCTTCGAGACCCTCGACAAGGTCTGCAAGCCTGGCGCGATCCTGGCCAGCAACACCAGCAGCATCTCCATCACCAAGCTGGCGGCGGTCACGAAGCGCCCCGAGGCCTTCATCGGCATGCACTTCATGAACCCCGTGCCGGTCATGCAGCTCATCGAGGTCATCCGCGGCCTGGCCACCGGCGATGCCACCTTCGATGCGGTCATGGACCTCTCGAAGCAGCTGGGCAAGACCCCCATCCACTGCAACGACTTCCCCGGTTTCGTCAGCAACCGCGTGCTGCTGCCCATGATCAACGAGGCCATCTACGCCCTCTACGAAGGCGTGGCCACGGTGGAGAGCATCGACGGGATCATGAAACTCGGCATGAACCACCCCATGGGCCCGCTGACCCTGGCGGACTTCATCGGCCTGGACACCTGCCTCTTCATCCTCAATGTGCTGCACGAGGGCCTGGGCGATCCCAAGTACCGCCCCTGCCCCCTGCTCATCAAATATGTGGATGCCGGCTGGC
The DNA here is from genome assembly GCA_019449415.1 of Geothrix sp. Classification (GTDB taxonomy): domain Bacteria; phylum Acidobacteriota; class Holophagae; order Holophagales; family Holophagaceae; genus Geothrix; species Geothrix oryzae. The sequence goes on from JAGRPP010000017.1 coordinate 355,496, forward strand.
TCGGCAAGAAGAGCGGCCGCGGGTTCTACGACTACGGCAAGGCCTGAGACGAGCCAAACGGGCCTTTTTACAGGTACAATGGCCGTTTGAATTCATGCGAGGTGACATCATGGCCACGGCGAAAGTCCGCGAGATCCTGTCCTGGTACAGCTCCGAAAACCCCGGCGTGAAGGCCAACCTGGCCCGCCTCATGAACACGGGCCGGCTCGCCGGCACCGGCAAATTCGTGATCCTGCCCGTGGATCAGGGCTTCGAGCACGGACCTGCCCGCAGCTTCGCACCCAATCCCGGCGGCTACGACCCCCGATACCACATCGAGCTGGCCATCGAAGCCGGCTGCAACGCCTACGCCGCGCCCCTGGGCTTCATCGAGCATGTGGCCTCCGACTACGCCGGCGACATCCCACTCATCCTCAAGCTCAATAACAGCGACAGCCTCAGCAAGGGCCACGAGCCCTGCAGCGCTATCACCGGCAGCGTGGAAGATGCCCTGCGCCTGGGCTGTGCCGCCATCGGCTACACCATCTACCCCGGCAGCGGCGCCCGCAACGAGCAGTACCAGGACCTGCGCGAGCTGATCCTCGAGGCCAAGGCCGTGGGCCTGCCCACCGTCCTGTGGGCCTATCCCCGCGGCGCGGGCCTTTCCAAGGAAGGCGAGACCGCCGTGGATGTGGTGGCCTATGCCGCCCAGATCGCCGCCCAGCTCGGCGCCCACATCATCAAGGTCAAGCCGCCCAAGGATCATGTGGAACAGGCCGAGGCGAAGAAGGTCTACGAGAAGTTCGGCATCCCCACCGCCAGCCTGAAGGACCGCATCGCCCATGTGGTGCAGAGCGCCTTCAATGGCCGCCGCATCGTGATCTTCAGCGGCGGCGAGGCCAAGGGTACTGACGAGGTCCTGAAGGAAGTGGCCGAGATCGCCGCCGGCGGCGCGTTCGGTTCCATCATGGGCCGCAACGCCTTCCAGCGCCCCAAGGCCGAGGCCATCCAGCTGCTGCACTCCGTCATGGATGCGTTCGCGAAGGCCAAGTAGCGATCCGGAACACGCAGCGTTCCGAATAGGTGAAGAGCGGCGCGAATGCGCCGCTCTTCGATTTTGTCCTTTCGACGAGCCTACTTGGGCGGATGCTCCAGGAAGGTCAAGCCAGGGCATTTTTCAGCGGTGGTCCTCCGCTGCCAGTCGTTCTCGAAGAGGATGGCGGGATTGCCCTCGGCGTCCTCCACCAGCTCGCCCCAGAACCGGCTGGGCTCGGGCCAGCCGCCCTCGATCCAGCGTGCCATCTGGAAGCCTCGGGATTCCAGCAGCACCGGGCAGGCGTACTCCTCCTTGAGGCGGTGCTGCAGCACCTCGAACTGGAGGCGGCCGATGGCGCCGAGGATGGGCAGGGGCGCGCCGCCCTTGGGCCAGAAGACCTGCACCACGCCCTCTTCCGCGATCTGGCCCAGGCCCTTTAGGAAGCCCTTGCGGGCCCCGGGATCCGCCAGCCGCACAGAGGCGAACTGCTCCGGCGAGAAGCGCGGCACCGCATGGAATTCCACGGGGCCCTGGGCGCTGAGTACATCCCCGATGCGGAAGAGGCCGGGGTTGATGAGGCCCAGGATGTCGCCCGGGTAGGCCTCGTCCACGATCTGCCGCTCGCGCCCGAAGAACATGTGGGGGTAGTTCAGCTTGATGGACTTCTTCTCGCGCACATGGAGCGCATCCATGCCGCGCTCGAACCGGCCCGACACGATGCGGGCGAAGGCCACGCGGTCGCGGTGGGCCTTGTTCATGTTGGCCTGCACCTTGAACACGAAGGCCGTGAAGGGCTGTTCCGGCTGCACCTCGCCGCCGTTCATAAGGGGCCTGGCCCCGGGCGCCGGCGCCAGTTCCAAAAACTCCTCCAGGAATTCCGCGACGCCGAAATTGTTCACGGCCGAACCGAAGAACATGGGGGACTGTTCTCCCCGCAGGAAGGCCTCCCGGTCGAAGGCGGGCAGCACATGGTCCATGAGGTCCACATCGTCCTTGAGCTGCTGCAGTTCGGCGGGGGTCAGCAGCGCGGCGATCTCGGGATCGTCCAGGCCGCCCTTCCCGGCCACGCGGGCCTTCTGGCCGGCCTTCGCCCGCTCGAAGACCTGGATCTGGCCGGTGGCGCGCACATAGACGCCCTTGAAGTCCGTGCCCGAACCGATGGGCCAAGTCATGGGCACCGCGTGGAGACCGAACAGCTCCTCCACTTCGTCGATGAGTTCCACCGGTTCGCGGCCGGGGCGGTCCAGCTTGTTCACGAAGGTGAAGATGGGGAGCTTGCGTTCACTGGCCACCCGGAACAGCTTCTTGGTCTGCTCCTCCACGCCCTTGGCGCAATCCAGGAGCATCACCACCGCATCCGCGGCCGTGAGGGCCCGGTAGGTGTCTTCGCTGAAATCCTGGTGGCCCGGGGTATCCAGCAGGTTGATGGCCCGGCCCTGGTACTCGAACTGCATGGCCGCCGAGGTGACGCTGATGCCGCGCTCCTGCTCGATGCTCATCCAGTCGGAGTGGGCCGCGGCCCCGCCCTCCCGGGCCTTGACGCTGCCCGCCCGGTCGATGGCGCCGCCATAGAGCAGCAGCTTCTCCGTCAGCGTGGTCTTGCCCGCATCGGGGTGGCTGATGATGGCGAAGGTGCGCCGCCGCTGGATTTCCTCAGAGAGGGACATGGTTCCCCTGGACATAGAAAGGCGCGGCGTTCGCCGCGCCCCTCCATTGTCCCGCGAGAACGGCGTGGACTCAACCCCGGGCCGCCATCCGCCGCTGGATCTCCGCGTCGTCCACATCCTCGATGTGGGTGGCGATCCACCAGTTGTTGCCCCAGGGATCCTGGACCCCGGCGTTGCGATCCCCGTAGAACTGGTCGGAGGGCTCCATCAGGGAGGCCCCGCCCGCCGTGAGGGCGGCCTGGTAGGTGGCGTCGGTGTCGGGCACATAGAGGTAGAAGCCCGTCGGCATGGGCTTCCAGGGGTCCCGGGCCTGGGCCACCATCACCATGGAATCGCCGATGCGCACTTCAGCATTGGCGATGGTGCCATCGGGGCGGAGGGTTCGGCTCTCCTCCACCGCCCCGAAGGCCTTTTCAACGAAGGCCAGGAAGGCCAGGCCATTGGGCACAACGAGATAGGGCGTGACGGTGTGGTAGCCGGCAGGAACGGGTGCAACCATCTTTTCCTCCTTCATGTTCGCCAGAGGGCGCCCATGCGCCCTCTGGCGCACGGAACGGCTACTTGGTGATGCCCACCTGCTTCAGCATCCACGCCGTCTCGAAGGCCTTGTCCTTCAGGGCGTCGTAGCGGCCGGAGGCGCCTCCGTGCCCGGCGGGATCCATCTTGATCCTTAGCAGCAGGGGGTTTGGGTCGGTCTTGAGGGTGCGCAGCTTGGCGATGTACTTGGCGGGTTCCCAGTACATCACCTGGCTGTCGTTGAAACTCGTGGTGACAAGGATGGCCGGATAGGCGCCCTTCTTCAGGTTGTCGTAGGGGCTGTAGGCCCGCATGTAGTCGAAGGCCGCCTTCTCGTTGGGGTTGCCCCACTCCAGGTATTCGCCGACGGTCAGGGGCAGACTGGCATCCATCATGGTGTTCATCACATCCACGAAGGGCACGGCGCTGTGCACGGCCTTGAAGAGGTCGGGCCGAAGGTTGGTGACAGCGCCCATGAGCAGGCCGCCCGCGCTGCCGCCCTCGATCACCAGACGGTCCTTGCTGGTCCACTTGTCCTTCACCAGGAACTCGGCGGAGTCGATGAAATCCGTGAAGGTGTTCATCTTCTTCATGAGCATGCCGTCGTCGTGCCAGGCCTCGCCCATCTCGTTGCCGCCGCGGATGTGGGCGATGACATAGACCATGCCGCGATCCAGCAGGCTCAGGCGCGGGATGGAGAAGGTGGCGGACTGGCCGTAGCCGTAGGATCCGTAGGCGTAGAGGAAGAGCGGCGCCGTGCCATCCCGCTTGATCCCCTTCTTGTAGACCACGGACAGCGGCACCTTGACGCCATCCCGGGCCGGAGCCCACAGGCGCTCGGTGGCGTACTGGGACTTGTCGTAGCCTCCCAGGACCTCGATCTGCTTCAGCAGGGTCTGCTTGCCCGAGCCCATGTCGCAGTCGTAGATGCTCTGGGGGGTGACCATGGACTGGTAGACGAAGCGGAAGGTCTTCGAGGTGTATTCCGGCGTTCCTCCCGGGAAGGCGGCGTAGACGCTTTCGGGAAAGCGGACATCCTGCCAGCGGCCGGTCTTGAGATCCTGGAAGCGGAAATGCGACAGGCCCTGGCTCTTTTCGGCCACCACCAGGAAGTCCTGGAAGGGCTCCATGCCCTCCAGCAGCACCTCCGGCCGGTGGGGGAGGAAGGCCTTCCAGTGCTTCGGATCCGGCGTGGCCACGGGAGCCGTGACCAGGCGGAAGTTCTTCGCGTCCTTGTTGGTGCGGATGTAGAAGGTGCCTTCGCGATGCTCGATGTCGTACTTGTGGCCCTTCTCGCGGGGCAGGAGCACCTTGAACGCGCCGCCTGGCCTGGCGGCGGACAGATACCGGCTCTCCCAGGTGTCCGTGGACCGGCTCTCCACCACGACGAACTTGCGGTCCTTGGTCCGGTTGACATGAATGCCGTAGAGCTCGTCCTTCTCCTCGAAGACCAGCTCCGGCTTGCCGGAGGCGAGGTCCAGCCGCCAGAGCTGATTCGAGCGCTTGGTGACATCGTCCTCGGTCACGAAGAAGATGTGGCGGGAGTCCGAGGTCCAGGTGGACGAGGTCACCCGCTCCGCGAGGGCGGCACTCACCTTCCCCGTGGCCAGGTCCTTGGTGAAGAGCTTGTACTGGCGGAACCCCGTCGTATCCGTACTGAAGAGCAGTGTGCGGTCGTCATTGCTGACGGACATGCCACCCAGCCCCAGGAACTTCAGCCCCTTGGCCAGCTCGTTCTGGTCCAGCAGCACCACCTCGGGAGCCTTCGCGTCGTAGGTCCCGCCCTTGGCGGCCTTCCGCCGGCACTGGATCGGGTACTGCTTCCCCTCCTCCGTGCGGGAGTAGTAGTAGAAGGCACCGCGGCGCACGGGGACGCTCAGGTCCGTCTGCTTGATGCGGCCCAGCATCTCCTTGTACAGGGCCTCCGAGAACGGCTTCAGGTCCGCGGTCATGGCCTCGGTGTAGGCGTTCTCCGCATTCAGGTAGGCCACCACCTCCGGGTTGGCCTTTTCGCGCAGCCAGAACCAGGGGTCGTTGACCTTCTCGCCGTGCCAGACGGAGAGGTGCTCGACCTGCTTGGCCAGAGGCGGGACGGGGCCTTGGGCGGCAAGGCTCAGGGCAGCACTCACCAGGGCCGCCAGACCCAAGGGGCGGAAGGAACAAGAGGGCATGATGGGCTCCTGGAAAACACGGTGTCTACCGTACCACGAAAGAACGGGCCCCTCGGTTGAGGGGCCCGGCGGTTAATTGTTTGTCAGGTTCGCGGAGACCTACTTCTCCTCGAGCGTGGGGATGCGCATGCCGTAGAAGGAGCGCCACACGAAGACCGTGGAGACCAGGAAGAAGACCAGCGACCAGGCATGGGCCACGGCCGGGTTCAGTTCGATGGCCAGTTCCACGGCCAGGAGGCCGAAGAGGGTCGTGAACTTGATGACCGGGTTCAGGGCCACCGAGGAGGTGTCCTTGAAAGGGTCACCCACGGTGTCGCCCACGACGCAGGCATCGTGGAGGGGGGTGCCCTTGGCCTTCAGCTCAGTTTCCACGAGCTTCTTCGCATTGTCCCAGGCGCCACCGGCATTGGCCATGAAGATGGCCTGGTAGAGGCCGAAGACTGCGATGGAGATCAGGTAGCCGATGAAGAAGAAGTGGTTCAGGCAGGCGAAGGCCAGCGTGGAGAAGAATACCGCCAGGAAGATGTTGAACATGCCCTTCTGGGCGTACTGGGTGCAGATCTCCACGACCTTCTTGGAGTCCTCGACGGAGGCCTTGGTGGCACCCGAATCCAGGTTGATGTTCTGCTTGATGAACTCGACCGCGCGATAGGCACCCGTGGCCACGGCCTGGCAGGCCGCGCCGGAGAACCAGAAGATGATGGCGCCGCCGGTGATGATGCCGAGCAGGAAGAGGGGGTTGATGATGGACAGCCCCTCAACCACCTTCGGCACGCCGAACTTGCCATTCAGCAGCTGGATGATGGAGAAGATCAGGGTGGTGGCGCCCACCACCGCGGTGCCGATGAGCACGGGTTTGGCGGTGGCCTTGAAGGTGTTGCCGGCGCCGTCGTTCTCCTCGAGGTACATCTTGCCGTTCTCGAAGTCGGGCTTGAAACCGAAGTCCTTCTGGATCTCTGCCTCGATGCCGGGGATGGTCTCGATGGTGGAGAGCTCGTAGACGGACTGGGCGTTGTCAGTCACGGGGCCGTAGGAGTCCACCGCGATGGTGACAGGTCCCATGCCCAGGAAGCCGAAGGCCACCAGACCGAAGGAGAAGATGGCCGGAGCGGCCATGAAGTCACCCAGGCCGAAGGTGGAGACATAGTAGGCCGCGCCCATGAGGGCGACGATGGTGAGGCCCATCCAGTAGGCGGAGAAGTAACCCGCCACCAGGCCGGAAATGATGTTGAGGGAGGCGCCACCCTCCTTGGAGGCCGTAACCACCTCGCGGACATGGCCGGAGTTGGTGGAGGTGAAGGATTTCACAAGCTCGGGGATCAGAGCGCCAGCCAGGGTACCGCAGGTGATGATGGTCGAGAGCTTGCACCAGAGGTGACCGGGCAGGTTGCCGATGAGAAGGTAGGACAGGACATAGGTAATGACGATCGAGAGGATCGAGGTCAGCCAGACAAGCGTGGTCAGGGGGGTCTCGAAATCGAACTTGCCCAGGGCGCCGAACTTGGCCTTGGACCAGAGGCCGTTGATCCAGTAGGAGGCCGCAGAAGTCAAGACCATGCCCACGCGCATGACGAAGATCCAGACGAGCAGCGCCACCTGGATGGCTTGGTAGTTGGCCCCGGCGGTCTGGGGATTGACCGCCAGCAGAATGAAGGTGATCAGGGCCACGCCCGTCACACCGTAGGTTTCGAAGCCGTCCGCCGTGGGACCGACGGAGTCGCCGGCGTTGTCGCCCACGCAGTCGGCGATGACGCCAGGGTTGCGGGCATCGTCTTCCTTGATCTTGAAGACGATCTTCATCAGGTCGGAGCCGATGTCGGCGATCTTGGTGAAGATGCCGCCCGCGATGCGGAGGGCGGCCGCGCCCAGGGACTCGCCGATGGCGAAGCCGATGAAGCAGGGGCCGGCGGCGTCACCGGGGATGAACAGCAGGATCGCCAGCATAAGCAGCAGCTCGACCGAGATGAGCAGCATGCCGATGGACATGCCCGCCTTCAGGGGAATCTCCATGGTCGGGTAGGGCTTGCCGCCCAGGCTGGCGAAGGCCGTGCGCGAGTTGGCGAAGGTGTTGATGCGGATGCCGAACCAGGCCACGGCCACGGAACCAAGGATGCCGATGATCGAGAAGAGCAGGACCACGATCACTTGGCCCCAACCCATGGGCGTGTGGGATAGGTACTTGAAGTAGGCGATCATGATGACCGCGATGAAGGCCCAGAGGACCGAGATAAACTTGATCTGCGTGACCAGATAGGTCTTGCAGGTCTCGTAAATCAGCTCGGAGATCTCCAGCATGGACTTGTGCACGGGCAGGTCCCGGATCTGGGCGTACTGCACGAGGCCGAAGCCGATGCCGAGCAGGCAGATGAAGAGCCCGATCAGCAGCAGGTTGTGGCCCGTCATGCCCATGAAGCTGCCCTGCAGGGCGGGGATCTTCAGCTCAGCCTCGCCGCCGGCGAAGGCCGGGGGCGCGAGAAGAAGCAGGAAGAGCGCGGTCAGCCCCCCCCTAAAGATCCGGGTTGACGCCAGGGCGCCAAGCACGCGTTTCATCGTCTCCATGGTTTCCTCCATATGGACTCAAGAAAGGGTCAGTCGGGCACTCGAATTAGTGATGGAAGTCATACGGCTCTCGATGGCTGGCCTTGATGCGACCTGAGCCCCCACCCGGAGGCAAACCACGCTTGATCATCTCTAGATCGTGACCAAAGATAGCTGGGAACAGGCTCCGACTGCAAGAGCGGGCCGCCCGGGTGTGATGGATTGCTCTTGGAACAGCCTTTCCGCCGGACCCCAGCGGCCAGCCCCCTGGAACCTGGGAGGCTCCTTTAGGGCTTGGGATTCGAGACGCCTCCGAGGATACTTGGGTCAGATATGGCCCCGTCATTGAAAGCGGGCCCCGCCGTCAGCTGCGGGCGCCCGGACCCACCTCCCCGATTTCACAAGGAGTCCCCTATGTCCGTTGCTGAACAGAGCATCGCGGGCGCGGAAGCGCGCGGCCGCGGTTTCATGGCGTCCTCGGTCGGACGCAAGGTCCTGATGGCCGTCACTGGCGTCCTCCTCTTCGGATTCGTCACCGTCCACATGCTGGGGAACCTGACCTCCTACATGGGGGCCACGGCGATGAACCACTACGCCGAGTTCCTGCACACGATGATCCACGGCATGGGCATCTGGGTGTTCCGGGCGGTGCTGCTCAGCGCGGTCGGCCTGCACATCTGGGCTGCCGTGACCCTCACCCTCGACAACCGCGCCGCCCGCCCCCTGGGCTACCGCAACCAGCACACCCAGGCCTCCACCTGGGCCTCGCGCACCATGCGCTGGAGCGGCTTCATCCTCGCCGCGTTCATCGTCTACCATCTGCTCCACCTCACCACCGGCACCGTCCATCCCAACTTCGATCACGCGAACCCCTACGCCAACTTCGTGAACGGGTTCAAGGTTCCGGCGGCCGCTGGCTTCTACATCGTGGCCCAGCTCTGCCTCGGCCTCCACATGTGGCACGGCGTCTGGAGCTTCACCCAGTCACTGGGCCTGGCGCACCCCCGCTACGACGGGCTGCGGCGGAACTTCGCCACCGGCCTGACCGTCCTCGTCGTGGGTGTGAACATCTCCTATCCCATCGCCGTCCTGACCGGCTTCATCCACTGATCCCAGGGAGCGCTCCATGGAACTCAATGCCCGAATCCCAGACGGCCCGATCGACAAGAAGTGGGAGAAGCACCGCTTTGATCTCAAGCTCGTGAACCCGGCCAACAAGCGCAAGTACAAGGTGCTCGTGGTGGGCTCCGGCCTCGCCGGCGGCGCCGCCGCCGCCTCCCTGGCCGAGCTCGGCTACGAGGTCGAGTGCTTCTGCTACCAGGACAGCCCTCGCCGGGCCCACTCCATCGCGGCCCAGGGCGGCATCAATGCCGCCAAGAACTACCAGAACGACGGCGACAGCGTCTACCGCCTGTTCTACGACACGGTCAAGGGTGGCGACTTCCGCGCCCGCGAAGCCAATGTCCATCGCCTGGCCGAGGTCAGCAACAACATCATCGACCAGTGCGTAGGCCAGGGCGTGCCCTTCGCCCGGGAATACGGCGGACTGCTCGATAACCGCTCCTTCGGCGGCGCCCAGGTGAGCCGCACCTTCTATGCTCGCGGACAGACCGGCCAGCAGCTGCTCATCGGCGCCTACCAGGCCCTGGAGCGCCAGATCGGCCTCGGCAAGGTGAAGATGTTCCCCCGCCACGAGATGCTGGAGCTGATCGTGGTGGACGGCGTGGCCAAGGGCATCATCACCCGCGACATGGTGACCGGGGCGGTCGAGTCCCATGTGGCCGATGCGGTCTGCCTCGCCACCGGCGGCTACGGCAATGTCTTCTACCTGTCCACCAACGCCAAGGGCTGCAACGGCACCGCCATCTGGCGCGCCTACAAGAAGGGCGCCGCCTTCGCGAACCCCTGCTTCACCCAGATTCACCCCACCTGCATCCCCGTCACCGGCGATCACCAGAGCAAGCTCACGCTCATGTCCGAGTCGCTGCGCAACGACGGCCGCATCTGGGTACCCAAGCGCAAGGAGGACTGCGGCAAGCCCGCCAGCCAGATCCCCGAAGAGGACCGGGACTACTACCTGGAGCGCAAGTACCCCTCCTACGGCAACCTTGCCCCCCGCGATGTCTCCAGCCGCGCCGCCAAGCAGGTTTGCGACGAGGGCCGGGGCGTCGGGCCCACCCGGCTTGGCGTCTACCTGGACTTCAGCGACGCCATCAACCGCCTGGGCGCCGCCAAGATCGAAGAGAAATACGGCAACCTCTTTGAGATGTATGAGCGCATCACGGACGAGAACCCCTACAAGACGCCCATGCGCATCTTCCCGGCCAGCCACTACACCATGGGCGGCCTGTGGGTGGACTACAACCTCATGAGCACCATCCCCGGCCTCTTCGTCCTCGGCGAAGCGAACTTCTCCGATCATGGCGCCAACCGCCTGGGCGCCTCGGCGCTCATGCAGGGTCTGGCCGACGGCTACTTCGTGATCCCCTACACCATCGGTGGCTACCTGGCGGGCATCAAGCCCGGCACCCGCATCAAGGCCGACGATCCGGCCGTGAAGTCCGCGGAGCAATCCGTTTCGGAGCGGATGAGCCAGCTCATGTCCATCGGCGGGAAGGAGACCCCGGACCACTTCCATCGCGAACTGGGCAAGGTCATGTGGGAGATGTGCGGCATGGGCCGCAATGAGGCCGGGCTCAAGAAGGCCCTTGAGCTCATTCCGCAGATCCGCGAGGAGTTCTGGAAGAACCTCTGCATCCCCGGCAGCGGCAACGACCTGAACCAGTCCCTCGAGACGGCCGGCCGCGTGGCCGACTTCCTGGAGATCGGCGAGCTGATGTGCCTGGACGCCCTCCAGCGCCGCGAGTCCTGCGGCGGCCACTTCCGCGAGGAGTGGCAGACGGCGGAGGGAGAAGCCCTGCGCGACGATGAGAACTTCGCCCATGTGGCCGCCTGGGAGTACAAGGGCGAAGGCCAGGCTCCGGTGCGCCACACCGAGCAGCTCACCTTCGACAATGTCCACCTCGCGACCCGCAGCTACAAGTGAGGAACTGAGCCATGTCCAAGCACCTCAATCTCACCCTCCATGTGTGGCGGCAGAAGAACGCCAAGTGCGACGGCAAGTTCGTCGAGTACCCCGCCGAGAACATCAGCCCCGACATGTCCTTCCTGGAGATGCTCGACATCGTGAACGAGGGCCTCATCCGCAAGGGCGAGGAGCCCATCACCTTCGACCACGACTGCCGCGAGGGCATCTGCGGGACCTGCAGCATGGTGATCAACGGACGCCCCCACGGCCCCCGCGAGCGCACCACCACCTGCCAGCTGCACATGCGCAGCTTCAAGGACGGCGATAGCGTCACCATTGAGCCCTGGCGCGCCGAAGCCTTCCCGGTCATCAAGGATCTGATGGTGGACCGCGGCGCCTTCGACCGCATCATCGCGGCCGGTGGCTTCATCAGCGTGCCCACGGGTTCGCCCCAGGACGCCAACGCCCTGCCGATCCCCAAGGAGAAGGCCGAGCTCTCCATGGACGCCGCCGCCTGCATCGGGTGCGGCGCCTGCGTGGCCGCCTGCCCCAACGCCAGCGCCATGCTGTTCCTGTCCGCCAAGGTCACCCACCTGGGCCTGCTGCCCCAGGGTCAGCCCGAGCGCTACATCCGCGTCCGCGACATGGTCGCCCAGATGGATGCCGAGCAGTTCGGCACCTGCACCAACCACGGCGAGTGCGAGGCCGCCTGCCCCAAGGGCATCAAGATGGAGAACATCGCGCGCATGAACCGCGACTTCATCAAGGCCAGCCTCACCTACCGTCCCGCCACCACGAGTGGTGGCGCCGGTTGATCGCCTGGTTCATCCGCCTCAGACGCCCGGCATCCGCCGGGCGTTTTGTTTTTGGAGTTAGATAGATAAAATTGGCTTTAATCACACAAATTAACAATCTCTCCAGGACGCATCCACATGCTTATCCTAAAAAAGAATAATTGAGGATGCATCGCAAAATTTTGAATAATTAGTTGTGAATAAATTATTATAATTCACGAATACGAAAATAAATCGACTGCAGTGGCAAGATAAATACGAAAATATTCATCAAATAATAGAAATGGATAGAAAATAAAAGAGCATGATGGTTGCTTTGGTGGATGTTGTTGACCTAGCATGTCTGCGGCTTTCCTCGCACTCTGCTTCCGCTGTATTCGATTTATGGATTCAGCGAATCGTCTTGAGCAGCAAGCGTCAACAGCCGGTTCTCGCTTGGATTGGGCCCATGGGCGCAGGAGAAGGCGCTATGGGCGTCCACCCCGCTGCCGCAAAGATGATGCGATGATCGGTTGGAGTACGAGGTCATTGAGATGGAAAGCCCTTCAAGCCCAGTCCCCACCTCCTTCCAGCTGCTGACGGTGGGCGTGCCTGCGGCTGTGCGGCGGGCCCTTGGCCGGGCCTTCATGGCGGTTGGGGAACCTGTTCCGGACTGCATTGACATCAGCGGCTGGTCCGAAGCGGAGCTGGACTCGTTCGTCTGTGGCCCTGGCGATGCGCTGCTGCTCTGGGGGCCCGCGGCGACGGAGGCCTGGAACATCAGGATCCGGACCTTCCGGACCCATCATCCCGACCTTCCCACCCTGGTGCGGATTCCCAAGGGCGATCCAGCCATCGGCGAAGCCATGCTGCGGGAGGGCTTCCACGAAACCTATGTGACTGCCGCCCAGGCTCCCGAAGCGCTCCGCCGCGGCAGGGCGAGGTTGATGGGCCCCAGAGGCCAGGCTCAGGGCGTCTCAGGTCTGGCCCGGGGAGAGGATCCCTACCGGTTCGACGGGCTCTTCCAGAACCTGTACGACTGGATCTATGTCGTGGGCATCTCCGAGCAGGGGGAGATGACCTTCGAGACTGTGAATCCGCCGCTCCACGCCTCGGGCAGTTTCCTCAATCCGGATTTTGCCGGCCGCTCGCCCGAGTCCTGCCTCACCAGCAGCAGCGCGGCCCAGCTGATCGCCCACTTCCAGCGAGTCCTCCAGGGAGGCACGCCCCTCCAGTTCGAGGAGGAACACCCCATCGCCCGGGAGGTTCGCACCTTCCAGACCATCCTGACCCCCGTACGGAACAAGTGGGGGCGCATCCACCGCATTGCCGGGATCTCCCGGGACATCACCGCCCTCAAGGTGGCCCAGGCGGAGCTGCGGGCCAGCGAGGAGCGGCTGAACCATGCTCTGGACGGCACCCAGCAGGGCCTCTGGGATCTGGACCTGGAGACCGGGAACATCTACCGCAGCCCGCGCTGGTTCGGGATGCTGGGCTATGAGCCGGGAGCCATCGCCTCCACCCTGCAGGCGGGCTTCGACCTCATCCATCCCGAGGATCGCCTGCAGACCGAAGCCGCCCTGAACGCCCACCTGGAGGGTCGGCTTCCGGGCCTCCAGGTGGAATACCGGCTTCGCACCCAATCCGGCGATTGGCTCTGGGTCTTCGACGCGGGCAAGGTGGTCGCCTGGCGCGGTGATGGCCGGCCGGCGCGGATGGCAGGCATGTGCACGGACATCACCGAACGGCGCCGCGCCGAAGAGTCCCTGCGGGCCCTGGTGGGGGGCGTGGTCCACGAGATCCGCAACCCGGTCTACGGCATCTCCATCAACCTCGACGCCCTGGAAGCCACTTTCGGCGAGGAACCCCGCTACCGCCCCTTCCTCTCGGCCCTGCGGGAGAGTTCCGACCGCATCCAGGGCCTGATGAACGACCTCCGGGACTATGGCGAGCCGAGAACGCTCAACCCCGAGCCCTGCCGCGTTCGCACCCTGCTGGAAGATGCCCTCCGCTCCTGCGAGACCCTGCAGGTCAGCCGCGATTGCAAGGTGCGGCTGGCCCTGGAGGATGAGGCGCTGGTGCTGCCCCTGAATGCCCGGCGCATGCACCAGGTGTTCCGCAACCTCATCGAGAATGCCCTGCACCACTCGCCTGCGGAGGGAACGGTTTCGGTGCGCGGGCGGCACCTCCGCGACGAAGGCCATGACTGGTGGGCCTTCTCGGTGGAAGACGAAGGGTCCGGCTTCGATCCCGAGAGCCTGGCCAGGGCGTTTGAACCCTTCTTCACACGGCGGAAAGGCGGCACCGGCCTCGGCCTGTCCATCGTGAAGCGGGTCGTGGAGGAGCACGGCGGGGCGGTGGCCGTGGAGAACGCCGCCGGCGGCGGCGCCCGGGTGACCCTCCGGCTTCCGGCTCCCCGCCGTCGCATGGAACTGATTGGAGAGCCCCGTGGCTAAGCCGAAGATCCTGATCATCGAGGATGACCCAGCGGTGCGCCACGGCATGACCGCCTTTCTGCGCGCCAACGAGATGGAGGTGGATGAGTCGGACACCTGCCAGAAGGCGACGGAGCTCTTCCGCAGCGGCGGCTACGATGTGGTGGTGGCGGACTACAGCCTGCCGGACGGGACCTCCCTCGACCTGCTGCCGCAGTTCAAGCGGCTGAGCGAGGACACCCCCTTCATCATCCTCACGGCCCATGGCTCCATTGACCTGGCGGTCCGCGCCATCAAGGAGGGGGCCGAGCAGTTCCTCACCAAGCCCGTGGAATCCAAGACCCTCCTGGTGCTCGTGAAGCGCCTCCTGCAGCAGCAGCGCCTGCGCAAGCGCCAGGAGGTGGCCAGCCGCGAGCAGCCCGGCCCCATGAACCCCTTCCAGGGCGTGAGCGCCTCCATCCGGAGGCTGGAGGAGCAGGCGCGGCTGATGCTCGAGTGGGACAGCCCGGTCCTGATCCTCGGCGAGACCGGTTCCGGCAAGGGCGTGCTCGCCCGCTGGATCCACGCCCAGGGGCCAAGGCGGGAAGAAACCTTCGTGAACCTCAACTGCGCCGGACTGACGCGGGAGCTCCTGGAATCCGAGCTGTTCGGCCATGAGCGCGGCGCCTTTACGGGTGCCGTCGCCGCCAAGCCGGGTCTGCTGGAGGTCGGCCACCGGGGCATCGTGTTCCTGGATGAGATCGGCGACATGGATCCCGCCATCCAGCCGAAACTGCTGAAGGCCCTGGAGGAGAAGACCTTCCGGCGCCTGGGGGATGTGCGGGACCGCCAGGTGGACATCCGCCTCATCGCCAGCACCAACCTCGATCTGGAGGAGATGGTTCGGGCGAAGAAATTCCGGGACGACCTCTACTACCGCGTGAGCACCCTCACCCTCCGGATTCCGCCCCTGCGGGAACGCGCCGAGGACATCCCCGTCCTCGCCATGACCATCCTCAGGAGCGTCTGCAGCCGCATGGGCCGGCCCGAGGTCCAGTTCAGCGCCCGAGCCTTGGAGGCCCTGAAGGAATACGCCTGGCCCGGCAACATCCGCGAGCTCGCCAATGTGCTGGAGCGGGCCATGATCCTCCAGAAGGGGGAATGCCTGGAAGCGGCCGACCTGGGCCTGGGCGGGCGGCGTCCGAGTCATGTCGCCACGGAGGCAGGTCTGGTGACGCTCAAGGAGATGGAGCGCCTCCACATCGAGAAGGTGCTGCAGCGCAGCGGCGGGAATGTCACGGATGCGGCCCAGATCCTCGGGCTGGCCCGCCGGACCCTCTACGACCGCCTCAAGGCCCTCGGCATCACCACCGGGAAGGACTGAGCGGAACCCCGCACTGGGGGTGCGGGATTCCGCTCAGGTGCACTGCGCGCTGTCCGCGCCGGCCTGCGTAATTGGGTGAATTGCTATAAATTAACCACAAGGTCGGGAATGGCTCGACCCTTGCTCGACCTTGTCTGATCCTCGGCCCGTCCGGGGGCGGATGGTGCTCAATCCATCCGGAATGCGCCCTGGGCTGGCCCCGGGGCGACCCAGCCATAGGGAGGCACGCGCCATGATCAAGCCATTCAGGAACCTGCTTCTGGCCCTGGTGGCCGCGACCGGCGCCCTGGTCACGGCCGGGGACGACCCCGCGCCGCTCTTCAAGCGGAAGATCGCCGTCCATCCCGCCCCCATGCTTGAAGATGTGAGCGGCCGGGAATACAAATTCCTCGTGGATCCCGCCAAGGTCAAGGGCACGCCGGCGGAGGCCTTCAAGGCGGTCTGGACCCAGGTGAAGGCCGCCGCCGCCAAGGAAGGCTTCACGGTCACCGAGAAGGAGAAGGCTCCGCTCAAGGTCGAGATGACCACCAAGGAGTACCTGGACACGGCGGACCAGGCCCTCTGGAAGCGGGGCTACCTCATCCGCATCACCACCAAATACAAGGCCGGCATCGCCGATGCGAACGGCAAGGTGACCGTGAAGGCCATCCATGAGGACCTGGCCAAAACCCTGGCCGCACCTCTGGAAGTGGTGGGGGTCAAGGGCGAGCAGGAGTGCCAGGACAATGTCGGGCCCGGTCCCAAGGGCCAGCTCGTGGGCTACATCGAGAAGGGCGCCAGTTTCTCGGTGCCGCTGGACGACCTCGGAAGCCTCACCCTGGGCGACTTCGGGAAGTACATGCCCGAGCTGCTGAAGCTCGGCCTGCCGGCGCAGACGCGCATGGTTTCGAGCAAGGCCTACTCCTACCGAGTCCGCCCGGGCTATGTGGTGCTGCCGGGCACCGAGCCCTGCGGCGTCTCCATGGAAGGCTGGGCACTGAAGGAAGACGGCCCGATCTTCCTCTACGACTTTTCCTACGGATACGAAGACTTGACGCTCTACGAGAACCCTGAGACCCACCTCCAGGGCGAACGGTTCCTGAGCAAGGTCCTGCGCGGCGACCTGGCCGGCCTGGCGCTCGCCGATGACGGCAAGTGGGGCGGATCCAAGGTGCGCGTCTTCATGAAGCGGCCCATCGGTCAGTAGCCAAGGGCCCCCATTCACCCCTTTCGAAGGAGAACCCCCGCGATGCGAATGTCGCTCACCCCATCCCTGCTGCGGACAGCCCTGGTCTGCACCTTCCTCCCCGCCTTCGGCGGTCAGGATCCCGACCTTCTGGACAAGCAGTACGGCACCCTCCAGCAGCCCGCCTACATCAAGCACTACGAGGCCGACAAAGGCGGAAAGGTCCTGCTGAACCCCTACCTCCAGGTGGCCACGAAGGATCACCCCGGCATCCTGAATCCCAAGCACGCGCCGTACAACTGGGTGATTGATGCGGAAGGCCGCGTGGGCATCATCCAGGAAGCCGCCCATCCCCTGGGTCGCACCTACGAAAAGGGGTTCTACCGGCCCGAGGACAAGTCCAAGCGCAAGCCCGGCACCACCGAGAACTACGGGCATGTGTCGGCCCTGGCGGGCGGCATGGGCCGCATCAGCGGCGAGATCCTCTACGACAAGAGCACGAACACCTTCACGGTGAACAACAAGTCGGGCCGGTATTCCAAGAACAACGCGGACCGCACCCCCGAGCAGCTGGTGAATGCCGCCGGGCTGATTCGCGAGGTGGTCGATCCGGGTTCCGCCACCTGGGGCCCGGTGTTCTACCTGCTCGAATACGCCCCCGAGGATATCCGGGAGGAAAGCCTGAAACGGCCTGATGTGGCCTATGACGATGCGGCCAAGAAGAGCCGGCCGCACCTCATCGTGATGCCCGCGGCACCGGCGGCTCCCAAGGATGCCAAGCCCGTAGCCAAGGCTGAAAACACCGAAGCCAAGCCTGCGGTCGCCGCGTCCAAGGCCCCCGCGCCCAAGGCTGAGCCCGTGAAGGGGAAGAAGGCCAAGAAGCCCAAGGCGGCCAACAACGACGATCCGTCCTGAGGCCTGTCCCGACCGCGCCTTCCAACCATTCCAAGGAGTTGAGCAGAGATGAGAAAGACACCGCTAGAAAAGACCGTTGCCACCCTGTTCGGACTGAGCCTGGCCCTTTCCGCGACCTGGGGACTGAGCGCCCTTCCCCTGTCCGGCGCCGAACCTGGGCCCGGGGTAACCCCGCAGGTCTCCGTACTCAAGGGGGAGAAGAACTTCTTCACGGGCTATGACACCCACAATGTGGATGGCACGGTCAACGCCGTGATCGAGATCCCCGCCGGCACCACGGCCAAGTACGAAGTCAGCATCAAGACCGGCCTCATCGAGCTGGAGCAGAAGAACGGTGCGCCCCGGTTCGTCCAGTACTTGGGCTATCCCTGCAACTACGGCAACATCCCCCGCACCATCCTCTCCAAGCAGAAGGGCGGCGATGGCGATCCCGTGGATGTCCTGGTGCTTGGCTCCGCGATTCCCACCGGATCCGTGGTGAAGACCCGGCCCATCGGGATCCTCAGCCTCGTGGATGGCGGCGAGATTGACGACAAGGTCATTCTCGTCCAGGAAGGAAGCCCCTTCGCCAGCTGCAAGAGTGTGGACGAGCTGGACGCGAAATTTCCCGGGGCGACCACGATCCTGAAGACCTGGTTCACCTCGTACAAGGGGCGGGACAAGAAGGGCAACCTGATCCTGAGTTCCCCCGGATTCAAGGGGCGCGCCGAGGCCATCCGGCTCATCGGGGATGCGGCCCTCGACTACGAGCGCTCCGTGGTCACCGAGGCCGACAAGCGGGCCCTGGACGAGAAGGGCAACCCCCGCCTGTACCGCTGGGCCGGCGCCAAGAACCTGGGCGAGTGATCGCCGCGTCACCAGGAGTCTCCATGTCAGTCACCCATTGGCTCATGCCCATCGCCCTGGTCAGTCCCGTCCTGGTGGCCCAGGACACCCGGGAGGTCGAGGCCTTCGTGAAGGAGGCCGTCAGCTTCGCCAAGGCGAATCCCCGTGATGCCTTCCTGAACGAGGTCTCGCGTCCCACCGGGCGGTTCAATGTCCAGAAGACCAAGCGGCTCTACCTCACGGTCTACGATCTCGACGGCAAGGTCATCGGCCACGGCAAGAAGACCCAGGAAGTGGGCGGCAACCAGTTCGCCGCCAAGGACAAATCCGGAAAGCTCTACATCCAGGAGCGGATCGGCCTCGCCCGCAAGAAGGGTGGCGGCTGGGTCGAGGAGACGAAGATCAATCCCGCCAACATGCAGACTCAGGTGAAACGGACCTTGGTCGCTTTCCAGGGCGGCATGGTCATCTGCTGCGGCATGTACGAAGGTTAGCCGGGTCCTCCAGCCAGGCTGATCCCCAGGGGGAGCGAGTTTATCGCTCCCCCCTTCCAGTTGGAGGCCCCCATGCTCCGTTCCCTGCTGCTCTCCTTGATCCTGAGCCTCGCCCTTGGGGCCCAAGACACGGTGGTCGTGTTCCTCCGGCACGCGGAGAAGGCCCACCGGGGCGATACCGCCCTGCTGTCGACCCAGGGCCGCCGCCGCGCGGACGCACTTCCCGGCGATCTGGCGGCCTACCATCCGACGGCGCTGTTCGCCTCGAACCTGATCCGCACCCAGCAGACATTGACGCCCCTGTCGCAGCAGCTCGGCCTTCCGATCCGAGTCTACGAACGGGGAAGCGAGGGCGCGCTCGGTCGCCACCTCCTCATCCAGCATGCGGGCCAGGTCGTGGTGGTCTGCGGCCACTCGGACACCCTGACGGATCTGGTGAGCGCCCTGGGCCACCCGGACACCTTTTCCGAGGTCACATGGTTCGATCGATTCTGGGTGCTCCGGGTCAAGCCCGGCGGCGGAACGCCGGGCCTGGAGGAATGTCGCCAGCGGCCCCTGCCCCCAGATCCAGCGCCCGCCCAGGTGGCCAGGCCGTGAAGCCGTCGGTCACAGCCCTTCTGTTGGCCACGGGCCTACCTCTGCTGTCCTGGGGACCGGAAGGCCACCGGTTGGCCGCAGAGGCCTCTCTCTCCACCCTGCCGCCTGGCCTCCAGAGCTGGTATGCCGGGCGGGAGCCGGAGTTTCTCCTGGCCGCATTGGAGCCAGACCTATGGAAGGACCAGGATCCCGCTGAAGTCGGCCGCCACCGGATCTACAGTGAAACCTATGGGGGCGCCGCCCAGGTGCCGCTGACCGCCGCGAAAGCCCGCAGCCAGGTGAGTGCCTGGGCCTTCGAGCAGAGCGGTCAGCTCCCCTGGGTGGTCGCCGAGCGGTACGCCCTCCTCGTGAAAGCCTTCCAGTCCAGGCGGCCCGAGGCGGTGGTGACGGCCAGCGGATGGCTTGGCCATTATGTCGCCGATGCCCAGGTGCCCCTCCACACCACCCGGAACCGGAACGGCAAGCTGACCGGGCAGAAGGGCGTGCACCGGCGCTGGGAGATCGATCTATTGCGCCAGGGTGTCGAGAGCCTCCCCGATCTCCGCCTGGCCGCGGTGCCCGCAGATCTTCCCCGTGCCGTGTCCAGTTGGGTGGTCGAGAGCCATGCCCTCGTGCCAGCCCTGCTGGCGGCGGACTCGGCAACCCCCCGACAGGGCTTCCGAAGGTCCCCTTCGGCGGAGGAAGGCCCATGGCACGAGCAGAAGGCGGTGGCTGAGCGGCAGCTCCGGCGATCCGCCGAACGCACCGGCGACCTCCTGCTGGCGGCCTGGGTGGAGGCTGGGCGCCCTTCGCCGCGCTGATGCCGACCCAGGGGCCCCCGCCCCTTCCGCGAGCGGAACCCCGCATGGGGTGTGCGAGATTCCGCGCAAAGCCATTGCTGCAGTGCGGCTGTCGATGTCCTATCTAAAGGTAATCAAAGAAATTAACCTTCTGGTAGAGAATGGCTCGGGGCTTGCTGTTGAAGAAACGGCCCCGGGTCCACGCCAGGGGCGACACATCTACTCCCCCACCGGCAGGCCCGCGTGACCTGCGTTCAAGCTCACCTAGGAGCGAACCCATGAAAGCTCTCATCTCCCCCCTGGCCCTGACCCTGATGGCCGGCCCGCTCTTCGCCCAGACCTCGGCGGACACGGACCAGCGCCTCTCCGATCTCGAGAAGAAGATCGAAAAGCTGACGAAGCTCGAGACCAGGAAGGACGACGCCAAGGACAGCGGATTCACCGTGAAGTTCGGTGGCCGCTTCCACCTGGATTCCGTCTTCTTCAACGGCAACGAAAACCGCCTGGCGAACGGCACCCAACTGCGCCGCGCCCGCATCAGCTTCAAGGCCACCTTCGGGAAGAACTGGCTGGGCGAGGGCGACTACGATTTCGCCGACAGCACCGCGTCCATCAAGGACATGTGGGTGGGCTACCAGGGCTTCAAGAACACGCTGATCCAGGTGGGCCAGTTCAAGGCCCCCTTCGGCTTCGACACGCTCAGTTCCTCGAACGCGATCTGGTTCACGGAGCGCTCCTACAGCGATGTCTGGACGCCGGACCGGCATGTGGGCATCGCCTACCAGACCTGGGGCGAGCGCTGGCAGACCAAGCTGAACTTCTTCGGCCAGGCCATTGACGACACAAACAACGCCGGTTCCCTCGACACCAACGGCTCGGATCAGGGCTGGGGCTACGCAGGCCGGTTCACCTTCGCGCCCGTGCTGGTCTCGGAAACCAAGGCCGTGCACTTAGGCGTGGCCACCACCTACCGCAAGCCCAACGCCGACTACAGCACCACGGCGCTCACCCCCCTGGCGAGCCTGCAGTACATGGTGGATCTCTCCGGCCGGCCCGAGGCGGGGAAGATCAGCAAGGCGAAGTTCCTGAACGCGAAGATCTCGAATGTGGACAACTGGAAGCAGTACGGCGCCGAGCTGGCGGGCGTCTGGGGCCCGTTCTCCTGGCAGGGTGAGTACCAGCAGACCAAGGTCTACCGCCGCGCCGCGGTCGGCACTGGCGCCGCTGCCCTGGCCAGCGTGGTGGATCACAGCTTCGCCACCTACTACGGCCAGGTGTCGTGGGTCTTCGGCGGCCAGCGCACCTATGAGGTCAGCGACGGCCTCTTCGGTAAGGTGGTGCCTTCCAAGAACGGCGCCTGGGAAGTGGTGGCGCGCTACAGCAAGATGGACCAGGACGACCTGACGGCCCTGGATGCGGTGAAGGGCGGCGTGGCGAAGAACATGAGCCTCGGCCTGACCTACTACATGAACAAGAACATCCGCTGGATGATGGATTACACGAAGGTGGACAACAACGAGAACGCCAAGCCCAAGGGGGTCTACGGCGGCATCGTGAACGACGACTTCGCCTTCACCAGCCTCCGCCTGCAGGTGAATTTCTAGTCCTGGATCCGGCCCGGAGGAGTCCCCATCGCGGTGACTCCTCCGACCGCCTCCGGGAGGCGCGAGCCCAAACCATCACCCTCTGGCCTCCGGGATATCCATGAGCAAGGCCGCTCCCTTAGACATGCCCCGTTGGGAATGGCGGTCCTTCGCTCCGTCCTTCGACGCGTTCCGACAGGATCACCCTGAGTTGTCGGTCTCTCCAACGGTCACTTCGCAGGATGTCTGCCTCCTGTGCCGGATGAGCATGCACGATGTCCAGATCCAGGAGGGCACGGTGCGGCTCAAGTGGCGCAAGGAAACGGGACCCGGCGGCTTGGAACTGTGGGATCCGGTCCTCTCCGCCGGCTTTCCCTGCCCGCCCTCGGTGGTGGCGCGACTCTTCGAGGCCTGGGGTCTCCCGGCCCCGAGGCTGGACCGATCCGAGTACACCCAAGCGCAGTTCATGGAAACCATCTTGCGGCATACCCCCGAGGTCCATGCCGTCAGCATCTT
This sequence comes from Geothrix sp., assembly GCA_019449415.1. GTDB lineage: Bacteria > Acidobacteriota > Holophagae > Holophagales > Holophagaceae > Geothrix > Geothrix oryzae. The sequence goes on from JAGRPP010000017.1 coordinate 377,876, forward strand.
GAAGCAATCCGAAATATTTGAACTGGATGGCGTCAGCGGCGAATTCGCCCGGCTGACGATCCGCCGAGCCAGGGTCGAGTGCCTTTCCGTGGAGCACGAAGATCCTGACCTGACCCTCCAGGTCATCGCCCGCCTGGGACTCCGAGCGCGAGGCAACACCAGCTACCCGCAGGGACTCAAAGACGCCCTGCGAATCCATCCCACCCCAAGACACTGAATCGGAGCCTCGACATGGCCAAGGAAATCGAACGGAAGTACCTCGTCAACCTCGCCGCCTGGAAACCCCAGAGTGAAGGCACGCACTTCAAGCAGGGCTACCTGAACTCGCAGAAGGAACGCGTCGTCCGCGTGCGCATCGAGGGGACGAAGGCCAAGCTCACCATCAAGGGCATCACCACGGGCGTCACCCGCGCCGAGTTCGAGTACCTGATTCCCGGGGAGGATGCCGCAATCCTCCTGGACAACCTCTGCGAGCAGCCGCTCATCGACAAGCACCGCCACAAGGAAGTCCACGGCGGGAAGACCTGGGAGATCGATGTCTTCCATGGCGAAAACGAAGGCCTAGTGGTGGCCGAGGTGGAGCTGGCGTCCGAAGGTGAGAAGATCACGCTGCCGGACTGGGTCGGCGCGGAGGTCTCCAGCGATCCGCGCTACTTCAACTCCAACCTCCTGAAGCACCCCTTCAAGAACTGGACCAAGGCCTAATCCCTCCTCCGCGGGCCACCCCACCGGTGGCCCGCACTTTCAGGTTCCGGCATGAATTCCGAAGCACGACCCGCCAACGCCTCACCCACCCTCCAGGAACTCCTGGATATGGAGAAGATGACGCTCTCCTCGAAGGTGAGGGAGGCGCAGAGCCCCACCGAGCAGTGGATGCGCTACCTGGGATTCCCAGGCGGCATCCTGCTGTTCCTCCTCATCTACTACCTGCCGGCCGGCGCGGGGCTGAGCGCCTCGGCCCAATCCGGCGCGGCCTGCTTCATGCTCGCCCTGGTCTGGTGGGTGACCGAACCCTTCCCGACCTATGTCACCTCCCTCGTCCTGATGTTCCTGCTGCTGGTAACGCGCACCTCGAACGCCAAAGCCATCATGGATGTCCTGGGGATGGAGGTGATCTGGCTGAACCTGTTGGCCTTCATCCTGAGCTCCATGCTGGTGAAGACCCGTCTGGCCAAGCGGATGGCCCTCTGGCTGGTGCTGCGCTTCGGCCACATGGCCAGCTGGGCCCTGCTGGCCTTTGTGGTCCTGCAGCTGGCCCTGGCGCCGCTCATTCCGGCCACGGCCGCGCGATGCGTGATGACATTGCCGCTCATGATCGTGGTCGCCACCATCTACGGCTCCACGGAAGCCACGCCGAACGCCTTCGGCAAAAACATCATGCTGCTCAACCTGGCCTGCATTTCGGTGCTCTCGTCCATCACCATGACCGGGAGCTCGGCCAACCTCATCGCCGTGGGCCTCATCCAGAACATGGGCGGGCACCGGGTCTACTACATGGACTGGATGCGGCTGGGCGCGCCGGTGGCCATCGTCACCATGCTGCTCATGTGGATCCTCGGACAGAAGCTCCTGTTCCGCATCAAGCCCGAGGACCAGGTTCCCCAGGTGGAAGGCGGACTCGATCTGGTCCGGGAGCAGTACCGGGCCATGGGCCCCCTGAGCTTCCAGGAGAAGAAGGCCATCGCCATCTTCAGCATGGTGCTGTTCCTGTGGATGACGGACATCTTCCACATGCGATGGTTCGGCGTGGAGATCAGCGCGCCCTTCGCCGCGCTGCTGGGTGCGGTGATCGTCCTCTTCCCCCGCTGGGGCATCCTGTCCTGGGCCGAGGCGGACATTCCCTGGCACCTGCTGATCTTCAGCGCGGGCGCCTACGCGGGCGGCCTCGCTCTGGACGACACCGGCGCCGCCGAATGGGGCGTCCGGATGCTCTTCGGGGGGATGAACCTCAAGGGGGTGCCCTTCGGAATCACCTACACCGTGGTGATCTCCGTGATGATGTACAGTCACCTGCTCACCACCTCGAAGACCGTCCGCACCCTCATCATGATTCCGATCATCATCACCTTGGCCAAGGCCCTGGGCTGGAATCCGCTGTCTCTCGCGCTTCCCGCCGCCCTCTGCATCGACTGGGTGGTAGGCCTTCCCATCAGCGGCAAACCGAATGTGATCCTCTTCTCCACCAACCAATACACGGTTTCGGACAACTTCAAGTACGGGATGCTCACCTGCACCCTCGGGGTGCTGATCCTGGTGATCTCCGGAGCCACCTGGTTCCACTGGCTGGGCATCACGCCTGCGTTCTGGGCGGTGGCGCCATGAGGATCCTCCTGCTTCTTCCCTTCCTGGCACCCTGCCTGCTGATGGCCACAGACATCCAGTCCTATGTCGTGCGGCTCCACGCCGACGAACAGGGGTCCGGCCAGGCCACGGCCACGGTGGTCCTCACGGGTGCGATGCCCGGCACACTCAGCCTGCCCCTGGGCTTTCCCTCCCCTGAGAATCCGCGGCTGGTGGAAGCGCCAGCCGGCGTGGGCCTGGAATGCGGACCGCGAAACGGCATGACCACCCTTCGCTTCCATCTGCCCGAGGGCCTGCCGGCCACGACCACCCTGCGCGTCGCCTTCGAGGTGAAGCGGGCCATCCAGGAGGTTCAGCTGGGGCCGGGCGAGCGGAGCACCCTCCCCGCGAACAGCCGCCTCTTCCGGCACGCCTTCGTGAACACCCAGGAAACCGCCATCGGGAGCTACCGGTTCGAGTTCCTCTTCCCGGAGGACATGATCGCCCAGGCCATCCGGGAGCAGCTGCCGAAGCCAAAGAAATCGGAAGTCGGTCCCCGGGTGCTCCTCACCCAGCTCGATGGCCATCAGGCCGCCGTCCTGCAGTTCACGGGCCTTCGCCAGGGCGATGACACCTCCATGGTCGTGGAGGTGGTGCCAAGGCGCCGGTCTTCTGGCTGGCTGATTGCCGGTGTCGCCCTCGCAGGACTCTACCTCGTCTACTTCAAAGACCTCGTGTCCAGGAAGCGGTCCTAGCGGACCACCCCCACAGTCACACCTCACCCGCAGCCGATCCCGGCCGCCTTGGAGCGTCATTTGTTCCCACCGCAGTTCACACCCTTCCTTCTCACCGTCGCCATCAGCACGCTGATCGGCATCGGCCTGCGTGAATACTACGAGCAGGAAGGAAAGCGGGACACCTTCGGGACGGTGAGGACCTTCATCTTCCTCGGGCTGCTGGGTCACATGCTCTACCGGATCCCGGTCATCGGCGCCTACGCCTTCCTGGTGGGCATGGTGGTGGTGGGGCCCTTCCTCCTGGTCTACTACAACCACAAGGTCAGCCAGCAGAAAAGCCCCGGGCTCATCGGCGTGCTCATCGCCCTCCTAACCTACAGCGTGGGCCCGGTGGTGATCCATGAGCCGCACTGGTACCTCGTCGCTTTCGCCATCACCATCCTCTTCGTGCTGCACTCCAAGGGCCGAATCCGGCAGTTCACGGACCGGCTGGAAACCGGCGAGGTGGTGACCGCCTGCAAGTTCCTGGCAATCGCCGGCGTCATCCTGCCCCTGATCCCGGCGGTCCCGCCCATGGATGGCTTGGCCGGGAAGATCTTTGCCGTGCTCCCGGTCGGGCCGCACCAGATCTGGATGGCCGTGGTGGTGACCACCGCCATCTCCTACTTCGGTTATGTGCTGCAGACCTACCTCTACCCCAAGAAGGGCCTGCTGCTGACGGGCCTGATCGGGGGGCTCTACTCCAGCACCATGACCGTTCTCGTGATCTCCAAGAAGACCCGCGCCCACAGCCACCAGGCCGGGGAGGCGGCCGCGGCCATCATGCTGTCCACCCCCACGATGTATCTGCGGATCCTCTTCCTGGTCGCGGCCTTCATGCCCCTTGGCGCCATCCGGCTCGTGCCGCCCTTCCTGCTCTTCTCGCTCATGGCCGGCGCCTATGCCTGGTGGTTGCGCCGTGGCGGCGCGCCCGCCACCGATCCGGCCGAGGGCGACGAGGTGGTGGAGGTCAAGGAACGCAACCCGCTCGAGCTGAACGCCGCACTGCTGTTCGCCCTCATGTTCGTCACCGTGTCCCTGGTCACCAAGTTCGTCCTGCTGCGCTTCCAGGAAATGGGGCTCCGGATGCTCTCCTTCCTCGTGGGCGCTTCCGACATCGTCCCCTTCATCGTGTCGGTCCTGCAGGGGAACCTCGGCATCGGCACGCACCAGATCCTTCAGGCCATCGTCATCGCCACCGCCTCGAACAATGTGATGAAGACGGCCTACACCTTCGCCTTCGGCCATCGCCAGACCGCCCGCCTCACGGCCCTCGGCATGGCGGGGATCGTCGGCCTCTCCTTCCTCTACGCCGCCCTGGCCTTCTAGGCCTGGCCGGCATCTTCCCGCCCCTGCCCCCAGGGGCACCCGCCCTGGATGGATCTCCCATCCACCCCTCACTGGAGCAACCCCATGTCCGATGTGTTTGCCAAGAACACCGCCACTTCCGCCGAAGACGCCCTGAAGGTCATTCCCCGAGCCGAGTTCCGAGTCTTCGGCCACGGCGTCATTGAGCTGGTGAAAGAGAAGATGTGGAACGGCAAGACCGTCCTCTTCCAGGCCCGCCGCATGCCCAAGGAGACCTACTTCCTGAGCGCGAAGACGAACGAGGCCAATGTGAAAGTGCGCGACGGCCTGCTGGACATCAAGACCAAGGTGGGCGAGACCCCCGAGGGCTATGAGATCTTCCAGCCCCGCGGGAAGTTCCAGTTCCCTGTGAAGAAGGAGGATCTGGCCACCATCCTGTCCCACCTCAAAGCCGAGATGGCCCTGGACAAGGATGTCTACACCATCGAGGAATTCATCGCGATGGCCCGCAAGCACCCTGACCTGGTTCCCGTCGCCGTCGAGAAGATGCGCTACGGATTCACCATTGACGGCATCATCTGCGAGTACGCCCAGGTCTGGTTCAACGGCGCCATGGTGGAATCCGCCTGTGCCGAGAGCGAGAACTACGACGGGATGCGCCAGGTAATCGAGGGTCTTGGCATCGCCGCCATGCCGAACACCAACTACCTGAAGGCCGCCAAGGGCGTCATGGGCATGGAATAGGTTCTCCCCAGATCCATGCCCCACCTCGGGGCGGCTTCGGGGGGAGCCGTCCCGGGGCCTGCGGAGGGACCCTCCCTGATGCTTGCCCCTTCCTCCTGTTCCACCGTCCCGGAGTCCCCATGCTTCCACCCCAGGTGGCGCCCTTCCTGCTGACCCTCGCCATCAGCACCCTGATCGGCATCGGTCTGCGGGACTACTACGAGAGCGAAAAGAAGTTCGACACCTTCGGCACGGTGCGGACCTTCGTCTTCCTCGGCATACTGGGCTTCATGCTCTACCAGATCCCCGCGGTCGGCCAGATCGCGTTCCTGCTGGGCATGGCCGCGGTAGTCCCCTTCCTGCTGGTCTACTACAGCAACAAGGTGCGCCAGAAGAAGAGCCCCGGGCTCATCGGCGTGCTCATCGCCCTGCTCACCTACACCACCGGGCCCGTGGCACTCCACCAGCCCCACTGGTTCCTGGTGCTCTTCGGCGTCTCGATCCTGTTCATCCTCCATTCGAAAGGGCGGATCCGCCAGTTCACCGACCGGCTGGAAACGGGCGAGGTGGTCACCGCCTGCAAGTTCCTGGCGATCGCCGGGGTGGTGTTGCCGCTGATCCCGAGCCTGCCGCCGACCTCCGGGGCCATGGGCCAGATCTTCACGGTGCTGCCCGTGACCCCGCGTCAGATCTGGATGGCAGTGGTGATCACCACGACCATCTCTTACCTGGGCTATGTGCTTCAGACCTACCTCGTCCCCCGCAAGGGCATGTTGCTGACGGGTCTGATCGGCGGGGTCTACTCCAGCACGGTGGCCGTCTTGGTGCTGGCCAAAAAATCCAAGCGCCACCCCGGACACGACCAGGAGGCCGCCGCGGCGATCCTGCTGGCGGTCTGCATGATGTACCTGCGCCTCCTGGTGCTGGTTTCCATCTTCCGCGTCAGCTCGGCCCTCCAGGTGGGACCGGCTCTGCTGATTCTGGCTGGCCTTGCTGCTGGTTACGCCCTCTGGATTCGCCGTGATCAGGCTGTGGCGCCGGGCGCCCCCATCACCGAGGACTTGCCGGCCGAAGCACCAGCCGAAGGCATCACACCGACGGAGAGTGAAGAACCGGCCCTGCACAAGAATCCTCTCGAGATCAATTCCGCCCTCTTTTTCGCTGTCATGTTCGTGGCCGTCTCGCTGGCCACCAAATACGCCCTGCTCTACTACAAGGGCATGGGCCTGCGGATGTTGTCCTTCCTGGTGGGCTGTTCAGATATCACTCCCTTCGTGGTGTCCGTGCTGCAAGGCAACCTGGGCATCGGCACCTCCCAGATCCTGCAGGCCATCATCATCGCCAGCGCCAGCAACAACCTGCTGAAGGTGGCCTACACCTACCTGTTCGGCACGCGGCGCACCGCCAACCTGGCCGCCATGGGGATGATCCCGCTGGCGGTGCTCTCGATCCTGTATTCCATCCTCTTTCTCTGATGCTGCATTCCCATCCCTGACGGAGATGTCTTGCCCCACCTCATCTGCCTAATCGTGTTCGTGCTGCTGGCGGTGGGTGTCGCCCAGGGTGCCGTCCCCTCGTTCCATGTACTCGCCAAGGGGAAGACGCCTTCCTTCGCGAAGGAAGGCCCCCGGCGTCAGGATCTCAGCGGCGCCATCTGCGTGGATGGAAGGGCCTACCTGGCCTACGACGGAGGGCTCAACTCAGAGCACCCGGAGATCCGGGTGGCCAACCTGGATCGCCTGGAGGAAGCCGGCGCCGTCCTGCCCCGGGTGGTGCAGCAGAAGGACCTGGAAGGCATCACCTTTCATGCCGGACAGTTCTATGTCCTTTCCAGCCTTGCCCAGGCGGACGAGGACACCGAGTCCTACCGGTTGTTGACCTCTTTCACCCTGGATCCCACCCGGAGGTTCGTCCACCAGGAACGCGCCACCGTCATCCGCGACCTGTTGCTGGAAGGCCTGAAGACCCTCCCGGACGAACGATGGTACTCGAGGGTGGCCGCCACCTTCGGCGTAAGGGGCGGACTCAATACCGAGGGCCTCTCCTGGGTTCCGGGGCGGCCGGAGACCCTGGTGATCGGACTGAGGTCGCCGCTGTACGGCCCCGCCTTCGGAGACCCCACCTTCGGCAAGGCTTTCACCCTGAACCGCGGCAAGGCCCTGCTCGCCTTCGTCTCGAAGCCGTTCTCGGATCGGCCCGAGGTTCGGATGCAACCGATCGACCTGGAGGGCCAAGGCATCCGGGACATTCAATATGTGCCCGCCCTGGGCGCCTATCTGGTGATCGGCGGCCCCGTGGACAAGGCCGCGGGCTACTCCCTCTGGCTGTGCTCGCTGAAGGGGGAGACCGAGCGCATCCGGTTTCCTGAATTCGAAGGGCTGTGCCGCCCTGAGGCCATCATGCCCATTCCTGGGAAGAACGAGGTCTACCTCTTCAGCGAAGAAGGTGGATCCTTCTGCGAGGCACCCGCCTACACCTACCTCCGCCTGTCCTTCTCCGTTACCGAACCCACAAGCACCCTCTCAGCCCATGGGCCACGACAAACGGGCATCCCCCGATAGGGCGACGAACGGCCCTTCATCCAACCGGAGACACGGCTCCCGATTCACTGGATCATGTCTCCCATGGACAAGTCGGCGGATCACTCCAATCACCCCCAGAATCCCGCTCCATCCGGGAAAGCTCCCTCGGGTGACGAGACCGGACAGCCTGAAGCGGGTTCGCGCAGCCTTCGCAGGTTTTCACCCCAAGAAAATAAATCATCTATTTACAATCAATGCATCGAGCTGCTCGACATGATCAAGTTCGAGCACACCGTGTTCGCCCTGCCCTTTGCTTTCCTGGGCGCGCTGGGGGCCGCCCAGGGGCTGCCGCCGCTGAGGACCATCCTCTGGATCCTGGCGGCGATGGTCGGCGCCCGGACGGCGGCCATGACCTTCAACCGCCTGGTGGACGCGGACCTGGATGCGGAGAATCCGCGGACGGCGGGCCGGGCCCTCCCCGCCGGCCGGGTCTCCAAGGCCGGGGCCATGGTGTTGATGGGCGCCGGCATCGTCCTCTTCGGCCTGGCGGCCGGCGCCCTCGGCCCCCTCACCTGGGCCCTGTCGCCGCTGGCGCTGATCATCATCCTCGGCTATTCGCTCTGCAAGCGCTTCACCACTTGGGCCCATGTGGTGCTGGGGCTGTCGCTGGCCGGGGCGCCGCTGGGCGCCTGGATCGCGGTGTCGGGCCGGATCGAGGCCCCGGCCCTGTGGCTGTCCGGTGGCGTGCTGGCCTGGACCGCGGGGTTCGACATCCTCTATGCCCTGCAGGATGAGGGCTACGACCGCACGAAGGGTCTCCACTCCGTACCCGCGCGCCTGGGGACCTCGGGGGCGCTGGGGCTGTCCCGCGTCCTCCACGGGCTGGCCCTGGTGGCCTGGGCCCTGTTCAACCTCCAGATGGGCAGCCACGCCCTGCCCTGGATCGGTTGGGCGGCGGTCGCGGCCATGCTGGCCCGGGAGCAGTGGCTGGTCCGGGGTGGAGACCTCTCCCGCATCGACCAGGCTTTCTTCACGCTGAACAGTTTTGTGGGGCTCGTGTTTTTCTTGGGCCATGCCTTGGAATGGTGGCTTTCAAAGTCGATGCTGGCCCCGATCTAGATCGTTCGTTGTAAGAAGACGATTCGATCCTCGACGGCTTCCCAGGTATGCTGGGATTCCATGTCCAGCCAACCGCCCGAACGCCGCCGCGCTGTCCGCTCCAGCCGCCCCGATTCCATGCGGTGGCTCACGGTCATGGTGGTCTTCAGCCACCGCACCTTCCGCTGGTCGCTGACCCGCCGGACGATGCTCTGGGTCCTCGGCTGCGTGGCCGGCTTCTCGGCCCTGGCCATGATCGGCTCCGGCTACGGGTTCTGGGCCACCAAGAAGATCATGAGCTTCGGCCGCCTCCAGCAGGAAACCCAGGAGCAGCAGCAGCTGATCCGGTCTTCCCTGGACCAGGCCCAGGCTCTGGAAGCCGAGGTCGCCACCCTTCGCCAGCAGCACACGGAACTGCTCAAGCTGCTGGACCCCAAGGCCCCGGCAGCCTCGCCCCTCCCTGCCCCACCGAACCAGCCCGATTCGACGCCCCCGCCCCCCGGGGCCCGGGAGCGCCTCTCCCGGCTGCGCCAGGATCTGGATTACACCGCCAAGCAGGCCGCGGTTGTGCGCGCCCGCATGGCGCCCGTGCTCCGCTCCTGGAGCCACACGCCCTCCATTCCGCCCACGGCCGGCTACATGAGCTCGGGCTTCGGCGTCCGCGTCAGCCCCTTCTCCCGGGGCAACGAAACGGGCGACGGCCTGCTGGGCTACCACTCGGGCATCGACATCAGCAATGTCCTGGATACGCCCATCCAGGCCACGGCGGATGGCGAAGTGGTGGAAGCGGGATGGATGGATCGCTATGGCTGGGGCGTCCGCGTACGGCACACGGATGACCAGGAAACCCTCTACGCCCACATGAACCACCTGAATGTGAAAGTCGGGCAGCAGGTCTCCCGGGGAGATATCCTTGGGGCCATGGGACGCTCGGGCAATGCAACCGGCGTCCATCTTCATTACGAGGTCCGGCGGAACGGGAAAGCCGTGAATCCCCAACCCTACCTCCGCCTTCAGCGGCAGTGGCTGAAGGCCCTCGGCAAGCCGTCCTGAAGGAGCGCCCCATGGCCGTCTTCCGCAGCAGCAAGTCCAAATCCGAAGCCGCCCCCGCCATCCATTCCCTGCTGGGCAAGGAAGTGACCCTGACCGGCGAGATCCATACCGGCGCCCACAGCCTCCGCATCGAAGGGGTCGTGGACGGGATCATCCACTCCACCGGCGAAGTGTCCATCGCCCCCAACGGCCTGGTGAAGGGCACCATCTTCGCGAAGCACCTGGTGGTGACGGGCCGCGCGGAAGGCACCATGAAGATCACGGATTGCCTGGAGATCCACGGCACCGGCTTCGTCGAAGGCGATGTGGAAGTGGGCTCCCTCGTCGTCGACGAGGGAGGCACCCTCCAGGGCGTCTGCATCCGCAAGGATCAGACGCGGAACCTGGATGCCAACACCGGCAGCGGCGTGAACGGCGCGGCCAAGGGCGGCGTGCTGCCCCTCTCCAAGCCCGGGGACAAGGACCTCAAGAAGCTCGAGAGCAAGTACTGATCTGCAGCCGTGGATCAGCGGAAGAGGGGCCCCGGGTCAGAGTTCACGCCGAGGTAGGCATAGGCTGCATCCGTGGCCTTCCGACCCTGGGGGGTGCGATCCAGGAACCCCACCTGCATGAGGTAGGGCTCCACCAGGTCCTCCAGCGCGCCATCGTCCTCGCCCAGGGCCGCAGCCAGCGTCCGCAGGCCCACCGGCCCACCCCGGTGCTTGTGGCACAGGGCCTGGAGGTAGTCCCGGTCCAGGGCGTCGAGGCCCAGATCGTCCACCTCGTGTAGCTTCAGGCAGGCCTCCGCGGCGGCGGCGGTGATGGTGCCGTCCCCCTTCACTTCCGCGTAGTCCCGGCAGCGCCGCAGCAGGCGGTTGCAGATGCGGGGCGTCCCCCGGCTGCGGCGGGCGATGGCCTCGGATCCTTCGGTGGCGAGGTGGATGCCCAGCAGGTCCGCCGACCGGCGGGCGATGATGGCCAGATCCGCGCGGGTGTAGAACTCGAGGCGGTGCACCATGCCGAAGCGGTCGTGCAGGGGCTTTGAGATCAACCCGGCCCGGGTGGTGGCCCCCACCATCGTGAAGGGCCGGAGGTCCACCTTCAGGGTCTGGGCGCTGGGGCCCTGCCCGATGAGGATGTCCAGCTTGCGATCCTCCATGGCCGCGTAGAGCATCTCCTCGATGGGGGCGGACAGCCGGTGGATCTCGTCGATGAAGAGGAACTCGCCGGCCTCCAGGTTGGTGAGGATGGCGGCCAGGTCGCCCTTCTTCTCCAGCGCCGGGGCCTGGATCACCTTGCAGGACGCGCCCATCTCGTTGGCCAGCACATGGGCCAGGGTGGTCTTCCCCAGGCCCGGAGGGCCAAACAACAGCACATGGTCGAGGACATCCCCGCGCTTCTTCGCGGCCTGCAGCGCGATCTCCAACCTGACTTTTACCTTAGCTTGGCCGATATATTCCTGAAGTCGCTGCGGCCGCAGCGAGTATTCAATGGGGTCCTCCTGGCCGGTGGAGGGATCGAGGTCGGGGTGCCGGTGCATGACCTCTATTCCCTCACGGGACTTCCACTTGTGTCCAGCCGATGGCCGGATAATCTTGGGTTCGCAGCCGAATTTCCAATCGCCCCTCCCCCCTGACCCCCGCCCGGGAGATGCCGTGGCCCAGCGCTACCAGCTCCTGATTCGAGACCGCCATGGGTTTGAGCGCACCGTGCCGCTCACCCGTTCCGTTACCCTCGGGCGCCAGAGCCTCTGCGATGTGGTGCTGTCCGACAACATGATCAGCCGGAACCACCTGCGGCTGGAGCTGAAGGACGATGCCTGGTGGGCCGAGGACCTCCAGACCACCCACGGCAGCTTCTACAAGGATCAGCAGCTGGGGCGCGTGACCTGGGAACCGGGGACGCCCCTGCGCCTGGCGGACGGGGCCTACACCCTGACCCTGATGCGGACAGACCAGACCAGTTCCGAGCTCCATCTCCAGGCCATTCTCGAGACGGCCCAGCTCCTGGCCCAGGAGATTGACCTCGAGGACCTGCTGGAGCAGTCCCTGGATCGCCTGCTCTCCATTTCCGGCACGGATCGCGGCTTCCTCATGCTCCTCGAGAACGGTGAGCTGACCAGCCGCGTGCAGCGCAACCTGGGCCAGGAGCTGGAAGGCCACATCCAGCTGTCCATGTCGAGCGTCCACAAGGTCTTCGAGACGGGCGACCCGGTCTGGATCCTGAATGTCGCCGAGGACCAGTTCCTGCTCAGCCAGCACTCCATCCAGCGGCTGGAGTTGAAGACCATCCTCTGCCTGCCGCTGGTGCTCCAGGGCAAGCGCATCGGCGTGGCCTACCTCGACAGCCGCCGCCCCATTACCGAACCGCCGGACCGGGAGACCTTCGAGGCCATCGTCTCGCTCTGCGCCATCGCCATCGAGCGCACCCGGCTCTCCGAGGAGAACCTGCGGAGCCATGTGCTGGCGACCGTCGGGCAGGTGGCCAGCTCCATCGTCCACGACTTCAAGAATGGCCTGTTCGTGCTGCGTGGACATGCGGATCTCCTGGATCTCTCCACCGACGACACCAAAGTCCGCCACCACTGCCGGAAGATCCTGGAGTGCGTGGACCGCCTCACCCACCTCAGCCAGGATGTGCTGGACTTCGCGAAAATCCGGGAACCCAACCGGGAAACGGTGGACCTGCTGCCCTTCTTCGAGGGGATCGTCGAGCCGATGATGTCGCGGGCCGCCGAGATGGGCGTGGCCCTCCGCGCGGAAGGCCTGCCCTGCCTGATCAAGCTCGATCCCAGCCGCTTCACTCGGGTGATGGAGAACCTGCTGGCCAATGCGCTGGATGCCACCACCGACATGACGGGCGAGGTGCTGGTGTCCTGGACCCAGGTCACCGGCGGTGTCCAGATCCGCGTGCGTGATCGGGGCAAGGGCATCCCCAAGCGTGTGATCAAGCGGATCTTCGAGCCCTTCTTCAGCTACGGGAAGAAGAAGGGGACGGGACTCGGCATGGCCACCGTGAAGAAGATCGTCGAGGAGCATGGCGGTACCCTGGAGTTCGTCAGCGAGGAAGGCATGGGCACCGAGGTCATCATTCTGCTTCCCGACCACCCGATCACCGGCGCGATCAAGATCTCCGAACAATCCACGGGCGAGCACCGCAACCTGGGTGCGGGGCCCGCATGACCGGCCTCCGGATCGGCCAGGGTTTCGATGTCCACCGCTTCGCCGCCCCGGAAGACGGGCGCCCCCTGGTGCTCATGGGCTGCGAAGTTCCCCATGACCGCGGCCTCGCGGGACACAGCGACGCGGATGTGATGGTCCATGCGCTGATGGATGCCCTGCTCGGAGCGGCGGGCCTCGGCGACATCGGCCAGCACTTCCCTGATACCGATCCCGCCTACCGGGGTGCGGACTCCGCCCAGCTGCTCCGGCGCGTGATGGGGGATCTCTCCGAACGCGGCTGGCGCGTCGTGAACGCCGATGTCTGCCTCATCGGCGAACGCCCCAAGATCGGCCCCCACCGTGAGCGCATGCGCGGGCGCATCGCGCCGCTGCTCGGCCTTGCCGTCGAGGCCCTGAATGTGAAGGCCACCACGACGGAGAAGCTGGGCTTCACCGGCCGGGGCGAGGGCCTGGCCGCCCAGGCCGTGGTGCTGATCGAGCGGAGCTGAATCCGGCGGCTTAGAGCTTCTGTTTCGCCAGCTCCGCCAAAGCTTCGGCCGTGTTGAGGGCGGGCTCTTCGACGACGGCCTCGAGCAGCTGCCGCTGAAGCTCTCCCAGCCAAGGGCCGCCCCCCCGGCCCGCCAGGCGCATGAGAGCCGCGCCGTCCAGGGCGAGCGCCTTCACGGACAGGGGCGGCAAAGCCGCGGCCAGCGCCTCCAGGCGGCTCAAGATGGCCGCGTGGTCTAGCTCCCGGGTCGCCAGGTCCATCCCCTTGGCGCGTTGATCGGCCAGGCGGAAGGCCGCCCAGCGCGCCAGGTCGAGGCCATCCTCCGACAGGCGCCGCAGGAAGCGCCGGCAGGCCGCATCGCTCCATTCCGCCAGGGGATGGGCGCCGTGATGCCGCACCAGGGCGAGCACATCCTTCTGCAATGCCTGGGCGGCCTTCAGGCGCCCCAGGATCCTCGCTGCGATCTCCAGCGACTGGCGCTCGTGATCATGGAAGTGGATCTCGCCGTCCGGCCCGAGCGCGCGCGCGCCGGGCTTGCCGACATCGTGCAGCAGGGCCGCCCAGCGCAGTCCGGGTTCCGCCGGCACCAGGCGGACCGTCTCCAGGGTGTGGGTCCACACATCGAAGCGGTGATGGCGGTTCTGACCGCACCCAAGCATGGGCCGGAGCTCGGGCAGCCAGAGGTCCAGCAGCCCCGTCCGGGCCAGGAGGTCCAGCCCGCGATGGGGTTCCGCGCCGCCGAGCAGCTTGGTGAGCTCCGTGCAGACCCGCTCCACGGAGACCTTTCGGGCCACGGCCAGCCGTTCGGAAATGGCTTCGAGGGTGGCGACCTCCACCTCGAAGCCCAGCTGGGCGGCGAAGCGGCAGGCCCGCAGCGTGCGCAGGCCGTCCTCCGCGAACCGTTGCAGGGGCGCGCCCACGGCCCGGATGATCCGAGCCTCGAGATCCCGCTGGCCGCCGAAGGGATCGACCAGATCGCCGCCCCCCACGGGAAGGGCCATGGCGTTGATGGTGAAATCGCGCCGGGAGAGATCCTCGTTCAAGGTGACGCCCAGCCGCACCGAATCCGGATGGCGCCCGTCCAGATAGTCGCCGTCGCTGCGGAAAGTCGTGATCTCGACGGGCCGGTCCTCCAGCAGCACCGTCACCGTGCCGTGCTGCAGACCAGTAGGGATGGCCCGAAGGCCTGCGGCCTGGGCCCGCGTCATCACGGCCCGGGGCAGCAACTTCGTCGCCAGGTCCCAGTCGGCATGGGGGCGCCCCAGCAGCTCATCCCGGACGGCGCCCCCCACGACCACCAGCTCCGCCTCGGGGCCCAGGGCCGCCTTCAGACGCAGCAGGGGTTCCCACATCAGCCGGCGCCTTCGGCCAGCCTGGCGAGGGCCTCGCCCTCGACCCGGCAGGTGAGCCAGGGCCGCATGACTTTGGCTCCATGGGCTTCGTAGAACTCGATGGCCGGCGTGTTCCAGTCCAGCACCTGCCAGACGAAGCGCGTCCAGCCCTCCTTCACCGCCAGGGCCGCGAGGTGCTGCAGCAGGGCCTTGCCGATGCCCTTGCCCCGGAAGGCCGGGCGCACGAACAGATCCTCGAGGTAGATGCCGGGCTTGCCCTCCCAGGTGCTGAAGTTCAGGAACCAGAGGGCGAATCCGACGGGCTCGCCGGCCCACTCGGCCATGGTCACCTTCACCAGGGGATGTTCCGAGAAGGCCCAGCGATGGAGGTCGGCCTCCGTGGCCACAGCCGCCTCCGGTTCCCGCTCGTACGCCGCCAGTTCGCGGATGTACTGGAGGATCAGCGGGGCGTCGGCGGGAACGGCGGGACGGAGGGTGAGCATGCGTTTATCCTACCCTCATGGACCGCGACACCGCCCTGCGCCTTCACGAGGCCATGCTGCTCACCCGGCTCACGGAGGAGCGCCTGGTGAAACTCTTCCGCCAGGGCCAGACCCTCGGGAGCGTCTACCGCAGCCTGGGCCAGGAAGCCACGGCCTGCGCCACGGCCATGGCCCTGGGCCCGGATGATGTCATCGCCCCGATGATCCGCAACCTGGGCTCCATGTTCGTCCGCGGCGTGACGCCGGAGGAGATCTTCCTGCAGTACCTGGGCCGCGCCACCAGCCCTTCGGGCGGCCGCGAGCACAACAACCATTTCGGCTCGGTGGCGCGGGGGATCATCGCCCCCACCTCCATGCTCGGGGCCCTCATCCCCGTGATGGCGGGCGTGGCGCTGTCCTTCCGGCAGAAGGGCGAGCGGCGCGTGGCCATGACCTGGATCGGCGACGGCGGCAGCTCCACCGGCGCCTTCTACGAGGGGCTCAATTTCGCCGTGGTGCAGAAGCTGCCCCTGATCGTGGTGGGTGAAGCCAATGGCTACGCCTTTTCCACGCCCCCCGACCGCCAGATGGCCGGCGGCATGTCGCTGCGCGCCCAGGGCGCCTTCACCCTCACCGTGGACGGCAACGACGCCTCCGCAGTCTACGAGGCCGCCGTTCAGGCCCGGCAGCGTTGCCTGGAGGGCGACGGCCCGGTCTTCCTCGTCTGCGAGACCTTCCGCATGAAGGGACACGCCGAGCATGACGATCAGCGCTATGTGGATCCGCAGCTCCTGGCGGAGTGGGAAGCCAAGGATCCCCTGCCCCGCTTCGTGGCCTGGCTGAACCAGCAATGCTGGATTCCCGAACCCGATCTCGCCACCCGACTGGAAGCTGAGCTCCTGGCTGCCGCCGAGGCAGCGCTGGAGGCTCCCTGGCCGGATCCCAGCTCTCTGGAGTCGGGCCTTTTCTCAGCCTGAAATCGCCATGCCCTGATTCAACCGGACGCGCGACCCGCCCGATAAAGAAGCATCGAGGTGGGTCATGGGCATCGGAAAAATCACAGACAGCCTGAAAATGCGGGGAAAATTCAACCTTCTCCTCGGCATCCAGATCCTCGCCTTGGCCCTGGTGGGCGGCCTCGGATGGTTCACCGTGGACGAGCTACAGGCCGGGCAGCGGGATGTGGCCACCCAGCTGGTGAAGACCGCCACCCTCTCCCGGGTCCTGAACGGCATGAACCTCTTCAGGACGCTCCACACCAGCATGATCGGCGGGGCCGCCGACGCCGACTACATCACGCTCCGCGAAGGCAAGCTGAAGGAATATTCGGACACCCTCCAGAAGGACATGGCCACGCTTCAGACCCTCTCCTGGTCCGGTGATGAACGCGCGCTCCTCGATGAAGCCGTCCAGGCCTTCAAGAAGTACGACGCGGCCTTCCCGGCCCTGCTGGCCCAGGCCCGCGCGGATCGGAACCCCAAGACCGTTTCCAGCCTGCTGGAAGGCAATGTGGACATCATGCGCACCTCCCGGGACCGGATGCTCAAGCTCCAGAAGGCTTCGGAAGTGGCCGCGGAGGTCGGCATCAAGGAGGACGCCCGCCATTCCACCCTCGGGAAAGCCTGGATTCTGGGCGTCAGCGCCGCCGCCATCCTCATCGGCGCCTTCATGAGCCGCACCATCGGATCCCAGGTGGGCCAGAAGGCCCAGACCATCGAGACGGTCATGGACGGTCTCGCCAAGGGGGATCTCACCCAGCTGCCCCAGGTCGCGGGCAAGGATGAACTTGCCCAGGTGGCCTCGGGGCTCCGCCATGTCATCGAGGGCCTCCGTCGCGACATCCAGGCCATCGCCCAATCGGCCGAGGGGACGGCCTCGAGCGCGACGGAACTGGCCGCCACCACCGAGCAGGTGAACCGCACCACCGAGGAGCTCCGGCGCAGCACGGAACAGGAGCGGCTGGCCATGGAGCGATCCTCCGCCGCCCTCGAGCAGATGAACGCCAACATCCAGCAGGTCAAGCAGAGCACCCAGCGCGCCGAGGAGCTGGCCTCCCGGTCCCAGGAGGCGGGGCGCCTCGGCCTGACCTCGGTCCAGGAGACCGGCAAGGCCATGGAGGCCATCGAGGAGAGTTCCTCGAAGGTCAGCCGGATCACCACCGTCATCACCGACATCGCCCGCCAGACGAACCTGCTCTCCCTGAACGCGGCCATCGAGGCGGCCAAAGCCGGGACCATGGGCAAGGGCTTCGCCGTGGTGGCCGAGGAAGTGCGGAAGCTGGCTGAGCGCAGCGGCGCCGCCGCCAAGGAGATCACGGCCCTCATCCAGGAGAGCAGCGAGCGCGTCGGGCACGGCGCCGCCTCCGTGAAGGAAGCCGCCCGGAGCCTGGAACGCATCGAAGGGAATGTGCGGGACAACGCGGGCCAGCTGAAGGAGATCGCCAGCGCCATGGATGAGCAGGGCCGGGCCAGCGAGGAGGTGGTGCAGGCCATGGGATCCGCCACCCAGATGGTGGAGCGCAATGCCTCCGCCGCCACGGAGCTGTCGGCGACGGTCCAGGAGACGGCCCGGACCACCGAGGAGCTGGCCAACCTCGCCCAGCAGCTGCAGACCCTCACCCACCGCTTCCGGCTTTCATGACGACCGGTTCATCGACAATGCGGCTCTGGTCACATGGTCAGACCGGTAGACTGGTCCGACTATGGGGGATACCGTGTTCGTTCTCGTTCTGAATGCCGGCTCGTCGAGTCTGAAATTCAACCTGTTCGACATGGGGAAGGAAGTCTCCATCGCCGAAGGCATGGCCGAGCGCATCGGCCTCAATGACGCCATCCTCGCCTGCACCATCGACGGGGAGAAGCGGAAGGAGACCCTGGCCCTGCCGACCCACCGGGAGGCCCTGGAGGCCATCCTGGAGCGCCTCCATGCCGGCGTGTTGCACGACACGCCCGTCCACGCCGTGGGCCACCGGGTGGTGCACGGCGGTCCCAAGTACGGCGACTCCGTGCTGGTGACCGACGAGGTGCTGCACGACATCGAGGCCTTCGCGATGTACGCCCCGCTCCACAACCCCGCGAACGCCCTGGGCATCCGGGTGGCCAAGGAGACCTTCCCGGATGTGCCCCATGTGGCGGTCTTCGACACGGCCTTCCACCACAACATCCCGGACCACGCGCGCACCTACGGCATCCCCTACGAGCTGAGCCAGAAGTACGGCATCCGCCGCTACGGCTTCCATGGCACCAGCCACGCCTTCGTGGCGGCCCGCACCGCCATCCTGCTCTGCCGCCCCCTCCGGGCCCTGAAGATCATCACCTGCCACATCGGCAACGGCACCAGCATCTGCGCCGTGGACCACGGCAAGAGCGTGGACACCAGCATGGGCATGACGCCGCTCCAGGGGGTCATCATGGGCACCCGCTGCGGCACCATCGATCCCAGCGTGGTGGAAATGCTCATGGAATACGAGCACCTGGACTACTCCGCCATCACCGACCTGCTGAACAAGAAATCGGGGCTTCTGGGCATTTCCGGCGTGTCCTCCGACTTCCGGGAGATCGAGCTGGCCGCCGAGAGTGGCAATGACCGCGCCCGCCTGGCCCGCGACCTCCTGACCTACAATGTGCGCCAGTTCATCGGATCCTACGCCACCGTCCTGGATGGCGTGGATGCCATCACCTTCACGGCCGGCATCGGCACCCACAGCACCTATGTCCGCGCCAAGGTCTGCAGCAAGCTCGGCTTCCTGGGCGTGAAGCTCGATCCCGAGGCCAACGAGCACGGCACCGGTGAACGGATCATCAGCACCCCGGACTCCCGCGTGGTCGTCACGGTGGTTCCCACCAACGAGGAGCTGATGATCGCCCGCGAGACCGTGCGATAGTCCGCTTCCCGGCTTATGAAAGCGGCCCCCATCCCGGGGGCCGCTTTCGTGAGGGATGGAAAAGCTACTTGCCCTTGGCCTCCAGGGCCTCGCCCTTGCGCTGCACTCGCTCGCCCCGGCGCTCCTTGCGCTCGCCCTGCCGCTGGTTCCGTTCGCCGCGGACCTGCTGCCGCGCGCCCTTGGCTTCCTGGGCGGCGCCCACGGTTTCACGGCGTTCGCCCTTCCGCTCGAGGGCCTCGCCGGCCTTCACCCTGCCCTGGGCCTCGAGGGTCTCCCCCTTCTTCTCCATGCGGGCACCCTGCCGTTCCTTGCGCTCGCCCCGGCGCTCGTTCCGCTCACCGCGCCGCTCCTGCCGTTCGCCCTTGCGCTCCTGGGCCTCGCCTCGGCGCTCGATGCGTTCGCCCTTCCGCTCCACCTGCTGGCCCGTCGGCGGGAGGGTGGGAGCCTGGGCCATGAGGGAGGCGCCGATGAGGCCGGCCGCCACGATGAGAGCCACGCGCTTCGAGGTGTTGAACATGGTGTGCTCCGATGCGGCCGGGCCGCGATGGGGAATCGTCCCGCGATCCTTCATGCCGCCCTCATGCCATTTTGTAAGCACCGTATTAAATAGAAGTTAAATAAGGTTTAACGGGCATTTTGTGGATCATTGCCACATCCCGCGTGGCGAGACACCACACGGACCTTTCCCCGGAGGTCCCGACCGCTGACCGGCGCCCTCCGACAGCCCGCCGAAGACCGCCCTGGGCACCCCCTAAACGGCCCCAGACTCTGGGCCGTAGGCATTCCATCATCCCGGCAGGTCCGGCGTCTTTCCCATCTGGGGGTTCCATGCAGAAGCGATGGGTCATCATCACCGTGGCCGGAGCCGCCTTGGCGGCCGGCATGTTCTTCACCCTCAAGGGCAGCGACGGCAAGGGCAAGAAGGCCGAGGCGAGCACCCCGTTCCGGTTGGGGAAGGTCCAGGCCGAGGATCTCCAGGTGAGCGTCCGCGAGGTCGGCATGGTGGACCCCCTCACCAAAGTGGATGTGAAATCGACCGTGTCGGGCCGCATCGTGGGCCTGAAGGTCCGCGAGGGCGCCACCGTGAAGGCGGGCGAGGTGCTGGCAGAGGTCGAGCCCGATGTGAACCAGGCCCAGACCCTGTCCGATGTGCAGGGCAGCGTCTCCCAGGCCCGGGTGAGCTTCAAGAATGCGGAGCGCGATTTCGCCCAGCAATCGGCCCTCTTCAAGGAAGGCCTCATCTCGGATCAGGTCTTCCGGTCCGCCCGCACCACGCGGGACCTCGCGGAGGAGACCTACAAGAGCGCCCAGACCCGCTATCAGATTGTGGAAGATCGGGGCATCCCCATCAGCGGCAACGCCTCCACCCAGAAGGCCCGGGTCACGGCCCCCATGAACGGCGTGGTCATCAAGAAGGGCGTGGAGCTGGGCGACACCATCACCTCCGGCGTCAGCTCCTTCAATGCGGGGACTGTGGTGTTCACCGTGGCGGACCTGGGCTCGCTCATCGTGAAGGTGAACCTCAACGAGGTGGACATCGCCAAAGTGAAGGTGGGCCAGCCCGTCCGCATCACGCTGGACGCCTATCCCCAGCGGGCCTTCACCGGCAAGGTGCGCTTCGTGGCCCCGGCCGCGGATCTGGTGGAGAAGATCAAGGTCTTCAAGGTCGAGGTGGCTCTGGATGAGCTGACCGAGGCCTTCAAGACCGGCATGAGCGCCAATGTGGAGATCCTCGGCGAGAAGCGCGACAAGGCCGTGAGCGTGCCGCTCGAGGCTCTGCAGCGCCGGGACGGCCAGACCGTGGTCTACCGCCTGAAGGAGAACCTCTCGCCCCAGGATCTCGCCAAGGCCAAGGAAGGTCTCAGCGGCCGCGGCAAGTTCATCTGGCTCTCTGATCACTGGAAGGACTACTTCGAGGTGGTGCCCGTGAAGGCCGGCATCGCCACCCTCGAACGCGTGGAGATCCTCTCGGGCCTCAAGGCCAACGACCAGGTGAGCCTCGAGGATCCCAGCAAGAAGAAGGTCGAGAAGGACGATGAAAACAACTGATGCTCCGCGGGGGGACCGCCTGCGACCTTCGCTCGCGATGTCCCCCCGCACCCCCGCCCTTCGGTCGGCCTCCGCCTCCCTCGGGACCCTGCTCCACTGAGGAATCGCATGTCCACGATCATCCAGACAAAAGGTCTCACCAAGGTCTACGGCGCCAACGGCACGGCGGTGCACGCCCTGCGCGGCATCGACCTCACCGTGGAGAAGGGCGAGTTCGTGGCCCTCATCGGCCCCTCGGGCTCGGGCAAATCCACCCTCATGGCCATCCTGGGCTGCCTGGACCTGCCCACCGACGGCAGCTACACCCTGGATGGCCGCCAGGTCCAGGGGCTCTCCGGCGGCGAGCTGGCCCGGATCCGCAACGAGAAGGTCGGCTTCGTCTTCCAGAGCTACAACCTGCTGCCCAAGGCGAGCATCGCCCGCAATGTGGAACTCCCCATGCTCTACGCCGGCGTGGGCCGCAAGGAGCGCCGGGAGCGGGCCCTCGCACTGCTCGAGAAAGTGGGCATCGCCGACAAGGCCGACAAGCTGCCGGGCACCCTCTCCGGCGGGCAGAAGCAGCGCGTGGCCGTGGCCCGCGCCCTGGCCAACGAACCCGCCCTCCTGCTGGCGGACGAACCCACGGGCGCGCTGGATTCGAGGACCGGCGCGGAAGTGCTCGATCTCTTCCGGGAGCTTCACCGACAGGGGAACACGCTGCTGCTCGTTACCCATGACCCCTCCATCGCCGCCCAGGCCGAACGCCGCGTGGAGATCCGGGACGGACTGATCGCCCAGGCCGAGGGAGTGGCCTAGATGGCGACCACCGGCGCCTTCCGCGAGCGGCTGCTCGGGGCCTGGGTCGAGATCCGGGAAAACCTCGGCCGCTCGATCCTCCAGGCCCTGGGCGTGCTGCTGGGCGTGGCCTCGGTACTGGGCGGCTTCTCCATCTCCGACAGCCAGCGCAAGCGCGCCGACCAGATGTACATCAAAATGGGCGGCCTCGACAAACTGAATGTCCAACCCAAGGCGGCCGTGCGCGATGGGCGCCCCACGGCAATGCAGCAAGCCAACCTGGGGCTGCGCGACGCGGACGCCATCGGCGGCGAAGCCCTGAAAGCCGACGCCATCCAGGGGGTGAGCCGGCAGAAGAACGCCCGCTCGCGGGTGGTCTCGGCCTATGCGGACCAGGACCGGCAGATCAGCGGCATCGCCGGCGACTTCGTTCCGACCAATGGCTACGAGGTGGCCCAGGGGCGCGGCTTTTCCAATGCCGAGATGGAAGTGGGCGCCCCGGTCGTCATCCTCGGCACCGAGGCCGCCAACATCTTCTTCCCCAAGGGCGATGCCCTGGGACAGACCCTGCGCATCGGAGACATTCCCGTCACCGTCATCGGCACCTTCCGGGAGCGCGTCTTCCGCTTCCGTGAGAACCAGCGCAACCAGTTCTGGTGGCGGAACCGCATCATCGCCGTCCCCGCCAATCTGGTGCAGCGCCGCATGAACGGAGACGCCTATCGCCGCGTGGACCGGGTCACCTTCCGCATCCCCGACCTCAATGTCATGGGCGCCTTCTCCAAGCAGCTCTCCAATCTGGTGAAGGCCAACCACCGCCTCCAGGAGGACTTCCGCCTGGACGATGTGGCCGCCCGCATCCGGCGCCGCGACAGCCAGGAGAGCGTCTACGACATCATCTTCATGCTCTCGGGCGTGCTGGCCCTGATCGGCGGCGGCATCGTCAATGTGAACATCCAGATGGCCGGCCTCAAGGAGCGCGTGCGCGAAGTGGGCGTGAAGATGGCCATCGGGGCCTCAGGCCGCGAGATCTTCAAGGGCTTCATGACCGAGGCCCTGCTGCTCACCGCCCTGGGCGGGCTGGCCGGCCTGGTGCTCGGCGTCGGCTTCTCCTGGGTCATCACCAAGAGCATCGGGATCCCGCTCTACATGACCCCGGCCAGCTTCCTCTGGGCCTACGGGCTGGCGGCCGTCTTCGGCTTCCTGTTCGCGCTCTACCCTGCCTGGAAGGCCTCGCGGCTGTCCCCCATGGAGGCCCTCCGTTATGAGTGACGAGACCTTCATCCTCCGTTCTCCCGGCCCTTCCCTGCTGGATGGCGAGGCGCCCGCCCCGGCGACGCGCACCCGCGGCTTCAGCGCGGGCATGTTCTGGGAGGTGGTCCGCACGGGCCTGGTGGAGCTCTGGGCCCACAAAGTCCGCAGCCTGCTCACCCTGACCCTGCTCATGCTCGGCGTCTTCGCCCTGGTGGTGATGACCTCCGTACTGGACGGCATCATGGACAAGATCAGCACGGGTTTCGCCGGCATGAGCTGGGACGGGACCGTGCGCATCACCCAGAAGACTCCCGAGACCGGAGAAGAGCGCAAGCGCTTCAACATGAGCCCGGGGCTGCGCTACGAGGATGTCCCCCGCCTCACGACCCCGCACCCCAAGGTGCTGGCCTTCCTGCCCCGGGCCCAGCGCACCTCGTCCGTGCGCATCACCGGAGACACGGAACGCATCTTCGTCACGGGCGTCTCCCCGGACTACGCCGCCTGGATGAACCGCCCCATCGGCCTCGGCCGTGGCCTCACCGAGGACGACCAGCGCCGCCGGTCCACCGTGGCCGTGGTGGGCGCCACGCTTGCCTCCAAGCTCTTCGGCGGCGGGGATCCCGTGGGCCGCGACCTGGTGGTGGAGGGCGTGCCGTTCCGCATCGTGGGCGTACAGGCTCCGGGCCAGATCTTCAACGAGGAGAACTACACCGATGCCAACGGCATCCTGATTCCCCTCGAGACCTACATGGATCGCATGGACCCGGCCCACAAGCTGGCCCAGGTCACCGTGAAACTGCGCCGCACCGAGGACATGGGGGAGGTCTCCGCCATGCTGCTGGGCCGGGTCCGCCAGGCGCACCACGGCATCGAGGACGCGGAGATCGTGGACCTGGACGCCGAGGCCGCCAAGGCCTACCAGAACTTCCTGGAGCAGATGCATGGCTGGCAGGTGGTGCTGCTGAGCCTGGCCGGGACGGTCCTCCTGGTGGGCGGCGTGGGGGTGCTGTCGGTGATGCTCATCAGCTTCAGCGACCGCCGCTTCGAGATCGGCCTCCGCAAGGCCCTGGGGGCCTCTGATCACGAGATCTTCATCCAGTTCCTCCTGGAGGCCGTGGTGCTGGCCGCCATCGGCGCCCTGCTCGGGACCCTCTCCGGCGGCCTGCTCTGCCAGGCGCTTTCCGCCAACTTCCCCTACGGCCTGGTGGTGAACCCCATCGGCCTGATCACCGCCTGGATCGTGGCCCTGGCCCTGGCCCTGGTATTCGGCCTCTACCCCGCCTTCCGCGCCATGCGCCTCAGCCCCATGGAGGCGATGCGCTGAAAGGGGCGTTAGGATCGCTTCATGGCCGATCCCATCCAAGTCACCGCCTCCGTCCGCGTTCCCGGCGACGCGATCCGCTTCAAGGCGGTGCGTGCCGGCGGCGCCGGCGGGCAGAATGTGAACAAGGTGTCTTCCAAGGTGGAGCTGCGCATCGACCTCGCCGCCATTGAGGGACTGCCCGAGGACGCGCTGTTCCGGCTCCGGGCCTCCCAGCGCAACCGGCTGGATGCGGAGGGCCTGTGGATCGTAGTCAGCGACCGTACCCGCGATCAGCTGAAGAATCTCGAGGACGCCCGGGAGAAGGCCGCCGACGCCATCCGGGCAGCCCTGGTGCGGCCCATCCCGAGGCGCGCCACCCGCCCTACGAAGGCCTCGAAGGAGCGGCGGCTGGACGCCAAGAAGCGGGCCTCGCACCTCAAGCGGCACCGGAGCGGTCCCCTGGAGTAAGCTGGGGCTTCCTCCGGAGACCTCATGTCCGCGCCCCAGACCTATGCGAATCACCGTCGCTTCGATCCCCTCATGCACTTCATCCTGATCCCGGTCTTCCTGGTCACGGTCGTCACGACCATCCGGCATCTCTTCAAATTCCCGAGCCTCCACGCCGCCTGGGTGGCCGTCCTGGCCATCGCCATCCTGCTGTTGGCCCTGCAGGTGCGCGGGTACGCGCTGAAGGTGCAGGATCGGCTGATTCGCCTGGAGGAGACCCTCAGGATGCAGCGCCTGCTCCCCCCGGGGCTGCAGGCCCGCATCCACGAACTCACCGTCAAGCAGATGGTGGGCCTCCGCTTCGCCTCGGACGCTGAACTGGCGGATCGCGTCCAGGAGGTCCTCGACCAGAACCTGAGCGGAGAGGCCGTCAAGAAGCGCATCCTGGCCTGGCGGCCGGATTCATTCCGGGTCTGAAGCCCCTCCCCGCCTAGCTTTCGCGCAGCAGCTCCTGGCGGATGACCTCCGCGATCTGGCTCGCGGCGGTGGAGCCGGCCTCGTCACCCGAAAGGTGGTGGGCCTGCTGTACCCGCCGGGCGATGGAAATGCAGGCCTCGGCGGTCGATCGCTCGATCACCTTGGCGGGTACCTTGGTACGCATGTTTCCGGGCGGCATGGGTCCTCCGGAGCTGTGGGGGTGTTGAGGAGCAGGTTAGCAGATTCAAAGAATTCGTTTCACAGCACATTGCCGGAATCTGCCCAGCCCCCATCCTTCCTTCGAGATAAAGCACCCAGAATCAAGCGTCCGACTGCATCACCGGACAAAAAGGGGGAGGGATCGCTCCCTCCCCTAAAGCTGGCATGGCCTGGTGTGTGAAGGGTCTGCGGGGGCGTCACCCCCCGGCAGGGCCCGAGTCACACGCCATTGAACCTCAGTCCGGTGATATTGCTGGTGAGGTTCCCATAAGTGAAGGTCGCAGGCGACCAGACATGCACGCCGCCATCGGAGGCCGACAGGCTTCCCGACCATCCTGTGGGAACCTGGATGGTGAAGTTGCCGTTCACATCGGTGGTGACCGTGCCCCCCGTGCTGAGGGTGATGATCACGCCCTGGAGACCTACATTCACGCCGTTGACCCGGATCTGGGCCCGCCCGGAAATGGTCTGGCGGGTGGCGAAGTTCTGAGTCAGAGGCCCGGCGAGGGGTGCGGAGACCGTGACGCTGGTGGGCGTGAACAGATAACCGGCAAGCGTGGGGGTAATGGTCCCCGTCCAACCGGAGCGGAGGCTGAAGGTGTAGGTGCCATCAGCGGCCGTGAGGACGAAGCCTCCAGCGTTGCTGAAAGTCACCCGCACGCCGGCCAAGGGAGCTCCATTGGTCGTGACGGCTCCGGAGATCGCGTAGACGACTCCTGCAGAGAAGTTCTGGCCCACGGCGGGACTGGAGAGGACATTGGTCAGGTTCCTGACCAGCGGATTGAAGGACCAGCCCGCCAGAGATGGCGTGATGGAACCGCTCCAACCGGAGGGAACATAGTGGGTGTAGCTGCCGTTGGCGTCGGTGGTGGCCGTTCCTGCTCCATTGCTGAAGGTCAGGGTGACGCCGGGCAGTGGAACGGCAGGCACGGCATTGGTGGTGACGATGCCGTAGATCATCACGGCGGCCACGGCGGTGTAGTTCTGGCCCACCTGGTTGGCCGTGATGGCCGAGTAGCCCTGGGAAATCGGGGCAATGAAGTAACCCGGCTTGCTGGGAGTGACAGTGCCCGTGTAGGGCGCGGGCAAGGTCAGGCTGTAAGTTCCGTCTGCAAGGGTCGTGACGGTCTGGCCGGTGCTGAAGCTCATGGTGACGCCCGGGAGGCCGACCGTATTGAGGGTGACTTGACCGGCGATCGTGACGATGGCACTGGCCGCATAGTTCTGGGCGGCCTGGTCCACGCCGATGGCGGTGTAGGTGCGGGAGGCTGGGGTGAAGCTGTAGTTGGCCAGGACGGGCGTGATCGTTCCCGTGTACGGGTTGGGCAGCGTGAAGGTGTAATTCCCGCTGGCATCCGTCGTGGCCGTTTCACCCGTGCTGGCATTGAGCACGACGCCGGCAAGTGCTGTCGCCCCTACCTTCACGGAACCCGTGATGGACACGGCGGCGTTGCGGCCGACGAAGTTCTGGTCGGCCTGGTTGGCGGTGAGCGCGGCATAAGTGCGGCTAGCTGGCGTGAAGAGGAAACCCGCCAGGCTGGGTGTGACCGTCCCCGCCCAGTTCAGGGGAACCGAGGCGGAGTAGGCTCCCTTCGCGTCGGTGGTGGCCGTGCCGCCGCCGTTGCTGAAGGTGAGCGTCACGCCGGCCAGGGGCAGGTTGCTGGTGCCGTCGAAGGTGAACACCTGGCCGGCGACCTGGATCGCGCTGGCCGCGCCGAGGTTCGCGAGGTTGGAGGCGGCAGAGTCACCCGCCTGGTTGTAGGCGATCACCTGGTAGGCGTAGCTGCTGCCGGGGGCGATGGTGAGATCGCTGTAGGTGTTCGTGTCAGGCACGACGGTAGCGATGGTGGCGAAGGGGTCGGATCCGGTCCGGCGTTGGATCGAATAGCCAGTCTCGTTGGTGGCGACATCGGTCCAGGCGAGGTCGGCCCGGCCCGGTCCCGCCAGAGTGGCGGTCAGGCCCGTGGGCGCATCGGGCACGGCGGTGGCGACATTCAGCACGATGGGGCGCATGAAGTCGTTCTCTTCGTGACCCAGGATGTGGCAGTGCCATACATATTCCCAGCCGTAATCCGTGTTGGGATCGTTGACCACATCGATCGGGTTGCCCAAATTACCTTGGTTCGGAGATCCGGCCGCCAGGTCGGTCACGGTGATGATCGAGTTGGCATCCTTGGTGGGGTCGATCACGCGCTTGCTGTTGCCAAGGTAGAAGGGCAACCGCGGAGAGATGGGCCGGAAGGCGACGACGATGTCTTCCAGCGGCTTCATCTTGACCGTGTCCTTCCAACCCAGTTCGTTGGGCTCCGGGAAGCGGACGGCGCCATCCCAGCCCACTCGGTTGATGATTTGGACATCGAACAGATGGAAGTGAACAGGATGCGTGTCCACGCCGTTGTGGGTGACTTTCCA
Organism: Geothrix sp.; assembly: GCA_019449415.1. GTDB lineage: Bacteria > Acidobacteriota > Holophagae > Holophagales > Holophagaceae > Geothrix > Geothrix oryzae. The sequence goes on from JAGRPP010000017.1 coordinate 405,915, forward strand.
GAACTGGGTGGTGCCGTCCGTCAGGATCTCGGAAGCGGGCTCGGAGTACCCCAGGGGAATGGTGGTCTGGTTGTTGAAGTTGGTGAAGGGCAGCTCGAAGCCGAGGGTGGCGTTCATGCGGCCGTAATTGAGCTCGAACTCCTCCGCGATGGCCTTGGCCATGAACTGGGAGGTCGTGGGCTGACCGTTCTCCGTCCTGGTGTAGCTCAAGTCGTAGGACTGGATGGTGGCGTAGGGATCGTTCGGGTAGTTGGTGTTCATGGCAGAGTTGAAGAAGCTCTGCGGCACGATGGGAGGGCGCTGGGAGGCTGCAAAGGCCCCCTTCGAAGTCGGCGTGGAGGTGAAGGCCGCATTCAGGGCGGCCAGGTCGAAAGGTGCGGCCGGTGCTGTATTGGCGACTTCGATCTGCATCAGGGTGCGCGTATTGGGGCCATAGCCCGGCAAGGTGGTCGGTGCGCCACCCGTCGCGGTCTGGTCCGGATCACCCGTGAAGTAGTCGTAGCGGACATCAAAGGCCGGAACGGGGGCCAGCATGTCGTTGTAGAGGATCAGGGTCTTCCCCGCCCAGGCGGAAAAATCCACGACCACATCCGCCCGTTCCGCGGGCCCGAGGAAGAGGCCGTGGTTGGCGATGTCGAGCACGACGATGTCGCGTCGGTTGTAGTTGTAGGTCGTGGCCTGGGACTTGTGCACCACCGGCGTGGGCAGGAACCCGCTGTCGTTGCCGATCTGGATGATGTCGGGACCTGCGGTGCGGAAGTCCACCACGCCGCCGTCGCGACCGTCCGTGGGCCAGAGAGGAACGCCGTTGGCATCCTTGGGACCCTGGGCCGCTTCTGCGGGCGTCGCCGGGATCATGACCACTTCGGTGGGGTTCGCAGGATCCGCCGTGTAGAAGGAGAAGGCGAACATGCGGTCGTTGGCCGCGTTGAGGATCCGGAACCGGTAGGCCTTGGGCTCGACGGTCATCTTCGGATAGGGCGTGCCGTTGATCAGCGGCGTGTCCATGAAGGCTTCGGGCACGGCCGATGGATTCGGAGTGCCGGGGATCTCGGGATCGCCGGGGTTCGCGCCGGGAATCGGACGATGGTCGTACGGAATGGTGAACTGGGGGGTGGGGGCGTTCGGATCGGTGGCATACGGAATCGGAGGCCAGAACCACGGACCGTAGTCCCACCGGCCCATGCCGTTGGCACCGGAAGGATCGCTCGGATTCTGGTTCGGCATGTAGACATGGGGGAACCAGAGGTCGCCGGTGCCGCCCCAGTGGGCGAGGTCCCAGGTGGGATCCTGGTTGGCGAGGTCAGTCAGGTTCGGGACGAAGGTCTTGTCCTGGACCACGAGCGGGATGCCATAGGTGTTGACCCCGCCACCCTGGTTCGGAAGGATGCCGTCGTTGATGAGCTTGATCTCGGTGGGATCCACGATCAGGTAGCCAGCGGCTTCACCGGAATAGATATTCAACCGCGTGAGGCCGAAGGAGTGGTCGTGGTACCACATCATCCGGCCGCTCTGCTGGTTGGTGTAGAAGTAGGTGGCGATGCCGTCGCCGGGATTCTCGCTGGGCAGCACCGGGGACCCGACCATGTCGGGGACATTGCGGAAGGAGACGCCCTTCTTGTTTGGCGTGGGATCGCCGGCGGGCGTGACCCACTGGTGGGGAGTTCCGTCACTGATCCAGGGGCTCAGACCACCGTGCAGGTGGAAGAGCGCCCGGTTCTGCGTGAAGGTCGACCCGCCCGGCCCGGCGCCCGATCCCATGAGGGAGGTATCCACCGGCAAGAGCAGGTTCCCGGCGGCGCCGGTCGGCAGCAGGTTGTTGAGCTTTGCCCGGACGGGGCGGTCCTTGAAGGCAAAAATAAAAGGCCCGAAATAGTGGGCCTTGCCATCTGCTGCCGGATTCAGGTCCTTGTAGCCCCTCAGGTGTGTGGCCGGAAGGTCCGAGTGCAGTTGCTGGGTGTAGTCCACCACGCCGATGTTGTAGAAGTCGGAGCCCGGGAAGGTGGTGGTATCCGGAATCGCCACCGGGAGGAAGTTCCCCAGATTGTTGGCGTTCTGGGGTCCAAGCCCCGGGAGGGTATCCACGAACTTGCGGATGATGGGGGAGTTCGCGTAGTTGGGAACGACGCCACCCATGTAGTCAGGGGTGCCCAGGGGGTTCATCACCCCAGGAGGAGCCACCAAGCCGGGGGCCAGCCGGGGCGGAGCCAGAGCCTCCCTGCCCTTCACCGTGGCTGGAACCGCCCGACTGGCGGCACGCTGGGCTTTGGCCGCTTCTCGCGCAGGCCGGGCGCGTTCGGCGGCAGCCTGTCGGGCATTGGCCAGGGCGCGGCGACGGATGGCCCGCTCCATCACCGCGGTCTGGTCGCCGGCGGCAGTGGTCGGCATGGATGAGCGCCCCTGCTGATCCGCCGCCCCACCGGACTCGAGACTGGAGCCCGAAAACAGTGTGGCGGCGAACGCCAGCAGATGCAGAAACCTCCTGAGCATAGTGCACCTCCGTGTGGAATGCGGGTTGCATAAAAACAAACACAAAAATAGGCCTTACCAATGCAAAGGCTTACTTGTAATAAAGAACAACAGGAGATTGAGACGGATTCTCGCAAACAAGAGTCCAATGTCCTCCAAGAACTCATTCGAGGTATGGGGAGTTCTACCCATTTAAGGGAGGGAAATCATGTATCGATCGAGTCAGAATCCCCTACCTCGTGGCAAAGCTACGCCTAGCCACCATTAGCGAAAACATCGCTATCCGATGAGCCTCAGTAGTAAATTTCAGAGCTCGAGAGATATCCAGCCCCGCTGCCCCCGGTGACGAGCACCTTGCCGCTCGACGGCGACAGGGGCGTGGCCGCGTGGGTCTCCCGCGCCACGGTCATGCTCCCGGTGGCGGTGAACAACCCGGTGGCGGGGTTGTACAGCTCCGCCGACGACAGCAGAGGCTCGGGGGTTCCGACCCCCACGCCCCCGGCAATCAGGACCATCCCCGTCGACAGCAGCGCGGCTGTGTGGAACCGGGTCCGGATCGTCACCAGACTGCCCGCGGCCGCAAAGGTGCCCGTGCTGGAATCGTACAGTTCCGTCACGGCCGTGGCGGCGCCACCGACGATGAGAACCTTTCCATTCGCCAGCAGCGTGGCCGTGTGGTACGCCCGCGGCGCAGTCATGCTGCCCGTGGCCGTGAAAGTACCTGCCGTTGGATCGTAGAGTTCGGCCGAGGCCAGGTTGCTGGCCTTGAATCCTCCCGCGAGGAGGACCTTCCCATTGCCGAGCAGCGTGGCCGTGTGAGTGGCCCGGGCCACCACAGGGGAATTGGCCGTGGCCGTGAAGGTGCCGGCGACCGGGTCGTAGAGCTCTGCCGTACTCAGGTAGGTGGTCAGGTTGCGTCCGCCCACGATCAGGACCTTGCCATTCGGCAGCAGGGTGGCCGAGTGATCGGATCGCGCCGAGACCAGATTTCCGGTGGCGGTGAAGAGACCGGTGGCGGGGTCGTAGACCTCGGCGCTGGCCGTGGCCGCATTATTGCTGTACCCGCCCGCAACCAGGACCTTGCCGTTGGCGAGCAGCGTGGCCGTGTGGTACTGGCGGACCGGAGAGATGGGATCGGTGGGAGTGAAGGTGCCGGAGGCGGGATCGAAGAGCTCCGAGCCGCCGATGGAGGAACCGTTGAATCCCCCCACCACCAGGACCTTCCCGTTGGCGAGCAGTGTGGCCGTATGAGAAGCTCGCGCCGTGGCCATGCTGCCGGTCGCGATGAAGGTGCCGGGCCCTCCGGTCGCCAGAACCGTCAAGGTCGCGCTGGCGCTGGTGAGACTCCCCCCGGTGCTGTCCGTGATCTTGACGCTGAAGGCGCTGCCGCTGTCCGCCAGGACTGCGGCCGGCGTGGTGTAGGAGGCGGAGGTCCCCCCAACCAGGGCGACCTTGTCCTTCATCCACTGGTAGCTGAGCGTACCTGTCCCCGTGGCGATGACATTGAAGGTAGCCGTCTGTCCCACCTGGATGGATTGATTGGCCGGTTGGGTGACGATGGTGATCGCGGCGGCCCGATCGTTCACGGAGATGGTGAGCGTCGCCTGGGCACTGCCCGCGCTGTTGGTCCCCGTGACGGCATAGCTTGCGGAGGCCGCAACCGCCGTGGGTGTCCCCGAAATCACGCCGGTCTTCGCGTCCAAACTCAGCCCGGCTGGCAGGGCGGGACTGACCACATAGGCGTCGATGGCCCCCCCGGCGTGGGTCGGGCTATTCGCGGCGATGGCCGTGCCCACGACATAGATCGCCGGGTTCGTGGCATAGCTCAGGGAACTGGGGGCATCCACGACCTCCCGGCAGCCGAGCCCAAGCAGGATCAGCAGAGGAAGCAGCCTGGACAACGCGCACCCGATCACTCGCATGTGGTCCTCTTTCAGGTAATCAGATCGTCTCGAGGAGGTGTGGCAGCTGCATACCGCAGACGGGGAATTCAGTGGATCACCCATTCGCTCTTCCGGATGAGCCGAGGTTCGGGGCCCGGGCTGAGCTGCATGAGGAAGCAACCTTTGGAGGCATAGCGCTGACCGGGACCGAAGCTGAGGCGCAGATAGTCAGGCAGGACCTGGTCCCGCTGCATGCTGACCCGATCCAGGAAATTGTCCCGGTAGATGTTCCGGTCCATGTCCATGAGGGCGGCCTGGAAGATCTGCAGCAGGTCGTAGGTGCGGGTGGAGATCCGGGTTTCGGGCCGGTGCGTAGCCAGCCCCGCCAGAAGGGAATTCGCGTACTTGGACACCTGGGGTTCCTCCTCGGGCGCCCGGTAGGGATAGGTGAACCAAGTGAAGGTCCGCGCCCTCTCCGGAAGGGCGTACACCTTGGCGCCGAGCAGGCGGGAGGACATGAAGGCCGAAGCGGGGCGATCCGCCCAATCCGCCAAGCCCTCAAGCGCCTCAAAGGCGCCCGCCCCCGTCCATAGGAGGACCGCCGTGGGCCGCTCCTTCTCGAGGAGGGTCCGAAGGCCGCCAGGTGTGACGGGTTCTCCCCTGCCCAGGAGGATGTCCGTCACCCCCCCCTGACCCAACTCGTTCCAGGTTTCCCGGAATCCGGTGGCCAGGGCCCTCGCCTCGGGTCCGTCCTGGATGATCTGGATGATCCGCCGGGTGGCGGTGGCATCTTCGAGGCTTCGGAGATACCGGGCCGCCGCCTGCCCTTCCTGGTAGTAGCCCTTGGAGAAATACTGGGTGTACCAATCGGTGCCGGAGACCACCGGCAGGTCCGTGAGGGGCAGCAGGCAAGGGAGCTTGCGGGCTTCGCAGAACGCATGGATGGGTTTCCAGTCCCGGTAGGAGATTCCGCCCAGGAGGGCGAAGACCGGCTCCTTGGCCAGGTAGGCCTCCAGCTGCGCGCGCCAGGTTTCCGGAGCCCCCTTCAGCCTCCAGACGGACAGCGACAGGCTCCGAAAGGCCCCGCTCATTTCCTGACCGCCGATGTTCAGGTACATCCGGTTGCCGAACCCGCTGGGCTGGGCATTGTGCCTGGCGAGGTAGTTGTTCATGGGCACGAGCATGGCCTGCTGGTCTTCGGGGCTGACCTCGTCTGTGATGACCGTGGCGAAGCGGATGGTGGTGGCATCCACCCCCGGCGACAGCTGGGCCGAGAGCGAGCGCAGATACTTGATCAGAAGGGCCATGTCCAGGTCCTTCAGGTAGTAGCGGGGCATGATGGGATGCAGCTCCCGACCACCGGGATCGATCCCCGTCCGAAGGACATGGGCCAGCGCCTCGTCCGTGTAGGCGGGCCGGGCGGGCGGGTTCTGGAGCCTCAACTCCTTGCGCTCCTCCGGGCTCAGGTTCGGGAACTTCCAATAGCGCGGCTGGGCGAGCCGCGCCCCATTGGTGGCGAGCGTGACGATGCCGCCCTCCCAGGAGCCGAGGCCCCC